>NZ_JAGSPI010000006.1:0-208217 GCF_020381325.1 Providencia vermicola
AGACTAAGACGTTGATAGGTTGGGTGTGTAAGCGTAGCGATACGTTGAGCTAACCAATACTAATGAACCGTGAGGCTTAACCTGACAACACCGAAGGTGTTTTAGAGAGACGAGATTGTTTTCAAATGAGCGTGAGAAGCCGAAAGGTGAAGGACACAGCAGCTTGTTCAAGATTGCTGTTCTGGTTTAGTGAAGAAATGCGCTAAACGGGAACGAAACCGAATTTGTCTGGCGGCAATAGCGCGGTGGTCCCACCTGACCCCATGCCGAACTCAGCAGTGAAACGCCGTAGCGCCGATGGTAGTGTGGGGTCTCCCCATGTGAGAGTAGGGAACTGCCAGACATTAAATTAGTGAGAAAGCCACCCATAGGGTGGCTTTTTTGCGTTTGGGGTTTGAGCAATTCGCGGATTAGATGCCTTTTTGCGTCTGAAGTGCCCATCTTCATCGTTTTATGACGGTGCGAGGCAAGAGATGGTAAATCACAGTAGGTGAGTGGCTTTGATATTTACTTCTGATGGTTGTGGATCAGGCATGGGGAAGAGACTGCCGCGTGACCATTATCTTGCATATTGATGACACTTTTTATCGTGGGCAATCAATAATTCACTCGGTCACTATTCACTAAATTTGATAAGCCATAACAGGGTGTATTTGGTATACTGGCTACAGAGATAAGTTATAAAGCGTAGAATTTATCAATTTCATTGAAATAAGTAGGAAGTTGAATTTGGCGAAAAGAACCTATTCAGTACGATATATTGCAGGTCAACCCGCTAAACGTATTCAGCCGACACCTGTGCATATGCTAGGGGAATCTCTCCCAATCGGGTTACCTTTGTTTGCTGCCAGCGAAACTCTCGATGTTGTTATCTGGAACATTTATAAACAGCAACGGCCAAATTGGAAAATAGCGTTAAGCGAGCTGGTTAAAGGTCGTAAGTTGATCTTATTACAAGAAGCTCAAATGTCCCCTGAATTGATTTCTTTTGCTGCTTCTGAGCAGCTTATTGCAGATCAAGTCCCTGCTCTTCCTTTTTCTCCCCATCCGTCGGGCGTGATGACCCTTGCCACCGCTCATCCTATTTATTGCTGTCCATTACGAGAAAAAGAACCATTGCTTCGGCTCGCTAAATCAGCGCTGATTACGGTTTACCCCTTACCTAATGGGAAGCAATTAATGGTGGCAAATGTCCATGCTATCAACTTTAGCTTTGGAGTTGATGTTTATACAAGGCAGCTTAATAAGCTTGGCATTCATATTAGTAAACATGTTGGCCCTGTGATTCTTGCGGGGGATTTTAACGCATGGAGTCGACAGAGAGTGAATGCACTAAAACGTTTTATTCGTAGTGTTGGGCTAAAAGAAATTACGTTTGATGATGACTTACGGACTAAAGCTTTTGGTAGACCGCTAGATTATATCTTTTATCGAGGGCTTAAAGCTATTGATAGTAAAGTATTAATTACAGATGCTTCTGATCATAACCCGATTATCACTCGATTTGATGTGTCTAGATAATTAAGATTTTCACACCTTATTTTTCTCTGTTTTTATTGTAGATTTTATCCATATATTAATATGGAGAGTATCTTTTTGAAAACTATAATGTTAGTTATTTTATTATTATCCCTTCCTCTGGTAGCAAGTAGTACTAATTTAACGTTAGCTAAACATGCAGAAGCGCTCCCTCGTTTAGTTATTTATGATCCAGCATATCGGCAGATCTCTTATCCTAATGGTGATATTCCAGAACATTATGGAGTTTGTTCTGATGTTGTCATTCGCAGTTATCGAAAAATGGGAATTGATCTACAAAAATTAGTACATGAAGATATGAAGTTGAATTTTAGCAAATATCCGAGTCAGCGTATTTGGGGATTACGTAAAACGGATACCAATATTGATCACCGTAGAGTGCCTAATTTAGAAGTTTTTTTCTCACGTAAAGGACAGGAAAAACCTGTCACTAAAGAGTCAAAAGATTATGTACCAGGTGATATTGTTACATGGCGATTAGATAATGGAAGACCGCATATTGGCATTGTGACCTCCATAAAACCTGTTAATAATAAAAATTATTTGATTATGCATAATATAGGTTATGGTCAAGTCGCGGAAGATGTTTTATTTAAATGGGAATTGATAGGTCATTATTCTTATTGAAGTTTTTTAAACTAAAATAGTTACAGTGATGATAGTTTTTATCATTAATTTATTCATGGGTATTTATATTTGAGTGTGATTAATTTTTCTTGTTGTTAGTTGAATTATATTCAATTAATTGTATTGGTAATTATTGGAATTAAACTATATTTAAAAGGTATCATTTTTAATTTAATTGATATCTTGCTATCCATTTTAATTATTTAGTTTGGAGATGTTATGATAAATATAGTGATAGTTGGTGGTGGTACAGGTGGAACAATGCTAGCAAACATATTGTCCCGAAAACTGAATAAAGAAATTTTCTCAAAAAAAATAAAAATAACACTCATCACTGATAATCCTATTCATTATTACAAACCCGCCTTTATGTATGTTGCATTCAATTTATTTTTTAAAGAAGAATTGATGAGAGAACAGAGTTCACTATTAAGACCTGAAATTCAATTAGAGATTGATAAAATTGAATCATTTGATTTTAAAAATAAAGAACTACACTCTAGAAGTGGGAAAAAATATAATTATGATTTTTTAGTTGTCGCTACGGGATGCATACCGAGGCCAGATAGAATTGAAGGATTGAAAGAGATAGGAAATCATTTTTATGCTTATGATGCCGCAAGAAAATTAGCGGATCAAATTGCTAAGATTGAAAAGGGACGTATTTTTATTACAGTATCATTTCCTGAAACACCAAATGTACCTCACCAATGTGGAATCGCACCAATGGAAACAACATTGATGCTTGATGAGTTCTTACGTAAACGGCGAGTTCGGGATAATATTGAAATTGTTTATACTTACCCGACGGTTTCACAATTACTGAGGAATTGTTTGTTTTTACAGCAACCCGTATGTGAAGCGATCCCTGAAATTTTTAATATTAAAAATATCAAAGCCCAGCGCGGCTTTACTTTAAATAAGGTCGATCCAGATAAAAAAATTGCTTATTCGAAAGAGGGGGATGAGCAACCATTTGATATTTTAATTAGCACCCCTCCAATTACAGCGGTTGAAGCTGTAGTGAATACGAATTTAAGCGAACATAAAAATGGTGAAGGTTGGTTACCAACGGACCATGAAACTATGCAAGTATATGGTATAGACGGTGTTTATGTCATTGGTGACACTGTTGATTTGCCAATAAGTAAAGCAGGAGGAAGCTGCCATAATCAGGCCGCCATAATTGCAGATAATATTTGCGGAGAGCTTACTTATGGATATCCTTCCGCTATTTATGATGGGCGTGTCCAGGCCGTTGCCCAAATGGGGCTTAATGCGGGGATGCCATTACAATACGATTATAAGCATGATGTAATTCCTACCCCAGCGACAAAAGTGGGAGGGTTATTAAGAAATGGTTTTAATCGAGGAATATATTGGGCTGCTATTCGTGGTTTAGTGTAATAGGAGAATAATCATGTCAAGTAATGATCAACAAGCAAAACTTCTGGAATTACTAAATAGCGAGCCTGCAAACCATTTAGCGGAAAAAATAGCCCCATTATTATATTTACAGCGTTTTGACAATATAGTTGATTTATTATCTTTATTATCTGACCTCGTAGATATTATGGATACGGGGACGGTAGAAAAATTAGCAAATAGTTTTGAGGATACTTTAACGCCAGTGTGGGAATTAGGTACTGCTTATAACATGGCAAAGATGGAAGCCAAATATTCAGATAAAACACATAATTTTCGTTCTGTTTATAGTTTACTAAAAGATCCGGATACATTACGTGGAATAAGTACCGTTTTACGAACTTTACAAATTGTTGGTTCTCGATTGAATAAGACCCAGGAAGGGTAATATTTCGGAGGTGGTATGATTTTAGATAAAGTGTATTCTTTTGATACTCGCGTGATACATAATTATTATGATCCTGTCAAAAATTTAGGTTCACTCACTGCACCTATTTACCAGACATCAACTTATGTTTTCGACAGTGTAGAAGAAGGTGCTGCTTGCTTTAGTGGTGAATCGAATGGTTATATTTATACTCGTATCAACAACCCAACCTTGAGTCTTTTAGAAAAACGAATTGCAGATTTAGAGGAAGGGGAAGCTGGAATTGTATTTTCTTCTGGCATGGGAGCGATAACATCAACATTGTGGACGTTATTGAGCCCAGGTGATGAATTGTTGGTGGATATGACCGTATATGGTTGTACTTATGCATTTTTTCATCATGGTTTAGCGCGCTTTGGTGTGAAGGTTCGCCATATTGATATGAGTTCATCAGAGAATATTGCTCGCGAATTAACCGATAAAACACGTATTATATTTTTTGAATCACCAGCGAATCCAAATATGCGTTTGGTAGATATTAAAGCGGTAAGCGATATAGTTCATCAATACCGACAAGCTCACCAACAGGAAATATTCACGGTAGTAGATAATACCTATTGTACGCCTTATATCCAAAAGCCATTAGAATTAGGGGCTGATATCGTTATTCATTCATTGACCAAATATATGAATGGTCACGGTGATGTAATGGCGGGGGCTGTTGTGACGACAGAAGCCTTAGCGAAACAAATCAGGTTGGTAGGGCTCAAGGATATGACAGGGGCTTGTTTATCTCCTCATGATGCAAACCTTGTGTTACGAGGAATGAAAACTCTGCCTGTGCGTATGGAGCGTATTGTAGAAAGCACGCAGGTAGTGGCCGAGTATTTAGAATCACATCCTCATGTTGCTCAAGTGATGTATCCTGGGTTACCTAATTTTGCTCAATATGAGCTGGCTCAAAGGCAAATGAGATTATTTGGGGGAATGATTGCGTTTGAACTTAAAGGTGGACTTGAGGCTGGTAAGCAATTTCTGAACCGTTTAAATTTATTTGCCCGAGCGGTTAGCTTGGGAGATTGTGAATCCCTTGCTCAGCACCCTGCAAGTATGACTCATTCAACTTATACCGCTGAAGAACGCCAACAGTACGGAATTAGTGATGGGTTAATTCGCTTATCAATTGGGCTAGAGAGTACGAGAGATTTGATTGAAGATCTTAAACAAGCGTTAGCATAATGAAAAAAGCCCAATATCATTGTGATATTGGGCTCTGTATTACGAATACGAACGATTATTTGGTTTGAAATTTACGCATAATGAAGAAGGTCACGCTGAGTATCGCGACCCACGCAAACCCAACTAGCAGCGCCACTTGTGTATCTTTAAAAAAGCCCAGCAATGCAATAACAAATACCATAAAGGCGATAGTGATCGCAGGCCCTACAGGCCAGAATGGCACAGGGAACTTCAGTTTCTTGACCTCTTCTTTGCTCATTTGACGGCGCATAGCGACTTGGGATAGTAGTATCATCAACCAAACCCAGACGGTTGCGAATGTCGCAATCGAAGCAATAATGACAAAGATTTTCTCTGGTAACAGGTAGTTCAGGTACACACCTAATAACATCACGACAGACATCACTAAAACAGTGACCCAAGGCACACCGTTTTTCGTCAGCTTAGTAAAAACTTGTGGTGCCTGTTTGTCTTGTGCCATGCCATACATCATGCGGCCCGCGCCAAAAATATCACTGTTAATTGCAGAAATTGCCGCTGTGATAACCACAACGTTCAAAATATTTGCGGCGGATGCGATATTTAAACTGGAGAAAATTTGGACAAATGGGCTACCATTTTGACCAATTTGGTTCCATGGATAGATACACATCAGGATAAATAACGTTAACCCATAGAATAATAAGATGCGAAGAGGTACCGCATTAATGGCTTTCGGGATGGTTTTTTCTGGATTTTGTGCTTCGCTGGCTGTGATCCCAATCACCTCAATTCCACCAAAAGCGAACATAACAATGGCAAGTGAAGCAATCACCCCCGAAATGCCATTTGGCATAAAACCGCCATGTTCCCATAAGTTTTGGATGCCTACTGCATGGTCAGTTTCTTGGCCAAAGCCGTAAAACATCAAGAAAGTTCCACCGATAATCATCGCAATAATTGCAGAAACTTTCACGATGGATAGCCAGAACTCCATTTCACCGAAGATTTTGACGTGGCATAAATTCAGCGCACCGATAAATAACACAATGCTTAATACCCATATCCATTGATCAACATCTGGGAACCAAAAGCCCATATACATCCCAAAAGCGGTGATATCTGCTAAGCAAACAACCAGCATTTCAAAGACATAATTCCAACCCGTTAAAAAGCCTGCGAGGGGGCCCATATAATGGCTTGCGTAGTGCGAGAAAGAACCAGGGACAGGATGATGAACGGCCATTTCGCCTAAAGCGCGCATGACCATAAATACGGCAGCACCACCAACCATATAGGCCAGCAGAACCGCAGGACCCGCAGCTTGAATTGCGGATGCGGAACCATAGAATAAACCAGTCCCAATCGCTGACCCTAAAGCCATAAAGCGAATGTGCCTGACACTCAGTCCCTTTCTGAGTTGGTTTGTTTGACTACTTTGCATGTCTTTTCCTGTCTTTTCTTAGGAGATATCGTTCCGAATGTAATTTCGGTATTGTTTATTAAGTTGGACGTACATTATTGAACCCAAGATGGCTACATTATCACAAACTCCCTTGTTCGTGAGATAGATATCTGCAATATAATGTCCACTTAGTTAACTAATTTAGGAGTGATATGAAATACCCAATTAATGAAATCTTCCAAACATTACAGGGAGAGGGGGTTTTTACAGGTGTTCCAGCAGTTTTTATTCGTTTACAAGGCTGCCCAGTAGGGTGTAGCTGGTGTGATACCAAACAAACGTGGGAAAAAGAACAAGACAAACAAACCACCCTTGGTGATATCGCATTAAAGACGCTTGATTCAGATACATGGGCTATGGCTGATAGTGACGAATTGATTCAATTAATGAAAACGAAGGGGTTTACAGCAAAGCATATTGTGATTACAGGGGGAGAACCTTGTATTTATGATTTAATGCCACTGACGGAGTCATTAGAACAAAGCGGGTATCAATGCCAGATTGAAACCAGCGGAACTTATCCTATTCAATGCTCAGAAAAAACATGGGTAACGGTTTCGCCAAAAGTGGGTATGAAAGGTGGGCTTAAAGTTTTGGCTCAGGCAGTTAGCCGAGCAAATGAGGTGAAACATCCGGTTGCACGGGAAAAAGATATTGAGGCACTCGATGCTATTTTAGCCTTGCGTACATCAGACAACCTACCAATTGTTGCATTGCAACCGATCAGCCAAAAAACGGCAGCCACAAAATTGTGTATTGAGATGTGTATTCAACGAAATTGGCGTTTATCCATTCAAACACATAAGTATTTAAATATTCAATAATTGAAACCCCAGTCATAAAAAGTGATATGGCTGGGGCAAAACCACTCTACATAATGGTATTATTTAAGCTTCCCCGCGGTAAACACAGCCCGCAGTGCAGGTTTCTTTTACGGTGACCGCACTGAGTAATGGCAAATGCGGTTTCGTTTGTTGCCAAATCCACTGCGCTAAAACTTCACTTGTTGGGTTCTCTAAGCCTTCAATATCATTTAAGTAATGGTGGTCTAGTTGTTCCCAAATCGGTTTGAATATCCCTTTGACCTCAGAAAAATCAATGATCCAGCCACTGTGTGCATCGACTTCACCCGTAATTTCCAAACGCACCATGAAAGAATGCCCATGAAGGCGTCCACACTTATGTCCCTCAGGAACATGGGGTAATTTGTGTGCAGCTTCGAAGGTGAAATCTTTATAGATAGTTGTGCTCATTAGTGGCTCCTTAGTGTTAATAAACAGCGTATTGTACTGTATTTTTTGAACAGATTGTCGTTATTTGCCAAATTATCGCTAACCTGTTTTATCCATATGATCCATCGGGTAATTGATTTAGGCTTTTTAGTTATGATTTATGGCTATCGTTTCTTATCCCGTTATTGACGGTTGTTATAACCTAATCGTATACCCTGCATATTGGGGGTAGCTCGGCATTTTTTGCTTTGCTACCTGAATTATTTAGGGGAACGATTGAGCGATAGGTTGTAGATCTTTTCCGAGCGAGTGGTTGAACAAATTTGCCCATTTCACTCGATTGTAAGACAAACTCAACGATGAGCGACACTGGGGTTACAGGATAATGACAAAAAAACAGCCGCCATTAACATTGCTGCCAATATCAACTGAGCAATTAGCGCGTTTACAAACTGCAGTCGACGATTTTTCATCCCATCAGCTTGCATGGCTGTCGGGGTATTTATGGGGAATGGTAAACCAAACGGCAGCCACGGATGTGTCTGTGAATGCCCCTGTTGCGGCTCAAGAAACCGTGACAATTATTTCTGCATCGCAAACGGGGAATGCCCGCCGTTTATCGGAACAGCTTAGAGAGCGTTTAGTCGGTGAAAAAATTAATGTCAACTTAGTGAACGCGGGCGACTATAAATTTAAGCAAATTAACCAAGAAAAAGTGTTGGTTATCGTGGCATCGACTCAAGGAGAAGGCGAACCGGCAGAAGAGGCGGTTGCGCTTTACAAGTACCTGTTCTCGAAAAAAGCCCCAAATTTATCCCAAACGCAATATGCCGTATTTGCACTGGGTGATTCATCTTATGAAAAATTTTGCCAAGCGGGCAAAGATTTTGATTCGCAACTTGCCTTGTTGGGTGCGAAATCATTATTTGAGCGTATTGATGCGGACGTTGAATACCAATCCATTGCCGATGAATGGGTCGAAAATTTAACCCGTATTTTAAAAGCGCGCGTACCTGCACAAAGCGACAGCCAGCTGTTGTCTGCACAAACGGGTAGCGTGAATGAAATCCACACTTCACCGTTCAGTAAAACGGCGCCATTAACGGCATCGCTGCTCAGTAACCAGAAAATCACTAGCCGAGATTCACAAAAAGATGTACGGCACATTGAAATTGATTTAGGGGATTCTGGCCTGCGTTATCAACCAGGGGATGCGTTAGGTGTGTGGTTCGATAATGACCCTGCTTTAGTGGATGAGCTGGTGACACTGTTGTGGTTAAAAGGCGATGAAGAGGTCTTTATTGGGACTCAGCGCCATTCTTTGCGTGATGCACTGATTTACCAATTAGAGTTAACACAAAATACCCCTCTGATTGTGGAAAAATATGCACAGCTTTCTAAAGATGATGCACTGTTATCACTAATTAGTGATAAACCCGCTATTTTACATTACGCACAAAATACCCCGATTGTGGATATGGTTCGGCAAGCGGCGTCTCAGCCTAGTGCTCAAGAGTTTGTTGATTTACTGCGTCCATTAACGCCTCGCTTATATTCCATTTCCTCCTCTCAATCTGAAGTCGAAGATGAAGTTCATGCCACTGTGGGTGTGGTACGCTATGACATTGATGGCCGCCCACGCACGGGTGGGGCGTCTGGCTTTTTAGCTGACAGACTCAATGAAGGTGATGAGCTGCGTATTTTCATTGAACACAATGATAATTTCCGTTTACCTGCGAATCCAGAAACCCCTGTCATTATGATCGGGCCAGGAACGGGGATTGCCCCATTCCGTGCTTTCTTACAACAACGAGATAACGACGGCGCAACGGGGAAAAACTGGTTATTTTTTGGTAACCCCCATTTTGTCGATGATTTTCTGTATCAAGTGGAATGGCAGCGCTATGTGAAAGAGGGCTTATTAACGCAAATTTCTTTAGCTTGGTCGCGCGATCAACAACAAAAAGTCTATGTACAGGACAAGTTGCGTGAACAAGGGGAAGCTGTGTGGCAATGGTTGCAAGAAGGCGCACATATTTACGTCTGTGGTGATGCAAACCGTATGGCGAAAGATGTTGAACAGGCTTTATTGGATATCATCGGTCAGTACGGCAACATGGACAGTGAGGCTGCCGATGAATTTTTAAGTGAGCTGCGCGTAATGCGCCGTTATCAGAGGGATGTTTATTAATGAGCAATGAACAGCAACAAAAACCCTTAATCGTCGAAGGCAAGTTAGCCGATAGCGAACGTATGAAGCAAGACAGCAACTATTTGCGCGGTACCATTAAGGAAGACTTGAAAAATGGCTTAACGGGCGGCTTTGATGGGGACAATTTTTTATTGATCCGCTTTCATGGCATGTACCAGCAGGACGATCGTGATATTCGCGCTGAGCGAGCTGAGCAAAAATTAGAGCCTCGCCACGCAATGATGTTGCGCTGTCGCTTACCTGGGGGAATTATCACGCCCAAACAATGGCTTGATATTGATAAATTTGCCTCAGAACACACATTATATGGCAGTGTGCGCATTACAAATCGTCAGACGTTTCAGTTTCATGGCATCCTTAAAGGGGATGTAAAACCTGCCCACCAAATGTTAAGCCATGTTGGCTTGGATGCGTTGGCTACAGCAAACGATGTTAACCGTAATGTGTTATGTACATCTAACCCTGTGCAATCAGAATTACATCAGCAAGCATATGAATGGGCAAAGAAAATTTCTGAGCATCTGCTGCCTCGCACCAGTGCTTACGCCGAAATTTGGCTAGATAAAGAAAAAGTGGTGACCACGGATGAAGAGCCGATTTTAGGGCAAACTTACCTACCACGAAAATTTAAAACCTCAGTCGTCATTCCGCCATTGAACGATGTGGATTTACACGCTAATGACATGAATTTTGTGGCGATTGCTGAAGATGGTGAGTTGATTGGTTTTAATGTGTTAGTGGGCGGTGGGTTAGCAATGACTCACGGGGATACCGCAACATTTCCACGTTTAGCCAGTGAATTTGGTTTTATTCCATTAGATAAAACATTGGCCGTTGCGGAAGCGATTGTCACCACACAGCGTGACTGGGGCAACCGTACTGAGCGTAAAAATGCCAAAACGAAATACACCTTAGAACGCGTGGGCGTTGACACTTTTAAAGCTGAGGTTGAAAAGCGTGCTGGCGTGAATTTTGAGCCGATCCGCCATTATGAATTTACCGAACGCGGTGACAAAATTGGCTGGCTTAAAGGGATAGATGATCGTTGGCACTTAACATTATTCATTGAAAATGGTCGATTAATTGATTTAGCAGATAGGCCCTTGAAGACGGGCGTTGCAGAAATAGCACGTATCCACCAAGGGGATTTTCGCTTAACAGCTAACCAAAATCTCATCGTAGCGGGAGTGCCCGAAAGTGAAAAAGCGACCATTGAAGCCATTGCGAGAGCCCATGGGTTAATGAGCGATGCCATTACACCGCAGCGTGAAAATTCCATGGCCTGTGTTTCCTTTCCTACATGCCCTCTGGCGATGGCCGAAGCCGAACGCTTCTTGCCTGAGTTTACGACCCGTGTTGAAAACATTATGGCGGCACACCATGTGGCAGACGAGCATATCGTTTTGCGTATTACAGGTTGCCCAAATGGGTGTGGAAGAGCGATGTTGGCGGAAGTCGGGTTAGTAGGGAAAGCACTAGATAGGTATAACTTACACCTTGGTGGCAACCGCATTGGGACTCGGATTCCTCGTATGTATCGCGAAAATATTAGCAGTGCAGAAATTTTATCCATCCTTGATAATCTTATTGGCGATTGGGCGAAAAACCGTTTAGCACAAGAGGGGTTTGGTGATTTTCTGATCCGTACTGAGGTTGTGAAGCCTGTGTTAAATTCTGCCGTGGATTTCTATGAGGTTAAGGAGGCGGTATGAGCCGACTTCAGCTTGCAGACGTTATTGGGTTAGATAAAACGCAGCAAACGGCGTATTTGTCTGAGTTTAATACTCAATTGGAAAATAAGACTGCGCAGCAGCGCATTGAATGGGCAGTTGAAAATTTACCCATACAATTTGTGTTGTCATCCAGTTTTGGTATTCAAGCGGCACTCACCTTACATATGGTGACGCAAGTATTACCTGACATCCCTGTGATATTGACGGATACAGGTTATCTTTTTCCTGAAACCTATCAATTTATTGAGCAATTAACGCAGAGATTACACCTGAATTTGCAGGTTTATCGCGCGAAACAAACACCCGCTTGGCAAGAAGCAATTTATGGGCAGCTTTGGACGCAAGGTATTGAAGGGATAGAACATTATAACCAACTGAACAAAGTGGAGCCCATGGAAAGAGCTTTACATGAACTACAGGCGCAGAGCTGGTTTTCAGGGTTAAGGCGAGAGCAATCTGCAAGCCGTGCAAATTTATCTGTACTTGGCATAGGCAAAGGGATTTTTAAAATTCTGCCCGTGATTGATTGGAATAATAAGCAAGTCTATGAATACCTAACAAAGCATAACTTGCCTTACCATCCGTTGTGGGAGCAGGGATATTTATCTGTTGGGGATACTCATACAACTCGCAAATGGGAAGCGGGCATGAATGAGGAAGATACGCGTTTCTTTGGCCTGAAGCGGGAGTGTGGGCTTCATGAAGGTTAATATTTATTATAGTTCAAGATGTCGCATTGTTGGCTACGTGCATTCGCGCTAGTCACATACTTATGTATGCTCCTAGCGACTCATTTACTTGCCGCCTAGCGACAACATGAATTATTTAGAGTATGGGTTATTCGTAATTCAAACTATGGTTTGAGTTTAAATTTTAAATAGTTACAGATTTTATTAAATATTTGTTTAATTACAAAGGGATATTTTTATCTAAAAAATAGATATCCCTTAATTTTTATAGATTTACTTTAAAAATAAAATTTAAGTTAAGTTTTGTCTGTTTGGTGTTTTTAGTCTCTATTTGTTGCTAATTAATAAGTATTTGGCTTATTCCTTTCGGTTACAAGTCATATTTTTTTAGCATTTCAAACCTTCACTTTTACGCCATATAGTCAATTTTATGTTTCATATAATTTGTTTGTATAACGATGGGTGAGCAAGATGGATTATTTACCGTTATTTGTCGATGTACGTACGCGCAAAGTGGTGCTAATTGGCGGCGGTGTAGTGGCTGCGCGCAAAGCCGAATTACTCATCAAGGCACAGGCTAAGCTTGTGGTGATCTCCCCATCGCTATGTCCTCAATTGCAAACGCAACATCAGCAAGGCCACTTTGAGTGGTTGGCTCAAGAGTACCGTTCTTCGCTGTTGGATGATGCTTTTTTGGTGATTGCAGCAACGGATGATGCTCTACTCAATGAAACCGTGTTTTACGATGCCAATGAGCGGAAAATATTTGTCAATGTGGTTGATGATCAGCCGCTGTGTTCGTTTATCGTGCCTTCGATTATTGACCGTTCGCCTGTGATTGTGGCGATATCTTCTGGTGGAACCGCCCCTGTATTAGCGCGTTTACTGAGAGAAAAATTGGAAACCATGCTGCCATTATCGTTAGGTAAGATGGCTGAAATCGCAGGGCGTTGGCGCGGTAAAGTCAAAGAGACGTTGAGTAATATGCGAGAAAGAAAGCGTTTCTGGGAAAAAAGTTTTAGTGGGCGCTTTGCCTCTTTAGTGGAAAAAGGGCAGTTAAGCGAAGCAGAACAACAGCTTGAACGCCAGCTTTATGAGCAAGATAACCGTGGAGAATTGGTTTTAGTCGGTGCAGGCCCTGGTGATGCAGGGTTGCTGACATTAAAAGGGCTGAGAGTATTACAAAGCGCGGAAGTGGTTTTATACGACCATTTGGTGAGCGAGGAGATCCTCGAATTGGTACGCCGTGATGCTGACAAAATTTGTGTGGGTAAACGGGCGGGAAATCATAGTGTTTCCCAAGAAGAAACCAATGCAATGATCGTGAAATTTGCTCAGCAAGGTAAAAAAGTGGTGCGATTAAAAGGCGGCGATCCGTTTGTTTTCGGCCGAGGTGGTGAGGAATTACAAGTTGCCGCAAAAGCAGGGATCCCTTTCCAAGTGGTGCCTGGTGTAACCGCTGCAATCGGCGCGACAGCCTATGCGGGTATTCCGCTCACTCACCGAGAACACTCGCAAAGTATCACGTTTATTACTGGACATTGCCGTGAAAATGGCGCGGATCTGGATTGGCAGGCATTGGCTCGCGGTCAGCAAACATTAGCGATTTATATGGGCACCGTAAAGGCGGCTCATATCAGTGAGCAATTGATTAAATTTGGTCGCGCGAGTGACACCCCTGTCGCCGTTGTGGGGTGTGGGACACGACGAGACCAAACAGTGGTAACAGGCCAATTGCATGACCTACAGGCTCTTGCCCAAAAAGCACCCGCACCTGCATTGATTGTGATTGGCGAGGTTACAGCATTACACAACGAGCTCGCATGGTTTGGTTCGCAAACAGAAGATATCCGCTGGCGCAGCGCTGTGCTGGAACTGGCTTAATGATGGAGATTGCCGTGAACGAGAAAAAATTGACCCACTTACAGCAGTTAGAGGCAGAAAGTATTCATATTATTCGTGAAGTTGCCGCTGAATTCGCAAATCCTGTGATGCTGTATTCCATCGGTAAAGACTCTTCTGTGATGTTGCATTTAGCGCGCAAAGCTTTCTATCCTGGGAAATTACCGTTTCCATTGTTACATGTGGATACGGGGTGGAAATTCCGCGAAATGTATGAGTTTCGTGATGCTACAGCACAAAAATACGGTTTTGAATTATTGATTCACCGTAACCCTGAAGGGGAAAAGTTGGGGATTAACCCCTTTGTACATGGCAGTGCAAAGCACACGGATATCATGAAAACAGAAGGCTTGAAACAAGCGCTTGATAAATACGGTTTTGATGCGGCTTTTGGTGGCGCGCGGCGCGACGAAGAAAAATCCCGAGCAAAAGAGCGGATCTACTCATTTAGAGACCGATCTCATCGTTGGGATCCAAAAAATCAGCGTCCTGAACTTTGGCACAATTATAACGGTCAGATCAACAAGGGGGAAAGTATTCGCGTATTCCCACTTTCGAATTGGACAGAGTTGGATATTTGGCAGTATATCTACTTAGAAAATATCGATATTGTTCCGCTGTATTTTGCGAAAGAGCGCCCTGTGATCCAGAGAGATGGTACTTTGCTAATGGTGGATGATGACCGAATTGATTTAAAAGTCGGAGAGGTGATAAGTCAACAGCAAGTGCGTTTTCGAACATTAGGTTGCTGGCCACTAACTGGCGCGGTTGAGTCCCAAGCACAAACATTGCCTGAAATCATTGAAGAAATGTTGATTTCGACCACCAGCGAGCGACAAGGGCGGTTGATTGATAGTGACCAGTCTGCATCCATGGAGCTTAAAAAGCGCCAAGGTTACTTTTAATTCGCAAGATAAGGAGCAAATTATGGCACAAGCCGTTTATAACGAATCAATCGCGCTGCAAATTGAGCAGCAAGGTGGCGTGGAACCTTACTTACTTGCGCAACAGCAAAAAGGGCTTTTGCGTTTTTTAACCTGTGGCAATGTGGATGATGGGAAAAGTACATTAATTGGTCGTTTATTGCATGATACTCGCCAAATTTACCAAGATCAGCTCACAACGCTGCAAAGTGATAGTAAGCGAATGGGGACTCAAGGGGAAAAGCTTGATCTCGCACTGTTGGTGGATGGCCTTGCGGCAGAACGTGAGCAAGGGATCACTATTGATGTGGCATATCGCTATTTTTCGACGGAAAAACGCAAATTTATCATCGCAGATACCCCAGGGCATGAGCAATATACCCGTAATATGGCGACAGGTGCATCAACTTGCTCACTCTCTATTTTGTTGATCGATGCTCGAAAAGGCGTGCAAGAGCAAACTCGCCGCCACAGTTTTATTAGTACATTGCTGGGGATCCGACATTTAATTGTTGCGGTGAATAAGATGGATCTGGTGGAGTACAGTGAAGCTGTATTCGACAAAATTAAGCAGGATTACCAACAGTTTGCCACTGAACTACCCGTCGAGCTGAATGTTTGGTTTGTACCGATTTCAGCTCTTGATGGTGACAATATCGTTAATCCGAGTGAGCAACTACCTTGGTACCAAGGGGAAACGTTATTGTCTATTTTAGAAAATGTGCAAGTTGAGCAAAAAGCCTCTGAGCAAGCGCTGCGTTTCCCTGTGCAATATGTGAATAGACCTAATTTAGATTTTCGCGGTTACAGCGGCACACTGTCGTCAGGCATTGTTCAAGTTGGGCAAGCAATTAAGGTGCTACCATCGGGGGCAACAGCCAAAATTAAGGAAATAGTGACATTTTCGGGCTTACAGGATTTCGCTGTACCTGGTGAAGCCATCACGTTGGTGTTGGATGATGAAATCGACATTAGCCGCGGCGATTTGATTGTCGCAGAAAACGAAAACTTGCAAACCACGCAACATGCGCTGATTGATGTGGTGTGGATGGCGGAACAACCTCTTGTTCAAGGCCAGCAATTAGATATTAAAATTGCAGGAAAACGCAGCCGCGGGAAAGTCGAAAATATTCAATATCAAGTGGATGTGAATAACCTGACACAAAAAGTGGCAACGGAATTACCGTTAAATGGCATTGGTTTAGTGGAGTTTTCATTTGATGAGCCATTATTATTGGAAAACTACCAACGCAATGCGGACACAGGCGGCATGATTTTTATCGACAGGCTGACGAATGTGACTGTGGGGGCTGGACTCGTGCGAGAAGCACAGGAGCCAATTTTTGAGTCAACGGGGGAGTTTAGTGAGTTTGAAATTGAGCTTAACAAGCTGATCCGTCGGCATTTTCCTCATTGGGGAGCCCGGGACGTACTGGGTGGAAAATAAACCAATGACTCAAGATAACAATATTGTGTGGCATCAACATGTAGTGACTCGCCCTTTGCGGGAAAGTAATAATGGTCATAAAGGGGCCGTCTTGTGGTTTACTGGGCTCTCTGGGTCAGGTAAATCAACACTCGCGGGCGCCATTGAACACCAGTTGGCCTCGATTGGCGTTAAAACCTATTTATTGGATGGCGATAATATTCGCCATGGGTTATGTCGTGACCTTGGTTTTAGTGAGGCTGATAGGCAAGAAAATATTCGGCGAGTGGGTGAGGTTGCTAAATTGATGGTAGATGCTGGGTTAGTGGTGGCAACGGCATTTATTTCGCCTTTTCAATCAGATCGGCAAAGTGTTCGTGAATTATTCGAACCAAACCAATTTTTTGAGTTATACGTTGATACGCCAGTGGAAGTGTGTGAACAACGTGACCCGAAAGGGTTATATCAACAAGCACGAGAAGGGAAAATCAAACAGTTTACAGGGATTGACTCACCTTATGAAATCCCCTTAAGCCCTGAATTACGGCTTGATGGGCAACAACCTCTCTCCGATTCTCTTTCTCATATTGTTGCGCTATTACTGCGCAATAATATCATTCAAATGGATTATTAATGCCACTTAGCTATTATCTTAAATCACAGATCGTGATCTTTAGTGATAAAATAAGGTGATAGTTAAGGGGTACAAATCCGATTTATTCTGACTTTTTAATATAATTTTTTGTCACAGTAGCGCGATTCGCTGAGTTATGGGATGATTAGCACATCATTTCAGGGGGCAAGATGGGTAAATTAACGCTACTATTAATCGCGATATTAGCATGGTTGCAGTATTCCTTATGGTTAGGCAAGAATGGCATACATGATTATGTTCAAGTCAAAGACGATGTTGCCGCACAGGAAATTGTTAACTCGCGCTTGAAAATGCGTAATGAACAGTTATTTGCTGAAATTAATGACCTCAATGATGGTCAAGATGCAATTGAAGAACGTGCGCGTAGCGAGCTTGGTATGATTAAACCAGGTGAGTCTTTCTATCGCATGGTAAAAGAAAGCAGCAACCAGAAATCTGCTCAATAATATGAATCCTAAAACAATGAGCCCATTTGCCTGATAATTTCTGATGTAAGAACCAAATAATGACAAATCCAAGTGTTGCCCCACAAATTGTTGCACTGATCCCTGCAGCAGGTATTGGCAGTCGTATGAATGCTGATTGCCCTAAGCAGTATTTACCCGTCGCGGGCAAAACGATTATCGAACATACTATTGATGCATTGTTAGCGAATAGCACCGTCAATACGGTGGTAATCGCTCTTAGCGCCGATGATGATTATTTCCGGCAGCTTGATATTGCGAAAGACCCTAGGGTGACGGTAGTCACGGGTGGAAAAGAGCGTGCGGATTCTGTTTTGTCAGGGCTTAATTACCTGGCCTCTTTACCCGATTATTGTGATTGTTGGGTACTGGTGCATGATGCGGCAAGGCCTTGTCTCCACCAACAAGATCTCAACAATATTATTCAATTAGCAACAGAGCAAGGTTGCTGTGGTGGTATTCTTGCCGCCCCTGTGCGTGACACAATGAAACGTAGTGTAAAAACCACAGCATTCATTGACCATACGGTTGAACGTGAGGCGCTATGGCACGCATTGACCCCTCAATTTTTTCCGTTGGAACTCTTACGGAACTGTCTAAGTAAAGCCTTGAAAGAGAACGCCGTGATCACCGATGAAGCCTCAGCACTCGAGTATTGTGGCTATCAACCTGTTCTCGTGGCAGGCCGAGCGGATAACTTAAAAGTGACGCAGCCTGAAGACCTCGCGCTGGCGGAGTTTTATCTTTCAAGAATGAATAACTAAGGAAAAATAATGAGAATCGGACACGGTTTTGACGTACACAAATTTGGTGGCGAAGGCCCTATCGTAATTGGCGGCGTGCGTATTCCCTACGAGCAAGGTTTGCTGGCTCATTCAGATGGTGATGTGGTGTTACATGCGTTAACGGACGCTATTTTAGGCGCTGCGGCACTGGGGGATATTGGAAAATTATTCCCTGATACTGACCCCGCATTTAAAGGGGCGGACAGCCGTGTTTTATTAAGAGAAGCCTTTTGCCACGTGCGTTCTAAAGGCTATCGTATTGGTAATATCGATATCACCATTATGGCGCAAGCCCCGAAAATGCTGCCTCATATTCCGCAAATGCGTGTGAATATTGCTGAAGACTTAGAATGTCATATGGATGATGTGAATGCAAAAGCGACAACAACAGAGCAATTAGGTTTTGTGGGTCGTAAAGAAGGCATCGCGTGTGCCGCCGTTGTCCTTTTAGTGAAAGATAATAGTAATGAAAGCAATGAATGTTCAGTACCTGCATGGTAAACCTCTATCTTCAGGGACATTAAAAAGTATTCCTGAAGATTTTATTGTTAAAGAAGATCTAGGCTTCGAGTTAGATGGCGAAGGCGAGCACGTGATGGTGCGCGTAGAAAAAACAGGCTGTAATACGCTGTTTGTGGCAGAGCAACTTGCCAAATTTGCCAAAATTTCAGCCCGTGTTGTTAGCTATGCAGGCTTAAAAGATAGACATGCGGTGACCGAACAGTGGTTTTGCTTGCAAATGCCAGGCAAAGACACACCTGATTTCTCAGCGTGGCAATTAGAGGGGTGCCGCGTGCTTGCTGTGACGCGACAAAAGCGTAAATTACGTATTGGTTCCCTGAAGGGAAATCAATTTGAAATCACATTGCGTGATATTTCAAATGCCGATGATGTTGAGCAGCGTATGCAAAAAATCGCCACTTCGGGTGTGCCAAATTACTTTGGTGAGCAGCGTTTTGGGCGTGATGGGCAAAATTTAACACAAGCTTTGCGCTGGGCTAACCAAGAAATTCAAGTTCGCGAACGCAATAAACGCAGTTTTTATTTGTCTGCGGCACGCAGTGCGATGTTTAATCATGTGGCGAGCGAGCGAATTGCCCAAGGAACCCAGCAGCAAGTGCTGTTGGGTGATGCACTGCAATTAACAGGGCGTGGTAGTTGGTTTGTGGCAACGCAAGAAGAACTTCCATCATTGCAAAGCCGTTTGCTATCATCAGAGTTGAGTGTCACCGCACCTTTACCTGGAGATGGTGAGTTAGGCACACAAGATGACGCACTGGCATTCGAAACGGCATGTTTAACTGAATATCAAGCCTTTATCCCACTGATGCAACGCGAACGTGTTTCGCCAGTTAGGCGTGCGGTTATTGCTAAACCGCAAAATTTTTCATGGCAATGGTTGGATGATTCGACAGTAAAACTGGTGTTCTTCTTGAACTCAGGTTGTTTTGCTACTAGCGTGGTACGAGAAATTATTAATCAAAATGGGCAGGATAATGTCGATGCTAAAGATTTTATTGAGTAATGACGATGGTGTGAATGCTCCAGGAATTCAAATGCTTGCGGCAGCACTACGCCAGTATTATCATGTTCAAGTGATTGCGCCTGATCGTAATCGCAGTGGTGCGTCTAATGCACTTACATTAGATAGACCGCTAAAAATTCAAACATTAAGTAACGGCGATCTTTCGGTCCAAGAAGGGACGCCGACTGACTGTGTCTATATTGGCGTGAATAAAGTCGTTCGTCCGCGCCCTGATATTGTGGTATCGGGGATTAACTGCGGCCCTAATTTGGGTGATGACGTGATTTATTCAGGCACGGTGGCAGCAGCAACGGAAGGCCGTCATTTAGGGTTGCCGTCGATAGCCGTTTCGCTAGATGGTGAAACCCATTATGAAGCGGCGGCAAAAGTGACTTGTGATATTCTCGCGATGCTACAAAAGAACCCATTACGCGCAGGAAATATCTTGAATATCAATGTGCCTGATATCCCTTATGAAGAAATTAAGGGGATTAAAGTCACGCGTTGTGGTAGCCGCCACGCGGCATCGGAAGTGTATAATCTTGAAGATCCTAAAGGAAATATGCTGTACTGGTTAGGGCCTGTTGGGGAAATTCGCGATGCAGGGCCAGGGACAGACTTTGAAGCCGTTCAAAATGGTTATGTTTCCATTACGCCATTACAAGTCGACTTAACGGCGTATAAAGCGCATACATTGGTCGAAGAGTGGTTGGAAAAATCAGGAGTGACAGTAAAATGAAAACAGGGCTCATGAAAGAACTTTTGGCACAGTTACGCCAACAGGGAATTCACGATGAGCGCCTATTGGATGCAATTTCACAGGTTCCTCGTGAACGGTTTGTGGACGAAGCGCTCTCACATAAAGCCTACGATAATATTCCGTTACCAATTGGTCATGGGCAAACTATTTCACAGCCGTATATTGTAGCAAAAATGACGGCGTTATTGTCGTTAGCTCCGAATGATAATGTGCTGGAAATCGGTACAGGTTCGGGGTACCAAACTGCGGTATTAGCGCATCTCGTACACCATGTGTTTTCGGTTGAGCGTGTTAAAAGTCTACAATGGACAGCTAAACGTCGGCTGAAACAGCTGGATCTGCATAATGTGTCTACTCGCCATGGTGACGGTTGGGAAGGGTGGCAATCCAAGGGGCCATTTGATGCCATTATTGTTACCGCAGCACCAACAGAAATTCCGACTCCGTTGTTAGGGCAATTAAAAGATGGTGGTCGAATGGTATTACCTGTTGGGGATAAAGAACAATCCCTGAAGTTAATTACTCGACGGGGAAATGATTATCATGCAAACGTCATT
Organism: Providencia vermicola; assembly: GCF_020381325.1. Classification (GTDB taxonomy): domain Bacteria; phylum Pseudomonadota; class Gammaproteobacteria; order Enterobacterales; family Enterobacteriaceae; genus Providencia; species Providencia vermicola. The sequence continues at coordinate 21,505 of NZ_JAGSPI010000006.1, forward strand.
GAAAAAGTGCGTTTTGTGCCTCTTATTGCGGGTGAACTGCTTTAATTTATTTGCAATGGTATTTCTGCATTATAAAACGGATTGATTTTTTATAATAATGTTAAATAAAATGCTATTGCAAAAGTTTTACTAACTCAAATAGAAGTAAAACTATTCCAAATATGATATTTTACCCATCTAAAATTGAATCAGTGGCTTAAACTATTAAGTCATAATCTCAAATTGTTATCTTTTTGATATATTTAACTTGTTCACTATTTTGTATTTCTGCTTTAATAAGTGAAATATTTTATGGTAACTCTATTACTGACATAAAACTGAATTGTCGCGTCAGATTTTTCTTCACGGGAGAAGAAGCATGAAAATTGTTAGCCCTATAAGCAGAATTCGATGGGCAGTCATCTTTTCATTTAGCGGAGCGCTATTGGCAGGGTGTTCTACGCCATATCATCCAGCAGCACCTATTTCGAGTGTGAATGATAGCCAATCGCGTCAGCCAGTGGCTCAAAGGACAACATCTACTGCGTCAAACAGCACAGGGATGAGTACGGCGATGCCGTCATCACGTCCAAACTTATCGAGTAATACGAATAATCAGCCGATAAACCGTACTTCAACACCTGTAAATACAAGCAGCGATGGTCGTATTGTTTATAACCGTGATTATGGCAGTATTCCAAAAGGCAGTTATAGTGGAAATAGCTATACTGTTCAGCGTGGCGATACATTATTTTATATCGCGTATATAACGGGTAATGATTTCCGCGAGTTAGCATCGAAAAACAATATACCTGAACCATATAGCTTAAATGTAGGTCAGGTAATTAATATTGGTAATACAAATGTGAACTCGAGCACGCAATTGGCGTCAAATTCATCAAATAGTCATCAGCAACCAGTTGATCTCCGAACAACTAATGAGTATCCTGCAAACAGTGGTGGTCAAACTTCGGGTAAGATGTTGCCAAATAATAGAAAACCTGCAACGCAAGTTTCTACAACAACAACGAATACGACTACTGCATCAACTGCTTCTACAGCAGCAAGTGGCACAAATAATTCGTCAATAAAGTGGCGTTGGCCAGCAGAAGGGAAAATGATTGAAGGTTTCTCTGATGCCCAAGGCGGGAACAAAGGGGTGGATATTGCCGGTTCCCGAGGTCAGTCTGTGCTCGCTTCTGCGCCAGGAAAAGTCGTTTACGCAGGTAATGCTTTGCGTGGATATGGAAATCTAATAATTATAAAACATAACGATGACTACTTGAGTGCTTACGCACACAACGATACGTTGCTTGTGCGCGATCAACAGGATGTAACTGAAGGTCAGAAAATAGCTACGATGGGTAGTACTGGTACAAGTTCAGTTAGACTACACTTTGAAATTCGTTACAAGGGAAAATCAGTAAACCCGTTGCGTTATTTACCGCAACGATAAACTGGGCAGAATGCTTTGACATTCTGTCCGCATTATCTAGGGTAGGAGTCACTGATGAGCCAAAGTTCGCTGAAAGTTAACGAGTTATATAATGACCTTGACGAAAGCAATTTAGACGACGCTTTTGATGAAAGTCAGTTTAAAGAAGAAGATCTGGTTTCTGAACAGGATGAAGAAATGGATTTACTCCAGAACACGAGCCAACGTGTTCTGGATGCTACCCAAATCTATCTAAGTGAAATTGGGTTTTCACCACTCCTCACAGCAGAAGAAGAAGTTTTCTATGCTAGACGTGCACTGCGTGGCGATGTAGCTTCACGCCAGCGCATGATAGAAAGTAACCTTCGCTTAGTTGTGAAAATATCTCGCCGCTATAATAACCGAGGCCTTGCCTTACTCGATCTGATTGAAGAGGGGAACCTTGGGTTGATTCGTGCTGTTGAAAAATTTGATCCAGAAAAAGGATTCCGTTTTTCGACGTATGCGACGTGGTGGATCCGTCAAACGATTGAACGTGCGATTATGAATCAAACCCGAACCATTCGCCTTCCTATTCATATCGTAAAAGAACTCAATATCTACCTTCGTACTGCACGTGAATTAGCCCAGAAATTGGACCATGAGCCAAGCCCTGAAGAGATCGCTGAACAGCTAGATAAACCTGTTGAAGACGTCAGCCGTATGTTGCGTTTAAATGAACGAATTACATCTGTTGATACTCCAATTGCAGGGGACTCAGAGAAATCTTTGCTTGAGGTATTGTCTGATGATAATGATTCAGGTCCAGAAAATACAATTCAAGACAACGACTTAAAAGATAATATTGTTAAGTGGTTATATGAATTGAACCCAAAACAAAGGGAGGTTTTAGCACGTCGTTTTGGGCTTTTAGGTTATGAAGCAGAAACTCTTGAAGAGGTTGGGCGCGAAATTGGGCTCACTCGTGAACGAGTTCGTCAGATTCAGGTGGAAGGTTTAAGACGGTTAAAAGATATTTTACATGGCGAAGATCTGACATTAGAGTCGCTATTCAATATGTAAAGTGTTAATGAGATAAAAGATAAATAAAAATCCCTATAAGTGAAAGTTTATAGGGATTTTTTATGGACTAGAAATAGCGTTAATTAATGGGAACACCGCTATGAAATTTAAAATCATTATCAGGCGTTGAAATTAATTCAGCTTCAATGATTCCAAAATAATTAACACGCTCGGTAATATCTTGTTTACTAATTAACTGAGCTAACTGCAAATAGTCTTGGTAATGTCGAGCTTCTGAACGTAATAATGAAATATAAAAATTAGCCAGTTGTTCATCTAAATAAGGGGCTAATTTTGCGAATCGTTCACAAGAACGTGCTTCAATATAAGCACCAATAATTAGCTTATCGATTAAAGTTTTTGGATCGTGCGGATCGATATGGCTAAATAATCCTTTGGCATAACGCCCTGCTGTGATGCCATCATAAGGAATATTACGCTCGTGCATGATTTCCAACACTTGGTAAAAATGATGGAGCTCTTCTTTGATTAGCAGCACCATTTTATCGATTAAATTTTGGCTGTAAGGCGATTGCTTACGCGCCAGTATTTGTTTGGAAATCTGGTTTTTATTTCTTAGAGTGTGAACATCACCAATTCTATCGTAAGCAAAAGCCTCATAGGGTTTAAACCATTCGAGTAACGTAGCCGCACTGTCTTTATCCACAGCATATTTACGGATTAAAAATAGAGCACTTTGCGCGGCTTTTAACTCACACAATAAGTGGTCTTTAAGGATAATCGGTAAGTTTTCAGGCTGACTCGCTTTTTGCACCCATTCATCTGGGGTTTCACATTGTAAAAATTGCCGAATTGGTGCGAGTAACGCCGCATACTCATCCATGTTAGTTATTCATATCCTTTAAACGATAAATCCAATCAAGGGCTTGGCGAGGTGTCAGCTTATCTGGGTCAATGCCATCCAGTGTAGTTAACACTGGAGAGGGTTCTGCCTCTTCCGTTGTTAAGAAACTCAGTTGTGCGCTATCGACATGACTCGCATTGGCATTATTTGAGATAATCTCTAGTTCTTTTAGTTTTTGCTTGGCGCGTTTAATCACCTCTTTAGGTACACCCGCTAATGAAGCAACGGCAAGGCCATAGCTTTTACTGGCTGCACCTTCTTGAACATTGTGCATAAAGGCGATGGTATCACCGTGCTCAATGGCATCAAGATGGATATTTACAGCACCTTCCAATTTTTCAGGTAAGGTTGTTAGCTCAAAATAATGGGTTGCGAACAATGTCATTGCTTTGATTTTATTGACTAAGTTTTCAGCACAAGCCCATGCAAGAGAAAGCCCGTCATACGTTGAAGTACCACGACCGATCTCATCCATCAAGACCAAGCTGTGTTCGGTTGCATTATGCAAAATATTGGCAGTTTCAGTCATTTCCACCATGAATGTTGAACGACCAGAAGCAAGATCATCCGAGGCACCTACACGAGTAAAAATACGATCAATTGGGCCAATAACCGCTTTGCTAGCGGGCACAAAGCTACCGATATAGGCAAGCAAGGTAATTAGTGCAGTTTGACGCATATAGGTACTTTTACCGCCCATGTTTGGCCCTGTGATGATCAACAAACGGCGCTGTGGGGATAATGAAAGCGGGTTGGAAATAAACGGCTCACTTAATACTTGTTCAACGACAGGATGACGGCCTTCTGTAATTTGAATACCTGCTTTTTCAGTGAGTTGTGGGCAGGCATAACTTAATGTTTCTGCGCGTTCAGCAAGGTTGGTTAAGACATCGAGTTCTGATAATGCCTCTGCACTGGTTTGTAACGCAGCAAGGTGTGGAAGTAGCATATCAAACAGTTCGTCATACAGCGCTTTTTCGATAGCTAATGCTTTCCCTTTAGAGGTTAGAACCTTATCTTCATACTCTTTGAGCTCAGGAATAATGTAGCGCTCAGCATTTTTTAAAGTTTGGCGACGTACATAGTGGATTGGCGTTAGATGACTTTGGCCGCGGCTGACTTGGATATAATAACCATGAACCGCGTTATAACCGACTTTTAAGGTGTCGATACCTAATTTTTCGCGTTCGCGAATTTCTAACCGATCGAGGTAATCTGTCGCGCCATCGGCCAAAGCACGCCATTCATCGAGTTCGCTATTGTAACCTGGGGCAATCACACCACCGTCACGTACTAATACAGGGGGAGCATCGATAATAGCGGTTTCCAATAAACTTTGTAGTTCATCAAATTGCCCAATTCGGCTTTGTAGTTCTTTTAAATACGGGCTACTGGATTGGCTAAGAATTTGATGAATATCGCTATATTGCTGGAATGCATGACGCATACGAGTTAAATCACGTGGTCGCGCAGAACGTAGTGCAAGGCGAGCAAGAACGCGTTCTAAGTCACCAATTTGGCGTAAAAACGGTTGTAGTTCAAAACCTTGTTCCTGCAAAGCGCTAATTGCTTGCTGGCGGTTATTCAATACTTGGATATTACGCAGTGGGGTATGTAACCAGCGTTTTAGCATGCGGCTACCCATTGGTGTTACGCACATGTCTAAAATAGAGGCGAGTGTATTTTCAGTGCCACCCGCAAGGTTTTGGGTGATTTCTAGATTACGGCGCGTTGCCGCATCCAAAATGACATTATCATTTTGTTTTTCCATCACAATACTGCGAATATGCGGTAGCGAAGTGCGTTGGGTATCTTTGACATACTGCAGTAAACAACCCGCAGCACGTAGGGCTTTATGGGCATTTTCTACGCCAAAACCGATTAAATCTTTGGTGCCAAATTGCAATCCAAGCTGTTGTTTTGCCGTATCCAGTTCGTATTCCCATAATGGACGGCGACGTAAGCCTTTATTATGTTCAATCAAGGACATACTGGCGAAATCTTCTGGGTACAGAAGCTCGGCAGGGCGCGTACGCTGTAACTCGGCTTGCAAGGCTTCTTCATCAGCGATTTCACTGATAATAAAGCGGCCTGACGTGATATCTAGTGTGGCAAAGCCGTAACCTTGAGCATCTTGCCATACTGCGGCAAGTAGGTTGTCTTGGCGTTCATTTAATAATGCTTCATCGGTGATGGTGCCTGGTGTGACAATGCGAACCACTTGGCGCTCAACGGGGCCTTTACTGGTCGCAGGGTCGCCAATTTGTTCGCAAATCGCGACAGATTCGCCCATCTGCACCAGTTTGGCGAGGTAACCTTCGGCAGCATGGTGTGGTACACCCGCCATCGGAATGGGTTGACCCGCGGATTGCCCACGTTTTGTTAGGGAGATGTCCAGTAATTGAGAGGCTTTTTTAGCATCATCAAAGAACAGTTCGTAAAAGTCCCCCATACGATAAAACAGCAGTATGTCTGAATGTTGTGCTTTTAGTTTTAAATACTGCTGCATCATTGGTGTGTGGGATTCGAAATTTTGGCTGTCTGTCATGGGGTTATCTATATTAACTTATTGAATTAACTTGATTCTATGTTTTTTATTGTCTCATAAGATCTCATTATATCTTATAAAATATCACAGAATCCCATATTTAAGTGTAGGCTGTTGGTGGCGATAAGGTGGTATATAACATAACAATACTGACAACCTACAATTTTCACTAAAAATCTTTAATTATCTTATAGTCAGCGCTAAACAAGGTAACAATTATAAGCCAAAAGCAGCCAGAAAAACCCTTATTAACGAAAGCCATTGAGGCAATGAAACCTAACAGTAGAGATAGGTCTGATACAGGTGAAAATACGGGTTTACGTGTATTTCGTGGCGCAACAGGCATTAAGATATTTTTCTACCGTTATAGTAGCCCAGTTACACATAAACTTGTACAGCTAAAGATCAGTAATTTTCCTCAAACTTCATTAAGTGAAGCGAGAGTTAAGTTACAAGAGTGAAAAAATTGCAGCAATTAGAGTGATGCTCTGACACTGAGTTAAAAGGAGAAAAGCAAGATAAAAAACAAGAACAACTGAATAGCCAGCAATTCAGTAGACACTAACTAGTTTTTTGTTATACCATTTTTCATACTCTACAGGCGGTTGTTGATGAGTGAAGCCGTGCCTGCGTTTAACGTTGTAGAACATTTTGATATACTCAAAAGTATCCATTCGTGCTTCTATTCTTTCATTCTCTTTCCACATCAATATTTCCAGCTATCAATAAAAAACACGGTACATATATTAATAACTCGAATGAATTTATTAAGATAAAAAGGGTAATCTAGAAACCGAATTTCACTATCGTATTATAAAGTGGTTAAATAAGACCTCAACAATAGGGTTACTAATATCGATTCATTTCTTACTACTACAGTTTTATTATGTGGGTATTGCTATAGCAGAAAGCGCGAGAGAAAAACTTTGTCCCCTTCTACTTTCAGTTATTAATAAAAACAGGCGTTTATTGCATTTTTGGAGTGGGCGTGAATATACCTATTGATATTTAAAAAAATAATTTTTAGGGCCGGATTTTGATAGAGGAAATAGCAATATATTTTTTATATATTGCTATTTGGAATGTTAAAATTTTCTTAGCTTATGAAGCTAATTAATAATTTCTGTAGAGTTTGTTAGTGTTGCATAGCGATCACCAAGTAAGGCCATAGATGATTTATGCATAACTTCTGAATTAATTATTTGATCAAAAAAAGGTAAATCACGAGTTGCACAACAATCTGATAAAATGAAATTATCAAAACCTAGCTCAAATGAAGCTATTGTAGTTGCAGTTATACACATGTGACTGGCAAAACCCATAATAATTAATTGCTTTTTACCTGTGAGTTGAAGTAAGTCAAAAAGATTAGTTTTGTGAAACGAATTTGGCAAACTTTTTTCTATTATTTCTTCATCATGATGTGGTGTTAGTTCATCAATAATTTTTACATCATTATTGTTTGGATTAAATAAATTAGCATTTTCACCACCTATATGTACAACATGAAATATACCAACTTGGTTTTTTCTAGCGAAATCTATGAATTTTTTAGCATTACTAACTGCATTCTTCCCATTTTTTCCTAAATTAAGGTCACTTGAAAAATATTGATTCTGCATATCAACAAGTAATACGTTTGCATTTTTTAAATCTAATATTTTCTTACTAGCACCCGCTAGCTGTAATAATGTTTTAGTCATTAGTGATTTCCTTTTGAAGTCTTTCGGTATCAATATATAATTATCTTATGCGTTGATAAAGCTGATAGATTGCATATGGTATATGCATTTATATGGAGGGTTGAGTACATGAATTGGGATGATTTGAGATTTTTAATATCATTAATAGAAAACAAAACAGCATCAGCTGCAGCTAAAAAATTGAATGTAAATTATGTAACCGTTTGTCGTAGAATTGAAAGACTTGAACATTCGTTGAAACAAAAATTAATTTATTTCAAAGATAATCAATATTATCCAACAAATGAGGGGGAGGCTTTATACCAAAAAGCTTTAGATATTAACTTGTCACTAAGCGATTTAGAAGAAAAAATAGTATCAGGTGGGCATTTAAAGCAAACAATTACTGTTTCTTCTAGTGCATCGATTGGTGAGGATATCATTATACCAAATTTAAATGGGTTATATAAAAAGTATCCACAAATAAAGGTTAATTTTTTATTAAGTCCTAACCTAGAGAGTATAATAAAAAAAGAATGCGATATTGCAATTAGATTTTTTGATGATAATAGTGCAGATGGAGAATTTCTTACAAGTATTAATTATCATATATGCTCTTCTAAATCTTACTTAAAAAACACACAAGAAGATAAAATCATAATTTATAATTTCGAGTTAAAAAATCTTAGTGAAAACAGTGTATTATTGAGTAGGTATGGACGTAAAAGTGTTTTTATGGAAGTGAATAGCTTAAATGCTATATATGCTGCCATTATCAATGGTATGGCTATTGGTATATTACCAGAATACTTGATAACTGATTCGGTTAGAATTATAGAACCAAGAGTAATGACCAAAAATTTATATCTATGTGCATCGAATCGAATGAACCAAATTACATCAGGGAAAATTGTTATAGACGAGATTAAAAATATTTTTTCTAATCTTAATGAGAGTAAATAGTTAATGGAATAGTTAATCTTAGATCGTGATAAATACTTTAATGGGTAGGATGATATGGACTACCTATTAATTCTTGATTCAGTAATTTTATAAATTCATAAGGGTATGCAAAAAATCTGGTTGTCTTAAATCTCAAAGTATACTAAAAATAATTCACCTTAAATAAAATGGTTTTTTAGTATGTTTATATATAATTCGCTGATTGAACTAGACTCAAAGTTTGTTTCATCATTTCATGTGTTACCGATACAGAATATTAATGCAATAAGAAGTGATTTTTATTTTGAGAAATACAAGAGTTTTTTGGATAATTTTTCATGTTTTGAAAAAACAGTCACCCAGCCATTTTTTGATTCTTTAGTTTACCCAAAAAATCAAATTAATAATGCTATGGATATTGCTCGTGAAATATTTAAAAGTGACCTTACCTTATTCACAACATCTGGATCTACTATTTCTAATCAAATAGCAATAAGCTCACTACCTATAAAATCTAAAATTTTAGTTCAGAAAAGCGTTCATCAGAGTATTCATTTTTTTTTAAAAATGACAGGTAAAAATTTCACTTATATTGATGAGAGTGAATTGTGTCAAGATAGGGCGATGACAATTATAAATTTAAATAAATTAAGTTCTTTGATAAATGAAGATATTGATACATTAATTCTAAATAGCCAGTCGTATGAAGGAATTATGCTAGATTTAGAACCATTGTTAACAAATATTTTATCAAAAAATAGTAAAATTAAAAATATTATTATTGATGAGGCATGGGGGGGCTGGACATATTTTAGTCAAGAGATGCATGATAAAAGTGCATTGGTTGTTGCTAAAAATTTAAGCAATAAATATAGGGTGAATTTTATTATTATTCAATCAGCTCATAAGTCATTTTTTAGTCTCAGGCAGTCAGGATTAATACATGTTTTTGGTAATAGTGAGATTATTAATTCTATAAAGACATCGCATTTTAAATTACATACTACATCCCCTAGCTATCCAATATTAGCTAGTATCGAATTAGGAATTAATCATGCTAGAGATGAAGGGAAATGGCATTCTAAAAATGCTATAGAATTGGTAAGGAGTTTTAGAGTTTTCATAGAAGAAAAACTTAGTGCATTTAATGTGGATGATATACCAAGTAGTAATGGTTATTATTTTTTTGACCCAAATAAAATCTGGTTGAAATGTAATGGAATTTCAGGAAAGGAATTGAGGGATATTTTATTTAATAAATATGGCATTTATGTAAGTAGATATTCCAGTAAACACATATTAATAAACTTTCATTATGGCGTGACAAATGTTTGTTTAAACTCATTAATGGAATCGCTAGCAAATATTGAAGTTAATATAAATGCAAGCAATTCAAACTTAAAGGAAAACTCCGTAAGTGATTGTTATGTTATTCCTTACCCTCCTGGTGTACCTATTGTGTTTCCAGGGCAAAGTATTTCAAGTTTAGATTTGGAAAAAATAAATAAACATAAAAATGATAATACGTCTGTGATATATGTTAAGGAAGCTATATGATCCCATTAAAAAGAATAAAGGAAATTAAAGTATCAAGGAAAAACCATCATGCTTTAATTGATAATGATGTGAGAATAACATGGAGTGAACTTGAAGAGCAAGTTTCTATAGTTTTGGCTAATATTGTTAATATGACTGATATTTTAAAACTAAAAAGTGTTTGTTATATATCACCAAATAGATATGAGCTTATACATCTTGCTGCTGTATTTGCTACCCTAAAGGTTCCTTTCATTGGAATTGATTACACTCAAAATAATAATAATATAGAAAGCATGCTTGAGGCTTGTGAGTGCTCAATTCTTGTTATATCATCATCATTCTGTGTGAAAAATAATATAAATTTAAGTGGGCACTCAATTAATCGAGGTTTAATTGACTTAGATTGTCTTTATGAAAGCACATTAAATTATAACTTATTATTAGAAGATCATGGGTTTTCTTTTGAAGAAAGAGATTATTCTAGACCATTTAATGCTATTTCTTTTACTTCAGGTACGTCAGGGGTACCAAAAGCAGCTATTCGAAGTCGCTCATTTGATTTAAGACGTTTCTCTTATTTTACTTTAAAGTATGGCTTTAATTCTAAAGATCGACATTTACTTGCTATGCCTCTATATCATGCTGCAGGTAATGGATGGAGCCGTTTATTTATGAGTTTAGGAGCAACATTAGTGATTGCAGATCCATCTAAGACAGATAAGATTGCATCATTAATTATAAATGAGCAGATAACGACCTCAGCAATGACTCCTACAATATTAAAATCAGCTGTTAGCGATTACAAGAAATCTGGGGTTAATTGTAACCAACTTGATTTCATTCTTATAGGTGGGAAGCATTTAACTACAGAAACAAAAGTTGAAGCAATTAGTACTCTTGGACCCGTTGTTTATGAATATTATGGTACGACTGAAACTGGTGTTAATACAATAGCGGAACCTGAAGATCTATTAAGTAAACCCGCTAGTGTTGGCAAGCCATATGATGGAAATAAAATTATCATTTTAGATAAAAATAATAATGTACTTAATCCATATTCAAAGGGTAGAGTTGCTATTCATAGCTACATGAATATGGACGATTATAAAGCTTCAAATAAGCAATGCTTTTTACATAATAAAGTAGAATATTTGATAACACCTGAAACTGGCTATATTGATGAGCAAGGATATTTATTTTTATCAAATAGAACACAAGGTGAAACAAGCCATGATCTCTATTCAATTCAAAATGAAATTGAACATATTAATTGCGTATCTGATTGTGCTGTAATTCCTGATGAAAGTAAATCAGGCTATTTTATTTGTGTTTATGTTTTAGATGATGGTGAGTTTTTTAATATACCAGATATTGAAGATGATATTAAAATGATTCTTAAAAAGAATAAAGTGAAAATATCTATTATTAAAAAAATAGATAAGGTTCCGTATTCGCCATCAGGAAAAGTTATCAATAAAGAGCTAATCAATAAGTTAAAAGATACCGTTGTGGTTAATAGCGATAATAATGTAAGTTTTAAATCTAATTCATTTTTTAAATTTATTATTGGTATTATATTATTAATACTTACAGCCGCATCATGGGGGGCTATGTTTCCTATTACCAAAAATGCTCTAAAATATACAGATGCAGTTAATATTACATTGATTCGTTATGGTATTGCATCATTAATATTTATTGTGATTTTATTATTTAAAGAGGGGATAAAGTCTATCATTCCAGATAAAAATTTTTGGAAGCTTTGGTTTTTTGGAACTCTTGGATTTGCTGGATTTAGTATTTTAGCCTTTGCAGGGTTATCGATGACAAAAGCGGAACATGGGGCTATAATCATGGCTCTTATGCCACTATTGACAGCAATAATGTTATGGGTATTAAAAAATAAAAAACCTCACAAAATTACAATAGTATCGATATTACTAGCTTTTTTTGGGGTTTTTCTAGTTATAACTAAAGGAAGTTTATCTAGTATTTCCGATGGTAATTTATTTGCTGGGATAATAATTTTATTGGGTGCATTTTGTTGGGTTACTTATACTATTGGTGCTAGTTATATTAATGGGTATTCTGTACTTCGCTATACATCTTTATCCTGCTTTTTAGGTGCTATTTCAATTTTTATAATTGCAATGATATTATACTACTTCCGTATTATAGATATACCTAATTTAAATGTTGTTTATGAAATTAAATATGAATTGATTTACTTGATTGTTATTGCGGGGGTTTTTGCTGTATTCGCATGGAATAAAGGTATTGAAATTTTAGGTCCTGTTAATGGTGTTTTGTTTATCAATTTAGTACCTGTGACAGCATTTATTATAGGGCTTACTAATGGTGTTATATTCACTAGCATTGAAATTATTGGTATGTTACTTACAATATTTGCAATTATATTTAATAATCTAGCTATTAGGTTGTTAAATAAATAATTTTAATTCTAGCTATTGTAATCATCTATATAAATGGCACTTATTTATTTCATAGTGCCATTTTCTAACTATTCTTAAACCTTTCGCAATTAATAGCTCTATATGCCAATAGGCTTTAGTTATTTGTCTTATTTACAGTAATTTCTCTGCTAATATGTATTGCTATTCGGCAGCCGTTATTTTGAGGTGAGCACAGGATTTCAATATTTACCCAGTAAGATGAAATGGGCATGTTTAGCCAACGGGTACAATTATGATATTAAAGGCTGTCAGTTGGCTATTCTAGAGCAAGAATTCAAGAAATATGGCATTATACCTTAAAGGCTGATTCGTTAAGGTTATTAAAGAAAGCTCATCAAGATGGAGATCAATATGCATATGATCGTGAAGCTAAAAGCTTATGTAGTAATTTACGTATTATCGTAGAGAGATGTGTAGAAACGATCTTGCTGGATGAAGTCGTGGTAAGATTTCGTCGTAGTGTGATGACAGGAAATAAGCTTATGAAACTTGTTAAAATAACACCAGCTGATTGTCAACTGATTGACGATTTAATGACTCGTTACTCTGTTTATGAACATTCTCAACCAAATGAGCTTCCCGACACTCTTCCAGAACTTTCTGATATAGAGAATGATTTAGATAGTTTAATCAATTGGATTGAACAATTTTCAACTAGAAGCATTCCTGTAACTTAATTTTAGTTCGCTATATAAATAGTGTTGATATTTACCGTTATTAACACTATTTAATATTTTCCTATAAGAACATATTAAATTTTAGTGTGACTATGTATTACCTTGATTAGTTGGTACAGGATTACATGCTGTAGTTTGGGTCTCAAAAAATAGGTCTGTGTAATACAGCTTAGATGTAGTGTTTGTAGTTTGTATGGTTATTGATATTATGGAACAGCGATTATATTTTATGAGGGTTAAAATGGAAAGTAATAAAAATGTTGAAATAACATATATAAAACCAACACGTATTCAAATTATTCGTGCAGTGACAACGTCTACAGCGATTGAAATAGGGCAGGAGCCTCGTCGTCTTGAGGAAGAATTGAAAACGAAACGTGAAAAGTTTGGACATTTGAAATTAGCAATTTAATTTTTTTTTAAAGCTTCGTTAATCCAATATTTCATTGGTTCATAGTTTAGTGGTTGCAGGACATTTTTTACTGCCGTCGAGTAAGCGCGAAAATAGCCCATTTCTTTCTCTAATTTAGCCTTGATTAAAAAGCTGTTTGAGCTTGTTCCAAACGAATTAAAATCATAACTTGAATGGACGGGACCATTGTGAGTTAAAACGAGAGGTTAATAATATGGCGTTTATCGATCTCCCTGATGAAATTGATTTTTTAAGTTTTTTTGAAAGTGAGCCTATCCATCGAAATATTGAAGATGCAGTGACATTTGGCTATGAATTCAAACAGGGGAATATTCGTCTATTATTCTACTTTACGGCTTATGAAGGCTGTGTCTCCTTGATATTAAAGCAAGAAGATACGGACTTGCTTTCATTATATTTGAGTGAAATAACAAAAATTTCAATTACTGAGGATGAACGCGCATTGATCATTTGGCCAAAAGCGAATAGTGCCGAAAATAATTATTATGTGCAAGTTAGGCCAACAATTCTAATTAATAATAAAGGATATACTGGATAATAATGTCTGTATTGTTGATTTTGTGAAAAAACGCCCCTTAATTTAAGAGGCATTTTTTTGTTATTGCATCGATTTTTTCAGTTTTTCAACTTGTTCGGCGGTAACGGGCTTGCCTTGGCCACCCCATTCGGCGCGTGCCCATGAAAGCAAATCAGCGATTTCTTTTGGGTCTAAATCATCGGCAAAGCTTGGCATGGCGTACATGCGTTGCCCATTGGGGAATGTGGTTGTCGGGATACCTGTTAATACGACGCTGATAAAGGTTTCAGGGCTATCCATGGCTAAAATAGCATTGCCCTTTAAAGCTGGAATACCATTCGGTACGCCTTCACCTGTAATGCCGTGGCAACCTGCGCAAGTGGACATATACATCAAACGACCCGTTTCCATTGTTGCGCCAATATCCGCGGTAGACTGGTTACTGGCTTCTGGTAATGGAGCGGGGGGAGCTTTAGCGCCTAATACCTTTCCTTGCTTGTCCGTCATTAAGTAAATCGCCATGTCATCCACATCGCTTTTTTTCATTTGGCTAGTGGAAAAATGAGTCACAGTGCTCATATCTGCAAATGCAGAGCCTTGAGGTGCATTACCCGTCAGTAGAAACTGGCTTAAAGACGCGGTGTCATAGCCATGTTTAGATAACGCTTGTGCTGTGATATCTGGGATTGCGAGACCTGCTTCTTCCCCCCCTTGTAATGAGCGAGAAAATTCAACACCCATCATAAAGTTACGTGGAGAATGGCAGGCACCGCAATGGGCGAGACCTTCCACAATATAAGCGCCTCGATTCCATTGCTCAGAGCGTTGAGGATCATGTGGGGCATTTTGTTTTGGGAAATTAAGCAATGTCCAAAAATTCATAAATGGACGGACAGGTAAAACAAATACCCCCGTATTTTCTTTATTGGGGACGGCCATCGGTGGCAACGTCATGACATACGCATACAGGGCATCAATATCTTCTGAGGTTGTCATATGTGTGAAAACAAACGGCATTGCAGGGTAGAGGTTGCCCCTTTCTTTGCCAATGCCATCTTTGAGCGCACGATGGAAATCGGCCCGCGTATAGTTACCGATACCGAATTGTTTATCTGGGGTGATATTAGTGGAATAAATGGTACCAAACGGTGTTCCGATAGCCCGTCCGCCAGCGGCTAGAGGCCCCTCAGGTAATGAGTGGCAACCAAAACAATCCCCTGCAATAGCCAGTTCTTGCCCGCGAGGTATTAACCTTGCGACTTCTTCTGAGGTGAGCGGTTTGTCTAAGTCAGGGCCAATGCTGGAGGTATGAAATGCACCAAATAGGATTGCAAGCATCAGTGCAACAAATAGTAGAATGATGATATAGAGCGTTTTACGTATAGAACGAGAGTTAGTCATCGTCGTTCTCCTTAATCAATTACGCAGCCAGGAGTGTCGAGGGCGACTTTTCTCACAGCTTCGTAGTAACGCACATACCCAGTGCAGCGGCAAATATGCTCATTTAGCGCCTCTTCAATGGCCTGTTCAAGGTTAACCCGTTTGACTGGATTTTTTTTGAGTTTATCGAGGAACACTGTGGCTCCTGTGACAAAACCTGGTGCGCAATAGCCACATTGGAAAGAGAAGTTTTCGATAAACGCTTGTTGGATAGGGGTCAATTCGACAACGTTTCCTTGTTCATCCAGTTTTGCTTGCCCTTCGATAGTGACAATATTTTTGTTATTAAAATAGTGTGCGCCAAAAATACAGGTACGGCTTTCAACGGTAGTGCCATCAGGTTGAATTTCCATGATGGTGCAGGCGTGGCAAATCCCCTGTCCGCAACCAAAGTGAGTTCCTGTTAGGTCGAGATATTCATGAAGGAACTCAATCATTGGCATCCCAACAGGGACGTCAACAGGGCCAATTTTTTGACCATTGATGGTTAAGGTTAATGGCTTGCGCTCAATAATCGGAACGGCATTTTTGATATTCATGAGAGGGCCTTTTTAATTTTGTCTACCGTAATAGGAAATTCATAAAAACGTTTCCCCGTCGCGTGGGTAAGTGCATTGCTGGTGGCGGGAAGGATAGGGATCATCCCCAACTCTGCCATACCTTTTGGTGGTGAGGTTTCAGAAAGTGGTGGCAAATAATCGATAGTTTGTTGCCAAACCGCCACATCTTTTGCGCGGGGTAAAACGTAACGGTTAAAATTCCACGTACCATTACCTGGGCCATCTTCATACAGTGGAAGTTCTTCCATCAATGCATGTCCGATACCCATTGCAGTACCACCTTGAATTTGCCCTGAAACCAGTTCAGGGACAATCATCGTACCAGGATCCATAATCATATGATGGCGCATAACGTCTACTTCCCCTGTCATGGTATTGACGTTAAGCTCAACGAGGCAACACGCAGGGGTTACTGTGGTTGGGTCTGCTTTTGCACGTTGAGTCGGTGGGTAGTAAGCCATTTTACGTTTGATAAAGTGGTAACCGCCCGTTGTCATTTGTTTTTTCAATTCATTTGGCGCACCATCACCATAACGAATGGATATGGCATCGAGAGGCAGGTTTTTTAGCCCCACGGTTGGAATATCAAAATCTGCGCGAGCCCATTGCCAGCTGGAATAACCATGGACTGCAATCCCCGTGATTAACCCCATTTCATGAGCACGCTTGGCTAAAATATTGAAAGGAATAGGCTTCATACCACCACCTCCAATACCATCGGGTCCCACTCGAATATCTGAAAACTCAACATTTAGACCGTTAAATGCACCGCCTCCAGGGCCTTCGCTCCAAATGCTTTTTGCCGCAGGCCATAAGGTATTTTCCAGTAAAAAATGACCTGCTTGGCGCGTTCCGAAACCGATATAGTAGACGCCACTGGATGAGCTCATATCAGGGATTAACGCAGGAGTCCAATACGGGTCGCTTTTGGCAAGTTCGTCTTGTTTTTTCTGATCGGCCCAGCTGGTTTTTAACGGTAATTCAGCAAATTCGGTGACGCCAAACTCCACTACATCAGGAGCTTTACTGAGAGCTTGCCATACCATCACTTGTTGGGCGGTCGTTCCCCCTGTGCCGATTTCTTGCATGCAGTGGCGCATGGTCAGTTTACCGTCGGCATCAAATTCAAGGGAAAGGATGGTAGGTACGCCGCTAGAACCATACACTTGTTGAACTTGCGCAAAGCCAACACCGTATACCTTGCCAGGGTTTTTGGCATCATATTCGGTTTTGTTTTTCTCACGGTCTTGCCAAATCGGGTGTTTTTCTGCCAAATTTAGCATTTCCACATTGCGTGGGTCTCCTGCGATTACGCCACCTTGGGTATTCGGATAGCCTTCTAAAATGGCGTTACGGCGGCGTAACTCTATTGGGTCGATATTCAGGTTATGCGCTATTTCATCTACCATCAATTCAGTTACTGCCATGGATTGCAACGACCCAAAACCTCGCATTGAGCCCGCTTCAACCGCAGGCGTTGCCATGGCGAGTGCGGTTAAATCAGATTTTGGAAAATAATAAATGGATTGTGCACCCCGTACCGCAACATGAGAAACCGCAACGGATAAGTTTTCACGCCCTCCGCCATTGCAGTTATATGTGCCTTTTAAAACATCAAATTTCCCCGTTTTTTTATCGCCGATAATGGTCACGTCCATTTCAATCGAATGGCGCTTCATCCCCATTTGGAACTGTTCATAACGGTCATTAGCCATGCGTACAGGCAGGCCATCTGCGTAAAAACTGGCAACTAAGGCATAGAATGGAAAAACCGAATAATCTTTCGAACCATAGCCCACGGTTGAGCCTGTTAGCAAAACAATATTTTGAACAGAAAAGTGTTTGTTATTTTTCGATAATTCTGCTGCTGCATTGACGACACCTGCGGGAGATTGTGTCGCCGTCAAAATATGCAGCGTTTTGGTTTTGGCATCATACCATGTGTTGCAGTTATCAGGCTCCATGGCGCAAGGGTCGATGGATTGTGAAAAACCGTGGCGCTCAAGCACAAATTTATCTGGGTTTTGGCGTGCTGCGGCAATTTCTTGCTCAATTTCCCGTGCGTAATCCATGGCTCTTTCTTGTTTATCAGGCCGTTGTTCAGCTTGATGAAGGGCTTGAATAAAGCCTCCCCCACGATCTTTGCGAATAACGGGGGGAACTGTGATGGCATGTTTGGGATCATAAGGGGGCCAAATAGGTGTATTACCATCAAAACCCCCTTTGATCCCAGAATCTTGGTAAGGGGAGAAAATTGACGGGGAAAGTGGGGTTTCTCCCCCAATTCGTACATAGCGTGCTGCGCCATAGTTTGCTGGTGGTTTAGGGCCTGTGACCGCGCCATATTTCACCGTATTTGTTGCAAAGCGCAACATACGCTGGGCCGCACTGTATTTGTCGAAGTCTTGGTAAATCAAAATGGCAACTGGGTGGCCAATAATTGGTGCGGTTTCCCCTAACGGAACTAGCACATTGGTACCGTAAAAACCTTTGCCCATTCCTGTATCTTGGGGGATATTCAGGCCATCACGGATGAGGTCTTCTTGTAAGATGACTTTATCAGGCTGTAAGTTTGGCCCCAGCATTGAAATATCAATACCTTCAAATGTTTTATCCGCATTAGTGGCTTTTAACATAAAGGCATAACTTTGTTTTTTTGGCCAGCTTGGAATGTCTTTGGCGCGGTAATCGCGGGCGAAGTTTTTTCTCCCCGTGACTTTTTCAACGCCATCCCAACGAAAACGCGCTTTACCATTTTGCCCAATCCAGTCGGTTTTCGGTGAATCTGAATCCAATTCAACCGCAAAGGCAAAAGGGAGTTTACCTACCATGACGGTAATCCCTGCGATGGTACCTAATTTAATAAAATTACGCCTAGAAATATGTCCCGTCATTATGTACTCCCAAATTTTATTATTAGGGGGATTTGCATTAGAGGTAGTAATAAATAATGTGTTTTTATAATTAAGTATAAGGTTATTTTATGGCGAATAGATCAAGTCACATTTAGATGGTTAATATGTGATTGCTCAATAAGTTACATAAATAGTATGGGTATCTATAAAGGGTTATGGGAAATGAGTAAAGGGTTTTATACAAGAAAGTGAATAATCTTGGTGGAGTCATCTTAATTGGACAATTTTAACAAAAATCACTGCCTAAAATTCATGTTGGGTTAATGGGGGTAAATCGTTTTAATTATTTTTAAATAAATTCAATATGCAATTAAATATATAACGATTCTTTTTTTGGATTGTTATTCATTTTAATGAGAAGCCAGACTGACCGGTTCATATTGTTAGTCTGGCTTTTTTAGGTTATTGACGTAAGGCTTTAATGTGTTCTGGCGTTACATCGGCAGGTTGCCCACCCCATTCAACACGTAGAAAATTGACTAATTCGCTGATTTGTTGGTCGCTCAGCTTATTCGCAAAACCTGGCATGCTTTGTAGGCTTTGGTTATTCGGAAATTGTTGTTCTGGTAAACCATCCAAAATAGCATTAATCAGATTGGTACTGTCTGCATCACGTAATGTTGAATTGCCTTTCATCGCAACAGCCACATTCGGTTTACCACCACCATCGTAAGCGTGGCAGCCAGAACAAGTTTCTAAATACACTTGTCGGCCTTGTGGGTTACCTTCGTCCATTTTTAGTGGCAATGTGGTCGGTGGATTATCGCCCATTAGATAAGTGGCGATTGCGCTATTATCTTCAGGAGTTAAATGCTGTGAACTCAGGTAAATCACAGGGTGCATATCACTATAGGCTGAACCTTGTGGGGCGATACCTGTCATGAAAAACTGCTGTAAATCCTGTTTTGTCCAGCCACGTGCTGCGAGCGCCTCTGGCGTAATGTCAGGTGCGATAAAGCGCCCTAATGCACCACCTTTCATAAAGTTGTCCAAATCCATTTCACCTAAAGCCCCTCTAGGAGTGTGGCATTCAGAGCAGTGTTCCAATACGTTAACTAAATATTTTCCGCGTTGCCATTCAGGAGAGTTGCCTTGAGAGCTATCTGGAAGCGGTTTATCGTTAAAAAATAGCAGGTTCCAACCAATCATTGCCATGCGCTGGTTTAGCGGGAAAGGTAATGAGTTTTCGGGTGGTGCAACATCCACTGCTGGGCGGCTCATCAAATAGCTGTAAATTGCATCTGAGTCTTCTCGGGTTATACCTTTGTAGGAGGTATATGGCATAGCAGGGTAAAGGTGTTTACTCGGCGGTGAGATCCCTTGAGTAAGCGCCTTATAAAACTGATCTTTTGTCCAGCGGCCAATCCCAAAATCTGCAGAAGGGGTCAAATTGCTGCTATAGATGGTACCAAAAGGCGTATCAAGGGGAAATCCGCCCGCAAGTGGCGCGCCGTTAGTGCTGGTATGGCAAGCTGCGCAGTCGCTAGCGAGAGTCAGGTAGCGACCTCGTTCAATTTCTTGGGGAGTTGCGGTCACTTTTTGAGCGGGACCATCCAATGTACGGCTTTCATACCAGTAAAGCACAGCCCAAACGACGATAATTATCGCAATCAGCCATAAAATGATTTTTTTGATCATTTGATTGCCTCCTTGATAAGCCCAGGAGTGGTAAGAACAACTTCTCGCACCGCATCATAATAACGAACGTAGCCTGTACAACGGCAAATATGGTTGTTCAGTGCCTGCTTAATGGCTTCCTCTAAGTCTTCTTCTTTAATTGGGTTACGTTGCAGTTCTTCAATAAAAACGGTCGCTGCATTGACAAAACCAGGAGTGCAATAGCCACACTGGAAGCTAAAATGCTCAATAAAAGCTTGTTGCACAGGGGATAATTTTACATCCCCATTTTCCGCTTTAGTGGCAGCGCCCTCGATGGTACGAATGCTTTTGTTGTTAAAAAAGTGAGCACCTGTGATGCAGGTGCGGATCTCTTCACTAGTACCTGAAGGGTGATCTAAGATCACTACGCAGGCGTGGCAAATTCCTTGACCACAACCTAGACGTGACCCCGTTAAATCAACATATTCATGAAGGAAATCAATCATCATGAGGCCTTCAGGTACATCCATTGGCCCATAAGATTGACCATTGATAGTTAATGTCAGCGGAAGGAAATTTAAGCTCATGATAATACCTCTTGAATGTCTTTAGCTCGCACCGGGAGGTGTAAGAAATGGTGGCCAGTTGCATCGGCGATAGCATTGACGATAGATGAAACCACAGGGATCATCACCACCTCAGCAACGCCTTTGGGGGGATCGGTTTCTGAGAGTCCCGGTAGAATTTCACTGGTCTGTTGCCAAACTGCAACGTCACTGGCGAGTGGAAGATGGTAACGGTTGAAGTTCCATGTTCCATTACCAGGGCCGTCTTCATATAGAGGTAAATATTCATGGAGGGCATGACCGATACCCATTGCGAGCCCACCTTGGATTTGCCCTGAAACCAGTTGTGGAACGATTAAATTACCGCATTCCACAACGGTGTGGTGGTCAAGTAATTCAACTTGCCCCGTGGCTTTATCAATGGACAACTCTGTGACAGTTGCTACTGCACTGTAGTAGGTTACACCAGCGTTATTTCTTTGCGTATCAGGGTAATAAGCTTTTTCACGATGACAGACTTGGTAATCCTTTTCAGCAAAACGCAATGCGAGCCCATCAATCGGTAAGCGGCGCATTTCATCTTGAATACGAAAATCGGCTTCAGCCCATTGCCAGCGGTTAAATACGTGGCTAACTGCACCTGTCACTCCCCCCATTTCAAAGGTGCGATCGATTAATCGCTGTAAACTTAACACCTCTAATCCATCGGCAGTTAGCCCTTTCGCAACCCAGCGTGCATCTTCTCGGCGTACAACTAATGGTGCAGCTTGTCCTCCACCAATACCTTCTTGCCAAATTGACATTGCAGCAGGCCACAGTCCATGTTCGAACACGAGTCGAGCCGCTTCTTCTGTACTGTGAGTAAAGTAGTATGCGGAGTTACTGGCACTCGATGGGGAACAATAACTTGGTGTCCATAGCGGATTTTGCGCTAAACGATCTTGTTCTTCTTGTGCCATAGCAAATGGATTACCAGTTGATATCATAGGTAAAATTGACCAGTCAGCCACAGAGAAGTGAGCCAACTCAGCGGGTTTACCTAGCCATTTAGCACAAACAACGGCTTGAGAGGTAGACATTCCTGTCCCCATTTCAGCACCACTATGGTAGATGGATATTTTACCTTCACGCGTGAGCTCAACACGGGCGAATGAAGATTCTGCGCCTGTCCCAAAGTCTTTTTGTACACAGGAAATACCGGTGCCAAAAAACTTCCCGCTGTTTTGGGCTTCATAATCGGCTTTGCGTTTAGCTCTTTCTGTCCACATTGGGTGTGCAGCACAGCGTGTTAGTACTTCGTCAGCACGAATAGCCCCACCAGGAATTGCCCCTTGAGTGTTTTTCATCCCTGATTTAATTAGGTTTTTTAGGCGAAATTCGATGGGATCAGCGTTGAGCAGTTTCGCGGCTTCCTCCATTAACATATCGGTAGCAGCCATGGCTTGCAGTGTGCCGTAACCTCGAGCAGAGCCAGCATCGACCGCCCGTGATGCAATGCCAACCGCAGAAAGGTCACTGCGAGGAATATAATAAATCGCCTGTGCTCCCGTGGCGCCAACCATCACAACGGATGGTGTAAAGTTACAACGCCCACCGCCATCACCAATAAATGAGGCGCTGAGAGCTTCAATTTTATGTGATTTTTTGTTGACGGCTAATGTGTAATCCATGTCGAAAGCATGGCGCTTGATACTGGATTGGAATTGCTCATAACGGTCATTAGCTAGACGAATAGGAACACCATCACCATATAGCGTTGCCATGGCACCGTAATAGGGGAAAGGCGCATGGTCTTTTGAACCATAACCCACAGTAAAACAAGGGTGTAGAAAAATTTGCTTAATTGGAAAGGTCGATTTAGCCAACATTTCTGGTAAAGATGCCGCCACTTCTTGCGGTGACTGGGTTGGGATCACAAGGTGGAATGATTGGGTTTTTGCATCATACCAGCCATTGGCGTTATCAGGCTCTAATGCAGCAGTATCAATGGATTGAGTTGAATATTTGCGTTTAATGACTAACCAGTCTTCAGGGGGATTTTCCAATTGTTTGGCTAGGGCATCGGCAAAAAACATACCTTCTTCATCCAGTTTTCCACCTTCACGGCCTTCAGGCCATACTGGAAGGTGTTTTTTCATCCCAATGGGTGAGATCGGCATGTCTTTCATGCTGGAGTAAATATCTGGTTCGAAAGGATTTTCACTACCAATACGAACGCCACGATAGGTGCCCCAAGGGTCACGTTCTAATGGCCCTGTAAATGCACCATATTGAATAATATCATCGTGGAATTTGAGCGTTTCTTTGGCAAAGCGGAATTTTGCAAAGTCATGGTAAATAAGGAGTGCCACCGCTTGCCCTAAATAGGCAGGGGTTTTCCCTGTAGGAAGAAGTAAGTCTTCCCCGTAAAACTCAGGGAAAGCAACACCGTCTTTTTCTAGGTCACTTGCTGTGACAATACGATCTGGCATTAAGCCATCACTGAGTCTCTCAAGGTTAAAACCTTGGTAAATTTTATCCGCTTGGGTCACTCTGAGTAAAAATGCGTGGCCTTGTTGTTTTGGCCAGTGGGGAATATCCCGTGCTCGAATGTCTCTGGCGAAAACTTTCTCACCTTGAACTTTAGAAAAGGCATCAATACGGAATTTTATTCGCTTATCAACGGGATCCCAGTCAGGGGATTGAAGAATTTTTTCCTCAAATAGCACATCAAAAGCGCGGCTATATAAAGGGGCGAGATACACTGAAATTCCAGCAACAACGGCACATTTTAGAAAGTGTCTGCGGGAGAGTTCGACATTGCTTTTGCTCATAATAAACCCTTACACTTATTATATTACATCTATATTGTTTTATTTATCATTACTCTGAAAGTTATTACATACTGATTCAAATATTGTCTAATTGTGAATGGTTGGCAAGCTAATATTAATAATAACTTGTTATCTTATTGAATATCCCTTATTTATTAGAACTAAATCAATATACGTCTGAATAATTACAATCATGAATATTGGCATATTAATATTAGCAGCTGGTCGCAGTCAGCGTTTTAAAAATGCAGGTGGAAAAGGCAGTAAATTGAACCTTCTATTAGGCGAACAAACTGTTTTTGAAAAAACACTTTTAAATTCAATGGATAGCAAGCTTGCTATTCATGTTATAACCAGGCCTGATAATCAGGGTGTTATTCACAGTTGCTTACAATATAATATTCCATTCTCATTGTTGGATAGTAGTGGATTAGGCGAATCTATAGCGTTGGGCATTAAAAACACATCTGATTTAGATGGATGGTTAATTCAATTAGCGGATATGCCTTATATAAGTAGCAATCTACTCCTCTGTGTTGCAAATAACCTCAATCACCATTCGCTTGTTAGACCTGTATATGGTGGATTGCCTGGTCATCCAGTGGGAATATCTGCAAACTATTATTCAGAATTAATTAAACTAGCAGGGGATGATGGGGCAAAATCAATATTACGTCACAATTTTGTTTATGAATTAGAGATAAATGATGAAAGTGTTATCAAAGATATTGATTATCCAATAATTGATAATGAATAGGAGCAAGTATGCTGCGTGAAGATGTTTTTGTTATCTCTCAAGCCCTTTCTTGGATAAAAGAAGAGCCCATTTGGTTGTGTACTGTGCTGAGTACGTATGGTTCTTCTCCTCGCAGTCCAGGGTCGCTCCTTGTCGCAAAGGTGGATGGCCAGTATGTTGGTTCTTTATCCGGTGGTTGTATTGAGGAAGATTTCATTCAGCGTATTCAAGATGCGAAATACCTAGATGGTAGTCAAATTGTTCGCTATGGTCGCGGTGGATTAGAGGCGAAAGTGAATTTGCCTTGTGATGGTAGTTTAGATGTTTTAATTGAATATTTACCTAAGAGTGACGAAAGTATCAGCTATCTCACTGAAATACATCAAGCACTATTAGGATATACCGCAATTAATAAAAAAATCACCTTGCCTCAACGTGGTGAAATTAGTACCGCTAATAATCAACAGATTCCAACCCAAATAGAGCGTGTTGGTGATGATATTCAATTTTATATTGCCGCGCCACCGCGTTTAATTATTGCTGGGATCTCGAATGTTGGGGTTTATTGTGCAAATTTTGCAGCAACATTGGGGTTCGAAGTGATCATTTGCGAGCACCGTGAGGATGAATTAGGGCGTTTTTCTGGGCAGCTTTCTAGCCAATTTGAGGTGATTAAATTATTTCCTGCCCGTTATTTAGAGTCCCAAAGCTGTACGCCAAATACGGCCATTGTTTCTTTAACGCATGATCCTCGTATTGATGATCTAACATTGATGGAGGCTGTAAATACCCCGGCGTTTTATATTGGTGCAATGGGGTCAAGCCGCACAAGCGCACGTCGACGTGAACGGTTATTGGGTGCTGGCGGAATGTCGTTGACGGAAATCGACCGTGTTCACGCGCCTATTGGTATTCCCATTGGTAGCAAAACGCCACCTGAAATTGCGTTAGCGATAATGGCAGACATTGTCGCATACAAAAACGGTGTGAAAGGCCAGCACGATAAACAAATAAAAAATTATTTATCGGCGGTGAATCAATAAGTTAAAGTTTAAGATAGGGCGGTCGGTTTATCGCCCTGTTTTTAATGATATCTGATGTTATCGTTGTACCGCAGTCACCATGATTTCTACAAGGACTTGTTCCCGTGCCATATTCGCTTCAACTGCTGCACGTGCAGGGCTGTGCTCAACAGGCATCCAGCTTTCCCAAACCGCATTAAATGCAGCAAAGTCCCGAGGCATATTTTTAATCCATACTTGAGCGGATAAAATGCACGTTTTATCGCTTTGGCTTGCTGCTAATAATGCATCAATTTTATCAAGAACTTCTTGAGTTTGCTGTGTAATATCACCCGTTAAATCGCTAGGAACTTGGCCAGATAAGTACACAAGGCCACCAAATTCAACACTGTCTGCTAGGCGTGGTTTTGGATTATTTCGTTTAATACTCATATTTACCTCGTTAATCCTGTAAGAGGAATGGGGGATGTTTTTGTCGTGATCAATTGACTTAATATTTCTGCACTGCCCGCAGCTAGAGTAAACCCTAAACTACCATGGCCGATATTTAACCAAAGGTTTTTATAGGCAGTTTTTCCTAATAGCGGAGGGCCCTTTGGTGTTGATGGGCGTAACCCATACCATGCAGGGGCATCATCCACTTTAGGCAAATGTGGAAACGTTTTTTTCACAATGTCCTTTAATGCATTCACACGGTTATCGCGCAGCCCTGAATCATCATAACCAATATCGACCATGGCAGCGATGCGCAGTTGGTCATTTAATTTGGCATAAACAATTTTATTACCATAATCAGTCACATTCATCCTAGGGACACAATGCTCAGCTTGTGGGTATTCAACGCTAAGACTATAACCTTTTAAGCCTAACATAGGGACATTAATTCCCAGCGGTTTAAGTAAATCTCGGCTGCCGTTGCCAGCACAAACAATAACCTCATCAGCCTGAATATTTCCCTGATGAGTGACTATTCCAGTAATGCAATTATCGTGTTGAGTGAAGGATTTAACACTGTGTTGCAAGCAGAGAGTAAACTGTGGCTGCGTGTTTAAATATTGCAGCACGTTTTTGCAAAATAAATAACAATCGGCACTTTCATCATCAGGGGCATAAATTGCGCCAACCAGCTGTGATTGGATATGTTCTAGAGAGGGTTCTAATTCAATAATTTCAGCGGGTGTTAAGATCTTTTGAAATTGACTATCAACCGTTTCACACGCTTTTTGAAAGCTTTTTTTATCGCGATGAATGATTAATTTCCCTGATTTTTCCCAAGCAAAATCAGCGATATCACCATTTTCCCGCCATATATTCATTATTTTTTGGCTTAATAGTGATAGGCGTAGAATATGTGCACCATTGATTTTATTGGTTTTACGGTTACACGCTAGGGTAAATTGCGCTAACCATGACCATTGCTGAATTGATGGGGTTATTTTCAGATTCAACGGGGAGTCTTTTTTCCCCATCCAGCGCAGCCCTTGTAAGGGAACACCCGAATCGGCAAGTGGCGAAACATAGCGATAACTCAGTTGCCCGCCGTTAGCAAAGCTGGTATGCATTCCGACATCTGAATCAGATTCAAGCAAGGTGACGGTTTGACCCGCTTTAATTAACGCGTATGCGGTGCTTAACCCAATCACACCTGCTCCAATAATCACCACATGTTTAGCCATAATATTCCGCAACCCATAATAATGTAGGAATGAATATTTAACGGCGAATAAGTTAACTAAACAATTGAGTTTTCATTACCAGAGTATAACTTTTGGTTAACGACTTTATTCCTTTTTTCGAGGGTTAACGCTAATGTATTGACGTAATTTTGTGCGGCTTTGGTTAACGGTTTATCAGCACGGTGGAAAACAGAAACCGCTAATCGCAGTCCTTCTTTTAACGGATAGATCATCGATTCTGGTAGTGTGTGTTCTGCTGAGAAAATATCCGTAATGCTACAACCTAAGCCTGCTTGAACAAACTCGGCAGCCATATGGTAAGTGTGTACGCTGATATTTGATTCAGCGAATTGATGACGCTTTTGCAAAAGCTGAGACAATGAATCAGAGCCAGGATGGATCCAACGTTCTTGGTCAATATCAACTAAGGAAACGGGGGTATGTAATGGTGGCCGACTGTCAACATACACTAAGGGAATATCCGCAATTGGTAACACAGTAATCCCCCCTTCGATTTCAAGATTAAAGCCAATACCAATGTCCAAATCTTGCTGGGTTAATAATTGCAGAATATCTGTTGTGTGGTGTGTTCCAATTGTGAGCTTTATATTGGGGTGTTTTTTAATAAATAGGGCGGTGACTTCGGGCACTAAGTTTAACCCCAGGCTTGGCAAACAGCCGATAGCTAATTTACCTTGCGGATTACGGGATAAATTTTGTGCTAAAATTCTGAGCTTATCTAAATTTTGATAAACTTCTTTTGCCTCTTCAAACAATAAGTTCGCTTCATCTGTGGGGATTAGTTTTCCTCTAATTCGTTGAAATAAGACCAATCCAAGTTGCTGCTCTGCATGTTTTAACGCTTTACTCGCCGCGGGTTGAGAAATATGAAGGACTTCTGCCGCTCGTGTTAAAGAACCACAAGTCATGACTGCGTAAAATATATCAAGATGCCGTAATTTCATTCTATGAAACCTACCATTTTTGTTTATCAAGGTATTTTACCGAATTAATCTTATTTAATCCGATACGGTCGTCATTTTGTGATGGGATACGAGAAAAGAATTTTTTGCATGAAGAGATATTTTAACGAGAAATGAAAATGCCAGTCTATATCTTTTGGTTATAAACTGGCACGTTATAAAGTAGATTAGGCGAAATAGGTACCTATTTCGATAAATATTTTAATTAGGATACTGTTTGAAATATCCACGATAAATGCCCCCACCATTGGCACGACTAAGAAAGCTTTATGGGACGGACTAAATGCTTTTGTGACGGTTTGCATATTTGCAATTGCAGTAGGCGTTGCCCCCATACCGAATCCACAATGTCCCGCGCTAATCACAACCGCATCATAGTCTTTGCCCATCATCTTAAAGGTCACAAAGCAGGCGAACAGCACCATGACTACAGTTTGCACAGCAATAATTAATAAAACAGGGCCTGCCATGCTGGCTAATTGACCGAATTTTAAAGACATCAACGCCATCGCTAAGAATAATGACAGTGCAACGCTACCAAGAACATCGACGGTAGGCTCAAACACTTCGTGCTTAAATACATGCGTTAATACATTTCGGATGATAATACCGACAAATAAACACCAAACGAAGGTCGGTAATTGTAGAATTGTATCTTTGAATAAGGCACTAATATACCCACCAACAACAATACAGATAATCAGCATTGAGATAGTTTCAATAACATTGTTGGCATTGATTTTACGTTTAACACTAGGTTGTTCAAATGCTTCAACAATCGTTTCTTTTTCTAATTCAGTGGCTTTTGGGATTGTCACTTTTTTCAATAAATGGCGAGCTACTGGACCACCAATTAAACCGCCCAATACTAAACCTAAAGTAGCGCATGCCATTGCTAATTCAACGGCACCTGTAACACCATATTTATCGGCTAATATTGGCCCCCATGCCCCTGCGTTTCCATGGCCGCCCGTTAAGGTGATAGAACCCGCTATTAAGCCAATAAATGGACTCTCATTTAGCATGACTGCCATGCCCATACCCACAGTATTTTGAATTGCAATTAAAATGGTGACTGCGATAGTTAATAATACCAGCGGCTTGCCACCTTTGATTAATCGTGAAAAATCTGAACTTAGCCCAATGGATGAGAAGAAGGTGATCATCAGAATACTTTGTAAGGACGCATCGAAAGTAAAGGAATACCCTGCTGTTTTATCGACAATCAATAAAATAATGGCCACAATAAAACCGCCAACAACGGCTTCAGGAATATGGTTTTTCTGTAAAAAGGGTGTGTATTTAACAACAAACATCCCAATCAATAGCGCTAAACAAGCGACTAATAATGTGTAGCTGGCATCTAAAATCATTATTTTACCTCAAATAAGCTTACCAGAGCTTTCTTTATCGTTATTTAACATTAATGATAAATTAAGCTACTTTGCGCAACCTTTGTTTAACAATGAGTTTTGTTTGGGTATCTATAACCTTTAGTTAACTCTAGGCGGTGTATTAGACCGGATGAAAATACGGTATTTATTAAGGGAAAATCGCGAGAAGTAGCGTAAATAGCTGGCTTCCAAAGAACGTATTTATTTGAAGGTAGCGATATAATAATGAAATTTAAACGGATGTGATTGAACGTCATACAGCATAAGTAAATATAAGAAATGTGATGTACAACATAAAAGAAAATAGACAGATAGAAGCAGAATATGGGGCACATAACCTAATTTTGATGCATTGTGCAAATTTTGTCTAAAGATTCGCCTAAAAAACCATCGATAATTAAGTGTTAGGCATTTTGCTAATATCTTGATTTTAAGAAATACACCCCAGTCTTTTATCGATGATAAACTGTGGATAGTTACTTTTAAATGGAATAAGTACAAATATAATAAACAAAGGCTATTTGATAATTTTGTTTCAGGCTTATATTTGGTTTATTTTACCATCTTATTAAGGCTATCGAATTTAGCGTATTTATTAATAGATTGTTTTTATAAGATTATTATTATTTAAATTGTTTAAAACCCATATACAAGTCAAATTTACTCGAATATGTCATCAGTCAATTGTTTGCTATGATGGCCTAATTACAATAGGTTAGGCTATATTTTGGTTGTTTAATCATGCTGTGGTGTGTAAATCTAAATGCATATCTTTAATTCAAATTTTCTTTTTATTAGGTGTTTTTAATATTGTTTTATGGAGTGTTTTAAATGCAAAAAACGATCCGCCAAGTCACCTTTGATTTATTACGTAAGTTGGATATTACAACCGTTTTTGGGAACCCTGGTTCAACAGAAGAAACATTCTTGAAAGATTTTCCAAGTGATTTTCGTTATATCCAAACCTTGCAAGAAGCCTCTGCTGTTGCTGCCGCTGATGGTTATGCTCAGGGAATGCGTAAGGTTGCAATGGTCAACGTACATACTTCTGCAGGTTTAAGCAACGCCATGAGTAATATTTTGACGGCATATATGAACCGCACGCCATTAATCATTACAGCGGGGAACCAAACGCGGGAAATGCTATTAATGGAACCTTGGCTTACCAATATTGAGCCAGAAACCTTACCGAAGCCATGGGTAAAATGGAGCTATCAGCCAGTACGTGCAGAAGATGTCCCCGCGGCCTTTATGCGCGCTTATGCGATGGCGCTGCAACCGCCTGCAGGGCCTGTATTTTTGTCAATTCCGTTGGATGATTGGGATAAACCTGCATTAGCGCAAGAGGCAGTCGTTCGTTCAGTACCACAGCGTATTGGTTATGATCCTGTTCGATTACAAGAGTTTGCCACCGCGTTATCTAATGCAAAGAATCCCGTACTAATTTATGGTTCCGCTATTGCAAGGGGGGAAGGGTGGGATATCGGCATTAAGCTTGCCGAAAAATTAAATGTCCCCGTGTGGGCGGCGCCTGCTTCTGAACGTCCGCCATTCCCTGAGACGCACCCGTTATATGCAGGCGGGTTACCGTTTGCGACCAAGCCATTATCTGAAAAACTTGAAGGGCATGACTTAGCTATTGTTATTGGTGCGCCAGTATTTAGATATTACCCTTATGTTGCAGGGAGTTATATTCCTGAAAAGTTGCGGTTATTACATATCACCGATGACCCAATCGAAGCTGGGAGAGCCCCTGTCGGCGATAGCTTATTAAGTGATGCGGTGCTTGCTCTAGAAGGGTTAATCAACCTAGTTGCACCGCGTGCTGCATCAAACAGTGTGGTGAAGCAGCCCCATGGTTTGGCGCCGCACCCAGCAGCACCTGAACAAACGAGTCAGAGCTCAATATTGAGTGCAACACAGTTATTTCGCGCGTTAAGGGAAGTTTCACCCAAAGAAACTGTCTTGGTAGAAGAGTCACCATCAAACCTTGGCGAGCTTCATCGTGAGTGGCCAATTGAATTTCCTGATTCATTTTATACATTCGCAAGCGGTTCATTAGGTTGGAATTTACCTGCAAGTGTGGGGATTGCATTAGCAGAAAGGGATAGTGGGCGTCATCGCCCAGTGATGGCAATTATTGGTGATGGCTCCATGCAGTATTCGATTCAAGGGTTATGGAGTGCAGCGCAGCAGAATTTACCAATTGTATTTATCATTCCAAAGAACAATGAATATGCCATTTTAAAATCCTTTGCGGTATTGGAAGAAACTCCGGGTGTGCCGGGGCTTGATATTCCAAATTTAGATATTGTGGCTTTAGGTAAAGGATACGGTTGTGCTGCAGTAAGAGCAGAAACAGTGGATGACGTGAAAAAAGCGTGCGAAGAGGCGTTTAAACGTAATGGGCCGACGGTAATTGAAGTCCCTATTTTGCCCTCAATTCCACCACTCATTTAATGTTAGTGGCTTTATTGGATAGCTCCTCGTTAGGGGCTATTTTTTTATCTATGTTTTATTCAAGGAATAGATAGAATCGATAAATTATGATGTTTATTTAATAAAGTTAGACAGGACCCGATATTCATGACGACCCCTCTTCAAGCAAAACTCGCTTTAGCTATTTTGCAAAAATGTTTATCTGATTCATTAATTGCAGTTTATCTGCATGGGTCAGCTGTTTCTAGTGGACTGAGACCAACGAGTGATATTGATTTACTTGTTGTGGTTGACAAGCCGCTGACAGAGATATGCCGTGAACAGCTTGTGCGAGGGCTAATGGCGATTTCTGGCTTATACCCGATTGATCCAGAAGGGCGCCGACCACTTGAAGTTGCCGTGTTTTTATCAAGTGAATTAAATATGCTTTCTTCCCCAGCAAAATGTGAATTAATGTACGGAGAGTGGTTACGTACAGAGTATGAACAAGGGGTATTTGAAGGGCAAACTCAAGACCCTGAATTTACATTGATGTTAGCCCAAGCTGCACAAGATGCGGTCGCTTTATGGCATAAGGAAATGTACAGTTTACCCATGATTGGCCAGCCTGATATACGAAAAGCAATATTAGAGGCCCTTCCTAACTTACTGTTATCTTTGAAGGGGGATGAACGCAATGTGTTACTCACCCTTGTGAGAATGTGGTACACCATGAAGACAGGGTTATTTATCTCAAAGGATGGGGCTGCCAATTGGGCAATAAATTTAATGCCTACGGCGTTATCTTCGATAATTATAATGGCGAAAAATGACTATTTAACGGGGGCGGCTACTGACTGGGCAGACCAAACAGAGGATATTAAGCAGTGTGTTGATTATTTAGCTGAATGTATTCGTACTTGTTCTTAGATGAGCTCAATCGATGTGTGTTTTGGTGCTCTTTAAGTACGATTAAAACCCTGTTTGTTGGATGTTTAAAGAATCCAAAAAATACATGATTTATACTGCTTCGCTGTTTGATTAACGAGGGAATAAAAACATGGAAAAAAAATCAATTAACCCTACAACTGTCTTTAATTCTTTGCAGTATGGCTTTAGCCAAGCAATAGAAACAACGGGAACTCGCCAATTATTTTTATCAGGCCAAGTGGGCGTAAACGCGAATCAAGAAACAGTGGCGGGGGGAATTTATGAACAAACTGTTCAGTCACTGGTAAATATCGAACATGTACTGCGTGAGGCGGGAGGAAATTTATCGAATGTGACTGTTTTGCGTATTTACATTAAAGATGGGGCGAATAGCCACGAAGAACAATTAGACATCGCTAAGGCATTAAAAGAAAAGTTTGGTGATGCACCACCTG
This sequence comes from Providencia vermicola, assembly GCF_020381325.1. Classification (GTDB taxonomy): domain Bacteria; phylum Pseudomonadota; class Gammaproteobacteria; order Enterobacterales; family Enterobacteriaceae; genus Providencia; species Providencia vermicola. The sequence goes on from NZ_JAGSPI010000006.1 coordinate 55,165, forward strand.
CTTCTTCTTGGATTATTGTTACAGGACTTTCATTACCTGAGTGGCTAATTGAAATTGAAGCCCATGCGGTCTTAAATTAACCCAAAAAAACTGAAAAAGCCGATAATTAAATCAGCTTTTTCATATCAGAACTTACTAGTGTTTAACGAGCGTTGAGAAATAGTAAACTAACGGAACCGCAAGTATCCATAAGCTAATTGGAATTTCTCGCCATTGCCCTGCAACGGCTTTAATTAAAATGTAAAATAGTAGCCCACCTGCAATGCCTGTCCCGAAACTATTGGCGATTAACGTAATCATCACCATCATTAAAACAGGCAATCCGTCGGTAAAGTTAGCTAAATCGACTTTCCGTAATCCGCTGAACATATTTAAGCCGATTAAAATCAGCGCTGGTGCAGTAGCTTGCGCAGGGATCATTAATGCGATTGGGGTAAATAGCAGCATCAATAAAAACATAATTGCAGCAGCCAGCGCAGTCATCCCCGTTTTTCCCCCCGCTTCTGCGGCAGCGGATGACTCAATTAATGCTGTTGCTGCAGGAATTCCTACCCATGGCCCTAATGCTGCCGCAATGGAATCCACAATAAACGGGCGGTTAATATTAGGCATATTGCCTTCTTTATCTAGTAAACCCGCTTCCCCTCCGACGGCTAATGTGGTGCCCATTGTGGAAAAGAATTCGGCGGCAAAAAAGACAAATAAGAATGGCAAAAAGGCAATATTCAAGGCGCCAATTAAGTCCACTTGGCCTAATACTGGGACAACAGAATGTGGCATGCCAATAAAGCTTTCAGGTAGTTTTGTCACACCAAAAGGGATACCTAAAAGGGTGGCAAATAAGATGGCCCACAAAATACCACCTGGAATTTTACGGGCTTGCAAGGCGATGGCGACAAAAAATCCTGCAAGTGCAACTAGGGCTCCAGGTGACAAAAAATCCCCTAACATCAGTGCATTTGTTTTTGGGTTAGCAAGGACTAACCCTGCATTACGAAAGCCTAATATCGCGACAAACAAGCCGATTGATGCGGTAAGTCCCAGTTTTATGGATTGCGGTACAGAACGCGTCACGACCTCACGCAAGCCAAACTTAGTGAGCAGAAAAAATAAAATACCCGACCAGCAAGCGATACCTAAACCGATTTGCCAGTCAATGCCTTCACTGCCAGCAAGGGTAATCCCGACTAAGACTGAACCACCAATTCCTGGGCCGACAATAAAAGGTAAATTCGCATAAAAAGCCATTAATAAGCTTGCGAGTACGAATACGATAATAGTGCCAGTGGTTGCTGCGCCTTTATCCATCCCGCCCGCAGCCAGTAAACCAGGGATTACCACAAGAAGGTAAGCCGCAGCCAAAAAACCTGTGATCCCTGCTAAACATTCCGTTTTGACTGAACTGCCGCGTTCACGCAAGGCAAAGCGTTTTTCAAGCCAATTCCCTGATACTGGCTTATTAATTGAATTGTCAGCCATGAGTTGGCTCTCCTTTTATTATTTTAATTACGTTATACATGTTCATTACGGTGGATAACCGCATCAACAATTTGGCGCGTTGTGCCATCGGTAAGCCCTAAATCGGTTAAGTGCGGCCCCGCATTACACGCAAGACAAGTGCCTTCAATTGCTTTAAATACACGGTAAGGTGGCTCCCAATCCGCAATTTCACTGCTTAAATCGCGGAGTTGTCGAAATTGTGCTGCAAGCTCAGGGGCTGGGAGGTCTGATAACATTCCCGCAATTGGCATCGCAACATGGGCTAAGACTTTGCCATTTTGCACTAATGCCATACCACCGCCGCTTTCAATTAGTAAGTTACATGCAATGGCCATATCTTGTGGATCACGACCTAATGCGACAAGGTTATGGGAATCATGGGAGTAACTTGTTGCAATGGCACCGCGGAGCTCTCCCCATCCTGCTAGTAGCGCGATTTGGGGCACTGATTTATGGCGTGCATGGCGGTGTTGAACTCGAATAAGGCTAAAATTATCAGGAAGCTGGACAACACCTTCACTAATTTCTACGTCAACTTCCCCCCATTGGGTAAAACGGGCGCCTTGAATATGGCGTAAACGCGCTGTACCGTTATTAACGCCATCAATTCTAAGTTGGCAATCATCGGCAGTAATCGGGGAAAGGCGCATCGTTTCACGAGGGGGCAAAACATCACTTGGTGAACGGATAGTGGTGAGTAACTGACCCTTTTCGGCAATTTTTTGGCCTGCAACATACACAGAATGGGCTTTTAATGTTTGTAATGAATCAAAAGTCACCAAGTTGGCTTTTCGACCCGCGGCAATTAAACCTAAGTCATTACGTTGTAAACGGATTGCGCCATTCAGTGTTGCAAAGCGCAGTGCATCAGTCACGGGCATTCCGTGTTCAATTAATAAGTTAAGTAGCGCAATAATACCGCCTTTTTCCAATAACATATCGGGTGGCACATCGTCAGTGCACACGGTGATTTGTGAAGATAAATGGGGCAGTGATTTCAACGCGGTGACAATGTCGGGCAACAGGTAAGGGTGTGAACCGCGAATTTCGAGAGTGAGCCCTGCGCGTAATTTTTCGAGGGCATCTTCCGCTGATGTTAACTCATGATCAGATGTGACACCTGCTGCAAGATAGGCTTGTAAATCCGCCCCTTTGAGCCCGCGGGCATGCCCTTCAATCAATTTCCCTGAGCGTAATCCCGCTTCTAAGATTTCTTCCATACGTTCACTGCCATGAAGTACACCAAACATGTCCATGACTTCAGCGACGCCGTGGACTTCTGGCCAGCTCAGCATTGTCGACATCTCTTCGCCTTCGAAATCGGCACCTGACATTTCTAATCCAGGAGTGGAAGGCACTGAGGACGGTGCTGCGACCATAACATCCAGTGGTAAATTTCGGCTCGCATCAATGGCATAACGCACACCGTCAAGGCCTAATACATTTGCAAGCTCATGGGGATCCCAAAAGACGGTCGTTGTGCCTTGTGTTAAAACAATTTCTGCGTAGCGTACAGGGGGCAAATGGGAGCTTTCTAAATGCACGTGAGTGTCAATCAGCCCAGGAGAGATGAAATAGCCAGATAAATCATGCGTCTCTTTTGCATCTGTGCGTGTACCCGTTGGATGAACGCTAGCGATAAGATTACCTGTGATTCCGATATCCGCAGGGCGAATTTCCCCCGTGACCATATCAATGATATTGGCATTGGTCAGTAAAAGGTCAAAAGGAATATCCCCTTTTGCAGACTGAACGACGTGACGTCGACTTTGCTCTTTTTTGCACATAAGACACCATCCCTATAATTGATGACAGTTACTTTATGAGCAACGCAAACGTTTGCCAAGATGATAAAATTTATCAGTTCATAAGAAAAGGTTATAATGCGATGAATACTTCAGGAATATTTAATCAACTTAATAATAGGCCGCTATGACTGAACCTTGGCAACGCTTGCCTGCGCTCACACTTAAGCAACTTCAGTATTTTGTCACGTTGGCAAAGTTACGTCATTTCACAGAAACGGCAAGCCGCTTATCTGTCAGTCAGCCTGCGTTGAGTAGCGCGATACGGCAAATCGAGTCTGTTTTAGGCGGGAAGTTGATCAACCGAACGGCGTCATCCGTCTCTTTAACAGAATTAGGGATCGCTATTTTGCCTCATGCTCAACAGATATTGAGTGTTTCCCATCGCGCATTTAGTGAAATTCAAAAAATTATCGAAGAGGGGGGCGATGGCACACTACGGATTGGCCTTGTTCCTTCAGTGAGTTCATTACTGTTTCCTGCGGTGCCTGAATTATTAAGCCAACATTTTCCGAGGTTAAAAATTGAATTTTATGATCAAACCAATGATTCGTTGGTAAATCAATTGGTTAATCATGAAATAGATTTTGGGATAGGGGTCATTGATAGCTTTGTTCCACAAGATTTACGCATTTTCCCTCTACAAGATGACCCATTTGTAGCAGTAATTCATTCCGATGATGTATTGGCTAGTAATGAATTTCATTTACCTTGGAAATTACTTAATGGTCGTGATATCGCTGTTTTTTCAAAAGGAAATATCCAGCGGTTGGTGACTGCAACAATTGAAAGTCATCGGTTGAAATTAAACCCACGCTATCAAGTGGATTATATTGAAACGCTGTATGGTTTGGTGCGATCAAAATTAGCCATTGCGATTTTGCCTCAACTGTATACTGTCAATTTACGTGACCCTGAACTAAAAGTACTGCAACTTCAACAACCTGAGCTTGCTCGAACTGTTGCGTTAATTCGCAATAATGCAGCGGAAACACCAATGATAGAGTCTATTTTTCAGGTGCTTTTAAATGCATTAAAGGATAAGAGAGGGTAACGAAATTATTATGCTTTTTTCTTATCGAGTATAACGCTATTTATTATTATAAAAACATAACTCAGTACACAATCAAGATTAAAGCATTTATCGTAAAGTTATTTTTGTCTATTTATATTTAAATCATATCGATAAATAAAAATGCATTCTAGTAGATGTTTAATAATATAAAATATAACCAATTTATTTGAAATGTATTACTATAATGCTCAGTCTATCGAGAATATTTAATGAAAACACTCCTGAGATTCAGCTGCTTAATGATTTCGTTGCTACTACTTTCAGCTTGTGACGATTTTGATGCCATTGGAAGTAAAGGTAAATTTTATTATAGCAACCCAAGTACCAGCAATATTTGGTTTAAAGTTGATGGGAAGCGCTATGAAATTTTACCTAATGGAAGTGGCGTTATTATGCTTTCCAGTGGTCTTCATCATTTAGAAAATGATAAAGGCGAAATGACCGAGTTTATGATTTTTGAAAATAACTCTGGGGGAATCCTTAACCCAAATCATTTCATCTATTATACCTTATCTGAGGTTTATGCCGTAGATGGGAAATCAGACCGTTTTAAACCTGCGAGCTACCCTATTACTATTAATGGTCATAAGTTAGATTTACCGATCCGCAGCGCTAATGCAGTAATCATTGATACCAATTTATTTAGGTGTAGTTACCCAATAGGAGAAGCTTTTCCTGATTCAATTACACTTTATGATGATAGCTCAGATGGAAATATTAAATCTAAATGTTTTGACCAACTTGAACTGGTTAAGTATATGGCTAATGAATATAACCAAAATTTAATGCCAGCTACGCTCGGTGACGAAGGTATTAATTCTATTAATATGGTTTTTAATTATGACATACCTAAAGTTATGTTTAATGATAAAAATGTACAATTAAAAGCGCAGCAACTTGTTACGCTTACTGAACAGTTGAAAAATACAGATGATGTTGATATTCATAAGAAATTAAATAAAGAATTTCATCAGGCAACGATTGAGATAGTTCATGAGCACGCTAAAAGTGCCGTCAATAATACCGTTGAGGAAAATATAAAATATAACGATTTTATTCAGGAAGTTAATACGCTGAGGGGAAATGGAGTATGGATAAAATTAGCTAATTAAGTTTATGTTCAGCGCTTCTTTTTGATTACCTTAATTTTTCATGTTTAAGGGGATTGAATTGTCTATTTTTAATTCAGAATATGCTTATTCAGTAAGCAGAGTAATCTTATGTGAAATAATGTCATAAAACGAGACATTGGTGTGGCAATACTCATATTAATCTCACCAAGGAACTCGGCGATGAACCTATCTAAACAGTCAATTTTCACCGTCATATCAACAGCATTTTTGTTGCTGTTTTCTTCGGTTTCAAGCAGTAAAACTGTGATTGAGACGAAACAAGATCCTGAAGTATTAGATTTAGTTTTTATTCTCGATAAAAGCGGTTCGATGTCTGGTTTCGAGTCAGACACTATTGGTGGGTACAATAGCGTACTTGCTGAAAACAAAGATAAAAAATCAAAAACGTATATCACGACTATTTTATTTAATGACAAAACAAGTTTACTGCATAATCGTGAACCAATTGGCAAAGTGGCTAACTTAACGCTGAATGATTATCCCGTTGGTGGATATACCGCATTACTTGATGCTATTGGTGAGGGCATCGAAAAAATGCGTGAAAATAGAAAAATCACCAAAAACAACAATGTTCTTTTTGTCATTATTACAGACGGACAAGAGAATAGTAGCCGCAAGTATTCATCTTCTAAAATTAAAGCCATGATTAAGTCGGCAGAAACAGAAGATAAATGGGACTTTATTTTCTTAGGCGCCAACATTGATGCGATTTCGGAAGCTGAAAATATTGGTATTAAAAGTTCGAATGCAACGGGATATGTACAAGACGGTGAAGGGTACGATAAAGCGTATCGCGCTGTAAATAAAGCTGTTGAAGCGAAGCAACAAGCTGCACCAATATCAGAGGATTGGAAACAGGAAGTTGAAGCTGATGTGAAGGAACGCAAAAAATAATAAGGTAACTAAGCCTAGAGGGAGTTTATCAAGGATGGGTAATCAGGGATGAGTAGCCGCAGGAGATAGGCTAACATAAGATTGGATCCGTAAATGAACGTGAAGTTGTAGGCTAAAATGCCCTTAAGAATAGTTAATATCCTAAGGGCATTTTTATTGGCTAATCAATTAGTTTATTTGTTTTAGTGCGTCAAACATTGTTTTTGCAAGGCTATCTTGTGGTGATTGCATGCCGGGTAAAACAAAATAATATCCCCCGCCAAATGGTTTGATATAGCGTTCAAGTGGTTCACCATTTAACCGTTTTTGAGTATCAATAAAGCCTGTTTTTAAATTGCTTTGGTAAGAAATAAAAATTAACCCCATATCCAGAGCGCCAGCGTCCGTTAATCCTAATGAATAACTGTAACTTCGGCGTCTTAGCTTGGCAGTATGGCGTTCAGGATTACGCGGCTCAGCACGACGCATGTGGGAATCAAATAACACGCGATCGCCATGAGGGTCTTTATCAAAAGCAGGGTCGTCATGTTCCCCCTTCATACCCATTGGTGCCCCAGTTGCTTTATGGCGACCAAAGTCATTTTCTTGGTCTTCTAAAGGTGTTCTATCCCAAAATTCAAGATTAAAACGTATCAAGCGCACAGCCTGATAAGTGCCACCATCACACCATGTGGGCTCTTTACCGCCAGAGATCCAAATTAATTCATTCATCAGCGTGGCATCATCGGCGGAAGCATTTCCTGTACCATCTTTGAAGCCAAATAGGTTAATAGGCGTACTGTGGTTATCGATGTCACGGGAAGGTAAGAAACCATCAATTTTCCACAGTGGAAAACTGTAAGGTGAAATATGACGCAAGATGTCTCTTAAGGCATAGATGACGCTTTCTTGGCTGTTCGCACAAATTTGCAGCATAATATCACCACCGCACCATTTTGCTTCTAACCGATCATTTGGGAAGCTGGTCATTTCTACGAGCTGTTTGGGTTTGATTTTGTCTAATCCAAAGCGTGAATCAAACAGGCTATTACCAAGTGCTACGGTGATGGTAAGCGAATCAGGTTGTAGGTGGGTACCAAGAATACCTGATTCAGCAGGTGGCATTTTATCATTTGTAGTCGATGGTGCCTGCTGAGGTTGTGTTAGGTAGGCGATCCTCTGCGATAAAAGCGAAAAAACAGTTTGTAGTTCATCAAGCTTGCTCGTGGTGATATTGAAAGCAATAAAAGAGGCATTTTTTTGCTCGGGTGTTACTACTCCAGCTTGGTGCTGACCAAGATAATTTAGTGCTTTATCGTAATTTAACTGGCAGTTAGCGATTTGCGCTTTCGCTTTTAACGCAGGGGCCGCAAAAATGGCACTACCAATCGCGAGGGCTTTTAATGCAGAACGGCGAGATAACCCATTGGCAGGGTATTGGCTTCTAAGTTTAGCTTGCATAAATTTATGCCTTAATATTTATAATAAACATCAACATCGAGCTGCGCTCTTAATGTTGCTAAGATTTCAGCTTGTTGAGTTAATAAGGAATAGAGTGCCATTTTGTCTTTTTGTTGTAATTGGCTGTAGGGTTGATACAGACCATTTGAAACTTGATAGGCCTGCACAATCTTATTCATTTTTTGGTCATTTTCTTTTATTTGGTCTAAGGTTTTAGGCTCAATAAAAGGGCTAAGAATTTCAATGATTTCTTGAGAACCTTTGAGGTTCGCTGCAATATCGGTTAAATCCGACAAACTGTAGATATTTTCTTTACCGTCTAACTTTGTTTCAATAATCATTTCCACAAAGTCAGCAGAGGCCTGAACCAGCTTAGGAATTTCAATAGTTTCCGTCATGACTCGTTTTTGTAAGTCACGCCCTTTTAATAATAGTTCTTCGGCAGGAACAAGCGCTTGCTGGGCAGATTTTTGGTCAAATAATTGGTATTCAACGAGATGAAAACCAGTGAAGCGGTAGTCTTTTTCTTTATCGAGAAAATAATCAGCCCGAGGGTTAATGGTTCTATCTGTATTACCAAATAGTACAATGATTGGACGCACTGTTTCATAATGCTGGTGGGCCGCAATATAGGCCGCTTGGGCTTTGGCTAAATCCCCTTTTTTTAGCAACTGTTGTAGCAGGTTTAATTCTTCGACCATTTCTGCCAACTCAGCGTTGGCAAAATTAAGATAGGTTTGGATACTCGTTTGGTATTTTTCGGGGGTTGGGATATCCCCTTTGGCAACAATAATCTCATCCCCTGTTTGTACAGGGGAGCGTAGCGCCTTGCCTTGAACCGTTGTTGAAATGGTTATGGTGAGTATTAAACTAAAAAAAATCCATCTCGTCTTATGCCTTAGCAAGCTGTACATGTTTTTTGCTCCGTGCAAATAATGGAATAACAATGAGCCAATAAAGGACAAAAGTGATTACGCTTAACCAAATAGGCTGAGAGCGATATGCGAAGAAAGATGAAATAAAGTTCCCAGCAATGCCTGAATCATCGAGCAATCCAGTGGTATCCCATGCAGGGTAGATTAAAAACTCAGGGATGGAATAATCATATTCAATGAATAAATTCGCGCTTTCTTCGACACCTTTAAGTAGCAAGGATAGGGCTAAAAATAACAGGATAACGCCAGTTACTCGGAAGAAAATTGCCCATGAAATAAGGCGGTTGGTGAGAAGGAATAGATATAAAGTTAAGCCTGCGATGGCAATTCCTCCTCCCACTTCAGTAAAAAATGCAGATGCATTTGCTGATGTAAGCGACATGATAAAGCTGGAGAGAAACACCACAATTTCGCTGCCTTCACGTGCGATAGCAATGGCAATAATCAGTGCGGCTCCCCACCAGTTATGGTGTGCAGCATTACGGTTAATACCCGATTCTATTTCTGATTTCATCGAACTGCCGTGTTTATTCATCCAGTATACCATTTGGACAATTAATATACAGGCAAGTAATTCCATGAAGATCATGAATAAGGATTGGCCAGTATCATCAAGAACATTAAAAACGCCATAAATAAGCAAGGCGAGTAAGACAGAGATGATGACACCAAGAGCGACACCACCCCACAGGAATTTCATACCATTACGGGCATCTGGGTGGCGTTTTATCCACGCATAGATAATGCCAATAACGAGGAGGGCTTCAAAGCTTTCTCGCCAAACAACAAACAGAACTTGTCCCATATTTAACCCCTCTATTTAGCTACAATTTCGCCTTTAGGGCTAGAAAGATGGAAATCATCAAAGAAGGTGTATGTACCTGGTTTTAGAGGCGCAATAACAACGACGGAGCTGGCTCCTGGCGCTAACACTTTTTCTTTGCGTAGTTGGATGCTTTCAAATTCAGCGGGTTCAGTTCCTGTGTTAGTTATTTTAATACGGATGATTGTTTTTGCAGGAACTTCCAGTACACGTGGAATTAAATCGCCATTTTTCATTTCTAATTCCACGGTGTATTTTTCTGCCGCAAAAACAGATTGAGGCAAAAAAGAGCAGGCAATAACCAGTAAAAAGCTCAGTAATGTTTTCATTTTGGCTTAGGGAGTCCATTTATTAGCGCAAACAGAAAAAGGGCTTGCAGACAATGAGCGTTTCTACAAGACCCTTTGCTCACTTTGGATAAAACTAGTAGCTTCCTTTACGGCCTACACCTGAGTAGTCAAAGTCCCAAGAGACTTCAAAGGGTTGGAACCAAGGAGCAACACCCGTTTCTTTATCAATGTGGCGACCAAAGGCAACATCTTTATTATGTGAAGGTGGGAAAATTTTATAGGTCACACGATATTTCCCATTGCCATCTAACTTGATGTTTTCACCATAGTGAGGGCCATCACTGGCAACCATAGGCATGAAAGTGCCTGTTTGAGTTTGCGGTTTATCACCCAGTTTCGTCACGGAGTATTCGATAGTTAGGTAAGGGATCCAATCGCCTTCTGCGAAGCCATTCGGATTATCTTCTACTGCATGGATGTCAGCTTCTAAGTGGATATCGGCTTTATCTGCTGCTAAGTGGGCCATTTTATGATGCCCTTCTTCAGTATCCATTGTAATGGGTTGTAAATAGACTCCTTGAATTTCCATTCCGTTTTTAATTACTGGGTGGCCAAGTGGATACTCTTGAGCAAATGCAGAAATTGAAAACAACGCGAGACCCGAAACAGCAGCTTTGTAGGCGAGTTTCATTATTACGTCCTTACCATTATTTAAGTTAGAGTCGTAATGATAATCATTACTATTGCAAGATTACAAGTGAGTATTTTCGATGAGTGGCCATTTAAATTCACGAAATGGTTATTTTTTGATAAAAATCGAGGTGTTAGATAAAGTTATTATTCTTTGAAAAATAACTTTGCACAGAATGTGCACTGTGAAACGGTTTATTATTTATTACATGATATATTCCACTAAAGGAAATTATTTTACTGAGAAATCTGTTGATAAATAAAGGTGTTGCAAATGCAAAAACGTTATCTTGATTGTTCAGCTTCAGAGATTGCAAATTTAAGTAAAAAGAGTTTGTTAGAAGCAATAAAAGCCAGTGAAGGGCGGTTACTCGTCTCTGAAACTATCGGGACGATTCAGCCTGTTTTAATGACGGTAACTAATGCAGAGCTTGCAGCAAGCCAAGGCGCTGATATTTTGTTGTTAAACGTTTTCGATGTTAATCAACCTATTATGCAAGGTTTACCCCAAGATATTGCACCAGAGGAAATTATCCGCACATTGAAACATTTAACAGGACGAGCAATAGGTGTCAATTTAGAGCCTGTCCCTGCTGGGTTTAATAACCCAACCCAAGATGCTCAGTGGAAAATGTCTGAAGGACGTTTAGCGACCGTTAAAAATGCGATGAAATTAAAAGAAATGGGGGTCGATATTATTGTTCTGACGGGGAATCCTGGCAATGGTGTCACCAACCAAGAGATTAATCAAAGCTTAAAAGAATTGAAGGCAGTTGTTGGCAAGGATGTCATTTTGGTTACAGGAAAAATGCATGCCGCAGGTGTGCTAAATGCATCGGCAGAGCAACTTATCACTGAGGATGATATTCGGGCATTTATTGCTAGTGGTGCAGACATTATTTTATTGCCAGCGCCAGGAACGGTTCCAGGTATTTCATTAGAATTTGTGCAAAAAATGGTGAGTTACTGCCATTCCCAAGGTGTGATGACAATGACGGCAATTGGCACTTCACAAGAAGGTGCGGATATACAGACGATCCGCCAAATTGCCCTGATGTGCAAAATGGCAGGGACTGATTTGCACCACATTGGCGACTCAGGGTACAACGGAATTGCCTTACCTGAAAATATTTTGAATTATGGCATTGTTATTCGTGGTGTTCGCCATACTTACGCACGAATTGCGCGCTCAATTAACCGCTAAATCTCTTTTATTTCCGAGCGAATGACAATCTATTTTTCGTTCGGAAAATCACTTTTTTTGGCAGAAATTTATACAATTTCCGCTATTCTTCAGGTAAAATTTTGCCCATTTTTTAAAACAATAAAAGAAGTGAGTTATGTCGCAAAATACTAATCCGGTGCCAAAAATTGGCTTCGTTTCACTCGGCTGTCCAAAAAACTTGGTGGACTCAGAACGTATTTTAACTGAATTGCGTACTGATGGTTATCAAGTTGTCCCAAGCTATGATGATGCTGATTTGGTCATTGTAAATACCTGTGGTTTTATCGATAGCGCGGTACAAGAATCGTTAGAAGCGATTGGTGAAGCGTTAAATGAAAACGGTAAAGTTATTGTGACAGGATGCCTTGGTGCAAAAGAAAACCAAATTCGTGAAGTCCATCCTAAAGTTTTGGAGATAACGGGACCGCATAGTTATGAGCAAGTATTAAACCATGTTCATCATTATGTTCCGAAACCAGAACATGATCCTTTCTTGAGTTTAGTGCCTGAACAAGGCGTTAAATTAACGCCAAAACATTATGCTTATTTAAAAATATCAGAGGGTTGTAATCACCGTTGCACATTCTGCATTATTCCTTCGATGCGTGGTGATTTAGATAGCCGTCCAATTGGTGATGTATTAAATGAAGCGAAACGATTAGTCGCTTCTGGTGTGAGGGAACTCTTGGTTATTTCACAAGATACCTCTGCCTATGGTGTGGATGTTAAGCATCGCACAGGTTTTTGGGATGGTCAGCCAGTTAAAACAAGCATGGTTGGATTATGTGAACAACTCGCTTCTATGGGTGTTTGGGTTCGTTTACATTATGTCTACCCTTATCCGCATGTGGATGACGTTATTCCACTTATGGCAGAAGGTAAGGTTTTACCTTATTTGGATATTCCTTTGCAGCATGCAAGCCCTAAAATATTAAAATTAATGAAACGCCCAGGTGCGGTGGAAAGGACGTTAGAGCGTATTAAGCGTTGGCGTGAAATTTGCCCTGAATTAACACTGCGTTCAACCTTTATTGTGGGCTTTCCAGGCGAAACAGAAGAAGACTTCCAAATATTGCTGGATTTCTTAACTGAAGCGAAATTAGACCGCGTTGGTTGCTTTAAATATAGTCCAGTGGAGGGCGCGAGAGCTAACGAACTTGCAGACCAAGTTCCAGAAGATGTCAAAGAAGAACGTTATCATCGCTTTATGCAATTACAGCAACAAATTTCAACACAGAGGCTGCAAGATAAAATTGGACGTGAAATTCATGTGATTATTGATGAGGTTGATGATGAGGGGGCTGTTGGTCGTAGCATGGCGGATGCACCTGAAATTGATGGGATGGTGTATTTAAACGGTGAGTTTGATGTAAAAGTAGGGGATATCGTTAAAGTGCTTGTTGAGCACGCTGATGAGTATGACCTATGGGGCGCAATCGTTACTGAATAATAGACAAAGATTGTTTGTATCTTTTTGAGCCTACTTGTTGTTTAATAAGTAGGCTTTTTTGGTTTCATTTTGAAATCATTCCTTATCTTTCCGCTCAAAATTGACGTGGATCAAACGTTGAAAATCTATTAAAGAATAACTTGATCTAGAATATAAAAATTAAATGGCAAGTTGACATAATCAGATAACTCTTATCGAAGAATAAGGATAACTATGTCGGCTCATTCATTATTTACAACTACACCAATAGAAGAAAATACAGCTTATTTAGATGATAATGAGCTTCTACTCTCGTTAATACGTGATACTGTTTTATCTGGGTTGTCTTCACTTCATGAACTTAACGCTGATGTTTCTTTGCTGAATATCCAAGGTGAAACATTATGGTTAAGCCAAAAGTCGCAAGACAATTTTGAAATAGCCGATTTGTTATTAGGTGAAATGAGCAAGAATGCTCAGGAGCGGCTTTTTGCTAATCCTATTGAATTACATGGAAGATTTTATTACTTGGCGCCGATATATTCGCAAGTTGGCGAATTATGGTTGATTGTGGCTTTATCAACAGCTCAGATGAATAGCAATATTCTTCTTGCTCTTTTGCAATCATTGGCAAGAGAATCTACTGCAAAATTGAAATGCCAATCTTATATACAACCATCCTCAACGAAACCATTTCAGGCTCCAAGCATTGCAGATTTGAATATTCAGTCGGTTGAAAAAGCTCTCATTATTGAGGTGGCAAAAAACTGTCGAGGTAAAGTTCAGCAGATGCATCAGATTTTGAACATGGGAAGAACGACGCTGTGGCGAAAACTGAAGCAATATGGCATTAATATTAAAGAATATAAGTAGTCACGCTTGGTGTTTTTCGTGTGGTTATGTAAAAAACACGCTTCGGCGTATTTTGGATGAAGGTGTATCATCTAGAATAGCTGAAGCGTAAAAGGCTGACCAACATTTACTGCAAATAGCCTCTGAAGTTGGCTGTATTGAGATAAAGAGCAATGAAAAAGAGAATGCATTATCTTTCAATATTACTTGTCAGTATGTTAATGGCAGCCTTATTTTTTTAGTTTAAGAAAATAGATGTTAAAATAATGTATGAGAGGCGCAATTTAGATTTTTATCAATGTGGACTTAATGGAAATGTGCAATATAAACAGTATTGCCCCATCTAAAATGGTAAATAATCTATGTAATTATTACATCTGTAATCATTAATTAACTTAAGTGCATTTTGTTTGATAGTTGTGTAATCAAATTACCCTTATTCATGAGACTAAGAGTAATTTGTGGAATTAATAGCATATTAATCTATATTTATCAAAATTCTTATGTATTAATGTTTTTGTGAAAAATAATATCTGACGGCTTGAAATAAAACCATCAGATATAATGACTACTAGATTGTAAAAACATATAGTATATATTACCTATATTTTGAATAGGTATTAATATATTCGTATTCTTGAATAAGTTGAGGGAGTGATTTTATACCTAATTTTGTATAGATGTTCGAGCGATGTACTTCAACAGTTCTCGGAGATAATGAAAGTTTTTCAGCAGTTTCTTTACTGGTATTACCTTCTAAGATCATATCCATTATTTCTCTTTCTCTGACTGATAAACGCTCAAACTTGTCAAATAGATAGGTATATTTCTTGTGGTTCTCATGTGAATTTAAAAATTGCTCCGTGGCACTATTGATTGCATTGAGAATTTCAATATCTTTGAATGGAAAAGGGAAGAAGTCATAAGCGCCAGACTTAAAGCTTTCTCTGCAGAGGCTAACTGAAGGTTCTGCAGCAAGGACAATAAAAGGAACAATACCAAAAGAGTTATTTATATTGGTTAATCGGCTAATACGATTTTCGTTATTGTTTAAAAATAACAAAATACATTCCTTTACATTGCTTTCCAAAGGGTAAGTATAATTACTAATAAATGTATCTTCGTTATTATAAAAATTAAAGACAAAACCAAATGATTCCATCATTAATTTCAGTTTATTCTTAAAGACATTATCACTATCTATGATTACGTGAATGGTGTTATTCATCACCATACTCCTGTTGAACTGATTTGATATTCATATTAATTTGATAAAATAAGTAGATAAATATCGTTAAAAATAAATTTAGCGATAATGTTTTCTACAGAACGTTGTTTTTTTTATTAATGTATTACTGACCTTAATTTATATTAAAATTATCATCTAGTTAAATTTAATATAAAAATAGAAACAATGGTTAAATTTTGTGTCAATGAGTAAGAATCGATTAATCTTATGTAACATTTTAGGTGCTTTTACTTGTTTGGCGAGTTTTTTAGGCTCAAAAATCAGATCGAAATTTTTATGACTGGATCAATAATATCTTAAATAGTCAGTCATAAAAAGCCTAAGGAGTATATTTTATGCGATTTTATTAAGTAAGGGAGGCGATATGTAGTTTTGGAAGTTAAGGTGCTTTTTGCTTCTGACATGGTAGAATTTATTACAAACCTTTTTAACTGAGTGAATATACTTAATGGCTTCTTTAAAAGATGTTGCTCGACTTGCAAATGTATCTTTAATGACGGTTTCTAGGGCAATTAATAGTCCTGAATTGTTAAAACCAGATACATTGAAACAAGTTCAGCTGGCAATTAATGCACTCAACTACATTCCTGATTTTTCAGCGCGAAAAATTAGGGGAAAAAGCTCTAAGGTTTCAACGGTAGGGGTATTAGCTTTAGATACAGCAACGACACCTTTTTCTGTTGAAATTATTTTGTCAATAGAACAAACAGCTAGGCAATATGGTTGGAACAGTTTTGTTGTGAATATTACATCAAAGGAAGATAACGACAGGGCGGTTCGACAGCTATTGTCTCAACGTCCTGATGGTATTATTTTTACGACAATGGGGTTAAGGGAAGTCACAATTCCTGAATCTTTGCATCAAAGTCCGTTGGTTTTAGCGAACTGCGTTGATAAAAATAAATTGTTCCCTGCTTATATTCCTGATGACTTTAATGGTCAATACAGAGCCGTGGAGCGATTAATAGAGAAAGGTTACCGAAAGCCATTATGTTTATATATTCCATATGAGACGCTAGCAGGGAAAATACGCCGTGAAGCAGTGGAAACAGCATGGAAAAATGCTAATTTACCGCACGGAGACTTGATGCAATATCACCTTGAGCTTGGCGATGAGCATTATATTGATATTATTTCTCTGATTGATTCTCATTTTCAAAATAATAAACCTGATTTTGATGTTATTATTTGTGGAAATGACCGTGTTGCTTTTTTAGCATATCAAATTTTATTGAGTCGGGGTTTACATATCCCAAATGATATTGCCATTCTTGGTTACGATAACATGATTGGGGTGGGGCATTTATTTTATCCCCCATTGAGTACAGTTGTATTGCCGCACTATCAGTTGGGACAACAAGCTGCGCTTCACATAATAGAAGGGCGTCAGCAAAAGGATATTCAATATGTGGCATGTGACCTTCTTGAGCGCAGCTC
Organism: Providencia vermicola; assembly: GCF_020381325.1. Taxonomy (GTDB): domain Bacteria; phylum Pseudomonadota; class Gammaproteobacteria; order Enterobacterales; family Enterobacteriaceae; genus Providencia; species Providencia vermicola. Next base: position 71,942 of record NZ_JAGSPI010000006.1, read on the forward strand.
ATTTTAACGACATTCAAACTATTCCAACGAACATAATGATTTATTTAATCGCGTTGTTTATCGGCCAATAAGTGGCTTCTTTCAAGTGCGCTGACTGGTTTATCGTAAATAGTTGCAGTTTTCTATGCTGTTGCTCTGGATAGATGCGGCAACTAAAATTTATTTCACCCTCATTGATGAAAATCTCGAGGCAAGACTGGTCAATGAAGGCATGAATTTTGAGTTGTTTGACTTGTGGTAAAGGTACGCAACGACTATCACTGATAATACATTCAGGGTAGTGTCGCATTAATGTTAACTGCTGGCTTTGGTTATCAACATAAAATTGCAGCCCATTTCCAATCCAGAAACCAAATTTTTCTGCCGAAGCACTTTGTGTTAAGTCCCAAATTAATTCAATTTCACAGCTACTTGCATCTTCACTGAGTAAAAGCGTGGTATTTTTTTTCAAGCACATTTCAGGAAAATGGATAGCTGACCGACGCAATTTTTTTAATTCACGAATGGGCTTTGCGATGATTTTACCTTGTTTTGATAAGGTAAGCTCCCTTGGTAATGTGAAACAACCTGACCAGCCATGTTTATTTGAAGGCATATGACTTTCCCACATATCCATCCATGCTATCGCAATACGGCGCCCATCTTTTGCTAAAAAAGTTTGAGGCGCATAAAAATCTTGTCCAAAATCTAATTCAGTAAAGGGTTGAGTAATCTTATAAGGTGAATGGGGAGACCAATGCCCAATAAGGTAACCATTTTGATAGAGATTTCTGTATTGGAAATTCTTTGCTTTTTTTCCTTGAGGAGAAAATAAAGCAATAAATTGGTCATCGAGTGGAAAGAAGTCAGGGCATTCCCACATGTAGACATTTTTGTCATCTGTTTTAGCGAGTATCTGAAAATTAGGATCCCAATGAAGTAAATCCATTGAGCTAAATAACAGAATTTGCCCTTGGTCAAATGCATCCCTTGCTCCAACAACCATCCACCATTTGCCTTCTTGTTGCCACACTTTTGGATCGCGAAAGTGCATGTATCCCTCAGGAGCAGGAAGAACAATACCTTGTTTCACAAAATGAATGCCATCATTACTCACCGCTAAGCATTGAGATTGCTGAATTTGGCTGTCATCACCTTCTTCGGCTAACCAAACATGGCCGGTGTAAAATAAAAACAGTTTACCTTCGTGACTGACTGCTGAGCCCGAAAAACAGCCATCACGGTCATAGTCTTCACTCGGAGCAAGCGCTATCGGTTGGTGTTGCCAATGCACCATATCAGTGCTTGTTGCATGACCCCAGTGCATTGGCCCCCAGACTGAACTGTAGGGATGATGTTGGTAAAAAGCATGGTATAGATCTTGATGGAAAATTAGTCCATTAGGATCATTCATCCAACCTGATTGTGGTGCTAAATGATAGTGCGGGTAAAACAGGGTATTTAGCTGTTTTACATTTTTTTTAATGGCCTGATTTGCTTGTTCAATCTGTTTTTCCATAATGGATCCCTAACCTTTTTTGCTATAACAAATCTGAAATGGATAAAATGGGGTGAGATAACGCGTGTGTTTTCTAATCGATCAATTTATACTTAATGTTAACGTTAACAAATTAGATTTACTAGCTTAAATTTCCTGATTGGAAACTAAAAGGTGAAAATATGAAAATATGGTCATTGGGCGATGCCGTTATTGATTTGATTCCATTAGAAAATATGCGGTATCAAGCTTGTGCAGGGGGGGCGCCTGTCAATGTCGCAGCTGGCGTCGCTAGGCTTGGCCATCCAAGCGGGTTTATTGGTAGAGTTGGAGAAGATGCATTTGGTCATTTTATGCAAAAAACCTTATTTGACCTAGGTGTCGATACACAGGCCATGGAATTTGATGAAGAATATCGAACAAGTACAGTATTAGTTTCGTTGCATGAAAATGGTGAACGTGAATTTACTTTTTTAGTTTCGCCTTCAGCAGATCAATTTTTAAGTTCAAAAAACTTACCTCAGTTTGGCCAGGATATATTGCATTTTTGCTCACTCGCGCTTGTTCACCCAATATGTCGTGCATCATTAACAGAAGGGTTAATTCAAATTAAGCAAGCTGGGGGGCGATTAAGTTTTGATGTAAATATTCGTCCACAAATGTGGGAAGATCACGAAGAAATGCATCAAGTTGTGGACACCTTTGCAAAACAGGCTGACATTTTAAAGCTATCTGATGATGAATTACTTTGGTTAACGGGTGAAAGCCTATTCGATAAGGCGGTTGAAAAATTGCGTGATTATCCTGCGGAGCTTAAGGTCGTAACGCAAGGTTCGCAAGGGTGTAGGGTATTTACGACAGAGCATCATTTTTCAGTAAGTGCTTATTTAGTCGATAGCATTGACACCACGGGCGCTGGAGATGCTTTTATGGCTGGATTGTTAGCGGCAATTAATCAATATGGCATGGTTAATACAAAAGATAATTTGATGAAGATTATTTCTCAGGCAACAGCTTGTGGAGCTTTAGCCACAACTAAAAAAGGGGCAATTTCCGCAGCGCCAACGTCGCAAGAGCTTGTTGAATTTATGCAGCAGCAGCCGCCATTGCACCAAAAACAGATTTTTTAATACGAAGAGTTAATGTGCAAATAAAATTTAGCTTTATACAATATTTTTTATTTGCATATAATTTGAAATAGATAGCTTTATAATGAGGGTTAGTAACGTTTTATTTTCTTTATATTGGCGTATGATGTGGAGCAAATCTTACCTTATTTGACTTTATTGTAGGCTATATTATGTTGCTGCGTTCAGGTGTGGCTCTGGCTATTTTTTCCTATATTTTATGGGGAATAACGCCCTTATTTTATCGACTGCTTCCTGAAGCTGAACCGCTAGAACTCCTTGCCCAACGTCTTATTTGGTCAATTCCATTGCTATTTTTGATCCGTTTAGTCATTAAAAATAAAACAATATGGAAACAAGTATGGGCTGATAAAAAGTCCATTATCCTTTGCCTTTTTAGTTCGTCCATTATGGCTATTTCTTGGACTACATTCACTTATGCACTTACTCATGGACAAGTGTTAGCCGCAAGTTTGGGCTATTTTATCAATCCATTATTCTCTATTTTACTTGGTGTTATTTTTTTACGTGAAAGGTTAGTTTTTGCGGAAAAAATGGCCGTCACGTTTATTTTGTCTGGAGTTGGTTATCAAATCTGGCAATATGGTGAATTGCCTATTTTAGCACTCGTGATGGGGAGTGCGTTTGCAGTATATGGATTGATCCGTAAATTTATTCGTTTTGATGTTATTACTTCATTGTTTTTAGAAGCGTTATGGTTGTTGCCTATTGCAATGGGTATTACTTGGTGGTTATCGTCAAAAGGGTTAAGCGCAGTGGCAGCGGGAGATTGGCAGCTTCGTATTTTGTATATGTTAGCAGCGCCTGTGACGATTATTCCCTTGCTGTTTTTTACTGCGGCTATCAAACGTACATCACTCACTGTTATTGGTTTGGCCCAATATATAGAGCCGACTATTCAATTTTTACTCGCTGTGTTCTTGTTTAATGAACTGTTTGATTGGGTTAAAGGGATTAGTTTTGCATTAATCTGGATTGGTTTACTATTTTGTATTTTGGCTTTACTGCATAAGCAATATGCCAAATTTTCCCAAAAAGAACCTTTTATTACCGGGCGAGATGAAACCCCGCAGAATTAAACAGTATTTTATTTAATTTCAAAACACGAATATGTTTTATCATGGCCCTTTTATTACGTAGATAGCAAAAGCAAACGTTTGCGTATATAATCATTGGCATTATTTTCGCATATAAGGTCATCAATCATGGAACAGTTAGGTACGGCACTTTGTGCATCTGCAACAAAAGTTATGTTACTGGGTGCGGGGGAGCTAGGTAAGGAAGTTGCCATTGAATGCCAACGCTTAGGTATCGAAGTGATTGCAGTAGACCGCTATAAAAATGCCCCCGCTATGCACATTGCTCACCGTAGCCACGTTATCAATATGCTGGATGGTGAGGCACTAAAACAGTTAGTTATCGCAGAAAAGCCTGATTTTATTGTGCCTGAAATTGAAGCAATTGCGACCCAAACGTTAGTGGAACTCGAAGAGCAAGGGCAAAAAATCGTACCTTCTGCAAAAGCCGTTTTTTTAACAATGGATAGAGAAGGTATTCGTCGTCTTGCTGCTGAAACATTAGGTTTACCTACATCGGAATATTATTTCGTAGAAAATAAATCAGATTTTATTGAAGCCGCTGAAAAAATGAGTTTCCCATGTATCGTAAAGCCTGTTATGAGTTCATCAGGAAAAGGGCAAAGTGTCATTCGTTCAAATGCGGATTTAGAAAAGGCGTGGCATTATTCTCAAGAGGGGGGGCGCGCAGGGCAAGGTCGAGTCATTGTTGAGAAAATGGTCAATTTTGATTTTGAAATTACCCTGTTAACAGTTAGCGCTGTAGATGGGATCCATTTTTGTGCCCCTGTAGGACATCGTCAAGAAAAAGGTGACTATCGCGAATCTTGGCAGCCGCAAATGATGAGCGAGAAAGCGCTGAAAAAGGCTCAAGATGTCGCTGCAAAAATCGTTTCTGCGTTAGGTGGTTACGGCTTATTTGGCGTTGAGTTATTTGTGTGTGGTGATGACATCATTTTTAATGAAGTATCCCCACGCCCTCATGATACTGGAATGGTGACGCTGATTTCGCAAAATCTTTCTGAATTTGCCTTACATGTACGTGCATTTCTAGGTTTCCCTATTGGCAACATTCGCCAATATGGCCCAAGTGCTTCTGCGGTTATTTTACCGGAACTTCATAGCCAAAATGTGGTGTTCTCCAATATTAAGAATGCATTTGAGTCCGATATCCAATTGCGTTTATTTGGTAAACCTGAAATTGCAGGAACTCGTAGGTTAGGTGTTGCGTTAGCCATTGCAGATTCAATCGAAAAAGCACTGGAAATGGCAAAAAAAGCGGTGATTACAGTGAAAGTCTCTGGTTAGTTTTCCGCATACATAAAGGGAAGTGTTTTCGCTCCCCTTTATGTTGTGGTTTGTCTCAAATAGATTAATTTATTCTATTGATAACCTTATTTACAGATGGCACTTAATGTTCTTACTGGTGAGTCTGCTGTTACCTCTATCGCTTCAAGCCCCGTATAATCGACTGAACATTGAGCTGACTTACCACCCCATTTAATGTTAAGGCGACCTGAGTTTGGTAATCCACTCATATAAAGTTGGCTATTCGAGCCCACAATGCCAGTATTAATATCAGCGTCATCTTTATCTGTCGAAACTAAAGTGGCAACGGAACCAAATGGCGGTATTTGACCTTCTTGACTAAGGTTAATAATGGCCTGATAGCCAACTTTTGTTTTAAATTGACGTTTAATGACCGCGCCTTCTGTTGGGTATACCATCATTGAAGTATCCTTAAAGGTCACATCATCTGGTAATGTATTTACGTTAACTGATATTTGATTTGCCGAGTTACTGGATAACTGAGGAATAATAGCATTACCAAAGTAATCAAACTTAGCTCCCGAAGATAATGCAGTTCCTCTCGCACCATCAGCGGTAATGATTGCGATAGTATCCCCCATATTCGGTGACAACGAGATCCCACCTGAGTGAGCGACAACCCCACCACTTAAACCTGTGTTAATTGAACGGTTTGAATCTGAATAGCTATAGCCAGCAGACATTGTTGAGCTATCAGCAGAGTAGGTCGCATTGAGGCTACCGCCATAGTTATTATTTACGTTGTCGTAGTTTTGGTATAAACCATAACTTAACTTACTATTCAATGCATTACCTGTTAGGCCTGCTTGGTGTCTTGTATTACCATGGTTATCATTGGTTAGACCATAACGTACGCTCATTGCTTGAGCCATTTCGCTATTACTTAACATACTCATTGGTATGGAAATATCAAAAGAAACAACGCGATTCTCAGGCCATGATTTATTCTCATTCTTAACACGGTCAATCGTATAGCCTAAGCTATACGAGATCCCTTTAAAGTTGTTGTTATAACTTACACCTAATGTTGTATTCGCGCGTTGGCTTCCCCAATATGTATTTTTGGCAGCTCTTAAGGAAAGAGACCCGTAAGAATCAAACGATTGGTTAATTGATGTTTGGAGGCTATAGCGTTCTCTTGAGCCTACCCATGGCGCTAAATTATCTTTAATGTCATAGCCTGCAATATTATAGTCAGAAAAAGAATAAAAATTTTCTGACGTAAAACGTAACGCAGTTAAGTCAAACGAGGTTCCTGTTGAAAGCATACTTTTTGAATAGCGGATACGATAAGATTGCCCTTTCAGGTTTTTGTTTGAAAAACGAGCATCAGAGTGCGTGATATCACTGGATAGCGCACCTAAAACACCTAGGGATAGTCCAATTCCACCAACAAGTGAATTATAACCATTGGCAACTAATGCACCACCATAGAGTGTGATATTGTAAGGAAGACCATAACTCAATGAACCTAAAGTAAACGTTTTCTTTGCGGAATCAATGGCGATCCCACCATTATAGCGACCTACGGCAAGTTCATAGTTATAAGATCCCTGACGTTCCATAATTGGTAGTGATGAGTATGCTTGAGTAAAGACAGTTTGTTTGCCATTTTCTTCTTCAATTGTGACTTCCATATCCCCCGCTAAACCACTAGCAGGGATATCACGAATAACAAAGCGCCCCGGTGCGACAAAGGTTTGATATACAACATTACCGTTCTGGCGAACGGTTACTGTTGCATTAGAATTTGCAATACCTTCAACAAGTGGCGCAAAGCCTTGCAGACTATTTGGGTCAAGCCTTGGATTTGATTTTAAGCTTGCCCCCTTCATTGGGATGGCATCAAAGATATTACCATCGGTTGAAATTTCACCCGCTTTTAACGTTGATTTTATCGCGTTAATTGTGCGGTAAACATGTGTATTTGAAAAGTCAGAGTTGCTTGAGCTTGGCACATTACTCATTTTATTGTAGTTATACAAGTAATTGGTTCTAAAGCGCCATGGACCAAGGTTAATCCCAGGGTTTAAATTGAGAAAAAACGAGTCAGAAGTTGAAGTTTTTGAGCCATTTTTACCCAGCTGACGATTTTGGTTATAATTCATTACATAGTTCATAACGAGTGCTGTGACACCATTATCACGCAGCTCAGGTGGAACGTAACCCGAGTAGTTTGGCACTAGAGCAATTTGTGGAATTGACAAATTGATGGTTAATAGTTTTGGGTCAAATGTGGCTTTTGCATCGGTAATATAGTCAGATAAATTGGCAATGACGGTATCATCAGCAAGAGCTTTGAATTTAGGTAATACGCTGGTATGCACACCCAATTTTCTTAATTGAGCGACTGTGAACGTCGGCACTACATTACCATCAGATTGTTTTTCAAATTTAATATCGTGCTCGCCAGCGGAAAGCATATTAACATTGATTGCAACCTCATAAGTGCCTGGTGTTAAGGTGTTGTTTTTTGCAAAGTCATTTAAATCAATTTGTGAAACATCGATCCCGCTACCATACATTAATAAGCCTGGATCGAAATATGATTCGGCATGCGCAAAAGATGAGGTTATTGCATAGCAGCATGCAAAAACCTCTAATGCAATTATTTTTATTCTCATCCCTTTCACAACATCACCATTCTTTGTTTAGTTAATCAAATTCTAAAAATTTAATTTGATGATTCTTTACCTAACCCCATCAAATACTCATTTGTTAATTGCCACTCAATTTTTCCTGTTTTACTACTAGGTAGCGCAATGTCTTTTTTTGAAAACGGAGGAAGTGTTATTTCTCTGCCACCGTTTTTAATACTTATTCCTGCAACCTTTAAATACTCAAATGTGAAATAAAAAGGTGTTGGGTTTTCTAGGATTAGTACATTGTTTTCTCTTGTGATTTTTATCTTTTTTACTAGCTCTTCAGTTTTTAAATCTTCAATTTTTTTAGGGCGATACAGTAATTTAAAATAGAAATTTGGTATGATATTTAATTGAACGCTACTTTCCTTTTTGTTTTTTTCTTCGCTAGGGATACCCCTAATCCCTATCCAAAAAAGGCTTTCTCTATCATCTGGAACAGCTTCATTATTTATTTTGTTGCCTGTCCTGCGTATATTCCAAGAGGTTTGTGTGTTTGCATCTAACATTTTTAGAGGAGGTAAAATGATAAAAGGCACCACTTCTGTCTTTATATTCTCTTTAGGTAGCAGTGATTCACTATCGGCATTGGCTATCCAAGATTCCATTAAATAACCACTATTATTTTGGTTTTTTAAATCAACGCTGATCCCTCCAGAATTACTTTCTTTGTAGATATAACGTTGAAGTGTGAAATCAAAACCAGTTGAATTTTCTGCTAATGTAGTATTTGAAAAACATAAACCTAATAATAAAACTGTAAGAAACTTACTTTTTAGCATTTTTAGTACCGTTCAACGTTATAGGGTTAGTTTTTGTTTCGCCACCATAGTCATTAATAATGCTCCATTCTATTTTTGATGCTTTTTTCGTTGTTTTTAAGTCAAAAGTAGAAAAAGGAGCGACCATAGGGGCTCTGTCACTACTATAAGGCACTCCATCAATCTTTATATTAACTAGAGTATAGTAGTAAGGTGATGGATTGTTTATGGTCACTTTGTCATTAACTTGCGTTACTGTCAGTTTATCTATGTATTCATTAACATGGCCTTTAATTCCATTTGGGCGATAAAACATTTTGATGACTATTTTTGTTGATAAGTTGAATGTTGTACCAACGTGGTTGCGATTATCATTACTATTTCTCTGTTTTGTCTCAGGAATAAAGTTAACCATGACATAAAATAAAGATTCTCTATCGTTTGGCAAGTTGCCTAATGATTGAGGAATAATCTTCAGCGCATTATTTGATTTTTCTTTTAATGCAACAATTGGTGGTATTACTGTAAAGTTCTTACTTGTTACACTTTCTGTATCTGCATTAGTAAAGATTAAGCTTTGAACAATATATTTTTTATCTGCTGTATTATTAGCTGTAATACTTTGACTTTTATCATCTTGTTTAAAAATAACCCTTGAGTGGTCAAGAGAAACAGCTGCAAACGTGCTCTGTGAGACTAATAAAGTTATTAATAAAGATTTAATAAGCTTTTTCATTTTCATTTCCACTGTGTATTATTAATCGGCATAGTATCCAATAGTTAATTTAGCAGAGAAATCACCATCATTTGGTTCGCAATCAGCTTCTGCACAACGCAGTTTCGCATTGATTATTTTTATATCACTGGTGCTTTGAATATTATCCCAAAGTATTGAAGCTGGGCTTGGCTTCATTGAACCACTCTCATTGACACTAACCACTCGATTGTTATCAAGTAACTGAACACCAATTATATCATTTGGGTTATCATTAAAAATGTTATTACGGCCAGCTAAAGTATTTCCTGATGCAATATAAACAATCGCTGTATTTTGGTCTGAGGTTGAGCAGTTTTTCAAACCGATGGGAAATTGTTTAGTGACATTATCACTTTTTATGTCACTTGCTGTCGTAATTCCAGATTGATTGCCGAATATAATTTCACTTGGGACATCTATTTCACACGTTTTTGATAAAAATAAAACAGAAAAATTGTAGCGAACTGAATTACCATCATCTGCCATAGACAAAAAAGATACGGACATGATTAAAAAGGTCAGTAGAGCCTGTTTTATTTTTTCCATGAACCTTAATCCTGATAATATTCAAAAGTGACTGCTGCATTTGAATCGCCTGGTATTACACCACTATCTCGTTTAACAAGGCTAACTCTGTAATTAATTTCTATTGCATCGTGGGTTGTTGATGGAAAAGTTGTAATGCTTTCATCATTAACCTGCTGACAATTCTGGTTGTTTTTGTCACAAGATTCAAGTAAAAAACCCGTTTTAGTTGTATCTTGTAATCCAAAAAAAATGCCATTATTGAATGTCGTTGATGGAGCAGATTTTGATTTTATTTTAACCGTTTTTTCTGTTCCTGCAGGATAGTTTTTACACACGATGTTATATGAAAAATGTGCAGTACGAATAGGTTGATTAATTGGCTGGCTATTTACATCTGATGCCACCAACATTCCATTTTCATTAAAATCAATTTCTTTATTTAATTCATTATTATCATCAAACTCACAAGTCCCTTTGATGATTTTGGTTTTGAATTGAATTTGGGTGTTTTGCGCAAAAACTTGGCTTGTAAATACTGTGACACCCAAAAAAAATGCTATTTTACTGAACTGACCCATGGAACTCATCATATCCTCCGAGGTCATTAATGATAGCCCATTTAACAGAACCACTTTTATTTTGACTTGAGTAGTTCATTTCAGAAAAAGGCGCAATGATATTATTCTGCTTATTGAGTTTTATGAATTTGTTATTCACATACAAACCCGCTAGGTTAATATAATAAGGCGAATTATTAACTAACTTGAGGCCATTTGCTGTACTAATTGTTTTTACATTGCTAAATGCAACTGATTGTTCCATAGGAAGGTCAGCAGGACGGTAGAAAATTTTAATTACATTTTCTAAACCAACTTTTACGCCATCACTACCTTTATCTGATTCAGGCACATTTCTTGAGTGGAAATAGTACATAGATTCCCTATCTTTAGGGAATTTACTTGGTATTGCTTTTATTTTAATAATGTTTTGTTGTTTAGGTGCAAGCTTAAAAATAGTTGGCGTTATAACAAAGTAGCCATCAGATGCTGAACTGCTATTTAACTGTTGTGTGATAAAATTAGCGACTAAATAAGATTTATCATCTTCATTTCGAGCTGTTATTGAAGACGTATTGGTTTTTCCTTCAATAACAATACGTGTTTGGCTTAACCCAACACCAGCTTGAGATGCAAATGAAAAAGTCAGTAATATAAGAATTAAGGATTTTAATTTTATCATTTTTTATCTTTCCTTTATTGCAGGCAGTATATTAATACTGCCTGCTGAAGTAACTAATTAACTAAAAGTTATTATTAGTCGTATGCAACGCTAAATGTTACTGGAACATTTAATTGCTGTGCTGTTGCATCAGCAGTTGTTGCGTATAGGCTTGCAATCATTGGAACAACGATGTCACCTTGACCAGAAACTTTCAGACCTGTAATTTCAGTTGCTTCATTAGGTTTCAGAGCAATTTTAGTATCTTTAACTGGCTCAGCTTGTAATTTAACGCCGATTTGTGAAGCTTGAGCATCAGCAAACATGTCAGCATGACCTGTTAATACTTCACCAGAAGCTTGGATTGCAATAGAGCCCGCTTGTGGATTTTGGTCATCGTAAGCTTTAGTACAGTTATTTAATACTAAAGAGAATTTTTCATTAGAAATGGCATCAGTAGTGCTCAAGCCTTGAGTTTTATGTGTTCCTAAGCTAATTAAATCTTTTGAAGCGCTAACGTCACATGTTTCTGCAACTAAACGAGCATTGAAATTTACTGTTGCGTCTTGTGCAGCAAAAGCTTGTGAAGAAAGAGTTGCAACAGTTAAAGCACCGATGAAAGCAAGTTTATTTAGTTTCATAATAATCATTCCTAAGTATGTGAGATAGATAATTTAAAAATTTAAAGTTTCTTGTATCTAATTTTTAGAGATATCAATTAAGCTTTTATTTGCTTTAATAGCATTAAATCTTGCTATTTTTTTTGATTTGAAAATTATAAATATTTAAATTTATTTTCCATCTCATTTAAATAGACAGTATTTATTTTGGCTTAATTTAAAGTTTGTTTTTTCTGAGTGTTTGCGAACTCTTGCTCGCTGACTACGGGGATAATATTAGTTGTACTCATTATTGTTGTCAAATTGGGTGAAAATATTTTTATAGTGCTTTTTAATAGTTTTCTAAATGTTATTTTTGTTTTATTTCAATGCATTATAAGCTTACTTGTTTTCTTAAGTTAAATCCATTTGTCTTTTTTGGGTTTTTATTCTGATGATTGTCTTTTTTTGTTGTAAGTAAAGATTATAAGTTTGATATTAACAATTATTCATAATTTGTCTCTTTTTTTAACGCTTATCATGCGTATAGGTAAGGGATGTTACTAATGAATAATAGATGTTAGAAACATTTAGTTTGAAGCAGGTATTTTTATAAATATTCATTGTTTTTGTTTTTATTTAATTATATTGGTTGGTTTTTTAAGTTTAAATACTTAGGATAGTTCTTATTTGAGATGAAATATATAATAGATAAAAGTTATCATATTCTTGAGATTATTCTTATTATATTTTTCAATTCCTCTTTTTTTCTTAGTTTCATTCGTGATGTGATTCTGTATATTGGTATTTTCGTCTCAATAAAATAAGGAAAGTGCATGAGTCAACTTATCATTCCTGATGTTGCTCTAGTTGATAACAGTGAGCAACGAACACCATTGGTTTTAGTATTAGATTGTTCTGGCAGTATGTACGGCGAGCCGATAAATGAATTAAATGCAGGTTTACAGATACTCGAAAAAGAATTGAAGGATGATGTTATAGCAGCAAAGCGGGTTAGGATCCTTGTTATTCAATATGGTGGAAACGACCAATGTTCGATTATTGGTGATTGGTGTGATGCCATGGATTTTACTGCACCTATATTAGAAGCGAATGGGACAACACCAACAGGGCAAGCTGTTATGGTGGCGTTAGATGAAATAGAAGCTGAAAAACAACGTTTTCGTCAAGCGGGCGTAGCTTATACCCGTCCTTGGTTATTTTTAATGTCAGATGGTGCTCCTACTGATTTATGGGAAGAATCGGCACAAGCTTGTCGCCAAGCGCAAAAAGATCAAAAAGTGGCTATGTTTCCTATTATGGTTGATGGGGCGAGTGCGCAAGTCATGGGGGAGTTCAGTATTGCAGGCTTGAATGGTGTGAAAAAGCTAAAAGGATTGCAATTTAAAGAACTCTTTTTGTGGTTGAGCGCGAGTATGCAGGTAGTTTCCCAATCGACTCCAGGTGGGCAAGCTCAACTCCCTTCAACAGATAGCTGGTCTACAGTGTCGGTATAACGTATGAGTTGGTCAATTTATTGTGCGTCAGTTCAAGGGCACTCTCATCGGGAAAATAACCAGCCTTGTCAAGATGCATGGTCTGTGGAGCATACCACAAATGGCTTAGCGGCTTGTGTATGTGATGGAGCAGGTTCAGCGCGTTATAGTGAGATTGGTTCACGTTATGTTTCAAGGTTATTTGTTCAGCGAATTTCTGAATTTGGTCATGTTGACTATTTAGGTGTTGAAGAGATACAACCCGTTATTCTTCGTACACTGAGTGCTATTCGTGAGCAATTGGTTTCCCTTGCAAATGATAAGCAAGGGGAGTTAAAGGATTTTGCTTGCACGCTTGTCGCTGCATGGGTTGGCAAACGCCAAGGCTTTCTTTTTCATTTAGGTGATGGTGTAGCCATCGCTTCTTACCAACAAAATGGGCGCTTTATTGATAAGGTTTCCATGCCAGAAAATGGCGAGTATGCCAATCAAACGTGGTTTTTAACCTCAAGTGATTGGCAGGAACACTTACGTATTACGCCTATTGTTGCCCAAATAGAGCGGATTATTTTAATGTCTGATGGCGTACAACCCTTCGCTATGAATAAGCAATGTGATGCGCTTTATCTCCCTTTTATCGAACCTGTTACTCGTTTTTTACAGCAAAATGATGAGCTAACGGGAAGTGAAGCTTTAAAAGGGACGCTTGATGACCCTCGCACTTATTCAATCACTGGGGATGATAAAACCTTATTTGTAGCATTTAGGGAAATGTAATGGCGGCGGTCAATAAGATAAAACTTGTCGATGGGCAAGGGCAAGTTATCCAGCTGGGTAAATTAATTAAAAGTGGTGGGGCGGGCAGTGTTTATCATATTGCATCAGCGAAGGGGCAAGTCGCTAAGCTTTACCACGATAAAATTGATAAAGCGTTATATCGCCGAAAAATATCAGCAATGTTAGCTTTAAAGCCAAGCTTACCACCGATTACTGATACTGCAATTCCTGTCGTTCAGTTGGCTTGGCCTATCAGCCAGCTATTTAACCAGAAAAAACAGTTTGTCGGCTTCGTCATGCCTGAGCTGGATGTGCACGCATCCATTGAGCTTGAATATATTTTGCAAGAAAGGCAGGCAAAAGCAAATAATTTACCCGTTGGCTTAGGTGCTAAAATTCAACTCGCAACCAATTTGGCAATATTGGTTGAGGCGATTCATCAACAAAACCACTTTATCATTGATATGAAACCCGTCAATTTACGTTTTTATCGGGAAAGCTTATATGTATCAATGTTAGATTGTGATGGCTTTAGTATTCAAGGGGAAAAAGAACGTTTTGCCGCTGGTCAGTTTACGGTCGATTACCTTGCCTCTGAATTTCAACAAGCCAAAAGTGTTCCTCAATTTCAAGAATCCCAGCAGGACCGATTTGCTTTAGCCGTGATTTTATTTCAATTATTGAATTTTGGCATTCATCCATTTTCTGGTCGACCTTTGCATAATCAAGTGCCAAATGATTTGCCTAGCCGAATTGCAGGAAAATATTACGCCTATGGGGTAAAGGCGCACCAAGGGATAAGCCCTGTGCCAACCAGTGGACATACTTTCTTACCTAATGATATTCGCCAATTATTTGATAAAGCGTTTAGCGGCTCTCCAGCGCAAAGGCCAAGTGCAGCGGAGTGGGCTCAGTGTTTACGCACCTATGCGCTGCGTAGCCAGAAAAAGATTGTGGTATGTAGCAAAAATAAAGAACACCAATATTTTGCTGGGTTGAAATGTGCTGCCTGTGAACGGGTTAAGCAATTAAAAGTTGCCAGTGAAGCATTACAGAAAACACGGCAGCAAAAAAATGTGTATAAAACACAAGTTAGGGGACAAACGCAAACTCGTCGGGTTGTTCGTCCTCAACCTGCACCACCAATTACCTTTACACCACCTGCGTGGTTTGCTGCAATTAAAAAGGTGCATATTTACACATTTCTTGCCATCGCAGTTCCCTTATTGATGGCGTTTATTATTAGTCGAATTACCCAAAACATGAAACCAGAAACATTATCACCTGCGACTTTTTATCAACTTTGGGCGAAGGAAAGTTTAGGGGCTGATATGGCTCTGAGCCTTATTACTTTAGTCAGCATATTGGGACTGGGCTTATTTTTCTGGTTGGGGCTCTTTTTACCCATCAAATCGATTTTGACCAAAAAGCCATAAGGAAGGATGACGTTGAAAATAAAACTGAGTCCACTTCTTTTATTACCTTTGGCCTTGTTATTTGCTGTGCCTACATTGCCTTTTTTCTTTAGCTATGGTGTGTTTATTGCGTTATTTGAACTCGGTGAATTAATTTGGCCGAGTGCTTTGAATGTCAGTGATAACTTATTTCTGACAGTGATGTGGTTATTTGGATTGACGTTTATTATTGCATTGTCGATAGGTGCTGTTCGCTTTCAAGCGAGGCAATATTGGGGGGCTGCTATTATTACATTGGCAGTATTTAGCGTCATTACACTTTTAAATATTCCGTTAAGTTCAGAATCAAACCAACGTTGGCGGGCACAAACACTCATTGAGCAGCGTGATTGGCAATTATTCCAGAATGAACAAAATACGGCAGTGAGTGGTGTACTATCAGGGATTATATACAACCATGAAGCTAACACTGAAGTTGAAGCGCGATACCATGAATTGCAAGCACGTATTGATAAGATGGATAAGCTTGCAGAATTAGAACCACAAAGCGCAGCAATGCGTGCAATATGGCAACCCTTATTGCAAACAAATGCGCCAGCTTCAAACGACGAAATTTTTCAATTAGAAAATGCGAGCCAATATTTACCGCAAGATGGGGCGCTTGCTTTCGCTGTTGGTTTGCTTACATTACGCCAAACTGAGACCGCAGAAGATAGCCTTATTTTCTTTATTCGTGCTATTGCTGCACAACCGAATAACGCCACTTATTGGAAAGGCTTGGGACTTGCATATAGTTTGATAAAAAGCCACGTTGATAATAGCGATGCGAATTTAAAGAATGCGTATGCTGCACTTATTTTTGCACAATATCTGAGTCTCAGTGATAAATGGTCAGAATCTCCCTCTGAATTATTTGATACGCAAAGCGCCACAATATTTGCAAAAGAAATTCAATATCTTTCTACAGTGGAACGACAAAACTTTCTTATCTTACAGGCAAGAAGCAATGTACAGGTATTAGATTGGTTCAGAGAAACCGTGGATGAACAAACACAAGTGTTGGCAAAACAACCATTATCAATTAAAGGAATATATGGGGTTGTAGAGCTTGCGACGTACTATGATCGAAGTGACCCTCGTTACCCTGGGAAAATGACGATTAATACAGAGGGAACGGCCATTGTGCCTAACTCTGTTAATGAAGTTCGTTACCTTTCGATTAAATATGACATCGATAATGTTACCGCAACTGTTGCGGTAGATGTGAATGAAGAAGGCGTTCCTGCATTCACGTTGATCGACACCACCAGTGGTGTAAAAAATTATGATATCGCAGCGGAATATGCCGTGAGTCAGTTACGATTTGAGCCGACAAAGCAGCCAGCTCGCCACCTAGTCACTGTTAGTTTTAAGAGTACGGTGAAAAGTTTGGATGATTATGCGCAAGAAGTTGGGCTTTTAGTGGAGAGCGCCAGTAAGGCTTTAGCAAGGCATAATGAAAAATCTTTCGGATATGTACTCAAAAGGCTCGTGAGCTATGTGAATAATACAGTCCCCGCTAAATATACACGCAGCGCTGGTTCATCTTATGAATATTACCAGCAGCAGCAGGAGATCTCAAAAGAGATACGCGCAACATTGCGACAAGCAGATAGCCGTTCTAAATCCAACGGTGAAGCGTGGGAAAGTAATACACAAAGAGTTCGTGCATTATTACTAAAGTATCCAAATAACATTGAAGTGCTGAATATAACGGCAAGAATGGAATTAATGCATTTCAATGCGGCGCGCACGTTATTAACTGAAAATAAAGCATCTGCCATAAAAGACGGCTTTGTTGATGATGAGCAACATTGGCGTAATTTATTGCTGAGTGCACGGGCACACTACCTACAAATTATCACCATTAACCCAAACCGTATTGACGCCTGGTTTGCTTGGGGAGTGACGATGATAGATGAAGACCCTGAGCTGGCGGCAGGTGCATTTGCATTAATGCACTATAATGCGGGTAATAGCCTAGATCAGCGTTTGATGGCGGCGCAGTCCCGCTTCTTTTTATTTGGTTTGCCCGATGAAACCAAAGTGCGGGTGAATATAATTAATGCACGTATGGCGCTGCTGTATAGTCAAAGTGAATTGCCTGCATCAGCGACAGAGCAGGAACGGCAAGAGTTTGAGGAACAAAAGGGGCTGGCTAAACAAGTGATGCCTGCGGCGGTACCTTTTGTCTCATCCCCCCGCACTTCACCTATGCGAAATGAAAACCTGACCGACCGAGTGATAGTAAATGTAGATGCTTCGGCTTTTGGTATTCAAGAAAAAACATTAAAACTCCCTATTATCTCAACCGAATTTGTGGGGAATACGCAAGGTGAAGCAATTTTGAAAGTTGATGTACCAAAAGGGGGCGTGCCAAGCTCCATCATGTTACAGCAGAGTAGTGGTGTGGATTATTTTGATGATGACTTAATTTCAGTTGCCTATCAGTGGCGGTTTAATTCAGCGTCTCAAAATAAAGTGTTATTAATTCCAGTGACTTTTAACCAACCCAGCGATGCTTCGCTAAATTATAAGCCATAAAGGAATAGGGAATAGGATGAACCGATCTAAAATTACTGTGTTACTTGCCTTATTAGCTTCTGCGCCTTTGTTTGCACAAAATCTGGATCAACAGTACAGCCTATGGGTGGATGACCAAAAAAGCCAAATTCGCTGCTTTGAAGCCAAATCACCTTTTCAATATTGTTTACGCCAATCAGAAGATGGCAAGTTAATTGTTGTGGATAAACATAACCAAGAAGTTTATCAAATTTACTATTTTGATAATTGGCCTGACGAAGCCCAAGAGGGGGTCTATCGTATTCGAAAGGGCGATAAAATTGGTTTTGCGGATGCTGTCACAGGGAAGGTAGTTATTGAGGCAACGTATGATTGTGCCTATCCCTTTGAAGACGGAAAAGCTAAAGTTGGAGTCGGGTGTAAAACGCAAACAGATGGTGAACACAGCTGGTGGGTTGGCGGGGATTGGACAACAATTACACTACCCTAAGGGGGCTACGTACTTAGATACGCTTTTTTCAGGTATCTAAGGCGTTTTTTACGATTTTCATGATATTTATTTACAATTAATTCGATTTTAACCATATTATTCATATTACTTAACTTATTGAAATACAGTTGTTATTGTTATGTAGATCACAGTTTTCATCCTGTTAAACCTTCCTTAAAACCATTCACTGCAAAATTCAAACCGCTTAATTCTGTATGGTACCGCTTAGCGTAACTTTAATCATTTGCAGAGTGTAATTTCTTACCATAGACACCATGGCAGAGCTCAAAATTTTCGATTTAATCCAGTTCAACCACTGCCAATTAAAAAACCATCAATGACAAGCAGCACTACGATGTTGTTAGCGTGATGGTAAATACAAAATCAATGGCATGTTCGTTTTACCTCAGAAGGGTGTTCTATGAACAAAAATGGTATTTTAAAGCACGTTCCGTGGATGATCCTTGGGATCATCGGTGCAATTTGTTTAGGGGTTGTCGCGCTAAGGCGTGGCGAGCACATTAGTGCGCTGTGGATAGTCGTCGCATCGGTGGCGGTTTACCTTATTGCTTATCGTTACTACAGTTTGTATATCGCGAAAAAAGTGATGAAGCTGGATGAAACCCGTGCGACTCCAGCGGTCATTAACAATGACGGTTTAAACTATGTTCCAACTAATAAAAATGTCCTATTTGGTCACCACTTTGCGGCGATCGCAGGGGCAGGGCCATTAGTTGGGCCTGTACTGGCAGCGCAAGTAGGGTATTTACCAGGAACGCTATGGTTACTGGCGGGGGTTGTATTAGCGGGTGCGGTACAAGACTTTATGGTGTTGTTTATTTCGTCTCGCCGTAATGGTGCTTCACTCGGGGAAATCGTTAAAGAAGAGTTAGGCCCAATTCCTGGGACGCTAGCGCTCTTTGGCTGTTTCCTCATTATGATCATCATCCTTGCCGTATTGGCGTTGATCGTCGTAAAAGCCTTGGCAGAAAGTCCATGGGGTGTATTCACCGTGGTATCGACGGTACCAATTGCTCTGTTTATGGGGATATACATGCGATATCTCCGACCAGGGCGTGTTGGTGAGGTTTCCGTCATCGGTATCGTGTTACTGGTGGCATCAATTTGGTTCGGTGGCGTTATTGCTCACGACCCGTACTGGGGCCCTGCGCTGACATTCAAAGACACCACGATCACTTATGCGCTGGTTGGTTATGCATTTGTTTCTGCGCTATTACCAGTCTGGTTGATTCTGGCTCCTCGTGATTATCTGGCGACTTTCTTGAAAATAGGGGTTATTGTTGGATTAGCGATTGGTATCGTTATTCTAAACCCTGAGTTAAAAATGCCAGCGGTGACGCAGTTCGTTGATGGTTCAGGCCCAGTTTGGAAAGGCACACTGTTCCCATTCCTATTCATTACCATTGCCTGTGGTGCGGTATCTGGTTTCCACGCCTTAATTTCTTCCGGTACAACACCGAAACTGTTAGCAAACGAAAAAGATGCACGTTACATCGGTTACGGTGCAATGTTAATGGAATCTTTCGTTGCGATTATGGCATTGGTTGCTGCATCGATTATCGAACCAGGTTTATACTTTGCGATGAACACCCCACCAGCAGCATTGGGCATTACAATGCCTAACCTGCATGAATTGGGCGGCCCAGATGGTGCGGCTATTATGGCTCAACTGAAAGATGTTTCTGTTCACGCAGCGGCAACGGTTAGTTCATGGGGCTTTGTTATTTCACCTGAGCAAATCATGCAAACGGCGAAAGATATCGGTGAACCGTCTGTTCTGAACCGTGCAGGTGGTGCTCCAACACTAGCAGTTGGTATTGCATTCGTATTCCACGAAATCATGCCTGCGGCAAATATGGGCTTCTGGTATCACTTTGGTATTCTGTTCGAAGCGCTGTTTATCTTAACCGCATTGGATGCAGGAACCCGTTCTGGTCGCTTTATGCTGCAAGACTTATTGGGTAACTTCGTTCCATTCTTGAAGAAAACCGACTCACTGGTTGCAGGTATCATTGGTACGGCAGGTTGTGTAGGCTTATGGGGTTACTTACTGTATCAAGGCGTTGTTGACCCACTGGGCGGCGTTAAGAGCCTGTGGCCACTGTTCGGTATCTCGAACCAAATGTTAGCCGCAGTTGCGTTAGTCTTAAGTACGGTTGTCCTGATTAAGATGAAACGTAGCAAATACATTATGGTGACAGTATTACCTGCGGTATGGTTATTGATTTGTACCACTTGGGCGTTAGGACTGAAATTATTCAGTGATAACCCGCAGCTTGAAGGCTTCCTGTACTTAGCGAAATCTTATAAAGATAAGATTGCAGCAGGTGGTGCAGAGCTGACAGCACAAGAAATCACTAACATGAATCACATTATCATCAACAACTACACCAATGCGGGTCTGAGTATCCTATTCTTAGTGGTTGTTTACGGTATCATTTTCTATGGTATCCGCGTGGGAATGAAAGCACACAAAAATCCAGAACGTACAGACAAAGAAACACCGTATGTTCCTGTACCGAAAGAGGGTGTGAAAGTTTCATCTACACACTAGTGACCATTCGACACCATCGAGCGGCTAATGTGGCTCGATAACTGAACGGTAGCCCTACATTGTGTGTTCATGATGTAGGGCATTTGTATTTGGAGAGGCTGATGTTTGGAAACCTTGGTAAAACAGGCAAATACTTAGGGCAGGCAGCACGTATGCTGATTGGTATTCCTGATTATGATACTTATGTTCAACATATGAGTGACAACCACCCTGATAAGCCTGTCATGACTTACAAAGAATTTTTTCGTGAAAGGCAAGATGCGCGGTATGGTGGAAGTGGTAAAGGCGGGTTCCGCTGCTGTTGATGTTCAAAGTAAAACAATGGTGCAAAGAGGATAATAATGAAACCAATTAATGTCACAATCCTAACCGGTTTTCTCGGTGCGGGTAAAACAACGCTCCTTAGCCATATTCTTCATGCAGAACATGGACATAAAATTGCAGTCATTGAAAATGAATTTGGTGAAGTCCCCATTGATAACGCCATTATTGGTGACAGAGCCACACAAATCACTACCTTGAGTAACGGTTGTATTTGTTGTTCTCGTTCAAGCGAATTAGAAAATGCATTATTGGATTTATTAGATGGCCTCGACAGTGGCAAGTTGGATTTTGACCGCTTAGTCATTGAATGTACAGGAATGGCAGATCCTGGCCCTATTACACAAACTTTTTTTTCCCATGACGTGTTATGCGAACGATTTTTATTAGATGGCATTATTACGTTGGTGGACGCAGTTCATGCAGAGAAACAACTGAATGATTTTGCGATTGCTCAAGCCCAAATTGGTTATGCAGACCGAATTTTATTAACCAAAACCGACATCAACCCAGATACTGATGCCCTGTTAGAGCGATTGCAACGTATTAATGCTAGAGCGCCAATTTACCCAGTTATTCATGGCGACATTAACTTACAGCTTTTATTAGATATTGAAGGTTTTTTATTAGACTCGCAGCTGAAAGTGAATAAACCGACTTTCCGTTTTGCACCAAAGCAGCAAAATGAAGTGGAATCTATTGTCGTGGAATTCGATTACCCTGTTGAATTAATGGAAGTTTCACAGGTAATGGAAGATTTACTGCTCGGCTTTGCGGATAATTTATTACGCTACAAAGGTATTTTATCCATCAAAGGCGAACCAAAACGGCTGTTATTCCAAGGGGTTCAACGCCTTTACAGTGCCGACTGGGATACGGATTGGCAAGACGGCGAAACCCGCCGCAGCGTATTAGTGTTTATCGGCGTGAAGCTTCCCGAAGAGATTATCCGTGCAAAATTCGCAGCCTTAGACGTTAATTCAAAATAGAACAATTCAAAAAAGAAATTCGAAAAAGAAATTCAAAGTCATTAGCGGCGTAGCAAGGCGGCAAGAGAACCAAGCCCTAGGAGCATACACAAGTATGTGACTAGGGTTGGTGAATGAAGCCAACAACGCTACGGCGTTAAGGGCGAGCTTTTGATGCCATAATCTCAATAATCTGCACATCAGTATGTCTCATTGACCCTGCAGCCAATGAACACAAATTAGCAATCGACTGGTCTACATCATCCGACACAATACCGTCAGAGCCTCTCACACAGCTATTATCTAAGGCCATGAGGACAGCTTTATAGGCTGCACTGGCGCTGGTGGAGACTTTCATTGCACAACTGTTTGATGCACCATCACAAATCATCCCGCTGACATCACCAATCATACTGGAAATGGCCATTGCGACGACTTCATAACGTGACTCCAATAACCATGCAATCCCAGCTGCCGCCCCCATAGCGGCGGTTGTTGCCGCACACAGTGCAGATAACGCAGGTAACTG
Organism: Providencia vermicola; assembly: GCF_020381325.1. GTDB lineage: Bacteria > Pseudomonadota > Gammaproteobacteria > Enterobacterales > Enterobacteriaceae > Providencia > Providencia vermicola. Next base: position 94,610 of record NZ_JAGSPI010000006.1, read on the forward strand.
ATTATGAATATAAATAGCCATTAGGTGGGATAACATCAACGCGCGAGCCAACTGTTCTTCAGAGGATTGTAAATAGTCTGCAGTGACCACAACAGGCATGGTTGCGGCAATACCTTGGTTACCTGAGCCAGAGTTGCTCATTGCAGGTAAAACCGCACCGCCCATACGGGCATCGGATGCGGCAGAGGTGCGGATCATAATTTCGGACATTAAGTCTTTCGATAACAAACCACGATCACGCTGAGTTTGCAACGTTTTCCCAATATGTAGGCCATAGACATTACGCAGACCTTCTTGGGAAAGGGCTTCATTTAGCTGGGCGGCTTCTAAAATAAAACGAATATCGTCTAATGGGGCTTCAGTTGCAAATTGGTAGACGGCCTTTGCGGTAACGGGCGGTAAAGGGATATCTGCTGCACAATCAACAGGAAGATCCTCTAGAGGGTTGCTTGATAAGGTATCAAACACAGTTTCATTATTATGGGTTATCTTCACAATATTGGTGTGTGAACCCGTGATAATCACAGTCGCTGAGCCTGTTTGGGTATGTACCGTCGCTTCGGAATAGATAACGTCTTCGCAAGGGTGTTTGATATCAACGGTCACTAGCCCTTGCGCTAACATTGTTTTGCTCAATGCAATCGCATCAGTTGAAGCGGATTTAAGTACCTCTAAACCCGCATCTGCATCGCCGCCAACCGCACCTAAAGCGGCAGCGATAGGTAATCCTACCATGCCTGTACCTGGTACCGTGACGCCCATACCATTTTTCATCAGGTTGGGGGAGACAAAGGCACAAACGCGAGTGATGTCACCGTCAAGGAAGGACGCTGCTTTTGCTGCTGCGTAAGCCAGTGAAATTGGCTCGGTACAACCTAAAGCTGGCTTCACTTCTTGTTTTACCGCATTGATAAAATATTGCCAAAGTAATGGTTGTGATTGCGCATGCATGGCGGCTTCCCTTAATGAAATCTTTTTTGATTTTATTATTTTAAACAACCTGTTGGAGAAAAACTTCACTATGTTCAGGGATATATTGGGGAAGGAGAGAAAAAAAATCTCCAAATATTGAGATAAAAATAAAATATTTTTAAAATTGAGCTTTGTCACAAAAATCCTGCCTATAAAACAGGGCAGGACATTGTGATTGTTTTACCGATTAACTTTCTACATCAAGGCGTTTACTTTGCCATTTCCGTGAGCGCCAGCGCCATGCATTAGTTAACCCTCGCAGCCATTCATCGGCAAAGAAACCGAGCCAAATTCCCAGCAAGCCCATTTCCATTTTTATCCCTAAAAAATAGCCTAGTGGAATCGCCACACCCCACATAAAGATAATGGCAGTGCATAATGGGAAGCGTGCATCCCCAGAGGCACGTAACGCATTCACCATGACAATATTAATGGTGCGCCCTGGCTCTAAAAATACTGAGAGTAAAAATAAGGGTAATAAGAGTTCGATAATGCCGTGGTCATCGGTAATGTTGTTTAGAATAGGGTCGCGAAGTAACCAGAAAGCAATAACAACACCGATAGTGACATAAAAGCCCATTTTTAGGCTCTTGATACCGCGAATATAGGCATCTTGGAAGCGTTTTGCGCCAACCAGATGACCCACCATGATTTCATTACCTATACTGACAGAAATACCAAACAGCATGATAAATAAAGATAATTGAAAATAAAGCGTTTGCGCAGCGAGGGAAGTTTCTCCCATTAACCCAATAAAGGCAGATGCTGTCATAAAGTGTAAAATCCACACAAGGTTTTCCCCCGCTGAAGGTAAACCAATATGCAAAATTTTACCGAGCATCTTACGTGACCAATGAATGAGCATCATTGGGACAAACTTTATTCGTAACCCATAGAATAATAAGCAGAAAAGTAAGATAACAGCAACAATGCGCCCGACCACAGTTGACCATGCTACACCTTCTAAACCATATTGTGGCAAGCCGAAGAAACCATAAAGTACAATGATATTACCAACAACAGTAATCAGGTTGGCAATCAATGTTACCCACATGGCAGGCTGTGCTTTGCCATAAACCCGCAAACATGCTGCTAAAATAATGGAAATTGCTTCAGGAATTAAACAAATCCCTAAAATACGTAAATAAGTATAACCGTCCGCCATTAAATGGGATGGCATATTCATGATTTTTAGGATGGTATAGCCAAAGAATACCGCGACTAATGCACTGGAAAAACCCAGAATAAAGTTAAAGGCGATGGAGATGTGAATCGCTTGGCTGGCTTTTTCACGGCGGCCTGCCCCTAAATATTGGGCGATAACCACACTGCATCCCACACTAATAAAGTTAAAAATAGTGATAAAAAGATCAAAGACTTGGTTACCTACCCCCATAGCAGCAAGGTAAGCCGTCGATACATGGCTAACCATGTAAGTGTTAATTAATAATGTGGCCAAATGCAGAAAAATATCGATAAAAATTGGCCAACTGAGCGAAAAGAGTGACCGCTCAGTCACATCAGACTGATGCATTGAGAACCTTTATATATTTATGAGAATTAAGAATAGTGGTTTGAACTGCGAATTCTACATGGAATTCATTAATGAAAATAGGGTTAAAATGCCCCCAATTTCGTAAAGTGAATGTTTTGTTTACTTTTAATTAATCTGTTAGATTTAATTTCGCTATAAATTAATTAATAAGCAACATCAGAACTGTATAGGAGTAAAAATGACAAAAATTAAAGCAGCAATAGTGGGATATGGCAATATCGGCCATTATGCACTAGAAGCTGTTCTGGCCGCTGACGATTTTGAGCTTGTTGGTATTGTTCGTCGCAACACACAAGATATCCCTGCTGAACTTGCCTCGTACAAAGTGGTCGATGATATTGAAAAACTAGGGAAAGTGGATGTAGCACTCCTGTGCTCACCAACCCGTGCAATCGAGCCTCTTGCGGCAAAAATCTTAGCACTAGGCATCAATACTGTTGATAGCTTTGATGTGCATTCAGACATTGTGGCGCTGAAAAGAAGCCTCGATGATGTTGCTAAGCAACATAATAGCGTCGCCGTTGTCTCAGCTGGCTGGGATCCAGGTTCTGACTCTATCATGCGTACTTTGATGTTAGCCATGGCACCAAAAGGGGTGACTTACACCAATTTCGGGCCAGGTATGAGCATGGGGCACAGTGTTGCGGCAAAAGCGATTGATGGCGTGAAAGATGCATTATCGGTAACGATTCCATTAGGGACAGGTGTACATCGTCGTATGGTGTATATTGAATTAGATGCTGGCGCAAAATTTGATGATGTTGCTCAAGCGATTAAAGCGGATAGCTATTTTGCATCCGATGAAACCCATATTCGCCAGGTCGATAGCATTGATGCATTAAAAGATGTTGGGCATGGTGTCCATATGACGCACAAAGGCGTTTCGGGTGCTACGCATAACCAATTGTTCGAATATTCAATGCGTATTAATAACCCTGCATTAACATCACAATTTATGGTTTCAGCTGCACGCGCTTCAATGAAGCAGGCTGCGGGGGCTTATACTGTGATTGAAATCCCACCGGTGAATTTCCTGCAAGGTGATTTAGACACACTGATTGCTAAGTTAGTCTAATTACATTTTTATTTGTGGCATGAAACGTTAAGTTCATGCCATCTTGCTGATATTTTTTACACTTTATCTTGGTTTTACTTTGTCATTCGGATTTTGGCCACTGTTTATTTTTTGCGTTATCAAGTAGCTTATTCAGAAAATAGAATTGATAATCTGGAGTGAGAATCATGGTTAAGCGGTCAGGGAATGAGCAATCAAAAACAGAAAAAAATAAAAATCAAGGTTTCTTCCCAAAACAGCCTTCAGTGAAAAGTGTGAAAGAAAGCTCGCACTCTTTTAGCCTTATTCGTGCTTTTTCTAAAATAATTAATTACGGTTTTTCCCTTTTCTATGTTGGGTTTATTTTATCCGTTTGGTTCTTTCCTGAGTACTACACTGTGGAAATTATTTATAACCTGACCATTATTCTAATTTTTGAATTTATTTTGATTCACTCTGGCGTCTTTATGGCGGTATTTCGTGATTGGCGAATATTAACCTTATTTGCGCTTTTCTATGGCTTATTTGCATTGGTAATTAACATGTCAGTATTAGGGGACTCGCCCTTGATACTTTATTTATATAGTGCAACAGTCGCAAACCGGATGCTATTTGGTTTAACCAGCCGCAGCGAACAAGAACGCAATGAAAATATGGGCTATTCAGCGCTAATGGCGCTCAATTTTATGTTTTGTATTTTTCTCGTATTAATTTTATCTTTCCTTGTGCCTTATGGTGGGTTAACACCTGAGTATTTACGGTCTATTGGGTATTACGCCAGTATTTCCACGGGGGGAGAGTTTCCTGACAAGCCTCATGTGGCTTTTGCGTTTGGAGTGCTCTACTTTGGGTTACCTGTTTTTATGACCTGTTTAATGAATTTTTTGTGTAAAGGCCACTCTATTTACCGAGAAAAAGGAAAATAAAGTGACAAGAAAAATCAGAAATAAAAGAAGCACTAATACGCGCTCGTTATCATCTGTAGTAAAAGGAAAGCGCCATTTTACTGCATCAGATAAACCACAAGGAATAATGCATTCCTTACCTGAATTTGTGGATCACGGTTTAACTGTTTTTTATATCGGCTTTTTATTATCCCTGTGGTTTGCCCCTGATTGGTCGGGTGTTGAAGTAGTTTACAATATGGTATTGATCCTGTTGTTTGAGTTTATTTTAGTGCATATGGGCACAATGATGGCGGTACTTCAGCGTGGTTTTTTCTTTATTTTTGTGGCCGCTATTTTAGGGGGCGTAGCCTATATTTTTCATACGACGCAAATTAACTCTTCCGCCATCCTTTATATTTATGCGGCTACGTTAATTAATCGAATAATTATTGGGCGTCAGCAAGGAAGTCAGTTTGATAATTTTAAGGCCTTCGATGAAGGGATTGCTAAATTACGCCATTATGTTGCGTGTTTTATTATTGCTGTATTGTTAACGCGTTATTTACCTGAAGGGGGGCTTACGGAGCAATACCTTGAAGAAAATAACTATTACGGCATGTTAAAAATGACTGGAATGACGGAAAACCCGCTTATGATTATTCAATTTGGTGTTTTGTATTATTCAACATCGCTACTTTGGGTTTTGTGGCGTTTTTTCAACCCAAAAAAGAGATAAAAAAAGCGCCTATCGAAATAAGCGCCTGGTGTTGGCAAAAAATAAAAAAATTAACGTGTTATTGATTTAAATTGCTGTGTAGTCTTTGTTAGTGCGACTTCGGTAGGCAAACGCTCCATTGAACTTGCACCATAAAAACCGTGGCAGTCAGGGCAGTTTGCTAAAATATACTCGGCATCTTCAGGGGTTGCGATAGGGCCGCCGTGGCAAAGGACAATGACATCATCACGCACCGCTTTAGCTGCTTTTGCCCATTCATTGATAAGAGGTACGCAGTCTTTAAGTGTCAGTGCTGTTTCGGCACCAATATTCCCGCCCGTTGTTAAACCCATGTGTGGCACAATGATATCCGCACCTGCTTTGGTCATTTCAACAGCATCATCAGCACTAAAGACATACGGAGTGGTCAATAAATCCTTTTCGTGTGCCATGCGGATCATATCTACTTCAAGGCCATAGCCCATTCCCGTCTCTTCTAAATTAGCGCGGAAATTACCATCAATCAGGCCAACGGTCGGGAAGTTTTGCACGCCCGCAAAGCCCGTCGCTTTGATGTCATCTAAAAATTTATCAAACTGGCAAAATGGGTCAGTACCGTTAACACCTGCAAGAACAGGAGTGTGCTTAACAACAGGCAAGACTTCTTTTGCCATGTCCATAACGATTTCATTGGCATTACCATAAGCGAGCAAGCCTGCAAGTGAACCACGACCCGCCATGCGGTAACGGCCTGAGTTGTAGATAACAATTAGGTCAATGCCACCAGCTTCTTCACATTTTGCGGATAAACCTGTACCTGCACCACCGCCGATAATTGGTTCTCCACGAGCAATCATTTCTCTGAATTTTTTTAATAACGCTGCGCGGTTATGTTTCATATTAACCTCTATTATTTGTTCAAAATTTCCTGGTGTAGCTGAATAACCTGTTCACAAAAATCTTGGGAATTTATGTGGTGAGGACTCAAAATAAGCTGTCTTTTTTCTGTTATTATCAAATTTTCTGTCAGTGCGTCGATAAACGCTTGGTCTGCAATAGGATCCCAGAACGGCGCGCCTTCGGTATCCAATGCGGAGAACCCTGATGTTGGAACAATAAAACGAACTTCGCCATCACAGCGATTTAACTTCTCAGCAATCCAACGTCCCATTTGTTGGTTTTCTTCTTTGGTTGTTCTCATTAATGTAACTTGTGCATTGTGATGGTAAAATAAGCGGTCTTGGTATTTTTCAGGGACTGTGGCAGGGCGACCAAAATTCACCATATCCAACGCACCACAAGACATGACGCAAGGTGTTTGTGTACGTTGAATGGCGCCAAAACGGTCCTCATCACAGGCTAAAACGCCACCAAATAAATAGTCACACACTTCTGTTGTCGTCATATCCAGCACAGAATGCAGTAACTGACTATCAATCAGTTTTTCCATTGCTTTACCACCACTTCCCGTGGCATGAAACACGAGGCAGTCGTATTGCTCTTCTAATTGTGCGGTAAGTTGTTGAACACAATGTGTTGTTACGCCAAACATAGTTAGGGCGATGGCAGGTTTGGTATCAATATTTTCTTCTTCTTGGTTAAACCAGACGGCACCTGCTATTTGATTTGCTGCGTTTTTCAAAACCTTACGAGAAATAATATTTAACCCTGAAACATCGGTGACTGAGTACATCATCGAGATGTCACTTGCACCGATGTAACCTGAGATATCCCCAGACGCCATAGTGGAGACCATTAACTTAGGAATACCAACAGGGAGTACTTGCATTGCAGGGGTGATTAATGCAGTTCCACCTGAGCCCCCTAAACCAAGGATTGCCGCGACATCAGTTTGTGCGGCAAGGTAAAGGCTAAAAGCGTGAGCCATCGCCTCAATCGCCTTACCTCGGTCACCACAAAAAACCGCATCCACACCAAGAGGGTGAAAGCTTGCGATGGTGTGTGCGCTGACATCGGCCTCTTTTTCTAGTTGCGTTGGTTGAGTGGTTAAATCAACAGTGCGAACAGCTAACCCAGCGCTTTTAATTAATTCACTGACATAAAATATTTCAGCGCTTTTGGTATCCAGTGTTGTGGCGATATAGATAAAACCAGGGTGTTTTTTCATATAAAAATCCTTTCAGATTAGAGTTCGCGTTGAATTTTTCACCGTAATGAGACTATAGTATCATTTTTTGTTTTTGTAAAATGAGATTGCAGTCTCATTTTTGGTTTGTTGAAGAAGCAATTACTTGATATCAAGCATATCTTATTGATAAAACATCATAAATATTAATAGTGCCTTGTATCATAGGGTTGCTAAATTTGTGATAGGGATACAATATTTGATTGTATATACAGGATGGTTTGGGAGATGAAACATTTAACGGTATGTCACTGAGAAGGATAACTTATTTTTGCTTGTGTTTTCTCAGTATTATTGACTAGACTTGATGCAATAGACAGTATTTTAAGGATAAATAAAATGCCTAAAACTAATTCGGCTGAGGGATATAAGGGAACGCGAAAACGGACTTATCTATTATTGGTAACAACGGCTTTAGATTTATTTGAAAAAGGGGCAATGCCTTCTGTTTCTGAGCTAGCACTTGAAGCGGGGGTTTCCCGTGCAACCGCTTATCGGTATTTTCCCACTCAAAGTGATTTAATCACGGCAACTGTTAATGAAAGTTTAGGGCCTATTTTAACATGGCGGCCTCAGAGTGAAAAAACGGAAGAGCGTATTGATGAACTGCTGACCTTCGCTTTTCCAAGGATGTTTGAGCATGAAGGTGCTTTAAGAGCTGCATTACAAGCCTCATTGCAGCAATGGGCACAAGGGCGTTCTGCTCCGCAAGAGGTAAAAAATAAGCAATTCGAACGGGGAAACCGCAAAGATATTTTAACAATGGTCACCGCACCAATGAAATCAGAATATCCGCAGGAAATTGTTGATAAGGTAATCAAAGCATTTTCCGTTATATATGGCTCGGAGATTTTCTTAGTGCTAAAGGATATTTGGAAGATGGATAATGATCAGGTCATAGAATTAGCACAATGGATGGCAAAAGCGATAATTAACCAAGCCGTAACCGATAATGCCAAACGTCAAAGTAAAGCTCTTTAAAGCTAGATCGGGAGGCAAGCCAAAATAAGAAAATCAAAAACTAATCAATGGTAAAACCACAGTGAATGATCGCTATCATAATAAATAAATGAAAACTAAGGTCATCTGGCATTAATAATATGATATAAATTAAGACTATAAATAATCTTAACGGTTAATGTTGTATGATGAAATTATTTAAGATGATAATTGGGATCGTGGTTTGTGCAGTGATTGGAGGGGGACTAACTTACCTTGGTGTCCCACTTGCACTGATGTTTGGCCCAATTATCGCTGTTATCATTTTTCATCGCTTTGGCATTTCTTTTGCTATACCAAAACACACAATTTCTTTTGTTCAAGTGACATTAGGTACCTCGGTTGGTTTGATGTTTAACCAGGTTTCGCTCAATGAGGCTGATAATTTATTCCTGTTGTTATTGATGTTAGTTGTGTGCCTAGCTGTGCAATTTTCCTTTAGTTTTTTTTGGTTTTACCGGAAGGTTGGCTGGACAAAACAAGAAGCTATGTTGGGGTCTGTACCTGGGGCAATGGCTGCCATTTTGGCCTTAACTGATCATACTCACACACCACCACAGAAGATTGTCATCTCCCATACTATTCGTCTTATTATATTAATTTTATTGGCGGGTGTTGTTGTTGGGAGTGATGGCGACCCTCAACCAGTTATCGAGTTCCCTTCATTAACGCTGGCTGCAACAATGTGGCTATTGCTCATTGTCGTTGTTGGGGTGATTGCAGGCTTGATATTGCAGCGTTTTAGAGTTCCTGCACCTTATATGCTCACATCATTAGCCGCAGCAACATTAATACAAAGTTGGGTCGATATTCCATTAAATTTCCCATTAATGCTGACTGAACTGAGTATGGTATTAATTGGGATGAATATCGGTAATCACTTTGTCGTTTTTCCGCTTTCATCATTAATTAAAAACATTTACTCCTCTGCACAAGTTGTTGTTATCAATATCATTTTGACATTCTTGATTACGGTATTTGCAGCATGGTTAACGGGGTATGATATTTCGGTATTATTGCTTGCTTGGGCGCCAGGTAGTATGGAAGCGATGACTTTTGCTGCAATTACAATGAATTTAGATGCAGGATTTGTCATGTCGAATCATATTATCCGCATGGTGATTATTCAAAGTATTCCATCTGTCGTTTTATTTTGGCAAGAACGTAGGGCCAAAAAAATGCAATAAATGAGCTTAGGCGGAGAAGAAAACATGCATCTAAATTCTTGCATGTTTTCTCGACTTAGAGCATGGGGTTATTTTACATAGGCAAAAAGACCAAGTGAATCCCGTGCGAGTGACTGGCATTTAAACTCTTGTGTGAGTGGTATTCCCTTCAAGTCGTTATAACTTTCTTTATTTAGCTGAGTCATTTTTTCAGAGTTGTAGTTGCTCAAATCCCATTTATTGCTTTTCGCAAAGTACACGATAGCGCGTTCAATTTCTCTATCGGGAATTTGTGAGTACCCACAGTCATATTTTAGGTAAATAAAAACAGCCGTCAGATCAGCCAGATCTTCAGCTTCGTTGGGGGCAAGAGCTCTGGCAGAATTGGTTATCCCTAACAGAGTCATTATGCATGACATCATCAATATAAATTTGCGCATTCTTTATTCTATCGGGTTTCTATGTCAAGTAACGTTAGCATAAGAATAGAATTGTTAGTCAACTATATTTTTCTTAAATGAATGTAATAAACCCATAGTTTTTGAGTGGGTTTATTGACCTTCCTGTAAGGGGAGGCTTTATCATTTGTTTTATTAAACCATGTTTTGCAGAGAAAGGGTAATTTCCCTCAACATACTCTGCCACTGATTATTGATTTGATAAACAAAAGGAAGGTTATCAATGTTACGTCGCGATTTTTTAAAATTAAGTGCTATCACATATGCTGCAAGTGCGCTGCCTATTTGGAGCCGCATCGCAGTAGCTGCTGAAAACTACCCCACATTGGCAATTCCCCCGTTACTAGAGCCTGATGCTCAAGGGAATATTCAATTGGCGATCAAGCAAGGAACATCTCAATTTGTCCCAGGTAAGAAAACGACTACATGGGGGTATAACGGTGATTTACTTGGCCCAGCAATCAGCTTAAAAAATGGTCAGAGTGTTAATATTAATATTGTGAATCAGTTGGCAGAAGATACAACTGTTCACTGGCACGGCTTAGAAATTTCAGGTGAACAAGATGGTGGCCCTCAAGCAATAATCCAACCAGGTGCAACACGCAAAGTCAATTTTACGATTGATCAAAGCGAAGCAACTTGTTGGTTCCACCCCCATACTCACGGGAAAACAGGTTACCAAGTGGCGATGGGGCTCGCGGGTTTAGTGCTGATAAAAGATGAAAACAGTGCGAAACACGGTTTACCAAGCCATTGGGGCGTTGATGATATTCCTGTAATTTTACAAGACAAACGGTTGAAAGATGACGGGCAAATCGATTACCAATTAGATGTGATGAGCGCAGCGGTAGGTTGGTTTGGTGACTTAATGCTAACGAACGGGGCAGTTTACCCGAAACACGTAGCTCCAAAAGGCTGGATACGCCTACGATTACTCAATGGTTGTAATGCACGTAGCCTAAATATTTCAACGAGTGATGGTCGTAAAATGTACGTTATTGCCAGTGATGGCGGTTTACTTGCTGAGCCAGTTGGATTGACAGAGTTACCGATTTTAATGGGAGAGCGTTTTGAGGTGCTAATTGATGCATCAGATGGTCGTGCATTTGATTTAGTCACATTACCCGTAGGGCAAATGGGAATGACCATTGCACCATTTGACCAACCTCTACCTGTTTTACGTATCGAAACCACATTAACAAATGGTGAAGGTAAATTACCTCCAACTCTTGCTGCAATTTCTGCAATCCCTTCTTTAGCAGGATTAAATCGCCGCCGTTTCCACCTTATGATGGATATGCGTTTAGACATGCAAGGTATGATGATGCTACGCGAAAAGTATGGTGCACAAGCTATGGGGAACATGGGCGGTCATGGCGCAATGATGGGCAATATGGATCATGGCTCGATGATGAACCATGGTAATATGAGTCAAGGTAATATGGGTAGTGGAAATATGCGAGGTCGCATGGGGAATGGCGGGCATTGCGGCACAGGGACTGGTGATTTAGATATCCATAACGCTAATACTATTAACGGGCAAGTATTCTCAATGACACACCCAGCGTTTGATGCGCCAATGAATCGCCAAGAAATATGGGTCGTTTCAGGGCGTGGTGACATGATGTTGCATCCATTCCATGTACACGGAACTCGATTCCGTATCCTGAAAGAAAATGGCCGGGCTGTTGAGCCGCATCGCCAAGGCTGGAAAGATATTGTTAAAGTTGAAGGGCAGGTGAGCGAAATTTTAGTTGAATTTAAACACCCTGCGACGAAAGAGCATCCATATATGGCACATTGCCATTTATTAGAACATGAAGACACAGGAATGATGCTTGGTTTTACAGTGAGCTAACCAAAGACTTTAGTTTTAGGACGAAATGCAGCATTAAATGTTATTGCTGCATTTTCCTTTATTAGTATCTGCGCCTCGTCTATGGTAAAATTACGCGCTTTCCATTCCCATAGATGCGTAATTGAAGATGAAACATACCCTTGAAGTCATGATCTCTGAAGAAGAGATTGCTCAACGAATCAGTGAATTAGCTGAAAAAATCAGTGCTCATTATCAACCGCTTGAAGGCGATTTAGTCCTTGTTGGTTTATTAAAAGGGTCATTCATTTTTATGGCAGATTTATGTCGTAAAATTAATGTTCCCCATGAAGTTGATTTTATGACTGTTTCTAGCTACGGCAATGCGATGACATCGAGCCGTGATGTCAAAATTGTCAAAGATTTAGATGAAGATATTCGTGGTAAGCACGTTTTAATTGTTGAAGATATTATCGATTCAGGTAATACCTTAAATAAAGTTCGTGAAATTTTCGAGTTACGAGGCCCTAAATCAGTAGCGATTTGTACTTTGCTGGATAAACCATCACGCCGTGAAGTGGATGTTCCAGTTGAATGGATAGGTTACTCAATCGAAGATAAATTCGTTGTTGGTTATGGTATCGACTACGCACAACAGTACCGTCATTTGCCTTATATTGGGCATGTTACGTTACTAGAAAACTAAGTTTTTTAGGAACTAATGACTAAAAAAGGACAGCAATGCTGTCCTTTTTGTTTATGATTAAATAACGAATACGTTATTCATTAGTTTGTTTCAATAATAACAGGATTACCTGTGATTTGACCGTAGTCATTAGACAAGTTAGGTGTCGTCACTTTAGTGGTATTTCTTGCGTTTATCTTTCCAAAGTAGTTATTAATAGAATGATTTGCTTTAGCCGTTAAATCAAGGTCTGCATTCATCACGCCACTGTAGTTAGATATGGTGTTCGCTTCTGCTTTCAGGCTTCCAGCACTGTTTATTTGTGCGTAGTTGTTGATTATCTCATTACCCATAGTGATATTGATATCCGCTTCTCCTGCTGAAGGAAAGATAGCGTTGGTTTGAATAATGCCTGAGCCGTTATTCAGTTGATAGCCTTTGAGGTTAATACTACCATTGTCTGCAATGATGCCACCTTTTTGACTTGTTAAACCAAGGTTATAAGTGTTTTTGCTAAAATCTGACGAGTTAGTATTACTAATATAATCAGCGTTCATGACTAGATTATTGTCAGCTTTAATCAGCCCAGAGCTATTGTTTAAATACATGGAGATGAAATTAAGGTTAAATCCTTTAATGTAGCCAGCCTTGTTTGTTAAGTCATTAACCGTAAATGTAGACTTACCATTATTAGATACAATGATACCGTTATTTGTCAGTTTTGGTGATGTGATATTCATCAGTTTGTCACTGCTAATAACACCTTTTGTATCATTTGTTATTGCGTTTTGCGCAGTAATATCCATTCTGCCTGTCACTGCTTGAATAACGGATGATAGATTGTTGATATAATCAGCATCAATGTTCACGCGACGATTAGCTGTGATGGAGCTTGATGCTTTATTGCTTAATTCAGAACCCGTGAAACTAAAATCTCTTCCAGCAGACATTATTGATTGTTCATTAATAATTCTGCCTCCGTTAATCGAGATATCTCTGCCTGCAATAAATTTATTTTTTCCATGCTTGCTGCTATGTGCCCAGTTATAGATAGTATCAACATCAACATTGATATCGCCTTGTTCCGCTCTAATTAAACCGGCACCATTTTGAATATCTTTATTAATGTTTAAATTAATGTTTTTATTCGCACTGATTAAGCCATCATTACGGTTATGTAAGGAATCATTAGTGGTAATATTGATATTTCCAGCAGTAGAAATAATACTCCCATAGTCGTTATCAAAGGCGTATTGACCCGTAGATGTTAGATCGAGGTTACCTTTTGATTCTATTTTTCCTGGGTTACTTATAGCATAAGCATTAACAGTTAAACCGCCATTACCCGTATTGATCAAACCTCTATTACTTAAGTAGCGTCCTGACTCATTAACATTGAGCTTCATTTTCTCGGCATTTAAACTGGCATTATTCGCTATCGTAATACCGTAATTACTTAAGTTGTAGGGACCAGACAAGCTAGAAAGTACATTACCTTCAGAATCGAATAAATTTGAGCCTGTTGAAATAGTTAATTCATTAGCTTTGACGTCACCATTAATGAGCACTGAACGGGCGATGAAATCAACTGCATCATTAGAAGTCAGGTTTTTATTAACAGTGATTTGGCCGTTGGTGACGTTATAACCAATCAAGTTATCACCGACAACCAGTGGGGTACCTGTTACAAAAGCACCTCGTGATGCATTAATAAACCCACAACTATTACAAGTAATACCAGAAGCATTCGCAACAATGACTTGTGCCGCTGTACCTGCAACCTCCATCATGCCGTTAATTAAGCTGATATTATTACCAACAATTTCATTTAAAATAACTTTAGCTTCATTGCCTACGGTTAAATTTTCATTTCCAGCAATAGTTCCACCTAACTCAGTTGCTGTCATGGTGCTACTATTATTGAAAATGGTTCCTTTTTCACCCACATTGAAACTTTGATAAGTATTATGCGAAATGCCTTTATCGGTTGGTTTTTTAATGTGAATAATATTTAACCCATTAGGGTTGTAAATAATGCCTGTGCCATCTGTGCTGTAAGTTTCATTATTGCTATAAGTTGAAACGTACGGAGTATAAAGTTCAGTTACGCCTTTCGAGTTAAATTTACCATAGATATTATTAATTGATTCAGTGGATTTGATTTTTAATTTTCCATCTGAATTGAGTTGACCTCTGTAGTTAGATAACTCTTTAGTTGTGATAGCAATATCATTGCCGCTTGTTAGTTCACCAGTATTGTTATCAAATTTACCCGTTAAATTAAACTCCATTCCACCTAGGCTAGCTGTCCTTTCTTCAGATGCACTTTTAAATAAGCCGGAGTAATTGTAAACATCATCACCAGTAACAGTAATACCACCATTTAGAACCTCAATTCCGCCAACTTTATTGGTTAAACCAAATTTGGAAGCGATTGAGCCAAAGTCACTTGAATTTGAGTTACCTAATTGGTTTACATTGAGATCCATATCGCTATATGAGCGAACGTATCCACCGTAGTTATTTAAGGATTTAGATGTGATACTAAGTGTTTTAGCATCAATAAAGCCTTGCGCATTATTAATTGTATTTGATGTTATGTTCAGTTTATCACCTGAAATTGCTCCCCTAGAGTTATCAATATGATCTACTTTTATATTGGAAATATAAGTAGGCACAGGTATTGTGTTGGGAACATTAGTTGGTGAAATAATTTTTCCTGCGTTAGTCAGTTTCTCCGAGGTTATATTTAACCCTCGACCACTACTGATGACTGAGTTTGCGTCATTAGTAATATATTTAGTGACATTTAAATCAGATTTAGCATTAGTGGCAGTAATCGATGATGATTTATTTGTTAGACTATACGCATCAATACTCATTCTACGTTTAGCCGTGATAGCTGAGTTAGTATTTTCTATAGTGGAGACAGTGTTTAAAATGACATCTCTGCCCGCATTAATTCTAGCATTTTCACTAATAATTCTATCTGCGGTAATATTAATATCTCTACCTGCAATAATTCTATCTTCAGCTCTGGTACTTGAATATTCACGCGAATGATAAACTGTACTTCTAGCATCAATATTGACATCACCTGTCTCGGCTTTGATTAAACCACCGCCATTTTGAATGCCATCGGCTTTAATATTAATATTATTTTTAGCTTGGATGACTCCACCGTCATGGTTTGAAATACTATTACTAGTGCGTAAATCAACATCACCTGATGTTGAAATAAGTTTGCCTTTAGCGTTATCAAAGGTTACAAGCCAAGGATTAGTTTCATTCGTCAGAACATTAAGATCATTTTTAGCAGTGATTAATGCTTTGTTATGGAATGTACTCGTATTGATATCAATATGACCAGAAGACTCAATTTTATTCTCGTTAGAAAGATAACCTGCAGAGCTAACAGATAATCCTTTATTTCCAGCTGAGATGATGCCTTTATTTCTTACTCCGACCCCAGTTTCGGTAGAAACTAAAGTGATTTTATCGGCATACATACCACCTAATGCGGAAGTATCAATTGCTAGTGAAGGGCGATTACCTATACCTGTAATAGATGCTACTGCATTGCCATCAGAGTCAATGAAGTTATTGCCTGTCACAACCTTAATTTCTTTTGCTTTTAATTGGCCATTAATAACGGCTGAGCGAGAAATAAGCTCAGTAGGAGAGTCTGAAACTAAACTGGTATTGACAATAATTTGACCTTTGGCGACATTATAACCAAGGATTTCACCGTTAGTTAAAATAGGTTTTCCAGTAGTTAGGGTTGAACTTTCTGTATTAATAAAACCACAAGAGTTACATGTAATACCTGATGGGTTCGCAACGATAACCTGTGCTTTTTTACCTGCAACTTCAATCATACCGTTTAAAGTAGTGGCATTATTAGAGTTAACCTCATTTAGGATAACTTTTGCTTCGCCCCCAGATAGATTAAGATTTCCGTTAATTAATCCACCTAGCTGCGTATTCGTATTATCTTTACTGTTATTTAGAATAACGCCTTTTTTATCAACATCAAATTTACTATATATATTGTGAGAAACCCCCTTATCACTGGCTTTATTAATATGAACAATGGTTGGGCCATTGTTTTGATTCATAACACCAGCACCGTTAGTATTAATAATTTCGGCATGCGAAACAGAAGTAACCCCTAATATTGCAGAAATACAGAGGAAAATAGGTTTTAGTTTTAATATTGGGGTTGAAGATCCACTATTAATAAGTTGACTCATAGATATATCCCTAAATATGATTTAAATTGATATTAAAATTAATAACATTCCATTATGGTCATTGGATTATGATGGAAATAAAAAATAAATATATTTAAAAATACTTAATTGAGATTGTGGTTATTTTTATGAAATAAAATGTTAGAAATTTAACGAAAGCAGGTTAAAGTGTATATGTAATGATTAATTCTTTTATTATCAATTGATAAGGTTTACTCTGCGGCAGGATGGGTATGCATTATTACCTATGTTTTTGTACTTACTTATTTACTCTTAATTATTGTTAATGTTAAATTTTGTTTTATATTTTTATTTTCTTTTTTATTTGTATTTTTATTTGTATTTTTATTACTCTTAATTAGGATTTTTTAATTAAAAGCCCTCATAAGAGAGCTTTCAATTTGTAACTTTATTTGTTTTTTTGTGTTAATGTTGCAATAGATTCCCTATAACAAAGTTCGAGTTTTTCTCTGCTATCTGCAGTAATATGCAAATCTTGCAAACGGCCATTATTAATACCGTAGACCCAACCGTGGATCATCACTTTTTGGCCACGCTTCCACGCTGATTGCATGATTGTTGAATGCCCTAAGTTATAAACTTGTTCAACAACATTTAATTCACATAAACGGTCTAAACGTTCACAAGGTTTAAGTTCGCCTAACATTGAACTATGCCTATACCATATGTCACGTATGTGAAGTAACCAGTTATTAATTAAACCAAGTTCGGTATTATCGACAGCTGCTTCAATACCACCACAGCCGTAATGGCCACAAATGATGATATGTTCAACTTGCAGAACATCGACAGCATATTGAATAACGGATAAGCAGTTAAGGTCGGTATGGATAACTAAGTTTGCAACATTACGGTGAACGAATAGATCACCAGGCGCTGCATTGATCAATTTTTCAGCGGGGACTCGACTGTCTGAACAGCCAATCCATAGGAATCTTGGCTTTTGTGCTTTTGATAATTCTTTAAAGAATTCAGGATCTTGTTCTTTTACAGAGGCTGACCATGCTTCATTATTAGCAAACAGCTCTTCGATTTTTCTCATCATGACTTATAGCCTAGTTGTGTTACTGTGCGATAAAATCTTATACAACATTTATTGATTAATTAATAATTAGTTATACTAATTACAACATTGGTATAATGAACCACTCATTTAGACAAGACAACCCTCAATTAGTAACATATTGAATTATCTTATATAAATCTATTATCTCTTTTCTGCATAACATAGAGCAGAAAAAAGTGGCATCATAAGAGTATATTGCCTCTAAACCGTCCTAAGAATAAAGGGTTTTTTTATATATGACGTATGCACTTGAGTTATCGCAGTTAACAAAAACCTATTCAGGTGGCGTTAAGGCTCTGCGAGGAATTGACTTATATGTTGAAGATGGTGACTTTTATGCTTTGCTTGGGCCAAATGGCGCAGGCAAATCAACAACTATCGGTATTATCAGCTCATTAGTAAATAAAACGAGCGGCTCAGTTAAAGTATTTGGTTATGACTTAGAAAAACAAGTTGTACTTGCGAAGCAGCAACTCGGGTTGGTTCCTCAAGAGTTTAACTTCAACCCATTTGAGACCGTTTTGCAGATTGTCCTAAACCAAGCTGGTTATTATGGTGTCCCGCGTTCTGTTGCCATCCAACGTGCCGAACAATATTTGACACAACTGGATTTGTGGGAGAAACGTGATGAACGCGCTCGAAATTTATCCGGCGGGATGAAACGCCGATTAATGATAGCTCGAGCGTTAATGCATCAACCAAAGTTATTAATTTTGGACGAACCTACCGCGGGTGTTGATATTGAATTGCGCCGTTCTATGTGGTCTTTTTTAAAGAATTTGAATGCACAAGGCACAACAATTATTTTAACAACGCACTATTTAGAAGAAGCAGAAATGCTGTGTCGTAATATCGGTATCATTCAACACGGTGAACTTGTTGAAAATACCAGTATGAAACAGTTATTGAGTAAATTAGAGTCAGAGACCTTTATTTTTGATTTAATGCCTAAAAGTCCTATTCCTCAACTATTAGGCTATGAGTCTCGATTAATAGATACGTCAACGCTAGAAGTGGATGTTAAAAGAGAGCAAGGACTGAATAGTGTCTTTAATCAATTAAGCGAACAAGGTATCCAAATTTTAAGTATGCGTAATAAGGCAAATCGTTTGGAAGAATTATTTGTTAGTTTAGTCAAAAAAGAAAGCCATGCGGCAGAGAAGGAGATGGCGTAATGTTCTCACTGTATTGGGTTGCATTAAAAACGATTTGGATAAAAGAAGTTACCCGTTTTGGGCGAATTTGGGTACAAACCTTGTTACCACCAGTCATTACTATGTCATTATATTTTGTGATTTTTGGTAATTTAATTGGTTCACGCATTGGTGATATGGGAGGGGTAGATTATATGCAATTTATCGTTCCTGGTCTGATTATGATGGCCGTCATTACCAATTCATATTCAAATGTCTGCTCATCATTTTTTGGTTCAAAATTCCAAAAAAATATTGAAGAATTACTTGTTGCGCCTGTTCCAACACACATTATTATCGCGGGTTTTGTTGGTGGTGGTGTTGCGAGAGGAATTTTAGTTGGTTTCCTCGTCACATTGGTTTCTTTGTTTTTTATTCCGCTACAAGTGCATTCATGGATTATGGTTGTGGTGACACTATTGCTCACAGCGATTGTGTTTTCACTTGCTGGGTTATTAAATGCTATCTTTGCTAAGACATTTGATGATATCAGTATTGTCCCAACTTTCGTTTTGACGCCATTAACATACTTAGGTGGGGTTTTCTATTCCCTCTCATTATTGCCCCCATTTTGGCAAGCTGTGTCAAAGTTAAACCCCATCGTTTATATGATTAGCGGGTTTAGGTATGGTTTTCTTGGTATTGCAGATGTATCAATTGCAATTACACTTGGAGTACTAATGATTTTCTTAGTTGTTTTCTATTTACTGACCTGGTATTTAATTGAGCAGGGTAGAGGGCTTAGAAGCTAAGAATGGACGATTGAATTCTGTATGAAAAAGCTGCTTTTGATATACAATATAGCCAAAAGCAGCTTTTTATATTTAAATAATATAATTATCAGTTAGTTAAATAAGTAAGTTACGGACTAAGCCACTTGTACTGGAACGGCTTTTGCAATACGGCTCATGGTATTATTTTCATCAAAATAAGCCACTTTTGGCTTGTGAGTGCGTGCATCTTCATCACTCATATTCACGTATGAACAGATGATCAGCTTATCACCCACCGCAGCACGACGAGCAGCAGCGCCATTAACAGAAATGATACGCGAGCCTCTTTCCCCCGAAATAGCATAAGTTGAAAAGCGCTCACCATTATCAACGTTGTAAATATCAATGGCTTCGTATTCAAGGATACCCGCAGCGTCCATAAAGTCTTGGTCGATAGCACAAGACCCTTCGTAGTGGAGATCAGCCTGAGTGACAGTGACTCGGTGGAGTTTGCCTTGTAACATTTTTCTTAACATTTTTTTCTTCTTCATCCTTCAAACTGCAGCGTTGTTGGCTACGTGCGCTCGCCCTAGTCACATACTTATGTATGCTCCCAGGGACTCACTTACTTGCCGCCTAGCTGCAATCTGAATGACTTTGAAGAAATCATTGTGCCTTCAAACTGCAGCGTTGTTGGCTACGTGCAATGTAAGTCGTAACTGGATTATCAACGCAGCAAGATGGTTGCTGTGAAAGTATTATAAGTTCTATTGTTTTATTTAATATCGCGCTTCAGGTCAACTTGCAAATTGTCAATTAAACGGGTTTGACCTAACCATGCAGCCATTAAAATTACAGCACGCTTGCTTGCATCACTAAGTGGCAATAATGTTTCTGCATCACGAATAAACAGCTCATCAGGGGTAAAACCGGCTTCACGTAAGCTGTTATTCATGTCAGCGATAATATCGTCAGATGAATTTGGCTCAATGACTAATTTTTCACCTGCTTGTTGCATAATTTGATACAGCATTGGGGCTGTTTTTAGCTCATCGGCAGACAAATTATTATTACGAGAGCTCAGTGCGAGACCATTTTTTGCTCTTACTGTTGGGACACTGATAATTTGGGTATCAAAAGATAAGTCATTAACTAACTTGCGAATTAATTGCAGTTGTTGGTAGTCTTTCTCACCAAATAAGGCTATTTCAGGCTGAACGAGGTTAAACAGCTTTGTGATAACCGTAGCTACGCCCTTAAAATGTCCAGGTCGGCTTGCACCTTCTAACATCGTTGATAACTCAGGCACTTCAACAAAAGTCTGTTTTTCCATACCGTCAGGGTAGAATTCTTGCGAAGAGGGCGCAAAAATTAGATTTACACCCTTACGTTTGAGTTTTTCACAGTCTTCTTGCAGTGTGCGAGGGTAATTTGCGAGGTCTGATTGTCTATCAAATTGCATTGGGTTAACAAAAATACTCGCAATAACAATATCAGCTTGCTGTTTGGCTTGGTCAATCAGCGTTAAGTGACCATCATGCAAATTTCCCATTGTTGGGACAAGTGCGATGCGTTTGCCTTCTTGTTTCCAACGGCGAATTTCGCGGCGAAGTATCAGTGCCGTTTCAACGATAAGCATACAAGTCGTCCTTATATATGAGTCAATTAAGAAAATGAATGAGCTTCAGCTGGGTAAATGCCTGCTTCCACTTCTTGAATATACAAGCGGATGGCATCATGCATATTGCCTGCCTGTGCAAGGAAGTTTTTCGCAAATTTCGGTGGGCGAGCGGTAATCCCTAACGCATCATGCATCACCAAAATTTGTCCATCCGTTCCATTTCCTGCACCAATACCAATAACGGGTAATAACAATTCTTCTGTGACGTGGTTAGCCAATGACGTTGGCACACATTCAAGTACTAACAGCTGTATTCCTGCATTTTCGAGGGCAATTGCATCTTTTACTAGCTGATTAGCCGTCACTTCGTCACGACCTTGTACTTTGTAACCACCCAGCACATTCACCGCTTGCGGTGTTAACCCTAAATGGCCACAAACAGGCACAGAACGTTCAGTTAGCATTTTGACCGTATCACATAACCAACTACCACCTTCGATTTTAACCATGTTTGCTCCCGCTTGCATGAGAATAGCGGCATTAGCACAGGCTTGTTCTGGGGTGGTGTAGCTCATAAATGGCATGTCTGCGATGATAAAGGCATCAGGGGCCCCTTTGCGGACGCAGCGAGTATGGTAGGCAATTTGTTCGACAGTAACAGGTAAGGTACTAGTTTCACCTTGAATAGTCATACCTAATGAGTCACCTACCAGCATCACTTGGATCCCTTGCTCATAAAATAATTGAGCGAAGCTTGCATCGTAGGCGGTCATGGTAGCAAATTTGCGTTTGTCTTTTTTAAACTGACATAAATCAGCCAGAGAAATTGGTTTCATTATAATAACCTCCGGAAATGATCTCCCAACGACCACACCTCAGAAGAGGTTGATTATTTTAGGCGTTAATATCCCAAAATGTTAGGCCGTTACGCGGGACGTGTGTGAGTCTTTCAGACAGCAATTCACCATCTGGAAAAACAAGAGTAGGGGCAAGTTCACTGAGTGGATACAACATAAATTCGCGCTCTTTCAGCCCATAGTGTGGAACCGTTAATCGTGGTGTATTAATAACACGATTACCAAAAAGCATGATATCGAGATCGAGGGTTCTCGGCCCCCAGCGTTCGTCTTTGCGCACACGACCAAGGTCAAGCTCGATTTGTTGGGTGTAGTTGAGTAGTACTTCTGGCTCAAGCGTTGTTTCAAGGCATACAGCCAGATTTAAAAAATCTGGCTGATTTTGCGGCCCTAACGGCTTCGTACGGTAAATAGATGATGTTGCAGTAACATGGCTATTAGGAATAGCGTCTAATGCTGCAATAGCTTGTTGTGCCTGTTTAAGAGGCTCACCAAGGTTACTTCCTACAGCAATATAGACTTGTTCCATAACGGTCCCTCTATTTATGACGATTTATTGGGTTTGCGTGCCCCTGCATGAGAGGCGCGTTGCGGGCGATGACGGCGGCGAGTTGGGGCATTGCCTAATTCTGAAATCATCTCACGCTGCTTACTGTTGTTAGCTTGCTGAAAATCTGTCCACCACAATGCCAGTTCTTGTAGCTCATTACGATGTTCCACATTGGCTCTAAGCTCTAATAAATCAAAGGCGGCACGGAATTTTGGGTGCTCCATTAACTTATTGGCGCGTCGCCCTTGACGGCGCGGTAAGCGTAATTGCAGTAACCAGATATCGCGCATTGTTGTCGTGATGCGTTTAGGAATCGCAATTGAACGGCATTGCTCATCTAAAATATCATTCATTGCAAGGGCAAAGGCATCATAATAGGCGAGGCCCCCTTCTTGGGATAGCTTCTCTGCATGCTCAGTAACGGGATACCATAACATGGCCGCAAATAAAAATGCAGGGTTGACACGCTTATCGTTTTTAAGCCTGAAGTCTGTGTTTTTCAAAACTTGCTCAATGATTTTTTCCATTGGCGAGTCATCATTTTCACTAAAACGGCTCGAAATAACAGGGAATAGTTGCTCAAATAAACCAAATTTCTTGAGCATCTTGTACGTTGAATAACCTTGGCCTGCTTGAAGTAATTTTAAGGACTCTTCAAATAATCTTGCAGAAGGAATTTCCCTTAACAATGGAGCAAGATGATAAATTGGGTCTGCGGTTTTTGGCTCAATAGTCATATCCAACTTACACGCAAAGCGTACTGCCCTGAGCATTCTAACAGGGTCTTCTCGGTAACGAGTTTCAGGGTCACCAATAAGACGAATAACACCGGCTTTAAGATCAGCCAATCCATTGACGTAGTCACGTAAAGTGAAATCATCAATGTTGTAATACAGGCTGTTAACGGTGAAATCGCGACGAATAGCGTCTTCTTCAATAGAACCGAAAATGTTATCGCGCAGCAACATGCCATTTTGTGCCTGTGATGACAAATTTTTATCATCTGAGGCATTCTGGTCATGATGTCCGCGGAAAGTCGCAACTTCGATAATCTCAGGGCCAAACATAATATGTGCTAAGCGGAATCGGCGGCCAACAAGGCGGCAATTGCGAAATAGCTTACGGATCTGCTCTGGCGTTGCATTTGTAGTGATATCAAAGTCTTTTGGCTTTTGGCCTAATAATAAATCACGAACACCACCACCCACTAAGTAGGCTTCATAGCCACTTTTATTTAAACGATAGAGGACTTTCAGCGCATTATCGCTGATGTCACTGCGGGAAATAGAGTGTTCAGAACGCGGAATAACAGTAATGTTTTCGTTATTTTCGGTTGTCATTGTAGGGTGTTTCTCAGACGAAGAATCGGCACGTTGAGATTGACGAACCGTTTTTTTAATAGGCGCTGTTTTTTGCGTTTGTTTAGCGTTCCGAGTACGAGGAGATGTCTGCTCCTTATCGGAATGAGTGACTGGCCTTTTACCGGCTGCCGAGGTATCTCGCTGAGTATGCGTGTGCTGCAACGAATCTTCACTATTCGATGCAGTGGTATTGCGAGATAAAATGTGACGGCAGAAATTTGCTACTCGGTTAAAAATAGTACACCTCGATGTGATTACCAATGTTCAATAAACAAAATAAGCGGCTAATCATAGCTCACTGAAGTTTCTTTGAGAATGGTTAAACGAATAAAAGTCACGTCTAATCATTTTTTTTATCAATAAAAATAGGTTAAAAAATAAGCTATATTTTTCTTAGTTTCATCACTTACGGCGCAGAACGCCTTATTTTAGTGGGTTTTTACCATAAAGACATTAAGCGATATTTAAACCATAATCGGAAAAACACACTGTAAAATTCAATAAAAAATTTACTGAAAAATCGCATTTTTATTAAGATCTGATTAACGTATTCGTTTGCTAGCCATGAATTTTATCAAAAATGATAGCAAAAATAAGGAATGAATAAAGGCGCGTATTAGATTGTGTGAAAAAGAGGAGATTTTAAAGGGGCGAAACCCTTACAACGGCGCACGCAATATGCGCCGTTCAGGACTCCATTTGAGCAATTAGCCTGCCATTTGCTTTTCGCGAATTTCAGCTAATGTTTTACAGTCGATACATAAATCAGCAGTAGGACGGGCTTCCAAACGACGGATGCCAATTTCTACACCACATGATTCACAGTAGCCAAAGTCGTCATCTTCAACTTTTTTCAGCGTTTTCTCGATTTTCTTAATCAATTTACGTTCACGATCCCGGTTACGTAATTCAAGGCTGAATTCTTCTTCCTGAGCGGCTCTATCAACGGGGTCTGGAAAGTTAGCTGCCTCATCTTGCATATGAGTAACAGTCCGGTCCACTTCATCTCTGAGTTGATTGCGCCATGCTTCGAGAATGAGCTTAAAATGCGCCAATTGGGCTTCGTTCATGTACTCTTCGCCAGCTTTTTCATGATAGGGCTCAACCCCAGCAATGGCGAGAATGCTTAAGGACGATGTCTTACGTTTTTGCCCTTCTTGCATAATGCTTCTCCTACACACGCAAATTTTACAAAAACCCCAAGGGGGAAAATTTAAGGTCGCTATAAATAGCAGAAGAGAGCTCTCTTGGCAATCGTTCATGCAATGAGTTTTGTAATGCTGTGAGGGCGAGCGTGTTTATTCCCTTTTAGCGCCCCAGAACTCAGCGGCCCCGTATAAAAATCTATTAAAAAAAATTATTTAATAGATGTAAAACTAATCTGTTTACTTAACGACATTTGTTGAGCAGTTATATCTGCCTGATAACAAAGTACTTCAACACCGCTTTGCCTTGCTTCCTCTAATAATTGCGCATATTTCTTATCAATATGCGCCGCTGCTGATGCTACGTGAATACCTGTATGTAAAGCAACAAACAATAGTATGGCTCTTTTTCCTTCTTTCGCAATATGCATGAGTTCTCTTAAGTGTTTTTGTCCCCTAAGCGTCACCGCATCGGGGAAAAAACCGTGTTCATTTTCCAGTAAAGTGACTGATTTAACTTCAATAAAACAGTCAGGTAACCCATCGTGTGTGAGAAGAAAATCAATGCGACTATTTTCTGTTCCATATTTCACTTCAGGTTTTATCTTGCTGTACTCAGATAATTCTGGAATGCACTTTTCGGTTAAGGCTTCAGCGACAAGTTGGTTTGCACGAAGGGTGTTGATACAAATAAAGTGTCCTTGTGCTGTTTGAGTTAACTCCCAACTGTGGAGATATTTGCGTTTTGCATTGTCAGATGTGGAATACCAGACGGTATCTCCAGGGGTTGCACATCCAGTCATCGCACCTGTATTGGCACAGTGAATTGTTATCTCTTCGCCATTAGGTAAGGTGACATCCGCTAAAAACCGTTTATAACGCTTAATTAAGGTGGCAGGTTGTAAAGGGGGATGAAATTCCATAAGGTCTCCGCGGCGCTAACCTGTGATAAGCTGACTGATGAAAGTGGCTAATGCTACAATGTCTGATAGCAAAAGTTAAATGCAGGGAGTCGTTACTTTCGTGTTACCTATATTAGAAGTCAGTAAATCGTTACTGGCAGCCTTAAAATCGTCTCCACAAGTTTTATTACACGCCCCAACAGGCGCGGGTAAATCAACGGTATTACCCCTTGAAATACTCAAAAGTGGCGTCATTGATGGGCGAATTATTATGTTAGAACCGCGTCGTCTTGCTGCGCGTTCAGTCGCAACGCGTTTAGCACAGCAGCTTGGCGAAGAGGTAGGTAACACGATAGGGTTACGTATGCGTTCGGAAACGAAAGTGAGTCGCCATACGCGTTTAGAGGTGGTAACGGAAGGCGTACTTGCACGGCAGTTACAAAGTGACCCGATGCTTGAAGGTATTGGGTTGGTGATTTTAGATGAGTTTCACGAGCGAAATTTACAGGCAGACCTTGGCCTTGCCCTGTTATTAGATTCTCAGCAAGCACTGCGAGATGATTTGCGTATCTTATTAATGTCAGCCACATTGGATAACCAAGGCCTAACGCAATTATTCCCCGAAGCGCCAGTCATCACGTCTCAAGGTCGTACTTTCCCTGTTGCGCGTGAATACTATCCAATTAACCCTAACAAGTTATTCCATAAAGAAGTGGCATCAGTGGTGTGGCAATTATTGCAACGAGAACCAGGCTCACTACTTTTGTTCCTCCCAGGCGTTGGGGAAATAGAGAAAGTGAGAGCAGAACTCTCTTCTATGGTGAGTGAGGACATACTTTTGTGTCCGTTATATGGTGCACTTTCACTGCAAGCTCAACAACAAGCCATCCAAGTTGCTCCCGAAGGAAAACGCAAAGTGGTGTTGGCAACCAATATTGCAGAAACCAGTTTAACCATTGAGGGTATTCGTTTAGTGGTAGATAGCGGTTTTGAACGTGTTGGGCAGTTTAACCCACGAACAGGGTTAACAAAATTGGTAAAACAGCGAATAAGCCAAGCGTCAATGGCTCAAAGAGCTGGCCGAGCAGGACGTTTAGAAGCGGGGATGTGTTGGCACTTATTCAGTGAGGAGCAAGCTGAACGAGCAGCCCAGTTTAGCGAGGCTGAAATTAACCAGAGCGATCTCAGTGGGTTATGGCTCTCTTTATTACAATGGGGATGTCATGATACGGCGCAACTAAGTTGGTTATCATCACCACCGCAACCTGCGATTGCCGCTGCGAAGATGTTATTAACAAAATTAGGGGCTGTTGATAACCAAGGTAAGTTAACGGTATTGGGGCAAAAGATGGCGGCTTTCGGTAGCGAGGTGCGAACTGCTGCGATGCTCTGTAAAGCGCAAGAAAGCCAAGATAAAAATGTGATTCAGCTCGCCGCATTGTTAACGGCAATCATTGAAGAACCCCCACGCAATGGGGGATGTGACTTACGCAGTTTTATCGAAAGGCCGACAGATAATTGGTGTAAACGTGCATCCGTGCTGAGTGAACAAAAAGTATCGAATAAAATTAGTCAACAAGGTGCGCTGATAAGTGAGTGGTTACCAACATTGTTAGTTACGGCTTTCCCAGATCGTATCGCCAAATCTCGTGATAACCAACTGCGTTATCAACTCGCTAGCGGCTTAGGTGCATCCCTGAATGAATCGGACTCGCTTATTGGCTCGCCTTGGTTAATGGTCGTCTCAGTTTGGCAGCCAGAAAATTCGGCAGATGCACGGATTTCATTAGCTTATCCGATTGAAATTGAAAGGTTACAAGTTGATTACCTTACTTTATTTAGGTCGCAAGAAACCGTGGAATGGGATGAGCAAAAGGGCACTTTATTAGCGTGGAAACGCTTGCAATGTGGGCAACTGGTGGTGAAATCAGAGCGGCTTACTAACCCAGATAAAACGGAAATTCGCCAAGCATTGGTTTACTGGCTAAAGCAAAATGGTTTACAACAACTGAATTGGCAGGAAGATGCGCTTCAATTGTGTATTCGTTGCACATTAGCGAAACAGCTGTTTCCTGAAGTTAATTTCCCTGATTTTGATGAAAATGCACTATTGGATTCTTTGGATGAATGGTTAGAACCCTATTTGGATGGTGTGACGAACAAGCAAAAATTGCAACAAATTAATTTAGCTAAGTTATTAATCAACCGTTTGGATTGGCAGCAACAGCAGTGGTTGCAGAGTCAGTTTCCAGACACTTACCACGCGCCATCCTTCCACGATGTGAGCATTCACTACGCTTTAGATAAACCGCCATTTATCGAAATTCGCATGCAAGAAATGTACGGTGAAAAAACCAATCCAACTGTTGCTCAGGGAAAACTTACCGTAACGGTGTCTTTATTATCGCCTGCTATGCGACCACTGCAAATTACTCAAGACCTCGGTGCGTTTTGGCAAGGTAGCTACAAAGAAATTCAAAAAGAGATGAAAGGACGCTATCCAAAGCATTTATGGCCAGATGACCCCGCGAATACGGCACCTACAAGGCAAACAAAAAAAGCGATGATGAGTACGAAATAACCGATTTTTGTGCTCTAATAACGGGTTTCTAAAACGGGCTTGGATGGGCAAAGCAGAGTAAGGAAATGTAATTAAGAGCTTTCTTTGGTGAAATCTCAAAGGTTATGGGCCAAAATTAACCACTTAGGCGTTAAGCAATTAGTGAATAATTAAGTTGTTAAGTAATTTTGTAAGGTGATATGGAGCGACCATGTCCGGTAAAGATTTTGAACCAATTGGCCGACGTAATAAAAAAACGGCTGACAAAAAACAATCTTCATCACGCCGCCGTAGAGACCGCGATGATTATGATGATGAAGATTTATACCAAGATGATGATATTGAAGAACAATATCTCGATGATGAAGATGAAGAAGAGCACATGGCTAAAAAAGGCTCAAAAAATAAAAAACAGCGCAAAGTAAAAAGCAAATGGCGTTGGTTTTGGTTACTCGTTAAGTTGTTGATCGTGTTTGCGGTGCTATTAGCGGCGTATGGTTTTTATTTAAATCAACAAATTAAAGAGCGTCTCGATGGCAAGGTTTGGGATCTACCCGCTGCGGTTTACGGTCGTATGGTCAACCTGGAGCCAGGGATGGATTATAGCCAAGCGGAAATGACACGCTTGCTCGAAGGTATGCAATATCGCAAAGTCAGTAAAATCACCACATCGGGTGAGTTTGTGGTGCGTGGTAATACCATTGAAATTTTACGCCGTCCATTTAACTTCCCTGATCAAAAAGAAGGGCAGATTCTGGCACGTATGGTGTTTGAAAATAATGCCTTAAGTAAGATTGAAAATATGGAGAATGGCCGCTCATTTGGTTTCTTCCGTTTAGATCCAAAACTTATCACCATGATGCAATCTGCAAATAATGAGCAGCGTTTGGTGCTGCCATTAGCCGATTTTCCTGAATCTCTGGTGAAAATCTTACTTGAAACCGAAGATAGAAACTTTTACGAGCACGATGGTGTCAGTTTGTACTCTATTGGCCGTGCTGTTGTTGCTAACTTAACTGCTGGGCGCTCAGTACAAGGGGGAAGTACCCTGACACAGCAATTGGTCAAAAACCTGTTTTTAACTAATGAGCGAACCTTAAAGCGTAAAGCTAACGAAGCCTATATGGCTCTCCTATTGGACTATAATTACAGCAAAGAGCGTATTTTAGAACTATATTTAAACGAAGTTTTCTTAGGTCAAAATGGTAATGATGAAATTCGTGGTTTCCCGTTAGCGAGCTTGTACTATTTTGGTCGTCCAATTAATGAATTAAGCTTCGATCAGCAAGCATTGTTGGTGGGAATGGTACAAGGGGCATCAACCTACAACCCTTGGACAAAACCACAAAATGCCATTAAACGCCGTAATATCGTGTTGAAAATTCTTGAAACGCGCGGTGTGATTGACCAAGAAATGTACCAAGTTCTTAGCGCAAGGCCACTTGGTGTGAAAAATAAAGAGGGGCTGGTGGCATCTCAACCTGCCTTTATGCAAATGGTTCGCCTAGAACTCAATGAAAAATTGGGCGATAAAGTCAAAGAATTATCAGGCGCGAAAATTTTCACAACCTTAGACCCTGTTGCGCAAACTGCAGCAGAAAACGCCGTGGAAAATGGTGTCGCAGATTTACGCAAAACCCGTAAATTAGACGATATTGAAGGTGCAATGGTGGTGGTTGACCGTATCAACGGTGAAGTGCGTGCCATGGTGGGTGGTTCTCAGCCACAATTCTCAGGGTTTAACCGTGCCTTGAACGCACGTCGTAGTATTGGTTCATTGGCAAAACCGCCTGTGTACCTCGCCGCACTGAGTGAGCCTGATCGTTATCGTTTGAACACATGGTTAAAAGATGAACCGCTGACAGTTAAAGTCGGCAATCAAAATTGGAGCCCAAGAAACTACAGCCGTAATTTCAACGGCCGTATGATGCTAGTTGATGCGCTTGCAAAATCACAGAATATCCCAACCGTTAACTTAGGGTTAGATATTGGCCTCGACCAAGTGTTTAAGACGTTTGTTCGTCTAGGGGCACCAGCTGCAGCGATGGAAAAAGTGCCAGCGATGTTCCTAGGTGCTGTTAACTTAACGCCAGCGGAAGTGGCTCAGGTTTACCAAACTATTGGTGGTGAAGGCAATCGGGCGAAATTATCCTCCCTGCGTTCCGTTATCGACGGTGATGGTAACGAAATTTATCAAAGTTACCCATCCGCAGAGCGTGCTGTACCTTCACAAGCGGCTTATTTAACACTTTATGGTATGCAGCAAGTGGTGAATCAAGGAACAGGTCGCGTTTTATTATCCAAATATGGTAAGTACAATTTGGCAGGTAAAACAGGGACAACCAATGATTTGCGTGATAGTTGGTATGCGGGTATTGATGGCAAAGAGGTGGCAATTGTCTGGGTAGGGCGTGATAACAATGGCCCGACACAGTTAACAGGGGCGACAGGGGCTTTAAAAGTCTACCAACGCTACCTTGATAACCAAGCGCCATTAGCTCTGATTAATCGTGCGCCAGAGGGCATTGTCGATATGCAAGTCACGGCTGATGGTCAGTTAAGCTGCTCAAACTTTGGTGGCGGTAGAATGTTACCGATTTGGACGGATAACCCAGACAGCCTATGCCAAGCCTCCGAAGACCAAGCACCAATGTGGAATTTAAATGGCAATAATGATGAGCAAAAAAGTGATGCGCCGGACTGGGTGAAGGATATGTTTGGCGATAATCCCTAAATTTTCGTCATATTTCGAGCCGTGGCGGTGTTGGCTTCATTCGTCAACCCTAGTCACATACTTGTGTATGCTCCTAGGGATTTCCTCATTTGCCGCCTTGCCACAACTCGAACTATTTAGAGAATTAATTAGTTGGTGAATCGCTTATTTGAAAGGCTAATTATTCGAGTATGAATTAGTTAGGGAGTTGTGGTGTCGAACCTAGAGTTATCTATTCTTAACTATAAAAAAATAGAGGTGAAAATGGATAAAATTTCACCTCTATAACATCAATGTGAATTAATTCTCTTTAATTTTCATCAATGCAGTTTCAGCTGCTTTGATAGTTTTTTCAATATCTTCATCGCTGTGTGCGATAGACATAAACCCGGCTTCAAAAGCGGATGGTGCGAGGTAAATGCCTTGTTCTAACATGTAATGGAAGAATTTTTTGAAGCGCTCCACATCGCATTTCATCACATCTTGGTAGCAAGTCACTGTTGCTGCATCCGTGAAGAAAATACCAAACATCCCCCCGACATGATTGATGACCATCGGGATACCTTGTTCTTGGGAAGCACGTTTTAACCCACGGGCTAATTTTTCTGTTAGCTCATTTAAACGTGAATGAACACCTGGTTGAGACACTTCTTTTAAGCAAGCGAGGCCCGCTGCCATTGCAACAGGGTTACCCGATAAAGTACCAGCTTGGTAAACAGGGCCGATAGGCGCTAATTTTTCCATAATTTCAAGACGACCACCAAATGCACCCACAGGCATACCACCACCAATAATCTTGCCTAAGCAGGTCAAGTCTGGCTCAACACCGTAGTAATCTTGTGCGCCACCTAATGCAACACGAAAGCCTGTCATTACTTCATCAATGATCAGTACGGCGTTAAATTCATCACATAGTGCACGTAAGCCAGGTAGGAATTCTGCAGTGGGTGGCACGCAGTTCATGTTCCCAGCAACAGGCTCCACGATGACACAAGCTATATCTTCAGGATAATTTTCAAAGGCTTGGCGCACAGATGCAAGGTCATTGTAAGTGCAAGTGAGCGTGTGTTTGACGAAATCTTCAGGAACACCGGGTGAGTTTGGTTCGCCCATGGTCAGCGCACCAGAACCTGCTTTCACTAATAAGCAATCTGCGTGGCCATGGTAGCAACCTTCGAATTTGATAATTTTATCGCGGCCTGTATAGCCGCGAGCTAGGCGAATAGCACTCATGGTGGCTTCAGTACCAGAGTTCACCATGCGAACTAAATCCATAGAAGGAACAAGTTCGCACACTAATTCGGCCATTTCAACTTCGGCGGCAGTTGGTGCGCCGAAACTCAAACCTTTATGGACGGCTTTAATTACCGCATCGCGAATTTCAGGATGGTTATGGCCTAAGACCATTGGTCCCCATGAGCCAACGTAATCGACATACGCTTTACCATCAACATCATAAATATAAGCACCATCCGCTTTTTCGATAAATAAAGGCGTACCACCGACACCATTAAAGGCGCGAACTGGCGAATTCACACCGCCAGGAATTTGTTGTTTTGCTTGCTCATACAGAATTTCAGATTGCGACATGGCAGGGCTCCAGAAAAGGGCGAAATAAAAATTTGCTACCATTCTAAAGCACTGCATCAATTAAACCAAATGTTGCTAGCAAGATATGCACAATGTGTCTAATTGCGTAACAACACTTGAACGATTTAGTCAAGTGGCGGATAATTGGGTTAATTGATCTGAGTGGTTTTTAACCCACACATGAATTTACCGGTCACCGGTTTGGAGTGAAAAATGAGTGATGATGCAGCTCTGCCATTGCAATTTACTGATGCGGCAGCAATTAAAGTTAAAGATTTAGTCTCTGATGAGGACAACCCAAATCTGCGTCTGCGTGTTTATATCACTGGTGGCGGATGCAGTGGTTTCCAGTACGGTTTCACCTTTGATGATCAAATCAACGATGGTGATATGACTATTGAGAAACAAGGTGTTGCGCTGGTAGTTGACCCGATGAGCTTGCAATATTTGGTGGGCGGAAGTGTCGACTACACAGAGGGCTTAGAGGGTTCTCGTTTTATCGTAACAAATCCAAATGCTAAGTCTACCTGTGGGTGTGGGTCGTCCTTTAGCGTCTAAAAATTTTCGTCATATTTCGCGCTGTGGCGGTGTTGGCTTCATTCAGCTACTCGGGTCACATACTAGTGTATGCTCCCCGAGATAGCTTCATTTGCCGCCTTGCCACAACGCAAACTATTTAGAAAATTTCTGTAATTCTTAATTCTTAATTCTTAATTCTTAATTCTTAATTTGATAAGACATTTATTGTTCGCAAAGTTGCTCCGTGGCGGTGTTGGCTTCATTCAACTACTCGGGTCACATACCTGTGTATGCTCCCCTAGATATCTTCATTTGCCGCCTTGCCACAACGCAAACTATTTAGAAAATTAACGATATATTCAGTTTTCTAACTTTTGACGGTGTTGGCTTCATTCAGCTACTCGGGTCACATACCTGTGTATGCTCCCCTAGATATCTTCATTTGCCGCCTAGCTGCAACTCAAACTATTTAGAAAATTAACGATATATTCAGTTTTCTAACTTTTGACGGTGTTGGCTTCATTCAGCTACTCGGGTCACATACTTGTGTATGCTCCCCGAGATATATTCATTTACCGCCTTGCCACAACGCGAACTATTTAGAAAATTAACGATATATTCAGTTTTCTAACTTTTGGTGGTGTTGGCTTCATTCAGCTACTCGGGTCACATACTAGTGTATGCTCCTAGGGATTTGCTTACTTGCCACCTTGCCACAACGCGAACTATTTAGAAAATTTCTAGATTCGTAATTCGTAATTCGTAATTCTTAACTATCCATTGGATAAAGCGTTTAACTGCTCACACAGTTGTTCGGTCGCGTTAACAATTCGTGGGCCTGCACGATGAAACCAATCTTCATTTAAACGAATGATTGGGACATCCAGCTGTGATTGCCAAAAATCCCTTACGACTTTTTCCTGTTCAATTGAGCCAGTCATTACAATTACATCAGGATTGCGGGTGAGCACTTGCTCACGGCTAATTTGCGGCCATTGCACGGCGCTGTTAGCAAAAATATTTTCCCCCCCACAAAATGTCACGACATCATTTTGCAATGTATGCTTACCCGCACTAAATAAAGGCTGAGTTCCCAGTTGGATAAAGATTTTTTGGGTTTTGAGATCTGACTTTTTTTGATTTCGATAAGGAGCTAACTTAGCTCGCATAGCGCTAATATTTTGCTGAGCCAGTTCAGGTCTAGCGCTGTATTGGGATAGCTCATTGACAGCGTCAATGACTCCATCAATGGCTTGTGGGTCAAAATAGATAATGGGAATGCCAAAGGATGCCAACTGATCAAGTGGCCGTTGCGGGTTTCCTCCTCGCCATGCCAAAATCAAATCTGGTTTAAGCGCAATAATACGCTCGACATTAACCCCTTGCCAATCAGAAACTTGTTCCAGTTTTTTTGCCTGTTCGGGGTAATCGGAGTAAGCACTAACTGCAATCAAGTTATCACCTAACCCAGCAGCATAGGCAAGCTCTGTATTTGCAGGGGATAAACTAACCACGCGCTGTTTCGGCTCAGACAGAGCAGAAAATGAGATAAAACAAGCCAATAATAAAGTAATAATGTGGGATGAATAGGCAGTTAATTTTTTCATGGTATATCATTATGTGGCGATAAAAGGCATACCTGACAATGAGTTATGCCTTTTTTGTCGAATTTAAGCCAGCTTAGCTAAAATTGCATTGATCATCAGTGAAGACTGGCGAGCTGCAACGGGAAGAAATTCGTCAAAGCTGGTATGCGATTCTTTATCTGCAACATCTGAAATCGCGCGAACCACAACAAATGGTACGCCGAATTGATGACAGACTTGGCCAATCGCCGTTGCTTCCATTTCAACGGCAGCAACTTGTGGGAAGGTCGCTTTAATGCGTGCTAAAGGTTCTGCACCATTAATGAAGGCATCACCGCTACATACTAAGCCACGAACTGCATTCATATCGAGCAACTTAATGCATTGCTCAGCAACATCAATGAGTTTGTTATCAGCAACAAAAGCAGGTGGGCATTGTGCCATCTGGCCTGGCTCGTAGCCAAATGCCGTAACATCAGCATCGTGATAGCGTACTTCGGTCGAAACAACGATATCACCCACATTTAAGCGAGGGTCTAACCCGCCAGCGGAACCTGTATTAATCACGACATCAGGCTGACAATGTTCTAACAACAAAGTCGTGCCAATAGCAGCAGCAACTTTACCAATACCTGATTTTAATAGGGCAATATCAACACCGTTAATTTTCCCAGTGTAAATTTCACAACCTGCGCGACTAATGGTTTGGCAGCCTTCAATTTGTGAGCGAAGAATAGCAACCTCTTGCTCCATCGCTCCAATGATCCCAACTTTCATTTTGTCTCCTTTTCCCTGCTTAATTTGTACGATTAGTGTCAATATTTTGACTAGGGAAGATAATGTTTTATTGTGTTAGTGCTGTGTTCTTCGAGCGGGTTCGCAAATTTTATTGTAACAACTCGAATTTCGACAACGAAATTACAAAGATGCACGAAGTGTAACATTGAAAGGTGAGTCGTGAAGTATTTTTCCTGTGTTTAGGCTATATAATGAAACATCAATCGAGATAGGGAAGGTGGCAGCGTGGGTGAAATTAATTTTCTAAAGAAACTGAGCTTTCAGCGTAACTATATGAGCAGTGCTAAAAACCAGAAAGTCTCACCACAGGATGAAGACGCCGTAAACCGCTTATTTGAAAGTGACCGTGGGCGTATTATTAATTCCGCTGCTATTCGTCGTTTACAACAAAAAACACAAGTTTTCCCATTAGAACAAAATGCGGCGGTGCGCAGCCGATTAACTCATTCACTTGAAGTTCAGCAAGTGGGGCGCTATATCAGTAAAACCGTGCTTGGTGAGCTGAAAAAGAAAAAATTATTAGAAACCTATGGGTTAGATGAGCGTTGTGATGCTTTTGAAAGCTTAGTGGAGATGTCCTGCCTGATGCATGACATTGGTAACCCACCTTTCGGACATTTTGGTGAGGCTGCTATTCAGCGCTGGTTTAGCAAACTACTCGCCCCTGACTATCTATTTTCACCTGACCTACCCGACCCTTGTCAAATTGAAGCATTGCAATTAACAGGCAATGAAAAGCAAGACCTTTTTCGTCGCCAATTGAAGCGTGATTTATGTTCATTTGAGGGGAATGCACAAGGTTTACGAATGGCTCACCGCTTGTTGAAACTTAACCTAACCTACGCACAAATTGGTTCTATCTTAAAATATACGCGAGGAGCTTATGATTTAGAACCAATCCCAGCAGAATTTGATTATTTGATGAAAAAACCAGGGTATTACTGGTCTGAAGCGGATTTTGTCACTGAACTTACCAAGAAACTCGATATGGAGAAATATTGCCGTTTTCCACTTTCATACATTATGGAGGCGGCAGATGATATCTCTTATTGTATTGCTGATTTGGATGATGCCGCAGAAAAAGGGATCTTTACCGTTGAGCAACTAATTGATTATTTGCGCGCAGAGTGGGGGGAAGTTGAGCAGAATGATTTATTCGATCAAACCATTATGCGTGCTTATAACAATATTAGTGATAACCACACAAGGCGGATTCAGCAAGATCAGTTTTTTATGTACTTACGCGTTAATATTACAGGTAAGTTAGCGCACTATAGTGCCCAGCGTTTTATTAAAAACCTACCTGAAATTTATCATGGCTGTTTTAATAGCGCATTATTGGAAGACAAAAGCCCTGAGCATCGTTTGCTGAAAGTGTTGAAAACCGTTGCATTTAAACATGTATTTAACCATCACGAAGTCGAGCAGCTAGAGTTGCAAGGCTATAAAATTATCAGTGGATTACTCGATTTTTATAGTCCGTTGCTAATGATGAACCGAACTGACTTTGCCGATTTAGTGGAAAAAAATTACCACAAACACTTTTTTATTGAAACGCGGTTATTCCATAAGTTATCCAATAAGCACCGTTTATCCTATAACGAGGCGCTTGAGAAAGTCTCTGCAACGAATGAAGCGGATAAATCTATTCTTGAGTTTTACTATCGAGCCCGTTTGATTCAAGACTACATCAGCGGTATGACAGATCACTATGCTTATGAAGAATATAGAAAATTTATGGTGAGTAATTAATAATATTAATTCGCTAAGTAATAAAATCGAAAAGTAGGCAATAAAATAAAAGGAAAAACAGGTATACTAGGCTGTCTGTTTTTCTCTTTTCAGAAATAAAAAATACCTGAAATGGAAACAAACAAGGACCCTTTTTTGTAACTAATACTTTGTTGTGACTACTTATGGCTCAATTTTACTCTCCGAACCGCCGCACCACTCCTCGCCGTCAACTTACGGTCATTGCTGATAGCTTAGATGCCGCAGGGCAAGGTATAGCTCGTCTTGACGGGAAAACAATTTTCGTTGCGGATTTATTACCAGGGGAAGAAGCTCAAATTGAGTTAACGGAAGAAAAGCGTAGTTTTGCGAAAGCGAAAGTGGTTAAGCGCTTATCAACAAGTCCACAGAGAGTGAAGCCACAATGCCGTTATTTTAATCAGTGTGGTGGCTGTCAACAGCAACATATTGATATTGAATTACAAAGAGCAAGTAAGGCTGAGGCTTTACAATATTTAATGATGCGAGAAACGGGGGGTGATAAAAGTGCAGCTCCGGTGATGAGTGGTGAACCTTATGGTTATCGCCGTCGTGCTCGCTTAGGCTTGCAATATCAGCCTAAACATCAACGGTTGGTGATGGGGTTTCGTCAAGTACAGTCCAATACACTGGTTGATATTAAAAACTGTCCTGTATTAGCGCCTGAACTGGATATGTTACTTGCTCCCCTTTATGAGTGTCTTAACCAACTTAGCATTAAGTCGAAATTAGGTCATGTTGAGCTTATCCACGCGGATAACAGCAATATCATCATGATCCGCCATTTAGTACCTTTTTCACATGCAGATAAACAGAAACTTAACGATTTTGAAAGTCAATATGACGTGTCTATCTGGCTGGCAGGAAATGACAATGCATTAGAAGCGCTGACGTCGAGCTCACCAATGCCAGAATATCAAGTGGTAGGTGAAGTGCTTAAATTTAACCCATTAAATTTTATTCAAGTGAATGGGCAAGTAAATCAATTGATGGTGGCACAAGCATTAGCATGGTTAGATCTAACGCGTGAAGATAGGGTATTAGACCTTTTTTGCGGAATGGGTAATTTTACGTTACCAATAGCGCGATTAGCGCAATCAGTTGTCGGGGTTGAAGGTGTCGAAAATTTAGTCGAACAGGCACGAAACAATGCTCAGCTCAATACTATTTCCAACGCGACCTTCTATAATGAGAACCTAGAAGCCGAAATTCATACACAACCGTGGGCAGCCCAAGGGTTCAACAAAGTATTATTAGACCCTGCACGTGCAGGGGCGGCGGGCGTGATGGAACATTTAATTAAACTGATGCCCGAAAAAATTGTCTATGTTTCTTGTAACCCAACGACATTAGCAAGGGACAGTAAAGTTTTGCTTGATGAGGGGTATCAATTATTACATTTGCGGATGTTAGACATGTTTCCGCACACTAGCCATTTAGAATCAATGGCACTATTTATCCGTCGACCAGAGCATTAACAGGTAGGGAGAATATATGGTTGCAGTAAGAAGCGCACATCTAACCCCAGCAGGTGAGTTTGCCCCAGAAAAATGGGTAGGCGGTCTGGGTTTGAGCAATAAACAATCAGAAGAAAAGCTCATCCATACCTGGCAGTTTTGTCACGATAAATTAGCAGGCCAAGAAATTGGGCCTTTATTGCTGTGGCGTGGCATCGAGATGACCGAAATCTTATCTACGCTCAGTATGGATATCGGCAGCTTACAAGCCGCATTATTATTTCCATTAGTAGAAGAAGGCAAGCTGGAAGAGCACGAAGTCATTGAACAGTTCGGAAATTCGATACATGAACTTGTTAAAGGCGTGCTTGAAATGGATGCTATTCGCCAATTAAAAGCGACACAATCCAGTGAAACAAGCTCAGTCCAAGTCGATAATATCCGTCGTATGTTATTGTCGATGGTGGAGGATTTTCGTTGTGTTGTCATCAAGTTAGCAGAGCGTATCGCGCATTTGCGTGAAGTCAAAGACGCCACAGAAGATGAACGCGTATTAGCCGCAAAAGAATGCTCCAATATTTATGCGCCATTAGCGAATCGCTTAGGGATAGGGCAATTAAAATGGGAATTAGAGGACTTCTGCTTCCGTTATTTGCACCCTGATGAATACAAGAAAATCGCTAAGTTGCTCCATGAACGCCGTATTGACCGTGAAGATTATATTGATAATTTTGTCGGTACGTTGCGTAAATATATGCTAAAAGAGAACATTCAGGCTGATATTTACGGTCGTCCCAAGCATATCTACAGTATCTGGCGCAAAATGAAGAAGAAATCATTGGCGTTTGATGAGCTGTTCGATGTGCGGGCTGTGCGTATCGTGGTTGAACGTTTGCAAGATTGCTATGCGGCACTGGGAATTGTGCATACCCATTTTCGCCATCTTCCTGATGAGTTTGATGACTATGTGGCAAACCCCAAGCCAAATGGCTATCAATCAATTCATACAGTGGTGCTGGGCCCTAACGGTAAAACCCTTGAAATTCAAATTCGTACTCGCCAAATGCATGAAGATGCAGAGTTAGGGGTCGCTGCACATTGGAAATATAAAGAAGGTGCAACAGGAATTGGCAAGGGAAGCAGCTACGAAAATCGTATTGCATGGCTGCGTAAATTAATTGCATGGCAGGAAGAAATGGCAGACTCAGGCGAAATGCTTGATGAAGTTCGTAGCCAAGTATTTGATGATCGCGTTTATGTCTTTACACCGAAAGGGGATGTTGTTGATTTACCGACGGGGTCAACTCCACTTGATTTTGCCTACCATATTCACAGTGATGTAGGGCATCGTTGTATCGGTGCAAAAATTGGTGGTCGGATCGTGCCATTTAGTTATCAACTGCAAATGGGGGATCAAATTGAAATCATCACCCAAAAACATCCGAACCCAAGCCGTGATTGGTTAAATCCAAACTTAGGCTATGTCACAACTAGTCGTGGGCGAGCCAAAATTCAAAACTGGTTCCGTAAACAAGACAGAGATAAAAACATTCTTGCTGGGCGCCAGATTTTAGATAGTGAACTATCTCAGCTCGATATTAGCCTGCGTGAAGCGGAAAAACTGCTTATTGCCCGCTATAACGTTCATTCTCTGGATGAAGTATTAGCAGGTATTGGTGGCGGTGATATTCGAATTAACCAGTTGGTGAATTTCTTACAAAGCAAATTCAATAAAGCAACGGCGGAAGAAGAAGACCGTGCAGCGCTGAAGACGTTAGAAAACAAATCTTCTGTACCAAGGGCACCATCTCATAGTAGTGGACGTGTCGTTGTTGAAGGTGTGGGTAATTTAATGCACCACATTGCAAGGTGCTGCCAACCCATTCCTGGGGATGAAATTGTTGGTTTTATTACTAAAGGGCGAGGTATTTCAATTCACAGTGTTGACTGTGAGCAACTTGCTGAGCTACAAAGTCACGCTCCAGAACGTGTAATAGATGCCGTATGGGGTGAAAATTATTCCAGTGGCTATTCTCTTGTGGTTAGGGTTGTGGCAAATGACCGTAGCGGGTTACTACGTGACATCACAACGATCCTCGCCAATGAGAAAGTCAATGTACTCGGTGTCAGTAGCCGCAGTGACGTTAAGCAGCAGCTAGCAACAATCGATATGACAGTAGAAATTTATAATATCGAGGTGCTAGGCAGGGTGCTAGCGAAGTTGAATCAGTTAGCCGATGTTATTGAGGCCAAACGCCATTCTCAGTGATTTTCGTCATATTTTGAGCCGCAGCGTTGTTGGCTGCGCGCTCTCACCTTAGTCATATACTTATGTATGCTCCTAAGGATTCGTTTGCTTGCCGCCTAGCTGCAACTCAAACTATTTTGAAAATCGGCACCATTATTAATAACTATTTTTATATTTTGAGCCGCAGCGTTGTTGGCTGCGCGCTCTCACCTTAGTCACATTCGTATGTATGTTCCCCGAGATAGCTAATCTTACCGCCTACCGACAACTCAAACTATTTTGAAAATCGGCACCATTATTAATAACTATTTTTATATTTTGAGCCGCAGCGTTGTTGGCTGCGCGCTCTCACCTTAGTCACATTCGTATGTATGTTCCCCGAGATAGCTAATCTTACCGCCTACCGACAACTCAAACTATTTTGAAAATCGGCACTATATAACAATAACCATTTTTATATTTTGAGCCGCAGCGTTGTTGGCTGCGCGCTCTCACCTTAGTCACATTCGTATGTATGTTCCCCGAGATAGCTAATCTTACCGCCTACCGACAACTCAAACTATTTTGAAAATCGGCACTATTATCAATAACCATTTTTATATTTTGAGCCGCAGCGTTGTTGGCTGCGTGCCTCACCTTAGTCACATACTTATGTATGCTCCTAAGGATTCGTTTGCTTGCCGCCTACCTACAACACAAACTATTTTGAAAATCGGCACTATTATCAATAACTATTTTTATATTTTGAGCCGCAGCGTTGTTGGCTGCGTTCACATTCGTATGTATGCTCCCCGAGATAGCTAATCTTACCGCCTACCGACAACTCAAACTATTTTGAATGATCATTTTCAAGTTTTCTTTGTTGATTAGCCTTTATATCTGGTAAGTTTGAGATAAAGGTAGCAATGTAGAAACAAAAGAAAATCAAAGGGTAATACGATGAGTCAGCAAAATCACCAAATTGAACGCTTACTATCCATCATGGCACAGTTACGCGACCCGCAAACGGGGTGCCCTTGGGATAAAGTACAAACATTTAAAACCATCGCACCTTACACACTTGAAGAAACCTACGAGGTGCTTGATGCGATAGAGCGTGAGGATTTTTCTGATCTAAAAGGCGAATTGGGTGACTTATTATTCCAAGTCGTTTTTTATGCACAAATGGCGAATGAAAAATCACTTTTTGATTTTAATGATATCTGCCAAGCTGTGAGTGACAAACTTGAGCATCGCCACCCACATATCTTTGATACGAACAACCAACTTTCAAGCTCCGAAGTGATTGAGGGATGGGAAAAGCGTAAGGCAAAAGAACGTGCTGAAAAGTCTCAATTTTCTGTACTTGATGATATTCCAAACTCACTCCCTGCGCTGATGAAAGCCTATAAAATTCAAAAACGTTGTGCTTCTGTCGGTTTTGATTGGGATACACTTGGCCCAGTGGTAGGAAAAGTGCATGAAGAACTTGAAGAAGTCATGGAAGAAGCCACTCAGGTAGTTGTAGAACAAAACCGCTTAGAAGAAGAAATTGGAGATTTACTGTTTGCGACAGTAAATTTGTCTCGTCACCTAGGCCATAAGCCCGAAATTGCACTGCAAAAAGCCTGTAATAAATTTGAACGACGTTTTAGGCAAATCGAGAAAAGCTTATCCGAAAATGGTAAGTCTGTAGAAGGTGCTACACTTGAAGAGATGGAGGCGCTTTGGCTGCAGGTTAAAAGCCAAGAATAAAATGTCTCGTCATATTTCGCACTACAGCGTTGTTGGCTGCGTTCGGCTACACGGGTCACATACTTATGTATGCTCCCCGAGATATCCTCTCTTGCCGCCTAGCTGTAATGCGAACTATTTAGAGCCAGTACATGTAAGTATTGAAATTGTTTGTCGTTTTAAGATTTGGATACTGTTGGTTTATTCTAAAAGTAATTTATTCAATATTCCCAAATAAAGCTTCAAAAACAATGAATAGAATGGCATTTTTAGGCGTTAAATAGCGAGTGATAGAGTAAATAGTTATTCAAAATCAAACTTAGTGCAGAATTGCATTTTTTACGCTATAGAGTGAGCTGAAAGGATTTAGCTTTTGCCTTTAAACTGTGTTAATGTATAAAAACAGACGCAGATGACTATTTTTGAAGCGATAAATAATTTTTGTTTTTAACTTGCTGATAATATTAGAGTATTGATGAAATTTAGCCTTATTATGCTTAGAACATTTGTAGCGAAATTAAGGTTCGGGTATACTGTTTTCCCGTCCTGTTATATCCATCATCTTTTAAACCTAAACTTTCAGGTTCAGCATGAAAACTAACTATATTTTTGTGACCGGCGGGGTCGTATCCTCTCTGGGTAAAGGCATTGCCGCAGCCTCGTTGGCGGCTATACTCGAAGCCCGTGGACTCAATGTAACGATTATGAAACTGGATCCCTACATTAACGTAGATCCAGGTACAATGAGCCCAACCCAACACGGGGAAGTTTTCGTTACAGAAGACGGCGCTGAAACTGACTTGGATTTGGGTCATTATGAGCGTTTCATCCGTACCAAAATGACACGTCGTAATAACTTTACGACAGGCCGTGTCTACTCTGAAGTTCTGCGCAAAGAGCGCCGTGGCGACTATTTAGGCGCTACCATCCAAGTTATCCCGCATATTACGAATGAAATCAAAGACCGCATCATCCGTGGTGGCGAAGGTCATGATGTTGTTCTCGTTGAAGTTGGCGGAACTGTTGGTGATATTGAATCTCTGCCATTCTTAGAAGCTATTCGTCAAATGGCGGCGGAAGTGGGTCGTGAACGCACACTATACTTGCACTTAACCTTAGTGCCGTATCTTGCAG
The DNA here is from genome assembly GCF_020381325.1 of Providencia vermicola. Taxonomy (GTDB): domain Bacteria; phylum Pseudomonadota; class Gammaproteobacteria; order Enterobacterales; family Enterobacteriaceae; genus Providencia; species Providencia vermicola. The sequence continues at coordinate 138,833 of NZ_JAGSPI010000006.1, forward strand.
CTGCGGGTGAAGTAAAAACTAAACCAACGCAACATTCTGTGAAAGAATTGCTGTCCATTGGTATTCAACCTGACGTATTAATTTGCCGTTCAGACCGTGTGATCCCTGCAAACGAGCGCGCGAAAATCGCGTTATTCTGTAATGTGCCAGAAAAAGCAGTTATCTCACTAAAAGACGTTGATTCTATTTATAAAATCCCAGCCTTGTTAAAATCCCAAGGTTTGGATGAATACATCTGTAGCCGTTTCCGTATCGATGCGCCTGAAGCGAATCTGTCTGAGTGGGAACAAGTTATTTACGAAGAAGCCAATCCAGCTGGGGAAGTGACTATCGGAATGGTGGGTAAATACGTTGAGTTACCAGATGCGTATAAATCAGTTATCGAAGCACTGAAACACGGTGGCTTGAAAAATCGTTTAACCGTAAATATTAAGCTAATCGACTCGCAAGATATCGAAACCCGTGGTGTTGAATTACTGAAAGGGCTTGATGCAATTTTAGTTCCAGGCGGTTTTGGCGAGCGTGGTGTAGAAGGGAAAATTCTGACAGCGCAATACGCACGTGAGAATAAAATCCCTTATTTAGGTATTTGTTTGGGTATGCAAGTTGCCCTGATTGAATTTGCACGTAACGTTGCCAATATGGCAGATGCAAACTCAACAGAATTCAAAGCAGATTGTAAATATCCAGTTGTTGCGCTGATTACAGAATGGCGTGATGAAGAGGGTAACGTTGAAGTGCGTTCTGAAGAGAGCGACCTTGGTGGTACAATGCGTGTTGGCGGGCAGCCATGCCATTTAGTGAATGGTAGCTTAGTGCGTGATATGTATGGCGCTGAAACCATCGTTGAACGTCACCGTCATCGTTATGAAGTGAATAACTTATTACTGAAACGCATCGAAGATGCAGGCCTAAAAATTGCGGGTCGCTCAGTAGATAACAAGCTGGTAGAAATTATTGAAAACCCAAATCACCCTTGGTTTGTGGCTTGTCAATTCCACCCAGAGTTCACTTCGACCCCAAGAGATGGTCACCCATTATTTGCAGGTTTTGTTAAAGCCGCTGGTAAGTACCAGAAAGGTGAGTTGAAATAAGATATGGGGAAGTCGGCGCATTGGCACCAACTTCCCGAAATTTAACTTGTACTGAGGAAAACCTAATGTCCAAAATTGTTAAAGTGATCGGCCGTGAAATCATTGACTCTCGTGGTAACCCAACTGTTGAAGCTGAAGTTCACTTAGAAGGTGGCTTCGTTGGTTTAGCAGCTGCGCCATCAGGTGCATCGACAGGTTCTCGTGAAGCTCTGGAACTGCGTGACGGTGATAAAGCACGTTTCCTGGGTAAAGGTGTTCTGAAAGCTGTTGGTGCAGTTAATGGCCCAATCGCAGAAGCCTTGATCGGTAAAGATGCAAAAGATCAAGCAAACATCGATAAAATCATGATTGACCTTGATGGCACTGAAAACAAATCTAAATTTGGTGCGAACGCAATTCTGGCTGTTTCTTTAGCAAATGCAAAAGCAGCAGCAGCGGCAAAAGGTATGCCTCTGTATGAGCATATTTCTGATCTGAATGGGACTCACGGTCAATATTCAATGCCTCTGCCAATGATGAATATCATCAACGGTGGTGAACACGCAGATAACAACGTTGATATCCAAGAATTCATGATCCAACCTGTTGGCGCACCAACGCTGAAAGAAGCGGTTCGCATGGGTTCTGAGATTTTCCATCACTTAGCAAAAGTACTGAAATCTAAAGGTATGAACACAGCTGTAGGTGATGAAGGTGGTTATGCACCTAACTTAGAATCTAACGCAGCAGCGTTAGCCGCTATCAAAGAAGCGGTTGAACAAGCAGGTTATGTGTTAGGTAAAGATGTAACGTTAGCGATGGACTGTGCAGCATCTGAGTTCTTCAATGCTGAAACAGGTAATTATGAACTGAAAGGCGAAGGTAAAACCTTCACGTCTCAAGAGTTCACTCATTACTTAGAAGAGCTGACTAAACAGTACCCAATCGTGTCTATCGAAGATGGCCTGAACGAATCTGACTGGGATGGTTTTGCATACCAAACTAAAGTTCTTGGTGACAAAATCCAACTGGTTGGTGACGACTTGTTTGTAACGAATACTAAGATCCTGAAAGAAGGTATCGACAAAGGTATCGCTAACTCAATCCTAATTAAATTCAACCAGATCGGTTCGTTAACTGAAACTCTGGCTGCGATTAAAATGGCGAAAGATGCAGGTTACACCGCTGTTATCTCTCACCGTTCAGGCGAAACTGAAGATGCAACTATTGCCGATTTAGCAGTGGGTACCGCAGCGGGCCAAATCAAAACAGGTTCTATGAGCCGTTCTGACCGCGTTGCTAAATATAACCAATTAATCCGTATTGAAGAAGCTCTGGGTAACAGTGCACCATTCAATGGTTTAAAAGAAGTTAAAGGCCAAGCATAATTTAATAGCTAAGCTAATTAATTGAAACGGGAGGCGAAAGCTTCCCGTTTTTTATGCCTAAAATAAATGATATTTTAAATAACGATAAAAAAATTATTTTTTCCATATTAAAGTTAATCTTAAATTTACCTATTTTATTAAAATGAATTCAATAAGATTTATTTTCTGTGATAGAAATAAATCTTAAAAATAAATTAATTTTGATATTAAAGGGTGGAATATGAGAAAGAAAGGTTATGAGATGTTACTTGCTATTTCAAGGGAAGGCAGAGATAAAGCAAAAACTTTTCAGGAAGTTATCGATTTAATTAATGAAATTAAAATTGGTTATAAAAATAATAATTTATCATGGAATTCTGTACTCAGGGAAAAAAGAAGAAGCGTCGAAGATAAAATAACGAGTATTATTTATCACTTATATAGTAATGATATCCCGAAAGAATCAAGTAGCTTAAATCTTGAGGAAAAAAAATTATTTTTAGATGAGTTTCGAGCTCTTCTAAATTCAGAGGTTAGAGAAAAGGTTAATATTAGAGTTCAAGGGCCAACTGAAGAACCTTTTTTTGAATTAAGCTCAGAACAACAATTGAATGCAAGTGCTTATCGTATTTTCCCAAAAGATTACCGTCAACGTTATTTGAGTAAATCAAATTTACTGGCTCGATTGACGGTTAATGTTAATAAGAAAAATTACATTAATTTAGCAAATGCTTTAATTAAGTTATATGACAATGACCCGAAAAAAAATGTCTTTCAATCAAAAATTATGGGGCCAAGAAATTTAGGTAACAGAACGGATCAAGCCGTTATTTACCTTGCAGAGGCGAATTCTGTGTCTGCTAAAGAAGTTAGCCAGCAATTAAAATCACTGTTACCACCAGATGCACTTATTGAACATACACCTGTTGGCATGAAAAGGCTAATGACTGGGATCTCTTACTCTGAAACGGTTGAGGGGCAATCCAGTAGTCATGGTGAATCAAGGTCAGTGATTATGGCCAAGGCAGTCACAGAATCGTTATTAACAGGTGAAAGGTTAAAAAGCATATTACCAAAAACATTACAACGTTTTGGTTATGACCCTAAAGATCCTGCTATTATTTCTCAAACAATTAAAGACAGGTTTTTGAAAACAGGGCTGAATAGTTTAAACTTAGAATTAAGTACTGCTGCTCCTAGTCGAGATATACAACAATTTGAATTAAATCCCGAGCAATTTTGCTATTCATATAAAGTTAATGCAGGTTATCTCAACGATGTAAACAACATTCCAGCAAGTGGGAAAGTTGTATTTTATCGTAATGAAAAATTCGAATATGAAATAAAGTATGTCGATGATACTTATCATTCAAACCCTGCTTATGCGCTAGAGAGTTATTTTTTAGATACTAACTTAAAAGAGGCAGGAAAAGACTTTTCTAATTATATTGATATAGAAAAAACATCTCCAAAAAATAAATTTTTATTTTTAAGTAAGGTTAATAAAGGCTCTGTTATTGTAACAGAGTTAGATTCGACAAAATATAGGTTTTTTTTTGATAGCCGTTATAACAGCTCTTTACTCTATGATAATGTTACCATGGCTATAGATGAGCGAGATTATAAAAATAGGGAACATGATAGTCCCTTTATTTTTTTATATTTTGATGATGGAAATTGGAAATTAGTTTTTCAAGATAGAACGAATCAGGAGGGATTACACTTTTTTCCTGATAGTGTAAAAATAAAATCAACGAAGAGTTATTTTTCAGATGAAAAAAAAACGGAATTTAATCTTTACAGGAAAAATGTACACGAAAAGTTGAATATTTTTGCTAAAAAACTAGGCGTCTATTTTTCTACAGTTGAAGGGCCTTCAATCACAGATGAAAACAAAGTTAACTCTACTCATTGGTTAAATTTAGCTAATGAAGTAAAAAGAAAAGTCCAAGCGAGTTCGGATGAGTTAAGAAATAGAATTAGAAATATAGAACTAAATCTAAAGAAAGTTAATGATGTAAATATTATTACTGATATGCGAGCAACGATAGATGTTAATCAGGTTCTAGATAAAATAAAAAATGAACAATTTAATGAGATATACTCGAGCTTACTTGAGGTTGAATATGCTTTTTATTTGCAAACACTTAAGCAGAATAAAGGTATGGACTTTGTGGTTCGAGGAATAAAGTCAGGGTCTTCATCATCTAAAGTAGATGAACATAGCCGGCTAAGAATAATCGAGCGCTATGAAAACTTTTTGTATTTACATAGAACATCAAAAAATATTGAATTTAGAAATGAATTCAATGAGGGAATGAAAAACTATAATGATGTTATGCTTAAAGATGTTAATAGCACAACAACGACTTGGGAGTTAAAAAAACAGTACGTGATAGCGGAGCTTTCAGCAAGAGAAAGAGGCGCATTATATCGGTTGATTCAAGAGGCTGGCTATGCTGAATATATCGATAAAGTTCTTATTGAAACAGGGAAAATTAGCGAGTTTTTTTATGAAAATGGAAGCAAAATTAATAGATTGATACCCCAGGACTTTTACTTATCAATTATTAAAAGTGAATCTGGTGGGCGCTGTTACCCCTTGGTTAGGGCGATGTCTGTTGCATTGGCAAAAGGGGGGCAAAATAGTGCTGATAAACTCATTGATAAGCTCTATGTCGCTGCTGCAAATCCAGATGATGAAAATTCCATTTTATTAAAGGAGGGGTTGAAGAACCTACATTCAAATACTGAGGCTGTTGAATCTTCTTTTTCCTATGGGAAAATGAGCTTAAACAAGATTCAAGAGTTATTAACTGTTCGTGATGAAACAATGATGTTTGCATTAAATACTAGTAGTCATTCAATGATGTTAGGGAAAAAAGTGGAAAATGGTAAGAGCAACTATTATTTCTATGACCCTAACTTTGGTATCTTTGTATTTGATGATAGCCAAAGTTTATTTAATGCAATAACAAAGTTCTTTACTGAGAAAAAATTTGCACCTTATTACTCTGCATTTGAAGTAGATGGAAAGCCGGCTTTTAATTTGGTTTATATTGATACCCATAAAATGAGGGGGGTTTCGATAGGTAACCAGCTTACTGTTGAAAATTTAAGCGATGAAAATGAGATTAGCACAATAGAAGCGAGGCAGAATAAAGCAAGATTAATATTAAAAGGCCAAAATGAAATATACCAAGATTTACAATTAAAATGTTTACTATCCATCTTGGATGCAAATCAGTGGGCAGAAAAAATTCATGAAGCAAGCGTTAAATTATCTGTAGAAAATAACCTTGATAATCGATGGCTTCCTATGTTCCATAATATAGAAGAAGAGAGAGAAGGGCATTATCGCCTTCAACTTATTTATTTAGACAATCCAAGTTTGACGCAGTGGGTTGAGACAACAGATAAAACTTTTATCGATTTTCACCAATACAACCTCGAAAAAATGATGGAGTTTGGTCGTTATTACCATCTTATTGAGGAGGAGTTCAAACAAAAACCTCAAACTGCGGAAGGTGATTCAATTGATGGTTTAAATGCAGGGATTGCGATTCAATCAATCATTCAGTGGGTAGAAGACAGAAACCGCAATGAAAATACGGAAACTTCGAATACATCAAATTTAGCTATGGCTTTAAAAATTCATACTTATGTCAACTATGCATTAATCAGCTATAGCACAGCAAAAGATGTTGTTCACATAGCGCAATTAACTAAAACCGCATTAAGTTACCAGACAAAAACAGTATCTCCCTCAATGAATCTCTTTTCGTCATCACTCGCTAAAGTTGCTAATGAGGGGCTATCGACATTTTTTAATGGTGCATTGATTGGGTTTGATATTTATGAAATAACACAAGCTGAAAATGAGCCACAGACAATCACTTTTAGTACTCAGCTCACTTTTGATTCTGCAAGTTTTTTGACTAATGCTGCGGCTATAGGTGTTGATGCTTTTGGTTACACGACCGCTTCAGCCTCTTTAGGTGGAATGGGAGTCATTGTTGCTGGGCTTGGTATTGGTTGCACAGCACTTGCGCGTAATTTTGCCATCATAGGTGAGAATGCAAAAGCGGTTGGTGTGTATTTTAGCGCACTGGATCAAGCATACCAAGGTAATGGTTATGAATATTCCAAAGATAATAAAGTGTTAGTACCTAAATTTGGCGCCGTGTTTAAAACAGTAGACTTACAAGCGAACCACATTGAATTTGACAGTCAATATATTTATCGTACGAGTGCAAAATCTTCAGGTGGGGGGCGAAAAAATTATATTTTTTGGGCTGGAAATTTTCCAACTATGGTACATGATAGACAGCAGGCAATTAATATTCGTACAGGAATAGGTTATGCAAATAGATATCATAACGTAGATTTTTCGTCACAAGAGAACATATTTTTACCTATTACACCAAAATCATATATAAAGTATGATTATAATTTATGGCCAGGGGCGACAACAAGGCACGATAATGGTTTTGATGTTATTCGTAGGCTAGAGCTGGCGAATAATTTTGACTATGATTTTTATATTTTCCCAAGTGAAAATACAATTACTCATATTTACCATGAGTATGTTAATACCCCAATAAGTGTTAGGTTAGGCAATAAAAAACGTAATCTAATTATACCTAATTTACCAAAAGAGTGGCACGGATTTGTTAGTTACAATCTAGAGTCGTGTGGGGGAGAATATACCATTAATATTAATGAAGGAGTTAACTTATCATTATCAGATTGCTCAAATTGCCAGAGTTCTTCTCAATGGATAATTAACTCAAAAGAGGTCAAAAATGAAACTATAAACATATTAGATGATAGGATTAGAGTGGGGGATGTTGATATTTATATCGAGAGTGAAAACCCTGATAATAAATATTATATTATTAAAAATGAAAGTGAATTAAACGAGATAGATTTTAAAGAAAAATCAATTAAAACGATAAGTATTGATGAAGATTTATGGAAAGATAATATAAAAGGCTTTGATGCATATTTACATACTTTAGCTCTGGAGCATAGAACACATCAACAGTATGTTATTATTAAAAATTATCAACATAATGGAAACAATGTAGGCCGTGCTTATTTTGATGTGAAAACGGAAAAAATACTATTTACAGACTCAATTGATGTAGAGAAAAAAAATGCACTGTTAGGGGGGGTTAGAAATGACAAGGCTATTTTTTATACAGTAGGTTCGCCTCTGATTTGGGTGACAGATCTTAATAGTGGAAAGGTTCTTTCTGAATACCGATTAGAAAACAAAATGGCCCGTAATTTAGACATTCTAAAAGTCTGGTCAGAAGAGGATATTATTTATTTTTCTTGTCGTTATCAAGACTCACTAGAGGTAGTGAACTACCAAATTGTGGGAAACAATATTGAATTAGTGAGTCTTGTTTCAGCACCTGAACTGTTAGTCGATTTAGCTAGCACGCATACTCAGTTAGGAGGTACTGAACCTGAAGAAATTTTACAGCGTTACTTGATTGATAATAAAAATAATTTTGGAATGTCACAGTTGAAATACTCCAGCTTAGCCAGTTTGGTGATGATATCTGGAAGTGATTATAATCAAGCTCAGCACCGCTACTGGATTAGACTCAAAGATAATAAACTGATTAAGCCTAACCTATCTGCTTCGTTAGGATTTGGTCAGTTTCCCGCAGATCGTACTTTGAAACAAAGTCACTGGGCAATTCCTGAGGATTTACATTTAGTTTCATCATTATTTGATGACGATGGGACTGAAGTCTTTTACTTTTATAGTGACAAGGAAAAATCACTCTATCAACAAAGAGGTGAGGGGCAAGATGTATTAAATGTGATTAAACCTTCAGCATGGTTTATGTACACTCCTAATCTAGATAGCGTATTTACATGGAAAGGAAATTTACTGCTTGTTGATAGTTTTGGTGTTGTTAGTCAGTTACATGCTAATGGGGATTCATTCATTGTTGCATTGAATGATAAATGGTTTCAGGATCGTGCGTTCTGGTGGAGAGATATCGAATCTCTCTACCAAAATAAAACAACTCTAGCATTACTTGGTATTAAAAGTGTTGATAATAAAAAAATAGTTCCAGCATGGAGTGTTCAAGGGAAAGTCATTATTGCACATCAACTTTCTTCAGAAAATGAACTGCAATTTTTAGGTCTAAATGCAGGGTGTTCTGGTGGGGTAATTTTTGATAAAAAACAAAAGAAATTATATGGGCTAGAGTTCGCAACAGAAAAAGAATTAGTGTCTGCATTTTCTGAAGGCTCAGTACTCAATAACCCAACTGATTTACCGTCTATCATTGACCTTTACCCTGGTATTCAAATTAATAAAGTAGAGCGAGTAGATGAAGGTTTATTGATTTCTACTGAAAATGCGGGGGTACTTTATGCTGATTTATCAAATAACCCATCAGCCAATAAATTTAATGTTAATCATTTAAGTTCTTCTTTGATTATTCAAGGTGGAAAAGAGCATGATATTCTTAGCCCATCAATAATTAAAAACGTGAAAAATATTATTTTAAGTGGTGGAGAAGGGCAAGATAGCTACTTAATCACCCAAGAAGCATGGTTAAATTATCAAACGATTATTATTGATAACGATAGTTATGATGAAAAAGAGGATATTCTCATTCTGCCCGTATTAAATCGCCAATCACTTATAACGTTTCGTCGGGATGCTGACTTAGTTATTTTTGATAAAAATTCATCAACATCATTAGTTATTAGGCAGGTGTTTGGTGAGCAGTCTAAAACGCATGATCATTTAAAGATCCGAACACATAATCAGTCATACACTATGAGTCTAAGTGAATTTACTCGTGATACAATACATACAGAAGGTTTATTTAATGAACAACAAGGTGATTTTAGCACAATGAGTGAACATCAAACTCATCTAATTATTGAAAAAGCAACGATGTTTAATTTTGACCTTAATTTATCCCAGCAAGACATTGGTGCTTATTTTACATCAGAACGTGCAGTAAGTTTGATACCACCACTTTTATCACCCTACTCATAGGTTTAACTAATTGATTTCATAGCTGGTTTTTATAGCAATAAATTAACTAATGAAATAAGTTATTTTATTATATAAAAATCAGCAAGTTACGTTCATTCTTGCGCAGGGGGCTAAATAGAGATTTATATTGTACATTATTCATATGATGGTTTTTAACTCTTCGAATTTTGCGATGTGATGGTTCGGTTTTTTGGAGTTAATAGTAAAAACTAGTCAATTACACGGCATAGATCGCACTTTTGGTTACTCCACATTTTCATTCCATTCAATTAACTCTATATTTCAGACCTCGTAAATAAATATTAACAATAATACTCGAAAACAATTTGCTTCCGAGCTATGGAGTTTTACATGGATGCTTCTGAATCTTTGACGCCGGCAGTAAGTCCAACCCCCACAAATAAGCGTGGTTGGATTATTTTAGCGATTGATATTGTGCTGCTAGTTTTACTTTTAAAATACTTACCCTTTGATGAAAAAGCGAATGCAGGGCTAGCAATGATGGTTTTCATTGGTGTGCTTTGGCTGACTGAGGCTATACACGTTACGGTGACTGCACTCTGTATCCCTATTTTAGCGGTAGGACTCGGGCTAATGAATACAGGGGATGCACTTAAATCCTTTGCAAATCCCATTATTTTCTTATTTTTTGGCGGATTTGCGTTAGCTACAGCCTTGCATATTCAAGGTTTAGATAGGCTTATCGCGAATCGCTTATTAATGGCTGCACGTGGGCGCCTCTCTGTTGCTGTATTGCTGTTGTTTGGTGTAACGGCGGGCTTGTCAATGTGGATCAGTAACACGGCAACAGCGGCAATGATGTTACCGCTTGTGCTTGGTATTTTGTCCAACCTTGATGTCCGTCATGAGCGTAATACGTTTGTGTTTGTCTTGCTTGGTGTTGCTTACAGTGCAAGTATTGGCGGATTAGGGACGATAGTTGGTAGCCCTCCAAATGCCATTGCGGCTTCTGCTTTAGGCTTAGATTTCCTTTCTTGGATGAAATACGGCATTCCAATTATGGTTGTGTTATTGCCGATGATGTTTGTTTTAATGTACATGATGTTGCGTCCAAACCTTAAACATCGCTTTGAAATTGAATTAGAACATGTTGAATGGAACGGTAAACGTATTACTGCAATGATAATATTTTTGTTAGCGGTAGTCTGTTGGATCACCAGTACTTTTATCAGCGATGCATTCGGTGGCGTGAAAGATTTAGACACCATCATTGCGATGAGTGCCGCAATTCTAATCTGTGTTACGGGCGTCGCAAATTGGTCTCAGATTCAAAAAAATACAGAGTGGGGCGTATTGATGTTATTCGGTGGTGGTTTAACACTGAGTGCAATTTTAAGCTCTTCTGGCGCAAGTAAAATTATGGCAGATTGGATGCAACTAACATTTGGTCAAAGTCATTGGTTTGTCATTATTTTGGCGGTTACGACCTTTATTATCATTCTGACAGAATTTACCAGTAATACGGCAAGTGCTGCGTTATTAGTTCCTATTTTTGCAACAGTGGCTGAAGCGTTGGGTATGCCTGTCATTGTGCTAACCATGATTATTGGTATCGGGGCATCGTGTGCCTTTATGTTACCTGTAGCAACGCCACCTAATGCGATTGTATTTGGTTCGGGTTATATACGCCAAATAGAAATGGTGAGAGTTGGAGCTGTACTGAATGTCGCTTGTATCATTGTGATTTCATTATTTGCTTGGTTCTTCTGGATGTAATTCTAAAATCTACCTTACGGCCTCTTCTTTTGAGGCCGCTTTACATTGTTGTGTTGCATTTCGATATTATTGAGGGGGGCGTGCGACGAGTGCTTGTTGATTCTTCCCTATCTGAAGAACTCCTGTATTTGAAAATGTCATTTCACTGTTGCCACGCAATGAGAAATTCATCGCTTTAATTGTCCCATGAATATCGATTTTGTTTTGAGGGCAAAGAAAATCGTTACTGCATTGATATTGATGACTCTCTAACATCACGGTATGCCCTGTTAATTTCGCTTGTTCACTTAATTCAAAGTGATTTCCTTGAAAATATGGGATATCTGTCTTGAATTTAGTGTTATGTTTTATCACACCTTCACTTGGTGAAAGTGTTCCACTGCCTGACGTACTTATGTAGTTTTGCAAGGCAGCATTGATATTGAGGTTATTTTGCAGTTTTATTTGATCGGCAAATATATTCATTTTAGATAACTGAATAGGATTGCCTTGTTGTTGGCTTATGCTGACTAGCCCAGCCGGCTGGGTTGAAAATTTAAGATTACTGTAATCCTCCTTTTGTTTAGGTTCAAGTTGGTTCTTATTTTCTTTATTTCTCGTGTATTGCTGTTCTAATTTCCCAGCAATTAAAGATAGGCTATTGATATTATTTATAGCGCCTTTTTTCCAAGAAATACCATTTGGGTTTGCTATAACAAGGTTTGCTCGTTGTCCCTTGATACCTAATATCCCTTGAATCTGAGTTTCTTCGGTACCTGTCACTTCTGCGAGTATTAACTTTGCTGCCTTATCACTTAAGTTATCATTGCTCGCTACATCATTATTAAAAACCAAACCATGTTCATTTGAGGATAAGGTCTCAAACGTATTGAATGAAATATGGTTTTTAAGGGGTTCATTGATATTGATGATTTTGGCTCTATCAATACTGAGTTCATTTGCATTAGTAATTAATGGCGAAAATAAGAAAAAGATAGTGATAGTTTGTGTCGTTATTGATTTCATTTATCAGCTCCCTGCTATTAAAAAATTCCTTAATCGCTAAGGAGTATAAGGTGGAATGCATTTTTCAAAGCAATTAAAAAATAGTATGGGATTGATAGAAACATGAAAAAAGGGGGTAACTACATTGAGTCAAGGAGAAAAAAGAGCCACATTTCAGTGGCTCTTATAATTATGTTAATTATCAGCAATTAGTGCGCTGCAGGTGGATGACTGTGTTCAATATCTTCAGACTTCTTAGAGAAGCGGCGACGGATCACCACAAAGAAGACGGGAACAAAGAAGATAGCCAGAGAAGTCGCAGCAAACATACCACCCAGAACACCGGTACCAACTGAGTTCTGAGAAGCTGAACCTGCACCATTACTAAACACTAGCGGGATAACCCCTAGCATAAATGCCAGTGATGTCATCAGGATTGGTCGTAAACGCATCTTAACGGCATTTAGCGTTGCTTCAACTAACCCTTTACCTTCTTTTTCCATTAGGTCTTTAGCGAATTCAACAATCAAGATTGCGTTTTTCGCCGAGAGCCCAATGGTTGTTAATAAGCCAACCTTAAAGTATACGTCATTATCTAAACCGCGAACGCTGGTGAAGAGTAATGCTCCGATAATACCCAATGGAACCACTAACATAACAGAGAATGGCACTGACCAGCTTTCATAAAGAGCAGCCAGACAGAGGAATACCACTATCAAGGAAATCGCATATAAAGCAGGAGCTTGGTTACCCGCTAAGCGTTCTTGATAGGACATACCTGTCCACTCATAACCAATACCTTCTGGCAGGTTTTCAGTCGTGAGTTTTTCCATCAATAGCATCGCATCACCCGTACTTTGTCCTGGTGCTGCTTGGCCTTGAATATTCATTGCTGGTACACCGTTATAACGTTCTAAACGTGGCGAACCAAATTTCCAAGGGTCTTTGGATTCATCTAAGAATGCTGAGAATGGAACCATTTTGCCTTGGTTATTACGAACATACAGGTTGCTAATATCCGATGGCAACATACGACTTTCTGCATCACCTTGCACGTAAACTTTCTTAACACGACCGCGGTCGATAAAGTCGTTTACATAGCTTCCACCAAAGACGGAGCTGAGTGTTGCGTTAATATCGCTGATTGCGACGCCTTGTGCCTGCGCTTTTTGTTGGTCAATGTAGATACGATATTGTGACGTATCATCCTGACCATTTGGACGAACACCTTGGAGCATTTCTGGATGTTGAGCTGCTAAACCAAGTAATTGGTTACGCGCTTGCATCAGTTTATCATGCCCTAAGTTACCCTTATCCACTAACTCGAAGTCAAAACCGTCTGCGGTACCTAACTCAACAATTGCGGGTAGGTTAAAGGCGTAAATTAGTGCCTCTTGTTTCTTGGACATCGCAATATTCGCGCGTTGTACAATCGCATCAACGTGGTTTTCATCACCTTTACGTTCGCTCCAATTTTTCAGAACGACGAAGGCGAGACCCATATTTTGACCTTGACCCGCAAAGCTAAAGCCTCCAACGGTAAAGACAGATTCAACATTGTCTTTTTCGTCAGTGTGGTAGTAATTGTTGACTTCATCTAATACAGCTTGAGTTTGTTCTTGTGTTGATCCTGGTGGTAATTGAACCATTGACAGGAATACACCTTGGTCTTCTGCTGGTAAGAAGGACGACGGTAAACGAACAAACATGAATGCCATGCCTGCCACTAAAATCAGGTAAATCACAAGGTAACGACCTGTGCCGTTAAGCATGCGGCTTACGCTGTCTGTGTAGTGGTGAGCTTGTTTTTCAAACGTTCTGTTAAACCATCCAAAGAACCCTTTTTGGCTACCATGGCTGCCTTTTTCAATTGGCTTCAACATCGTGGCACACAGCGCTGGTGTTAAAATCATTGCCACCAGAACTGAGAGGATCATGGATGAAACAATGGTAATTGAGAACTGACGGTAAATTGCCCCTGTCGAACCACCAAAGAAGGCCATTGGGATAAATACCGCAGACAGCACCATTGCAATACCGACTAACGCACCTTGGATTTGACCCATTGATTTTTTGGTCGCTTCTTTCGGTGATAAGCCTTCTTCTTGCATAACACGTTCAACGTTCTCTACAACAACGATGGCATCATCGACGAGTAGACCAATGGCGAGTACCATCGCGAACATGGTCAAGGTGTTTATCGAGTACCCAAATGCCGATAAGATGGCAAATGTACCCAGCAAGACGACAGGAACGGCAATTGTTGGGATCAATGTGGCACGAATGTTCTGGAGGAACAAATACATAACCACGACAACCAACATGATTGCTTCAACTAATGTTTTAACAACTTCGTTAATCGAGATTTTAACGAATGGTGTTGTATCGTATGGATAAACAATTTCTAACCCTTGCGGGAAGAACGGTTTCATCTCTTCCAGCGCAGCACGTACGTTGTTAGAAGTATCTAACGCGTTCGCACCTGTCGCTAGTTTAATACCGATACCTGCAGCAGGTTTTCCGTTAAAGCGCGCGACGGTACTGTAGTTTTCGGCACCTAATTGAACATCCGCAACATCTTTAATACGAACTTGCGAACCATCTTGGTTAACACGCAGTAAGATATTAGAAAACTCTTCTGCATTGTTTAAACGTGTCTGAGCAATGATTGAAACGTTTAAACGTTGGTTTGCAATTGACGGCGAGCCACCGAGCTGTCCTGCTGCAACTTGGTTATTTTGAACCTTGATTGCATTAATGACATCGGTCGTCGTCATATTGTATTTAACGAGTTGCTCTGGTTTTAACCAAATACGCATGGCATATTGGGTACCAAACAACTGTGTTTCACCCACACCATTTACACGGCTTAATGGGTCTTTAATATTCGAACCTACATAGTCGGCAATGTCATATTGGCCCATCGAACCATCGTTAGACACGAAACCGGCAACCATTAAGAACGAACTTGTTGATTTATCGACACTAATACCTTGCTGTTGAACTTCTTGTGGCAGCAATGGCATCGCCAGTTGCAATTTGTTTTGCACCTGTACTTGCGCGATATCACCATCAGTTCCTGCTTCAAAGGTAAGCGTAATGCTAGCAGAACCTGATGAGTCACTGCTCGATGACATATATACCAAGTTATCGATACCGTTCATATTCTGTTCGATAACCTGCGTTACTGTGTTTTGTACCGTCTCAGCATCCGCTCCTGGATAGTTAGCTGAAATAGAAACAGCTGGCGGTGCGATGGTCGGGTACTGAGAAACAGGTAACTGGATAATTGCCAACAGACCAGCAAGCATGGTGATAATCGCAATTACCCACGCAAAAATTGGTCTTTCTATAAAAAACTTAGGCATTAATCAGCCGCTCCCTTATTTAGACTTTTCTTCAGGTTTAGCCTGATTGTCTATGGATTGCGTTTCTAAGTTTGCTTCCTTAGGATTCACAACAATTCCTGGTTTGATTTTTTGTAAGCCAATGACGACAACGCGGTCACCTGCTTTTAAACCGTCTTTAATCAGCCATTTGTTGCCAACCGCTTGTCCAGCTTTAACCGTTCTGACTTCAATTTTATTCTCTGCGCCAACAACCATGACTTGAGAGGTACCTTGAGCAGTACGCGATAAACCTTGTTGAGGAACCAAAATTGCATTTTCAACAACGCCATCTTCTAAAATTGCACGGACAAACATTCCCGGAAGTAACTCTTTGTTCGGGTTAGGGAAAACGGCTCTCATAGTGATGGAACCGGTGGTTTCATCCACGGTGACATCAGAGAACTCGAGAACACCTTTTTGCGCGTATTCTTGGCCATTGTTATTAATTAAACTAACAGGTGCCTGACCAGACTCTTTTTGCACAGCGCCTTGTGCTATCTCATTTTTAAGACGCAGAAAATCATCGCTCGATTGCGTCACATCAACGTAGATAGGGTCAAGTTGCTGAACTCGCATTAATTCAGTTGCTTGTCCAGTAGAGACCAACGCCCCTTCAGTCACATTCGATTTGCCAGTACGGCCACTGATTGGTGCGGTCACTTTGGTATAGTTCAGGTTGATACGTGCAGTTTCAACAGCTGCTTCGGCTGCTTTGACGGCAGCAAGCGCTTGGGCATAAGTTGAAGTCGCTTGGTCGTATTCTTGCTGACTAATGTAATTCGTCCCTAATAATGGTTTATAACGCTTAACCGTCAGAGCCGCGATATTTGCATTAGCTTGCGCTTTTGCAAGTTCTGCTTTTGCACTGTCGTAGGTTGCTTGGAAAGGAGCAGGATCAATTTGATACAAAGATGTACCCGCTTCTACGTCGCTACCTTCTTTATAGTTACGTTTTAAAATGATGCCGCTCACTTGTGGGCGAACCTCGGCAACACGGAATGCAGATGTACGGCCTGGTAACTCGGTCTTGAGAGTCAGAGGTTCGGCTTTCAGCGTAACAATTCCTACTTCAGGCGCCGGGCGTTCTCCGCCACCTTGTTGTTCATCGTTACAACCTGATAAAGCTAAGCCACCTGAAAGAACCAACAGAGCCAGAGGTAACACCCCTCTGTTTTTTCGCATAAGTTAACCTCAATTAATCAATATGAGTTCAAAACAAAAATAAGAAAAATGGTAAACAATATGATTTATCACTGTGCTATAGTACAAACATACACGAATGTATGTAAATCAGCTTTCGATAGAAACGGGTCACAATGGCACGAAAAACTAAACAACAGGCTGAAGAAACCCGCCAGGAAATATTAGATGCTGCTATCAAAACATTCTCTGAGCGAGGGGTTTCAGCCACATCATTAGCCGATATTGCAAAAGCAGCGGGGGTAACCCGAGGTGCAATATATTGGCATTTTAAAAATAAAGTTGATCTCTTTTATCAGGCTTGTGAGTTTGGCGATAACCAAATAATCCAAGCTGAAGAATATTATCGTTCTAAATATACCAATGATCCACTTTCAATACTAAGAGAATTATTAGTTTTTATTTTGACCGATTTTATCGACAACCCCAAAAACCGTGCGTTGATGGAAATTTTCTTTTTAAAATGCGAATTAGTTGGTGAGATGGCTGAATTAGTCGATTTTAAACGGGCTAATTATGTGGCTAGCCAATGTCGTATTGTCGATAATTTGCAAGATTGTATCGATGCTGGGCAATTACCTGCTGACCTTGATATTGAATGCGCTGCCATCATGATCCGTTCATTAATGTCGGGTTTGTTAGAAAACTGGCTATTACAACCTGAGAACTTTAATATAAATCAACACACGATAACGTTGGTTGAGACACTATTAGAGACACTAAAGTGTAATCCAGCAATACGGCTTAAATCCACCCAGATAAAATAAATTGGAGTCACACAAATGGAATCTATTCTGATTATCGCTAACGGCGCACCTTATGGTAGCGAAACTTTATTTAACTCATTGCGCCTTGCTATCACGCTAAAAGAGCAAAATTCAGATTTAGATTTAAAAATCTTTTTAATGTCAGATGCGGTTTGTGCAGGTTTAGCTGCTCAAAAGCCGAAAGAAGGTTATAACCTTCAGCAAATGTTAGAGATTTTAACGGCTCAAGGGGTGCCTGTTAAATTATGTAAGACATGTACCGATTCCCGTGGTATCAGCGAGTTAGTTTTAGCGGATGGCGTTGAAGTTGGCACATTAGTTGAGTTAGCCAGTTGGACATTAACGTCAGATAAAGTCTTAACATTCTAATTTGTTGGTTTAGAATGTGAGTCTCATCGTATGTGCTGGTAGGGTGTTACTGGCACTTTGCTTTTCTGAATAACATACTGAGCAAAAGAAAGAATATGCGTGGTTATAAGAACATTATTATAATGATAAAACAACAAAGAATAGAGCGGTATTTCATTAGCGCTGTGTTGTTACTCGCAATGATGTTTTTTTCTTACTCTTCTTTTGCTTTAACCCCAAATAACCTGCCCAGCAAAAATGATATTAAAAATTCTCTCGCCGCATTAAGTAAAAAAAGTAGCTTAAGTGAAGAAGAAAAATTGGTGCGTGGGGACTTAGAAAAAACATCTGATTTTTATAATGAATTGGATAAACTTGAGCAACGAACAGAAGAACTGCAAAAAAAACTCAATCGAACAAGTGAAGAATCAAGAATTGCTATTCAAGGTTTGCAACAAGTTAGAAATGAAAGCGAACAACAAGCCTCCCAATTTGCTGAAAAGATAAAAAGTAGCTCACTTTCCCAATTAGAAACTCTACAATCGACCTACTTAGAAAACTTACAGTCTGAACAAAACGACCTAGCAACCTATAACAGCCAACTCATCGGTTTACAAACCCAGCCAGAACGTGCGCAGGCGTTGATGTTAGATAATGCGCGGCGATTACAAGAAATTCGTAATGAATTAAACAGCACACTCAATGACTCAGTGAACTTGCGGCCTTCTCAGGTTGATATGCTGCAAGTCGAGCAGTATCTCTTGCAGCAACAAAATGAATACCAAAAACGTATTTTGCAAACTAACACGCAATTGCAAGATGTTCTGCAAAAGCAACGTGATTATACCGCTGCGTATATTGTGCAGCTTGAGGATCATGTTCAACAGCTACAAGCGGCTATCAGTAATCGCCGTTTAGTTGATTCCCAATCGACTGTGCGTGAAGCTTTAAATACCTCTGAAGCGGATATTGAAGCACAGCAAAACCCGGTTATTCAAAAAGAAATCGCCATTAATAATGCGCTTAGCGACCGATTGATCCAAGTGACAGAGGAAAGCAATAAGCTGGTACAAAATGGTATCCGTGTTAAAGCGTGGTTAGAAAGGGCAACGCAGTCAGAACGTAATTTGAAAGAGCAAATTAACGTTTTACGCGGGAGCTTATTGCTATCTCGTATCTTATTCCAACAGCAAATCGATTTACCGCCAGATATTTTAACCAAAAACTTGCCTGTGACGATTGCGGATTTACGTCTTGAACAGTTTGATATTAATCAGCAGCGTGATGCGTTATATCAACCTAATGACTACATCTCTGGTTTAGAGAGCCAACTGGCCGTCAAAACAGGTGAAGAACAGAGCAGCGGATCATTGCTATCAATAGATGATAAGGCAGCACTGACAAAGCTTTTAGATGTCAGACGTGGTCTATTAGATGAGCTTAACCAGCAACTGGGCGGGCAAATTTCCCAAGCAATTAACTTGCAGCTTGACCAAAACCAATTATTGAGTGTGGTGAGTTCCCTTGAAAACACATTAGCTCAGCAAATATTTTGGGTGAACAGCAATAAACCGATGGATTTGGAGTGGATTAAAACCTTCCCAGAAGCTGCGGCAGCTCAAATTAGCAGTTTTGATTTCAGTTTATCGTCTCGGAGTATTCAACGCGGGATAACAAACTCACTGTTAGTAGTGATCCCTCTAGTCTTGATTGCGGTGATTTTTATTTGGTTTCACCGCAAAATTAACCAGCGTTTACAAGAGATTGACCAACGGTTATCTAGCCTACGTAATGACAGCGTTTTGAGTACGCCAATTGCGCTCTTACTAACATTTATGCAAACCCTGCCTATCTCTTTATTATTATTGGCAGTAGGTTATTGGTTCTTAAAAACAGGGAATGTCCAAGGGCCGTTCTTTTGGCAGTTTTGCCAACAACTCGCCATTTTTTGGGCGTTGTTTGAGCTGACATTCCGCATCTTGAAGCCACAAGGCATTGCACAGAAGCATTTTGGAATAGACCAAGGCACTATCTTACGTACTCGTCGCCGTATGTCACGGTTATCTATCCCGCTGATCCCATTAATCTTCTTTTCAACTTATGGCGTGATCAACCCACTCAAAGTGTCAGAAGATGTAATTGGCCAATTGATTGTTTTAGTTTCGCTACTGCTGTTGTGTATTTTTACCGTGCCATTTTGCAAACAAGTCTGGCAAGAGAAAGGCAGCCATTTAACGCGGACGATAGTCATCACATTATTGACGTTTTCCCCACTTATTTTAGTGGGGCTGATGATGGCGGGTTACTATTACACCACGCTACGTTTGGCAAACCGTTGGCTTGATAGCTTGTATTTATTGTTGCTCTGGTACATCACTTATAACGCCTGTTTAAGGGGCTTGACGCTGGTGGCACGCAAGCTGGCTTATCAACGTGCAGTTGAGCGCCGTGAAGCATTACGGTTAGAAAGACAGGAGCCGCAAGAAGATACGGAAAATGAGCCAATCAAAGAACCGCCAATGACTATTGAACTGATTAGCCAGCAATCTTTGCGTTTAACAACCATGGTGTTGTTTATCATTTTTGCGTTGGCGTTTTACGGTATTTGGTCTGATTTTATTACCATTTTTTCGTTTTTTGATAGCGTAGAATTGTGGCGCTATACCGATGTTTCCCCTGAAGGGACGAATATTCTTCAGTCCGTGACACTCGCCAATCTCATTTTAGCGGTAGTGATTATAATTGTTGCGTGGGTGATGACCCGCAACTTACCTGGGCTATTAGAAGTCCTTGTTTTATCACGCTTAAAATTGAGACAAGGGTCAACTTATGCCATCACCACTATACTGACTTATATCATCGTGGGGATCGGTGCGATTGCATCTCTGGGCATGATTGGCGTGACATGGAACAAATTACAATGGCTAGCAGCGGCTTTAACCGTTGGATTAGGGTTTGGTTTACAAGAAATTTTTGCGAACTTTGTTTCGGGGATCATCCTCTTATTCGAAAGGCCGATCCGTATTGGTGATACGGTAACCATTGGGACATATTCGGGGACGGTGAGTAAAATCCGTATTCGTGCGACAACGATTGTTGATTTCGATCGCAAAGAAGTGATCATCCCAAATAAAGCTTTTGTGACGGAGCGGCTGATCAACTGGTCGTTATCGGATACCGTTACAAGGATCACCATTTCACTGGGCGTAGCGTACGGATCGGATCTGGACAAAGTGAAGCGTGTATTGCTTTCGGCGGCCACCAGTAATGCCAAAGTAATGACAGAGCCCGCACCGAGCGTCTATTTCACCACCTTTGGTGCGAGTACATTAGACCATGAACTACGTTTTTATGTACGCCAGATTGGTGATCGCAGCGCGACCAGTGATGAAGTAAATCGTGCGATTGATAAACTGTGCAGGGAAAATGACATTGATATCGCCTTTAACCAGCTAGAAGTTCATTTGCACAATAATAAAGGAGAGGAAGTGCAGGAAGTGCAACGTTCCTCGAAAGAAAATGGCGAAGATAGCGGGAAATAATTAAAGCTCTTCAAAGCAGGCGGTTTCTGCCGTTTGCTTTTGTTGTTTTGAAATATAATCATTTTTAACAATATCAAGGGCTTTAAGAACAATATCGGTTTCAATCTCTGACGTTTCTAACAAGTAAATCAAATCAACGGCAAGCTGTATTTCGCGGGGGGCGTCTTTGAGTGAGTCCATTCGTATTCCTTATATTGCGGTGTGTTGTATTATTCAAAATACTGATTTTCTTGGTGCTCTATGGCCTTTTCAATACGTAAAAGGGCTTGGCGGCAACGGTACAAACGGCCTGCTAATGTTGCGAGCTCTTTTTGGCATTGGTGCTGTAAACGGTGGTCTGTTAGCCCTGATAGTTGTAGCTCTTTTTCACTGACCATCGCTTGTAAGCGGCGCTCATAATCCTGATGTTGTGATAAACGTTCATATAAATCAACCTGTTCCTTTTTCTTGGTAAAGGATGATTCTTTTTCGCGCAACGGTTGCGTTGAAATTTCGCGGGAAATAGCCTGCATTTGATGCACAATTTTTTCGGTGAGAAAATTCACTTGTTCGGTATGGTTCAGTGTGACACTGTTACACAACTGCTGATAAAGGTTATTTAACTCTTTTTGGCAGTCCCCTAAGCGTGTCGATTTATGGCTAAACAGTTGCATATCAAAACGTGAGTGGGAAAACTCGTTATCTTTAATGGGAGCGACACGGGTTTCTAACTCGTCAATTTGCTTTTTTAACGCATCCAACAGAGCTTGTATTTTCATTTTTTGTTCCCATTAAATGTGAAAAATCGCGTAAAATTGATATTCAGCAACAAAACTCACTGCAAATAGACGGCTGCTTATTGCATTTTTATGGTACTTTACATAGATTCTACACTTTCGTGTTTACTACATGGCTTTTATTATGACCGCTAAAGAGCAACAACTGCAATTGATTAAAGAAAGTATCGCATCCATTCAAGATTATCCAATCGAAGGTGTGATCTTCCGTGACATTACGACTTTGTTAAATAACCCTGCTGCATACCAAGCAACGATTGATATGTTAGTTGAGCATTATCAAAATAAAGGCGTCACTAAGATTGTAGGAACTGAAGCGCGTGGTTTTCTATTCGGCGCGCCAGTCGCATTACGTTTAGGCGTGGGTTTCGTTCCTGTTCGTAAAAAAGGAAAATTACCGCGCGAAGTATTAAGTATGACTTATGATCTTGAATACGGCACTGATACCCTTGAGATCCACAAAGACAGCATTCGTCCAGAAGATAACGTTCTGGTGGTTGACGATCTGCTGGCAACAGGTGGAACGGTTGAAGCGACCGTTAAAATGATCAAACAACTTGGCGCAAATGTCGTTGAGGCTGCATTTATCATTAGCCTACCTGACTTAGGTGGCGTTGAACGCTTACAAAAAGAAGGCGTTTCTTCATACAGCTTGGTTGAATTCCCTGGTCATTAATCTTTATTTTCCCTCTATTTTTATCACAGTCTCGCCGCAGAGGTTGAGGCTGTGGTAGCATGTACTATGATTACCTTTATTCACACACCATTATTAAATTACTGTGGGATCCATGAGCTATCAGGTACTTGCCCGTAAGTGGCGACCTCAAAAATTTTCAGACGTTGTTGGCCAACAACATGTCTTGACTGCACTTGCTAATGGGCTGGAGCACCAGCGGCTTCATCACGCCTATCTTTTCTCGGGGACTCGCGGTGTTGGGAAAACCACGATCGCACGTCTTTTTGCTAAAGGGCTTAATTGCGAAACAGGGATCACGGCAACGCCTTGTGGTCAATGTGCAAACTGTCTTGAAATTGAGCAAGGTCGTTTTGTTGACCTCATTGAAATTGATGCCGCTTCGCGAACGAAGGTCGAAGATACGCGTGAATTACTAGACAACGTGCAATATGCGCCTGCAAGAGGGCGCTTTAAAGTGTATCTCATCGATGAAGTCCACATGCTTTCACGGCACAGCTTCAATGCGCTGTTAAAAACCCTCGAAGAACCGCCTGAGCACGTCAAGTTTTTATTGGCAACGACGGATCCACAAAAACTGCCAGTGACGATTTTATCGCGTTGTTTACAGTTCCATCTTAAAGCGTTGGACGTCACGCAAATCAGTGAACAACTGGAGGTTATTCTCAATGCGGAAAATATTAAGCATGACCAACGTGCACGCCAATTAATTGCTCGTGCTGCGGATGGTAGTTTGCGTGATGCATTAAGTTTAACTGACCAAGCCATTGCTATGGGGCAAGGTAAAGTCACCGCAGACATAGTCAGCCAAATGTTAGGAACGTTGGA
The DNA here is from genome assembly GCF_020381325.1 of Providencia vermicola. GTDB lineage: Bacteria > Pseudomonadota > Gammaproteobacteria > Enterobacterales > Enterobacteriaceae > Providencia > Providencia vermicola. The sequence continues at coordinate 162,580 of NZ_JAGSPI010000006.1, forward strand.
TGATGAGCAGCCTTTAGCCATTATCGAAGCCCTTGTTAGAGCCGATAGCATTGCGGTTATGACCCAAGTGGAGCACGCGGCAAGTCGTGGTGCTGATTGGGAAAACTTATTAGTGGAAATTTTATCGCAACTGCACCGCATTGCGATGATCCAACTACTACCTGCGGAACAAGAAACTGATCCATCTTCAACAGAGGGGCGTTTACGGCAAGTGGCTAGGGTGGTTTCCCCTGCGGATTTGCAACTTTTTTACCAAACTCTGTTGGTAGGCAGAAAAGAGCTGCCTTATGCACCAGAGCGGCGTATGGGGGTTGAAATGACGCTATTGCGAGCGTTAGCTTTTCACCCAAAGAGCGTGATTGAAGAGATTGAACCGCCCCCAAGAATCGTGCAGCAAGCGGCAGTTGTGAACCAGCCAGTGACTCAGCAACGTGTTGCACCTTCGATGCCACGTTCAGAAAATTTGCCTGAAAATAGCCCGACAGCGCAATTGCTTAAAGCAAGGCAGGCGCTACAAAGTGAGGACCCGAGCCCAAAAAAGGCTAAACCGGTGATGTCTGAAAGGGCAAAGCCGGCGGTATCAGCACTGGAAAGGCTGGCCGCCGTGACCAGCAAACATCAACAAAATGTTGAAAATAGAGCATCTGGGTCTGCAAAACCAGAAAAACCAAAGCAGTATCAGTGGAAGCCTCAAAACGAAGCCGTTATGAACCCGAAAGAGGCGGTCACCACGCCAACGGAGATTAAAGAGGCACTCGAATATGAGAAAACCCCTGAATTAGCAGTAAAAATTATCGAAGAAGGGCGTGAGAGAGACCGCTGGTCAGGTCAAATTGCAAAATTAAATATTCCCAAGCTAGTTGAACAATTAGCTTTGAATTCATATATAGAAGAATTAAATGAGTCGCAAATTGCTTTGCATTTGCGTCCTGCTCAGAAACATCTAGATAAACCCTCTGCCCACAAAGCATTGGAAGAGGCTCTGAGCGAATTGTACGGTCGTCCTGTTGAACTGAAAATCGTTCACGATGATAATAGTGAGGTGAAAACCCCGCTGGAATGGCGACAGGCGATTTATGAAGAGAAACTGGCACAAGCTCGCCAGTCTATTATTGCGGATAAGACGATTCAAAAACTGCGCTCAATGTTTGATGCGCAGTTGGACGAAGAGAGTATTCGCCCCGTTTAACGCTACAGTCTTATATTTAGCTGTAGCCTCAGTTGTGAGAGAAAACTATGTTCGGTAAAGGTGGATTGGGTAACCTGATGAAACAGGCCCAGCAAATGCAAGACAAAATGCAAAAGGTTCAGGAAGAAATCGCTCAACTAGAAGCTACAGGCGAATCTGGCGCGGGGCTGGTTAAAGTCACTATCAATGGCTCACACAATTGTCGTCGCGTAGAAATTGACCCTAGTCTGCTCGAAGATGACAAAGAAATGCTAGAAGATTTAATTGCTGCGGCATTTAATGATGCAGCACGTCGCATTGAAGAGACTCAAAAAGAAAAAATGGCGAGCGTTTCCAGTGGGATGCAATTACCACCAGGCTTTAAGATGCCATTCTAATGCAAACTAGTCCGCTTCTTGAGTCATTAATGGAAGCTCTGCGCTGCCTCCCTGGTGTTGGGCCAAAGTCAGCGCAGCGAATGGCTTTCCAGCTACTACAGCGTGACCGTAGTGGTGGGATGCGCTTAGCGCAGTCGTTAACACGAGCGATGTCTGAAATTGGTCATTGCCGTGATTGCAGAACATTTACTGAACAAGATGTCTGCAATATTTGCGATAATCCCCGCCGCCAACAAAATGGCTTGATCTGTGTGGTGGAAAGCCCTGCGGATATCTACGCTATTGAGCAAACGGGGCAATTTTCAGGACGTTATTTTGTTCTGATGGGGCATCTATCACCGCTAGATGGCATTGGCCCGATGGATATCGGCTTGGATCGGCTCGAAGAGCGCTTAGCCGCCGAATCAATCGTCGAGGTGATTTTAGCCACGAACCCAACGGTGGAAGGCGAAGCAACGGCAAATTATATTGGGCAAATGTGCGCGCAATATGGGGTGACGGCGAGCCGTATCGCCCACGGGGTTCCTGTGGGGGGGGAGTTGGAGCTTGTCGATAGTACGACTTTGTCCCATTCGCTCTCCGGCCGCCTTAAACTTTGATATCCTCGTCATATTTCAATCTGTAGGGGTGTTGGCTGCACTCGGCGACTCGGGTCACATACTCATGTATGCTCCCCGAGATCTCCTCATTTGCCGCCTACCTACAGTTTGAACTATTTAGAGGATATAACTGGAGAGGGTAAGCTGTAGGGGGGGGCTTTCGGCGACTGGGGTCACACACTCATATATGCTCCCCGAGATCTCCTCATTTGCCGCCTACCTACAGTTTGAACTATTTAGAGGATATAACTGGAGAGGGTAAGCTGTAGGGGTCTGCACTTGGCGACTGGGGTCACACACTCATATATGCTCCTAGGGATTAACGCATTTGACGCCTACCTACAGTTTGAACTATTTAGAGGATATAACTGGAGAGGGTAAGCTGTAGGAGTCTGCACTCGGCGACTCGGGTCACATACTCATATATGCTCCTAGGGATTAACGCATTTGACGCCTAGCTACAGCACAAGTTATTTAGAGGGTATGCTGGGTGGTGCTAAAAGATCTCCTTCTTGGTTTCCTTCAAAATAATTTATGTTGTTATTATTTCCTTTCTAATCATTGGTTTTAGTTTTTTATTCGATAAAATTTTTTGTCTTTATCGCTTGAATTTCTGTTTTTCGCCCCCAACTAATTTGCATCGGTAAGTCAAACCTATCCAATTAGATTGATGAAATAGAGGCGATTAATGAGTATGAAAGGACAGGAAACGCGTGGTTTCCAATCAGAAGTTAAACAACTCCTCCAATTAATGATCCACTCTCTTTATTCTAATAAAGAAATTTTCCTGCGTGAGCTTATCTCTAACGCATCTGATGCGGCAGATAAACTGCGTTTTCGTGCGCTATCTAAGCCAGAGCTGTATGAAAATGAGGGTGAATTACGTGTACGCATCAGTACCGATAAAGATAAAGGCACGCTAACTATCAGCGATAACGGTATCGGGATGAGCCGTGACGAGGTGATTGATAACCTTGGGACAATCGCAAAATCGGGCACAAAAGCCTTCCTAGAAACTCTCGGTAGCGACCAAGCCAAAGACAGCCAAATGATTGGCCAGTTTGGTGTGGGTTTCTACTCGGCGTTTATTGTGGCAGATAAAGTCACGGTACGCAGCCGTGCTGCGGGTGCGCCAACTGATGAAGGCGTTTTCTGGGAATCCGCGGGTGAGGGTGAATACACTATCGCGGATATCGACAAAGCGGAGCGCGGGACTGAAATCACCTTACATCTACGCGATGACGAAAAAGAATTCCTCGATAACTGGCGTCTACGTTCCGTTATCAGCAAATATTCAGACCATATTGCCTTGCCTGTTGAAATCGAAGATAAAAACGAAGAAGACGGCACGGTCACTTGGGAAAAAATCAACCAAGCAAAAGCCCTATGGACACGTAGCAAATCTGAAATATCAGACGAGGAATATGTTGAATTCTATAAACATATTTCCCACGACTATGCTGATCCACTAACGTGGACACACAACCGCGTTGAAGGTAAACAAGAGTATACCAGTTTGCTGTATGTGCCTTCTCAAGCGCCGTTTGACTTGTGGAATCGTGATCAACAACATGGCTTAAAACTGTACGTTCAGCGTGTATTCATTATGGATGATGCAGAGCAGTTTATGCCTAATTATCTGCGTTTTGTCCGCGGTGTCTTGGATTCCAATGATTTGCCACTGAACGTATCGCGTGAAATTTTACAAGATAGCGCGCTGACTCGCAGTTTACGCAGTGCATTAACGAAACGCGTTCTGCAAATGCTCGAAAAACTGGCAAAATCAGATACAGAAAAATACCAAACCTTCTGGCAGCAATTTGGTCTCGTGATGAAAGAAGGCCCTGCTGAAGATATGGCGAACAGCGAAATAATCGCAAAACTTCTGCGTTTTGCTACTACACATACTGATAGCAGCGAACAAAACGTGTCGTTGGAAGAGTATGTTAGCCGTATGGTGGAAGGTCAGGACAAAATTTATTACATCACCGCAGACAGCTACGCAGCAGCGAAAGGTAGCCCACACCTGGAATTATTCCGCAAAAAAGGTATCGAAGTTCTGCTGTTATCCGACCGTATTGACGAATGGATGATGAACTACTTGTCTGAGTTTGACGGTAAACAGTTCCAATCAGTCAGTAAAGCAGATGAATCATTGGATAAACTTGCCGATGAAAACAAGGCAGAACAAGAAGAAGCAGACAAGCAGCTTGAGCCGTTTGTTGAGCGCGTGAAAACCTTCTTAGGTGAGCGTGTTAAAGAGGTGAAATTAACGCACCGCTTAACCGACACCCCAGCGATTGTTACCACCAACGCGGATGAAATGAGTACGCAAATGGCAAAATTATTTGCGGCGGCGGGGCAAGCAGCACCAGAGGTGAAATATAACTTTGAGCTAAACCCTGCGCACCCACTGGTGAAAAAAGCGTCTGAAGTCTCAGATGAGTCTGTTTTTGCTGACTGGGTAGATGTCCTGCTGGATCAAGCCTTATTGGCAGAACGCGGTACGTTAGAAGATCCAAATCTATTTATACGAAAAATCAATGAATTACTTCTAAAGTAATGTGACATTGTATTTTCGTTTCTGAACATAAACCGCGCTTTTGCTTGTGCTTTAGCGTGGTTTTTTTCTTTTGCGAAAAAAGATAAATGCGAAAACGTTTACGTGTGTTCTTGAGTAAAGCGCCATGCTAATGGTATGGTAGCGTGTTTTCTTTTCAAATTATAAAAAACTAAATAGCAAGGGGTTTACGCAATGCGTATCATTCTGCTGGGCGCTCCGGGCGCTGGTAAGGGCACTCAAGCTCAATTTATTATGGAGAAGTTTGGGATCCCACAAATTTCAACAGGTGACATGTTACGTGCAGCTGTTAAATCAGGGAGCGAGTTAGGTTTACAAGCTAAAGAGCTGATGGACAACGGCAAATTAGTGACTGATGAACTTGTTATCGCACTGGTTAATGAGCGCATCAAACAAGATGACTGCCGTAACGGCTTCTTGTTGGATGGGTTCCCTCGCACAATTCCACAAGCGGATGCGATGAAAGAAGCGGGCATTACCGTTGATAACGTACTTGAGTTCGACGTGCCAGACGAGATCATTGTTGAGCGTATTATTGGTCGCCGTGTTCATGCACCATCAGGCCGTGTTTACCACGTCAACTTCAATCCACCAAAAGTGGAAGGTAAAGATGATGTGACAGGTGAAGAGCTGACTATCCGTAAAGATGACCAAGAAGATACGGTTCGTAAGCGTCTGGTTGAATACCATGCACTCACTGCGCCATTGATTGCTTATTACCAAAACGAAGCGAAAGCGGGTAACACCAAATATTTTAAATTAGATGGTACTCGTAAAGTCGCAGAAGTTAGCGCAGAGTTAGCAAAAATTTTAGGTTAATATTTATACGTATCATGCGCTAAATTACAGTATTGATAACTGCAATTCGAATTATTTAGAGTATGAATGTATTATATGAAGGCAGCGAATATCGCTGCCTTTCTTTTTTATACCACTTGGTGACAAAAATCGTTATTTAACTGTGATAAAGTTGGGAATGATTATCAATTAGGAGCTGTTTCATGTCAGAAAAAAAAACCGGCATTCTGTTAGCGAATTTAGGAACCCCTGATGCCCCAACAACTTCAGCTGTTAGACGTTATTTAGCCGAGTTTCTTAGTGATAAGCGCGTTATTGATGTACCTCGTTTGATTTGGAAACCCATCTTACACGGGGCCATTCTACCGCTGCGCTCATCTAAAGTGGCTAAGCTTTATCAGTCAATTTGGCTTGATGATGGCTCACCTTTATTGGTGTATTCATTGCGCCAAAAACAAAAGCTGGCTGAGTTGATGCCAAATACCCCTGTAGAAATAGGGATGAGCTATGGTTCGCCTTCCATTAAAAGTGCTGTTGATAGTTTAATGGAGCAAGGCGTTAATGATTTAGTCGTTTTACCGTTATATCCACAATATTCCTGTACAACGACAGCGGCGGTGTATGACGCGGTAACAAGGGCTTTTCAAGATAGACGCACTATTCCGTCAGTCCGTTTTATTCGCAGTTATGCAACTCACCCTGCTTATATTCAAGCATTAGTGGCATCAATTGAAGAGAGCTTTGCAGTACATGGTGAACCTGATAGGCTGGTATTGTCGTTCCACGGTATCCCACAGCGTTATTGTGATACAGGGGATATCTACCAACAAGAATGTGAACAAACGGCTCAGGCGCTTCGAGAGGCGCTGAATTACCCAAGTGAAAAAGTGTTGCTCACTTATCAGTCACGTTTTGGTCGTGAACCTTGGTTGATGCCGTACATGGATAAAACCATGCATGAATTACCTTCACAAGGGGTAAACTCTGTTCAGGTCATTTGCCCTGGCTTCTCCGTTGATTGTTTGGAAACATTAGAAGAAATTAGCGAACAAAATAAAGAATTCTTTATCAGTAGTGGGGGCAGTAAATATAATTACATATCGGCGTTAAATGATAATCTAAATAGTATTCGCATGATTAATTTAATTATTCAAGATGAATTAAATCAGTGATCGCTTAAATTGATACTAAAAAGTTCAGTAATCGATATATCAAAATTTCAAATATAGACTATAATAACTTATCTTAAATTAAAAACTATTAAAGAAATGTTATGTCTTTTGGAATTAATATGAGCAATGAGCAGCCACCACGAAAAAGTATTGAGCAGAAGTCAAATTCTGCTCATCAATTTCATATTCAGCAGAATGATGAAATTGATCTCATGGCATTATTGAGTGTTTTATTAAAAAATAAATTATTGATTACCATTTTTACGGCTTTATGTATTGCGTTGAGTGCTGGTATTGTCAAGCTTTTACCTCAAAAGTGGAACAGCACAGCCATTGTCATTCCGCCGACCTCCGAAAGCATGAAAGAAGTTAATGCACTAAAAGCTCAGCTGGATGTACTTGAAATACCTATCGATTTAACCTCGCAACGTATTTTTAATGCCTTTGTTGACCAATATCGTTCTAAAGTTAATCAAAGCGACTATGTTAGAAGTACCCAGTATTATCATAAACTTGCACAAAATGTTGCTCCTAAAGATGATGTGGTGGCACAGGAACGTTTAGTGAATCAAATCATCAATAACGATATTCAAATTCAAGACCAATCTAAAGAGAAAAACAGTACCTCTAACGATATTATCTTAAAATTTACGGCATCACAGCCAACAGAGGCACAAGATTTATTGGATGGCTATATCCGCTATAGCGCATCTAAAGTGAGAAGTCAGATTAAAAATGAAATTGATAATACGATCTCACAGCAACTTATCTTTGCTACCGAATCACTTAAGCGTGAAGTGAGCAAAATTCAAACTGAATATGACGTTAAAGTTGAAAGGTTAAAACGTGCAGTGGATATTGCTAAAGCAGCAGGGATTGAAAAGCCTATAGCCAGTGATTCTCAAGCAATTAATGACGATCCAGACTACCCTATTGCGTTGGGGGCTGAGGCGTTAGAAAAGAAATTACTGATTGAGACACAAAACCGTGATTTAGCCTTGATGAGTGAAAATTTGCAAAATCGCCAGATTTATATCAATGAAATCACTGAATTGAAGAGTAAGGAATTGGCTTTTACGCCAGTTACTTTTATCTTACAACCTGATTTGCCATTGAATAAAGAATCACCTAAATCAGCATTGATTGTGGCGTTAAGCGCCATTTTAGGCTTAATTTTAAGTTGTGCATTTGTATTAAGCCGTGAGCTTTATCGCGATTATAAATTGCAAAATCAGTAAGCTAACCTTACAAAAGACAAACAATGAGGCCAGTACTTTCTTTGAAGGTGCTGGCTTTATTTTATCGTGCTAGAATAGCGCGATGTTCCATTGTTAATCTTCTTACTTATGAAATTCCCCGGTCAACGCAAGTCAAAACATTATTTCCCTGTTAGCCTCAGAGATCCACTTTTACAGCCATTAAAAGAGACATTGGCTGATGATGAAAATTGTAAATCCTATATTGTGGGGATAGATCAAACTCTCGTCGATATTGAAGCGAAAGTAGATGATGATTTTATTCAACGTTATCAGCTCAGTAAAGGGCATTCATTGGTTATTGAAGATGATGCTGCTGAGGCATTGTATAAAGAGTTGACTGACAATGGGTTGATTACGCATGAATTTGCGGGCGGTACCATCGGTAACACGCTGCATAACTACTCAGTGTTAGCAGATGACAGGTCGGTATTATTAGGGACGATGTGTAATAATATCCAAATAGGAAGTTATGCTTATCGCTACCTGTGCCACACCTCAAGCCGTATGGATCTGAACTATCTGCAAGGCGTGGATGGGCCAATTGGACGTTGTTTCACATTAATTACCGAAAATGGTGAGCGGACATTTGCCATTAGCCCTGGGCATATGAATCGCCTGCATCCAATGAGTATTCCTGAAGAGATTATCGCTGGGGCGTCTGCATTAGTTCTAACGGCGTATTTGGTGCGTTGCAAACCAGGCGAAACAATGCCTGATGCCACAATGCAGGCGATAGCCTATGCGAAAAAACACAATGTTCCTGTGGTGCTCACGTTGGGAACTAAATTTGTGATTGCTCAAGATCCGCAATTTTGGCGTGACTTCCTTGCTGAGCATATTTCGGTCGTTGCGATGAATGAAGATGAAGCGCAAGAGCTAACGGGTCTGAGTGACCCATTATTAGCCTCTAATATGGCCCTAGACTGGGTTGATTTGGTGCTCTGCACGGCGGGCCCATCAGGGCTATATATGGCAGGATATACAGAAGAGAGCTACAAACGGACGACTCAGCACCCATTGTTGCCTGGTGCGATTGCAGAATTCAATTTATATGAATTTAGCCGTGCAATGCGCCAGCAAGATTGCAAAGTGCCACTGCGTATATTTTCGCATATTGAACCCTATATGGGGGGGCCTGAGAAAATTATGAATACGAATGGTGCTGGAGATGGGGCTTTATCTGCATTACTGCATGATATTACAGCGAATTCTTACCACCGTTCAAATGTGCCTAATTCCAGTAAGCATGAGCGTCAATATTTAACCTATTCGTCATTGGCTCAGGTTTGTAAATATGCAAATCGAGTGAGTTATCAAGTATTAACACAACATTCACCACGGTTAACACGCGGGCTTCCTGAAAAAGAAGACAGTTTAGAAGAGTCTTATTGGGAGCGATAAATATTAATCATTGGGTTATAATTTGTTCAATTTGAATATGTTTAATATATTTAATATAAAAAAGCATTAATATCAATAAGGATATTAACGTGTTTTTATATACCCCATTATAGGTATTTAATTAATACGTTAATGAAAGAGTAAATTTTAATTTATAAGTTAGTTAATAGTTAATAGTTAATACTGGCAATGAAGAACTGAGATAAATATACCGATGTTAACCGTTAAAATTTGGCATAAGTAATGTCATTGGTGATGACGAATAATAAAAAACTGCATTCAATAATATTGAATTTCAATATTTCGAATGCAGTTATTATACTGTTTAATATTAATTATATTTAACTTTGTTTGGCAACTGCTAACTCAGCATCACCTTTAACGGCATCCACTGCTTTTTGGTCTTCCTCTTCATAACGTAATGCTTGGGGAACAGAGATTTTAATGGCGATAAATACCGCTAAGAAGCCTCCAACCAGTTTTCCTAATAAAATTGGCAGAACGAGAGTTGGCTGGAAGTTAGCAGTGAAGGCTAAGTGATCGCCGATAGTCGCTTGTGCACAGACACCGAATGCAACACACAGAACTTTATCTCTTGCACGCATATCTTTGAATAAATGATAAGTCGCAATAATGTTTGCCATCACCATGATAAAACCTAATGACCCAGTATCACTCAGTTTTAAACGGTTGCTTAATGCACGGACTAACGGTTTGCAATAACGTTGGAATAGGTAACAAATTGGGAATGTCCCTGCCAACATGATGCCAATATAACCTGCTATTTCAATGGCACGGAACAACTCATTTTGGTCTGCAAAGAGCGGGTCGAAGCCCCATGCACCGAAAACTTTGGTAAATACGCCAGTAAAGTGCTCGACAATCGAGAAAGCCAGAACCAGTTTGACAAAGGCATCCATAATCTTACCGAAGATTAAGAAGCCTGTAACCATCAGCATTGGGCGATATTTCAAGCCCGCGGCCAATAAGAAACAGAAAACAAACAGTGGCATCAAATATTGCAGCATGGTCATAAAATCGAGGGTGAGTTGATGTGCTGCGGGGGAATTGGTTGAAATAATATCGCGAACGGGAATATTATTGAACGTGATTAATAGCAGTGAAGCCAGTACACCAAATGGAATGGAGATTAACCCTGCCATTGCGCCGAGTGCGAGGTATTTGTGATCTTTGCGATTTAACATGGTTAAGCCAACAGGGATCAGATACACAATCGTCGCGCCTGAGGTATAGCCGATTAACATCGCAGTGATCCACATATCACGGTTCGTGGTTAACGCATCTGCAAGCTGGTAGCCCCCCATATCAACAGCAATGATCGACAATGCTGCGATTGAGACATCGGAGCCCACAGAAGAGAATATAGGCCCTAAAACATAAGAAATTAACTGAGAAAGCAATGGTACGGCAGCCATGATCCCTGCTTGAGCTAGAAATACAGGGCCAATGGAGAAAATCCCGTTAACAAACTCTTTGCCCAGATCACTGGTCGGTTTGACGATAGAGGCAACAGCACCAATAATGGCACCGCACATGATTAAGTAAATAATGTAATTTCCGAATTCAGCCATGGTAGGGTTTCCTTTTATTATTTTAGTGTCTTAATTGGCGGGAACGGGCAATGATGTCGCGGTACTGTTCCATTACACCTTGCATGTTAGTGCCATCGGGGTGTGTTATGGTTGCATTGCGCCTAACTGCCATATCGTGAGTCAGCCCTAGCCCTTTGCGTGCTAATAAGGCAGCGCCAAGTGCAGTCACTTCACGGTTTGCTGGTGCTTCAATATTTTTTTGTAATAAATTGGCTAAAAATTGCTTAAAGTACTGATTTGAAGAAAGCCCTCCATCGACAGAGATTGATTGTCCCAGTGGTGAAATTTTTTCCATTGCAAAAATGACTTCGGCAGAGCGAGCGGCAATCCCCTCCAACACCGATTGCATCATGTCTTTTTTGTCGGTATCTAATGAAAGGCCTGCCCATAATCCAGCTGCGCTGCGATCCCAATATGGGCAGCCTAAGCCAGATAATGCAGGCACAAACGCTAAACCGCGTTTAATGGCGGGTTCTGCTCTGAAATCACTGAGTTCATCGAATTGATCAAATAGCCCAATTTTTCTTGCCCAGTTAATGGCGGATGCTGCGTTATACACACCACCATCTAAGCCAAAAACGGGGGCTTCATTAGGGAATTTCCAACACAGAGTGGGTAACAAGCCACTTTCATGAGTTTGTGGGATCTCAGACCCCGTGAGTGCTTGCAAAAAGGCACCTGTACCAAAGGTGATTTTGGCATCGCCTTTTTCGCGGCAACCGTGACCGAAAGTGCCAGCAAATTGGTCAACAATCACTGCTGTAACAGGGGTTAAGTGGCCGTCAAGGTTGATAGCGCCAAAATCGCCAATATTGTCTTTAATCGGAGGAAGACAATGAATGGGCACGCCAAATATGTCACACAGTTCTTTATCCCACTCTAATGTGTGGATATTGAGCAAAGAGGTGCGAGAGGCTGAATTATAGTCAGTTGCAAACACGCCACATAAGCGGTCTAGAAAAAAGGCATCCATGGTGCCAATACGTAATTTGTTTTTATCTGCTAATGTTTTCGCACCCACCACATTTTCCATGATCCAACCCATTTTGCTGGCGGAGAAATAAGGGTCGAGTGGTAAGCCTGATTTGGATTGAACCACGGGTTCGAATCCTGCTTCTTTGAGATGAGAAATCGTTTTTTCAGTCCGTAAATCTTGCCAAACGATCGCATTGTAAAGTGGGCGTTTGCTGTCAGCATCCCAAGCGACAATGCTTTCACCTTGATGGCATAAACCAATGGCATCGACGACTTCACAGCTATTCAGGCACTTAATGATATTGGCTAGTATTTCCTCTGGGTCGTGTTCAACCCAACCACTATTCAACGTGATTTGTTTATGAGGAATACTCATCGGGGAGTAAGAGTGCCCGCCTTCTTCGAAGACCACGACTCGGGTTCCCGTTGTTCCCTGATCGATTGCGGCATAACGTTGATTGAGCATCACAGTATTCCCAGTGTTATAAATGTTGTAAATAGGTCTGTTTTTTTGCCTACTATCGTTTAATCGGAAGGAAAGTCCACAAAAAACTCACAATAAGTTTCACTGATGTGACAAAACTCACAATAAAGTAACAATGTGAGTAGTTTTTGGTTTGATGTTGTACTTTGTGTTGTTTTAATTGTTGTGGTTGTGGGAATTATGTGGTTTTATGTGTGCAAGTTTTAAGTAAAGGATCTCAGCCATGGATATTAATAATAAAAAAATTTGGGATGTCATTGTCATAGGCGGTGGTGTCATTGGCTGTGCAGTGACACGTAAATTCACACTGATGGGGGCAAATACTTTGCTGCTAGAACGAGGTGGTGACATCTTGTCAGGGGCGAGTAAGGCCAACAGCGCACTATTACATACAGGTTTTGACGCCACACCAGGGAGTCTAGAACTGGAATGTATGCAAGATGGGTATCGCGAATTCCTTGAAATCAGAGAAAAAATGAATTTGCCGATCCTCGAAACGGGGGCATTGGTTGTTGCGTGGAATGAAGAACAACTGAGTAAGCTGCCGGGTATTGTTGAACAAGCACACACTAATAATGTATTGGATGTGGCAATTATTGATAAAGACGAATTATACCGCCGTGAACCTCACTTGGCAGATGGTGCTTTAGCGGCAGTTTCGGTTCCAGGCGAAGCTGTGATTGACCCGTGGAGCACGCCGTTATCTTATTTAACCCAAGCAGTAAAACATGGTGCGCAATACCATTTTCACTGCGAAGTTAAAGGTGGTGAGCTGAATGAAGGATTGTGGCACTTAACCACAACAAAAGGTGAGTTTTCTGCCCGATTAGTGATTAACTGTGCAGGGATTAATGGGGATATTGTCGAGTCGATTTGCCATCCATCACCATTTCAAATAAAACCGCGTAAAGGGCAGTTTCTGGTGTATGACAAAGCTGCTGCTGCGGATATCAATGCGATTATTTTACCTGTACCAACCGCCATCACGAAGGGCGTTTTATTATCAAAAACTATTTTTGGTAATTTATTATTAGGGCCAACCGCAGAAGAACAAGATGACCGATGGAAAGCGGAAGTCAAACAAGAGGTGATGGAAGATTTAATTGCTCAAGGTTCTCGCATGTTACCGTCTTTGCATAATTACAGCGTGACCGCGACCTATGCAGGCTTACGCCCTGCAACAGAAGAAAAGCATTATCGCATTAACGATTACCCTGAAAAACAATGGATTTGTGCAGGGGGGATACGTTCTACAGGTTTAACATCAGCACTGGGTGTCGCAAATCACTTGGGTAAGCTATACCAAGAAAACTTCACGCCATTATTTGAATTATTGCCGCCAGAAGAACTTATTTGGCCGAACATGCCCTCTATTTCTGAATATCATCAACGTGATTACCAATGTAAAAGCAACGGTGGCATTGTGTGCCATTGTGAATTGGTAACACAACGGGAAATCGAAGCGACATTTGATTCTGATATTCCGCCTGAATGTTTGGGAGCTTTGCGTCGTAGAACACGGGTTATGATGGGGCGTTGTAATGGCTTTTATTGCAGTAGCCAGGTAGCGGAAATTATTAATGGTCGTTTTGACCATACACTGGCAGTGGAGGCGGTAAAATGAGTTTACATTATGATGTGATTATCATTGGCTCAGGGCCAACAGGCATCGCTGCGGCTCACTCTCTACGTCGTCGCGGCATTAAAAATATCGCTATTCTTGAACGTGAAGCTCATGCAGGTGGCGTTCCCCGCCATTGTCAGCATCCCACATTTGGTTTGTTGGTATTTAAACGGCCGATGAAAGGCAATCAATTTGCAGCAAAAATTGTTGAAGGCTTGGGTGATACGCCGATTTTTACACGTAGTACTGTCACGCAGCTTCATCCGAATGGGAAACTGACTGTGTCTACTGCGGATGGATTGGTTGAGATGCACGCTAAGCGTATCTTGATAGCGACAGGGGTTCGTGAAACGCCACGCCATCCACGTTTGGTTTCAGGTCTTCGCCCACAAGGTGTATTAACCGCAGGTGCATTGCAGCAGTTTGTTTACCTCAACGGTAAGAAGCCGTGCCGTAACCCAGTCATTGTGGGGAGCGAGTTAGTCAGTTTTTCCGCTCTGTGGACATTGAAGAATGCAGGCGTAAAAGCGCAGGCTATGGTTGAAAGTGGGGAGCGTATTCTGGCATTTAAACCCGCGACCTTATTTGCTAAAGCGATGGGAACCCCCGTTTATTTAAATAGTAAAATCACTGAAATTGGTGGCCTTGACCGTGTTGAATATGTGATGGTGGAAACCAACGGTAAAAGCCACAAAATTGAGTGTGATTCGGTCATCTTTACGGGGCAATTTGTTGGTGAAAATACGTTAATTCGCAAAAGCCACCTTGAATTTGATGCGAGCACTGGGAAGCCTGTAACAGACCAATTTAGTCGCTGCTCGGATGGGGCATATTATGCGGCGGGGAATATGTTGCACCCTGCGGATATGGGGGATCAGTGCTACCAAGAAGGTTTATTGACAGGGGAGAATATTGCGAATGATTTATTAGCCAATCACCATCAGCCGCAAATTCAGCCTGTACAGCGTATCCCTGTGAGCAGAGATTCAAATGTCAGCTTTAGTGTTCCTGCTTGTATTAATATGGACGTGCTATCCCAAGGAAGTATCGACTTCAATATTAAAGTCAAACAGGCATTGCAAGGCACAATCAAAGTTATGGCGGGGAATACGGTTTTGTATGAGAAAAAGCACCGTTGTTTACCAACAAGACGCATTTTATTGAAAAATATCGATTTAACAAAAATACAACCAGACGCTACTGAAATTTGCATCACTGTTGTATAGTGCAGGAAATGTTAAATGGTCAAGAAGGATTAAACTATGTGTGAAGGGCGCTCTTCAAAAGTACGGCATCAAACCATTATTGAGTTATTGTCGACTCAAGGTCAGGTGTACGTGCAGGAGCTCGCAAAGCATTTTAATGTCGCGCAGGAAACAATCCGTCGAGATCTCAGTAAGCTGGAATCACAAAAGTTATTAAAGAAAGTCCATGGCGGTGCGGTGAATATTCAGTCAAAATTTGAACGAAATTTTACTGAACGTGCCCAAGCTGCTGTGGATGAGAAAAAAGCGATTGCCATCAAGGCAGCTGAGTTGATTAAACCTGGCGATACCTTATTTATTGATTTTGGTACGACGACGTTTGAATTTAGTCAGCGTATTAAATTGATTGATAATTTAACGGTAATCACTAACTCGCCATTATTAGCGACCACACTGCAAGAAAACCCATCCATTGAAACCATTTTAATTGGAGGGCAGTTTAATGCGGCGCAAAATGCCTGTTTAGGCGCAATAGCGTTAAAGAATATTGCCGAGTTTTTTGCGGATTATGCAGTGATTGGTGCAGGGGCTATTCATGCATTACACGGCGTGATGGATCAGCATGTGGATGAGGCAGCAATAGCCCAAAAAATGATGGAAAACAGTGACAAACTGATTGTACTGGCGGATGGTACTAAGGCCAATAAGCACGCCATTAACTTTGTCACTAATTGGGATAATATTGATTATCTGGTGACAACCAGTAAAGAATTTAAATTACCCGAAAATAAAAAGCGACCAAAAACCAAAATCATTGTTGCTGATATTGAATAAGTTTTTAACGTAGCACCTATTTAAACCTATCCCTTGGAAAATAATCACTTATTTTTCACGGGATAACTGTATCTAAAATTTGAACACACTAACATCAGGAATTATTATGAGCCTTTATTTTATCGCTTGCCCTTATTCTGATCCCGATAGCAATATTGTAGAAATGCGTTTTGCTGAATGTACTAAATTCGCGGCAGAACTTGCACTAAAAGGAATTGCGACCTATAGCCAAATCACCATGACGCACCCAATTAATCAATATTTGGCTGCTGAAGGAAAAAAAGTAGCATGGTCATCCATTGATATGGAATTCTTAAAACGTTGTGATGGGCTAATTGTACTGACGCTACCAGGTTGGGAAAAGAGTGGTGGAGTAGCAGCTGAAATTCAGTTTTTTAAAGATAAAGGGCTGCCAGTTTGGACCGGTGATGAATTTATCGCTCACTCGTCATAATCCACGCTGATGTGTTGTTGACTGCGTGCGCTCACTATAGCCACATACTTGCCGCCTAGCCTCAACGGGAATTATTTAGAGTGAACGATGAGGGATGGAAGGCAAAAGATAAAAAAGGAAGCCATGGCTTCCTTTTGTATTTATGGATAGGGGGAGTTAATGGCTAGGTTTTAGATATTCATCTAAGTTTTTACCTTCAACCTTTTTATTGTCGTTATCAATAAAATCATCGATAGAACAACCGAACTCTTCCACATCATTACACATGAGTGTTGCCATCGATTTGGCAATTTCATGTTCACCAATAATGATGTGATCGGCGCCGCGCTCTTTAATAAAGCTGACTTCATCATCATAGTGAGCACGAACAATAACAGTCACGTCAGGGTTCATCTCTTTCGCGGTTGCGACGATTTCACCTGCTTCATAACCATTTGGAATGGTTAATAATAACGTTTTAGCACATTCAATGCGGGCAAGGCTGATAGTTTCTTTATTCGCCCCATTACCAAGAATAGCGCTGAAGCCATTTTCCGCGAGTTCTTCAAAGCGCGCTCGCGTGTCTTCCACCACGACGACAGGGATTTCTCGTCGACGCAGTTTGTCCGCTAACATGCCACCCACACGGCCGTAGCCGACGATAATGGCGTGGCCGCAGATATCGACAGGCACTTGTGTCTCTTCTTCTAGCGTTTCTTCCAAAAGCTGCTCTTCAATCGTTTCGGTTCTTTCAAGGTATTTATCTAGCAAACTAAATAATACTGGGTTAAGCATAATCGAGACAATGGCACCCGCTAACACCAAATTCTGTGCGTCTTTATCCATCACGCCAAGGGTGAGACCCATGCCTGCTAAGATAAACGCAAATTCACCAATTTGTGCAAGGCTGACGGAGATGGTTAATGCAGTTCGCCGTGAGTGCCCAAACATTCTGACAAGCACCAGTGCTGCAGCGGACTTACCAATAATAATGATAGCCAGAACAGCCAAGATACCGAGAGGTTGCTGGATCAGAACCATCGGGTCGAAAAGCATACCAACGGAAACGAAGAACAGAACCGCAAATGCATCACGCAGTGGTAAGGTGTCTTGTGCTGCACGGTGGCTCAGTTCAGACTCGTTCAGAACCATACCTGCGAAGAACGCCCCAAGTGCAAAGGAAGCATCAAAGATAGCAACCGCAGCATAAGCGATACCTAACGCAAGGGCGAGAACGGCTAAGGTGAACAGCTCACGAGAACCTGTTGAGGCGGTACGAGATAAAATCCATGGAATGACTTTACGACCGACAACAATCATAATGAATATGAATAAAACAACTTTACCAATTGTCCAGGCAAGGCCTAATGCGAGCTCACTAAAGCTTGCATCATCTGTATTCATGATAGCGGCTGCGGCAGGAAGCAGTACCAGGGTAAGAACCATGGCTAAATCTTCCACAATTAGCCAGCCAATGGCAATCTGCCCGCGTTGGCTTTCAATGAGCTGTCGTTCTTCTAATGCACGTAATAACACCACGGTACTGGCGGTTGAAAGACATAAACCAAAGACAATACCAGTAAAAATGCCCCAGCCAAATAACATCGACAGGCCGAGACCTAATAGGGTCGCTACTGCAATTTGTGCAATTGCACCAGGGATAGCAATGGCTTTAACGGCCAGTAGGTCTTTGAGTGAAAAGTGTAAACCCACGCCAAACATCAGCAAGATAACGCCGATTTCAGCTAATTCAGGTGCAAGCGCTGCATCTGCCACAAACCCTGGGGTAAATGGGCCTGCAAGGACACCTGCTGCAAGGTAGCCCACAAGTGGGGAGATTTTTAATCGCTGTGCGATCATACCTAACAAATATGCAAGGGCGAGACCACCAACAATGGTTGTGATTAAGGGCGTTGAATGCTCCATTTAGTCTCCTCTGGTTAGTATGAAAATATAAGGTGGGTACATGCCGTTGACTTTTAAAATGAGGCCTTCATTTTAAAATGCCAATTTGCATGTTTTTCTATTTTAACTTTTTTTGAGAAATATTTCCTTAAAAAAATGAAATGTTTTTAAAAAAAAGACAGACTAAAGGTGCTAAATCGTTACAAACTTTAGGATTAGGAGATTTTTAGCTGAAATTTTTAGTAAATATGGTGGGAAAGACCCACACTTATTTTTAAGTAAGTGTGGGTAAAATAAGAAAATAAATCTATTTGTGACCGATATTTGGTAACAATACTGTAAAAATCCCAAGTAATGGCAAGAAAGCACAGTAATGATAAACTTGCTCAATGCTGGTTTGGTCAGCAATATGGCCTAAAACTGCAGCCCCAACACCGCCCATTCCGAATGCAAGACCGAAGAACAACCCTGATACCATGCCGGTTTTACCGGGGATCAGCTCCTGTGCGTACACCAAAATAGCTGAGAACGCAGAAGCTAAAATCATCCCAATGATTACAGTTAACACGCCTGTCCAGTACAGCGAAGCATACGGTAAAATGAGGGTAAAGGGGGCGACACCGAGGATTGAGAACCAAATAACATACTTACGCCCTATTTTATCCCCAATAGGGCCGCCAATCATTGTCCCAGCGGCAACAGCGAATAAGAAAACAAATAGGTGAATCTGGGCATTTTGCACAGAAACACCAAACTTATCTATCAGATAAAAGGTGTAATAGCTGCTAATGCTAGCCAAATAGAAGTATTTAGAAAAAATCAAAACCAGTAAGACCGCCAGTGAACCAATAACTGCTTTACGTGGTAGCACTTTAATATCACCAGTGATAATTGGTTTTTTACTTGCAGCGCGGTGTTGCTGCTTATACCAATTACTGACTTGCAATAAAATCACAATCGCTAACAATGCTGCAAGGGAGAACCAGCCTAAGTTGCCTTTTCCATAAGGTTCAATAATTAATGCAGCAAGCAACGGCCCTAGCGACGCCCCTAAGTTACCGCCCACTTGGAAAAATGACTGAGCAAGGCCGTGACGACCACCTGAAGCCATTCGGGCTACACGAGATGATTCTGGGTGGAAGACTGAAGAACCCGTTCCGACTAAAGCGGCCGCAAATAAAATCATTGGGAAGGTTTCTGCCATCGCCAATAAAATTAACCCAGTCAATGTAAAGCTCATGCCAATTGGTAATGAGTATGGCTGAGGGTGTTTATCCGTGTAGTAGCCAATAACCGGCTGAAGTAGGGATGCGGTAATCTGATACGTTAGGGTGATCATCCCAATTTGCGCGAAGCTCAGCGAGAAATCAGATTGTAATAAAGGATAAATCGCAAGGATTAGCGATTGGATCATGTCGTTTAATAAATGGGAGACACTGATCGCGGTCAGAATACTGAAAACGGTTTTCCCTGTTTTATTCACAGGCTTTGATGGATTTGCGTTATTAGGGGTTGTGGTTTGCTCACTCATAATTATCAACTTTCTGTGTTACATAATTGTTATCAATATAACTGAAATACAATTTATTGAAATGAATAAATAAGACGCATGAAAAAATAACATCAGTGAATTATTTGACCATGATCTCATTTTTATGAAACGAATTTCTTATTCTGCAAGAGGTATCAAATCTTGCTCATATTTTTATGCTATAAATCTGCGGGCAGTGACAAACTATAATCTAATATTAACGAATAAAAATTCCTATACCAGCAGGGAGAAGTGTATGAAGTTTGCATTTAAAGCATCCGCATGTGCATTAACAGTATCGTTGGCGTTAATACCCGCGACGATGGCAAACGCGTGGGAAAAAGACAAAACCTACAATATCACTATTTTGCACACAAATGACCACCATGGTCATTTTTGGCATAACGACCACGGCGAATACGGTTTAGCAGCACAAAAAACCGTCGTTGATGAAATTCGCAATGAAGTGGCGAAGCAAGGTGGCAGTGTGTTGCTACTCTCTGGTGGTGATATCAATACCGGGGTTCCAGAATCTGATTTACAAGACGCGGAGCCTGATTTCAAGGGGATGAATTTAGTCGGGTACGATGCAATGGCATTGGGTAACCATGAATTCGATAACCCGCTTGAAACGCTACGCCAGCAAGAAAAATGGGCAACCTTCCCATTCTTATCCGCGAATATTTACCAAACCAGCACAGGTAAACGTTTATTTAAACCTTATCAAGTATTTGATAAGCAAGGTGTAAAAATTGCAGTGATGGGGCTGACCACAGATGATACTGTACGTATCGGTAATCCAGCGAATTTCCCTGATGTCGAATTCCGCGTACCTGCGGATGAAGCGAAGAAAGTGGTTGAAGAACTGCGCCAGACTGAAAAACCTGACATTATCATCGCCGCAACCCACATGGGGCACTATGATGACGGCAAACATGGTTCAAATGCACCAGGTGACGTCGAAATGGCACGCAGTTTACCTGCGGGTTACTTAGATATGATAGTGGGTGGTCACTCACAAGACCCTGTTTGTATGTCCCAAGAAAACAAAGACTACAAACAAGCGGACTATGTACCAGGGACTCCTTGTGCGCCAGATAATCAAAATGGTACATGGATTGTTCAAGCTCATGAGTGGGGTAAATATGTAGGGCGTGCTGATTTTGAATTCAAAAATGGCAAATTTACCTTAAAACACTATCAGTTAATTCCAATTAACTTGAAGAAAAAAGTGACCAAAGAAGATGGCACCAGTGAGCGTGTTTATTACACACAAGAAATCGCCCACAACCCAGATATGATGAAATTACTGACGCCATACCAAGAGAAAGGTGATAAGCAATTAAGCGTCAAAGTGGGCTCTGTTGAAGGCAAGTTGGAAGGCGATCGTAGCAAAGTGCGCTTTGTACAAACCAATATGGGGCACCTTCTGTTAGCGGCTCAAAAAGAGCGCGCAGGTGCTGATTTTGCCATCATGAGTGGGGGTGGTGTCCGTGATTCTATCGAAAGCGGAGATATCACGTATAAAGATGTGCTGAAAGTTCAACCTTTTGCGAATGAATTAGTGTACGTTGATTTTAAAGGGGATGAAGTCATTCCTTACCTGACAGCGGTCGCGAATATGAAACCCGATGCAGGGGCATATGGTCAATTCTATAATGTGAACTTGACGTTGAATAAAGATGGTACGATTAGCGATGTGAAAATCGATGGTAAACCTGTTGATACATCAAAAACTTATCGTATGGCAACATTGAATTTTAATGCGATTGGTGGTGATGGTTATCCGAAAATTGATAATCACCCTAACTATGTGAATACAGGTTTTGTGGATGCGGAAGTGCTCAAAGGTTATATTGAGAAACATTCTCCACTAAAAGCTGCAGATTACGAACCAAAAGGTGAGATTATTTATAACAATAAATAATTCATTTTATAAAATGAAAAGCCTCATATCGATGAGGCTTTTTTTATCAATACGCGCATTTACTTGCGAATTTCAGCAAAAGTAGCATTAAGTACGTTACCTAAATCAGCTGGCGCTAATTCAATATCCAACCCGCGTTTTCCCCCTGAAATAAACATTGTTGCATATTGCTGGGCTTGGTCATCGATTACCGTGGGTAAGCGCTTCTTTTGGCCCAATGGGCTGATGCCACCTAATAAATAGCCAGTGGTTTTTTGCGCGATTTGGGGATCGGCCATTTCCACTTTTTTCACTTTGAACACTTTTGCGACCAGTTTTAAGTCAAGCTGCCCTGAGACAGGTGTGACGGCAACCGCTAATGTTTTTTGGTCGCCGTTTAATGCCACTAATAACGTTTTAAACACTTGTTTGGCATCTAAGCCTAATTTACGTACTGCCTCATCACCAAAGTTGCTTTCATTTGGGTCATGGTCATAAGGGTGCAATGTGAAATTAATTTTTTGTTTTTCAAGTAATTTAACAGCAGGGGTCATTTTTTTACCTTTTATTTATCTCTGACACAATGGCGCAGATACTCAACAAGACTGCCTTCTCCAAATAGGTGTAATGCACCAACAGCAACCACATAATTGCCATCTGGAAGCGCCTTAAGTTGTTCACTCCAATCAGCATTACGTTTATCCATTAGTACTTGATAGACATCTTTGCTGAAGGTATTTGGTAAAGTCATGTGGTTATTGGGTTGATAATCAAGCCACCAACCAATCATGGTTTGCAGTGAACGTGCATTTGCGCGCCAATGGACTAATGAGTCTTGTAAGAGCGCTAACCCATTATTAGGCAAGGAAAGCAGCAATTCAACTTGGGATGCTGTGCCTTCAAGTTCAATGATCGGTTTAAGTTGAGTCTGAGCGTTGCGAATAAGCTGATAATCTATGCCATAGTGGCCGCGCAAGCCAAGCCCTTGTGCTTGAGTGGCCTGTAGGATTAAGGCGATTTGCCATGAAGGAAGGCTATCAAACTTTTCGGGTGACTGGTGAATTTCTTGGCAACATTGCAAAAATAAGGCGTATTGTTCTTCGTTCAAACGTTGCTGAACAGGGTGCTGTTCAGCAATTTCATGAGGGAAAGGGGACTGAGCTTGGGTTATATCCGCTTCAACAATTAATGCATCCGCTTGATTCAGTTTATCGAGCAATATGGCAGATAACGGAAACATATTTTCCGTTCCCATATGAATACTGCCTACAATGTGCAATTTAAGGCCTTTTGATAAGCGAACATCGATCGCAGGATAGGGATATACCAGCGCCGTTTCCATATGGAGCCAATTTTTAAAGCTTTCAAACAGTTTTCCCATCATTTTTACCCTGCATTCTTCTTGGGTTAATAGGGTAAACAATCTCTCGCGAATTTGCGAATGTTGTGCGTCAATTACGCATTTTTCGCCTGCCCTGATAAAAATGGACAATGACAATTTAGGCTTACTTCAATTATGGTTTCACGATGTGAAGCAATACGTTAACAAGGTGGTGTTATCATTTTGTTAGCCTTAATTGGAGATAACATGATAACGCCTCAAATTTCAAATATTCATGCGGGCACACCAACAATAACGGTATTCGATAACCGTCACTTTACGGTTCGTACACTTCAATACTATCGACAGCCCAATATCCAACAGGATGTACAGGAGCGTCTTGAATTTCAATATTTTAATCTGTATGGGTTTTTACAGAAAAATGCAGATGCGCGTCTTTCTGACTATGAGCAATATAATTTTTATTATCACACGGACTTAATCGGCTTTCCCTTATTGAGCAATGGTGTTGATAACGGAAAGATATATCAACTGAATGATATTGAACAGCGGATTATGGTCAGCATTGATGCGAATAAAACGTTCAAATGGCGTTACTATGAAGCCAATGACTCATTAGGACGTCTAGAAAGTGTCAGTGAGAAAATAGAGGGGGGGAGCTGGCGAGTTAGCGAGCGTTTTCAATATGCAGGTAATTCGCATACCGAACAACTGGCAAATTTAGCGGGGCAATGTATTAGTCACTTTGATACCGCAGGGGTATTGCAAACACAGGCGGTATCACTGCAAGGGGAACCGACTTTATTGACTCGGCAGTTTATTCAACAAATTGATAATGCAGAGTTTAATGTTGATTGGCAAGGAGATAGTGATTTAGCGGCATTATCACCTGAAAAATTTTCCCATCAAATAGCTTTCGATGCTACTGGTGTCTGCCTCTCTACGATTGATACAAAAGGCCATAAACAACACCGAGAATATGATGTTGCAGGGCAATTAATTAAAGCGGAATTAACGATAAAAGATAGCCACACACAACCAACAACGCAATGTATTGAATATTCAGCCGTTGGCAAGAAAATACGCGAGGAGCTCGGTAATGGTGTGGTGACTGAGTATGTTTACGAGGCGCAGACGCAGCGTTTAATTCTTATTCAGACCTATAGGCCAGTAAATCACGCATTGGGTTATAAATTATTTCAGAGTTTACATTACGACTATGACCCTGTCGGCAATGTGATCGCAATTTATAATAGTGCAGAAAAAAAGGTTTTTTGGCGGAATCAAAAAGTTGAAGCCAAGCATCAATATCAATATGACACGCTTTATCAATTAGTCCATGCAACAGGGCGAGAAATAGCGGGTATTAGCCAGCAAAGCCACTACCTTCCTCACCATTCATCAATTGATAATTCGGTATATACACGGTATTTCCGTGCCTATTCTTATGATAAAGGTGGGAATTTAATTCAAATTCACCACCGAGCCCCTGCGATGCAGCAAGCTTATACAATCAAAATGACAACGAGCAGCCGAAGTAACCATGCAGTATTTGCAGATTTAGCCGAGCTTCCTCATCAAGTGGAACCATTATTCATGCCAAGTGGACAGCAAAAACAGCTTTTACAAGGACAAAATTTAACGTGGACATCAAGGCAAGAACTGCAAAGTGTTAATGGTGCTGGCGGGAGTGAGTTTTACCGCTATGATGGGGACAGCCAGCGGGTATTCAAAATAACACAATATAATCAAAAACAAAGCAAGGCTGTTTATTTACCGAACCTAGAGATTAGGCAAATTGAACATAATGAAAGATACCATGTGATCTGTATCGGGGAAGACGGAGAGGCACAAGCCCAAGTATTGCATTGGGAAATTGGGCTACCAGATAAAATGGTCAATAATACCGTGCGTTATAGCATTAATGGGCTTGCCAATAACAGCGGTTTAGAACTTGATATGGATGGAAATTTGATTAGCCAAGAAGAGTTTTATCCCTTTGGTGGAACGGCTGTTTGGGCGGTATGCAGCGCATTGGAAGTAAATTACAAAACACGACGTTATTCAGGGCAAGAGCGCGACATTACAGGGCTTTATTATTATGGTCGCCGTTATTATCAACCTTGGGTGGGGCGTTGGTTAAGCGCAGATCCAGCGGGAACCATTGATGGTTTAAATCTGTATCGGATGGTACGTAACAACCCATTGACCTATCGGGATGAACATGGGTTAGCACCTCGGCTTTTTGATACACAGGATGATATGTTTGCTGATTTCCAGCAAACAGTATCAAAGCTGCTTAATGCATCCTCTAAAATTGAAAGAATTGCGAAAAATCCATCATTAATTCGTAACCGAGTCATTAGCATGGCGCAATTATTTTACAAAGATAAAACATCTAAATTTACATATGCTATTAATTTATATGGAAAATTAGAAATGGAATCACAAAGTGAGGAGTTTAAAACGTGGGCGACAAATAAATTAAATTATCAAGATACCACTTCTTTGCCCTCTTCCGATTGGGAAACGGCTAATCACGCTGAGCAGGCATTAATCAGAACATTAACAGCGAATAATCGTTTTGATCTAAAAAGTTTAATCATATCTCAAAAGGCCAAAATGTGTTCGAGTTGTGAAAATGCCATGTATACTTTTCGTCAATCAACGCCTAAAAGTCGCTTCACAACGATGATTCTTCGAGATGGTGATTTACCTCTTGCTGCTATACAACATGGGCAGTCACGAACTCGCTATAAAAACTCTTCATACTCTGCTGGCGTGGCGGTAGGGAAAACGAGTTTTACATTATACGACTATAAAGGTATAGAGTTTCAGGTTGGAATGGGGAGTTTCTGGGGAGGAATGGATAAAACACTCTATACAATGTATGCCAATGAGTTTGAACGTGTGTTTGGGAATCTCCCTATCGGAAAGGGAGTCAAAAAGTCATTTCCCCCTAATCCCCCCAAAAGATCAGGGGGTCGTGGTCATCAGCTTGATAAAAATCAACCCAGTACCAGTCGTCGTTATCGATGAAGTGATTGCCCCCAAATAGGGGGCAAATTGAATTAACTGTTTTTAGTCATGTTTTTAAACACACTTAGCAATGCAAATAAGCTGAATGAGCTAAACACCATTTCGATACCAATTAACGTGGTTAGCAGAGTAATCGACGTTAATGGCCCATTGCCAACAAGTAAAAAGGCAATGAAAAAATCCAATAAACCGATAAGAATTTGCAGCCAACCGCTTGGGGATTTAATTTGCTGAAACCCCACATATAAGCGAATGATACCGCCGACAATAAATAATGCGGCGACTAAAATCGCGAGGGCGATTAAGCTTTGTAGTGGGTCTTTAATAAAGGAATAGCCGACAATAATATAGATTAGCCCTATCACAAAGCCAAATAAGCGCGACCACCCGGTATAAATTACCGTACTCAGTACGCTAACAATGGTACCGACACCACCAATAATCAGTAAAACGCCTAATACCGTACTGACCGCAATGCCTGAAATCATTGGGTTAACAAGACAGAAAATGCCACCAGCCAACAGTAAAAAAGACAAAATTAATAAAAAATTTCGCTGCTTTTTAAATTCTTCACCTGCAAGTTTAGAGAGTTTTTCACGATCAATATTAAGCATTTTGCGCTCCAAATATTAAATAGCTAATTATTTAATAGTATAGACCTAGCCGACGAGAAAGGGCATCAAAGAAAGTGCGATTTAAGCAATAAAATATGGGAGAGCAATCACTTAGCGCAATTTGATGATTGAGATAAGAGATGAAAGGGTGAGATAGACTCTCACCCTTCAGACTGCTGACAAACCGATTAGGTTTGACGGCAGGTTGGATTGGTTTTGAAAATAGACGAGGAAAATCAATTCATTGATTTTCGGCTGATAACACAAAGCAGGAAAAACCACGCTTTTATCTTGCTTTGTCAACAACCTCAAGGGTGAGATAGACTCTCACCCTTTTTAAAGATTATTCCTCAGGTTTAAAGCGCAGTAGACGGTTTGCGTTACTCACTACAGTGATAGAGGAGAGTGCCATCGCTGCTCCTGCAACCACAGGGTTAAGTAAAGTCCCTGTGAGTGGGTATAAAATACCTGCCGCAATTGGGATCCCCAGCGTGTTATATATAAAGGCACCAAATAGGTTTTGCTTCATATTACGCAGTGTCCCTTTTGAGATAGAAACCGCGTCAGCAACACCGTGTAAGCTTTGGCGCATCAGGGTGATCGACGCTGTTTCAATGGCGATATCACTACCACCGCCCATCGCAATACCCACATCAGCACGGGCCAGTGCAGGGGCATCATTAATGCCATCACCGACCATCGCTACTTTATGACCTTTCGCTTGCAGGGCTTCAATGGCAGCTGATTTACCATCAGGCATGACGCCAGCAATCACTTCATCAATACCTGCTTCTTTAGCGATAGCATTTGCAGTTACTGGATTATCCCCTGTTAACATTACCAAGCGAAAGCCTTGTTTATGTAAGCGAGCAAGGGCACTGATGCTGTCTTCACGCAATGGGTCACGAATAGATAACAACGCAGCGACTTTCCCCTCAACGGCCAACAGAACAGGGGTCACCCCCTGAGAGGCTTGCTGATGCAGAATACCGTCGACATCTGTGGTATCCACACTGCTTTGTGCTAACAGCTTTTGGTTACCTAACAAAATAGTTTTACCATCAATAATGGCGCTTACACCTAAGCCTGCTAGTGTCCTAAATTGCTCATTAGCGGGTAAGGTTAAGCCTTTCGCTTTTGCTAAGACAGCACGCGCTAATGGGTGGTTTGAACCATTTTCCAACGATGCTGCGAGCTGTAATGCGCTGTCCTGATCAAAACCATTAAATACGTGGATATCAGTAACCTGAGGCATACCTTCGGTCAATGTACCTGTTTTATCAAAGACGATGGTGTCCAGTTCGCTAGCTTGCTGAAGAGCATCCGCATCACGGACTAACACCCCGAACTCAGCTGCACGACCGACACCTGAAATTATCGACATCGGCGTTGCTAGTCCTAAAGCACATGGACAGGCAATGATTAATACAGTCGTAGTGATAACCAAGGCGTAAGTAATTTGTGGCGCAGGGCCAATAAAGTACCAGATAGCGCCTGAAATTAATGCAATAGCAACAACTACAGGGACAAACACGGCGGAAATTTTATCCGCCATTTGGCCAATTTGCGGTTTACTACTTTGTGCTTGACGAACAAGGTGAATAATTCGCGCTAATGTGGTCTGGCTTCCCACTGCCGCGGCGCGAAAGAGTACCGTACCATCTTGCACGACAGTACCTGCATGCACTGGATCACCTTTACTTTTTTGCTGCGGGATAGGTTCACCCGTCAGCATCGCTTCGTCTAACCAAACTTCCCCTTCGATGATTTCCCCATCGACAGGTACGCGGTCACCCGTCGCTAAGCGTAAGATCATGCCTTTTTTAACCTGCTCCAATGGCATGTCAACTTCGCCTTGCTCCGTCACAACGCGTGCAGTCGGCGGTGTTAAATCTAACAACCTTTCAAGGGCTTTGGAGGAACGTTGGCGTGCCCGTTGTTCTAAAGCGTGACCAAGGTTAATCAGACCGATGATCATCGCACTGGCTTCGTAATAAAGATGGCGAGCTTGATCAGGGAACCATTCAGGCCAAATATTAACGACGATAGAGTAGAGCCAGGCAGCCCCAGTACCCAGTGCAACCAAGGTATCCATGGTGGCACTGCCATTTTTTAAACTTTGCCATGCACTGCGATAAAAATGCCCACCGGCGAACACCATTACTAGGAAGGTTAATACCCCAATGGTAAGCCATGTGGTGTGATTTTGCTCCGTCAATACCATATTATCGCCCATCATCCCCCATACCATCACAGGGATACCAAGGGCTAAGGCTAAGGCAGATTGCCAACGGAAACGGCGCATATTGGCTTGAGCAACTTCTTGTTGGCGTTCACGACGTTTGGCTTCATCTTGAATGATTTCAGCGCCATAACCTGCTTTTATCACGGCATTGATCAGGTCATCTGGCTTGGCAGTTCCTGTCACTAATGCGCTGCGCTCGGCTAAATTCACTCGTGCGTTTTCCACACCAGGAACGCTGCTGAGTGCTTTTTGTACTTTATTTACACAGCTCGCACAGGTCATGCCATCAAGCAATAACTGCACGCTGTCATCGGTTGGGTCGATGTCAGGTTGCTCACCTAAATCAGACTCTTGTGCCGGAATGTCACAAATTGCCGCTGAATCAGCATCCGGCTGTTCAGTTTGGGTAGTCAGCGGCTCAGTTTTTGGGTAGGATTCACCTTCTTTGGCTTGGTAACCTGCCGCTTCAACTGCCGCAATCAACGCCGAAACTGGTGCTGAGCCTTGCACGACTGCGGAGGTTGTATCCACTTGTGCGCTTATAACGCCATCAACGGCTTCAAGTGCTTGTTGGGTTTTCGCCGCACATTTCATGCAGCTTAACCCTGAAAGGGATAACGTCACCTCATTGGATTGTGGCAGCTGAGCCTTAAAGCCTGCTTGCTCAACCGCCGCAATTAAGGTTTGAGCATCAGCGGAGCCATATACTTTTGCCTGTGTTGTATTGACAAGCGCAGCCGCAACACCTTCAACCTCTTCGAGGGCTTTTTGAGTTTTGCCTGCACACTTCATGCAATTCAAACCCGAAAGCTGTAATTCGACATCAGGTATTGATGCAACTTCGGCTTCATAGCCTGCTTCAGTAATTGTGCTGATGATATCAGCAACATTGGCATCACTTTCTAATGTTGCATAATCGATAGTGACGTTTAAATTTGCCACATCACCACGCGCTTCTAATGCTTTAGTGACAGAGCCGACACAGTGCATGCAGCTTAGTCCCTGTAATTTTAGGATAATTTTGTTACTCATTTTGCAGCCTCCGAACCCGTTAGATGAATTGGGTCTATAACTTTATCGACAATTAGGTCTATAATTCGACTATGAGCAAAGGTTACACCTTCCAGCAAGGTTAAGGTCAAGGGGTTATTATGAATATTAGTGAAATTGCCAAAAAAACAGGCCTAACTGCAAAAGCCATCCGTTTTTATGAAGATAAAGGGCTGATCACACCTCCGGAAAGGGGGGAGAATAGTTATCGCTATTATCAAGAACGGCACTTAAATGAACTGGTATTGCTTAAACAAGCCAAAGATGTTGGTTTTACCTTGGACGAATGTGGTGAGTTATTGGGGTTGTTTCGTAATCCAACCAGACATAGCGCCGATGTGAAAAGCACGACAATTGCTAAGATAGATGAAATAGAGCAGACAATTTTTAAACTGTCTGCAATCCGCGATACATTACAGGAGCTGGTGGATGTGTGCCCAGGAGATGATGGCGCTGACTGCCCGATTATTGACCACCTGGCACGTGGCTGCTGTCATCACCAGAAGGCTTAACTTGCAATGTAATACCATCAACGGCGATGACCACCACTTCAGTATTAGCAAGAAGTGGGACGTCGCTGTAAACCCGCCAGCTGCCATCAGCAAGGCGAACACGGCTAAAGCCTTCATCGGTATCTGTTAACAAACGCGCTTTAACCCCCACAAGTTGGTGGCTGATTTGATTGACATCGTCAGCTTTGCTTTTTTTACGGCCGCTTAACCATTTGCGCCATAACACAGCGGAAACGAGGGTAAAAATAGCAAATAGAATCCCTTGCCACTCCCAACTTAAAAATGGCAAAGCCCAAGTCAATAAACCAACGGCAACGGCGGCAATTCCAGACCAAAGTAAGTAGCCGCCTGTGCCAAGTAATTCGGCAATCAGCAATAGCCCCCCAAGGCACAGCCAAAACCATGCCGGCTGAGCGCTGATAAGCTCTATCATTCTTTTGCCTTTTGTGTTGTTTTTTTGCTTTCGCTAATGAGCTCGGTAATACCGCCAATAGCACCCATTAAATTGCTGGCTTCTAATGGCATCATAATCACTTTGCTATTTTGTGCCGAGCCAATACTGGTTAACGCATCCGTGTATTTTTGTGCCACGAAGTAGTTAATGGCTTGCATATCCCCAGCGGCAATTGCTTCAGATACCATTTGGGTGGCTCTTGCTTCTGCTTCAGCAGCCCTTTCACGCGCTTCTGCTTGCAAGAAAGCAGACTGCCTTTCCCCTTCGGCTTTTAAAATTTGTGATTGTTTTTCACCTTCAGCTTTAAGGATTGCCGCTTGACGAATACCTTCTGCCTCTAAAATATCGGCACGTTTTGTTCTTTCCGCTTTCATCTGCGCATTCATAGCACTGATAAGCTCTTTTGGCGGTTTCACATCACGAATTTCAATACGGGTGATTTTCACACCCCATGGGTTCGTCGCTTCATCCACCACATGCAATAAGCGGGAGTTGATCGAATCTCGTTGAGACAGCATTTCATCAAGTTCCATAGACCCTAACACGGTACGAATATTGGTCATTGTTAGGTTAAGCACAGACAGTTCTAGATTACTGACTTCATAAGCGGCGCGAACTGGGTCGACCACTTGGATAAAGCACACGGCATCGATAGTGACGTTGGCGTTATCCCGCGAGATGACTTCTTGTGATGGGATATCAAGGACTTGTTCCATCATATTGATACGACGGCCGATTTTGTCCATAAATGGCACAATAATATGCAGCCCAGGTTGCAATGTACGGGTGTAACGCCCAAAACGTTCAACTGTCCATTGAAACCCTTGCGGTACTGTTTTAACGCAGGTGAAAACAATAACGATAGCCACAAAAATAATAATCGGAATGGCACCAAAGGCGAACAAGTCCATATCTACCCCTTAATTAATAAAGTAATGAATACATTTGGCGGCGATATTTACTCGCAATCGCATCGCCAGTACCCATGGCGGACATAATATCCATCATGGTTTTTCTCACGGCGCCGTCACCCGCGCCTAAATCTTTACGTAAGAAGCTAAATAACATTTCAAGGGCTTCTTCGTTACGGTTCACTTCATGTAATTTTAGTGCTAATTGAACGGCTAACGTGGTATTTTGCGGATCTTGATTAAATTCGTCCTGTAATTGTTGAATTTCAGGGGTATCCGCCGCTTGTTTTAACAATTCAATTTGCGCAATCAGTCCTTGATAACGACTGTCTTTGTCTTGTAATGGCACTACGTCTAATGTGGTTTGTGCGTCATCGACTAATTTTAGGCTAATTTGTGTTTCTGCTAATAACAGGGTGATATCGCTATTTTTTGGGTTTAATTGGTGCGCTTCTTTTAACAGTGGCAAGGCTTCTTGTGTTTTACCTTCCGCAATTAATTCAGCCGCTTGTGCTGCTTTCAACTCTTCAGGGCTTGGTAGAACACGAGATAAAATCTCTAACACGACCTCTTCTGGCTGCGGCCCTTCAAAGCCATCAACTGGGCGACCATTTTGCAGAACATATACCGTTGGGATGGCTTTTAAGCCAAACTGGCTGGCAATCATTTGCTCTTCGTCACAGTTAACTTTAGCTAAGATATATAAACCTGCGTAGTCGTTGGCAATTTTTTCCAACATTGTGCCAAACTCTTGGCAATGAGGGCTACGAGGTGACCAAAAGTAAAACATGACGGGTAAGTTCATTGATTGTTCAATGACTTGATGAAGATTAGTTTCGTTAATATCAATAATTTGTGCGTTATTCGCAAACATAGGGTATCTCTTTTGAATGAGTTAGCATTAATAGTAGAGTGGGGCTTATTTTGCTTTTTTCAAGCCTTTTTTCCCTGATTTGCCAGTATTTTATCCATCAGTTTGTCAGGTAAAACACGTTTAAGCACTCGGACTGCCACGGTTAAAAGCGTGACAGAATAACGCACGCGTGGGCGTGGGCTTTCCAGCGCATGGATTAGCTTTTCAACCACATGTTCTGGGGTTAAAGTAAAGCGCGAGGCGATCCCAGGGTTTTTAACAGGTTTATCTTTTTGAGTTTGTTCAACATTTTGAGTGAATGCCGTGTGAATTGGCCCTGGTTCAATTAAACTCACGAAAACACCACTGCCTTTCAGTTCTAACCGTAAGGCATCTGACCAACCTTCCAAGGCATATTTGCTCGCTGCATAAGCACCACGACCAGGAGTAGAGATAATGCCCATCACCGAACTGGTTTGCACAATGCGCCCTTCGCTGTGCGCTAGCATGGCGGGCAGCAGTTGGAAGGTCAATTGGTGCACGCCGAAAAAATTTGTCGAAAACTGAGCTTCGAGTTGTTCCCGACTTACACTGTTCAATGGCCCATAAACCCCAAAACCCGCATTGTTGAATAATCCGAAAAGGCGGTGATTACAGAGTGTTAGCACCTTTTGTGCTGCATTATCTATGCTACTCTTATCATCAAGGTCAAGGGTAACAGCATCGAAACCAAGGTTTTTTAAGCGTAATATATCGCTTTCTTTGCGACAAGCGACAATGACATGGTAGCCACGCTGGCGTAGCGTTTGTGCAGCACAAAAGCCAATACCGCTTGATGCTCCTGTGATCAGAACTGATTTTCCGTTTCGTGCTGATGTTTGCATAACTTTACCTTCATTTCATGCAACTGAATATATTTCGCGTATAAAGAGGCCTTTATCGCGTTTGTTTACTCTCTATTTTACTTGTTTGAGGGTAAAATATGTGCGGAAAGTTGTTTTTCCATAAAGTCAGCGATGGATGGCTGAGCCTCAACAGTCGGGTGTATCCCATCTTGTTGTATCCATTCAGGCTTAGTGATGACTGTCTCCATGTAAAAGGGCAGCAACGGAATTTGATTGCTATCCGCCAATTTCGGATACACTTTTTCAAAGCTTGTTGTATAACGTTTTCCATAATTTGGTGGAATACGAATTTGCATTAAGAGCGGTTTTGCACCCGATTGCACGATTTGGTCGATTATTTGCTGTAAATTAATTTCCAGTTGTTCGACAGGCAAGCCTTGCAGGCCATCGTTAGCACCGAGCTCAATCAACACCCAGCTCGGTTTATTTTGTTCCAATAAGGCAGAAAGGCGTTCCAGCCCTTGTGCTGATGTATTGCCGCTAATGCTACCATTGACCACCTCAATAGGTGGAGACAGTTTCTGCCAGCGGTCGGCAAGCAAAGAGGCCCACGCCTGCTCAGCGGGTAAACGGTAGCCTGCACTTAGGCTATCACCTAAGATCAATAGCTTAGTTGACGCAAGGGCGTGTCCACTTGCAGTCAGTAACAGGAGAAAAACCAATATATGTCGGCGAATAATATTCTTGAAGTTCATCATCTCATTAAACGTGTTGGTCAAGGTGAACATGAACTGACTATATTGCAAGGTGTTGAGCTAATTGTCGAGTCTGGTCAAACAATTGCTTTAATTGGCGAGTCAGGATCGGGGAAATCAACTCTGCTTGGGATCATTGCGGGCTTAGATGACGGCACGAGTGGCTCGGTCAATTTATTGGGGCAAGACCTGACCCGTATGGATGAAGAGGAACGAGCTCGTTTGCGCGCGCAAAGCGTGGGGTTTGTGTTCCAATCGTTTATGTTAATCCCTACATTAAATGCGATTGAAAACGTGCAGTTACCTTCCTTGTTGCGTGGAGAGTCAGAGTCATCTAGCCACCAACATGCCGCTGAGTTACTGACCGATTTAGGCTTAAAAGATCGCATGAAGCATATGCCGCCACAACTTTCTGGTGGCGAACAACAGCGTGTGGCACTGGCTCGCGCATTTAACGGCCGTCCACAAATTTTATTTGCCGATGAGCCGACAGGTAACCTCGATAGACAAACGGGGGATAAAATTGCGGACTTACTGTTTGCCATGAATAAAGAACATGGTACTACGCTGATTTTAGTTACACACGATAACGAACTCGCTGCACGTTGCCAGCGTCGCTTACGCTTAGTTGATGGTCAACTGAGGGAAGAAGCATGATTTGGCGTTGGTTTTGGCGTGAATGGAAAACGCCGTCATTATTGATTGTCTGGTTAGCACTCACGCTCGCCGTTGCCTGTGTTTTAGCGTTAGGGCGCATTAGTGATCGTATCGAAAACAGCATGAGCTACCAAAGCCGTGAGCTGCTTGCAGGGGATCTGGTTCTACGTTCCTCACACCCGAGTGAGCCTGCTTGGTTGCAAGAAGCACAAAAAGACGGATTAAAACTGAGCCAGCAGATATCATTTTCGACGATGGCTTATGCAACGGAAGATGAAGATGCCCGGCCTCAACTGGTGTTAGTCAAAGCCGCCGATAAGGCTTATCCGCTGTATGGCGGATTAGTCACAGAACCTGAGGGGCTAGTACCAACCCGAGGGGAGGTGTTAGTGGCACCTCGCTTATTAGAGTTATTGAACCTGAATATTGGCGATAATATTGATATCGGCGATGCGACGTTAAAGGTTTCAGGGAAATTAATCCAAGAGCCTGATAGTGGCTTCAATCCATTCCAAATTGCCCCTCGAGTATTAATTGCGATTGAAGATGCACCATTAACGGGGGCGATTCAGTTAGGTAGCCGTTTAACCTATCGCGATATGTTCGCGGGTGATAGCCAAGTTATCGATGCATTTAAGCAAAAGTTTGATAAAGAACTGCGTAATGACCAGCGATGGTATACCTTAAGTGAAGACAATGGTGCGGTGGGGAAAACCTTCCAACGTGCTCAGCAATTTTTGTTGTTATCCGTATTATTAACCTTATTACTGGCGATTGCAGCTGTTGTGGTTTCCATGACCCACTATTGCCGTAGCCGCCATCAGCTTATTGCGGTTCTAAAAACACTTGGGGCGGGGCGCAGTGCGCTGCGTAAATGGATCATTGGCCAGTGGTTAGTCATTTTAGTGGCCGCGGCGTTATTAGGTTCATTATTAGGGCTAGCCTTTGAAGGCATTTTGATGCAAATTCTAGGCGCAATGCTGCCAAAAGAGTTGCCACCTGCTAGTTTAATGCCATGGGTGTGGGCAATTGGTACATTGTTTATCATTGCTATCATCGTAGGCAGTCGTCCTTATTATCAATTGATGGCGACGCAACCTTCACGGGTGTTACGTGAGGATGCAAAATCTCCAGTATGGCCGCTGCATTATTATCTTCCCGTGGTGAGTTTAATTGTTGTGGGGGGATTATTTCTTTTTGCTGGCGTGAACCCACTTTTATGGTCGATTCTTGCAGGGATTGTTGTCGTTGCGATTTTATTGGCTTTAATTGGTTGGGTCGGGCTTTGGGGGCTGCGCCATATTAAATTTCGCCAGCTGAGTTTACGCCTTTCAGTCAGCCGCTTATTGCGCCAACCGTTGCAAACTATCACCCAAATGAGCGCCTTTTCGCTCTCGTTTATGTTATTGGCATTATTAATTTTAGTGCGCGGGGATTTGCTTGATCGTTGGCAGCAACAGTTACCTGCGGATAGCCCCAATTATTTTCTTATCAATATGAATGCGTCTCAGCTTGAGCCTGTGACACAACTATTGGCACAGCACCAAGTTGTTCCCACCGAGTTTAACCCTGTGGTATTGGCACGCTTAACGGATATTAATGATCAATCGGCGATTGAGTGGGCCGATAAACGCGATCCGAATAATAACACGGTGAGGCGTGAACTCAGTTTAACGTGGCAATCTCAATTGGCTCCTGCGAATATCGTGAATGAAGGCACGTGGCCGCCGAAAGCGGGAGAGGTTTCCATTGAACAAACTGTGGTGAAAGAGCTAGGGTTAAAATTGGGGGATAAACTGACATTTAATGCAGGAGCCCAAGTTTTTACGGCGACAGTAAGCAGTATCCGCACTGTGGATTGGGAAAGTTTACGACCGAATTTCTACTTTATTTTTTCGGAAGAAAGCTTGTCGAAAATGCCAGCAACATGGCTGAGTAGTTTCCATTATGAGGGGGATGGCCAGTTATTGACGCAACTTAGCCGCCATTACCCAACCATCAATGTGCTGGATACAGGGGCGATCATTACACAGATTCAGCAAATCCTTCAGCAAGTCAGCCAAGCTCTTGAAGTGATGGTCGTCTTAGTGATTTTCTGTGGCTTGCTGCTATTGTTGGCACAGATTCAAGTGGGAATGAGCCAACGTGAGCGCGAACTGGTGGTCTATCGCACCTTAGGTGCGAGCAGAAAGCTGATGCGCAGAACGTTATGGAGCGAGTTTGCATTACTTGGCTTAATGGCAGGCCTTGCTGCGGCCTTTGGGGCTGAGATTGCCTTGTGGTTATTGCAAAGCAAAGTGTTTGATTTCCCATGGCAACCTGAATGGCGTATGTGGGTATTATTACCGCTGTGCGCAGCTATTTTGTTGTCGATTTGCGGGGGATGGTTAGGTCTTCGCTTATTAGGAACAGGTAGCCAGCACCGTCGATTACCCAATGGGTGATTAGTTTATAGGGAATAATTGGGCGTGAAATTATTTGCGCCCAATTAAAATAACTGTCTTCAATCCTTCACAAAACCGTCATTCACTCAGGTTATGATTCCGCCGTCGATTATTGATAGCCTTAAAATGGAAACATAACCATGCAGCATAAAAATTCAATTACACGCCCAGTTAAACAGATGTTGGGTTCATTTTCTTTACTGGCAAGTTTGATTTCATTTAGCTTCTCAGGGTTTGCTCAACAAGAAGTGCCTGCCACATTAATGGGGCATTCCATTCTTTCCGTTGATTCCACTGTTCCAGCGCCACAAGATGCGCCTGCAGACCTGCAAGTGAGTGGCAAATTCACCACTGGCACACGCGTTGATACCCTCGGTAAAGTCGAAGGAAAATCCGCTGATCGTCCAACGGGGAAACACATTCCAATCAAAGGGCAGCCATTGCAAGGCCATTCAGGAATTAAACGAATGGCGGATGGCACCTATTGGGTGTTAACGGATAATGGGTTCGGTAATAAAGTGAATTCACCAGACTCTATGCTATATGTGACACAATACGATATCGATTTTAAATCAGGCAAAACAACACCACTCAAAACGGTTTTTTTCCATGATCCCGACAAAATTATTCCTTTTCACATTATTAATGAGAGCACAAAGGAACGTTACTTAACGGGCAGCGACTTCGACCCAGAAAGTTTTCAATTTGCTAATGGTGCATTATGGGTAGGGGATGAATTTGGCCCATACCTGATAAAAATGGATTTGGATGGCAAAGTGTTAGCCCTGTTTGAAACACAGGTTGATGGCAAAAAAGTAGTTTCTCCAGACCACTACCAAGTCACCACACCAGGCAAACCAACAGATAAAGTGACTTTCCAAGTGAATCGCTCAAAAGGGTTTGAAGGTATGGCTTCCTCGCCAGACGGTTCAAAACTGTACCCAATGCTTGAAGGGGCAATTTGGGTTGATGAAAAACAAGATTATGAAAATGTGGATGGCAATCGCACTGCACGCATTCTTGAGTTCGATGTAAAAAAACAAGATTGGACAGGCAGAAGCTGGCTGTATGTGTTCGAAGATAACCAAAATGCTATCGGCGATTTTAATTTAATCGATGACACACACGGTTTAATCATCGAACGTGATAATGGCGAGGGGACATCGGATAAAGCCTGCGCGGCAGGAAGTACGAACACGGAAAATTGCTTTAGTAACTTAGCGAAATTTAAGCGTGTATACCGTATTGAGTTTTCAGACAAAAACGTCGGTGGAGCGGTTGATAAGCAAGCGTATATTGATTTAATGAATATTAAAGACCCAAATAGTCAGGCAAGAAAACCACTGAATAATGGCGTGTTTACTTTCCCATTCTTTACGATTGAAAATGTGGATGTGGTCGACGGTGAACATATCATTGTCGGGAATGACAATAACTATCCATTCTCATCAAGCCGTGAGCCAAATCAAGCCGATGATAATGAATTTATTCTGTTAAACGTCCCTGAATTGTTAAAGCCTTGATTGAATTTGTGCCACCTCATTGTAGTTTGTCGTGGCACAATGTGAAACGCATGTTTTGATCCAATATCTGGTTTTCTGATTATTTTCCCTTGGTTTTCTCTTTCCCGAGCCTGCGCTCGGGATTTTTTATTTGGTATGGAGTGCTGGCGGTTTCATCATTAATGTTAAGCCGAGGATAACCACCACAGGGGCGGCAATGACTAAAAATGCAGGGGTGAAGCTACCTGTGTAGTCCTTGATCCCACCTGCGATAAATGGCGCTAAACAGGCGATAGTTGAAATCAAGTTAACCACAGAAAATAGCTCTAAATAGGGGCCACGTCCAAAATAGTTTGATAACAAAACACTTGAGGCTAAGAATGTCATGCCGTAACCAATTCCTACGCACAGAACAAATAAAATCAGCCAAAACCAGGAGCTTGCGATACTAAGGAAGATAACACCAAGCACCATGATAATTAAGCTGCCAATCAGCAGTTTTTTCGGCTCTAACCATTCCCCCGCTGCGCCGCCAATAAATCGTGAAAATGCATTAACAAAAGCCATTGTACTGAGTAATGAAACTGCAACGGTCATACCAAAGCCACGTTCTTCAATATGAGCGACAGCAAAACTATTCACAGTGATCCCGCACCATAAAAAGGAGGTATAAGTCGCAGCGATTAAATAAAATTGCCATGTACGCAGTGCGCGTCCAACGGTCCACACTTCAGCTGTACGATAAATGGGTTTGCTTGCATCACTGACTTGTTTTTGCATCACTTTCTTGGCATGTTCTTGCTCTTGTTTGCCTTCACGTAACATAAAGATAGTGATTAACGTGATGATACTGAGGTAAATAGCGCACAGAACCCAGTGCATGCGCCACGAGCCCAATTGGTTTGAGGCATAGAAATAAATCCATGGCCCTGCAACTCCACCAAGCCCACCAATGGTGAAATATAAGCCAAAAGCGAGGGACTGTTTTTCAAATAATCGGGAAAGCACGTAAGTGCCAGGCACCGTGGCTAATAAGGTAAAACCGATACCAATCAAGGCTGTACCTAAGAAATACGTACTAATGGTGTTGGTGGAATACAGGCTATAAAACCCAGCGACAAAGACTAAGGTACCCAGCAGCAATGTGGCTCGCACGCCAACTTTACGGATCAGTAAAGAGGGAAGAAAGCTTGCTAGTCCGCAAGTTAAACCTAATAAGGTAAAACCAAAACCCGCTTCACTCCAGCTCCACTTTAGCTCGCTGATCATTTCTGGCAATACAACGCCTAAAGAGGTGAAAGTCGTGGCTGTGGCTAAAAAATAAACTAACCCTAATAGAATTAAAATACACCACTGATAAAACGGACTAAAATGCTGCGAGGACATAGTAACTCCAGTCATGCCGCACACCTTTAGTCAGGAGAATTATCATCTGGATGACGGCGAAAATAGCAAAATGCCCGAAAACAAGTTCGGGCATCGATTAAGGCTATTTTCCCTATTTATTGGTGAGAGTACCAGTCTAATTTTTCATTTGCCCACTCAATGCCACTTTTATACTCATTTGGTAAGAGTGGAATGAGTGCACTGAGCGTTTCGGTTAGCTGATTACAGTCACTGTGGGAGATGTTTAAATGGCCAACTTTGCGGGCTGGACGCACCTCTTTTTCATACCAATGCAGGTGGACTAGTGGCAAATTGAGCCAATCGATATTCACATCAGTACCGATTAAGTTCACCATTACCGCAGGGCTGTATACTTCAGGGGATGGCATTGGTAGATTCAATATGGCACGCAAATGCAACTCAAATTGGCTGATTGAGGCACCATTTTGTGTCCAATGTCCACTGTTATGTACGCGAGGGGCAATTTCGTTGATCAGCAGTTTATCGCCCACAACAAAGCATTCCATCGCCATCACACCAATATAGCCGAGCTCATTCATTACAGCGCTTAACATCGCTTGAGCTTGATCTTGCTGAGGATTGGTGGATTTCGGAAAAGCGACACTGGTACGCAGGATGCCTTCTTGGTGCAGATTGTGGGTGATAGGGTAAAAAACCGACTCCCCAGCAGCATTACGAGCGCCAATCACAGAGACTTCGGCATCAAAAGGGATGCCTTGCTCTACAATGCACTCACCGTAAATTTCAGCGGGGAGACTGAGTTCGTCACCTGGGCGTACACGCCATTGGCCGCGCCCGTCATAGCCACCTGTTCGGCGTTTAACTATCAGAAAATCACCCAGTGATGCAAACAATTCAGGCCATTGCTTAGGGGATTCGAGCAGTACCCAAGGGGCGGTTGACAAATTTAAGCTATCAAACAGGCTTTTTTGTGGGAAGCGGTCAGCTAAACGCGGGAAAATATCGCGGTTGATAAAAGCATTGTGCCTAGCTAACTCTTTAGTCAAAGGCGTTTCAGGCCAACGCTCGATTTCAGCGGTGATCACGCTTTGTTGATAAGGAACCGCTTCAGGCTCTGCATCCAATCCGACAGGGAAAACGGCGATACCTAATGGTTCGCCAGCTTGGCGCAGCATGCGACCCAGCTGACCGTTGCCCAGTACGCAAACGGGTTTCATTACGCATTCCTCGGGTCTGGGTTATTGAGTACGTCGTTAGTTTGTGTTTCACGCCAAGTGGATAAGCGATTAAAAACGGCAGTATCTGCAATGGCTAATACTTGCGCCGCTAACAGCGCGGCATTTGCTGCACCGGCTTTACCAATAGCAAGCGTCCCCACGGGGATTCCTTTTGGCATCTGAACGATGGAATATAAGCTATCAACGCCACTGAGTGCCGCGCTTTGTACAGGAACACCAAAAACAGGCACTAAGGTTTTGGCCGCTATCATACCTGGTAGGTGAGCTGCACCACCTGCACCTGCAATGATCACATCAAAACCATTTTCTTTGGCGGTTTCGGCAAACGAAAACAGTTTATCGGGTGTGCGGTGTGCAGAAACAATTTCGACGTGAAAAGGAATTTGGAGTTCGGTTAATACATCAGCAGCGTGCTGCATGGTCGTCCAATCACTTTTCGAACCCATAACAATGGCGATTTTTGCCGCAGATTGAGCAGAAGCTTGGGCAGTCATTTGGTGCTTTCCTGTATTGAAAAAAACGTCACCCGAAGGTGGAGAATTGAATTGAGTCGATCATATCATGACAAAGCAGCAAGGAAAACGTTTGCGTGACTAATAAATAAGCAAACGGTCGCGTTTACGACCAAGAACTTTCATGGGGATTATTCGAAGGGAAAGAAAATCAGTTCGATACCGTGTTCATTAATGACAAAGGCTGAGCCTTCATGGTGCCATGCACCTAATACACCACGAAAATGTAGCCTGCCATCAATATTGATTTCATGAATAGCTGGGCGGTGGGTATGGCCATGAATCATCCACTGCGCTTTGTGTCTTTGTAATGCATTAACAACAGCTTGTGGATTAACATCCATGATAGACTCGGCTTTCATGCTACTGGCGTACTGGCTATTTTCGCGCATTTTCTGTGCTATTCGGCGGCGAATAAACAGAGGGAGCGTGAGAAAAATACGTTGTATCCAAGGCGTGTGAACTTTTTTGCGGTAGTTTTGATAAGCCATATCATCGGTGCATAAGGTATCACCGTGTAGAATTAAAATGCGCTTATCATAAATATCGAGAACAGTTTCTTGGGGTAAAATCGTCATTCCACACTGCTTGGCATAGCGTTTACCAATTAAAAAATCACGGTTGCCATGTATAAAGTAACAAGGAATGCCTTTAGCCGTGAGCTGTTTTAGCTCGTTCGCGACGCGCTGATGAAGCGGGTTATAGTCATCATCGCCCACCCAATAATTGAAAAAATCACCGAGGATATACAGGCTATCGGCGTGGATGGCTTGTTGTTGAATAAAATTGATAAAACCGGCGGTGATCGCCGGTTCATCTTCACTCAAATGCAGATCTGCAATGATGTAAGTAGACATAGAGACAGGATTACTCGCTGACAGTCACTTTTTCGATCACAACATCTTCACGAGGAACGTCTTGGTGGAAACCGCTACGGCCAGTTGAAACGCCTTTGATTTTATCAACCACGTCCATACCTTCAACAACTTCAGCAAATACGCAGTAACCCCAACCATCTGGGCGCTCTGAACGGAAGTTTAAGAAGTCATTATCAACGACGTTGATAAAGAATTGTGCAGTGGCAGAGTGTGGGTCGTTAGTACGAGCCATTGCCAGTGTGCCACGGGTATTTTTTACACCGTTGTTTGCTTCGTTTTTAATAGGCGCTTTCGTGTTTTTTTGTTCCATGCCCGGCTCAAAACCACCGCCTTGGATCATGAAGCCGTTAATAACACGGTGGAAAATGGTATTATTGTAGAAACCTTCACGGCAGTAAGTTAAAAAGTTTTCGACGGTGACTGGCGCTTTATCG
This sequence comes from Providencia vermicola, assembly GCF_020381325.1. Lineage (GTDB taxonomy): Bacteria > Pseudomonadota > Gammaproteobacteria > Enterobacterales > Enterobacteriaceae > Providencia > Providencia vermicola. Next base: position 206,119 of record NZ_JAGSPI010000006.1, read on the forward strand.
TCAAACGTTTTGATAACAATGTCGCCGTGATTGGTATGAAATGTAACCATAATAGCTATCCTGAATAATTGTTTTTTGTGCGCTATCTTGCGAAAGCGTTGAGATCTGCACGTTTATATCACAGATAAAACCTGACTTGAAGCGACAGTGCGTTTTGCGGGTGCTTTATAGCATAATAGGTGTGTATTAAATGCCTGTTGAAATCGAAAAGGAAAGGCGGGGTAAACCCTTGCATTCTTAAGGTGATCGGGGTTCAATAACATGGTATTTTACCGATAGAAATCGATAATCATTTTTCACTTACATGGAAAAGTCCAGATGCTGCAAATTTTTAATACACTAAGTCGCCAAAAAGAAGAGTTTAAGCCCATCCACGCAGGAAAGATTGGGATGTATGTGTGTGGCATCACTATCTACGACTTGTGTCATATCGGTCATGGCCGGACATTTGTGGCATTTGATGCAATCAGTCGCTTTTTGCGTTATTCAGGTTATGATTTGAATTATGTTCGTAATGTCACGGATATTGACGATAAAATCATTAAACGTGCCGCAGAAAATAACGAAAGTGTTGAAGAGCTCACCACTCGCATGTTAGCGGAAATGCACAAAGATTTTGATGCATTGAATATTCTTCGTCCGGATAGCGAGCCACGTGCAACGCGCCATATCAGCGAAATTATTGAGCTGACGGAAAGCTTAATTGAACGTGGTCATGCTTATGTTGCAGATAACGGCGATGTGATGTTCGAAGTGAAAACCGACCCAAATTACGGCTTGCTATCTCGCCAAGATTTAGAACAACTTCAAGCGGGTGCGCGTGTTGAAGTGGCGGATGTTAAACGCAATCCAATGGACTTCGTGCTGTGGAAAATGTCCAAAGAAGGTGAGCCAAGCTGGGAATCACCTTGGGGTTTAGGTCGTCCGGGCTGGCACATTGAATGTTCGGCGATGAACAGCAAAACATTGGGTAATCATTTTGATATTCACGGCGGCGGCTCAGATTTAATGTTTCCGCATCATGAAAATGAGATTGCTCAATCCACTTGTGCCCATGATGGCCCGTATGTGAACTATTGGATGCACTCAGGCATGGTCATGGTAGACAGAGAGAAAATGTCGAAGTCTCTCAATAACTTCTTCACCATTCGTGATGTGCTTGAGTATTACGATGCTGAAACTGTGCGTTATTTCCTACTTTCAGGCCATTATCGTAGCCAACTGAATTACACAGAAGAAAACCTGAAACAAGCACGTACCGCGTTAGAGCGTATGTACACTGCATTACGTGGCACAGACAAATCTGCAAAACCAGCGGGCGGAGAAGCCTTTAAAGCCCGTTTCGTTGAAGCGATGAACGATGATTTTAATACGCCGGAAGCCTATTCTGTGTTATTTGACATGGTGCGTGAAATCAATCGTTTGAAAGCGGAAGATATGACTGCGGCTAATGGTATGGCTGCAGAACTGCGTGAACTAGCAGGTGTGCTCGGTTTACTAGAACAAGATCCAGAAAACTTCCTAAAAGGCGGCGCTCAAAGTGAAGATGACGCGGAAGTTGCAAAAATCGAAGTGTTAATTCAGCAGCGATTAGATGCACGTCAAAATAAAGATTGGGCGCAGGCGGATGCGGCACGGGATGAGCTGACAGCGATGGGGATTGTGTTGGAGGATTCGTCTGCGGGGACAACGTGGCGCCGTAAATAAGCACCTACGCGTCATATTTCGCGCTGTGGCGGTGTTGCCATCACTTGGCTACTTGGGTCACATACTTATGTATGCTCCCCAAGCTATCCGCGTTCGGCGCCTAGCCACAACACGAACTATTTAGCGTAGTGGGTGCGTTAAAAAATTAGAATTTGATAAAATTAAACGGTTAGGTATTGATTGATACAATATCTGGCCGTTTTTCTATTTGCTATGAACGTTATTTCGCGCTGTGGCGGTGTTGCCATCACTTGGCTACTTGGGTCACATACTTATGTATGCTCCCCAAGCTATCCGCGTTCGGCGCCTAGCCACAACACGAACTATTTAGCGTAGTGGGTGCGTTAAAAAATTAGAATTTGATAAAATTAAACGGTTAGGTATTGATTGAT
>NZ_JAGSPI010000006.1:208227-329874 GCF_020381325.1 Providencia vermicola
CACATACTTATGTATGCTCCCCAAGCTATCCGCGTTCGGCGCCTAGCCACAACACGAACTATTTAGCGTAGTGGGTGCGTTAAAAAATTAGAATTTGATAAAATTAAACGGTTAGGTATTGATTGATGCAATATTTGGCCGTTTTTCTATTTAGTAGCTAAATTTGCAAGAAATAATTATTTTTCCGTCAAATAATAAGTTCAATTAATGAACAAAAGTAGCCATCAAGTACGCACAATGCGGTGGCGCTATTATTTGAAATAAGGGTAATAATTATGCCATCACCAATCAGCACTTCAGTCAGAAGTTTATGGTCTCCAACATCGATTAAAAAAAGTGTTATCACCTTTTTACAAAATCTAGTGGGGATTAAAAGGCAACCAGCGAATATCCCCACTGCAACGTGGTATATTTCAAGTAAGATGCCCTCTGAGAGCACTATAGCGTCTAGTAATACAAGCCAAGTTCCGATAAAAAGCGACCAAAAGGTCGCTGTTGCAGAGATTGAACCAAGCAAGCCCAAAGCGCCATCAGTTGAACAATTTATCAATGAAATTAGACAAAAAACACCCCAAGTGGTTATTGTTTGGTCATCATCGCAGCAGCAAGAAGAACAAGGAAAAATACTATTTTCTGAGGGTGTTAAAGAGCAACAGTTTGGTAATTTGAAAACACGTTCATTTAAAACCGCAGTGACGAAGTGCATTGGCAACTTGAATCTGGATTGTTATAACCTAACAATTAGCCATAACAATCAACGATACTCAGTACCAGTCATGTATGTAACGAATTGGTCTGAAGAAATTAAATTGCAGCCAAATGAAAAAGCAGGGCTGACTAACCGTATGTTTGAATTAATGGATCAGCGGAGTGCCTTGAGTTCATACCCAAATAGAAACAATTACCAAAATCAGGCAGATAAAGTAGCTGGTGGTATCTCACAGTTTGCTTTTGGGGAAAGGGTGCCGAAGGATTTATTTGATAGTATTCGATTTGATAATAAACTAGGTTTATCAATGAGATAAGCTTGATTGAAAGATGGGTAAATAGGCTAACCTACTTACCCAAAATCTTATTCAGCGATTTTGACTTTTTCGTCGCCCATAGAGACAACTTTACCCGCTAAAATTTTACAGCGTTTACGGGTTTCTACCACACCATCAACCTGTACTAAACCTTCTGCGATCATGGCCTTAGCCATTGCGCCGCTTTCTGCCCAGCCTTGAATTTTTAGCAAATCACACAGTTCAACGTGTGGGTGCCCTTCAAGATTGAAAATTTCCATTAATCACTCCAAAATACATTAAATATCGTGATACTCTTCGCACGCTTGCAGCGTGTTTTGAATGAGTGTTGCGACAGTCATTGGACCTACACCACCTGGAACAGGGGTGATCCACGCAGCGCGTTTCGATGCTTCATCAAAATCCACATCGCCTGTCACTTTGCCATTTTCTAAGCGGTTAATACCCACATCAACGACAATCGCACCAGGTTTAATCCATTCTCCTGGGATGAAATTCGGTTTACCAACAGCGACAACCAGCAAGTCCGCATTGCGTACATGCTGCTCTAAGTCTTTAGTAAAGCGATGGGTAACAGTTGTTGTACAGCCCGCTAATAATAACTCAAGGCTCATCGGGCGTCCGACAATATTTGATGCACCAATAATGACGGCATTGAGGCCATAAGTATTGATATCATAGCGTTCAAGCAGAGTGACAATCCCACGTGGTGTACAAGGGCGCAAACGAGGTGCACGTTGGCACAGCCGGCCTACATTATAAGGGTGGAAGCCATCGACGTCTTTATCTGGATGAATACGTTCAATCACTTTAACATTATCAATACCAGCAGGTAAGGGTAACTGGACTAAAATTCCGTCAATTTCAAGATCTTGGTTTAAATCGTCAATCAGTTTCAGAAGTTCAGCTTCTGTGGTGGTGTCGGGTAAATCATAAGAGCGTGAAATAAAGCCTACTTCTTCACAAGCACGGCGTTTACTGCCGACGTAAATTTGGGACGCAGGGTTCGCACCAACTAAAATGACGGCGAGACCTGGAGCACGTTTTCCTTGTTCTAAACGTAACTGTACTTTTTGGGCAACTTCTTGCCTAATTGTCTGCGCAATCGTTTTCCCATCAATAATTTTTGCTAACATCTGTAACTTAATCCATATATGAGACACGGTGATGGCTCTATTTTGTCAGAAGTTAACGTCATTGTCAGTTCAAACTGTTACATAAAATGAGCATATAGCTATTTTAGTAGCGAAAAGCCATTGACTCAGCGCTCAGCAACCGTATAATTCAACGCCATCAGCCAGATAGGCTGCCTGCATTAACAATGCGCCCTTAGCTCAGTTGGATAGAGCAACGGCCTTCTAAGCCGTAGGTCACAGGTTCGAATCCTGTAGGGCGTACCATTTCGAAGTCAATGGACATCAACCGATGTCTTTTTTTATGCCTAAAATTCAGTGAATTAGCTAATTTTAACCCTTCTTCGTTTAACTGACGTCTACCCTGAAATTTACTTAGTTGATGCAAATAAGCGGTTAATAATACATTTCAGCCGTAACCCTTGAATGGTATGAATATAAAAGGCTAATTGCTGAAATAAAGCCACTAGAAGTACTCAGTACACTGCGTGAACTAGAAAAAGGGAGTGCTGGATAAGTTACGTAAGATCCGCCAAGAATGTAACCAAGTCTTCAGATATGCGATTGCAACGGGCAAAGCGGAATACAACCCTGCCTCTGAACTTGCTAGCGCATTAACTCCTCCCAAGGTACAGCACTTACCCGCATTTATTAGCAAATGAGCTACCTTAATGCATTAAATCATTATTCAGGTAGCCCAATCACTCGGCTAGCAACTAAAATCCTAATGTTAACAGGTGTGAGAACTATTGAGTTACGTTGATAAGAATACAATTCGTGGCACGTATAATCATGCTCAATACCTTGAAAACAGAAGAGATATGATACCAGCGGTATGCGGATTAAATTGATGATTTGGAGTGTGGGGTAGGGAATGTGGTTAGTGTGAATTTTTAATGATAATTAGCCATCTTTATGGCGAAAGGTAAAGATGGTTATTTGGTGAGGTGATTATAAAGCTTAATAGGCATCCAAGATAATCGTGCCATTACAAATTTTCCTCGGTTCAGATTACGAAAAAATTCCACTTATAAATACATCGATTTTTCGAGGTTTACCATTGACTGTCATATTTAATAAAAGGTAAATACACAATTTAAATTACAGTCTCGCAATGAGTTAACTAAAATTTCCACCTTATAATTGGTGTGCCTGCTAATATTACTCATTGCTTAATGTTAGATAACTACAGTTTTTATTATTTATCTTTGTTTACTGTAATAACGTTAGTTAAATATCAAGATGTTGTACCAATGCAATTGAAAGATCTTCAGCAAGTCGTAGAAGTGAATTTTTTATTTCATTATGATCGCTAGGTTTCTGCTGAAAGGAAGGGCAGGTAATAACTAGCTTAACTATTTTATTTGAGTAATAAACGGGATAGGAAATAGAATTCAAGCCTATGATCCTATCATGAGCCACTTCTGCATAACCATTTTTTTGTATTTTAACCAATTCATCATGTAGCTGCGCCCGCAGGGGTAAGTCTAGTGTGTGATTACGCAGTAATGACCAACTATCTTTCTCGTCAGACATTGCCAGTAATAGAAGTGCAGAACTAGACTTGATTGTGTTCAATAATGAGCCATCACGAGCACTAATAGATAACCCAAAATTTGGTTGCTGGTGTGTGATTACCTGCACCACTCCATTTAGGATGGTTGCCAAATGGCAAGATTGATTTGTTTGCCATGTGAATTTTTTCATCAATTTTTGGCAGCTATCTGATTCTGAGAATGAATTTATTACTTCATTCGAATGAGTAAATTTGAGTTTATCTGTTAGGTGATAATAGCGATTAGCGTCTTGGTAAAGATAGCCTTCTAATTCTAATATACGTACTATCCTGAAAACTTCGTTATAAGAAAAATTTAATTCAGAGCAAAGTTGCTTCATTGTTTTGGCTTTATTATTTAAGCCGAGATGTTCTAATATGGCTAGACCACGGCTCAATGCCGGTGCACGATAATGAATTAAATTTTTTGTCATGCTCCTCTTTCCTCATACACATTATAAATTTTTATCGTGACGCTATAAAATAGCTATGTAAGAAACTTTGAATCAGTGCGCATTTCTAGATAGTGTTAAGATTCTAACTTAAAATATTGTTATTTCAATAATTATAGAACTCTTAGGCTCTTTTTATGATCATCTTTAGTCGCTATTTTTATCTCGATTTTTTGTATTGAGCAAAACTAACAACATAATTTTTTAGCTAAGAACAATAAATCAGATGCTGTTTTTTTAGACAGATTTGTAATCTTAGTGATATGGATGCCTAGTAATGACTATTCGGAAAACTACTCGTTATTTGCGTTCCCATTTACTACTGATTATTTTGCAAAACTGAATGTCATTTATCAAATCATGGGTAATTTAAGGTTAGGTAAAAATAGTATTTTTTGAGATTTGTTTTTATTTAAATTAGTGGCTTAAAAAATCGCCATAGGTGAAATTACCTATGGCGATTTAGTTCTACTTCACTATTATAGAATTTACCCAGATACTGTTGATAATTCAGGTACATCTAAACTAGATATTATTCTTTTAATTTAGAGGAATGAATCATTGAATCGTATTGGCGTAAGTATTTTATTGCAGCTAATGTGATGAATCCGCCAACTAACATACAAGCACCTAGATAATACATTGGAGCACTGACACTGCCAGTGAGATCTCTTACTCCCGGCACTGTATTTTGTGCAAAAAACCCACCTAAATTGGCTAGTGAATTAATTGCGGCTAACCCCGCAGCGGCGGCGGCTGTGTTGCCTAAAAATTGAGTTAGAGTCCAAAAACAAGGTTGAATAGAGAATATAGCTAAGATCACAAATATAATGCATAAGAAACTTAACCAAGGGATGAATATAAATGCTGCACTTCCAGCTAAGAAAATAGCTGCAACAAACATAGGTAATGCAATATTTTTGACCGGATCAGCAGTTCTTTCTGGTTTACGAGTCATCCAGATTAGCCACAAAATAGCCGCAAGCCAAGGAATTGTATTGATGAATCCATTAGCCATATCCGAAACTCCAAAGCTTTTTACAATGGTAGGCATCCAATAACTTAATCCATATGCACCGAATGATATAAAGCCTAGAATTAATGCTAATAGTAATACTCTTTTATCTTTTAATGCATGAAAAACGTTAGAAATATTTTTATCTTGATATTGTTCTTCAGATAATGTGCTATCTAACCATTTTTTTTGCTCTGGAGATAAGAAATTGACTTTTTCTTTGGAGTCTGGCAAGAATAAAATAACAGGAATTATAAAAATCACTGCGGGTAATCCTGTACCGATAAATATCCATTGCCATCCTTCAATGCCTAAATAACCATGTATACTAAGCAACATTCCATTTAGAGGAGCCCCAATTAAATTGGCACCTAAACTAGCAATAATTAAATATCCTACAACTTTAGGTCTATATTTTAACGGAAACCACTTTGTAATATAGTAAAGCAACCCAGGGTATAATCCTGCTTCTGCTGCACCTAAACAAAATCGCAATATATAAAATATAGTCGCATTTGAGGTGAACGCCATTAAAATAGTAATTAATCCCCACGTAAACATAATACGTGAAAACCAAATTCTAGCACCCACTTTATGAAGAAATACATTACTTGGCACTTCAAAAATCAAATATCCAATAAAGAATAATGATGCCCCTAAACCAAAGGCTGTTTCTGTTAAACCTAAACTGTCAGCCATTTGTAGTTTAGCAAAACCTATATTTTGCCTATCAATATAGGCAATTATATATAGCATAACCATGAGAGGGATTAGTCTTATGGATATTTTCTTTATTGTACTTCGCTCAATATTATTTTCTGCAGGGTACATAATGCTCCCTCTCTATATAAGTTTGTATTAATATTTACATGATGCCATATTTAGCAAAGGCTTCCACAGTAGTCATACCTTTATCCAATTCATCAGCGACAAGGTTTTCATCTTTGGCTTTATCAAAAGCACCTTGGAAAGCTTCATCTACAGCATCAGCAGGAACAATTAAAACCCCATCTCTATCCCCATAGATAATATCGCCTGGATTAACTCTAATTCCATCTAATTCAATAGGAATACGCCAGTCAACTACTTTTCCTCTTGGTCCTTGGTCTTGTGCATAGCTACCAAAGGACGCGACAGGGAAACCAGAGCTTAATATCTCATTTGTATCGCGATGGAATCCATGAATTACAGCACCTGCAGCGCCGCACTGTATCGCTCTTTTCGTCATAAGGCCTCCCCACTGCGCATAGCGAAGAGAACCACCGGAACATATATAAACTTCGTTTGTTTTTAAATCATCCAATGCGTGAAACATTAAACCAAACTGTTTTTCGCTTATTGGGTTATTACCTTCAAATGAATGATGAAAAAAATCAGCTTCTAGAACAGGCATTGCCCTGCCAATGATCACGTTATTAGAATTGATAGGCTTAATTTGCTGATGCAAAAATTGATGTTGTAATCCCATTGTATCCAGAATATCGCCAACTAAACCAACAAATAATTTTTCTTTGGCTAAAGAAAATAGCATATTATCGTCAGTCCAATACTTTTTCATTGTATTACCCTTCTGTTTATTAATATAAATGATTAGCAGTTTTTAGCTATTAACAGCGAGTTAATAGCTAATGGTTAATGGTTTTTTATTTCAATATATTAGATGTTAAATAAATAAGTATTATTTAGGGTGAGGTTCCCTTTTTATAATAGAGCTGGATTTTCCTGTTAAGAAATTAAGATCAGCTCCGGTATTCGCTTGATTTACTGTTTTAATATAAATGTGGGTGTATCCTCTCGGATAATTAATTTCTTCAGGAACCCAACTTTCACGTCGTATAGATAATTCGTCTTCATTAACGTGCAATGTTAGTTTTCGCTGTTGACAATTTAATTCGATGATATCGCCTGTTTTGACTAAAGCGAGAGTTCCCCCAACATTAGACTCTGGACTAACATGTAGAACAATCGTACCAAATGCAGTGCCTGACATTCGACCATCAGAGATTCTAACCATATCCCTGACCCCTAATTTTAATAATTTTAGTGGTAATCCAAAATTACCCACCTCAGGCATACCTGGATATCCTTTAGGTCCAGCACCTTTTAATACTAATATATCATCTTGGCTAACATCTAAATCAAGGTCATTAATTCTTTCATTGTAATCTTCTATATTCTCAAAAACAAAAGCTCTCGCTTTATAATTTAGTAATTGAGGAGTTGCAGCAGAAGGCTTTATAATTGCACCATCAGGCGCTAAATTACCTTTTAATACAATTGTTCCTGCATCATCTTGTAATGGATTAGCACAATTTCTAATAACATCTTCATTATAAATTACACCATTACAATAATTATCCTTAAGAGTGAACCCATTTATTTGTAGAATATTTGAATTAACTTTATCTAATAATTGATTGATTACCGCTGGCATTCCTCCTGCATAATGAAAGTCTTCCATCAAATAACTACCTGATGGTTTTAAATTCACGAGCAACGGAATATTTTGGCTATGCTTATCAAAATCATCAAGTGATAATGGAACACCGATGCGACCTGCAATAGCTAATAAATGGATAATAAAATTAGTTGAACCGCCAATTGCCGCGTTGGTAATAATTGCATTCTCAAAGGCTTCTTTTGTCAGTATATGGGATAAACAGATATTCTCTTTAACTAATTCAACGGCTCTACGTCCGGAAAGGCGAGCAACGCGCCTGCGATTAGCATCAACAGCAGGAATAGTTGCAGATCCTGGTAATGATAGACCTAAAGACTCTACCATACATGAAAGAGTTGAGGCAGTTCCCATTGTGTTGCATGCACCTGAGCTACGGGACATATTATTTTCTATTTCATCGAATTCTTGCTGAGTAATAATACCAGCTCGCAGTTCTTCGCTGAATTTCCATAAATCTGTACCAGAACCAATGTCTTTACCTTGGTGTTTACCATTAAGCATTGGGCCACCGGTCACGACAATGGTTGGTAAGTCGACACTGGCTGCGCCCATAAGGCAGGCTGGGGTGGTTTTATCGCAATTGGTTAATAAGACAACCCCATCTAATGGGTTCGCTCTAATAGACTCTTCAACATCCATACTTGCTAAATTGCGATATAGCATAGTTGTTGGTTTCATAAGAGCTTCCCCTAGTGACATCACGGGAAACTCGAATGCAATTCCACCAGCTTCTAAAACACCCTGCTTAACTTGTTCTGCTAAATCACGCAAATGGGCATTGCAAGGTGTTAATTCTGACCATGTATTACAGATACCTATAATAGGTCTTCCATCAAATGCATCATTTGGTAGCCCCTGATTTTTAAGCCAACTACGAGCAATAAAACCAGATTTATCTTTTACGCCAAACCATTCTTGGCTTCTGTATTTTTTCATTTTATAACCCCAAACATACATCATAAATAATTTTGAAGGAGTATATGTAGGTGGAATATTGTTAGCAACTGACCTATAAATGCAGAATATTTAATGAAATCGTGAGCTCTCTTCAGTTTTCTTTTCGGTAACAAAAAAACGTTTTTATATATAAAAGTTTATTTTTGAATAAAGAGATGGATTGATAATTTTTTAATGAAAAACAAATAAATAGATTATTTCCTTCGAAAGGTAAATAGCAGTTACTTTTATATATGAAAAAATATCAAAAGTGAGTTTTATGATGGTAATCACATTTTTATTGGCCAATTCACTGATAAGAGAAACAAAGTAACTATAAGAATTTATTTTTTCTATTTGATTATTTTTCTATGGTTGGTAATTAAACATATTCGATTTGACGAATGTGTTTTTTGGGTATAATCTAAAAAAAAGATTAAAGAGGTACACATGGAACCATTACAACTGTTTAAAGTTTTAGGTGATCAAACAAGGCTCGATATCGTGTTGCTTTTGAAAGCATCTGGTGAGCTATGTGTCTGTGATATCTATACGGCCTTGAATTTATCGCAACCAAAGACCTCTCGACATTTAGCAATGCTCAGAGCATCAGGCCTTCTACTAGATTCAAAACATGGCAAATGGGTTCATTATCGATTATCTCCCGCTTTACTACCATGGGTGAAAAGTATCATTGATGTCACCTATGCCACAGAGAAAAATAGAATTGCAGATTTACTCAAAAGCTTAGAGACAAAAGAACCTGCGAGTAGCTGTTCTATATAAAAATTTTTAAATTAACATATACGAAAAAACATATATAAGGTTGGAATATGAAAAAGCTAGAAGTATTTGATCCCGCATTATGCTGTAGCACCGGCGTTTGTGGAACCGAAGTCGATCAAGCATTAGTGGACTTCGCAACAGATGTGGATTGGTTAAAAAAACAAGGGGCAAGTATAAGGCGTTTTAATTTAGCACAAGAGCCAATGGCGTTCGTTAACAACACAAAAGCAAAAACATTTTTGGAAACCGCAGGTGCCGAATCACTTCCACTATTGATTCTTGACGGTGAGATTGTGCTGACTGGTCGATACCCAAAACGACATGAGCTAGCCAGATGGTTTGGTATTCGACCGAATATTGAAAAAGCTGAAATTGTTAAATCGTGTTGTGGTAATGATAAAACGTGTTGTTAACAGGAGCAATAAAATGAAATTTTTAGATAACACACCTAATTATTTATTTTTTACTGGAAAAGGTGGTGTGGGTAAAACCTCTATTTCCTGTGCGACCGCAATTAAGTTGGCTGAAAAAGGGAAAAAAGTCTTACTGGTGAGCACTGATCCAGCTTCTAACGTTGGGCAAGTATTCTCTCAATCGATAGGCAACAATATTAAGTCAATAACATTGATTCCAAATCTATTTGCTATTGAAATAGACCCTCAAGCCGCAGCCGAAGAATATCGAAACAAAATTATTAATCCAATCAAAGAAAGTTTACCTGAAGCGGTAATTCAAAGTATTACGGAACAGCTATCAGGTGCCTGTACCACAGAGATTGCAGCTTTCGATGAATTTACTGGGTTGTTAACCAATACTGAAATTACAGAGCAATTTGACCATATCATTTTTGATACCGCACCAACAGGGCATACCATCCGTTTATTACAACTCCCGAGTGCATGGAGTGATTTTATTAGTGACAATCCTGATGGTGCGTCATGTTTAGGGCCAATGTCTGGTCTTGATAAACAACGTGAGCAGTACAGCATGGCGGTGGAAGCGTTGAGTGATAAATCACTAACAAGGCTAGTCTTGGTTGCACGACCTCAGTCTGCGGCATTGAGGGAGGTCGCGAGAACCTATAGCGAGTTGTCATCTCTGGGTATCAAAAATCAGCAATTGATTGTCAATGGTGTTTTCCCTGAAACGGCGGTGACTGAAAATGATAAGTTATCCCATGCCCTCTATTCTCGTGAACAAGCGGCATTAGCGTCTATGCCTGAAGCACTACGCTCGTTACCTATTGATATTCTTTATTTACAAAATATCAATATGGTGGGTGTCGATGCATTAAAACAGTTGTTATCGAATGACATGCCACAAGTTCCAACTATTACCCCGACAAAACAACCTATTTCTTTACCTACCTTGTCAGAACTGGTTGGCGAAATATCTCAGCAACAGCATGGGCTGATTATGTTAATGGGCAAAGGTGGTGTTGGGAAAACAACGATTGCGGCATCAATCGCAGTTAAATTGGCAGAAAAAGGGCTTGATGTACACCTGACCACATCTGATCCAGCCGCGCATATTGAATCAACCCTCGACGGTGTTTTACCCAATCTTCAAGTTAGCCGAATTGACCCTATCGCTGAAACTGAACGTTATCGTCATTATGTCTTAGAAACAAAGGGGAAAGATTTAGATGCAGAGGGGCGTGCGTTACTAGAGGAAGATTTACGCTCTCCATGCACAGAAGAAATTGCGGTATTTCAGGCTTTTTCTCGCATCATTAGAGACGCGGGTAAACGTTTTGTCATCATGGATACTGCGCCGACTGGGCATACATTATTACTTCTGGATGCAACAGGGGCATACCATAAAGAAATTGCTAAAAAAATGGGCGAAAAAGGTCATTATTTAACGCCGATGATGCAATTACAAGATCCTGAACGCACTAAAGTTATTATTACGACACTCGCTGAAACTACGCCTGTGCTTGAGGCGGAGAACTTACAAAATGATTTAATACGGGCAGATATACATCCGTGGGCGTGGGTGATCAATAACAGTCTATCTATCACGGAAACAACATCACCATTGTTACTTTCAAGAGCAGAACAGGAAGTCGCTCAGATTGAAAAGGTGACATCAACATTGGCAAAACGTGTTGCTATTGTTCCTTTGCTTGAAACAGAGCCTGTGGGGATATCTGCATTAAGTCAGCTCGCAGAATGAGTTTTATTTTCTAAAAATAAAAGGTGCACAAAAGCACCTTTTAAATGAGGTTGTTATGTTTATTGCTGCTTTAATTTTTATTTTAACGATCACCTTTGTTATATGGCAGCCCAAAGGACTGGGTATTGGCTGGAGTGCTACAGCAGGAGCTGTATTGGCACTGATCTTTGGCGTAATCAGTTTTCAAGACATCCCGATTGTTTGGAACATTGTTTGGAATGCCACGGCGACATTTGTTGCCGTCATTATCATTAGCCTACTTTTAGATGAAAGTGGTTTCTTTGAATGGGCTGCATTACATGTTGCCAAGTGGGGCGGGGGTAAAGGAAAGCTGTTATTCAGTTATATCGTGTTACTTGGTGCAACGGTTGCGGCCTTATTTGCCAATGATGGCGCAGCATTGATATTAACTCCTATTGTGATTGCGATGTTACTGGCACTTGGCTTTAACAAAGGCACGACATTGGCATTTGTCATGGCTGCTGGGTTTATTGCAGATACGGCGAGCTTGCCGCTGATCGTTTCTAATTTGGTTAATATTGTTTCTGCAGATTTCTTTAATATCGGTTTTACGGAATATGCATCGATTATGGTACCTGTGGATATTGCGGCTATTATTGCAACGCTCGTGATGTTGCATTGGTTTTTCCGTAAAGATATTCCTAAGCAGTATGATATCACTAAATTGAGTGAGCCCGCCTTAGCCATTAAGGACATGACAACCTTTAAAGCCGGTTGGCTTGTATTAGTGTTGTTGCTCATCGGATTCTTTGTCTTAGAACCATTAGGTATTCCTGTTAGCGCGATTGCTGCAATTGGAGCCTTAATTCTTTGGGTGATTGCAGCCAGAGGCCATACGATTAATACCAAAAAAGTGTTACGTGGTGCACCGTGGCAAATCGTCATTTTCTCTTTAGGAATGTATTTGGTTGTTTATGGTTTAAGAAATGCAGGGTTAACCGATTATCTTTCTGAAACGCTCAATTACCTTGCCGATAAAGGGTTATGGGTAGCAACAATTGGTACGGGATTTATAACTGCATTTTTATCCTCAATAATGAATAACATGCCAACGGTATTAATTGGTGCTCTATCCATTGAAGGGAGTGATGCATCAGGGTTAATTCAACAAGCGATGGTTTATGCTAACGTGATTGGTGCCGATTTGGGGCCAAAAATTACACCTATTGGAAGTTTGGCAACATTGTTATGGCTGCATGTTTTATCGCAAAAGAATATGACTATTACATGGGGATATTATTTCAAAACAGGGATTATCATGACTATCCCTGTGCTCATTGTCACACTCGTTGCATTAGTGCTTCGACTTTCACTGTTAAATTAAGGGTAACCCAATGAATGAGATCACCATCTACCATAACCCCAATTGCGGTACTTCGCGTAATACCCTTGCAATGATCCGTAATAGTGGGGTTGAGCCGACGATTATTTATTATTTAGAAACGCCACCGACTAAAGATGTGTTAGTGAAACTTATTGCTGATATGAAAATCACGGTAAGGGCGTTACTACGAAAAAATGTTGAACCCTATGAGCAATTAAACTTAGAAAAAGATAGCTATACAGATGACCAACTCATTGATTTGATGTTGCAGTATCCGATACTGATTAATAGACCGATTGTCGTCACTCCGCTAGGTGTAAAATTGTGTCGGCCTTCAGAGGTAGTGCTAGATATATTGCCTAACCAGCAACAAAGCGAATTTATCAAAGAAGATGGTCAAATAGTAATTGGTCGTCATGATGTACAAAATGCAAGTGAAGAGGCTATTAAACATAAACCCTAAGACGATAAATGGGATTGAGTGTTGTTGGCAACTTCAACACTCTGTTCCCCATTTGCATCTAACAGAAAGCCCAGCATTAAATCATACCAGCACAGCTATATCAGCTTTCAGAGTGTTAGAAAAGCTTCGGTATTATGATAGAAAAACAATTAAAATTTATCGAACACGATATTTTCATTATAAAACAATGTGAATTAGCTCGTGTTCGAACCCTGTAGGAATTTTAGTTTTTCTTCGTTCAACTGATGTCTAGTTTAATCAATTTTTAGCTCTTAATAGTATAAATACAATTAAAGAAATAAGTAGTGTAATTAAGCCTAACGTTAAAATGGTTGCGTGAAATGCATAATCGTAAACTAACATTATTTTATCTTTACTAATATAAGGAAAATAGCTATTCAAATTGCTAAAGTTACTTGTTGATAACTGATTTGTAAGTATTTTGATTTGTGAAGAAGATAAATTATTTTCAACTTTATGAATATGAGAATATAGATATTCTGATAATAATACACTAACAGTCGCTAATGCAATTCCATCCCCTGATAATCTGATGGCATTGAATATTCCAGTAGCCATTCCAGCCTGGTTTTTATCAACGACACTGACCGATAGCCCATCCATAAGACCCCAAGGTAGTCCTACTCCAATACCGATGATTAAAAGATATATCAAACGTTGGTAAGACTCAGTGTTGTTGATTTCATAAGCCAAGAAAAATAAGCCTATTGAAGTAATAAAAAAACCAGTAGCTGAGATTATTGCTGGTGTAATCCAATAGGTTAGTTTTGCGGAAAGTATAGGAATGATTAATAGCGGAATAGATAAAATGAACAAGTATTGTCCTGCATTATTAGCACTCATTCCTTCCATACCAATAAATTTAGCAGGTAGGATTATTAGCAGCACAATATAGGAAAATGCGGGTGCAAGTGCTAAGCATTGTACTCCAATAAATTTTGGTGATTTAAATAACGCCAGATTTAGCATCGGATCATTTTGTTGTAATTCGATAAAAATAAAAATAATCAACAGTGCTCCTCCAGTGAGGAGAACCAATACAGTTGTGCAAGAGAGCCAGCCATCTATAGGGGCGAGGGTAATGCCATATGTTATTAACCCTACGGAAATGGTGAAAGTAATTGCTCCCCACCAGTCATTTTTTTTATTGTTAATATTTTTACTTTCTTTTGCGTATTTTAATACAAGTAATAAAGACAGTAAGGATAAACTTGTTGGTAACCAAAAAACGGCACGCCAGCCTAGATAATCTGATAATAAACCAGCAATAAATGGGCCGAATGCAGCTCCTGAGCCAAAAGTCGTCCCGATTAAACTAAATGCGCGTATGCGAGCATTGCCATCATATTTTTGAGCCAAGTGAGATATTGCTCCCGAAAATGCGGCTGCGGCACTTATGCCTTGAAGTAACCTTAAGATATCAAGAATAAGTACATTTGTGGAAAATGAAATAAGTACGCTGAATAGTGAAAAGAAAAATAACCCCATAAACCACACTAGCTTACGACCGTATTTGTCAGCTAAGTTGCCAGCAAGCAGAGTGCAGCTT
This sequence comes from Providencia vermicola, assembly GCF_020381325.1. Taxonomy (GTDB): domain Bacteria; phylum Pseudomonadota; class Gammaproteobacteria; order Enterobacterales; family Enterobacteriaceae; genus Providencia; species Providencia vermicola. Next base: position 223,147 of record NZ_JAGSPI010000006.1, read on the forward strand.
CCATAAGTTAATATATAAGCATTTATGATCCAAATAAGCTCAATTGATGTGCTTTTCAGTTCTCGACTTATTTCAGGAATAATCACGGCTGGTGCTGCAATACTAAGAGGGATAACAGCTGCCGTTAGGCATGCTGCTACAAGAATAATAACAGGAGATTCATCATTTTTATTCTTAATATTCATGAATTATACTCATTAATAATTGATTGATTCGAGAGTTTATTTAAAGATTCATCAAAGAAAAATAGTGATATATTCATTATAAAGGTGACAAAAATGTCATTAATTGGAGGTGTGTGTGGATAAGTTAATCGGTGTTACTCATTTTATTCATACTGCGCAATTGCATAGCTTTGCTGAAGCAGCAAAACAGTTACACATATCGCCTTCAGCGGTCAGTAAGGGAGTGTCAAGATTAGAGGAAAGATTAGGTGTGCGTTTGTTACAACGGAGCACGCGTAGCGTGAGCTTAACTGCGGAGGGGGAAATTTTTCTTGCAAGATGTTTAAAGATTATGAGCGAGTTAACTGAAGCAGAGCGTGAACTTCATGACGCAAAACGACTCCCTCAAGGTCGTTTAAAAATCAGTTTACCCCTTATAAGTACATTGATGTTGCCATTATTATCTGATTTTTCTAAGTCTTATCCTCAGATTGAACTTGATATTGATTTTAGTGATAGATTAGTTGATGTGACTAATGAAGGTTTTGATGCAGTGATTCGGACGGGAGAATTAAAAGATTCTAGATTAGTGAGTAAAAGTATTGGTATTAGCCAGTTTTTCTGTGTTGCCTCGCCGAAATATTGCTCAGAGTATGGTATTCCTAAAGAACCCAAAGAATTAGAAACGCATTTATGCCTTGTACATCGTTTCCCCTCAACAGGGTTAATTGAAAAATGGTGGATGAGGAGTACTAATGCACCTGCGTATGTTGATATAACTCCTTTTTCTAAGACTATGGTAAGTAATCATCTTGATAGTTTGTTATTTATGGCTGTTAGTGGTCATGGGGTAGCCTATTTGCCTGATTTTTCTATTGCAGAGAAAGTAAAAAAAGGTGAATTAATGGTCTTGTTAGATGGATGGGTTGGAATGAAAAGTGAATTTCATATCTTATGGCCATCAAACTATGCGATGTTACCAAAACTAAGGGTTTTTATTAATTTCATGCATAATGAGTTTTTGAAATAATGAAGTACTCATCGCTATTATGGAGTTTACTATGAATGACGCGCCATCTTTTAAGGATATTATTTACCATCTAATCGGTAGCATTCCAACAGGCCGAGTGGTGACTTATGGCACACTGGCGAAGATGGCGGGTTACTCCACTTATGTGCGCCAAGTATGCCAAGTCATCCGCACGATCCCCGCAGACAGTACTTTGCCGTGTCATCGTATTATCAATGGACAAGGGAAATTGTCTGTTAAAGGGGAAAGTTATAAGCGACATAAAAAAGCACTTATCAGCGAAGGTATTATTTTTGATTCAAACGATAAGATAAAACTCAAGCAGTATTTGTGGGAAGGGCTTGATTAATTCTTTATTAATCTAAATGATTTATTACTAATACAGGTGTTTTTCGTTAATTGATTTGTTGATAATTATTTTAGGAAGTAGTTTAAAAATAATCCGCATTTATATTTTAAAAATAAATTTAATAAAATAATGCTAACTTTATAGGCGTTGGAGTTACCATAAGAAATTATTTTTTTGTTTTATTATCTAGGGTTTATTTTAAATAATATTATTTAGGTGTTTTTTGTTTTTAATGAGTTTAAAGGATTTTGTCTTTATATTTAGGGTTGCTAATGGTTTTTTCGGTTTATTTTATTAGTTTTATGGGGATTTCGGTTTTTTAACTGAGTATGCTGAGTTAATTGCGTTATTTTTCAAATTAATAGTAATAAAAAAGTAATGTTGATGAATGGCTTTGGAGTTTGAGTTTATTTTTATGCCTATTGAAATCAAGAGTGAAAAAAATGTAAAGCATGCTTTTAAACCTGAATGCCCTAAATTAAGGTGATGCCTTGTTTTCGATTGGAATTTATGAGTTTTACATTGGCTGAAATTATTTTTTGTTTTTTTTCTGTTAATTAGTCCTTTATGGTTAATCATTTATCGATTATTAAAAAGCGTATGAATTATTTTTTATTATATAATTTGGTTTTTTTTATTGATTATCTGAGTGATCACTCTATTATGAATGTAATTTCAATTGTGATAATCATTCTAGTCATTTAATGAAGTAATAAATATCTCTAAATTTTAAATATCATTATGTTAATTTAGGAGTATCCATGGAAAATGTATTGTCAGTTTTGGATGTCCCAAATACAGCATTTATGCTGCTTTGTACTAGTCTTGTTATGCTAATGACTCCTGGGCTTGCTTTTTTCTATGGTGGATTAGTTTCGCGCAAAAGTATTATTACCATTATGTCCCAGAGTTTCTTTTCAATGGGATGGGTGGCAATTATTTGGTTTGCGGTTGGGTATTCATTATCGTTCGGTCCTACAATTAATGGGATTGTTGGCGACCCACTTTATTATGCATTCCTGAATAACATTGATCCTCAGACGATGTATACCGGTAATGATGGCGGTTTGCCAATACTGGTCCATTTTGGATATCAAATGATGTTTGCGATTATTACGCCCGCCTTAATTACAGGGGCCTTCGCAAATAGAGTTAATTTCCCAGCTTATCTCATCTTTTTAACCTTATGGACATTATTTGTCTATGCACCATTCGTTCATATGGTCTGGAGCCCAGATGGTATTTTTGCTAAATGGGGGGTTGTTGACTTTGCGGGTGGTATTGTCGTTCACGCAACTGCAGGGTTTGCTGCTATTGCTTCAGCATTATATGTAGGTAAAAGAGTTATTAAGTCAGATGGTACTCACAATATTCCATATATTGCACTTGGTGCGGCTTTATTGTGGTTTGGTTGGTATGGTTTTAACGCGGGTTCTGAACTGCAAGTTAATACCGTAACTGTTTCAGCGTTTATTACTACCGATATTGCCGCGGCATTCGCAGCAATTACTTGGTTTATCATTGAACGTTTCCATACAGGTAAACCTAAACTTGTTGGTTTTTTAACGGGGGCTGTAGCGGGGTTAGCCACGATTACACCTGCCTCAGGTTATGTTTCAATAGGTTCTGCGGCAATCATTGGGATTATTGCGAGTATCGTTTGTTACACCTGTGTTTTCTTAGTCAGACGTCATTTAGATGATGCATTAGATGTATTCGGTGTGCACGGTGTCGGTGGTATTACGGGCTCTATTTTAGTTGGCGTGTTTGCATCAACGGTTTGGAATGCGAAAGGTCCTGCTGGGTTAATTGAAGGTAACGGGATGCAAATTGTGAAGCAAACTGTCGCAGTTGTCTTTACCAGTATTTGGTCTTTTGTTTTTACAATCTTAATTCTTTGGATAATCAATAAATTTACACCAGTCAGAGTTGACCAAAGTGCGGTTGGTGACAATTTAGATAGCGTTGAATTTGACGAAGACGCTTATCGAGAAAAATCAGATTAGTTATCAAATACATTATTTCTTGCAGTTCATCCTAACTGATTGATTTATTCAAATCCACGGTTGGGATAGCTGCTAAATACAGCTGGTAATCTAGGATGGGTATATGAAAAAGAAAGTAGCAATAGCTATTCAGGCTATTTGTTTTATGGGGCTATCGATGTGTGCAAATGCTGCGACTGATACTCAGAAACCGCAAACTTTGCGTCTAGCGATTGGCTCTGAGCCAACTGAAGGGTTTGACCCAATGTTAGGTTGGAGCCATGGCAGCTATTTACTTTTGCATAGCCCATTATTAAAACAAAAAGCTGATTTATCATGGCATAGCTACATGATTGAAAAATATGAACATTCAGATGACGGTAAAGAGTGGACATTAAAATTAAAAGACGGGCTTAAATTCTCCGATGGTTCCCCATTAACCGCAAAAGATGTTGTTTTTACCTATAACAACGCAGCGGCAAGTGGTGGAAAAGTGGATATGGGGAACTTTGCTAAAGCAGAGGAAATCAACCCAACTACCGTTAAAATGACCTTATCTGCTCCGCAAAGTACCTTTATTAATGTATTAGGTTCACTAGGGATTGTTTCTGCGGATAAATATGATGCGAAAAAATACGCACACAATCCTATCGGGGCAGGCCCTTATCGTTTAGTGAACTTCCAGCCAGGCCAGCAATTAATTGTTGAAAGAAACCCATTTTATGCAGGCCCTAAAAACGATTTCGATAAAATGGTTTTTGTCTTCTTGAATGAAGATGGCGCTTTTGCCGCTGCTCAAAGTGGTGAATTAGACATTGTTCGTATTCCTGCAGCCGTTGCGAATAATGCAAAAGATGTGAAAAGCATGAAATTGATTGAGCGCCACAGTGTTGAAAACCGAGGGATTTCCTTCCCAATTCCACCGGCGGGAGAGAAAAATGCGGCAGGCGACCCAATTGGAAATGACATTACTTCAGATGTCGCTATCCGTAAAGCTATCAACTACGCCATTGACCGTAAGCTATTGGCGGATGCGGTGTTAGAAGGTTTTGCGATCCCTGCATATACAGGCGTTGAAGGCTTGCCTTGGAATAATCCTCAATCTTCATTTAAAGATGGGGATGTCGAAAAAGCGAAAACTATTCTCGATGATGCAGGCTGGAAACTGAATAAAGACGGCCTAAGAGAAAAAGATGGCAAAGTGGCAAAACTAACGCTTTGGTACGCCAGCGGCGACAGCACTCGTCGTGATTTAGCTCAGGCCGTAAGAGCTAGCTTAAAGCCAATTGGTATTGAAATGGATTTAAAATCAGGCAGCTGGGAAACCGTTGAAAAATATATGCATGCCAACCCAACATTGTTTGGTTGGGGGAGCCTTGACCCGATGGAACTCGTTCATAACTACAGCAGCAAAGCTGCTGGCGTAGGGTTCTATAATGCGGGTTACTATAAAAATCCAGCTGTTGATAAGGTGATAGAAGAGGCACTTCGCCAGCCAGACCAAGATGCGGCTATTCCATTTTGGCAGAAAGTGGATTGGGATGGCAAAACAGGAACAGGTATCCAAGGTGATGCTGCTTGGGCTTGGTTAATGAACGTACAACACCTTTATTTATTAAATAACTGTGTCGAGCTAGGAAAGGGCGCACCTGAAATTCACGGTTCATGGTCAGTGTTGAATAATGTAGATGACTGGGCTTGGACCTGTAAGTAATGCGGACAACCATCGGGCTTTTATTGCGGTTTATCTGTTTATTATTGGTGACAGCATTTGGGGTTTTTATTCTCCTAAGCTATTCGCCAATAGACCCAATTAAAGCCTACATTGGTAATGATTTAATGCATGTTCCCCCTGAGCAATATTCATTAATTGCAGCTCGTTGGGGGCTTGATCAGCCATTATGGATGCAATTCTGGCGTTGGTTTTCTCAGTTATTGCAGGGTGATATGGGGTATTCCATGCTCTATAACACCCCTGTTTCACAGGTGATTGCTGATAGGTTAGCGCCTTCATTAGCTTTGTTATTGTCAGCATGGCTATTTTCTGGGGTTATTGGTTTTGGTTTGGGGTTGATGGCTGGGCGATACCTAAATAGATGGCCAGATAAAATCATTTCAACGCTATCTTATTTATTGGCTTCAATTCCTGTTTTTTGGGTTGGTTTACTTTTATTGTCACTTTTTGCTGTTTCATTACAGTGGGCGCCAATTTGTTGCGCTTGGCCGATAGGCTTAGATGAACAAACATCAACACTGTCACAAAAAGTGCATCACCTTATGTTACCTGTAGTGGCTTTAGGGATGTTAGGTATTGGTAATATAGCCCTGCATACGCGTTCTAAAGTTGCTGAGGTGATGAATAGTGAGTTTATCCACTATGCGAAAGCGCAAGGGGATAAAGGGTGGCCAATGATCAGTTTTCATGTTGTAAAACATGCGATTACACCCGCAATATGTTTACAGTTTGCCTCAATGGGTGAGTTGCTCAGTGGCGCATTGCTAGCAGAAAAAGTGTTTGCTTACCCAGGTTTAGGACAAGCAACCATTGATGCGGGTTTACGGGGTGACATCCCTTTATTAATGGGGATCGTGATGTTATGTGCGGTAGTGATTTTCTTTAGTAATAGTATCGCTGACAGGGTGCTCAAGAGCGTGAACAAAGGGGTACTCAGAGAGCCATGACTTATAATCCAAATAAGGCCTTAATTAAATTAGTTATTTCCTTATTGTGCTTATTTGCTTTAGGGGCTTATGCAGCATGGCTTGCCCAAACTGATGTAGAAGTGAATTTACTCGACCGTCGACAAGCACCATCGTTGGTTCATTTATTTGGTACTGATAATTTAGGTCGAGACTTGTGGGACAGAGTATTCCAAGGAATAGCGACCAGCTTACAAATTGGTACTATCGCAGCATTATCGAGCGGAGTTATAGCGCTAGTGATGGCAAGTTTGTCATCGTTTAGTAAGACGATGGATTATGTTATTCGTGGATGTATTGATTCGTTGTTAGCGTTGCCACACTTGTTATTGTTGATATTGATTTGCTTTACATTAGGTGGCGGCAAAGCGGGGGTAATTTGGGCAGTTGCGTTGACACACTGGCCAAAGCTGACGTTGATCTTACGTTCCGAATTACTCCGAGTGCAGCAAACAGATTACATCATGTTATCGAAACGGATTGGCAATAGTGCGCTCTACCGCTGCCGATATGACTATTTGCCGATGATCCTTTCACAATGGTTAGTGGGGTCATTATTAATGTTTCCACATGCGATATTACATAGTGCGGCGCTGAGTTTTTTGGGTTTTGGTTTGTCTCCACATGAAGCATCGTTAGGTATTTTGCTGTCAGATGCATTGCGTTACTTAAGTACAGGTGCATGGTGGTTAGCTGTGTTTCCAGGCATTGCATTAGTTGGGTTAGTGCTGTTATTTGATCAGTTTGCTAAAGCGGTACAACAATTATGGTTGAGGAGCGATTGATGTTAAGTTTTGATAACCTTACGATTGATGTTGCGAAATTCCGCTTTTTAGGCAAAAAACAGTGGTCACCGCTTTTACAAGATATTTCATTGGATGTGGCTCCAGGTGAAATGGTTGCATTGGTAGGTGGGAGCGGAGAAGGGAAAAGCTTATTACTACAAAGTAGTTTAGGTCTATTACCTGAAAATATGCGCTGTCGTGGTGAGATTGTATTAAATGGATGCCAGTTAACAGAAAAATCAAAACAGCAATATCGTGGTAATTCACTGTGCTATATTCCTCAAGGGATTAGTGCATTAAACCCTCTCATTAAGATAGGCCCTCAGCTTGAACGTGCCGCTGTATTAAGCGGACAGCATATTAAAATGCATGACGTCGCGTTGCACTTACAACAATATAATTTACAAGCAGATTTAATCCATAGTTATCCCAATAAGCTTTCTGGGGGAATGGCAAAACGTGTACTCGCTTGTAGTGCGACACTCTCTCAAGCTGAATATATTCTTGCCGATGAAATTTCATCTTGGCTAGACGATGAACATGCGATGCAACTTCTACAACATATCAAATCTCTTTGCTTTGATGGTAAAGGTGTTTTGTGGGTGACCCACGACCTTGCAATGGCTGTGCGTTTTGCTGATCGCATTGCGCTATTACGTAATGGTGTTTTAGAAGAAGTACTCAGTAGTGAAATATTAAAGCGAGGAGGAGGAGGGAAGTGTTTTCAATCTCTATGGAATTCTTTGCCCGAACAACAATTTATAAATTGGACTCAGTGAATAAATATGATTTAGAAATTGAATTTAATAAATAGCCAATAGGTATCCAGTCTTATTTGGATTAATTAAATTGGAATATTTATTGAGAAGGTTTTTATTTATTTAACTCATCGTTATTGGATATTTAACTCAATTTATATTTTACAAATGAAAATGAATTATTGGTTCGTAAAATGAATATTTATCAGTATTAACAATACTAAGTTTTATCAATTGAGGAGGCGTTATGCAGTTAACCCCAAGAGAAATTGAAAAATTGATGGTTTACACACTCGCAGATGTAGCTGAAAAACGCCGTGCGCGTGGTGTGAAATTAAATTACCCAGAAGCTGTTGCCATTATTACGGTTACCGCACTTGAAGGTGCACGTGATGGTAAAACTGTTGAAGATGTGATGAAAGAAGCGGCAACTGTTTTAACGAAAAAAGACGTTATGGATGGTGTGGATGACTTAATTCCAAATGTTCAAGTTGAAGCGATTTTTACTGATGGTACTCGCTTAGTGACTGTCCACAATCCGATTAAATAAATGAAGGATGAGGTGAAATATGAGTAATTCAAAAACAAGCATTAAAGCCCCGACTCCTTTAGGTGGTGTTATTTTTGCAGATGAGCCTATTGAGTTCAACGTTGGCAAACCTGAAACAAAAATTAAAGTTCGTAATACAGGTGATAGGCCTGTGCAAATTGGTTCCCACTTTCATTTTTTTGAAGTTAACCATGCTTTAGAGTTCGACCGTGCAGCGGCTTACGGTAAACGTTTAAATATTGCCTCTACAACGGCAATTCGTTTTGAGCCAGGTGATGAAGTGGAAGTTTCTCTGATCCCTTATGGCGGAAAGCAAAGTGTCTATGGATTTAATAACCTTGTTGATGGTTGGGCGGGTGACAACGTTGCCGCTACTGAGCGTCCTGCTAAAACAATCGCTTTAAATAAAGCAATTGCTCGTGGTTTTAAGCATAAGGAACAGTAAGCGCGTTAGATGTCAGTAATGATAAATAACAATGCACCTTCTTAACGTTAAAGGTAAATAACATGCCAAAAATTTCTAGACAAGAATACAACGGTTTATTCGGACCAACGGTTGGCGATAAAATTCGTTTAGGCGATACCGATTTATATATTGAAATCGAAAAAGATTTACGTGGATATGGCGAAGAGTCTGTCTATGGTGGTGGTAAATCTTTACGCGATGGTATGGGCGCGAATAATACTTTCACGAGTGATAACGGTGTTTTAGATTTAGTGATTACTAACGTCACTATCGTCGATGCGCGTTTAGGTGTGATCAAAGCCGACGTGGGGATTAAAGCAGGCAAAATTGTTGGTGTTGGTAAAAGCGGTAACCCAAATATTCAAGATAACATCACGCCAGGCATGGTTGTTGGGGTATCAACTGATGCTATCTCTGGAGAGCACTTAATTCTAACGGCAGCGGGTATTGATACTCATATTCACTTAATTTCGCCGCAACAAGCTTATGCGGCGTTATCAAACGGTGTGACAACCTTCTTTGGTGGTGGTATTGGCCCAACTGATGGAACCAACGGTACGACAGTAACGGCAGGCCCTTGGAATATGCGCTCCATGCTACGCGCTATCGAAGGTTTACCAATTAACGTAGGTATTTTAGGTAAAGGCAACTCTTATACTCGTGAACCACTGATAGAACAACTGGTTGCGGGGGCCGCTGGCCTAAAAGTTCACGAAGATTGGGGCGCAACTGGAAATGCGATTCGCCATGCGTTACGTATTGCTGATGAATTTGATGTACAAATCTCAGTTCATACAGACAGCTTAAATGAAGGCGGTTATGTTGAAGATACCATCGAAGCCTTTGAAGGTAGAACTATTCACACCTACCATACAGAAGGTGCTGGTGGTGGACATGCCCCTGATATTATAAAAGTTGTTAGCCAGCCTAACGTATTACCAAGCTCAACAAACCCAACCTTACCGTTCGGTGTTAACAGCCAGTCAGAGTTATTTGACATGATAATGGTATGTCATAACTTAAATCCAAATATCCCGTCGGATGTTTCATTTGCAGAGAGTCGTGTTCGCCCTGAAACCATTGCAGCAGAAAACGTGCTACATGATATGGGCGCTATTTCGATGTTCTCAAGTGATTCACAAGCGATGGGGCGTGTGGGTGAAAACTGGTTACGTATTGTTCAGACAGCCAACGCGATGAAAGCTTCTCGTGGCAAGCTACCTGAAGATGCGCCAGGCAATGATAACTTCCGTGTCCTACGTTACGTGGCAAAAATCACCATCAACCCAGCGATTGCTCAGGGTATCAGCCATATTCTAGGCTCCATTGAAGTCGGCAAAATGGCTGACCTCGTATTATGGGACCCGCGTATGTTTGGTGCTAAACCTAAACTGGTTATTAAAGGTGGCATGATTAACTGGGCAGCAATGGGCGATCCAAATGCTTCCCTGCCAACACCACAGCCAGTGTTCTATCGTCCAATGTTTGGTGCGATGGGTAAAACTGTTAATGACACTTGTGTGACTTTCGTTTCACAAGCAGCTTTAGATGATGGCATTAAAGAAAAAGCAGATCTTGAGCGCCAAGTGGTTGCTGTCAATAACTGCCGAGCGATTGGAAAGCGTGATTTAGTGCGTAACGGTGAGACACCAAATATCGAAGTTGACCCTGAAACCTTTGCTGTAAAAGTAAATGGTGAACATGCAACTTGCCAGCCGATTAGCGAAGCCGCAATGAATCAACGTTATTTCTTTAGCTAATTGTACATGTTTGGATTATCTGCCTGCCAGTGGCGGGCAGAATTAACATAAAAGGTAATATTATGATCATTATTGAACATATTCTTGGCAATGTTAAAAAAGACCCAGTGTGGCAAGCGCGGCAGAAAAATGCCGATGTTGATACGTTGATCCTTGATCAACGAGAAGCACAGAAAAGCCGCTGTCGCAAAAATACTGAAAAAGGCCAAGACTTAGGTATCGCGCTGGACAGAAAAGTCTTGTTGTCGGATGGTGACGTTTTGCTATTTGATGAAACCACTAACACAATGACGATAGTTCAGATCTCTTTACGTGACGTCATGATGGTCAATTTATCCCACCTGAAAAACTTAAGTACAGAAGAGCATATTCGCATTAGTTTCGAATTAGGGCATGCATTAGGTAACCAGCACTGGAAAGCCGTGTTAAAGGGTGATCTTGTTTACGTACCACTGACGGTAAGTGAAAAAGTCATGGGATCGGTCATGCGTACACATGGTTTTGGTGAAGAAACATTTGCCTTTGTGAAGGGTGAAAGCATTTTACCTGAATTGAGCCACTCTGAAGCTCGTTTATTATTTGGTGGTGCAGAGGAAACAGATACGCATGTTCATGTGGAATTAGGGCAGATTCACGGGCACAGTCACAGTCATGATCATGCACACAGCCACGATCACAGTCATGATCACCATCATGACCATGGGCACACTCATACACACAAATAACGTCCGTGTTCATGAGTAAGGAAAGTGATATGGAAGCATCTGACCTAATTAGAATCATGCAGTTTGGTGATTCAGCACTGCCAATTGGTGCATTTACATTTTCAAATGGGGTTGAATCCGCCATTCAAAAAGGTGTTGTCCACGACAAAGAAACGCTGAAATCTTTTGTTCATACGTCTTTAAGTGTCGCAGCTCATTCAGATTGCATCGCCATTGTGGCGGCACATCGTGCTGCTATTGCTCAAGATAACGACGCATTAGCGAAGGTTGATTGGGCGGTACATAACCGTAAATTGAATGAAGAAGCGCGCATAATGACAACCCGAATGGGGAAAAAACTCGCTGAAATCTCAGTCCATATTTTTGAGAACCCACAAGTGAGTGGGTGGCTTGCAAAAATCAAAGCTAATGAGGTTCCAGGAACTCAGCCAGTAACACAAGCTATTGTTATGGCTGTTCAAGGGATCACGGAAAGAGATGTTGTTGTGATGCACCAATATGGTATTGCCATGACCATTTTAAGTGCTGCGATGCGGTTAATGCGTATCACACACTATGAAACACAGCATATTCTTTTTGAATTAAATGAAGAAATTAAGGTTTTTTGTGACATCGCAGCTAATGGTGACATAGAGCAAATGTCCTCATATGTTCCTGTGATTGATGTCTTAGCTGCGGTACACACTAAATCGTTTGTCCGTTTGTTTATGAACTAACGAACAACTAAAAATTTTGGGGAAAAATGATGAAAAAAATGACTCGGATCGGAATTGGTGGACCAGTAGGTTCAGGAAAAACAGCAATTATTGAAGTGATTACTCCGATCCTCATTGAAAGAGGTATTAAACCGCTCATCATCACGAATGACATTGTGACGACCGAAGATGCAAAACAAGTAAAACGCACCTTGAAAGGCATTCTTGATGAAGAGAAAATTTTAGGTGTTGAAACAGGGGCTTGTCCTCACACTGCGGTACGTGAAGATCCAAGTATGAACATTGCTGCAGTTGAAGATATGGAAGAACGCTTCCCTGATAGCGATGTGATTATGATCGAAAGCGGCGGTGATAATCTAACTTTAACCTTTAGCCCTGCGCTTGCTGACTTTTACATCTATGTTATTGATGTGGCTGAAGGTGAAAAAATTCCACGTAAAAATGGCCCAGGTTTAGTTCAAGCCGATATTTTAGTTATCAACAAAATTGACTTAGCGCCTTATGTTGGTGCCAGTCTTGAAGTGATGGAACATGATACCAAAATTGTTCGTGGCGACCGCCCTTATATATTGACTAACTGTAAAACAGGGGAAGGGGTTATTGAGTTAGTTGATATGATCATGGATAAATTCCTCTTTACGCACCAAGTTCCAAGGGGGTAAAGATGACGAATTTCAGGGCAGATATAGCAAATACTCCAACGCGTGTTAAAGCTCATATTTTAGGCAGTAATGCACCTGAACTCGCCGCATATCAAGATGAACCGAAGCAAATGCAAAGTGGTGCTGTTGGTAAAAGTGGTTACTTAAAATTAAGGTTTGCCCAAGGAGAGTATCGTAGTGAGTTAGTAGAAATGGAGCGTCGCGTTCCCTCTTTAGTGCAAAAAGCGCTGTATTGGGATGAATTGATGCCCCAGCTACCCTGCGTCACTATGATCTCTACCTCTGGTAGCTTATTGCAAGGTGATAGGCAAGCTCTTGATATTATAGTTGAAAAAGGTGCTTGTGCTCATGTGACAACGCAATCAGCGACCAAGGTTCATATGATGGAAGCCAACTATGCCACACAGTACCAGAATATTATCGTTGAGGAAGATGGGTATTTAGAGTATTTACCCGATCCTATAATTCCTCACCGCAATTCTCGGTTTATTACTGACACGCGGATTAATATTCATCCAAGTGCGACAATGATTTATTCCGAAATACTCATGTCGGGCAGGAAATATCATCACCCAGATGAACAGTTTGGATTTGATGTTTTCTCATCCCATATTCGAGCTGAATCATCGTTCAATAAAGAATTATTTGTTGAGAAATACATTTTAGAGCCAAAAAAATCACCGTTAAATCTTAAAGCGGTTATGGATAGTTTTGATACTTTTGGCAATGTTATTTTACTGACACCTAAAATTCACCATGAGCGTATTTTAGAACGTCTAGATGCGATATATGACCCGAAAAATGAAATTGCTTTTGGTGCAACTCAATTACCGAATGACTGTGGATTAATATTTAAAGCATTGGGGGTTGATAGTCCAAAAGTGAAGGATGCTGTCAGATATTTTTGGCAAATAGCGAGAGAAGAAATATTAGGTATTTCGCTACAAGAACCTTTTTTATGGCGTTAAATGCGGTTTGTTACATTAAATGTTTATTATTGTATTTAATACAAAGTAGTAATGATTGTCATAAAGTGACTGAAATAACCTGTTAGGTTATCAAAGTAATTTATTAATATATTATCAGTAGAGTAATTTTTATGATTTCTCTACTGATATTCCTATCAAGGAATTTCATGATGGAAAAAATAATAAATCAGAACGCTTGGAATAAGTTAGCCAGCAAAAATATAGCGATACAATTTATTGATATCGTCTTGCGTGGCTGTGCTCAAGTTATGTTTCAAAATAACGCACTCACCGGACTTCTATTTTTTATTGCCATTTTCATCGGGGCGTTTTTAGAAGGCATGCCACAAGTCGCTTTAGGTTGTTTGTTAGGAACCATTGTCGCTACACTTACCGCTTATATTAGTAAATTAGATACTGAATCACTGCGCTCGGGGCTTTATGGCTACAATGGTTGCTTAGTTGGGGTTGCTCTTCCGACTTTCTTAGAGAATACCCCATTTGTTTGGGTAACAATCGTATTAGGGAGTATCGTTTCTGTTATAGCGACTATCTCTTTAATGGATTTTCTAAAAAACTGGAAAGTTGCAGCATTAACAGCCCCTTTTGTTTTAGTATCGTGGATCATTTTACTCGCGAGTTACAATTTTCTAGGTATTGAAGGTGTTGCATTACCGACCCCCGCATTGCCTAAACAGCTTATTGAGCCTATTGGGTTAATTCCTCATAGCGATCTGCTTGCTGATATTTTCCGTGGTGTCTCGGAAGTATTTTTACTCAGTAGCATGATTGTCGGCATTCTTTTTGTCATTGGTCTTGCGGTTAGCTCTATATGGGCAGCGATATTTGCCGTATTTGGTTCTCTTCTTGCTTTTATTGTTGCAACCCTTTTAAAAGGTGACTTTTCGAGTATTCATACTGGTTTATATTCATTTAGCGCTGTATTAACCGCGATTGCTTTAGGTTCTACCTTTAATAAACCGAGTTATCGAGTGGTCATTTATGCCATCGTAGGTGTGATATTTACCGTATTTGTTCAAGGAGCACTCGATATTATTCTTGAACCATTTGGTATCCCGACCTTAACGATGCCATTTGTTCTAGCATCATGGTTATTCCTAGTACCGAATCAAGATATTATGCCTAAGCATCGGCAGTAATATTTGCACTAAAACTTTTTGGTATTCAATTATGAAAAAAAATGCAATATATAAATATATTCAAAATATGAGAATGCTACGCTTAGTGCTCTCATTATTAATACTTGTAGATGGGATATTGATCATTATCCCCATAATCTCAACTTATGATCTTCATTTATACCCTCAGCATCTAGGTTTTGTTGATTGGCTACAATCTTTAGGGTTAGTTAAGTTATTAGATATTCCAAGATTTGCTATTGGAGTTGTACTCATTATCCTTGCTATTCCTACTTATTTAGGTCTGCGGATCGGTTGGTTATTTAGCTGCTTTATGCTGTTTATTATTATGTTAATTAACTTAGTATTAGCAAGGGAAAATGTCCTAACTGGAACTTTTTCACTGATAGTACTGATTATTGCCGTTGCAAATTGGAAAGCATTTAATCGCCATAGCTTATCTGGTGCAGGCTTTGTTGCTTTCATGAGCTTAAGCGTATTATTGGGTTATTCTGTATTTGGAACTTTGTATTTAGGCGAACAATTTCAACCCCATGTCACCGATATTTCATCAGCATTTTACTTTGCTTTGGTATGTATGACGACGGTGGGATTTGGTGACATTATTCCAATTAGCGTTGAGGCAAGACTGTTCACAATTTCGATTGTAATTTTAGGTATTACAATTTTCACAACCTCTATTGTTTATTTTTTAGGGGTATTTGCAAAAAGCACACAGGAAATTGTTAAGAAGAGATTATTCCGTATGAAAAACCACTATATTATTGTTGGCGCAAGCCCCCTAGCTTTAAATACCTACCACGGATTAAGAAAGCGCGACTTAGATGTCATGGTGCTTTGTCATGAAGATCAAAAAAAGAGCTATCCAGATAATGCGCAAGTTATTGTCACAGCGCAAATTAATAAACATACGTTAAATAGCGCTAACTTAGATCAGGCAAAAGCGTTATTTATTTTAGGTGGCTCTGATTCTGAAAACACCATTTCTATGTTGGCTGCGAAAGAAATTGTCGGTGGAAATATTAAAAGCGTTATTGCTGTAAATGATGACAAAAATTACGAAAATATGCAGCTACTACATGCGGATTTACTCATTTCGCTTTCATCTTTAGGAAGTGAAGTTCTGATTAAAATGATCTTTGGTGAAAACATTAATAACCAAGTGATGGAAAATATTATTTTTTCAAACAACATATTAGATTCGTAATATGCTGGAGTCCCAATCGAAAATTGCTGCTGTGGAGTATCTGCAGCTTTATCGTTTATACGAAGAAATAAAAATATAGATAAGAAATAGAGAGTTTATTATGGATCTAACCGTGATTATTTTTATTCTAGTGTATGTCGCAATGGCATTTGGGACTTTTCCAGGGATTAAAATTGACCGTACTGGTGCATCTGTAGCGGGGGCATTGGCCATGATAGGGTTTGGGATTATCTCGCCAAAAGTATCTTGGAATGCAATTGATTACAGTGCAATTGGGTTACTATTTGGCTTAATGGTGGTATCTGCATCATTTACAGTATCAGGTTTTTATCACCAAGCGGCGCAAAAAGTGGCGAGTTTAAATATTAGCCCACCTAAATTAATGGCTGTTTTCATTATTGTTGGGGCACTTCTTGCTTCAGTACTTACGAACGATATTGTTGTGGTGGCAATGACGCCTTTATTGGTTTCCATTACATTATCCCGTGGCCTTAACCCGATTCCATTTTTACTTGGCTTTTGCTTTGCGGCCAATAACGGTGCCGCAGGTTCTTTAATTGGCAGCCCTAAAAATATGGTTGTGGCACAAGGATTGGATTTATCTTTTATTGGTATTCTCAATATTACGGCTATTCCAGTCTTATTTTCAGTTCCCATTGTATGGTGTGTGATCACTTTGCTTTACCGTAACCGTTGGTATTTATCTGACGATAAAAAGTCAACATTGTCCAATGGGGAACCTTCGATTATTGAATTCAATTGGTGGGAAACGATAAAAGCCGCTACGGTTTTATTTGCGATTATTTTCGCTTTTTTATTTAGTAATTTACCCCGTGAGCTTGTTGCATTGTCAGCAGCCTGTTTTTTATTGTTAAACAGAAAAATAGCGTCCAGTGACATGTTAAAGCATGTTGATGGAGACTTAATTCTTTTAATGATGGGGCTATTTATTATTAATACCGCATTTTCCAATACAGGTATCCCCCAGGAAGTATTGCATTATCTATTGGGTAAAGGTATCGACCTAAATAGTCCTATTACATTATTTTTGATTACCATCGTGATGAGTATTTTTGTAGGGACGACACCAACGGTGATTTTATTGATCCAGTTTGTTTACCCTCATGGCAATGTTGATTTGTTAGGTGCCGCGTTAATTTTAGGAGCCTGTTTTGCGGGTAATATATTTATATTTGGTAGTATTGCAGGAATTATTGCTGTTGAGCAATCCTCTGCGCATGGTATTAAAATATCGTTTTTAGAGTTTACAAAATCAGGCGGTATTATTTCCATCATTTGTATTTTTATTGCTGTTGTCTGGTTATCCATCTATTAATTTATAGAGAGTTTCACGATGTTAGAAGTCAAAAACTTATGTATAAAGCAAGATAACCGTAAATTATGGGATTCACTATCATTTTCACTAAATAAAAATGAGCGTTTAGGAATTTCAGCACCGAGTGGTTTTGGTAAAACAACATTAGGTCGTGTATTAGCCCAATGGCAAATGCCTACACAAGGAGATGTGCTATTTAATGGAAAAAAATTGTCTCAAAAAGAATATTGCCCTATTCAGCTCGTTCCTCAGCATCCTGAAAAGTGCTTTAACCCTTATCGGACAGTAGGTGAAAGTGTGAAGGATGCTTGGGAGCCTGATCCATATTACCTTGAACGGTTGTTTATTAAAGTAGACTGGTTAGCTAGAAGACCAAGTGAACTGTCGGGTGGAGAACTTGCTCGAATTGCCTTATTAAGAGCATTAGACCCAAGAACTAAAATTTTAATAGCGGATGAAATCACCGCACAATTAGATGCGCATCTACAGAAAGATATATGGCAGTTTTTAATTCAGCTTTCGGAAGAAAGGCCATTACCGATGATTATTTTTAGTCATAATAAATTCCTACTGGCAAAGGTGTGTACATCGATTTGGAATATGACAATATCAGAGTGAACTATTTTAAATTACTAAAAGATTCACGGGCTATTTAATTGTGTTCATTTAATGACTATTACTTTTTGATATTAAACTAATGTATTTAATTTAAATTCTAGAAACGGTGTTTTTATATCTATGATATCAAATAGAGGATGCTGCAATGGTAGCTATTGATATTTTATTAGTTGGAACTGGCGGAGGAATTGGTTCACTACTGCGTTGGTGGATTGGTAGCCTGGTGGGTGAACGTTATCACGGGAAATTTCCATTATCAACGTTCATCATTAATATTTCTGGCGCATTTGTTATAGGCTTTTTAAGCCGTTATTTTTCTATTGATTGGGATGACCGCTATGGAACATTTCTACAATCAGCCATTTTAACAGGGTTACTGGGGGGGTATACAACATTCAGTAGCATGCAGCTTGATGCCTTGAAGTTGACTCAAACTAAACACAAATTACTCGCACTCTTTTACTTATTAATTTCGGTTTTATTTGGGTTAGCTGCGGCATTTATTGGTGCTTGGTTAGCAAACTAACAGGGGCTAAAAATGAATATTATGATCTTAGTTTTTATTGGTGGTGCAATTGGCGCAATTTCCCGAGAATTACTGATGGTGTCTGTTCCTGCCATGAATGATCACTTTCCCCTTGATATATTTATAGCAAATATTATCGCATCATTATTATTGGGTATTGTCGCTGGACTATTAATGAGGAAGAAAATAGGTCAAGGGATGAATGCATTTTTTGCCACAGGTGTAATGGGTGGATTATCAACATTTTCTAGTTTTGTCTATGGTGCCGTTGAGATAATGAAGTATCCAGGGGCTTTCTTAGTGGCAGTTAGTTACTTGATTTTAAGTGTCGTTATCGGGTTTGTTGCTATCTATATTGGATACTCAGTGGGTAATAAGCAATATAGTTAATTATGATACTGATATTTTGAATGTTTATAATAGAACGAGGGGGTTTGAAATGAAAATAGGTAAATCGATATGGCATGGAATTACTTCAGAGCCTTATAGGTTACAATTGTTTTTTGATTTGATACTTTTGGTATTATCACCTGTGATATTTATCAGCATAATTGGTTTTGACACAAAAACATTAAATGTGGATATTTTTACTATTACATTAATTATTTTAGTTTATATTTATATTACACGTTGGTTTAGCCACTGGTATTGTAATAGAAGTAAAAATAAATAATATGTATATATTTTTTATAAGAGTACGCTTATTTTTTTTATGGTTTTCTTCAATGGTAGTCTAAAAATAGAGGAAGCTTCAATTTTCACTTAAAGAAGGCTTCCTTATTTTTCTTTTTTTAGGATCCTGAAAATATTTAAAACTAAGCTTGCAAGAATTGCAACAGCGCCACCGATAAATGTCTCATATGCTCTTGATATCGGTAGTAAGTAGCTTGGGTTATGTAAAAACGGAGTTTCTTCAAGAAGAAGCAGAACAAAAACAGTAATAGAAAATGTTTTTAGTAGATAATTTAAACGGAAAAGTGTTGGCATGAAAAATATGATTAAAGCTAAAACGGCTAAGTAAATATAAGTTTCCTGTGATTTTGTTATGCTAAACATAGCAATAACAAAAATGGCTGCCAATAGACTTCCTAAAAACCTAAGTAAGGTAACCTTTATTATATGCATTTCTTTTGGATGGAGTAACATAATGAATGTTAGAGGAGCCCAATAAGGTTTATATAAATTTAGATAGTCAGGTATTGAAAGACTTAAAAATAGAAAAAAACTGAACAAGAAAGCACGAATATATACTTTTTCGTCACTATGATATATTTCCTTTGAAAATAATCCATTCTTAAATGCATGACTTTCAAAATTTTTATGTCTTAGTAAGCTAAATGTAAGCAGACTAATAGCAACCCCTGAGATAAATGCCATCGGCAGGTCAAGGCTAATAGAGTCAAGTGTTGTCCCCATACAAGAAAAGATAATCAAAAATGGAAATGTACGATCTAAGTAATCATCTTTTTTGTAAAATAGGTAATAGCAATAGGATAGGATAAATAAGTAAATATGAAAGTAAATTGTTAGCTTTAGTATAAAACCAATACCCCCGCCAACGATAACTAAACATAATAAAAAAAACACATAAAAAATATTACTACTATCAGGCTTTGTATCATAAACGATATTAGAGAATAGTGTTGTTAAAAGACCAAATGTCCCACCTATGAAGCCAAATAAAGAAAAACAAATAGTTGAATTGACTATGGCAGTAATCAAAAAAACGCCGTTATTTCTAAAGCTAATATATTTATTTTCTTGATTAATATTTTTCATATTGGCTGCTCATTTTATCTTTTTAGTTATTTTCATCTTCTATCTTAGTCTAGTTGCATCACAAGTTAAAGAATTGTTTTTATTTTATTGTAAATGTGCTTGTGTGTTTAAGATATAAATTTATTTTTATGGGTATATTGGTAATGGTAAATATCAAGGTAATCAGACTGTATTAAAAACATCATAAAAAGATGAGAAAATAACAAAAATAGATTTTCATAATTATTATATGTATAAGAATATTTTCAGGGAATTAGAATAGTAGCCTCAATTTGACTTTATTTTATATTAAAAAATATCATAGTCTGGTGGTAGTGAAGGTTGTTGCTTTAACTCCAAAAAATGTATTGATCTAGTCATCATTGAATTCACCATAATAGTGAATTCAGCCACTGGCTCAAAAATTGGCCAGTGGTTCATAAGAACAGGTGATTTTAACTGAATGAAACAAAACACTGACTACTCACTTTTTTGATTTTTCAAGTAAATCCACCAGTAGGTAATCCCCACGAGTACGCCACCACCAATGATATTGCCAATAGTGACAGGGATAAGGTTGTCGGTAATAAAATTGTTGATGGTTAGAGCAGGGAAGCTATCTGCGGAACTGTGGATTGCATTCCAAAATGTGTCGGGAGCAAAGTTGCGTATGACAATGGCTAAGGGAATAAGAAACATATTGGCGATGCTGTGCTCAAAGCCACTGGCGACAAACATGCCGATCGGCAGCGTCAAAGCGACAATTTTGTCGGTCAAAGAGTGACCAGAGTAACTTAACCAAACCGCAAGACAGACCATCAAGTTACACAGTGTGCCAAGGCAAACCGCTTCAATGAATGTATGATGCATTTTATGGTCGGCCGTTTGCAAGACATTCAGTCCCCACAGGCCATTGCTGTTCATTAATTGCCCTGAAAACCAGATAAGTGCGACAAAGAAAATTGCGCCGACAAAGTTGCCAAGGTAAACCAATATCCAATTACCAATCAATTGCTTATATGTAATTAAATTGCTGGCTTTTGCCATAACGGTGAGGACTGTTGAGGTGAAAAGATCGGCTCCACATACCACGACTAAAATCAGCCCTAATGAGAAGCAAAGTCCCCCCGCCAATTTAGTGAGTGAATTTGCGGGAACGGCGCCTGTCGTGACTGTGATATAGAACGTAAATGCGATAGAAATAAAAATACCAGCCATAATCGCTAAAAAAAAGCTAATATCCTTTTTTTTGCTGACTTTATAAAGGCCTGCTTGCTCTGCGACTTTAGCCATTTCCGCAGGGAGACGTAAGTCAAAGATATTATTGTCTTTCATGAGATGCTCCTTGGATAGTGCTATGAATAGATGTCATTGCAAAATAAATGCATAACCTATGCCAAGGTTGAACGAGTTTTGTCTTTAGAAAAGAATAATGAATAGCCATTAATTTAGTGGGCTTATCTTTTTATGATACAATTATTGCGCACAACATGGTGTATGTTGTATAAAAAATTGTCTCTTTTAATTCTTATTTTGATCCATTTAAACTGGATAAATCAGCAATGAACATTAGTCAGCTAAAAAGTTTTGTTGAGGTGGTAAGAAGTGATTTTAATATCACGAATGCCGCTGAGAAAATGTATACCTCGCAACCTACAGTGAGTAAGCAGCTTAAACTATTGGAAGATGAGCTGAATGTTTCTTTATTTAATCGAAAAAATAATAACTTACTTTCATTAAGCCCGATTGGAGAACAAGTTCACCAAGTAGCGTGCGATATTTTGGCGCAGTTTGATAAAATTAAAAATATTGTCTCTCACGAAGACACGACGATTAAACAAAATCTGCATATTGCCACGACACATACACAAATCCGCTATAAATTGCCAAAGGTGATTGAGCGCTTTAATGCACGTTACCCCAATATTTCCCTGCATTTTCATCAAGGTGCGCCAGCGCAGTTAGCGGAAATGGTTAACAATGGGGATGTGGATTTTGCTATCGCAACAGAATCGATGCACCTTTATGATGATTTATTAGCCTTGCCTTGCTACCAGTGGTCACGTAGCGTTATCGTTCCTCATGATCACCCACTTGCACAGTGTGAAAAATTAACGATAGAGGAACTTGCTCAGCACCCACTAATTACCTATGTGTTTGGTTTTACAGGTCAATCAAAGCTCGACCAAGTTTTCTATCAAAATAAATTAACACCAAATGTTGTATTAACGGCGGTTGATACAGAAATTATTAAATACTATGTGAAGCGTGGAGCAGGGGTCGGCATTATTTCGACAGTTGCTTTTGACCCTGAAGAAGATAGCGAGACATTACGTTGCATTGATATTAGTAATTTAGTGAAGCCAAGTTATACTCATGTCTGTATTAGTCGACATATGCACCTGAAAGACTATATGTATGACTTTATTTCCAGCTATGCTCCCCACCTTGATTTAAATTATATTCACCAATCTGCGCAATGGGTTCCAACGGATAAAAACGAGCGTGACGAGCTCTATCGCTCCCTACCTGAACTCTAAGAAAAAAGCCGAATAATTTAGATTATTCGGCTTTAGATTGCTGTGTGTATTATTTTAGTTTTAACGGGTCGCGATATTAATAAAAATCTGAGCGCCAATTAACAGGCAGTCATCGTCGACAAAATAGGGGTTGGCGTGCAGATAGTTATTGATGCCTTTTGCTTGATTACCACTGCCTAAAAAGTACATGGCGCCAAGTTTATCTTTTGTGGCATTGACCATAAAGCTGAAGTCTTCACTTCCTGTCATCGGCTTGCCATTTGACTCAATGTTTTCAACGGGTAAGAATGCCGCTGCTGCATCGTAAATCACTTTAGCGGCTTGTGGGTGGTTCACGACCGCAGGGTAACCACTGCACTCAAGTGTCGTTTTGAAACCGCCCGCTTCACTGCGTTCAACAATTTCTTTAAAGCTTGCTTTTAAGATTTTGTCGGTTTCCTCATCCATTGAACGAATGGTTCCACGTGCTTGAACATGATCTGCTAATGCATTTGGAATGGTTCCGCCGTTGATCATACCGCAGCCAAAGACAGCAGGGCTAAAAGGATCGGTTTTTTTCGCAACAATATAATCCATGTAGTCGATAATACGTGTTGCTTCGCGAATGGCATCTAGCCCTTTATGGGGTGTTGAACCATGTGCAGAAACACCGTGTACATCCAGTGTCCAAGCTGAACCATAAGAGGACATTACGCCAGCGTTAAATTTGATACTGCCTGTTTCAAATGCCGCATCATTGTGTAAGCCATAAACCTCATCAACGCCATCCATACAGCCCATTTCAACCATTTTATTGGCGCCGGGAACACGCATGTCTTCTTCCGCCATTTGGAAGATAAAACGAACGTTATGGGTCAGTTCATCGCGGTTTTCACTTAGGTATTTTGCTGCGGTCAGTGCGATAGTCATATGGGTATCGTGACCACAGTTGTGGGCACAACCTTCATGAACAGAACTGTGTTCGTTACAGGTTAAATCAGGCATTTCAAGGCCATCGATATCGGTACGATAAGCAATTAAACGCTTAGCAGGGTCAATAATCAGATCAGCGGTAAAACCGGTATAACCTTCAAATAGACGAATGCTGTAGCCAAAACTTTGCATCAGCTCGCGGCAGTATTGCGATGTTTTGAATTCTTGACCTGAGAGTTCAGGGATTTTATGTAAGTCTTGGCGCGTTTTTTTGCTAAATGTCTCAAGCGAAAAGAGTTTTTCACTAATATTGTACTTATTGGTCATTACATTATTTCCCGTATACAGAAAGCAATTTTCATGCTGTTAAAAGGGGCCCTGGTGTAAGCGTGTTTAATTCTTGGTGTGGCTATGACATAACATCATTGCCATTTATTTTCAAAATAAGCCAAATTTCAGAAAATATCTGTTAGTGGCTATTGTTGATTATTATTGGTTAGCTAGATTTTAACGTTAATATTCAGAAAGTATGCGTGATGGGGATCGTATTTATATCATATCAGTATTTCATGGCTCATGAAGAATTTAGATGGTAAGCAAAAGAAATAAAGTAGAAAAATAAATTTAATTAAAAATGTATTAGATATCAGTATGTTTTGTGGTTTTGTTGTATGTTTTTTTAGATGGTTTTAGTTAGGTTTTTATGATTTAAAAACGTTATTTAAAATAAGTTAATTGATTTGATAAATAAAGAATGCCCAATGAGACTAAATATATTTAAAAATAATCGTTGATAACGATAAATAAAAGAAAGGCGAGGAGGAGTGCATAAGAAATACCCCTAAATATATGGCTTTTAGCAACATATTTAGGGGGGCAAATTAATTTTTAAAGGAGCTGATAAATGCGAGGTATTCTTCTTTGCTCATCAATGGCTTGTAATTATCCATAAGAGCATCAGCACCAGCAGCATCATCAAACAACAGGTCAATAATGGTCATTGCCATCATTTGAGCTGGGCGGATATAGGCCATGTCATCATCAAATACCACGTAATCTTTACCATGTAATCCACCGCGAATTGCACCAATCCATGGGTGGCTCACTGGCATGATGTGGGAAAGGTCGCCAGTATCTGTGCTGCCTGTCATATGTTCAGCAACCCAGACATTGTCTTCACCAATTAAGTCATGAGCATTGTGTTGTAGTAAGTCATTGAGTGTGTCGTTGTTATAAAGTGGCAAATAACCGGGTAAATCTTTTACCTCCACTTCAGCACCAACAGACATTGCCCCAGCAACCAGTGCACGAGTGATCCGCTCGTTAGCATCAACCATCGCAGGGACATTTGAGGCTCTGACATAACTTTCCATCCGCACATCACTTGGTGTGACATTCACTAAGTCACCACCTTGGGTAATAATTGGGTGGAAACGGATATAATCTTTTTCTTGGAAGGTTTCGCGAATCGCATTTACCCCCATAATGCCCATCATGGCCGCATTCAGTGCGTTCACGCCTAAATGGGGTGCCGCTGCAGCATGGGAAGATTTACCTTTGTAGTTAATCAGTTTGCCAATGAACCCATTAGTGGTTGTAGACATCTCGATAAAACCGATATCACGTTCAGGCTTAACACTGGTTAAGTGGATTTGCATTGCCATATCCACATCATCAAACTCACCGAGGGAGATTAACTCGGGCTTGCCACCGATATAATTGATTTTTCCTTGTTCAATCAATTTATTTCGGTAGGCAAGCTCGACATATTCCTCAGCGGGAACTGCGAAGGGAACCACGTCCCCCGCGAGGTATTCCATTGCACCTGACTTAACCAGACCAATTGTCACCGCCATCATATTGGCAATTTGTGCATTGTGCCCACAGCAATGAGCCGCGCCTGTGAGGTCATCGGCATCAGGGTGCTCAGCACAAATGATGGCATCTAACTCGCCAATCACGGCAATACTGTGCTTGCTTCCTTTACCACCTTTTAAGCGTGCTTTAACACCCGTTAAGGCAAGTTGATTGCGGTAGTTGACGCCTAAAGCGGAAAATGCGGCTTCAACTTTTTTTGCTGTTTTGGTTTCTTTATAACCCAGTTCAGGCTCTGCCCAAATATCGTCTGCTAGCTTTTTGATTGTGTCTTTGTTAGACGCAATAGCTTCACATACTTTGGCTTTCAATTGGTCTTTGGTCATTGTCATGGTTAATATTTTCCTCTATTTAGATAACGCCACTCCATGAAAGAGTCACTTGACCAATAAGTGCAGCGAATAAGAATGTTCCCGTGAATACCGCCAGTGAAACTGGAATAATCCGCCAAGAGATGGCTTTAAATTTTTCGATATCTTTACCGAGTGAAAGACCTGCAAATGCCAGTACCGTGGTACTAATAACAGCAAGTGAAATTTTGCCTGTCATTGCGATCATTTCTTTATCGTAAGGGAATAATGGTGAACACAGGCCCGCAGCAATGAGGGATACCCAGAAAATAACGGGCAATTTACCTAATGGTGGGATTTGTGCGATTAAGTACGCCACAAATGACATACCGCCTAAAAGTGCCATCGCGATTAGCGAGTCGCTAAAGACTGCGCCAAAGCTACCCCGGCCATAGATTGAACCGCCCAGTGCATCACCCAATGAGGTGAAGATGATAACTAATACGATGATTATTGCAATTTCTGCCATCTTTTTCATGATTTCGTATCCTTATTCTGTATCTGCTGATGCCATTGCACGTTTTCTTTTCAGTTTGTTGTACAAGAAAGAGGCAAAAGGTAAGGAGAAGAAAATGTAGATGTACAGACCTAAAACGGAAGACATCAAGTTTGCGGATGATGAAAATGCTTGGATATCCGCTGCATGTTGAGGGTAAAGTTCGAGTAGAGGTGCAACAGATGCAGCTAACATTGAACCACTACCAACACCAGCACCCATGGCTAATGCAAGTGGGCTCATAATATCGAGTCCTGCAATAACACTGGCAATAATCCCCATCCAAACTGCACCGTATAATGTACCGCAGATGTACATTGCCATGACGCCACGGCCTTCTGGCGAACTTAAACCGTATTTCGCTTCGATGATAGCGATGTTAGGTTCACGACCAATAGAGTAGGTTGCTCCAACGGCTTCACGTCCCATACCTAACATAATGGCGAGCGGTAAACCGAGCAGGATAGTACCGATAAAGTGGCCAACTTCCTGAAGGATCAGCGCGCCACCTGCCTGAATAATTTTTTCCCAAGATGCACCAACAGAGGTGCTTAATTTTGCAATTAAGATAACTAACGCGACACTCATAATTGAGCTAGCACGTGCCATGTTTTGTTCATTAAGAATTTTGAATTTTGGGAAACTGACAATACCACCCATCAACATGGAATAAAGCATTGGAAAAACCATCACGAGACTGATTTTAATTTGCCCTATTGCTTCCGAAAGAAGAATGATAAGTAAGCTAACCAAAAGCAACTTACTATCTTTTAATATACCCATAGTGTTACCTTTCATTGGAAATGTTTTTAAGAGTAATTCGTATATATTTATAATAAAAAGCATTATTTGCGTATTCATACTATCCACGAAACTATTTTCCTGACAATATTCCGAAAAAGTCTCAGGCATGCCTAAAAGGCATGGTTAAAAATCATAAATTAATATTTATTAATAAATTAAAATAAAGAGAATTATTCTCAATTGGTTTTCTGGCAATATTCTTTTATTTTTCATTGAGATATAAAAAATATGTTAATTTTTTAACATGTTGTTCCATAAGCGTTTTTGATTGCTTGCTGAATTTTAGTAAAAAAACGTTAATTCATAGGAGAATGTGATTTTGCTCTTGTTTTTCTATTCACTATAAAAAAATAACCAATTTAAATTTATTTATATAATGATGAAAATTGAATTTTAAATAGCGTTAATGGTGAGTTTTTTGTTTTTTTGTTTTTATTTTAATCTGTCAGGTGTGTTATTTTAGGAATAATTATCTATCGGTGATTTTGTTTATTATTCTAAAATAAATTTGATAATTTAAAATATACCTACATTGGCAGGGGTTTTTGATCAAGATCTCAAAATTGAACATTTGTTAATTGAAAAGCAAGAATGGGGGAGTAATTTGAAGTTAAGTCTGTGTGATTAGACAAAAATGTCTCGGGCTAGAGTGAGCGACTTAACCCGAGTGGAATTTCAACATGATTAATCGATTTCTGTTAAGTAATATTTGACAGTCTGTCGTGCTCCAAGTGTTAACAATTGTTGGTATGCAGTTTTTATTTTATTAACAATATTATTGTCTTGTGATATTTCAGCGCTAAATATTGCATCAATTTTTAATAGGGCATCAACGGCATCCAAAGATGTACCATGGCGTTGATAAATTTTCGAAAACTCGTCGCTAAGTGGGTCTTTGATAGGAATAGGTTCTCCGTCCTCATTGATACCACTGACATACCTCATCCAAGCGGCAACGCCTAAAGCAAGTAATGGGTAGTCTGATCCCTTTTTTTGGTGCCAAAGTATAGAGTCGAGTAGGCGCTGAGGTAGTTTTTGGCTACCATCAACGGCTATCTGTGCTGTTTTATGTTTAATTGCTCGATTAGCAAAGCGAGTTAATAACTGTTGGGCATATTGGTTAAGATCAATATTATCAGGCAAGCTGAGGGTCGGTTTTTGTTCGGTTAGCATGATGCGCTGTACGATTTGGTAGTAATCCTGATTTTGCATGGCATCTGATATAAACTCATAACCGCCTAAACAGCCTAAATAAGCCAGGAATGAATGGCTGCCATTTAACATTCTTAGCTTCATCATTTCATAAGGAGCCACATCCTTAACAAATTGCGCTCCAACATAGTGCCAATCAGGTCGACCGTTCGCAAAGCAATCTTCAATAACCCATTGCCGAAATGGCTCACTGATAACCGCACAAGGATCGTCCTCACCTGTTAATTGCTTGATTTCATCAAAAGAATCTTCGGTCATCGCAGGGACTATTCTGTCCACCATCGTGCTTGGAAATGTGATATTTCGCTTAATCCACAATGTTAATTCACTATCTTGTTGTGCAGCCAAACTTAATATAGCATTTCGTGTAACCTCACCATTATTTCTAATGTTATCGCAAGAAAGTATGGTGACAGGGGGAAGATTTTGTTGAAAACGTATTTTGAGGGCGGCAAGGATATAGCCTAAAACAGACTCTGGCGTTTCAGGATAGGCGATATCGTGGCGTATTGCAGGATGTAATAAATTGAGTTTATTCGTTGAAGGATCAGTGCAATAGCCTTTTTCTGTTATTGTCAAAGAGATTATTGCAGTCTCAGGTGCTGCCATTTTTTCAATCACGGCATGTACCCCATCAATACGTGGGTGCATCGCTTCTTTTACTGAATTAATCCGTGTTAGCGTGGTTTTTTCTTCATCTTTTTCTAATAGTACGTAAGTACAGTGACGTTTCTTCAGCTGGCGGATAAGTTCTGCACCGCGCGCCGACATTAAGTTTATTTCGCAATATCCCCAATCAGATTGAGATTGTTCAATTAATAGATGTGTATAAAGTGCTTGATGAGCACGATGAAATGCCCCGAAACCAAGATGTACTATTCGGGGAACTAACTGATGCCTGTTGTTATCCATTATCACTCCCTACCATAAAAAGAATATGTGCTACGCACACTTTACTGTTTCTATTTTTAAAAACAATTATGTTTTAAATTTAAGGTGAAAATAAAAAAGTGTCATGAATAATAAAATTGTACAACGTTAAAATTTTTATTAAAGAAATAATTTGTTTATAATTTTAATGTATTGATTTAAATGTATATTTGTTTGTTTAATAAAATTAAAACTTAGATGTTTGAGTAGAAGAGAAAATTGAATTATTCAAATAATAACGCTGCTTTATCGATTAAATTTGATTCCGATCTCATTTTTAAATAAATTAAGAACAATTATGTTCTAAAATAATTATCTCAGTGTTAGTTTCAATAGTGCGCGCTTTTTGTCCGTTTTGTTTGAACAAAACATACCTCAAATAATGTATTCCTAAAATGTAGGGGGCAGTATGAGTGACACTATTTCAGAACAATTAGCCACAGATACCGCGGTTGACAAGCCCGCGGCAGATAAAAAAACGATTAGAAAAGTGATGATGGCAAGCGTGTCAGGCACTGTAATTGAATGGTATGACTATTCACTCTATGGCGCAGCAGCAGGATTGGTGATTAACAAACTTTATTTTCCAAACTTATCACCAACAATTGCAACGCTGGCTGCATTTTTAACTTTTGCCGTCGGTTTTATTTCCCGACCACTCGGTGGCGTGATTATTGCCCATATTGGTGACCGATATGGGCGAAAACCTGCACTCATTTTTGCAATTGTCTTAATGGGGATTGCGACATTAGCGCTTGGGTTATTACCCACGTATTACCATATCGGCATATGGGCAACGATTGCCCTGGTCGTTATTCGGTTAATGCAAGGGTTTGGATCAGGGGCTGAATTAGCAGGGGCGCAAACCTTTGTGGCGGAATATGTCCCCATGAAGCAGCGGGGCTTCTATACATCGCTAATTAATGCTTCGACGGGGATTGCAATTTTGCTCTCCACTGCCGCATTTTTTGCCGTGACGCAGCTACCCGATGAAGCTTTTATGAGTTGGGGATGGCGGATACCTTTCTTGTTATCCATCGTTTTATTTATTGTTGCGATTTATATCCGCAAGCAATTAGATGAAACACCTGAATACGTTAAATCCGTTGAAAAAGCGGAGAAAGAGAAAAAAGAGCAAAAGATCCCAATTAAAGAACTTTTTATACACAGCCGAAAAAATTTATTGTGTGGCTTCTTCAGTTTAGCGGGGCACCAAGCAAATGGTTATGTTCTTAGTGTGTTTAGTATTAGCTATCTGACCAATACATTAGGAATGGAGAAATCAGATGGATTGATGGCGTTAATGGTTGCTGTGCTGGTGAATACAATAATGACGCCTGTCATGGGGCGTTTAACGGATAAATACGGAACTACGACCATTTTCTCTTTCGGCGCTATTTTCTTAGGTGCTTTTGCCTTTCCTTTATTTTGGTTTTTGGGAAGTGGCAGTTTAGTACTCGCAACGCTCGGTATGTGTATTGCGTATGGTATTGGACACGGTGCTACGTCAGGCGCACAAGGTGCATTCTTAGCCAATTTATTCCCAACACAATATCGTTATTCAGGTATTGCACTTTCACGTGAATTAAACAGTGTGATTTTCGCAGGATCAACCCCCGTCATTGCGGCAGCACTTGTTACTGTTGGTGATGGCAAACCCACCTATGTTGTTTATTACCTGATTTTCTGTTGTGTACTGACGTTAGCCGCAGTGCAAATGGCGAAAAATTTAAAACAGCATCAATAAGGCCATTTGTGGTCGTATCAATATTTAAATATGAGGTTCGTATGAATATTACTATTTCCGACACGAAACATGCATTAGGTGAAAAAGCCAGTAAAGCTGGAGCACAAGCCATTAAACAAGCAATGCGCGAAAAAAGCGAAATTGCCATTATTGTTGCCACTGGTGCCAGTCAGTTTGAGATGTTGGATTGCTTAATTAAAGAAGATATAGATTGGTCAAGGGTGACTATTTTTCACCTAGATGAGTACATTGGCCTTGATGAGACTCATCCAGCGAGTTTTCGCCGTTATTTGCAGGAACGTTTAGTGGATAAATTACCCATGTTACACCAATTTATTGGTGTGAATGGTTCTGCTGCTGATATTGGAAAGGAAATTCAAAGACTTAACGAGATTATCGCGCAGTATGAAATTGATGTCTGTTTTGCTGGTATTGGTGAAAATGCGCACTTAGCATTTAATGATCCCCCCGCTGATTTTCATGCCACCTCTGCATATCTTGTTGTTAATCTTGATGAAGATTGTAGACGACAACAACTGGGTGAAAAATGGTTCGCGAGTTTAGATGAGGTGCCTAAACAGGCTATCTCAATGAGCATTCCACAGATCATGCGTTCAAAATCATTAATACTGAGTATTCCTGATTTACGAAAAGCGATGGCGGTTAAAAACACACTTGAAGGTGAAATCACCCCTCGCGTGCCTGCATCTATTGTTCAAAATCATGCCCAATGCCAAATATTTTTAGATCAAGATTCTGCGTCATTGCTATCAAAGATTGATTAAGGAAAAGCATTGAAGGAACAAATTATGAAAATGACGGGTGGCTTATTTGATATTCAAGTCAATGGTTTCGCGGGTGTTGATTTTAATGACGAAAAAATCACCGCAGAGGCATTGGATCATGCGTTAGAGGCGATGTTAAAAACAGGCGTCACACTCTGTTTGCCAACATTAATAACCGCATCGGAATCATCTTTGATAAAGCGCTTTCGAGCGCTTGATAAGGCGGTATCTACAAGTCGCTTAGGGCCATGGATGGTGCCTGGCTATCATTTAGAAGGCCCCTTTATTAATTCCGCAATAGGCTATGCGGGATGTCATCCACCTAACGAAATTATTAAACCTGATGTGCACTTGATCAGTCGGTTAGAGCAGGAAATCACTAAGCCAATCTTATTGATTACTTATGCACCTGAATTTGATGTCGATTTTCAATTTACAAAGCAGTTAGTCGCAGAGGGGAAATGTATTGCAGTGGGCCACTCGAATGTTAGCTTTAACCAAATGGAGGCGGCAGCCAGAGCAGGAGTTTGTATGAGTACCCATTTAGGTAATGGGATCCCTCAACATTTGCATAAATTGGAAAATACGCTGCAAGCTCAATTAAGTTGTGATGCGATTGGCGCAAGTTTTATCGCAGATGGGATCCATATTCCATTTCCTGCGTTAAAAAATTTATTGCGAACAAAGACGGTAGCAAGATCAATACTGGTTACTGATGCCGTCAGTGCGGCGGGATGCCATCAAGCAGGGGTCTACCAATTTGCAACAATGTCGATTGAGCGGGCGGCTGATGGCACAGTACGGGTACCAGGAGAGGTCAATTTAGCAGGGTCTAGTTTAACGTTAGATCAAGCCATTCGTAATGTTGTGACACATAAAATGGCTAAATTTGATGAAGCAATCATGATGGCGAGGATGAACCCATTACGTTATTTGCAATCAGCGTTCGACTTCCATGGGATAGTCCCTCAAATATCTGCGGTGAAATGGGATGAAAACATGAATGTCGTCAGTTGTGTATTAGGAGAAGATATCGCGCGTGAATATGTATTTTAAAATAATAGACTATAGAATGTGTTAATAACTCAGTAGCTAGAGCTAAAGGTTGGCTCTGGCTACTTACAGGCTGGATAGGTATTTATACTTAAATCTTCTTCTTGCCCCTTGCGCTTCTCTCATGTTTTGTTTGTATTTTCTTTTGTGGATAGGGATTGATTGACAGCTATTCCTTAAGGCATACTTTGTCGATAGTGATTCACCATTTTTCCGCACATATAAGGGCTAGGCTGTCGATAAATAGCGTATTTCCCCCTGTCGTTAAAGACAATTATTTTTTGGGTAAGCTATTGATTAAACAGCTTTATATCTCACTATTATGATACTTAAACAAACGACAGGTTTTCTTTCTCACCTACCGATAACGCAAGCCATAACCCACGATAAAGAGCGTATCTTTTTTGCTATTTTAAATGGGCAAATCACGACTCGCCGCGAAGCCGTGAAGTTGTTGAATATTCGCTCGACAACCGTGTCTGAATATGTTGCTCAACTTCTTGATAGCCGCTTATTAACTGAGACCATCAGCCAAAATTCAGGTAGGGGAAGGCCATCAATGGTTTTAGTTGTTAACCCTAACAGGTTGATTACATTGGTTTTTCAAGTAATCAGCTTGTCGTTGCACGTTTTTGCTATCAATTTAGTATCAAATGTTATTGCTCATGAGCAACTCGAGGCATCCCCAGATTGCGATAATCAGGCACTGGCCGATAAATTTAGCCAACTCCATGAAAAAATTATGGTAAAGATCCCGAAATCAGCCGAAGTGGCTGGGTGCGTGTTTTCTTTAGGGGGAATTTTTGATAGCCAAACTTACCATTGGATACACGCTTCCCGATGGCCTCGAATGAATAACCTGAATATCAAAAAATTATTTCCAGAGAATTATCGCGTCGTGTTGTCGCGTACACTGGATGATGAACTGATGCTTCATGTTCTTGAACGCAATAGAAGTACTTTATTACTTCATTGGGGATATGGCGTTGGCGTTGCATTTAGTACAGCAGATAACCAGATTAACGTGGGTGGACACGGGTTTGGTGAGATAGGCCATTGGCATATTCCACAGCAAATAAAACCTTGTCAATGTGGGCAAGTGGGATGTTTAGAAACAGTGGCGGCGTTATGGTCCATCGGGTCTGATGTACTTGGAAACAAATTCAAGGCCCATGATGACGAGGAAAATATCGCTGAAATATTAGCAAGTTGTGATTTAACCAGTAACCCCGTCATGCAGCAAGCAATTATTCATATGGTGAATGCAGCATCAAATATATGTCGGGTGTTTTTTCCTTCACGCCTCATTGTTTCAGGCCCATTTGTGAAAAACCCACAAGTTTGGGCGACTTTTTGTGAAAAATTTCAGCAGCAAAATGCATTTTTTGGACAAACTCTTCCTGAGCTTTCAATGAGCCAAATTAACCGCAATTCTCGCATTTATGGCGCTGCTTTACCTGTACTGGAGCAAACGTTATTGGAATTACTTGCTCAATAAACTCAACGATAAATCATCAACTCTCAGCCCTGTGCTCATCAAGGGCTAAAAGCACTTAAGGATTAAAAGCCCTAACTGACTGTGCTCCCATGTGCCAGTATCATCACAAACTTCATCATCGTTCCCCACCATCATAGATAAAAGCATTGCCATTATCATCGTGAACTTAAGCCCCAAGCATGTTTTGAGGGCATTACTGGATAGAAAAAGGGAATAAATATGAGCTTGGTTGATAATATTTTCAAAATGAATGGTATTTATATTTCAATTAGTTTGGTAGCGTGGTGGCTAATTTCAGTGAATAACAAAGGTGAATGTATGGCGCAGTGGCTACTTTTTGGGGCAGGTGGAAAAGGGGTTGGGAACCTGATAGCCCAACTGGCGATGACAAATCAGCAGCAAGTGGTGGCTGTGGTACGCAATACTGAAGCCGCGGAAAAGTTGTCATTACAGGGTGTGAACGTATTTGTGGGGGATGCTTGCGATAAGGCCATAGTGACCGCCGCATGCCAAGCGGCGGGCACCAATGCAACGGTGATTTCCACCATGGGAGGCTCACAAGATTATTTGGCGAACCGTACAGTGATTGACTGTGCGGAACAAGAAGGGATATCCCGTATGGTTTTGGTGACGTCTTTGGGATGCGGGGATTCATGGCAATATCTTTCTTTACGGGCAAGAGCTGCTTTCGGACATGCCGTGAGGGAAAAATCACTGGCCGAATCATGGTTACAAACCAGCTCCCTTGATTTTGCCATTGTGCGACCAGGCGGGTTACTTCATGGGGATGCGACAGGAAAGTCCATTTTGCAGCAAACTGTTGAAGCGCATGGGTTAGTGATGCGGGCAGATGTTGCTGCGCAGGTATACCAACTTGCGTGTCAAACAGAATTGAAAAATCAAATTTATAGCCTTATTCAGCCAAACCTGACTATCAGTAAATAAGGCTAGATTATCGTTTTCAGCCCGTTACCATTGATCGCCACCGCGAAAGTCGCAATACAGAGATTCAGTAAATTCAACAGAATTATCTCTAGACCAGCCCATCACGCCGCCTTCTTCGCCTTCAGAGCGGACATAGGCGCCTTGGCATAATTCAAATAAGGTACCTTTCCACACTTTCCAACCAAGGGATTGATACAGATGGAACCCTTCGTCAGAGGCTGACAGCAAGCCAAGTTGGTAGCAATTACCGATAATCGTATTTGTCATAGACATCAATTCACGCCCAATACCTTGGCGACGATGCTTTTCCAGTACCGCCATGGCTTCGACATACCCCACTGAAATAGGTTTATCATTTATTGCCATATGGCGCTGAATTATCGCCACGTGACCCACGATACGATGTTGATCATAGGCCAAAACATGCATACCACCTAAGGCGTGCTCGAAATCATCCCGTGTGAAATCCCCTTCAAACCCGACAAATAACATATCGAATAACGCGTCTTTTTCATCATTAGTAAGCTGTGAAGTGTGGCATTGCCTGTATCGGATAGTCATAAAATACCTAAATATGTTTCTCTCAGTCATCCCAATTGTAAGGAATTTTAGGATAATAAGTGGTGTTTTACGTGCTAGACAAGCATCATCAAAAGTTAAAAAGTCGCGCCTTTAAGCGAAGCGCATCAAGGATTAACTGGTTAAACTCTTGGTTGTTATGCCTATCACCTGACATTTGGCCACCAATAAAACATAAATGGATCAGTTTGCTGAGCATATCGGTATAGTGGCGAGGAATAAACAAACGATTGAGTTTTTTAGTCACAAAAGCTAATCGGGTTTCATCGACCCTCTGTTGGTACTCTGAAACAATCGGATCGTTGAGCGCCCATGCTCGAATAGCGACCTCTCTTGATGGGTGTTTTTGCGATGCAACATCAAGATATTTCTTCAAAATATCATCAAGAGTATGAGCAGAATTAGCCTGAGCTAACATCTGCTGTGTGTACTCTAACTCCCAGCATTCTAGTAAAGTGCGAACATATTCTTCACGGTTTTTAAAATGGTGGTAAAAAGAACCGCGGGTCACATTGAGTTTTCGTGCAATGTGCTCACTGGAAAAGCGAGTGTGTCCTTCTGTATCTAACACATCAAATCCCGCTTTAATCCAACACGCTTTGGTTAATTTTTTCATTGTTCAATACAGGCTGTGTATGGTGGAAATACCGCTGTTACTTTATGTCCTTAATTTGCCATTAACGAGAGCATAAAGGAACCAATATGAAAGAAATAGCGATTATTACATTTGATGATTTTACAGATATTGACCTGTTTTTTATGTGGGATATTTTGGGGCGTAATCAACGAGATTGGCGAGTTCGCATTTTGGCCATCACGCCAACAATTCGTTCTGCACATGGGCTGGAAATTCCAGTGCATGGTTCAATATCTGACGCGAATCAAGCAGATGCTGTGTTGTTTAGCAGCGGTAAAAAAGGTGTGCCAGACGTATTGGCGAATCCAAATTTTTTATCTGTATTACAGTTAGATTCAAGGCGTCAATATATTGGCTCGATTTGTGCAGGCGCGTTTATTTTAGATGCGCTTGGCTTATTACCTGAACGAAAAGCGACAACTCACCCAGAGGCAAGAAAAGCGTTACAATTAAGGCAGGTAGAGCCGATTGACCAGCCCCTTGTTTGTCATGGGAAAGTCGCTACAGCGGGGGGATGCTTATCCGCGTTGTACCTTGTCGGGTGGTTGATTGAATCACTATTTGATCAACAAAAGCGGAAAGAAACGCTATGTCATGTTTTACCAACGGGTCAGCAAACACTCTTTGAAAACTTAATTGAATCAAGTTTAATTCAAGGCCGAATTTAGGTTGTTTTAAATCGGGTCGCGTGTAAATACACGCGACCCAAGAGGTATAAGTCACTACTCTATTGGTTTTGTTCGTCTAACTGAACTAATGTGAGTAATAACTGACTCAATGCACCATAAAAACCGAATTCATCATAACGTTGGCAATTGTGGCTAAATTCAGGTAACCACTGCAATAAACACGATAAGGTTTGTTGGCGTAATTGCCTGATTTTTTCGTGATCCACATGGGGTTCACTGAGTGAAAAATGCAGGTGACTGAGTAATTCCAAAAAGATGGAAAGATGGTCTGACGGTTCATTAAATACATCACTGGTTTCCATTCCTGCTTCGAATAGCAAACTCGTAATTTGTACGTTATTTGGCTCATTATTTGGGTAAACCGAGGCATAAGGTAAGGCCGATTGTTTATCTGACATTAAAAATAGGCCACAAAAATCCGCAGCCAGTTCTAATTGGGCGTCAGGTCGATGCGTAAGGGCATCGATTTTTACCTGTAATTCATGCATTGGTGCAATTAATCTCGGTTCTTGCTCGATAATGGTAAACCAGCCCACCCTGTCGGTGGACTGAAGCTGTGCTAATTGGGTGCTATCTAATTCACGTGAGAATAGCTGTGCTAGCCATGCATAAATACAGGCTATCTGTTCTGCGGTTAACATGCTGCTCTTGGTCATTTATTCACCTGTGATGCAGGCACATATTCACATTGTGCGACCATTTCAATTGGCCCATCAAATGCACTAACGCTATCTAATTGCCCTGTGAATTTCTCTATTTCCACTAAGGTAGTATGTGCGCTGGTGGCTTGGGCGAGTTGTGATGTACCAATATCTAACGTTAATACGTTAGGGTTGCCATATTTACAAAGTGTATTGATTTCACCACCTTTAGTAGGGTCATACCAGGCACCTTCGTGAATACGGGCAACACCTTGCGTATACAAGTCAGAAACCACAGCACCAGCCAAAACTTGCCCGCGGTCATTAAAGACCCGAACCACATCACCGTTATGAATTCCACGAGCTTTGGCATCTTGAGGGCTGATAAATACGGGCTCTTTGCCACTGACGGAATAATATTGGCGCAATGCTGGGGACTCACATAATTGTGAGTGTAAGCGAAAATCAGGGTGAGCAGACTGTAAATGCAAAGGCCATTGTTTAGAGCCTGGGCCACCGTGGGAGCGCTCAACTTTTTCAAACCACATTGGGTGGCCTTGGCAGTCATCGTACTGCATGTCTGCGATGGTTTTCGAGTAAATCTCAATCAAGCCGCTTGGTGTGCCCAAAGGTTCTAAATCTGGATCTTCCCTAAAGGCTTGATGGCGAACAAACATTTGTGGATGTTCAAATTCCACATATCCGTCTTTTTCCCAAAATGCATCAAATGTGGGTAAATGAATACCGCGGCCTTTTCCTTGTTGGTTGCCTTCTTGCCAAATACGTTTCAGCCAGCCCATTTGGTCTAAGCCTTCGGTGAATGCGTCTTCACGGCCAAAACGACGGCATAAATCACGGAAAATATCAAAATCGTTGCGCGATTCAAATTGCGGCTCAACCAACTGTTTCATCGCAATAATGCCGCGATTAGAATGGTTGCCGTATTGGTCGAGGTCATTACGCTCAAATTGGGTCGTTGCTGGTAGCACAATATCGGCAAAACGGCAGGTGGATGTCCATTGGTTATCAATCGACACCACGGTTTCAAGCTTACGCCAACCTTCAATAATACGGTTAATTTGCTGGTGACGATGGAATGGATTCGTCCCCGCAAACACGCACATTTTTAATGGCGGTAATTTGACTGACTTGCCATTCCAATTAATCGTTTTACCTGGCTCTAAAATAGCATCGATAAAACGGGCGATAGGGATTGTGCTGCTATAGCCCTTGTAATCGTCGCTATCGTGGATAGGTGGCACATTGGTTGAGCCAGAAAAACCACTTAAAATAATGCCTTGGCGGCTTGGTGTGCCTGCACCGTTATAGTGCCAGCCGAAACCAAACCCACCCCCAGGTAAACCAATTTGGCCTAACATCGCGGCGAGCACAACAATCATCCACGACCATTGTTCGCCATGCTGCATGCGCTGCACACACCAACCCGCAATAATTTGCGTGCGGTTTGCCGCCATTTGGCGTGCAAGTGTGCGGATTGTTTCGGCATCGATACCACAAATTTTGGCTGCCCATTCTGCGTCTTTGGCTTGCCCATCTTTCTTCCCCAGTAAATAGGGTAAGAATTGCTCAAAACCAACACAGTAATCTTTAAGGAAGTTTTTATCGTGTAAATTTTCCGTGTATAGCGTGTGGGCTAAAGCAAGTTGTAAAGGCACATCGGCCTGTGGGTTGATGGCAATGTGTTGAACATTGTCGCGTCCAAGATAATCATGGGTAGAGGTAATGATTGGGTCGACACTAATTACTTTTATCTCACCACTTGCTGCTTTTTCTTTTAGCTGCTCGTAATAAGCGTATACGTCGTGGTCTGGGCACCACCAGTTAGCTTGTTGGTTTTTAATGAGATCAGAGCCCCATAGCACGATAGTTTTACTGTTTTCTAATACCAGTGGCCATGAAGTTTGTTGCTCATAGACCTCCATCGAACCCACTACGCGGGGTAAAATAACCTGCGCAGCCCCCGTGGAGTAGTCACCACCCGTGCTGACACTGTTACCGTGCAGGGCAATGGCGCGGGCAAGCATCCCAGAAGCATTATGGAACATCCCTGTTGATTGCCAGCCGCTTGCGGTTAATAACCCGCTTGGGCCATAAGTTGTCTGAATGCGTTCAAGCTCTTGATAGAATAAATCTAGGGCTTCATCCCACGAAACACGCACAAATCGGTTATCGCCCCGTTGGGTGGTATCACTTAAATGGCGCTTGCGTAGCCAATCAACCCGCACCATTGGGTAGCGAATGCGTGCAGTGCCATGTACGTGGTCAGGTAAACCAGCGATCATTTTGGATGGAAATTTATCGCGCTCAAATGCTTTTGCTTCGATAAATCGACCATCAACAACCGTGGCGCGAATAGCGCCCCAGTGCGACCCCGTTAAAATGCCTTCTTGTACAACGGCGGTTTGCTCTGCTGCCGTTGCTGCACTGGCTTTTCGTGGGGTTAGTAATGAGGGACCTAGCATCCCTGCCACCGTTAGCCCGCCTAGTTGGGCAAGAAAGCGTCGACGAGAAGCTTGAAATGTCGGATTATTTTTCATTATTTTTCTCCGTTGTCACCGTGTGCAGCACCACCTGTATCAGATGCATTCATTTGCAGGTATTTCAATAAGGTACGTTCTTCGCGCTTATCTAAACTGGTAAAACCAATCATGCCATTTAGGGTGCCTATCCAGCCG
Source organism: Providencia vermicola (assembly GCF_020381325.1). Lineage (GTDB taxonomy): Bacteria > Pseudomonadota > Gammaproteobacteria > Enterobacterales > Enterobacteriaceae > Providencia > Providencia vermicola. Next base: position 263,759 of record NZ_JAGSPI010000006.1, read on the forward strand.
TTGGCGTCGAAGTGGGCGATATCAGGTGCACCGTGGCACTGATTGCATGAGCCGTTGTACAGGGAGTCTGCATAAGCCCAAATTGGTTTGATATCGTTGACCATATCCCCTTGTTGCATCCACGCAGTGGCTTGTAATTTGCTCCACGAGGTATCAGTGGCTTCAACGGTCGTGCTTTCGAGGGTTTTTACATTTTCTTGAACATCACCACGAATGGAAGCAACGAAAATACGTTTGCCTGGTAACTCAGAAAGTACACGGCGGCGGCCATCAGTTTCTGTCCAACCCGTAATTTCGACTTGTAGCCAGTCACCATCGCGTTTTAACACTTTCACTTCAGATGCTGGTAACAATGAGCCAGCAGGGTCTTTATCGCCTTTTTGAGCATAAAGCGGTTTGATATCAAGGGAATATAATGTATTGCCATCATCATTTGCTTTGGAACGTAATTCATCGAACTGTTTACGAAAACCGCTGCTCATATCGGGTAATTGGTGGGCAATCCCTTTGTGGCAATCGATGCAAGATTGGTTATCTTTCGCTGCAATTTGCATTTGGCGTGCCGCTTCTGGGTTTTGCTTCGCGTGATCCATTGAATCGTAATCATGGCAGGAGCGGCATGTCGCGGAGTTATTTTCTTTCATGCGAGCCCACTCGCGTTCTGCAAGTTCTGCACGTTTTGCTTCAAATTTTTCTGGGGTATCGATCGAATGTGCGATAAATGTTTGATAAATATCATTGCTCGCTTCGAGTTTACGTTTAATCATGCCAGGGAGGTCATTTGGTATATGACAATCGTGGCACTCGGCACGAACACCAGAAGCATTTTGGAAATGAACGGATTGTTTATATTCTTCATAAACGGTTTCCATGCTGTGACAGCTAACACAGAATTCCGTTGTACTGGTGACTTTCATTCCCACATGAGGAACAACGATAAGTGCAACGCCGACAACAATACCGACAATAAGTAATGTGAGCATTGACCAGCGCGCACTTGGCCTTAATAACGCTCTCCAGAGTTTCCGCATAATATCCCCTAAAATAATATGGTTTAATACAGAGGATCTTATTCAGCAAATATGAATAGCGGTACTGGTCAGGATGAACAGCATGGGGCAAGATGTGAATAAATATGAACAGATATGAACAGAAGAGAAGAAATCGATGGCATCACATCATATTGTGGTTGTTGAAGACGAACCCGTAACTCAGGCACGGTTGCAAGCCTATTTTGAGCAAGAAGGGTATCGTGTTTCGGTCACGGGGAGTGGTGCTGGCCTGCGTGAAATTATGGAGCTTCAGCCTGTCGACCTGATTTTATTAGATATTAATTTACCTGATGAGAACGGCTTGATGCTTACAAGGGCATTGCGAGAGCGATTTACGGTAGGGATTATTTTAGTAACAGGGCGCTGCGACCAAATTGACCGTATTGTTGGTTTAGAGATGGGGGCGGATGACTATGTGACGAAGCCGCTGGAATTGCGGGAGTTAGTCGTGCGTGTGAAAAACCTTTTATGGCGCATTGATTTAGCGAACCAAGCGTACTCGCAACCTATTTCCCAAGACAATTGCTACCAATTTGCAGGTTATTGCCTCAATGTGTCCATGCACACGTTAGAATTTAACCAAGAAACCATAAAATTAACGCGTGCTGAATATGAAATGTTAGTGGCTTTTGTGACGAATCCAAGGGAAATTCTAAGTCGTGAGCGGTTATTACGTATGTTATCAGCACGCCGCGTTGATAACCCAGATTTGCGTACTGTCGATGTGCTGATTCGCCGTTTGCGTCACAAATTAAAGGCCGATTTATTGGTCACTCAGCATGGTGAAGGTTATTTTTTAGCGGCTGATGTATATTGATAAACAGGGCGAAATCCTCCAGGAGAAAGTGAACAACGTAAGTGCTCACTATCGGCATTTTTCTGGGTTAATACTAAAATGGGCGGGCTAATATTATCCGGTACGGCATGGCCTTCGAGCACATTAATTGCTTGTTCAATGACGAGTTCCCCTTGCCAAACCATTTGGTCGCTGGCTGCCATGATAATTCGGCCGCGTTTTAAGCCACGATAGACTTGGTGGGACAAGTAAAAAGAAACAATATTGAGCGGTTTTGCAAGGTTTCGTTTTTCACCCATCGCAGCCTCTGCGGCAATGGCCGTACCGACCACCACATCGGCATCAGGATGACGCTCTAGCATTTCATGTAATAAATTACGTTGAATTTCAAGGTCGTTATCACCATGGGCAATATCAACAATAATCACATTGCTTCCTGTTATGGCTTGTTGAAAACCGTCTTCCATTTCTTGACTGCCACCTGCATCACGAGGGCCTGGCATCAGTAATACTTTTAATGGGTTGCCTTTGCTCCATTGAACAAGGTAACGACCAGGTTGATAGCCCATTTGGAACCAAGGTACACCCACGCGAGTTTTAATGATGTTATTGTGAGTGGCATTTATCACTTCAATAACAGGTAAATGACCCACTTGTTGGCTTAAGTTAGGAAATGATGTGGTGCTACTGCCTAGCAATAACGCGTCGGCTCCCCATTGTTGACATTGGGAAATTTGTTTTTGCTGAGTCGCTAGCTGATTATAACCGCCCGCTTCCAAAACTTTTAAATCGACACCGTAAGTCTGGGCTGCTTTTTGCATACCATAATTGATGGATAACCAATAAGAATCTTTTAAACTTGGGTAAAGGGCACATAGCTTCCAAACTTTATCGGTTTGGGGTGTTTGGTGCTCTTGATGACTGAAAGACAAATTATCTTGCCAACGCAATAGCGACTCGTTTTTATCCGCAGCATAACCGAGTACCGCGTAAAACGTGACGAACAGTAAAATAAATGCGCGCATGATAGCCTCACAGGTCATAAACCTTTATCCTAAATGCTTTTGTAATACGAACTCAACCTTTATTAACCGCTAGGTACGTAAACTGTGAATTTATCACTGACTCGACGATTGTGGATGGGCTTTGCCTTAATGGCCGCATTGACGTTCATCAGTACCCTAGTGGGCTGGTATAACCTCCGTTTTGTTAGTCAGGTTGAGCAAGATAACACCCAAGCCCTAATTCCAACCATGAATATGGCGCGCCAATTAAGTGAAGCTAGCGCATGGGAGCTTTTTTCAGCACAAAATTTGACTAATGCGGATAATGAAAACAGCTGGCTTGCCCAAGGCCGAATGTTAACCGCACAAAGCTTAAAAATTACGAACTTATTGAAAACCCTTCGTCAGCAAGGGTTTGACACATCAGCAATTGAACAGCAAGAAAAAGAGATCGCCAAGTCGTTAAGCCAACAGGGGGAACTTGTTGGCCAACGGCTGACGTTGCGTAATACTCAGCGACAACTACGGCAACGCATTATTTCAGCGGCAGGGGAAATTGCGCAGTTAGCTCATGGACAGGCAAATAATGCTGCGACCTCTGCAGGAGCAACGCAAGTTAGTTTATATGATTTAATTGAAGAAAAGCGAACGTCATCTGCGCAGGCGGCACTTGATCGCTTAATTGATATTGACCTTGAATATGTCAGTCAAATGAATGAATTACGGCTCAGTGCGATGCGTGTTCAACAGATGGTGTTAAATTTAAGTACATTGCCATTAACCCCAAATACAGCGGAGTTAGATAACCAACTTAATCAAGCAGTAAAAATCCTCCAACGTCGGCAAAAATACATTGAAGATCCTGCAGTTCGTCACCAAGTAGGGAATGCATTAGACATCGTTAGCCGTTATGTGGAGTTGACTTCGCTATATCGCCAAGAAAACGACATCACCACGCGTTTACAGATTTTATCGCAAAATAATATTGACCAATTTGCACGCTTTAGCAGCGAAGTTACCCAACTGGTTGATACGATTGAACAACGTAATCAAACAGCACTTGTCGAACTCAAGCAAGCCAGTGAACGGGGACAAAACTGGTTATTGTTACTCAGTATTGTGTCACTTTTTTCATTTATTTTGATTTTATGGCGTGTGGTTTACCGGCTAGTGACTAAACCGTTAGAGCAACAAACTCAAGCCCTTCAACGGTTACTCGAAGGGGATATTGATTCCGCATTTCCTGAAACGGCGGGGGTGAAAGAACTAGACACCATCGGTCGTTTGATGGATGCGTTTCGCTCAAGTGTTCATGCGCTGAATAGTCAGCGTGAACAGCTCGCTGATCAAGTCAAAGCACGGACTGCGGAGTTACGGGTATTGGTGGTAGAGCACCGAAAAGCGCGCGCTGAAGCGGAAAAGGCCAACCAAGCAAAATCCGCCTTTTTGGCTGCCATGAGCCATGAAATTCGTACACCGCTATATGGTATTTTAGGCACGGCGCAGTTGTTATTAGAAAAGCCACCACTTAAGCAATATCGTGAAGATTTACACGCAATCACAGATTCAGGTGAGTCTTTACTGGCTATTTTAAATGATATTTTAGATTACTCTGCCATCGAAGCAGGCGGGCAAAATGTTTCTATCAGCGATGAACCTTTTCTGCCGAAACCGTTACTAGAAAGCACATTATATTTAATGAATGCGAGCAATAAAAACCGTGCTATCACAATGGTGGCAGATATTGCGGATGACTTGCCTGCGGCACTACAGGGTGATCCATTACGTATTCGGCAGATTGTTACTAATTTGTTGAGTAATGCACTGCGCTTTACACAGGCAGGGCAAATTACCTTACGTAGTTGCCGTTTTGGTAAATACTGGTTTATTGAGGTAGAAGATACTGGATGTGGCATTGAAGGCTCGCGCTTAGCGGATATTTTCAAACCGTTTGTGCAAGTGGATAGCCAACGAGGCGGAACAGGTCTTGGGTTGACCATCAGTGCAAGCTTGGCTGAGGCCATGGGGGGAGAACTTACGGTGAATAGTGAGTTGGGGGTAGGAAGCTGTTTTCGTTTAACATTACCACTTTGCCCTGCGTTAAAACCCATTGATAATTCTTCTGATTTACCTGTTAACATGCATGGTGTGAGTTTATTGCTGATTGAAGATAACCCGTTAACACAAAAAATTAGCAGTGAAATGCTAATTTCAAGCGGGGCGAAAGTGACAGTCGCGGGGTCAGCTGCAGAAGCGCTGGCAATACTCTCGCAACAACCTTCCTTCACTGCTGCGCTAGTCGATTTTGGCTTGCCAGATATGGATGGAATTACATTAGCGAAGCAGTTATCAGAGCAATATCCGTTGCTTCTTCTGATTGGTTTTAGTGCCCATGTGATTGATGAAACGTTGCGACAACGTACCCATAAAATTTTCCGTGGGATCATTCAAAAGCCTGTTCCGAGGGATACATTAAATCAATTAATTACTAAATATATTTCAGGTGGGGAATGCATTTCAATTTCACCTATTAATCCTGAGATTAGACAGTCAGTTAATTTAGTGCAATTGGAAAATGATGCCCAATTAATGGGGTACCCAAAAATTAAGGACTGGGTAGCTATTTTTAAACAGCATTCTTTCCCCTTATTGGCTGATATTGAGGTCGCTTATCAACATAATGATGCTGAACGTATAAAAAAGTTGGCTCATCAATTAAAAAGCAGCTGCGCCAGTTTAGGCCTACAAACCGCGATGGCGACGTGTGTTATTTTAGAAAAAGAACCTCTACAATCCACTGAATTAAGAAAAGAAATAGAGGATGGGTTACAAGTGATTGAGAAATGGTTGGAAAACCAATCGACTTGATTCAAGTTTCAAATGCCGTAAAAAGACGATTTAATCGGCTTTTTACGGCATCATTGTTTACCTTGCAACTCTTAAGCCGCCTTCGACACCTTGCGGGCTCCATAAAATTTGCCATAACTGTATATCACGAGCTCGAAATGCGCCAGCGCAGGCATTCAAGTAATAAGAAAACATCCGTTTAAAGCGCGGTGTATAATTAGGCTCTAGCTCAGGCCAAGCTGATTGGAAACGTGAATACCACGCCATAAGGGTTTTATCATAGTCAGCACCAAAGTTATGCCAATCTTCCATCACTAATTTGTTTTCGCTACTTTCGCCAATATTTTGCAGTGAAGGCAGACAACCATTTGGAAATATATATTTATTGATCCATGCATCAACATTTACCTTATTTCGATTGGAACCAATTGTGTGCAATAAAAATAATCCATTTGGTTTTAAATTTCGTTTCACTACATCAAAATACGTTGCATAGTTTTTGGGGCCGACATGTTCAAACATGCCAACGGAAACAATGCGGTCAAATTGGGCATTCAGATTACGGTAATCTTCTAACAGAATTTGCACATCAAGTTCAGCACATCGCGCTTGTGCATATTTCTGTTGCTCAGCCGAAATTGTTACACCCGTTACCGACACTGAAAAATGTTTTGCAGCAAAAGCTGCAAGGCCTCCCCAGCCACAACCGATATCAAGTAAACTCATTCCTGGTTTTAATTGCAGTTTTTCGCAAATCAGTTTTAATTTTTGTTCTTGAGCTATCGGCAAGTTCTCGGGGGTATTATCTAAACCTTTCCAATAACCACAGGAATATTGCATATAAGGGTCAAGCATCCGTGAGAATAAGTCATTCCCGAGGTCGTAATGCTCTTCACCCACAATGCGTGCGCGTTTTGGCGTTTGTAAATTACGGATGCGTGCAATAGCAATTTTCAGTATATCGCTGAAATTATGTGGTAGTTTTTTATCGAGACCATGGCGAAGTACATGGTGGAAAAAAATATCTAGACGTTCGCAATCCCACCAACCCGCCATATAACTTTCACCAAGTGCAATGGAACCGTGTTGTAAGACATGTTTATAAAATTGGTCATTATGGACACGAATATCGAAAGGTTGGGAGCCATTAATTTCAATGCCAGCTTCGCTTAATAACTCACTAACAATGCGCTTCCAAGAGTCGACAGAGGTTTTTTGATTAACAGCATGTTCAGTACTCATCTGATCTCCAATTTTTAGCAAAGTGGGATTCAGAGAACTTTATTTGTGACGTATTCGCGGTACAGCAAAACAGGAATATTGACCACCACTGCATGGCAGACAGTGTATTAGCGTTATTGTTGCTATAAATAAAGCTCAAATCCAGTTTCAGATAACTCTCTAAAAAATATAAAACCTTCAGTGTGAATTTCAATCAAAATTACAACTAAATAACATAAAAGGCACTTATCACCAAAAAACAAGGTGAATTAAGGGGATATTGCCCTTATACCATTATATTTTAGTATGACCTAAGTGAGTGACAATATGATGAACACTATTTTTATAAGAAAGTTTATATAGTTACAGATGTGTAGATGGCTGCTTGAAGTTGTGAAGCAGCCAAGGGTGTACTGTTTACAGTTAATCTTAAAAGCGATAGCTGAGGTTCAAACCTGAATAGTGAAAATAGTAATGTCGTTTTTCTCCTTCATTTGCGTAGCTTTGTTTTTGTGTTTCTAATGCATATTCCAAAGAGATAAACAGTCGGTCGGTAATATTTTGTTCAAGTAACAGGCCATATCGGCGATCCCTTTCATGTTTTTTCTTATTGCGCTCATCATCAAAGTGGTAAGTATCTAAAGTGTGGCGGTAATAGGGGGTTAAGGTAGTTGACTGATCCGCAAATAAAGGGAGGTTTATAGGAAAATATAAGCGAATTTCTTGTTGAGCAAACTCTGCGGATGAGCGATTTCCATTGTTCCAACCTTGGTTAATATAATAATTAAGGCTAGTACTGAATGTTTCATTGAATGCATAGTTAAGTCCTGTTTCGCCTTCAATTTCTTTGTCTGTTAACTCGTTTTTTTCAATGTGATTATAGTAATTAAATAGTCCAAGCCAACCCGCAAAATTAAGGTTGTCGGTTAGAGTGATTTTCCAATCGGGTTGAATGTCATAGCGCAGTGTGTTGTAAGCGTGTTCTTGGTTTTCTGGGCTACGGTGATGCCAACGGTAATATCGAAACCCACCTAATAAACCCAGTTCAATATTATCAGTGATACGGCTTTGATAACGAAGATTAGTTTCGTATCGGTCAAACCAACTATCTCTACCTTTTGTTTTATAATAGCTGGAGACATTATAATTCTCTTGGTAGAACCCCCCATAAAAATGCCAGTTATCTTTTTCATATTCTAGATAATAGGTTTTTTCAAATACCCCTTTTTTGTCACTATTGGATTGTGTATTTTCATTCTCAAATAACATACCCACTTTGAAATTATATTCATCATTATTAATTTGAGAGGGATTTTGGATTAAAATGTTCTCAGAGTTATTGTCAAAAATCAGATCGCCAGCCGATATTTTATTTGAGATTAATAATGTAAATGCACAAAAAAATAATATTTTTTTATTTTTCATTCTAATAGCCTTTATTTATAATTATAATTAAATATTATGGCTACGAAATATAAACCGTAGCCATAAGGAGGTTGCTAATTACCAACCGCTACGAATGAGTAATATTTTGGCCTCATGGGATTGAACTTCAGTGGTATAACTTTCTTCAAAAGTTCCTAAATCTTTATGTTCCCATAAATCACGGACTTTTGTTTGTTTCCACGGAAGGTCTAAATCTTGATGAATATTCAGCGTCATATTTGCAGTTTGCCCTGAGCGGTTCAAAAGGGCGACAGCCCATGACCCATCGGCTAAGGGTTTTGCAAAAATTTGCAAGTCACCATTATTGACATAACGTTTAGCTTGGAGCCCCAAAGAGTCTTGGTTCAATGCAATAATTTCTTTATTCTTTAATGTGGCTAAATCATCAGCAGTTAAATTATCTAAATCGGCGCCTATCAAGAGTGGTGAGCTGAGCATAGACCACATAGCAAAGTGTGTACGATATTCCGTATTCGATGCACCCGTACCAACAAGTTCTTGTGACTTTCCATGTAAGCCGATGATTAGCATGTCGTAATCGTTCCAGTGGCCTTTACCACTATATTGTTCAAGCCCAACTCCTCTGTCTATCATATCGAGGACATCAAAATAATAACCTTCGCGGTTACCAGGGTAGTTGAAATCATCACTGATATCTTGGCCAATGCGCCATTGATTGGCACCTAAGTCAGCAGCCCATTCCCAAATATTTTGCCAGCCACAATGGCAAGCATGGTATACCATCGGGCGACCCGCGCTATCGAGCTGTTTAGACATCTCACCAAAAGCTGTCACAAGGGCTTCCTTTGATGCTTGCTGATGGCTACAGCAGGAGTCATATTTCAAGTGGTCAATCCCCCAAGATGCAAAGAGTTTTGCATCCTCTTGTTCGTGCCCTTCAGAGCCAGTATAGCCTGCACACGTTTCATTACCTGGACCGCTATAAATACCAAGCTTCATGCCATTTTTATGTGCGTAATCTGCAATGTATTTAATGCCTCTGGGAAATTTTTTCTCATCAAATGTTAATGGATGTTCAGTGCGAGAGCCTTTATGTTTTTGCCAACCATCATCAATATTGACATAAATATAACCCGCATCCCTTAATCCACTTGAAACCATTTTATCGATAGTATCCATGATTATTTTCTCATTAATTCTATCGCCATAATTATTCCAACTGGACCATCCCATTGGTGGAGTATTGGCAAGATTAGCACTGAATGATATTTTATTTTCGGGTGATTTAATTGTTTCTTTATTTATATCGGCTTTAGCAATAAAACTAAATAGAGCGGCAAAAATAACAACATGATATTTATTCATGAGTGTATTCTCCGTATTATATACAGTTGTTTTTTATTTTGAATTTTATTTGAATATAAGGTTATTTTTAGTTCTATATTAAATTATTATATTTCACTTTGTGTAATATTTAATGTTTGCTTTTTTTCCTCTGAATAAACCATAATTGTTGATCCTGTTACTGCAAGTACGATACCAATTAATGACCATGTTCCTGGAACCGCTTGGTATATAATAAGTGAAATGACAGCAGTTAATACAGGTGCCAGTGCATTGGTACAAGGCGCGATAATTGTTGCTTTACCTCTGGCTAAAGCCATGACTAAGCAAAGGGCTCCGATGGCATTAAGAACTTGGATAAATGCCGTTGATACAATGGCAATCCATGGGTAACTTATTGATGTATCAGGTAACATTAACCAAGCTATAGGGGCAAGAATAATTCCCGTAATTGTCATATAACCGAAAATTGAACTATCTTGCACTCCTTCATTTGATGCCCTTTTCATAAAGAAGGCTTGGATTCCCCATGCAGCACAGATGATTACGGAATAAACTAACCACGTTATGCCATCACTTTGTTCACCATTATTACTGCTTATACTAAACATGACGATAGACAATAAAGCGAGAGCAACGCCAACAAACCCTAATTTAGTGATTCTTTCTTTTAATATTCCCAGAGACATAATGACGGTAATAGCTGGGGAAATAGAAATAATTGGGAAGACTAAATAAGCGGGCGCTCCCATGGCGAGAGTTTTAAATAACAGTAATTGACCACCTGCACCTGTAAAGCCCACTAAGCAACCATAAAAAATGGCTTTACCAGAAGTATCAAATTTTTTCCCGCGTAATGAAAAATAGCAAGGAATTAGCATTGTGAGTGACCAAATAATATAAATCCATTGGTCGGGATAGCCATATTCTTGCGTTGGCCAAGCACTAAATGCTCCCCAAACGCCCCACGTAATGACTACTAAAAAAGTATAAATAATCCAAGAGTTATTCTTCATCTTAGCCTCCAAGTGTCAGTTTTTTTAATGCTTGCTCGTTGAGTGGTGTACTGTTAAGTTTTGCAGCATAAATGGCAGCACCAAGGCTAGGGTGGTATTCAGGTAATGAAATATGGTAATTACCATTGAGCTTGGCCAATTCATAGGCAAATGCTTCAAGGATAATATCGCCACACTTAAATACCCCCCCAGAATAAGATACTCGAACACGTTCATCTGATTGATAATTTAAAAGTCCACGTAAAGAATCAACCATTAAAGACAGTTCTTTTGCTGCTTGAAAGAAAATTGCTCGACTTTGTTTATCACCTGCAATAGCGGCTTCACACGCAATAGGGGCAATTGATGCAATTTTTCCTCGATCGCCTTTCCATTGGTTAAAAACCAAGTCACAAATATCTAAGTCGTTGGCAACAGGATAGGTTTCTCGTAGTAGGTCGTAAAAAATATCTTTTTGTAAACGGCCATCAGCCATACGAGAGAATAAATTTAGAGATTGGTTACCTATCCAATAGGCACTTCCTTCATCGCTAAATAGTTCTCCCCACCCGCCACAGCGAGCAGTTACGCCATTGTGCTCGCCATAAGCGATTGAACCTGTGCCCGAAACGATATTGATACCATCTTGGCAGCCTAAGCTTGCTGCCCATGCACAAACCATATCGTTATCGCAGCGATATTTATCGCTGCTGAGTAATGAAGAAGGAAGATCATTGAGCTGGGCAATATCTGCTGAAATTTCACCATAAGCGGGCAGCCCTAAGAATGTATAATCAATCTCGTGAGGCTGAACGCCTGCGCGGCGACAGATTTCATTGATACCGTTAATGACAACACTGCGGGCAGAATCCATCCCAACACTTAAGTAGTAACTGGTGGCTGACTCATGACGTGCCAGCACTTCTCCAGTGTCTGTTATTAGAACAAAGGCTGTTTTGGTTCCGCCCCCATCGACTCCCAAAAAAATCATGTGATTCTCCTCGTTATAGGCGGCCTTCAGAGCCACACAGCGTGATCTTCTCATGGACCACTTGTTTCATTGCGTCCATACCAGTACGCATGTAAAAGCGTGGATCATTGGCATTCGGATTTTCTGCAAAATACGCTTTAACAGCATTTGCAAAGGCAATTTTTAATTCTGTCCCTACGTTGACCTTCGCAACACCTAAACGAATGGCATGGGTTACATCATCGTTGGGTACACCACTTCCTCCATGTAACACCAGAGGGATATCCACCAATTTTCCAATGACAGATAGACGGTCAAAATCAATTTTGGGTGGCTGTGTATACATGCCGTGAGCCGTACCGATTGCGACGGCAAGACTATCAATTCCTGTACGGTGTACAAACTCAACAGCTTGCTGAGGGTCTGTTAAAAATGCATTTTGAGCGTCTACATTTTTATCATCTTCTTGACCGCCTAATTGTCCTAATTCCGCTTCCACACTACAATCCGCACGATGGCAAAAATTGACGACTTGCCTCACTAAATCAACATTTTGCTCGAACGGAAAGTGGCTAGCATCGATCATGGCACTGCGTACACCCGCATTGACTTTATGAACGATGTCATCAAATTGTTCGTGATGATCAAGGTGTAAAATCGTTGGCATGTTGTAGCTTTTGGAATAGGCACGGCACAGTGCCAGCATTTCTTCACATGCAATATGTTTATAGGTTCCTGGTGTACCTGCTAAAATTGCAGGTGATTGGCGCTCAGCACACACCTCTAGTACTGCCTGAATAGTTTCTGCGTTGTGGATATTAAACGCAGGTACTGCCCAGCCTTGTTGGCGTGCGCGTTGTAATAAGTATTTTGTTGAGATAATTGACATATTTTTTACCTCTATTGTTCAGTATGCCAAGGGTAAATATTGACGCCTTTAACAACGCGGTTAACAAAACCCTGTGGTGAAGGGTTATCGGGTTCAAAAGAGAAGTAAATCGACTGGGCAACCGCATAAACTTGGGCAAAAACTAAAAAGCCGAGAACGAGCTGGCTGTCTGAAAAATGTTGAGCATTCGGCAAATAAAAATAATCACCTTGCTCAATAGCGGCGTTTTGTTGCCCTGATATTGCAGTGACATTACGAGCAATTGCGTCATTACGTAATTCAGCTAATAAATCAAGGTCATAAGCACGGGTGTAAGGGTGATTGGATACCAAAATAATCACTTGGGTTTCATTATCAATCAATGATTTAGGGCCATGACGGAAACCAACTGGTGATTCATAAAACGTGGCAGTTTTCCCCGCTGTTAATTCTAAAATTTTTAAGGCACTTTCATGAGCAATACCTTGCAAGCAGCCACTTCCAAGCCAAATAATGCGTTTAACACCCGCAACTTGCAGAGGTGACGATTGCATGTCTTTTTGTTGCTCAAGGAGTAACGAAACGCTGTTAGCGAGATCATCGACAGAAATACGGTCGGTTCCTTCACATTCAAAAGCTGCCATACAGCCAAGCATCATGCTACTCATGCTGCTAGTCATGGCGAATCCACGATCACAGGTTTGTGCTGGGATGGGCAAAATTAGGGCGTTTTTCTCGTCATGATAGCGTTGGTATAGTGCACCCTGTGGATTGCAAGTCACGATTAAATGGAAACAACGTGAGTTACGTTGTTCAGCGAAGGTCAGTGCGGCTAAACTTTCGGGGCTTGAGCCTGAACGAGCAAAAGAAACAATCAAGAGTGGGCAGTGTTCAGGTAGGTAGCCAGTAGGGTCGCTGACCATGTCTGTCGTTGAGACGGAGAGAACAGGAACTTGCAGTTTTTTCGCGAGTATAGGGGCGATTGTATCACCAATAAAGGCCGAAGAGCCCGCGCCTGTGAGTAAAATACGTAGGTCAGACATTGCAAGCAACGGTTGCAGAAAAGCCGTTATTTCTCCTTGGTAGGCGCTTACTAACGCTTGGGTTTGCCGCCACATATCAGGTTGTTGTCTAATTTCTTTTTCAGTCCAACACTCGGTCATTGCTTGTGTCGTAGTCATAATCTATTTCCTTATAGTGACGCAGGCTGACAAGCTGCATTGTAGATACGTAAAACATCAATAATGTGCTCAATAGCGAAGTCATGGGCAGAAGTTTTGTATGCACGATTGCGTGCGAAATCGTACTGAGCGGGTAAGTACTGACTAACTAATGTAAGTGGGATAGTCACTTGCTCTAAGTTGGCAAATAATTGCTTAACAGCTTGCTGAACTCGTTGATTAGGCCAGTAATAGCGTAGTCTGTCGGAGTAACTAAAGTGACGAGCAAGGCGCTGTTGCTGCGTATCACCATGGTAATAACGTTGCCAATTTTCAGGGTGTGCTAACATTTGTTCCTCTAAAACTTGGCGTAATTGGCTCTGTTTTTCCGCGGGAACTAACTCTTTTTCAATTAATTCCAAAGCGTATAGCGCCTCACGTAAAGCGAAAGTCAAAGCAGGGCCGACTTTTAAAATAGCAAAGTGATCTCGGACAAGTTCATGGTAGGCAGTTGCAGGTTGGTAGTCGGTTGAATGCGCTTCAAAAACCATGTTTGGGTAGTTTTCAATAAATTTGCTTAATGAAATGGCTTTTTCAGCTTGGTAGTCGACCACACTATCATGAGAAAATTCAACGCCAGGTTGCACCACTAGCCCAACAACGGATGGCCAAATAGGCGTTAAATCTTGGGCGGCAAAGGCGTCTTTATGAGCGGTAATTGTCTTCTGTGCTGCGTTTTCAGACGTGACTTCAAGCTCATCAAGGGACTCATTTGCTCCGCCAGGCACAGGGACTTCCGTTCCTATGATGTACACAATTTCATGTTCTGGATGATGTTTTTGACGTGTTTCTTCGCAAACTTTGGCCAGTCTTGCTGCTCGTTTGGCGATCACGTCATCGGACAGTACCGCAGGGTCATCAGCACAAGACATGCTACAATCAAGGTGAATTTTGCTAAAGCCTGCCGCAACATAATGCATTACAACGGATTCTGCTTGTTGCATTGCATATTCAGCAGGCAAATGTTGCCAACGATTTGGCCCTAAGTGATCACCTCCTAAAATTAATTTATCTAAGCTTAAACCTAAATTATTCGCAAGGTTATCAACGTATTCACGAAAATCTTGCGGGGTCATTCCTGTATAACCCCCTTCATGATCAACCTGATTTGAGGTTGCTTCGACCAATAGCAAACTTCCATTATCTTTGGCATGTTTGATGGCGGCTTCCAATACCAAAGGATGAGCGGAACAAACCGACGTAATCCCAACTTGCTCACCTTGCTTATGTCTTTCAATAAGCTTTGATATACCGTTCATTGTAACCTCTTTCATTTCGTTTTGTTTCTTTTTTTGTTTGTTTAACACCTTTTCACGTTAATCGAAAGGAAAAACAAGATCAATAAAATAAAGAAAACGAAAGGTTGTTAGGGTTTATTTTGTGACAAGGGATCCGTTTTTTGCTAAAAATAAGCAAATTGATAGGTGAATAAAAATCGAAACGAAAGTAAACTGTTAGAATAAAGGAAATGAAAGGCAGAAATTCGTTGAAACTCAAGTGAAAGTCGCAATGTGGTTTTTGTATTTCTCGTTGATTGTTGGTTATGTGGATACGTTAATGAAAAAAAGTGTTCGTAGTACAAGTGAAAGGCGAGAAAAAACGATCTCGTTGCTTAAACAACAAGGCGCTGTTCAGGTCACTGATCTTGCTGAATTATTCAATGTATCAACAGTAACAATTCGAGGTGATCTAACATTTATCGAGAAAATGGGTATTGCAACCCGAACATATGGTGGGGCATTACTGAGTGACTTTCCCAGTATGACAACGGAAAGAACCATTGAAACGAAGCAAACTGAACATTTAGCGGTTAAGCAAAAAATAGCGCAATTAGCTGTCACATTAATAAAACCAGGTAATACGATTATTTTGGACTCGGGCACCACAACGTATGAAATAGCCTTACAGCTTAAGGAAATGAAAGATATTACTATCATGACTAATGGGATGAATGTGGCGAATGCATTAGTGGATGCTAATCAAATTGAGTTACTTGTGACAGGGGGGCATTTACGTCGTAGCTCATTGTCATTTTACGGTTCTCAGGCTGAGCTTTCATTGGAAAATTACCATTTTGATATGGTATTTCTTGGGGTAGATGGTTTTAGTTTAACCCAAGGAATTACAACGCATCATGAAAATGAAGCGCGTATGAACCGCCGAATGTGTGAAGTTTCGAAGAAAATCATTGCCGTTGCTGATTCTAGTAAATTTAACCAAGTTAGCTTGCACCGTATTATCGACACGGAAAAGGTGGATGTACTAATTACGGATAGTCAAATTACGGATGTAATGCGAACAGGGCTAGAAAAACTGGGCATCGAGGTGATGATTGCGGATGTTTCAAGTTGATGGTTGGTAAACCGCTTTAACTATTCACCTTAATTAAAGCGGTTTTTCAATCATGAGAAAAACTTATAATATAGTTCATTCCAGCGTAATTCATTTTTAAAAGCCGGAAGTTGCGTATGAGGGTCAATAACCAAGAGCTCAATGCCGCACATTTCAGCGTACAATCTCATGTACTCAATATCTAACGCTTGTGAGAATACGGTATGGTGAGCACCACCAGCCAACATCCAAGCTTGGGCCGCGATATTCAGTGTTGGATGCGGCTGCCAAACAGCATGTGCAACAGGTAAGTTAGGGAGCGAATGTGGGGGGGCTATGGTATCTACGCTATTGACTAATAAGCGAAAGCGATCGCCAATATCAATTAAGCTGATATTGATTGCAGGCCCAGGTGTTGCCGTGAAAATTAAGCGAGCAGGGGCTTCCTTACCCCCAATACCTAAATGTTGCACATCTAATATGGGTTTTTCACTAGAACTAATCGATGGGCAAATTTCGAGCATATGGGAGCCCAATACCAAACCATTACCTGTTTGCGAGTCAAATTGGTAAGTGTAGTCTTCCATAAAGGAAGTTCCACCTTTTAGGCCTTCAGCCATGACTTTACTTATCCGAAGTAACGCAGCGGTCTTCCAATCTCCTTCAGCGCCAAAGCCATAACCTTGTTGCATTAAGCGTTGTACGGCTAAACCAGGGAGTTGTTTTAACCCATATAAATTTTCAAATGTGGTGGTAAAGGCATGAAATTTTCCTTGTTCAAGAAATCTTTTCAGACCCAATTCAATGCGTGCGGCGTTAAATAAATTTTGTCGTTGCTCGCCATTCACTTTGACTGTTTCACTGAGCTGATAGGTGCTCTCATATTCATCAATTAATGCGTTAATATCACCTTGGTGAATATTATCGATAACTGAAACTAAATCGCCTAAGCCATAACCATTTACTGAGTAGCCAAATTTAATTTGTGCAGAAACTTTATTGCCTTCAGTGACAGCAACTTCACGCATGTTATCACCAAAACGTACGACTTTTAGATTTTTACTTTCATGGATACCAAGGGCAACACGTACCCACCGACCAAGTTGTTGATGGACATTTTTGTCATGCCAAGAACCGACGACAACAGTATGTTGTTTGCGCATTTTAGCACCAATAAAGCCAAACTCGCGACCACCATGAGCAGTTTGATTTAAATTCATGAAATCCATATCAATAGAATCCCATGGAATAGAATCACTAAATTGTGTATGTAATTGAAGAAGTGGTTTTTCTAAGAAATTGAGGCCATTAACCCACATTTTGGCAGGTGAAAAAGTATGTAACCAAACGATAATGCCGAGACAATTTTTATTGTAATTGGCATCTCTGCATATTTCGCTGATTTCATCTGGGGTCGTTGCTAGCGGCTTAATCACTAGCTTTATAGGCAGCTCTGCTTGCATATTAAGCCCATTAACGACCGTTTCAGCCTGTTGGGCAACTTGTTGTAGTGTTTGCGTACCGTATAGATGCTGAGAGCCAATCACAAACCAAACTTCTAAATTATCAAAGGTGTTCATATCTACTTTCATTCTTTAGGATCGCTTATTGTGTAGGGGTAAGGCCACTCTACACTACTCATTTGCGGCATAGCAAGGCTCGGCGGCGAGATGCCATTTTTGATAACGTTGATAAAGCGCCTCATATTGTAGAGCCCTCGCAGGATCAGGCATCATCGTACACTCAATTGGGCTCGCCATGTGTTTTTGTGCTTGTGAAATGGTTGAGTGAACGCCTGCGGCGACAGCAGCAAAAATTGCAGCACCTAAGGCACAGCACTGGTCAGAGGCAACAATCTGAAGAGGTCGGTTCATCACATCAGAGCAGACTTGCATGATGATAGGGGATTTACGTGCTATTCCACCTAATGCTAACACGTTGTCAACCGGGATATTTTGGTTCACAAAGCATTCCATAATGGCACGAGCACCGAATGCGGTAGATGCAATAAAGCCACCAAAGAGGGTTGGTGCATCAGTTCCCAGATTTAAATCTGTGATAACACCTTTTAGACGTTGGTTCGCAAATGGTGTGCGACGGCCATTAAACCAATCTAGCACTATAGGGAGTTTCTCTAAGGAGGTTTGCTCCGCCCATGCATTGGTCAGCGCAGGAAGTAATGTAGATTCAACCTGTTTTAACGTATTTGCTAACTCAGGATGGCTCTGGCTTGCGTAATTTAATGACCAGCCAAGTAAATTCCCAAACCATGCATACATATCGCCAAAAGCAGACTGACCAGCTTCCATCCCGACAAAACCAGGAATGACGCTACCATCAACTTGCCCGCAGATCCCTGCAACTGCCCGATCGCCAACTAAATCATATTCAGTGATCAAAATGTCGCATGTTGATGTACCAATTACTTTCACTAATGTATAAGGTTGAGCGCCAGCACCGACAGCGCCCATATGGCAATCAAATGCGCCACCTGCAATTTGTACTGTGGCAGGAATACCTAAGCGATTGGCCCATTCAGCAGTAATGGTACCAACCGATTTTTCAGCCGTATAAGTATCGGTAAATAAAGGATAATCGAGGTCATTGACTAAAGTAGGGTCAAGTGCATGTAAAAAATCACGTGCGGGAACGCCTCCCCAACTTGGGTGCCATAATGATTTATGGCCTGCGGCACAGCGTCCGCGTTTGATATCTTTTGGTGCCTGAGTACCGCTAAGAAGAGCAGGAACCCAGTCACACAGCTCAATCCAAGAAACTGCTGTTTTTCGAACTGCTTCATCAATGCGAGAAATATGCAGGATTTTTGCCCAAAACCATTCTGAGGAATAAATGCCACCAATGTAACTACTATAATCATTGAATCGTCCACTATGGCAAAGCTGAGTAATTTCTTCGGCTTCTTCAATTGAAGTATGGTCTTTCCACAACACAAACATGGCATTGGGGTTATCCATAAATTCAGGCCGTAAAGCTAATACTTGGCCTTCACGATCAATGGGAGCGGGGGTCGAACCTGTGCTGTCTACACCTATGCCAATAATATGTTGACGCTGTTCAAAAGATAACATTGCAACAACGGCTTTAATCGCTTGTTCCATTGATTCAATGTAATCCAATGGATGGTGACGAAATTGGTTATTTGCTGGGTTGCAAAATAAGCCTTTTTTCCAGCGTGGATAATAAATAACTTCTGTGGCGATTTCAGAGCCTTCTATGCAATCGACAGCGAGGGCACGTACAGAATCACTACCAAAATCGAGTCCAATAGCAATCGCGTTTGTTGACATAAAAACCTCAAGTTCACAAGGATCATAATTAAGATCCGTACCATAAAAAATATTGGCTGAAAGTGTGAGGAGGGGTTAGCTACAAATATGCACAATCCTGCTTTCTTCATTCAGAATGTGAACTTCATCAATATCTTATCAGGGAAGTGAGTCACCAAAAACGGGCAGAGTTGAGGTTAATAGGTTGCCGCTGTATATTTAGATATGAAAGAGATAGTGATGATGTATGACAATAAGCAGGAAGCTAGCATATTTTTTTGTCATTATTGAGGAAAAACAGTGCATCAACGAACTAATTTAGATTCACAGCCTAACCCATTATTGCCAGGGTATCCGTTCAATGCCTATCTTGTGGCAGGATTAACGCCGATCGTTATTGGTGGTCCATTAGACTTTTTTATAGACCGAGCTTTAGGGATGAAAGGTTATATTTTAAATATGACTATCAAGGGGCAAGGGCAGGTATTTGATGGTGAAAAACGTTTTTTTTGTGAGCAAGGTGACTTACTGTTGTTCCAACCAAAAGAACCACACTTTTATGGCAGGTCGCAAGACAGTGATTGCTGGTATCACCGTTGGATTTACTTCCGCCCTAGGGCATATTGGGCTGATTGGCTCGAATGGAAAACGCAAACCCAGAAAGTGGGGCGCTTAACACTAGAGACACAAGAATTACAGAAAGAATTTGAGCAACTATTTATTTCTATTGAACAAATTCACCAGTCAGGCAAACACCTTTCTGAAGAATTTGCCATGAATTTGCTTGAACGTTTATTATTACGTTGTATTGAAGAAGAGCCACAAGCTTCTCATAAGCGGATTGATACACGCATTATTGAAGCGTGCCAATTTATGACGAATAATTTGGCTGATGACATTCGTATAGAGGATATTGCTAGTCATGTGTGTTTATCGCCTTCGCGATTAGCACACCTTTTTCGGGATGAAATGGGGATTAATATCTTACGTTGGCGTGAAGATCAGCGAGTTATTCGAGCTAAGTTGCTTTTGCAAACGACCCAAGACCCTATTGCGAGGATTGGTCGTACTGTCGGTTATGATGATCAGCTCTATTTCTCACGTGTTTTTCGTAAGCGGGTTGGCGTTAGTCCCAGTGATTTTCGCCGCCGATATTTAGAGTTATTAATTCAATCTGAATTGGAAGAGGAGTAATGCAGTGCTGATAAGAGCCGCATTACTCCTTGGAATGGGTTAGTGTTTATTGATAAGTTGTGAAAGATTTATCCCTTTTAAGAAGATAAAGGCCAATAACAAGCTTCCCCAGAGTGTCATGGTGATGTAACTGCTAATCCCTAGAATATTTAAGCCGCTTTCTAGCATTTGTAATAAAATCAAAGCCATAAAAATACCAAAGACTTTACCAAACCCACCATCAGGGTTTACGCCGCCTAATACCACGGCCAAAATAGATACCAGCAAATATGAGTCCCCGTAAGAGGCTTTTGCTGAATTCAGTTTTGACATCATTAATAAAGCCGCAACGACACAGAAAATAGACGATAAAATATAGACCCAAATGAGGTTTTTCTTGGTGTGAATCCCAGAATAATAGCTGGCGCGTTCATTCGAACCAATAAGATAAATCGTACGACCGAAAGTGGTTTTCTCTAAAATCACCCATAGTACAAATGAAACAGCTAAAAAGATAATTAGTGGGACAGGAATACCAAGGATATCTGAGCTATTTATTGTGAGGATATAGTCAGGGAAATTCGAAATCGCAGAGCCTTTAGAGATTAAAATATTGATCCCATTGAGTAAAGTCATAATCCCTAAAGTCGCAAGGATTGGAGATACACGCACGACAGCAATGAGAAATCCATTGATTGAGCCAATAATAACTGCGGTGATTAAACCTGCAATGATGACAAGAAAGAAACTGCCTAAGGTGGGAGGATATTGAGTTGCAATCCAAGCCATAACAAGGCTACAGGCGTTCATTGTTGCAATAATCGATAAATTTATCCCCCCTGTTAACATCGTCACCGCCATAGCAAGCGCAAGAACACCTAATACAGGGACTTGTGTCGCAATAGATTGAAAATTAGCCGATGACCAGAAAACATTGGGGATCAAAATACTAAATGCCACTATAACCAAGCCGATAAGTAAGCTCAGGTAAATTTCGACATTATCTTTTACTTTTCTTGAGCTCATGTTTTAAACCTCTCGACTTTTGTGTTGGCTCCATGCCGTCATACTGATGCTCACGACGATAACTAGGCCAGTGACAACGGTATGCCAATAGGAAGAAATACCTAAGAGGTTTAGGCCATTTTGTAAGACGGCCAGCAGGGTCACCCCTAGTAAGGTTCCGAGTAAAGTGCCTCGTCCTCCAATGATACTGGTACCACCTAATACGACTGCAGCCAAAACCGTTAGCTCATACCCCAGTAATGAATCAGGGGCTACGGTGAGCACCGTTGCAGACTGTACTACGCCAGCCACGCCTGACATCAATCCCATATAACCATAAACAAATAGTTGCAGTTTGAAGATACCAAACCCCATCCTTGATGCAGCTTCTTTATTACCACCCATCGCGTAAATCATGCGACCAATGCTAGTTTTATTCATAACAAAGGCGGTTAAGATGATGACGGCAAGTACCGTTAAGATTTGCAGGCTCAATCCATAATCATAACTATCTGCCGCAGTGAACTTAAATAATAAAATGCCTTGTTCGAACCATTCAGGGTAGCTATATAACCAGATACCTTTGGTTAAATAGAGTAATAAACCGTAGAAGATATTTAATGTTGAAATGGTAATAATAATTGAGGGAACTTTCAGGCGATTGACCAAAATAGCATTAACTAAACCAAGCAATAAACCCACACCACCAGATAATGCGAAGGCAAGGGCAAAATTCCCCGTAGTACCCTGAATTAGGGTGACCATAATGTACTGGGAAATAATTGTCATAGCAGGAAATGAAATATCGATACCGCCGGAGATGAGTACAATAAATAGGCCGCAGGCTAAGATGGTTAGCATGGCGTAGTTGTTAACTAAGTCATAAATATTGCTGAGTGTCATAAAATCATCACTCGCAAAAGATAAATAGCCACTGATAATTATAATAATGATACCTAAGAATAACTCGTGGCCTTTAATTCCAAGTTTATTAACCATTGACCACCTCAGATAAAATGGCTTCTGTTGTTTCTCCAGGTAAATAGGTCGAAATAATTTCACCTTTACGCATCACTAATATGCGGTGGCTATTAAAAAAGGCTTCATCTATTTCATCCGTGACCATCAATACCGCGATCCCTTTTTGGGCTAATGCACGAATAATCTGGTAAATTCCTGCTTTATTGGCAATATCAACACCAACGGTAGGTGCATCAAGAATGAGTACCTTGGGGTTGATCGCCAGCCATTTAGCAATGGCAACACGTTGCGCATTTCCCCCTGATAATGTATTAACGGGCAAATTTACACTGCCAATTTTGATGGCTAATTGTTCAACTAAATCAATGACAACGCTATTTGCTTTGGTTTTATTGAGAAGCTGCCAAGGGGTTTTGAGCTTATTTAAAATAGTTGAAATGATATTGTCATTGATGGATTGCTCCATAACTAGCCCAGTATTCATTCTATCTTCAGACACATAGCCTATTCCCGCTTTTATTGCATCACGGTTACTAGCGAATTTAACGGGGCTTCCTTTAAGAAATATTTCGCCACTCTTTGGTTTGGTGACACCAAATAAGCTTAGACAAAGTTCGGTACGACCTGCACCTAATAACCCTGTAATTGCAACAATCTCACCTTGGTGAATTTTAAATGAAATATTTTTGTATTCATTATCTCGATTTAGGTTTTTGATTTCTAATGCAACGGTATTGTGCTGTTCAATAGGAGGAAGTACTGTGTAGGAAAAGGCTTTTCCCGTCATTAAAAATGCCAATTTTTTATTATCAATGTCGGCAGCAGGGTATGTCCCAACTAGTTTTCCATCTTTTAGCACTGTGATCCTATCGGAAATTTCCATCACTTCATCAAGTCGATGGCTGACAAACACCACGCAAATTCCTTTTCTCTTTAAATCGTGCACCACTTGCAGTAGCCCTTTAACCTCTTGCATTGTCAATGAGGCTGTCGGCTCATCCATAATAATAAGTTTGGCTTCTTGAGATAGAGCACGGCAAATAGCCACAATTTGCCGCTGGGCAATGGGTAACGACTCAACTGTTGTATCTAAATCGAGCTGTGCATTGATACTTTTTATGGCTTTTTCTGCTATTTGACGAATGCTTTGTTTGTTTACAATAAATTTATGATGGTACTGGTTGATGCCAATATTTTCAGCAACGGTTAAATTCGGAAATAACGATAAATCTTGATAAATGACTTGAATGCCTGCTTTTACCGAATCAATAGGTGATAAATGGGAAAATTTTTTCCCATTCACGGTAATATCTGCTCCAGCATCAGGGTGATAAACACCTGATATAATTTTAATAAGTGTGGATTTTCCACAACCATTTTGTCCAGCTAGGCAGTGGACTTCCCCTGGAAGTAGTGTCAAGGCCATGTTATCAAGCGCCTTCACACCATAGAAGGTTTTATTGATATTACCCAGCGAAATAAAGGGTTCCATTTTTACCTCTGTCTACATTGGCAACCTACAGACACAACAATTCTTACCACCTATTGGCGGCAAGAATCGGTTAATGCGAATTTTTAGTACAGGCTATCGACGTTATCTTTGGTTACACGTAGTACTTTATGGAATTTGATAATACGTTTATCCATATCTACATCTGCTTTACCCAAGTTTGGTATCTCTAAATCAGGTGTGATTTCTTCACCTTTTAAGATTTTGTCAGCGACAGCAGTCAATGCATAACCTGCGGAGGCTGGGTCATAGGTAACACCCATGGCAATATCACCACTTTTGATCAGTGAAGCTGCTTGTGATGGGATCATCATGCCATAAACAAACACTTTGCCACGTGCGCGTTTTTCTTTAACGGCACGACCTGCACCGATAGGGCCTTGAGAACCAAAAGCAACGACACCTTTCATATCAGGGTGCGCTTTCATTAAGTCCAATGTAGTGCGGCGTGCATCATCGATATTTTCTGCAACAGGCATTCTGCTAGCAACTTCGTACATATCCGGATAGTGTTCTTTTTGGTATTTAACGAATAAATCTGCCCATAAATTATGTTGAGGAACAGTTAGGCCTCCGACATAAATGACATACCCGCCTTTGCCGCCTATTGCTTTTGCCATTTCTTCTACGTTATCCGCGGCAAACTTTTCATTATCAATGATTTCAACATCCCAGTTGGCGCTTGGTTGCCCTGGTGACTCGTTCGTTAAAACGACAATGCCAGCTTCACGTGCTTTCTTAAACACAGGCTCAAGCACGTTTGCATCGTTAGGAACGATGGAGATAGCGGAGACTTTTTTGGCAATTAAGTCTTCAATAATTTTAACTTGCTGAGGTGCATCAGTACTTGAAGGTCCCACTTGGTATGCATTAATTCCAAGGTCTTTACCTGCATTGGTAACACCTTCTCCCATGCGGTTAAACCAAGGCATACCGCCAATTTTTGAGATGTTGACCACTTCAACTTCTTGTGCGATTGCTGCGGTTGAGCACATCATTAACCCGAGTAAACTGGCGGATAACAATTTTCCTAAATTACTTTTATTCATCTCATACCTCATACAGGTCGTCATTTAAGGGTATTCATTTTCTAAACTACCCGCTATTGAAAACGAGTAGATTCAGACAATAACATCATCGGTAAAAAGTGTGTTTTAGACACAAATAGGTCGGTGTTGAATTAAATTATCTCTCTTATTGAAGGAAATCTGCCTTGGGTGGTGTTGGCGTGTAGGGACATGGCAGATTTAACACTTCGTTAATATTGCTTTTTATACATTTAGGAATGTAGAGCTTTAAGGCTTAAATAGTTATGTATTTATTGGTTGTTTATATGGATTTTTACGCCCACCTTCTAATTTGGGATAAAGATCACATCAGATTTATGGGGGATTTGGTCAAAAAGTAGCTAATGATATGATTTAAAATTAAAAAAGCGCTCAATTATTTATTGAGCGCCATTAATCAGTTTAATCATTGTTGATTAAACGAGTGGGGTATATCCGTAACGAACGGTTTCAGTTTCTTCGAGGTGAATTTGGGTTACCGCAGGTTGGGTATTGGCAATTACTTGGCCATCACGAATAGAGTAACGCACTGGCACTTGACGGCGTACCGCATCGAAACCATTTTCAGCAGGTAAAATTAACAGACTTGCGCGTTTACCTTCACTGACACCGTAGTTTTGTAAGTTCAAGGTACGTGCGCTGTATTCACTAATCAGTTTCAGCCCATCGTTGATTTGCTGATAACCCATTAATTGGCAAACATGTAACCCCATATGCAGGACTTGCAACATATTGGCTGTGCCAAGTGGATACCAAGGGTCAAAAACGTCATCGTGCCCAAAGCACACATTAATATCCGCAGCCAGCATCTCTTTCACTCGCGTGATCCCACGGCGTTTTGGATAGGTGTCGAAACGGCCTTGTAAGTGAATGTTCACTAACGGGTTGGCGACAAAGTTGATTTTCGACATTTTTAGCAAGCGGAACAAACGGGATGTATAAGCACCGTTATAGGAGTGCATTGCTGTTGTGTGGCTTGCGGTCACACGGGAGCCCATACCTTTAGCGTGCGCTAATGCAGCAACAGTTTCCACAAAGCGCGATTGTTCGTCATCAATTTCATCACAGTGAACATCAATCAAACGGTCATACTTTTCAGCTAAAGCAAAGGTTTTATGGAGCGATTCCACACCGTATTCACGGGTAAATTCAAAGTGAGGAATTGCACCAACAACGTCAGCACCAAGGCGTAGAGATTCTTCAAGAAGTTCTTCGCCATTTGGGTAAGACATAATGCCCTCTTGTGGAAAGGCGACAATTTGCAAATCGACCCATGGTGCCACTTCTTGTTTCACTTCAAGCATCGCTTTCAGTGCCGTTAACGTAGGATCAGACACATCAACATGGGTACGAACGTGTTGAATTCCATTCGCAATTTGCCATTTCAAGGTCTGCCAAGCGCGGTTTTTCACATCATCGTGTGTGAGCATCGCTTTGCGTTCTGCCCAACGTTCAATCCCTTCGAATAAGGTGCCTGACTGGTTCCAGCTAGGTTGTCCCGCCGTTTGGGTGGTATCTAAATGAATGTGCGGCTCAACAAAAGGAGCCGAAACTAACCCACCTTCACCATTTAAACTTTCTGGCAAGATTTCGCCATCCACTTGCGGGGTAATTGCAGTGATTTTTTGGTTGTCGATATCGATGCGCCATAAGCCATTGCGCTCAGGTAAGTGGACATTATGGATATGTTTAATAGTTTGATTATGCACGAGTTAACTCCGAATCCGTGGCACGGCGGCGGTTTAATAAAGGGTTAAGTACAGCGTAACACAAAGCGCCCCCAAGGACGGCATTAACAGGCACAATTCCAGGTAACCAATGCCCCGCAATAACACCCGCTGCAACAGCGATTAACGCACTGACATTCACATCACGCATTTTACTGCGATCGAATGTTTCATAACGATGGCGATACATCAAATAGTCAGCAATGATTATCCCACCTATCGGTGGAATGGCCGCAGATAAGAAGGTTAGCCAGCCGACAAAGTTGTTATACAGCCATAATGCGCACAAGGTGCCAACTAACCCGTTCACAATGGATAAGGTTTTACTGGATAACCCAGTAATGTTGGCAAATCCTAAACCTGATGCGTAAAGGGCATTGTCATTGGTTGTCCAAATGTTTAAACCCAAAACGATAATTGCAGGTAATAACAAACCTTGGGCAATCATGACATCTGAGATATCAGCCATTCCAAGTGACGCGGCTCCTGCTGCACCAAAGATAAACATCAATGAGTTACCAAGGAAGAAAGCCACGAGTGCGACTAAAACGGCGACTTTCGGTTTGCGACCAAAGCGAACAAAATCTGCAGTTAAGGTGCCTGCGCTGACGAATGAGCCGACCACCATGGCAAGTGCCAAATTAAAATCAATCGGTTTTGCAGGAACAACGGCTTGCAATGCGCTCATCCCCCCCATATCGGTGATCGCGAGGTAGACAGAGTAACTCCCTAATATAGCAATCGCGGGAACGGCGACGATAGAAAGGACGGTTAATGCGGAAATACCGAAAAATACGGTGACGGTCATTAAAATACCTGAAATACCAATCAACCAGTTAATGTCCCAGCCTGTGGCTTTACCAACAGGGATAGCAAACATAGCAACACCCACGCCAAACCAGCCGACTTGCGTGCCGCCAAGTAAGAATGAAGGGAGCCATGAGCCTTAATACCGAAGGAGTAACGCGCGAGGAGGTGAGTTGTTAAGCCAGTTTTTGAACCGATAAAACCAAGAAATGCGGTGTAGATACCAAGAAGAAGATTACCAATAAGAACTGCGAGGAAGAAATCATGAAAATTAAGACCGGTACCGAGAGCGCCTCCGGTCCACATACTGGCTGAAAAGAACGTTAAACCTAGCATCACAAAGGTTAATGCTAGTCCGCCTTTTCGCGCGGATATGGGCACGGGGCCATGGCTATAATTTTTATCTTCAGGCACGATTGTCTCCAGTTATTTTTCTCAGGCCAAAAAAATCCGACGCATTTTATAGCCATCAAAATAAAAAGCAAACGTTTTCGTATATTGTTAAATATTTTTAATTTATTGATTTGAAATATGTGTTCTTAGGCGATTTATTGCAGAGAGGTAAATCCATATTCAATAAAAAGTTGTTGTGATTCAATCTGTAATAGGTAATTTGCGAAAACTTCTGATTTTTTTGTTATCAATGCCATGGTGTAAATCGCTTGGATATTATCGTGATTTGGGATTGGGAGCGTGGTGAGGTTGGGCAGTTTTGCAATTTTTTGTTGGTAGTGATGATAGCCAATAAATAAGTCTGCCTGATGAGATTCTATTAACCATTGGGACGCTAATTGATCTGAAGGGATCTCGGGAGAGTTTTTTCCACCAACTAAGTGGCGAGTGCGAGCTTGAATCTCATTAGCAAGGAGGGGATGATTCAGGCGAATTTTATCGTAGAGTTGGACAACATAATCCCCACAAGGATCATCGTGGGGCGTAGATGTGCCAATGATAATATTTGGTGCACTAAGCAATTGCAGCCAGTTTGGGTACTTTTGGGCAAGCGGTGTCGTTGTGGTAATTCCTAGGCGGTTAGTAATAAAGGGCAAAGTGGTATAGGCGATGTTTTGTTGCATTAACGCTAGAGGATGTGCTTTATCCGCAGAAAGAAACAGGTCACAATATATACCTGCCTCAATTTTTCGCCGTAATAGACCTGCTGGGCCAAACTCGCAGGTAATTGCATGCTCATCCGCTTGCGGAAAATGCGTTAAAATGGCAGTCAATACGCCACGTAGACTGCCTGCAGCCATAATATGCATTAATGGTTGCCTTGATATTGAATACGATAGAATTTTTGATACCAATCATTCACTTTTGCATCCACGTTAACATCAGCAAATTTTTGGGGGTAGAGTTTGCTTGCCATCCATAATTCACCTAACGCCATAGCTTCAGGCATTGGATAACCCCATGCTTTCGCATATTCAGGCATTAAAAAGACGCGTTTATTTTTAACAGCATCAATCACTTGCCAGCGTGGGTCATTGTTGATTTCATCTACTACGCTTGGGTAGCGGTCTTGAATGAAAATGACTTCTGGGTTCCAGCTAATCACTTGCTCTAAGGAAACTTGTTTGTATCCTTTGATGGTTGCTGCGGCAACGTTCATCGCCCCGGCATGTTGCATCATTAAGCCTGTGTATTTTCCAGAGCCATAAGTGGTGAGTTCAGGGTTCGCCATATAGGATCGAATACGTTGATTTTCAGGAATATTTTTTAAGTGTTGAGCGACAACCTCGCGGCTATCAAAAGTTTCTTTAATTAGTGCTTTTGCGTTGTCGGGTTTATTGACGATATCCCCAATCAGCGCAATGCCTTCTTTTAAGCCTTCGTTGTATGCCTGTTCTTCGTTGATAAGTTCAGGATTGACATTGTTTTTTGCTTTGCCGCTATTTTCTTTTTGCAATGAAATTGCCACAACAGGAATGCCCATTTGGGATATTTTATCGATCATTTCTTGCGGGGCATAGTTTGTGACAAATACCACTTGGGGTTTTAATTGCACTAAACTTTCAAGGTTAACACTTTTGAGGTCACCGACATTGGGGACCTTGACCAATTCAGGAGCAAGTCGTTCATAATTTTGTCCAAGTTGTTCACGCCAATTCCCCATGACGCCAACGATTTTATCGGTGGCATCCAACTGAACCAGTAAATTTAATGTTTGGTGTTGGAGGACAGCAACGCGCTCAACGTGGTCGTCAATGATGACCTTTCGACCTAATTGATCGGTAAACTCTCGTTCAGCGAAGCTGGCAAATGAGCAAGATAAAGCCAAAAAACCAATAAGATATTTTTTCATTGTTATATAGCCTAATATTTCGATATGAAATTATTTATATAACGATTGGTTTTAAGGGTCAACTATCATTTGCGAAATTAATGCGCGTAAATTTAATGTTAAATAAGAAATAAAAAGAAAATTTAGCGCCTAAGTATGGTTAGGCGCTAAATAAGAACGGAAGGAACTATTTCAGCAATCGCGCTTTAACGGATTTACCTTTGATTTTACCTTGTTGCAGGTGTTTCCACGCTTGCTGAGCCACGGAGCGCTTTACTGCCACATAGGCGTGAGTTGGGTGAATGGCAATTTTACCAATGTCTGCGCCGTCAAGGCCAACCTCTCCAGTGAGAGCCCCTAAAATGTCACCAGGGCGCATTTTAGCTTTTTTGCCGCCATCAAGGCATAACGTCACCATTGTGGCTTCAAGTGGTGTAATGCGAAGACCTGCGGGCTCGGGTTGCCAGTTCAGTTTCATGTTCAGCATTTCTTCAAGGGTATTTGCGCGTTGTGCTTCTTCAGGGGCGCATAGGCTAATGGCTAAACCGCTTTCACCTGCACGAGCAGTACGGCCGATACGGTGCACATGAACTTCAGGATCCCATGATAATTCATAGTTAATTACCATTTCGAGGGCTTTAATATCGAGTCCGCGGGAAGCGACATCGGTCGCAACCAATACGCGGCTGCTCCCATTTGCAAAACGTACTAAGGTTTGGTCACGGTCACGTTGTTCTAAGTCGCCATGTAGTACTAAAACACTTTGTTTGCTGTCATTTAATGCATCGTACACCGCTTGGCAATCTTTCTTGGTGTTACAAAAAACGACGCAAGAAGCGGGTTGCTCGCGGCTTAATAGTTTTTGTAATAATTCGATTTTACCGTGGCGTGAGACTTCATAAAATTGCTGCTCAACTGCGGGTAATTCATCAACACTATTGATTTCAATTGTTTGTGGCTCGTGCTGAATTTGTTGGCTAATACGCGCTATTTCATCTGGCCAAGTAGCTGAAAACAGCAAAGTTTGTCGGCTCATCGGCGCGTAATTAATCACGGTTTCAATGTCAGGCATAAAGCCCATATCTAACATTCTGTCCGCTTCATCTAGCACTAACGTCTGCAATTCATCCAGTTGAACAGTTTCACGGTTTAGGTGATCAAGCAAACGACCTGGCGTTGCTACAATAATATGAGCGGCATGAGCAAGGGAATCGCGCTGCACGCTAAAAGGGACACCACCACACAAAGTGAGAATTTTAATGTTTGGAATTGCGCGGGCTAAGCGGCGTAATTCGTTGGCAACTTGTTCTGCGAGCTCGCGAGTAGGGCACAAAACCAATGATTGGGTTTTAAATAATTTTGCATCAATACGTTGTAATAAACCCAAACCGAATGCGGCTGTTTTACCGCTGCCTGTTTTGGCTTGCGCACGAACATCTTTCCCCGCCAGAATAGCGGGAAGGGCGGCTGCTTGAATCGGGGTCATACTGAGGTAACCTAACTCTTGTAGGTTAGACAGTTGTTCAGCGCTCAGCGCGTTAAGATCAGCAAATGAAGTCACAATAAAATCTCAAATAATAAAAAGGAGCTAATGCCGCCAATGATACTATCCCTGTATGGTGCTGTCTGTTTTTAATTTTTTTAAAGAAATGAGATTTAGAATGTGAATTGCTAAATAACACCACCAAAAAGGTGGTGTTAAGTCAGTTTTCTCTATTTTTATCTACGGATTAAATTGGCCCTAAATTAGTCAGGACGGCATAAACCAGAGCCACAATAGAAATAGCAATCCATGTAAATACCAATGGCCAAATAAATTTCACCCACGTGGTATATGGGATTTTCGCCGTAGCCAGCACAGCCATTAGAATCCCCGATGTTGGGTTAATGCAGTTCACCACACCTTCACCTAACAGAACCGTTTGTACGGTAGTTTGGCGGGTGATTTCGAGCAGGTCGCCCATCGGAGTAAAGATTGGCACTAATACAGCGGCCTCACCTGAGCCAGAAGAAATAAAGAAGTGCATAATCGCTGCAGTTGCAAACATTGAGAGTGCAGAAAGGGTTTTTGGCAATCCATCCATCATTGAAATAATTGTATTGACGATGGTGTCCAAAATCATGCCATCAGATAATACAATCGCAATAGCACGTGCCATACCAACGATAAATGCACCGCCAACCATACCCGCACAGCCTTTTAAAAATCCTGTTGCAATGCTATTTGGTGACATGCGGTTGAGTACACCAACACCTACCCCTAAGATGATAAACATCGCCATCATCTCTTTTTCACCCCAGCCCCATTCAACAGCACCAAAAATAAAGCCAACTAAGCAAAATGCGCTATATGACAAAGTGATGATGTGTAGCGCCGAAATTTTTGAGGTTTGGTGATCAGCGTCATCGGTAGCAATCTCTGGGCGAACCATACCTTGTTTACGGCATTTTTTGGTATAGAAAGTTAAAAATAAGATACCCGCGATGACGAAAGCGATATAAATCACCATTCGGAAACCAAGGCCAGATAGCAGGGGAACGTCAGCTAAGCCTTGTGACAAGCCAACCGTCATCGGTGCCATGATTGAGGCATTAAAACCAGCGTAGGCAGCAACATAGACCAATGCAGCACCAAATTTATCGTCCATTCCAACAGATTTTGCGACTAGCAGGCCGATAGGCACAAATGCAATGATTGAGTTAACGACAATGCCAGTGGTACCTAAAATAGAAAACACCACAAAGAAAATTGTAATTAACAAAAAATCATTGAGCTTCTTACTGCGCGAAATATTATTCAGTACCTTTTTGATGGCACCGGTTTCTTCAAGAAGATGTAACGCACCACCTGTAAAAATAATTAAAAAGATAATTGGTGCTGCTTTCACTAAGCCATCGGCAATAGACGTGAAAATTTGCCCCGGTAAAATACCATGCTGCTCAGGTAAACGCTCATAGCTACCAGGTATGGTGTAAGAGCTAGATACTTTAGTTTCAATACCATCTTTGACCATGGTGATGACTTTAGTCTCTGATGCATATTGCCCTGCGGGAACGATCCAAGTCGCAATACCTGCGATGACTAAAATGAAGAACAATAAAACGTAAGGGTTCAAACCTTCCGAACGCTTTTTCGCTGGTGGTGTGTTTGTTGACGTTGTTGCCATATTATTATCCTGTTGGATTATTATTTATTGCGTAATGCGTTGTAATACATTGAAAAATAACTGCGCTCGCTCAGTTAATGATGGAATCTCTAAATATTCTTTATCACTGTGTTGGTAGCCGCCGATTGGGCCTAAGCCATCAACTGTGGCAGTGCCGGCGCCGGCTGTGAATGAAGCATCTGAGCCGCCGCCTGTTGAAACGTCGATTAACTCGATATCTAATTTCGTTGCTTCTTGCTTGATGATGTCGATAAGTACTGTACTTTCATCCGTTTTAGCCATCGGCGGGCGATTGATTCCCCCAGTTAGCGTCAGTTTAATGCCATCTAATACAGGCTTGCTGCACACTTCTCTGACTTTTTTATCAATTTCCACGCCTTGTTCTTCAGAAGAAATTCGTACATCGATTTCTGCTCTCGCATTAGGTGCAACAGTATTGACTGAGGTTCCACCTGAAATGAGACCAACGTTAACGGATAAGCCTTGATCATGGGCAGAGAGTGCATGTAAGCTTTGGATTTTGTGGGATAGCTCTTGAATAGCGCTGATACCAGCTTCAGGGGCGATACCTGAGTGAGAAGCCTTCCCTTCGATGCTCAATACATAAGTGCCGACACCACGGCGTGCACTAACAATGGCGCCATTGGCACGTGCAGGTTCCATAACTAAGGCATAACGCTTGCCTAATGCACATTTTTCAATCACACCTCGGGATGAAATAGAACCAATTTCTTCATCGCAATTGAGTAAAATTTCGATATTTTTATAGCGAGAGTCTTGGTTATCGTACAATTGCTTCATGACTTGATACACCATGACATGGCTGCCTTTCATATCAATCACACCTGGACCATAGGCTCTATCACCTTTGATACTAAATGGACGTTCTGCGACAGTGCCTTTAGGGAAAACGGTATCTAAGTGCAGTAAAATTAAGATATCGGCCTTTACCGATGGGTAATAAATACGGTAGTTATTGCCTAATGATTCATTCTCAATGACTTCAATTTCAAACCCCATTGCTTGGTATTTTTCGCACCACACGGCAGCATGGTTATCGACGCCAGTCTTGTCATAAGAGCCAGATTCGATATTCACGACCTGTTCCAGGAGTTTTAACATGGCAGGCTCGTGCACTAAAAAATGATTAGTCATAATGGATTCCTAATATTGTGTTTGTCGTTAATGAGACTGTTTTTATTGTGTTCTGCATGTGGTGTTACATCGAAAAATAAAGATAAGAATAAGTGCAATGTAAGGAATTTCATTTTTATTTAAATTAAATAAATATATGCACTACTTGATAAAATGCTCAGTTTTAATTATTTGATTAAAATTTTTAAATAATTATTGTAAGCATTTTTTATCGTCTCTGTTATGTTTCTATGACACGGATTAACTAAATCGAATTTAATGATTCGATATATAACTTCACTATTCTGTGAAAGGTTAATATGCAGGATACCTACAGGAGTCGGTACTTTTTGACTCTATCATATTAAATAATTTAGATACAAGTTTTGTTTTATTTTTATTTAATGCATTGAAATTGAATGGAAAATCAAAATTAATGAAATAAATTTAATCATTCACTATAAATAATTAAGGATATTTGTATTTTGGTTTTTTGTTTTACGGTAATGGTTTTTTTGTTTGATTTTATTCGATTTACTTATATAAAGTATAATTTTGAGTGTAAATGAACCAATATTAAAATTTATTTTTTTATTTAAATGTAATAAACATAATAAATTTTATGGTCTTTAGGGTTTGAATTGAATGATTATTGAACACTTTATTTTGTGGATGGCTTTTGATTTTAAAGAAGTATAGCTAAGTGCTTTTTGTTCGTAGGTGAAATCGAAATTAATGATAAACATAATTTTGTTTAAATAGTGTACTAAATGTTGGCTTGGTTAATTGGCGACATTATTAGAGATATAAAATGAAGCTACGTTTTTAGCTACCTTACAGAGATCTGATAGGGTAATTATTGTTCTTCACTTTGTGGTTGGTAATAAATGAGCTGATATAGCTGAGAAATATGTAAGAGATAATAGCTAGGAGAGCAAAAGAGAATAAGTTTCTACAATAGCATCATTAAAGAGTAAGTCAGTATTAGTAGTAAGTAGAATTTCAGATAAAGCTATCATGCTAATCATGGTTTTCATTAGACTTGATTACATTGGTTAGTAATATAATTAACTTTTAATATACAATTATTCTTTAATTTTAATAGGTTAATGTGTTTTATCTACTGGTGCAGTAGATATTGATAAATTAAATAGTGATATTGTGACGGCTCACTCATTTCATATTAATTGATTAACCCATTGTATTTTAAGGTTATTAATTTAAATTTAGAAAATTTTTCTCTAAATTTGTATAAAGTCATCGATTTTTAGAAAAATTTTTCTATTTCCCTATGGCATATTCCTTTCAGCAACAAATATAAATAAACACTTTTTTATCTTTTTATGATTGGGTTTTAATAATGACTAAGAATATTGCTACTGTTTTAATTCATGGTGGAAAACAGCAAGATACTGTCAATCATGCGATTTTCCCTGCAATCACAACCGCGAGTACTTTTGTCCAACAAAGCTTAACTGAGCATGGAGAATATTGTTATTCCCGTTGTAGTAACCCGACTCGTTATGCCTATGAAACACTGTTAGCGGAAATTGAAGGTGGAATCTACGCAACAGCGACTGCTTCAGGTGTTGCGGCTTCAAGCTTAGTGCTAAATTTACTACCAAAAGACTCTCATATTATTGCAATGAAGGGCGTTTATGGTGGAACTTTCCGCTTATTTGAGCGTGTTGCAACCGTAAACTGTGGTCACGAAATAGATTATGTTGATTTAAATAATCTTGATGAGGTCAAAGCTAACATAAAAGACAATACCCGCTTAATTTGGATTGAAAGTCCAACTAATCCGTTATTAGAGTTAGTGGATATTAAATCGGTTTGTTCGTTGGCAAAAACGCATGATATTTTGACGTGTGTGGATAATACATTTGCAACAGCATGGAACCAAAAACCATTAGAATTAGGTGCCGATTTAGTGATGTTATCAGCCAGTAAATATATCGGTGGTCATTCTGATTTAATTGGTGGTGCGGTAATTACACAACGTGAAGATATTGCCAGCCGACTTGATTTTTTAAAAACCACCCTCG
Organism: Providencia vermicola; assembly: GCF_020381325.1. Taxonomy (GTDB): domain Bacteria; phylum Pseudomonadota; class Gammaproteobacteria; order Enterobacterales; family Enterobacteriaceae; genus Providencia; species Providencia vermicola. The sequence continues at coordinate 300,004 of NZ_JAGSPI010000006.1, forward strand.
GTGCAATTGCTTCTCCCTTTGATGCTTACCTTGCGTTACGTGGCTTAAAAACATTGGCATTACGCATGTCAGCACAATGCAGTAATGCGCAGAAAGTCGCAGAATATCTAGCAACACACCCGAAAATTGAGCACGTTTATTACCCAGGTTTACCATCACATCCGCAACATCAGCTATGCAAAACACAAATGCGAAGCGGGGGGGCAGTTGTGACGATTAAATTAAAAGGTGATATTGAAGATACAAAAACATTTTTATCTAAGGTGACTTATTTTGTATTAGCGGAGTCTCTTGGTGGTGTGGAAAGTATGGTAAACCATTCAGCGACCATGTCCCATGGTTCAATGACTAAAGAAGAAAGAGAAAGTATTCATGTTTACGATACGACATTGCGTTTATCAGTAGGTATTGAAGATATTAACGACTTATTAAATGATTTAGAAAAAGCATTATCTTAATTAAAATCACAATAAAATATAATAAGAGAGCACCCCATGAATGATTATGGAATTTGGACCATTGTCACTCCACTGGTCACGATACTTTTAGCCATTTTTACACGCCAAGTTATTTTATCTTTATTATTGGGAATACTAGTTGGGTTTACCGTTATTAATGATCATAATATATTATTAGGCGTTAACGGAACACTCGATGGCATTATTAATACTTTTGCCTCACCAGGAAATACAAAAACAATTCTATTTATGGTCATGATAGGCGGTATTATGCGGCTTGTTGTGGTTACAGGTGGTGTTAGGTCACTTGTCAGATTATTGACTAATAAAACCAAGTTGATTAAAAATAGAAAAGCCGTTCAATTAATGGCAATGATTATTACGTCATTAATTTTTATTGAAAGTTCAATTAACCAGTTAATTGCAGGTGCGTCAACAAAAACACTCGCGAAGAATTATGGTGTTTCACCAGAAAAAATGTCTTATATCGTGCAAACGTCCTGTGTGTCGGTGTGCTCATCAGCGATGATAAACGGTTGGGGGGCAGCGATGATGGGGGTGATTGGCGTGCAGATATCAAAGGGTTTTATTACGGGTGAACCTTTTGAAATTTTAGCCAGCTCGATGGTATTTAATATCATGGCATGGTTTTCTTTAGCTTCGGTTTTATTTTATATCTTCTCCAATTTTTCTTGGGGACCGATGAAAAAAGCAGAATTGCGAGCTCATGAAGAATCGTTAACCATCTTATCTGCGGAAAATACTGAGCAAGATGATGAAGATATTATTGAACATCCTAATTGCCATACATCTTTAAATTTCTTTATCCCAATTTTATCAACGGTATTAATGGTGCCAGTGGCTTTATATATCACTGGTAATGGTGATTTTAGTAAAGGTAGCGGCTCAACATCTGTTTATTGGGGGGTCATGTTTGGAACGCTAGTTTCCTTTGTCTGGTTCTTAGCGCGTCGCGTATTAAATATTGAGAGCTTCTTTAAAGAATTATATATCGGTTACGCTAGCATGGTGAAAATCAGCTCAGTCATGATATTAGCATTCTTAATGGGGACAGTTTCCTCAGATTTAAATACTGGAGCTTATATTGCAGAAGTGACTTCTGGTGTTATTTCCCCAGCATTTTCAATCGGATTTATTTTCTTAATTAGCGCTGTAATGTCATTGGCAACAGGCACATCGTGGGGAACGTTTGCCATTATGATCCCTATCGGTGTGCAATTAGGTATTTCAGTGGGAATGCCAGTGGAATATATGATTGGTGCAGCTATCGCAGGGTCTATTTACGGCGATATGACATCCCCAATTTCCAGTGATGCGATTGTGGCTTCGATGGCAACAGATTGTGACCATATTGAACATATTCGAACACAAATGCCTTATGCCACTGTGACAGCTGCATTTGCTCTGATGGTCTACCTCTATTTAGGCTTCACATATTAATCTGGATAATATTCAAATGAATATACAAGAAAGGCTTTCAGCAATAGCGAAAATTGATTTATTACACACCGCAACGCCATTGGTGAAATTGAATAATATATCTGAATACCTTGGCCGAGAAATTTATATTAAACGTGATGATATGACCCCCCTTGCTTTGGGGGGCAATAAACTGCGTAAGTTAGAGTTTATTATTGCGGATGCACTACAGAAAAAAGCTAAAGTATTAGTCACTGCAGGCGCTATACAATCTAACCATGTTCGCCAAACAGCGGCTATTGCAGCAATGTATGGTTTAGAGTGTGTGGCTTTGTTGGAAAACCCGCTGCAAAGTGGGAATTCCCTATTTCTAAATAATGGCAATAAACTGCTGACCGATTTATTTGATACTCGCTGTTATTTTTGTGAAGAATTAACTGACCCTAATGAACAAATGAAAGCATTAATTGAGTCATTAAGGTTAGAAAATGCGTATGTTGTACCTGTCGGTGGTTCGAATGCTCTAGGTTCACTGGGGTATGTCAGTTGTGCTTTGGAGATTGCACAGCAAAAGCCAAAAGATATTGATTTTGCTGCGGTGATTGTTGCTTCAGGTAGTGCCGGAACTCATGCTGGTTTGGCTATAGGGTTACAGGTCGTTTTGCCTCAAACTCCCGTTATTGGCGTAACAGTTTCGCGTACGGTTGAACAACAACAGCCAAAAGTTGAAAAGTTGCAAAATGAAATAAGTGAATTATTAAACCTTGCTAATTTTCCGAATGTACAATTATGGGATCAATACTTTTCACCTGCTTATGGTGCGCCGAATAGCAAGGGGCAACAAGCAATTGAATTATTAGCACAAAAAGAAGGGATTTTACTCGACCCTGTTTATACGGGCAAAGCCATGGCAGGGTTAATTGATAATGTATTAAAAGAAACTATTGAAGGCAGTCAGCCGCTTTTATTTATTCATACAGGCGGTTCACCTGCCTTATTTGCTTATCCTGAAATCAATGTGACAAGTATTTAAAACTATATTAAAGATGTGATGTACCTATGAAGATTAATACTAAAGTTATACACGGTTATCCAATGACGGATAAGTACACGGGAAGTTCATCTATTCCGTTATATCAATCGTCAACTTATTCGCAAAGTAATATTGAAGAAAATTACGCGTATATTTATTCGCGTTTTTCAAACCCAACCCGTGATGCACTAAGTGAAGCTATTTGCTCAATTGAAAACGCACAATTTGCTGAGGTTTTTTCATCGGGTATGGCTGCCATTAGTGCAGTTTTATTAGGGTTTAGCCAGGGAGATCACATTGTTGCCTGTAAAAATATTTATGGTGGCACTTTTCAGTTAATGACTGAGTTTTTACCTCGTTACGGTATTTCAGTGACATTTGTTGATGCGACAGATCCTAAAAATTATGCAGATGCAATACAAGAAAATACCAAGGCATTTTACATTGAAACGCCATCGAACCCAACACTGCAAGTAACAGACTTAAATGCAGTGATTGGTTTGGCAAAAAAGAATAATTTAATCACTGTGTGTGATAACACGTTTATGACGCCGTTATTGTCGGATGTGATTTCACTAGGTATTGATTTCTCGATTAATAGCGCCACTAAATTTATAAATGGGCACAGCGACGTTATTTTAGGGACAGTTGCGACAAATAATGCCGAATATGCCAAATGGTTACACAAATCAGCAGTTGCTATTGGCAGTATTGCTGCTCCATTTGATAGTTGGTTGACCATGCGCGGTTTAAAATCAATGGCAATGCGTGTTGAGCGTTCCAGTGAAAATGCGCAGAAGCTTGCAGAATATCTTAACCAACATTCGAAAGTAAAAAAGGTATTTTACCCAGGCTTGGTTTCACACCCAAATCACCAAGTTCATATGCAGCAATCTAAAAATGGCGGAATGGTCGTTTCGTTTGATTTAGGCAATGAAAAAAATGTGAAATTATTTTTAGATGCGATTCGTATCCCATTGGTCGCTGTTAGCTTAGGGGGAATTGAGTCAATTATTTCTTACCCTAAGATTATGTCCCATGCTTGTATTCCTGAAGAGGAACGCATTGCACAGGGAGTGACGGATGGGTTGCTACGTTTTTCAGTTGGCTGTGAAGACATTAGTGATTTATTAGCTGATTTAGATAACGCACTATCAACGCTATAACCAGAAGGCTTATTTTTCATCTTTATTCCTTACAAAAATGGGTATCACAATGAAATGTAAATTGTATCTTTTAGATATGGGTTTTTCGGATAAAAATTATCAAGATGACACTTTTTTTTGCCCAGACTGCACAATGCTAGAGGGAATACTCGCTAAAAACCCGAGGTTATTCAATTTCATTGAGGTAAGTTATCTGCCTTTTGAGAAACCACGAGAAGAATTAGTGGATATGTGTGGCGAGGAGAATCAATCTTTACCTGCTTTAATATTACCAGAGGGGATAACGTCTTCTTATCAAACTGGAGTGTATAAAAATACGTCTTACATTTCTGATTTAAGCCAAATCATTGCGTTTTTAGTAGATACTTACCATATACCTAAACAGCATCCATAATAAAAAAGTGCCCTAATATTTTTTAGGGCACTTATCTTCTAATAAATAGAAACTATAGATAAAGCTCTTTATTCACTGGCGTCAATTGAGCTTCTTTCTGCAAGTATTTTAAGGTTTCTGTTGCTAATAACGCAGTAGCTTCATAAAAGTGATTACCGCTTTGTAATTGCATTTTTTCCAAATAACGATATATCCAAGGTAAGAAATGAATTTCCAATAAATCATTTAGCAATTCAGGCTTATTTTGGATAACCCACGCTGTTAATAAGAATAATAAGCCAACATGGTCTTCTGGTTCATTGGCATTCAATTCAATATTAATTTGGTTGTTACGTAGCCAAGCTCTTAATTCAAGGGTAGAAATTCCAAATAAAACATTTTCTTTATCGAGATAAACAGAACCCCAAGGCGGAGCAGGGAGTGCATTAGGGCCAATAAATAATCGCTCATAGGCCTCTTTTAGCGTTTCAGATTGCTTAGTATCACCTTGAAATAACTGATTAATTCGTTGGCAATCATAATGAGCGGTGAGAGGCCACTCTGTTAACCATTCACTGGTGCTAAATAGCTCAATGAGTCTGCTAACTCGAGGGTCTGAAGGGTCATAGGAAAAGAGTGCGCCTAAAGTTTGGATGCACAGTGACATGTCATCTAATTGTTTTTGTTCCATACTGATTCACTTCGTCTTTTAATTTTACTAAAAATTTTTAACCATTTGAGTTTCAAATGAAATAAAGGGTGGTTTTCGGTTGTACTTGTTTATGGAAATATCAACATATTGATTTAACCATCGTAACGAATCATCAGATATTTGTCGACGTTCAGCGCAAGATAAGAAAACGTTTTTCTGTTAGTACTAAGGCTTAAGTGAGTCTTTGGGGTCACTAGGTTAAAAACAAGTTTGTTATGTGTTTTTTAAATCAATTTAGATGGGGTTATTGTGGCGTGAAGTCAATAAAAAGGCCCAGAATAGATCCTAAGCCTTGAGCATGATTAGTGTGTGATAAATCGAAATAGTGCGTTAATAACGAATTTTCTTATTTTGTTTGGCTCCGGATTAAGTGTTGTTCCATTGCATAAATCATTGAAGGGGACTGGTTGTTGTGGGTAAAACTTAATGCTACAGCTGCTTTTTCATGGGAATCCATGTCTGAAAGAGATTTGCTAACCCCTGAAATTTTATTAGAAGGTAGTTGGCTTGCTTTAATATGCGACTCGATGATACGTAAAATAGCGGGTGACATATTATTTTCAGTGGAATTTAATGTGGTTATGGCTTTTTCATGAACGTTCATTTGTGAAAAAGGCTTAGCCACTCCATTGATTTCACTTTTAGGTAAATTAGCGGCCTTTGCATGAGCCGCGATTGCCGCTTCATTTGCATAAGATGTGTTATTTTCATTAAAGCTTAATGAAACAATTGCATTTTCATGTGCGCGGATATCGGCTTGTGCGCTCATGTGAAAGATTAAAAAAAATGCCGATGAGATAAATATTTTTTTCATTTAAATACCTTTAAACAGTTTAGCCAGCTAATATTGGCTTGTGACTTTAAGTGTTTGTTTCTTTAATGCGCTAAATATAAGTGATGAAAGACAAAGGGAAAATTGACATTTCTGCAAATGTTGAATGCAAAAAACGCATCTATTAATTAATAAACGGAAGTTTTTTGCAATTATAGTGATGGATAGTTTGGGAAAGTAGAAGGGAAAACACAGGTAACACCGAATATGTCGATATCCGGTGTTACTGGGAGAATTAAGTACGTTTTACTATAGGATTAGCAGCTTTGGCGTGTTTTTCTTGATGTTCAAACCAACGTACGCGTAAAACATCATATACCAGGTTAAATGCATACGTATAAAATAAGAAAAAAGCAAAAAAGCCAACTTCTAAAATAAAGGCATCCCATAGGGTCATGTTTAATAATAAAGCCAACATTGGGACACCTAAGATAACGAAGCTGAGTTCAAAACCAACGGCGTGGCCAATACGTACTTTTGCAGACCTTGGTCCTTTTGATAAAGGCCAAAAACGGTCAAACAGCATGTTATAAAATAGATTTAATAACATGGCGAGTGTGGAAAGTACGATAGCCACTGTTCCCATCTGGAAAATTGAGCGTCCTAAAACCCACGCACTGACCGGTGCAGTTATTGCTATCGCAATGACTTCGAATGAAACTGCGTGAAAAACTCGTTCAGTTAATGTTTTTGTATGCTTGCTCATAACAACCTCAAACTTATAGCAAAATAATGTATTAGTAAAAAACAGGTGCAATTATTGGTGATTTTTACTATATATACAAAATGGCAGCCATCGATAAAACCGATACCTTATGAATTATTCCATTGAAACATTACGTACCTTTGTAGAAGCGGCATCGTTAAAATCATTTTCTGCGGCGGCAAGGAAGCTCAATAAAAGCCAGTCAACGATTAGCAGTACAATTAGTGGTTTTGAGGATGATATGGGCTTTGCATTATTTGACCGTCAAGGGCGTGAATCTACGCTAACGTTGGCGGGGAAAAAAGTGTTGAGTTTGGTTGAAGATATATTATCAGCCAATGAGCGCTTGCAAGCATTAAGAGTCGAGTTATCTCCAGATATTGAGCCACAATTAAGCTGTGCTTTTTCAGATATTTACCAGCCACCCCATGCTGAGCATATCCTAACAACGCTAAATAGGCAGTTCCCGCACATTGAGTTTGAATTTTTAATTGCAGAAAATAATGCGGTTATTGAGATGATCCAAAACCAGCAGGCTCATGTTGGTATGATGGAGTCGAGAACTGAATATCCTGCGGATATTTCTTTTTCACGGTTGCCTATTCAAGGTGAGCTCGGATTATATGTATTAAAAACACATCCTTTAGCACTAGAAAAAAAATTGACTTATCAACATTTAACGACGACACGTCAATTACGTTTGAGTAGCAGTAGCCAAATTATTATTAATAGTGAGAAAAACTGGTTAGCACCTAACTATTTATTGTTATTGGAAATGGCGGAACAAGGTATTGGCTGGGCTATTTTACCTACATGGTTAGTTAAACAATTTGGTCATGACGTGTTAGTCAGCCTTAATTATGATTTGTGGCCACGAAAAATAGATGTTGATTTAGTTTGGTCTAAAAATAGCCCTCCGGGTAAAGCTGGCTACTGGTTAATAAATAAATTACTCGCTGGTGATGTTTAAAGTTATCTTTAGTTTCGAATACTAAATTATTTACAGATTTTTCAGACTAAAACACTAAATATTTCATGTAACAAAATGTTTTCATGTAAATAAACGTAATACTATTTTGATAATAAGACTCATGTCGTTAACCTAAATAAAACAAGTTCTGTTGTTAGCGTTAATTGAGAGGAAGAAAATGAAAAAATTATTAGTACCTACATTATTTGCTGTTGTATCTACTATGTCATTTGGTATTCATGCCGCTACAACTCAAGCTGTGAGCCAAGCTCAGAGCGCGGAGCATAAATTAAATGCTTATGAAGAAATTATGGTCGGTAAAGTTTGGACAACCACGGAAGCGTTGGATCAAGACAAAAAAGTAGTCAGCGCTGATGATAAGCAAGTCGCTAATTTCTTTGGCCTAGCTGAGTATTACCCTGATGGCACATTTAATATGACCACTTTCGATGGCAAACCAAAAATGAAAGGGGATTGGTCATTTGATGAAAATGGTAAAACTCGTTCATTAACGGCGAAAAATGACAAAGGTGAAGTGTTATTTACCCGTGTTGTTGAAAATGTCACAGTGACACCTGAAGAATATACTTACCGTATTTACCCTGAACAAGATAGTAAAGATAAGTACTTTGATATTGTTCATAAAGTAAAAAAATAGTTTCTAATTAATGCCGCTTAAGCGGCATTAATTTTAAGCAAGTGATCGCTTTTTTTATTTAAAACAAGTTTCAGCCCAGCGTGCTAATCCTGCTGTGACGGAGCCAAAATCATCACCTTTTACAATAGGAATATTTGGCAGTTCCTGAGTAATAGCTTGGTGTAATATCGGTGAACGAGCACTCCCTCCCGTGACAAAAACAGCATCTGGTTGTACGCCACCTTGAATTACGGCTTCTTTTACCAGTTCAATCATTTTACTTTTTGGTGATTCAATGGATTCAACCATCTGATCTTGCCGAATATTCACTTCTAGCACTTCACTTATCAAAGCTATTTTAGCTAAATACTCTGTATTATCCGATAAGGCAATTTTGGCTTCTTCAGCTTTACGAACAAGGCTATAGCCCAATGTTTGGTTATAAACTTCGAGTAAGCGCACAATTTTTTCGGGTTCTTTCGCGTCTTGCTTTAAACGCGTAAGTGCCAATAAGTTCGGTCTTGAATAAAATTCTTTTTGTGCTTCGACATTATTAATGGCTATGGGATTCCAAAATTGCAAAAATGGCATTTTTAACCCAGATAACGATTGGCTCTCCATGCCAAAAAGCGGCATAAGTTGTTTTAAAGCAAGGTAGATATCGAGATCATTCCCACCCACACGTTGGCCACTGTGAGCTAATAATGATTGAGTTCTATCTTCTGAACCACGGTAACTTGGCCCCATTTTTATTAATGAGCAATCTGTTGTTCCGCCACCGATATCAACGACTAAGATTATCTGGTCATTATTTAACGTTGACTCATATTCTAAACCTGCTGCAACGGGTTCGAATTGAAAAGCAATATTATGAAAACCCGCACGTTTTGCCGCGCGGTATAAAATGGCTTCTGCTTGTTGATTGGCTGTTTCACCACCACGGCCATGGAAGTTAATAGGGCGTCCAATAACGGTATCTGTAATTGGGTTGTGTGTACTTATTTCGGCGGTGTCTTTTATATTGCGCATCATGGCGCAGACAAGATCTTCAAAAAAACTTATTTGTGTTTCATGTAAACCAGAAGCCCCTAAAAATGACTTTGGTGATTTGACGTAATAGACATCACGAGGATCCCGTAAATATAAATCTAACGCAGCTTGACCGAATACAATGTCTTCAGGTACTAAGTCAACACCTTCTTCTTGGTTAAACGCCATTGATCTTCTTAAAATTTGTTGTCCAATATCATCGGAAGGTGAAATCTTGCAATGGCGAAATAAATGTTCAGAAACGGACTCTCTCGTTGGCGCGCAAAGAGTCGATGGAATATAAGCTTTCTCACCTTCTAAAGGCAGCAATTTAGGTACGCCATTTTCCATTATCGCGACAGCGCAGTTGGATGTTCCATAATCAAAACCAATAAACATCTCATCTCCAAAAATTAAGTGACCAAAGAAAAAAGGGGAAAGACTTTATATCAAGCAGGTTCGAATTACTATCAGAATAGTAGTTTTTAGCTTGATCTGTACTTAGCTCAAGGAACTTGTAATGAAGACGGGCTATTCTCATGAAATAAAATGTGGATGTTATGGAGCTAAAATGAGTCATAAACAGATAGAATTAATATCAGTGATCACGTGTCCTGAGTGTAGGCAATCTGAAGAGGAAGAAATGCCAACAAATGCATGTCAATGGTTTTATGAATGCAAGCACTGTGGTGTTTTATTGACGCCATTAAAAGGGGATTGTTGTGTTTTCTGCTCTTATGGTTCAGTTAAATGTCCACCGATTCAAGAGGCCGAAATTAAGGGCTCGTCTTCTTGTTGTTGCTCAACCCTTAAAGCTGACCAATAAAAAGCCCATATGAAAATATGGGACTCTAATTTGCTATCAATTTATCTATAAATGAAGTTCAGTTATTAAATATAAATCCTATATTTGATTTATATCTATTTAATTTTTTATTTAAGCTAAATTTATAATGAATAGAATTAAATATTTACGTTTTGTTAACTATTGCAGTATTTAGTCCAAATAATATTAAATTCATTGTTTGGAAATTCTTTTTCATCACTATCAATTAATGGAATAGAAACGACATTACGCCCATCTTGATGTAGGTATGTTTTGACAATAAACCGCTTAAAACTGTATGAGTTTTGGGTAGTGAAGATAAGAACTTCACCGCAAACATACCCGAGCATACCATGATCTAGCGTTTCTCTTATTTCATGATATTTAACGTTTTTATACTTTGCTGTCTTTGGGAATGCTAAAAAGTCTTCTACTGCTCTTTGTGATTTAGAGACAATATCTAAATCAGGAGTATAGTTACTCGCAACGCCGCCAATAAAGGAGACGCCAGCAACAAGCCCTACGACTAAAAATGAAAATATTTTATTTCTCATAGTATTTATTTTCTATATGTAGTTATTTTAATTATCCTTAATAAACACACAAACAGGAAAGTGCATATAAGCAGTATATGTGGCTATATGACTTCGTTAATTGCGATTTTGTACGTGTGTGTATTAAAAAATGCTGATTCTATTAAATCTAGCATAAATTTTTTTTAAGTAATATAGAAATGAAATAATGGCAATCAATAAGAAACGAAAAATTACACATTTAAATAGATTGTCATTATTTTGCTCGTGATAATTTTACTTAGTGATAGATTACCATGTATTAATACCTAGCGTTAGTAATATTAGAATAAAGTTATTATTGTTTATTATTCATGATATTTGCCATTTGAATTGCTTCAATAAGTTGTGCTCGATTAATTCGTGGACTATTACTATCGAGTAGAGTTTGCCAAATTTGAATGGCTTTATCATAGTTTGCATTCATAAACGCATCAGAAGCAATTAACATCAACGCAGTGACTTCATTATTATCAAGGCTAAGTGCCTTGTTGATAACAGCTAATGTCTCATCAGTGAGGTGCTGGCCCGCTTGATAGTATAAAACAGTGGCGATAGCGGAGTACAGTTGTGCATTTTCTCCGGTATATTTTAGCGCTCTCTGGTAGGCAATTAACGAATTATCATAACTATTTTGGTATAAATAATATTCCCCAAGTACAGCCCAAAGTTCACCGTTTTTAGGTGATTGGCGAATATCATTTTGTAAGCGTAATAGGTCACTTTGTTCTTGTTCTAATGGTGTGAAGGCATTTATGGGATCTGAAATGCGTTGATATTCATTATAAGCTAATTGAAAACGGGGTAATAAAAAATAGCTTGCGGTGATCCCTACGACCAATACGATGAGTAAAGCATTGAGCTTGCGATTCCATGTATTAAGGTTTGGGTTTATTTTAGGCATCGCCAGTAATTGCTCTGATGAATTTACTGATGATTGTGTCGATGCCTGTTTTCTCTGTGTGTGAAGGGCGCGTATTAGGTAGTAAGAAATCAGACAAAATGCAAAAAAAGGCAATAACCAAAGAATGGCGGTGGTAAAATTGACGGGTGGGTTGTACAGAACAAAATCGCCATAGCGTTCCCTCATATATTGCACTATTTGGGGTTGGTTTTTCCCTTCGGATACCATTTTATAGACTTGATGGCGCATACTGACGGCGGTAGGGGCGTTAGACTCTAATAGGTTTTGATTTTGACACTGAGGGCAGCGTAGTTGCGCAGCAATCTGTAAAGAATACTCTTGTTCTTCAGCACTGTTAAATTGCCATGTATCGACTATTTGCGCATTCGCTATGGTTGAAATACATAATAAGAATAGGGCACGTAAGAGATTAAGCATGTTTTTTTCGCCCTCTTATCCAGCCAAATAAGAGTCCTAGGCACATTAATATACCGCCGCTCCATATCCATTGAATACCATCTTGCACATAAAAGCGCATTGCATAATGTTGGTCAGCGGTCTTTTCACCGAGCACCACATACCAATTACGTAACCATCCCCAGTTAATGCCTGGTTCTATCATTAATTGCTGACGAGCAAGATAAAAACGGCGTTCGGTAATTAAATTATGTTGAAATTGGTTCCCTTGAGTAATGTGAATAATGGCTTTTTCAGTGGTGTAATTAGGCTGTGCCGCGAGTTGTAAATCGGCAAATTTGAATTGATAGCCTGCTAATGTGATTGTTTGCCCAACCGCCAGATTAACGCTAGTTTCTTGGCGGCTACCGATTGAAAGTGCAATACCCGCAGCAAAAATAACCACCCCAGTATGCGCTAATAAAGCGGGAAGTTGTTGTCGGATAATGTAGAAAGGTTTTAACCATAAAACCAATAAAACAACAGTTAATAAACTACAGGCAGTAGCAATAATAATACCATGTGGTGCTAAAACTAGGCCAAGTAGTAAACCGAAAAATGCAATATAAAGAATACGACGTTTTTTCGGATTTGGATTAAATGCACTTAATGTAATTACCAGCAACATTAAAATGCCAAAGGGTAACAAGGTCTGGTTGAAGTAAGGTGCACCAACCGAAATTTTCCCCCAACTAAATAACGTGTAAATCATCGGGTACAATGTGCCTGTAAGCACAATAAATAACACAGCGACAAATAGGATTAATGTGAGTAATAAATAAACGTCACGCTGTGTTTTACCTTGTGTTGCATTGTCAGTCGTTTTGGCTTTCCACCCGTAGATAAGTAAGCAGGTTAGGCTTAAAAAACTAAATAATATAAAGAGGGGGACGGCTCTCACATTATCTAATGCGAAGGCATGTACAGACATTAAAATACCAGAACGAACAATCAAGGTACCTAATAAAGAGAGAATAAATGTGGCGATTGCCAATAACATGGACCAGTGGCGATAAATCCCACTTTTTCGTGATGCAGCTAAGCTATGAAGGAGTGCGGTGGCACTCAGCCACGGTAGTAAAGAGGCATTTTCGACAGGGTCCCAAAACCACCACCCGCCCCAGCCTAATTCGCTATAAGCCCACCAAGAACCCAGAATAATACCGAGAGTGAGTATGCACCAACTTGGTACTAGAAAACGCCAGCACAACCAAGCTGTTGTTGTATTAAACGCATCTGATAACAGTGAACCAATCACTAAAGCACAAACAATAATTAAACCGCTATAACCTAAATAAAGCAGCGGAGGATGCAAGATTAAGCCCCAATGTTGCAGCATTGGGTTGAGATCTCGCCCTTCAATTGCAGGCGGAAAAATACGAGCAAACGGGTCGGAGTACAGGACGATAAATAGTAATAAAGCCGTATTAATGACCGCAATTAGGGTGAGTGTTAATGAAAATAATGGGTGTTTTTGCTGGCGATAGCGCCACGCAAATAAGGTGCTCCAAGCTGAGATAAACAATAACCAAAGGAATAACGACCCTTCGTGCCCGCCCCAAACGGCGGCAATTTTAATGGATAATGGTGAGAGTCGGTGGCTATGTTGAGCAACATAAACCACCGAAAAATCACTGCTAATAAAACTGACGGTTAGACAAATATATGCACTGAGTAATAGGATAAACTGCAAAGATGTCCAAAACACGTTCTGAGGCATTTGCCTCGGAACGTGTCTGAAGTGACCAATAAACCCAAATAGCACTTGGAAACTGGTGAGACCCAGAGTCAGCACTAGGCAGATGAAACCCACTTCTGGGAGTATCAGTTCCAATTATCACCTTTATTTTTTAACAAATTATGCAACCGTTAATTGCCCTGCGTATAACACAAAGAAACGCAGGCAAAATACGCCGAATAAACTCGCACCACTGACCAGCAAAACTCTTGCTGCGCCATGGCTTTTATCCACCCATTTTTTTAAGCCTAATGGGATAATAAAGCTGAAGCCAACCACGCCAATCCAGAACCACCATGTCCAGAAACCACCGCCTAGTGCAGCAATTAATGAACGAATTTTACCATCATCACCTAAGGCTAAGCCGACAAAAAAGGCCGCCAATAGGAATATCTCTAACCAAATCACAAAGCTTTCTACGCGATGTAAAAAAGCAGATTCAGTGTTATGAATATTTTTGCGATAGCGTAACGCTAATGCAATTAATGACACGGCAATTCCTGACGATATTCCAGAAAATAGGAATAAAGCGGGTAATAATGGATTGTTTAAGAACGGATAGGATTTTAAGGCGGACAGTAAGAACCCCGTATAGGCGCCCAGTAATACCGCTAAAACCAGCATGATAATATCGAGAAAGCGCATTGCTTGAGTAAGCATCGCGAGTACGCGAGGTATTATGCTGAATTTCGGCAGCCATTTTTGTTGCAAGCCAATTAGTTCGGTTTCATAAATTTTAGCCAGCCAAACCACTAAGACTGCCATATACACTTGGAACAACATTACCCCCATCGACATGACGGAAGTTGGACTGTAATGAAACATCAATTTCCAAAACGTCCATGGACGTGTTAAATGGAAAATTAGAATCAATAGGCCCAGTATAATGGTTGTTGGCGCTAAAATTAGCGTGGTACGCATTATTGTACTGTCACTGCTTGCAGCATTAGGGTAGTACTGGCGCAGTAACACGGCCAATACAACCAGCCCCGCAGAAATACCGATTAAAAATAAGTAGACCGCGATGGGCCAGTCCCAAACCAGTGATTCAAAATGGAAAGCAGAAGCGGTTGTCATTGGCTAACCTCCCCATATTTGAATGGAACTCGGTACATTTTGGGGTGAGTACCGAGTGCGATTTTGAATCGATAAGTAGGTTTTTCCTTTAACATCAAAGAAATATCACTTTTTGGATCATCTAAATTACCAAATGTAAGTGCTTTGGTTGGGCAAGATTCAACACAAGCAGGTTGCTTGCCATTTTTTAGATTGGTTTTTCGACAAAAATCGCATTTATCCGCTGTTTTATTGACAGGATGAATAAACCGCACACGGTAAGGGCATGCCGCGATACAATATTGGCAGCCCACGCATAAGTCAGGATTGACATCAACAATGCCTGTCGTTTTATCGATAAAAGAAGCGCCTGTTGGACAGACATCGACACAAGGTGCACTTTCGCAGTGTTGGCATGAATGGCGAAAGAAGCGATATTTGATATCTGGGAACTGGCCGATGGGTTCACTACGAATAATGGTTAACCGTGAAACTCCCTCTGGGACTTGGTTAACCTCACGACACGCATCCATGCATGCCGTACAGCCGATACACAAATTTTCATCGTGGATCATGCCGTAGCGAACGCCGTCTATTTTCATGGTATTCGCTAGAGTTTGGCCAGCTATTCCTCCTACCGCCGCCAGTGCTCCTGAATAAATAATGAATTGACGACGAGAACAACTCATGGCTGCTCCTTACGCAATTTCACCGCTGCTGGGTTGAAAGCAGGGTTATCGCGCTGCTCAGAGTGGCAATCAACACAAATCTTCACCTTGCCTTTATCGGTCAGTACCTTCATCGTATCTTGTTTTGGATGGAGGTCATGGCAACTGGCACAGGCCACTTTTGTCACGTGGACATCATGGGGCCAGAACGCTTTTTGCAGTTGCTCTGGTAGGTGACAGGATAAACAGACGCTGTTTTGCTGTTCCACGTTGTACATTGGGTTGTTGAAGCGCATAACATCTTTTACGCCTTCTCGATGATCAGGCCCAGGATTACCGTGGCAGTTGGTGCAAGTCACTGGTAAGTTATTGTTTGGATTGACCACTTCTGAGTGCGTGCCGTGCATGCCTTCTTTGTCTGGTTTGTGGCAATCTAAGCATGCGCTATCAGCGCTGCGTTGCTGTGTGACAACCCAACGGCCATCAGCATTTTCCTCAGCAATTTGAGGCGTAGCGGAGGCGGCAGCTGCCCATAATAAGCCTGTTGCCAGCACCCCAGCAGTGAATAACGAACGTAGTACGCTCATAATTACTCCATTGGTTGTATTGCCCCTTATCATTGGGGCAAGTGACGGTTATTTGGCTAATAGGTCATTTTTACGAGCTTGTTCATCCCACTGTGGCACAACAGTTTTTAAGAACTCTTGTTTCTCAGCATTGATTTTTTGCATATCTAAACCAATGGCTTTTTGTGCTTTTTCTTTGGTGGAAATGTCTGGGATGGCAATTTCATGGGTGATGCCTTTCGAACCGAGCAAACGAGCAAGTTTGGTGCGTGCATCAGCGGCTTTATCCATTGCGCCACCTAACATACGCAAACCTTCATCAGGCGCATGCATATGGATACCGTGAGACGCAATCGCTAAGTCCCAGCGCCATTGTGCATGGCGAATGTCGGTTAAGATTGGTTTCATTTCGTCTTCGGTTGCACCCGCATCCCATGCGGCTTTTGCCTCAAAGTGAGCACGAACTAACTGATCTTCCGCTTTGATTTTCATTTCTTGGATAGCGTGTTTACGCTCTGCGACGACATCTTGCAGCTGTTGTTTACTTTGTGTGTGGCAGTTGCTGCAAGTTTGCTCGAAATTATCGAACGGATTACCAATTTTATGGCTGGTATACAGTTCGCCTTTTTCGTTTTGTAGTTTCGGCATGTGGCAATCAATACAAGTCACATTATTTTTGCCATGAATACCTGCACTCCAGGTCTCATATTCAGGGTGCTGTGCTTTTAACATTGGTGCTTTGGATAGTGAGTTTGTCCAATCAGAAAAACCAATGTTGTCATAGTACACTTCCATATCTTCAACTTTGATTCCGTTATCCCACGGGAATTTAACGGATTTTTTGTCGCCAGAGAAATAGTACTCAACGTGACATTGACCACACACCATGGACTGTTGGTCGAAACGACTGGCTTTATCGAAGGGTTTGCCAATGGTTTCCATTGCGCGCTCTGCATAAGGGCGTGTCAGAGTTAGCTCGGGTTTCCCTTTCGCAAAGTCAGGGGAATCAGTTTTGTGGCAGTCACCGCAACCGAGAACGTTAACGACTTCTGGGCCACCTTTTGCCCATTTGCCTTCAAAATACCCATCTTCACCATGCTCTTGGATAAGCCTTGCAACATCGGGGCTTTTACAGCTCCAGCAAGCCATTGGTAATGGGCCATCTTGTGCATCTTTTGGTGCACCTGTGCGCAATGTTTCACGCACGTCAATGATGGCATACGCATGGCCTCTCGGTTTGTTATAGTCACGGGAGAATGGGTATCCCGCCCAAAGAACGACTAAACGCGGGTCTTCTGCGAGGGCATCTTCGCGGTTTGCTTGTTCAGAAGTTGCTCGCCAAGAGTGATATTGGTCTGGGTGAGCGGCTTCGAAAGTTTCATTTCGTGTATTTATTGTGGAGGTACCATCCTTAGTTGGAGTAGGGGTTTGTGCATGAACAGAGGTAAAGAGAAATATTCCTGCCACTAGACTCAGTAAGCACAGTACATTATTTCTTATGTTTGCCATAAAAAGGGCCTCGAGTAATGTGAGCCAACCATCCCTTCATTTTTCGAGCAACTATTTTAGGAGGTATATCAGCTCGAACGATTTTGGGTATTTTTTGTTATATAGGTTTGATAGCAAGTTGATGGATGCTATCAAGACATTGCCAACTTATATGTGTAACAAAAAACCACACAAAAAATATTGTTTTTGATCAAAAGATAATTTGGATTAAAGAAATAGAATGCAGATAAATAATAAATACGGAGTATTAAAGAAACTGCTATAGTTATTAATGGCTAGTTTTAAACTGATCGTTTAGGGTAATTATTTAGTAATGATTCTTATTTTTACCAATACAATTTGTTTTATTTAGTTATTTGATTTTTAAGAATAATATTATTGGTTGTAATCATTTTTATATTTCGCAAAGTAAAATAAGAAATAAATCGTGCGTAATATCAAAAAACTTGCAATTATTTTTTTCTAAAATGACATTGAATCTACCACTTTAGTGGTAGTTTTTGGTGTTAATTTAAACTTGGAACATTAAAACTCACGATTAAATTAAATATCTATATTGAATGATTGTTAAAAAATAATTAAAAAACTGTCGGTATTCCCTATTTTTAGTCATTTTGATGTTCAAAAGTTATCAAGAATTCGAATGCGGTGATTTTCAGTTGTAAGCGGTGTTATTACTCCTTTTACCTACTTGGTAGTATGTATTTTTCTAACCTCTATCGTTAATATTTCTCATAAATAATACACATATAAAAACTGCGGTTTATCAGTACTTTTTTACGATTTTGTTGGCAATGTAAAGGAAATCAACATGGTTGATCTCACCCGTCGGGGAGTATTAACTGGTGCGTGGCGTAATGCGGCGCCAGTGGTTCGACCGCCATGGAGTGGTAGTGAAGCGCACTTTATTGAAAAGTGTACCCGCTGCAATGCTTGTGTAGAAAGTTGTGAAACAACAATTTTACACGCTGGCGCAGGTGGGTACCCTGTTGTCGATTTTAAACGTGGCGAATGCACCTTTTGCTACGCGTGTGCGACTGCCTGCCCTGAACCTATTTTCCTGCCACAACAAACCCAACCTTGGGATATCACCGTTTCTATCGGTCAGAACTGCCTTGCGTTTAAATCTATCGAATGTCGCCGTTGCCAAGACAGTTGTGAGCCTGAAGTTATCTCTTTTCGTCCGTCACTGGCAGGTATTTACCAGCCAAAAATAGAAACACAAGGCTGTACAGGCTGTGGTGCCTGTGTTGCAGGCTGCCCTGTATCAGCCATTACCGTGGAGCATGAACATGCACAGTAAATATCAAGTGTGCAGTTTGATTGTACAAATAAAAAGCGAACGAATGTCTGCTGTGACCGAAAAAATAAATCAGTTTCCGAACTGTGAAGTGGCGATTAGCGCCCCTGAAAATGGAAAACTGATTGTCGTTGTTGAAGGGCAAGGCAGTAAAACGTTGTTAGATACTATTGATTTAGTACGCGATATCGAAGGTGTGCTAGATGTTTCGCTGGTGTATCACCAGCAGGATGAGCAAGGTGAGGAAGATTATGAAACTCAGTCGTCGTAGCTTTATGAAAGCCAATGCGATAGCGGCCGCTGCTGCGGCGGCAGGTATTGGCACCCCCAGTATTGCCAAAGCGGTCGTCGGCCAACAAGAAAGCATTAAATGGGACAAAGCCCCTTGCCGTTTTTGCGGTACAGGTTGTGGCGTCCTTGTTGGCACTCAAAATGGCCGTATTGTTGCGAGCCAAGGTGACCCTGAAGCCCCTGTAAACCGTGGCCTGAACTGCATCAAAGGCTATTTTTTACCGAAAATCATGTACGGAAAAGACCGTTTAACGCAGCCAATGTTGCGCATGAAAGACGGCGAATATGACAAAAATGGCGAGTTCACACCAATTACGTGGGAACAAGCGTTTGATGTCATGGAAGAAAAAGTTAAAACCACTTTAAAAGAAAAAGGGCCAGAAGGGATCGGCATGTTCGGTTCAGGCCAATGGACTGTTTGGGAAGGTTATGCAGCCTCTAAACTGTTTAAAGGTGGTTTTCGTTCTAACAACTTAGACCCGAACGCGCGTCATTGTATGGCGTCAGCGGTAGTGGGTTTTATGCGTACTTTTGGTATGGATGAACCGATGGGTTGTTATGATGATATTGAGCACGCAGATGCTTTTGTTCTGTGGGGTTCAAACATGGCGGAAATGCACCCGATTTTATGGTCGCGTATTACTAACCGCCGTTTATCTAACCCAGATGTACGTGTTGCGGTGTTGTCTACGTTTAAACACCGTAGCTTTGAACTTGCCGATAACGGCATTGTATTTACGCCGCAGTCTGACTTGGTGATCCTGAACTATATTGCGAATTATATTATTCAAAATAATGCAGTTAATCAGGACTTTCTGGATAAACACGTTAACCTACGTCGCGGTGCAACAGATATCGGTTATGGCTTACGTCCAACTCACCCATTAGAAAAAAGCGCGAAAAATGCAGGTTCTGATGCCTCTGAACCAATGACATGGGACGAATATAAAGCCTTTGTTGCGGAATACACCTTAGACAAAACCGCGGAAATGACCGGGGTACCAAAAGACCAGCTAGAAGAGTTAGCGAAGCTGTATGCGGACCCGAAAACCAAAGTGGTTTCTTACTGGACTATGGGCTTTAACCAGCACACCCGCGGAGTTTGGGCAAATAACCTTGCGTATAACCTGCACTTATTGACGGGTAAAATCTCTCAGCCGGGCTGTGGTCCTTTCTCCTTAACAGGCCAGCCATCAGCCTGTGGTACCGCGCGTGAAGTGGGGACGTTCTCACACCGTTTACCTGCAGACATGGTGGTCACTAACGAAAAACACCGTGAAAAAGTGGAAGGTGTTTGGGGATTACCTGCGGGCACAATCCCAGAAAAAGTCGGTTTACACGCCGTTGCACAAGACCGTGCCTTAAAAGACGGGAAGCTGAATTTCTACTGGGTAATGTGTAATAACAACATGCAAGCGGGCCCAAATATCAACGAAGAGCGCATGCCAGGGTGGCGCGACCCGCGTAACTTTATCGTGGTATCTGACCCATACCCAACTGTCAGTGCATTGGCTGCCGACTTAATCTTACCTACCGCAATGTGGGTCGAGAAAGAAGGGGCTTACGGTAACGCAGAACGTCGTACCCAGTTTTGGCGCCAACAAGTTCAAGCGCCAGGGGAAGCAAAATCTGACTTAATGCAGATGGTGCTATTCTCTAAACGCTTTAAAACGGATGACGTGTGGCCTGAAGAGTTACTGGCGAAAAAACCAGAACTACGCGGTAAAACCTTGTATGACGTGTTATTTGCCAACGAAGCTGTCACCAAATTCCCAGTGACAGAGTTAGCAGAAGACCAATTAAACGATGAATCCCGTGAGTTAGGCTTTTATTTACAAAAAGGCTTATTTGAAGAATACGCAGGTTTTGGTCGTGGACATGGTCATGACTTAGCAGACTTTGATGCTTACCACAAAGCTCGCGGTATCCGTTGGCCGGTGGTGGATGGCAAAGAAACCCAGTGGCGTTATAGCGAAGGAAATGACCCTTACGTTAAAGCGGGTGAAGGCTATCAATTCTACGGTAAACCTGATGGCAAAGCGGTTATTTTTGCACTGCCGTTTGAACCCGCTGCAGAAGCGCCAGATAAAGAATACGATTTGTGGTTATCAACAGGGCGTGTTCTTGAACATTGGCATACTGGCAGTATGACGCGTCGTGTGCCTGAGCTTCACCGTGCTTTCCCTGAATCATTAGTGTTTATGCATCCACTTGATGCGAAAGATCGTGGATTACGTCGTGGCGACAAAGTCAAAGTGGTTTCTCGCCGTGGTGATGTGACAACGATTGTTGAAACTCGCGGCCGTAATAGACCACCAAAAGGTTTGGTGTACATGGCGTTCTTCGATGCAGCGCAATTAGTGAACAATTTAACACTGGATGCGACTGACCCACTTTCGAAAGAAACGGACTACAAAAAATGTGCCGTTAAACTGGAAAAGGTGTAATTGCTCATGCCCCAGAAAACTAATCCTAACAAGGTTAAGTCCCAGAACAGTCGCCGTCGCTTTTTGCGTGACGTAGGTCGCGCAGCGGCTGGTTTAGCGGCTGTTGGTGTGGTACTGGGGCTTCAGCAACAAACCTCCCGAGCGAGTGGAGTCAGACTTCGCCCGCCGGGTGCGCTAAATGAAGCTGCATTTGCCAGTGCCTGTGTGCGCTGCGGTCAATGCGTTCAAGCCTGCCCTTATGACATGTTGAAATTAGCGACATTGGCATCGGGGCTGGCAGCGGGAACACCGTATTTTATCGCCCGTGAAAACCCGTGTGAAATGTGTGAAGACATTCCATGTGCAAAAGTGTGCCCAAGTGGCGCGCTGGATAAAGACATTGAGTCTATCAATGATGCGCGTATGGGCTTGGCTGTGTTACTTGACCAAGAAAACTGTCTGAATTTCCAAGGGTTACGTTGCGATGTGTGTTACCGCGTTTGCCCGCTTATTGACGAAGCAATCACATTGGAGCTTGAGCAGAATCATCGAACAGGTAAACACGCGCGTTTTTTACCAACGGTAAACAGCAATTATTGCACGGGGTGCGGTAAGTGCGAGCAAGCTTGTGTGTTGGAAGAAGCGGCTATCAAAGTGTTGCCAAGAGACTTGGCGAAAGGTGAATTAGGCCATCATTACCGTTTTGGTTGGCTGGAGGGAAACAATGGCAAATCGTAAACGCGACGCCGGACGTGAAGCTCAGGCAAAAAAAGGGTGGTGGCAGAGCCACAAATGGTTGGTGTTAAGGCGTGTCAGCCAATTATTGGTGCTAGCGATGTTTTTGAGTGGTCCATGGTTTGGTGTGTGGATCTTACACGGAAACTATAGCAGTAGCTTATTGTTAGACACAGTGCCATTGACCGACCCGCTGATTACATTAGAGAGCTTAGCAAGTGGTTACTTACCAGGGATCTCTGCGCTGATCGGTGCCGCTATTGTGTTCGGTGTATATGCGCTATTAGGTAAACGCATTTTTTGCAGTTGGGTTTGCCCTGTTAATCCAATAACTGACGCCGCAGCATGGCTGCGCCGTAAGTTTGACTTGAACCAATCCGCCACCATTCCACGCTACATTCGTTATGTGTTGCTGGTGGTGATTTTAGTGGGGTCAGCGGTGACAGGCACGTTATTGTGGGAATGGCTAAATCCAGTCTCATTAATAGGGCGCAGCTTAATTTTCGGTTTTGGAAGTGGTGCATTAGTTTTAGTTGCGCTGTTTTTATTCGATTTATTGGTAGTGGAACATGGTTGGTGCGGTCACCTTTGCCCATTAGGCGCACTATATGGTGTCGCAGGTTGTAAGGGCGCACTGGTCGTCACGGCGGTGAATAAAAAAGACTGTAGCCGCTGTATGGATTGTTTCCACGTTTGTCCGGAGCCGCAAGTGTTGCGTGCACCGGTTCTCGATAAACAAGCCCCAGCACTGATTTCTGACAAGGACTGTATCACTTGCGGTCGTTGTATCGATGTCTGTTCTGAGGATGTTTTTAAAATAACACTACGATGGAGCTCGGGAGCTAAATCATGAAAAATTCAGTCCTGAAAAAGACGCTAAGCCGCGCAATCGCAGGTATGGTCTTTGTTGTCAGTGGTCTAGTTTGGGCTGCTAATGGTGTCGATTTGACGCAATCACCAGAAGTGTCTGGTACGACTGAGGGAAGTATTCATATTCCTAAAGAGCAAGAAAGAATGGCACTAAACTATGTGAACCAGCCGCCGATGATCCCACATAGCGTTGAGGGTTACCAAATTACCACCAACACGAACCGTTGTTTACAATGCCACGGCGTTGAAAACTACCGTACCACAGGTGCGCCGCGTGTGAGTCCCACACATTTTATGGATGCAACTGGGAAAGTGTTGGGTGAAGTCGCACCAAACCGTTATTTCTGTTTACAGTGTCATGTACCGCAATCGGATACGCCAGCAATCATTGATAACACATTTACCCCATCCAAAGGTTTTGGGAAATAAGGGGGAATTATGGCAAATAATAACGAAAAACCAACAACGGGCGATAAGCCAAAGAAAAAAGGCTTATTTGGGCTGATTGGACGCGTATGGCAGTGGTGGCGTAGGCCAAGCCGCTTGGCATTGGGCACATTACTGCTGATAGGTTTCGTCAGTGGCGTGATCTTCTGGGGGGGATTTAACACAGGTATGGAGATGGCGAATACAGAAGAGTTTTGTATTAGCTGCCACGAAATGCGTGAAAATGTCTATGAAGAATATATGGATACGATTCACTATACTAACCGTAGTGGTGTTCGCGCAACTTGCCCAGATTGTCACGTACCTCACGAATTTGGCCCTAAAATGGTGCGTAAAATCCAAGCCAGCAAAGAATTATACGGGAAAATTTTTGGCATTATCGATACACCGCAAAAATTTGAAGATCACCGTTTAGCGATGGCGCAAAGTGAATGGCGGCGTATGAAAAACAATGACTCGCAGGAGTGCCGTAACTGCCACAACTTTGAGTATATGGACTTCACTGCACAAAAAGGGGTGGCTGCCAAAATGCATGACCAAGCGGTTACGGAGGGTAAAACCTGTATAGATTGCCATAAAGGGATAGCACATAAGCTTCCTGATATGCGTGAAGTCGAGCCAGGTTTTTAATTTGGAGTCATCGTTTTATGATTGGTTATCTAAATGAATTATAAGTGATGATCACGAAATAGGCTGATTATGCGTAAGAGTATAATCAGCCTAAGTTATATTTGTGTTAAATCAATATCTTTGCTTTTTTAATGTGTATTGTATGATGCTGTCACTCAGCATTTACTAACAATATAATAAATCAGGGTAATTAAACTATGTGGAAAAAGCTTCATCAACTTGCCATCCCCGTTAACCTTTACCGGTTATGTGGGTATCTAGTACCGTGGTTTATTATATTAAGTGTGATTTGTTTAGCAGCAGGGTGGGTTTGGGGCTTTGGTTTTGCACCAACCGATAAAGTGCAAAGCGAGAGTTACCGCATTATGTATATTCATGTGCCTGCTGCGATGTGGTCAATGGGGATTTATGCCACGATGGCTATCACGGCCTTTATTGGGCTAGTGTGGCAGATGAAAGTGTCGGAGCTGGCGATTGCCGCAATGGCTCCAGTTGGCGCGGTCTTTACTTTCATTGCATTAGTCACTGGCGCGACATGGGGTAAGCCGATGTGGGGCGCTTGGTGGGTGTGGGATGCGCGTTTAACCTCTGAATTAATTCTATTTTTTCTGTATGTGGGCGTTATTGCGCTATGGCATGCATTTGATGATCGCCGTACCGCGGGTAAAGCGGCTGCTATTTTAGTGTTAATTGGTGTGATTAATTTACCTATCATTCATTATTCTGTTGAATGGTGGCAAACGCTGCATCAGCCGTCGACACGTATGCAAGAAAGTATCAACCCAGCGATGCGCACACCACTGCGCTTAGCTATCTTTGGGTATCTATTCTTATTTATCTCTTTAACACTCATTCGCTTACGTAATCAGTTATTGATCCTCGAACGTAACCGCCCTTGGGTGCTCGATATTGTGAAAAAAGGAGGGCGCCTTAAATGACCAGCGCATTTGCATCTTGGAGCGATTTCTTTGCGATGGGAGGCTATGGTTTTTATGTTTGGTTGGCGGTGGCGCTGACCTTAATCCCTATATTGCTACTCTGTGTGCATACCGTTATCCAACGAAAAATGATCATTAATGCCATTATTCAACAGCAAGCTCGCGAACAAAGACAAAAAACCGCAAGAGCGCGTAGGGGGGAGATGTGAATATTCGTCGTCGTAACCGACTTTGGTTAATTTGTTCCATACTTATTGGTGTTGGCTTAACGCTAGCGCTGATCCTCTATGCACTGCGCTCAAGTATTGACCTCTTTTATACACCCGGTGAAATCATTTACGGTAAACGTGAAACCCAGCAGATGCCTGAAGTTGGGCAGCGTTTACGTGTGGGTGGCATGGTGATGCCGGGCAGTGTTGTGCGTGATGCAGATCCAAAATCCTTAAAAATTACTTTCACCGTTTATGATGCAGAAGCAGAAATTGATGTCAGTTATGAAGGCATCTTGCCAGATTTATTTAAAGAGGGGCAAGGCGTCGTCGTACAAGGTGAATTACAAGAAAACAACCATGTTTTAGCGAAAGAAGTACTGGCAAAACATGATGAAAACTACACGCCACCAGAAGTGGAAAAAGCAATGCAAGAAAACCATCGGAGACCTGCCGCAGCCTATAAGGAAAATGCGTCATGATCCCAGAAATTGGTAGCATTTTACTGTGCTTAGCACTAGGCCTTGCCGTTTTGCTGTCTATCTACCCATTGTGGGGAGTTGCGCGTAACGATACGCGTTTAATGGCTTCATCGCGTCCGTTGGCATGGTTACTGTTTCTTTGTGTGACGGGGGCTTTTCTGGTTCTTGTCAATGCTTTTGTCGTGAATGATTTCTCAGTCACCTATGTGGCGAATAACTCCAATACTCAGTTACCGATTTGGTATCGCGTTGCCGCAACGTGGGGCGCTCACGAAGGTTCATTGTTGCTATGGGTCTTGTTGATGAGTGGCTGGACATTTGCGGTCGCGCTGTTTAGCTATCGCATGCCATTAGACATCGTCGCTCGCGTGCTTGCGGTGATGGGGATGGTGAGTGTTGGCTTTTTACTGTTTATCATTTTTACCTCAAACCCATTTTCACGCACATTACCGTCGTTCCCGATTGAAGGGCGCGACCTGAATCCATTGTTACAAGACCCTGGCCTGATATTCCACCCACCTTTATTGTATATGGGGTACGTGGGTTTCTCAGTGGCCTTTGCCTTTGCGATTGCGGCCTTGCTCAGTGGGCGATTAGATAGCGCCTTCACCCGTTTTGCCCGTCCTTGGACGATGGCTGCATGGTTTTTCTTAACGCTTGGGATCATGTTAGGTTCCGCATGGGCCTATTATGAACTTGGCTGGGGTGGCTGGTGGTTCTGGGACCCAGTAGAAAATGCCTCCTTTATGCCATGGTTAGTGGGAACGGCATTAATTCACTCCTTATCGGTGACAGAACAACGAGCGACATTTAAAGCGTGGTCATTGCTCTTATCAATATTTGCTTTCTCATTATGTTTACTCGGCACATTCTTAGTACGATCGGGCGTATTGGTTTCCGTGCATGCGTTCGCTTCTGACCCATCCCGCGGGCTTTTCATCTTAGCATTTATGGTGCTGGTGATCGGCGGTTCGCTGCTCGTGTTTGCACTGCGAGGCCATAAAGTACGTTCACGTGTTAATAATGCGTTGTGGTCACGTGAATCAATGTTATTGGGTAATAACGTGATTTTAACTGCGGCGATGCTCGTCGTGCTGCTTGGTACATTACTGCCGTTAGTTCATAAACAAATTGGGTTAGGCACCATTTCTATCGGTGAGCCGTTCTTTAACACCATGTTTATTGCATTGATGGTGCCATTTGCTCTGTTATTAGGGATTGGGCCATTGGTTCGTTGGGGGCGCGACCGTCCTGCGGCGATTAAAAAAATGCTGATTATTGCAACGGTGATGACGCTCATTCTGTCATTCGCATTACCAATGCTAATGGAAGACCGCGTTGAGGCATTGACCGTTGTTGGTTTGATGATGGCGATATGGATTGCCATTTTAGCGTTCGCTGAAATGAAAGTGCGTATTAGCAAAAAAATTAAACTGACGCCAAGCTACTGGGGCATGGTATGCGCTCATTTAGGCTTAGCGGTAACGATTGTAGGGATTGCGTTTAGCCAAAACTACAGTATTGAGCGTGATGTGAAAATGAAACCAGGGGATAACATTGCTATTCACGGTTACACCTTTACCTTTAATGGTGTACGCGAAGCAGATGGTCCGAACTATCAAGGGGTTATCGGCAGTATTTCTGTCACCAAAAACGACAAAGTGGTGAGTATCTTAATGCCGGAAAAACGCTTTTATAGCGTAAGCCGTGCTGTCATGACGGAAGCCGCAATTGATGGTGGTATTACCCGCGATTTATACGCCGCCCTTGGTGAGGAAGTTGATAAAAATACGTGGACTATGCGTTTGTATTATAAGCCATTTGTTCGCTGGATCTGGTCTGGTGGTGTGTTGATGGCAATTGGCGCATTATTCTGTCTGTTTGACCCACGCTATCGTCGTCGTAAATTGCAAGGGGAAACGGCATGAACCGCAAAGTTTTTTTAATCCCTTTTATTATCTTCGCAGGGATAGCCGCGGTGTTGCTGTGGCAGTTAATGCGTAATGCAGAAGGCGATGACCCGCGTTTATTAGAGTCTGCATTAATTGGTAAGCCCGTACCTGTTTTCCGCTTGGAATCGTTAGAAAACCCTGGAAAGCATTACGAGTCAGAGGTGTTAACACAAGGCCAGCCTATCCTATTGAATGTATGGGCAACATGGTGCCAAACTTGCCGTGCGGAGCACCAGTACCTCAACTCGTTATCAGCACAAGGTGTTCGCGTGGTTGGTTTAAATTATAAAGACAAACGCGATAAAGCAATTGTATGGTTGCGTCAACTGGGTAACCCTTACGCATTAAGTCTATTTGATGGTGAAGGTATGTTAGCGCTCGATCTTGGGGTTTATGGAGCACCAGAAACCTTCCTTATTGATGGCAATGGGATTATTCGTTACCGCCACGCAGGGGCAATGGATGAACATATTTGGGAAAAAGAATTTAAACCCCTTTGGGAGCGCTATAACCAGGAGGCGAACCAATGAGGTATTTACTCGGTCTATTGATGCTTGCACTCAGTGCAACAATCACGTACGCCTCTACGGAAGTATTTACGTTTGATAACGAACAACAAGAGCAGCAATTTCGTAAATTAACAGAAGAGCTGCGTTGTCCTAAGTGCCAAAATAACAGTATTGCCGACTCTAACTCGATGATTGCACTGGATTTACGTCAAAAAGTGTATGAGTTGATGAAAGAAGGCAAAAACCGTGATGAAATCGTCGATTATATGGTGGCGCGTTATGGTTATTTTGTGACTTATAACCCACCCTTAACGCCATTGACAATGATGTTATGGGGGCTGCCATTTGTCGCTATTATCATTGGTGGATGGATTATTTTTGCCCGCTCGAAAAAACGCGTGCGTATCAAGCAGGTGGAAAACGGTGAAGAAGAGGATGTTCCTGAAGCTTCACGGGCGAGCAATTGGGTCTATTTACCCGGCGTATTGATTGCGCTAGGTGTTGCCGCAGGGGCATATTACCAAGTGGGTAGTTATGAAAAGGTGACTGATTGGAACAATGCTTATCAACAAGCGCCTGCTTTGCTGGATAGAGCCTTAGACCCTTCTGAACCACCGTTGAATAATGCAGAAATGGAGCATTTAGCATTAGGCTTGCGTACTCGCTTACAAGAAGACCCACAAAATGTAGAAGCATGGGTGATGTTAGGGCGTATTGGCATGGTACTGGGTAATGCAACCATGGCAACTGATGCTTATGGCCGCGCGTATCGTCTTTCACCGAAAGATGAAAACGTAGTGATAGGTTATGCCGAAGTGTTAACACGTTCTTCTGACCCTGAAGATAACCGTCAAGGTGCAGAGTTACTGAAAAAACTGATTGCAGAAGACCGCACGAATGTAAGAGCGTTAAGTATTTTTGCCTTCAATGCATTTGAACAAGAACGTTATGCAGAGGCAATTTCAGCATGGCAAATGATGTTAAAACTGTTGCCTGAGAATGACCAGCGCCGAGTGATTATTGAGCGTAGCGTGGAACAAGCACTGATGATGGTGCATGAAAAGAAAGGCTCGCCAGCCGATAAGTAGTATCGATTTTGGTTAATATGATTTAAACGGGGGCGTAAGCCCCTGTTTTGTTTCTATAGCTTCAAATCCATTCAGGTCACGTTAGCGCCTTCAGCGAACAATTTTTCGCTTTAAGAGGGACATTTCTATCAGATAATCCCAATTCCACTTAGTTTACCTTTGCTCTATTTATCAAATTAAGTACGTTTCTGTTTTTGATTTTTTGTTAATTTATTGAATTGTGAATATCATCACAAATAGACACTTGGTCGTTATTGATAGGTTATAACGATGGATAAATATATTTATTACAATAAAATTAAACCAGCAGTCTATAACCTGTCTCTTATACACATCTGCTCTT
>NZ_JAGSPI010000007.1 GCF_020381325.1 Providencia vermicola
AGATGTGTATAAGAGACAGGTGTTGGTGTTGGTGTTGGTGTTGGTGTTGGTGTTGGTGTTGGTGTTGGTGTTGGTGTTGGTGTTGGTGTTGGTCAGGATATAAAAAAACAGCGCCCATGTTAAACACAAGCGCTGTTTGATGTAATAATTAAGATTTACAGTCTATATCATTGACCGTAAATATTTACACGATCACGTAACTCTTTACCTGGCTTGAAGTGAGGAACATATTTACCTTCCAGTTCCACTTTATCACCTGTTTTTGGGTTACGGCCAACTCGTGGTGCACGGTAGTGAAGAGAAAAACTGCCGAAACCACGGACTTCAATACGCTCACCGCTAGCTAACGTATCAGCCATATGCTCAAGAATTTCCTTTACAGCTTCCTCAACGGTTTTTGCTGAAAGATGAGATTGCTGGCTAGCCAGTCTTTCAATTAACTCAGACTTGGTCATAGTACCTCCCTAAACTACCGCTACAAAGGGGCAACATTACCGTTGCCCCCACTTAATTATTCGCCTTTAGCTGCTTTGAAAGCTTCAGCCATAGCGTTGTTGCCGAATGCTGTATCTTCTTGCTTGTTCACAGCTGCAACAGCGTCTTTCTCATCAGCTTCGTCTTTAGCGCGAACAGACAGGTTGATTACACGGTTTTTACGATCAACACCAGTGTATTTAGCTTCAACATCATCACCAACGTTCAGAACCAGTGTTGCATCTTCAACACGGTCACGTGAAGCTTCTGATGCACGCAGGTAACCTTCAACGCCCAGAGTCAGCTCAACAGTTGCACCTTTAGCATCAACCGCAATAACTTTACCAGTTACGATTGCGCCTTTCTTAGTTGCTGCTAAGTAGTTATTGAATGGATCTTCAGCTAACTGTTTAACACCTAAAGAAATACGCTCACGCTCTGCGTCGACTTGCAGAACAACAGCTGCGATTTCGTCACCTTTTTTGTATTCACGAACTGCTTCTTCGCCTGCAACGTTCCAGGAGATGTCAGACAGGTGAACCAGGCCATCGATGCCGCCGTCCAGTCCGATGAAGATACCGAAGTCAGTAATAGACTTGATTTTACCTTCAACGCGGTCGCCTTTGTTGTGAGTTTCTGCAAATTGCTGCCATGGGTTAGATTTGCATTGTTTCAGGCCCAGTGAGATACGACGACGTTCTTCATCGATATCCAGAACCATAACTTCAACAACATCACCAACGTTAACAACTTTAGATGGGTGGATGTTTTTGTTAGTCCAATCCATTTCTGAAACGTGAACCAGACCTTCAACGCCTTCTTCGATTTCAACGAAGCAACCATAGTCAGTCAGGTTAGTAACGCGGCCAGTCAGTTTAGTACCTTCTGGGTAACGTTTAGCGATTGCGACCCAAGGATCTTCGCCCAGTTGTTTCAGACCCAGAGAAACACGAGTGCGCTCACGGTCGAATTTCAGAACTTTAACATTGATTTCATCACCAACGTTGACGATTTCGCTTGGGTGTTTAACACGTTTCCAAGCCATGTCAGTGATGTGCAGCAGGCCGTCAACACCGCCCAGATCAACGAATGCACCGTAGTCAGTAAGGTTCTTAACGATACCTTTAACTTCCATGCCTTCTTGCAGATTTTCCAGCAGTTGATCGCGCTCAGCGCTGCTTTCAGATTCAATTACAGCACGACGAGAAACAACAACGTTGTTGCGTTTCTGATCTAGCTTGATTACTTTGAACTCAAGCTCTTTGCCTTCCAAGTGAGTAGTATCACGAACTGGGCGTACATCTACCAGTGAACCTGGTAAAAACGCACGAATGCCGTTCAGTTCAACAGTGAAACCACCTTTAACTTTACCGTTGATAACACCAGTTACAGTTTCAGCTTCTTCGTAAGCTTTTTCCAGCATCAGCCATGCTTCATGACGTTTCGCTTTCTCACGAGACAGGATAGTTTCACCGAAACCATCTTCTACTGCATCCAGAGCCACATCGATTTCGTCGCCAACTTGGATTTCTAGCTCACCCTGAGCATTTTTGAACTGTTCTACTGGGATAGCAGATTCTGATTTAAGACCTGCGTCAACCAGGACTACGTCTTTGTCGATGGCAACAACAGTACCACGGACGATAGAACCAGGACGAGTTTCAATATTCTGCAGGGATTCTTCAAAGAGTTGAGCAAAAGATTCAGTCATATTAATGATCTTCAAGAGTTTTTAATTAACGTCCACTTAGCTTCCCGCCAAATGGGGTTGTTTCACATACCCGACAACATTCCGTGTCGCAAGGTTGATGCTATGCTAATAAAATAACCAACATAGCGGTAAGTGCGTATATTATCTAATTATAAGCTAAAATAAAGCCTATTATCACGATAATTGTAGAATTTTTTTTGCGTAGGTGCGTGCTTTTTCAATAACTTCCTCAATGGACATACTTGTGGAATCCAGCACTAACGCGTCTTTCGCGGCAACAAGAGGTGCGACGGAACGGTTACGATCACGAAAATCACGCTCCTCTATTTCGCTTAAAAGACGTTCAAAATTAACATCAAAGCCCTTTTCTTGCAACTGCTTCATGCGTCGATGTGCGCGTTCTTCCGCTGAGGCGTCAAGGAAAATTTTCACTGGTGCGTCAGGAAACACAACAGTTCCCATGTCACGGCCATCTGCAATTAAACCTGGCTGCGTGCGAAATGCGCGTTGACGTCTTAATAACGCTTCTCTAACACGAGGAAATGTCGCGGTTTGTGAGGCTGTATTACCAACAGTTTCTGTTCTGATCTGATTGGTAACGTCTTCCCCTTCTAAGATCACTTTTAATACATTTTCTTCAGGAACAAAGCGGACATCTAAGTTTGCAGCCAATGGCACTAGTGCATCTTCTGATTGGATATCAACATGGTGATGCAGTGCAGCTAATGCCAGTACACGATATATCGCACCTGAGTCTAGAAGTTGCCATCCAAAATCGTTTGCCAATGCTTGGCAAAGAGTCCCTTTACCTGCTCCGCTAGGCCCATCAACCGTGATTACAGGGGCGATTGCCACCATAAAAAAATCTCCTTTCCTGCAAATAGCCTCGGCTACCTACAATTGAATTCAGTGAAGGTATTATACCAATTCATCAGTTTTGTGAAATAAGCAGGTTCTGATGATTGCAATAAAATAGGAGAAAGTTGATATCTATGCGGAATGAAAAAGGTTGATATTTAGACTTTATTATCAACCCTTTTCATCGAATGATTAACTTAAACGAGCCAATTGTTCAAAATAATCAGGGAAGGTTTTTGCCGTGCAACCTGGATCTAAGATAGTCACAGGGGTATCCGAGAGGGCAACTAGAGAAAAACACATCGCGATACGGTGGTCATTGTAAGTTTCAATTTCAGCATGCTGTAATTTTTTCGGCGGTATCACTCGAATATAATCGTGCCCTTCTTCTACTTCTGCGCCCACTTTACGTAGTTCTGTTGCCATCGCATATAAACGGTCAGTTTCTTTTACACGCCAATTATAAATATTGCGAATAACAGTTTCACCTTCAGCAAATAATGCAACAGTACCTATCGTCATTGCAGCATCAGGGATCGCATTCATATCCATATCAATCCCTGTTAATGTTCCGCGCTCGCATTCCACAAAATCATCACCCCAGCGAATAGTTGCTCCCATTTTTTCGAGAACATTTGCGAATTTAGTGTCCCCTTGCAGACTGTTACGGCCAATACCTGTGACGCGTACAGTGCCGCCTTTAATCGCCGCTGCCGCTAAGAAATAAGATGCAGAAGATGCATCACCTTCGACCAAATATTCACCTGGTGATTGATATTGCTGCTGGCCTTTAATGATAAAGTTCTGGTATTGATTATTTTCGACTTCAACACCAAAGGTTTTCATCAATGCTAATGTGATATCAATATACGGCTTAGAGACTAATTCTCCAATAATTGAAATGGTCGTGTCTTGCTCAGCTCGAGGAGCCGCCATTAATAACGCAGTTAAAAACTGGCTTGATACAGAGCCATCAACCGAAATTTTCCCACCGACAAAACCACCTTTCAGGCGAATTGGGGGGTAATTTTCTTGCTCTAAATATTCAATGACAGCACCGCCTTCTCTTAGCGAATCCACTAAGTGGCCAATTGGACGCTCTTTCATACGAGGTTCGCCTGTGAGCACAATGTTATTGTGGCTCAATGACAAAGCAGCGGTTAGTGGGCGCATTGCTGTTCCCGCATTTCCTAAAAATATTTCTAGCGCATCAGGGTGAGATAAATTCCCCCCCAAACCTTCCACTCGACAACGTGTTTTATCTTCAGAAAGTTGATAATTCACACCTAGCAAGCTTAATGCATTCAGCATATGGCGAATATCATCACTGTCTAATAAGTTAGTGAGTGTGGTCGTTCCTTTGGCCATGGCAGCTAATAACAGTGCACGATTTGAGACACTTTTTGACCCTGGCAAGTTGATGGTGCCATTAATTGAAGAGATAGGTTGTAATGTCAGGGATTGCATAAAAAGCAGTTTCTCCAGTGAAGTTAGCAAGTAAATAAAATTTGGCCCTATTTTCTTTCTAAGCGAATCGTGAGGGCACAAATAACCGACTGAACATCCTATTTCAGCCGGTGAGTCTCATTATTGAGCGTGATGGCGTTCGAAATCAGCCATAAAATCAACCAATGCCTGCACACCATCTAATGGCATCGCATTATAGATAGACGCACGCATACCACCAGCCACTTTATGGCCTTTTAGTGAAAGTAGCCCTTGGTTTTTTGCCTCTTCGATAAATTTGGCATCTAACGCAGGGTTTTGCATTTGGAACGGTATATTCATCCAAGAACGGTTTTCTACCGCAACGCGGTTGATATAAAACTGGCTATCATCAATCGCATTATAGAGTAACTGTGATTTTTCATAATTGCGTTTTGCCATTTCTTGCAAGCCGCCTTGCGCTTTCAACCATTTGAAAACCATACCCGCTAGATACCACGCAAATGTTGGTGGTGTATTAAACATTGAATCGTGCTTTGCTAATACTGTGTAATCAAACACTGACGGCGTTTGCGGTGATGCTTTACCTAATAAGTCTTCACGAATAATGACAATAGTTAACCCCGCAGGCCCAATATTTTTTTGAGCGCCTGCGTAAATCACGCCATATCGACTAACGTCGATAGGTTTAGAAAGGATGGAAGATGAGTAGTCCGCAACGATAATTTTATCTTCAGGGAAATCAGGTTCTTCATGGATTGCTAAGCCGCCAATCGTTTCATTAGGGCAATAATGTACATAGGCTGCATCATCACTCAAAGGCCACTCGCTCATAGGTTTTAAGCTTACAACGCCATCTTTTTCTTCTGTAATGTCGATGACGTTCGGCTTGCAGTATTTTTCAGCTTCTTTCGCTGCTGATTCAGACCAGTAACCACTAACAATATAGTCTGCAGTTGTTTTGCTCCCTAATAAATTCATTGGCAAAGTAGCAAAATGAGCGCGGGCTCCACCATGACAGAATAGTACTTTATAGTTATCTGGAATATTTAATAAGTCACGTAAGTTTTGTTCTGCTTCGGACGCCACTTCAATAAAGTCTTTTCCACGATGGCTGACTTCCATCACCGAAACGCCTAAGCCTTTCCAATTACAAAATTCTTGTTCAGCACGACGCATCACTTCAACAGGTAGCATTGCTGGACCTGCACTGAAATTATAAACCTGACTCATTGACCTCACCCTATCTTCAATTATCGTTAGCAAAATTCACACAGATGCTTAAAGTTGTACCATTGTGAGCTTTTAGCTGCAACGGTTATTGTCGCGCGATAATGAAAAGTCGTAGGGGAATTTTGGGCAGAATAAAGAAAAGAATTTTGTTAATCTCGTCACACTCTCAACAACCCTAATTTTATGAAGAGATTAACGATAAAAAACAGATAATATCCCGAACTGCTACCGAAAGTAACAATGCGGGATATTCAAACGAAGGATTGATTAACTGATCACTTTACTCACAATTTCGATTGCTTCCTTTTCAATGAGGCGAAGGTGCTCTTCACCACGGAAACTTTCACAATAAATTTTGTAAGCTTCTTCTGTTCCTGAAGGCCTTGCTGCAAACCAGCCATAATCCGTCATGATTTTTAGCCCCCCAATGGATGCGCCATTACCTGGTGCTGCAGTTAAGCGCTGGGTAATTTTATCCCCTGCTAACGTATCAGCTGCAACCATTTCTGGAGATAATTTGCTCAGCTTAGCTTTTTCTTCGTGTGTGGCTTTAGCCTGAATGCGATTATAAATTGGGGCCCCGAATTTTTTGGCCAATTTATTATAACGTTGCTGCGGGTTTTCGCCCGTAACCGCTGTGATTTCAGCAGCTAACAAGCACAGGATAATACCGTCTTTATCTGTTGACCAAGGCGTACCATCGAATTTAAGGAATGATGCACCCGCGCTTTCTTCACCACCGAAACCCAGTTTCCCACTAAATAAGCCATCAACAAACCATTTAAACCCGACAGGCACTTCAACCAGTTCACGACCAATGTCGTTAACAACGCGGTCAATCATCGCACTGGAAACCAGTGTTTTGCCAACAGCGACCTCTTTCCCCCATTGCGGGCGATGTTGAAATAAATAGTCAATCGCAACGGCAAGATAATGATTAGGGTTCATTAAACCATCTGGTGTCACAATGCCGTGTCTGTCATAATCGGGATCATTAGCAAATGCTAAATCAAACTTCTCTTTCATCCCTAATAAGCCCGCCATTGCCCAACTAGATGAGCAATCCATACGGATGACACCATCATGGTCAAGAGGCATAAAACGAAAAGTTTGATCTAATTGGTCATTAACAATCTCGATATCTAGTTGATAATATTCTGCAATTTTTTTCCAATATTCAATGCCTGAGCCGCCTAATGGGTCAACACCTATTTTCAGCCCTGACTTTGCAATTGCAGCCATATCAACAACGTCACCCAGCGCAACCACATAAGGCATAATCAAATCTTGTGCTGTAACGTATTCACTCGCCATTGCAACATCAAAATTTAAACGTTTAACACCAACGAGGTTATCTACCAATAATTGATTGGCATGTTTTTCAATGACTGATGTTAAATCAGTATCTGCTGGGCCACCGTTAGCTGGATTGTATTTAATCCCACCATCTTCCGGTGGATTATGGGATGGCGTGATGACAATGCCATCCGCTATATCAGTATGAGACTGGTTATAACTTAAAATTGCATGAGAGACCGCAGGTGTTGGCGTAAAGCCATTATTCTCCTGAACAATCACATGAACTTGATTCGCTGCTAGTACCTCAACCACTGTAATGAACGCCGCTTCAGACAATGCATGTGTATCTTTACCAACATAACAAGGCCCCGTAACACCTTGTTGTTTACGTAAATCCGCAATAGCCTGTGCAATTGCTAATATGTGATTTTCATTGAAATTCTTGCGTAACGAACTACCGCGATGGCCAGAAGTACCAAATTTAACAGCGTGTGAAGCATTTCCTGGCTGAGGCTGCTGCGTATAATATTGAGCGGTTAATTGAGCGACATTGATCAAGTCACTTTGAAACGGAAGCTGCCCTGCACGTTCATGTATTGTCACTTGTTTTCTCCCAAAGCACTGATGCTTGGTTATCAACATCAGTGAAGTTCAGTTATTAAATTGTATTACTCACTTTCTCAATCACATTGGCTGGAAATTGCATTTCCTGCATGATGGCATCAACCATACTGCGTTTGCGATTCGTGTTTGTATTCGTTATCACCCAGTAAGGCGTACCTGGGATATGACGAGGTTTAGATTGTTTACCTGCAGCAAGCAATGTTTGCTCATCACCCGCAAAATAAACACGAGTACGACCATGCATGAGCTCAGTTGCGCTAGCAAAACGTTTTGCATCTAAACTGTACAGTGTTGATAAAATCAACATAAAGCGGTCGATAGCTTTGCTTTTTTCAGCATAAGCATCAGACAATAATAATTCTCGAACGACTCTAACTGGATTTTGTGCCACCACAGGTGTACTCGCTGCGGGTTCGACCTTAACTACCGGTTGTGCCTGACTAATCTCTTTAACTGGTACTGGCTGCCCGGATTTGAAATTTAACATACGGCGCAAGATATCCGATGCACTTTCACCGATATGCTGTGTATGGCTCGCAATATAGCGGTAAAGCTCTTCATCAACTTCTATCGTTTTCATTTTTTCCCAGTACTTATTTAACTAAAATTTGCGGTGTGATTATAAGACAGTTTTAAAAAAAACAAAACAATTAAAATTTCAATAACTTAAAGTAAACATTCGTCTAAGTTTGATGATATTTCAGTGTGTTATCGTTCTATCGCTTTAGGTCTTTTTAATCCGTGATAATATCCAATTTTCTGAATTTAACTTCTCGCGCCTGTTATTCTTATTGACCTCGCCAATGGCCTTAATATTTAAGATGCTTATTCGAATATTTGGATTTTCTTTATAGCCATGACATGATAAGTGACTCACTTCCCTAATTTTTGATAAGAAAAATATGACTCTGTTACTCAACCATACTATTCATAAACCCGAAAATCCACTGAGCAATAGCCCTGTCGTTCTTATTCATGGATTGTTTGGCGACCTCAATAATTTGGGTGTACTTGGTCGCGACCTTCAACACTATTTCGATACTGTTCAAATTGATGTTCGCAACCATGGCGATTCTTTTCGTGCTGAGCAGATGTCTTACCAACAAATGGCACAAGATGTTATTACTCTTATTAAATCATTAGGTTATGAAAGTGCGATTTTAATCGGTCATTCTATGGGCGGTAAAATTGCTATGGCAGCAACTGAAATTGCCCCTGATTTTATTGAAAAAATTGTCGCCATTGATATTGCTCCAGTTTCATACAAAGTGCGCCGTCACGATAAAATTTTTGCAGCGCTAGATGCAGTGACCACTGAGCAAGCAAAAAATCGCCAAGAAGCCGCGGCTATTATGCGAGACGAAATAAACGAAGAAGGTGTTATCCAGTTTTTGCTTAAATCCTTTAAACAAGGGGAATGGAAGTTTAATATTCCTGCACTTAAAGCGAATTATGAAAAAATTATTGGGTGGGAAACAGTACCAGCATGGGATAAACCCGTCTTATTGATCCCTGGCGGTAACTCGCCTTATGTACAGGCAGAGTATAAAGATGAGATTGCAAAGCAATTCCCAAACGCAAAGGCGTGGGTTGTTGCAGATACAGGGCACTGGGTGCACGCAGAAAAACCCGACCATGTATTAAGGGCTATCCACCGTTTTTTATCTATTCCTCATTAGTTCCTTTCTTTATTAAATTAAAGATAAAGATATTGAAAAGTAACACTCTATTTCAATATCTTTATCTTAGCCATTCACCATAATAATTTAACTTTGAATAAAAGAATAAGACAAACTTCAATACACAGGCAATATTAAAGCCTGTATTATCTTATTAAATTAAATACAAAATATAGCCATAACTTATCTTTGCTTTATATATTCAAAGGAATGATTAATTCAAATAATGAAAAGTATTCATGAACAATCAACTCTATATTTTATTAATATCATTGCCAAATTATCAGGGCAAACTAACACCAATAAACTTGAGGGATTAATACATAAAACCATCAGCTATAATGAAAAAATTAAACTAATCAAAAAAAATCATGGTATTAACTGCAAAAAAAAACATCAAAAATCAAAAGATATTTCTAAGCTCACTTGCCCTGTTATTTTATATGATAAACAGGGTGAAGCATTTTTATTAGCTAATAAAAATAATGAACAAGTCCTTATTCAGAAGTTTGGTAACTCTCCCCCTGAAATCTGGGATATCACAAAACTACAACAACATTGGAGTGGAGACTGGTTGCATGTCAGTCTGAAACAAGGCCAATTTGATATAACATGGTTTCAAGTTGAGTTTATGAAATATAAAGCCATTATTCTTTGGGTTTTATTTTTCTCATTTATTCTCCAAATTTTAGCATTGGTCTCACCTATTGTAATGCAAGTTATTATGGATAAAGTTTTAATTCATAATAGTTTAATGACTTTAGATGTTTTAATTTTTGGTTTAATCGTTGCGGCATTTATCGAGGTAATATTAAAGGGACTGCGTGAATATATTTACCATCATACTGTAAATCGTA
Organism: Providencia vermicola; assembly: GCF_020381325.1. Classification (GTDB taxonomy): domain Bacteria; phylum Pseudomonadota; class Gammaproteobacteria; order Enterobacterales; family Enterobacteriaceae; genus Providencia; species Providencia vermicola. The sequence goes on from NZ_JAGSPI010000007.1 coordinate 10,182, forward strand.
TTGATATGACCCTTGGCCTTAAACTTGTCAATCATTTATTACGGCTCCCGATTCCTTTTTTCAAAAATCGACAAATCGGTGCTATTGTTACTCGAGTCAAAGAATTAGAAACAATACGAGAATTTTTAACCAGTAGTTTTTTCACATTGTGCGTAGATGTCTTATTTTTATTTGTCTTTATTTATGTGATGAATTTAATCTCTACAACACTCACATTAATATTTTTATGTTCTATCCCTCTTTATCTGGTATTAGCTTGGTGGTTAACCCCTAAAATTGAATCCGCTGCCCAGCAACAATTTACCAATATTGCCATTAATACCTCTTTCCTAACAGAAAGCATTAATGGTATTGAAACAGCAAAAAGCTTATCAGTTGAACCTAATTTTATCCGTCGTTGGGATCATCAAACCTCTGATATGAGCCAAACTAACTTCGCTTCTGGCCAAATTAGTTCTCGTTCTGAACATTTAGTCATGGTCATTGAGAAAGTCACGAGTGCCATTGTGTTATGGGTTGGCGCTTCTGAAGTATTAGCCTTGCAAATGACAATCGGTCAGTTTATCGCTTTTCATATGATGGTGAGTCACGCCAATCAGCCGCTGGTGAAACTGGTTAAATTATGGGGAGACTATATCCGTACCAATGTTGCTATAGAAAAATTATCACAAATCATAAATTTACCTATCGAACAAAATAACAAAGAAAATACTCCATCCATCAAAGGAGATATTGTTCTTAAAGATATCTCATTTCGCTACCAACCCAACATGCCTTATATCCTTAAAAACTTTAATTTAAATATTCAGGCGGGGGAAACCATCGGGATTGTCGGTACATCAGGATCAGGGAAAAGTACCCTTGCTCGCCTACTATTGCGACTTTATACACCGGAAAGCGGCGCCGTATATGTTGATAATATGCCTTTATCCTCTATCAATTTAAACTCACTCAGGCAACAAATCGGCATTGTATTACAAGAAAATTATCTATTTAGCCAATCAGTTTTTCATAACATTGCTCAGACAGTCCCGAACGCGTCAATGGATGAGGTCATTTATGCCGCCAAAATGGCTGGCGCTCATGATTTTATTCTTAAATTACCATTGGGTTATGACACGGTACTCGCAGAAGGTGGAACTTCGCTTTCTGGAGGGCAAAGACAGCGTATCGCAATTGCTCGCACCTTACTGGCAAACCCTAGAGTCATTATTTTTGATGAAGCAACTAGTGCTTTAGATGATGAGTCCCAAGCGGTTATTCAAGAAAATATGCATGTAATAGCCAAGGGGAGAACTGTGATTACCATCGCTCACCGTTTATCAACTATCCGCCACCACCAGCGGATCATTGTGATGCAAGAAGGAAAAATTATTGAGCAAGGTAGCCATCAGCAGCTTATCGAGCAAGGTAATTTTTATAAGCACCTATGGACACTACAACAGTCTCTAAAATAAGGCATGGATGTAACATGAAACATCGATTAGAACGAAACCGTTATAACAGTTTTTTACCTTCGCACTTGGCTATTTTAAAAACACCACCTTCATATTTAGCCATGTATGTCGCGATAACCATTAGCTTTGGTATTTTTATTGCCGTGGCTTGGTCATATTTTGGCAAGTTAGATATTCAAGCCACTGCACAGGGAAAATTGATCGTTTCTGGCCGTACACAATTAATTCAAGCATTTGAATTAAGTCGCCTACAACATATTCATGTAGAGGATGGTCAGAGTGTCAAACAAGGTGATCCATTATTAACCGTTAATGTGCTCGGTGTTGACCAAGATATTCTGAGCCTAAACTATCAACATAGTTTTCACGTGGCAGAGGCTTTAATTCATCAAGCTTTGCTGTCCCAACAACCCATTGCTAAATTACCGCCGTTTAATCAATTAACCGACACCGAGCAAAAAAGTGCGTTGGAAAGTTATCAAACTCAACAAGCTGAATTTGAGTCACTCATTAATGAAATTAGCAATGAAATGCAACTTAATGTTGTTAATCAACAAGCTAGAAGAAATGAGCTGAATTCAATTAATGCATTGATGAGTAATATCAAAAAACGCCTTGATGCACACCATTCATTGACTCAAAAACAGTTGATCAGCCAAAAAGAGTTTTTAGAACAAGAGCGGGAGCTCTTAATTGCAAAAAAAGAAAAAATCACTAAGCAATCTGAGCTGTCTACATTACTCGCTCAGCACCATGCATTAATCGAAAAGCAAGACAGACTCAAGGCGCAAAAAAAACAAGAATGGGATGATAAATACAAACAAGCGGTGTTTAAACAAGTTTCACTCCAACAAGAATTATTGAAAAACCAAGAAAGGAACCAATTAGAAGTTATTCGAGCGCCTGTTGATGGTACCGTTCAACAACTTGCCACTTATACCCTTGGCGCTGTACTCCAACCCGCTCAACAACTTATGGTGATCGTGCCAAATAGCCATGTCCAACTCGCTGAAATAAAAATCTTAAATAAAGATATTGGCTTTATTCACGAAGGTTTGAAAGCCGATGTCAAAATTGACGCCTTCCCTTACACCCGCTATGGCACCATTGACGGTGAAATTATCTCTGTTTCACGCGATAGCACACAAGACGAAAACCTTGGGTTAGTTTTTCTCGGCCAAATAGGGCTTAACAAAAAAGAACTATTCGTTGACGGTGAAAATATCGAACTCACGCCTGGGCTTTCCATCGTTGCTGAAATAAAAACAGATAAACGCCGAATTATTGATTACCTACTTAGCCCTATTAATGAATATACCTCTAACGCGATGAGAGAAAAATAATCAATGGAACAAATCAATAACCATGGCTTAGATGCTTTAGTTTGGATGGCAAATTATTACCATAAAAATGTCTCTGCTGACCAACTTAGGCATGCGGTTGGAATGCAAAACACCTCCCCAACAGATTGGGAGATGCGCGAATGTGCCCATATGTTAGGGTATGAAACAGAACTGGTTGCTTTGCCGTATTCAAAACTCGAACATATTCCCCTCCCCGCACTTGCTTATATAAAGGGAACTTGGCAAGTGTTACATCAAGAAAAAGTGCTTATCCTAATTGACCCCGTAGGTAATCAGCAGCACGCAATTTTAGATGCAGGGGTTGAGCAGCATACTGAGCTCGACATTTTGTTATTCAAAGAGCAATTGGAACCTGAACAAAAAAAAGCCTTCGGCTTTAGCTGGTTTATTCCCTCTATCATGCGGCAGACGGCAAAATTACGAAATATTTTTATTCTTTCAGCAGTAATTCAACTCTTTGCATTAGTGAGTCCTTTATTATTTCAAAACTTGATTGATAAAGTTTTGGTGGGTCGAAGCCTCTCTAATCTGCATATCATTGCGTTAGCTATCTTTGCGATTGCAATTGCTGAACCTTTGTACGGCTTTATTCGCAATAAAATTTTCAGCCATACCAGTAGCCAGATTAGCGCTGAACTATCTGGGAAAATTTATCGCCATTTAATGGCACTGCCACTCAATTATTTTAAGCTACGCCCAACAGGGAAAATTATTGCGCGGATCCGTGAACTCGCACATATCAGGCAATTTTTAACTGGCTCTACGTTAATGCTGTTTATTGATTTTGTCTTTGTGATCTTATTTATCGTTGTCTTATTTTCCTATAGCAGTGTGATGTCTTGGATTTTACTGGGTTCAATGGGGGTATTTTTTATTTTATGGATGGCTTTAGGCCCCATGATCCGCCAACAAACTGAAAAATCCTACCAAGCGGATGAAAATGGGCTCACATTTCTCACCGAAAGTATTACAGGGATTGAAACTATTAAAACCACTGCCACAGAGAAATATTTTAATAATCGTTGGAAAAAAATATTCAGTAAGCAATTACAGCAAAACTTCAAAGTCTCCATGCGCAGTGAAATTGCAACACAATTGATGACCCTAGTGAGTAAAATCACCACCGCAATCCTATTGTGGGTCGGTGTTAAAGAGGTTTTAAACGGAGGAATAACCCCTGGTGAATTAGTGGCATTTAATATGCTAAGTGCACATGTGACTCAGCCTGTTCTTCGATTTGCGCAAGTTTGGCAGGATTTTCAACACACTATAGTCTCCCTTCGTCGTGTCGGTGATATTCTTGATAAACCGGTAGAAAATGAACGAAAAGGTATTTCAAGTTCTTCCGCTATTCAGGGGCAAATCGAGTTTCAAAATATTCGCTTTCGTTATCAGCCCGATACGCCTGAGGTTCTCAATAATCTCTCGTTATCGGTTAAAGCAGGCGAGTTTATTGGTATTACTGGCCCTTCAGGCTCAGGGAAAAGTACGTTGACTAAGCTGTTACAGCGGCTTTATGTACCGCAGCATGGTCAGGTTATTGTAGATGGAATGGATTTAGCTGTCGCAGATACCGTATCACTGCGCCGAAAAATGAGTGTGGTTTTACAAGAAAGTACACTCTTTGTTGGAAGTATTGCTGATAACATCCGCTTAAGTGCCCCCCAAGCATCAGATGAAAAAGTGATCCAAGCGGCAAAACTCGCGGGTGCCTATGATTTCATTATGTCTTTACCAGATAACTTCAATTCAGCCTTAGCAGAAAAAGGGTTGAACCTTTCTGGGGGGCAGCGCCAACGAATTGCCTTGGCACGCGCTTTGCTAACTGAACCAGATATTTTAATTCTTGATGAAGCCACTTCGGCTCTCGATTATGAATCAGAGGCTGCAATTATGGCAAATATGCCTTTAATTGCCCAAGGTAGAACAGTTATTAGCATCGCACATCGGCTAAACACAATTATGCACGCTGATAAAATTTGTGTTATTCAACAAGGGGAAGTTATTGAAATGGATACGCATAAAAACCTCCTTGCATCGAATGGGCTTTATGCTCGTTTATGGCAACAGCAAACGCAATAAAATGCCTAAAAAAGCATCACTTAGATAGCAAGTGGTGCTTTTTTCCTAAAAGCGTACTTTTTTTAACCTATCAGGCTCACTCGCTTACCTCCAAGCTATAGCACTGCGTGATGAGCTAGGGTATCATGGCGCGCTGAATTATTGGCACACCCTTTTAGCAATTATAGACATGGCAAAAGAACAAACTGATCGTACAACTCTGGATTTGTTCGCTGAGGAACGAAGGCCTGGGCGACCTAAGACAAGCCCGCTATCACGGGATGAACAATTAAGGATAAACAAACGCAATCAACTAAAACGCGATAAAGTGAAGGGGTTGCGCCGAGTTGAACTTAAACTAAATGAAGAAGCTGTTACTGTGCTCAATCAGTTAGCTGAAGAAAAAAATATAAGCCGCAGTGAATTAATAGAAGAAATCTTGATGTCACAACTTCAGTACGTTGATGAGACAATACTCAAGTAACGTTCTCTTAGTAAATCACACAAATTTGACAGACTTATAAAAGTTTTTTCGCCAGAATAAGGCATAAAATTCTATTTATTTTCGTTCTAAATGAGTTCTAGAAGTTGAGAAATTCCTTCTTTCTCTCTTAGAAAAACAAGAGGTTAATCAGTTTATGGCAGTCATCGGTATTTTCTTCGGAAGTGATACAGGTAACACAGAAAATATTGCCAAAATGATCCAAGAAAGATTAGGCAAAGATGTAGCAGAAGTTCATGATATTGCTAAGTGCAGCAAAGAAGACATTGAGGCTTTTGACATTCTACTTCTTGGTATTCCAACTTGGTATTACGGCGAAGCACAATGTGATTGGGATGACTTTTTCCCAACATTAGAAGAAATTGATTTTGACGGTAAGCTTGTCGCACTCTTTGGTTGTGGAGATCAAGAAGACTACGCAGAATATTTTTGTGATGCGATGGGCACCATTCGCGATATCATCGAGCCACGTGGTGCGGTGATTGTCGGGCACTGGCCTACTGAAGGTTACCACTTCGAAGTTTCTAAAGGTATGGCAGATGACAACCACTTTATCGGTTTAGCGATTGACGAAGATCGCCAACCTGAATTAACAGATGAACGAGTGGATGCATGGGTCAAACAAATCTCTGAAGAAATGTCATTGGCTGAAATTCTCGGCTAGTCGATTAAAATACGTGTTACTGATAGATTGAATGATTTTCCGCTCAAAATGTACCATCTCAGAACATCATTCAGTCTAAAATAATCGATTAAATATCCTCATTGGATAGACTTATAAGAGATTATCAAAATAATGAGACAGTGCATGGTTTCTATTTTTATTTTCCATGCCTATAATTGTAAATCAGTTTAGAAGACAGCTGAACTTATGTTAAAAATGTCTCATTATTGTTAAATTTATGATTTAAGATACAGGACAACCCGCATGACAGACAACAATAAAGCATTGAAAAATGCTGGACTCAAAGTCACTCTTCCAAGACTTAAGATTTTGGAAGTACTTCAGGAGCCTGAGTGCCACCACGTCAGTGCGGAAGATCTCTATAAAAAGCTGATCGACATGGGCGAAGAGATCGGGCTAGCGACTGTATACCGTGTATTGAACCAATTTGATGATGCAGGTATCGTTACACGCCATAATTTCGAGGGTGGAAAATCTGTATTCGAATTAACTCAGCAACATCACCATGACCACCTAATTTGTTTAGATTGTGGTAAAGTGATTGAGTTTACTGACGAATCGATTGAAACCCGCCAAAAAAATATCGCTGCTCGCCATGGTATTAAACTGTCTAACCACAGCTTATACTTATATGGTCACTGCGCTGATGGTGATTGCCGCGATAACGCTGACGCACACGAAGCAAAAGAGTAATAAATTAATCGCCATCGTAACTTGATGGTGACCTATTCTTCAAAAGCCTGATGCTATCGTTATCAGGCTTTTTTATTGCATCAATTCACCGATAAATTAACCTTTCCCAGTTAGAATACCCATAATTTATCTTATTCACTTTATATTTATCACTAAAATATGTCATTAAGGTGAAATATTGAAGTGTTCTATAATAAGTTGCAATTCACTTCAAATCCTTTATATTGTTTGACGGATAAATTCATCTCTCTATTTTAAAATATTTACAATGGTATCATAGTGATGCATAACGTCATTTAAAATATACATTGCATCTATTTTTTATATTACTGTTATATGATTTATCTAATTATTGTCTAAAATAAGTTTAACATATTACGACCGAAATTTTGGCTTGCTTTTAATTTAATAAGCAATATGAGTGTAATAAAAAAGTTAAATTACAATTATATGATGTAATTCATGTATTTTTAGCTAGACTTATTTAGATTGCTCTCGTACTTCGTAAGAGATTAACTGATGAAAAAAACATATCTTTTTATTAACACTAGTTTTTTCTTCTGGTTTCTTACTTTAATAGGATGGTTTTTTCGTCATACTACCATCACCTTATTTTCATTTGTATTATCAATTCTGTTCTTGATCTTATACTTCAATCAAAAAAAGGTAAGTAAAATGTTCACCAAAAGACAAAACAAACAAGCTCTAGAAGAAACGACTACAACTCGTGAACCTGAGATTATTTCTAAGATAGAAGAACAAGTTACGATATCAACCCCAACGCTTAGTGAAGAAAAATCGAATACAATTATCTCAAGGGATGTTATGTTTGAAGGCAACATAACATCTAATGAGCAAGTGCATATTTACGGTAAGGTGGTTGGCAATATTACAGGGAAAGATAATACTGTAAAAGTTATGCTCAACGGCCAAGTGACTGGTAACATTACTTGTAAAGAATTGATTATTAATGGTAAAGTTGAGGGCGAGTGCGTCTCTGAGTCCATTAGTATCGAAAATAATGGCGAAGTCCATGGAACAATTCACTATAGCAGTTTATCGATTAAAAAAGGCGGCATCCTTTCAGGGCAAGCTAAAGTCAAAAATAGTGTTTCTCATACGGATAAGGTCACACAATTAAAAGATAAAGTAAAACATGATACACCTATCACTAATAATGAAAGTGATAAAGGAATTGCTTCGTTATAAATATTTGCTTTTCTGTACTAGGATAATGACTACATATTAAAAATAAGGTGAATCTATCCCCACCTTATTTTTAAATTTCAAACTTTTAATATAAGTATATTTTCTTATTCTATTTAACGGTTTGATATTGCATATGTATGCTATGTGTATTTTTTAGTTGGTTACCACTATAGATATTACAATGGTAACCGCTATTTACTTAACTCATTAAAAAACCGTAAATGGCATCATTACCATAAATTTAATATCTTTTTCGTCTTGGAAGATATTTCCATAACCACCACCATAACTAGGGATATCGGTATGATTATCATATTTGGTAAAGTGTAACTTAAAGAGAGTGTCTTTTGCTCGGCCTGTTTGAACGGTATATAATATATCAAAGTTCCACGCACTTTCTTTTAAACGCACATCTTGGGCATATTGGGAGTTAGTACTTGGTTTTGCGTCCCAACCATAAATATAGGATGTCCCCACTTTCCAACCCGCAAGATCCCAGTTTTTAAGATCATACATCACACCAGCGTACAACGCTTTTTCATTGTTGGCGTTCCAGTCTGAACGACCATCCCACCAAATATCCATACGTCCATTCGATGTCGCCCAACCAGGAGTCATACGTTGCAAGAAGTAGCCTTGATTACCTTCTGCTTTAACATAAGTTCCTTCAACTTTAAAATCAAACTCTTCATAGGTATACCCTAATGTCATCGCTTGCAACCATGCTAATCCATCATAAACATCATTAACACCGCCATCAGAAACTTTGTCTTTTGAACCATAGAATTGATAGGAGAGACGTAAATCGCGTTCAGCCACAGGTACGGCATATGAAACTTTAGCAAAATACTGATCCATATAATCTTTTGCTTGGCCATAAGCCCCTTCTAACACTAAATTATTTTTAAAATCGTATTTAAACCCAATTGAGTGCAAGTAACTGATCCCTGTCTTACCATCCGCTTCACGGAAATCATACATTGAACGGTACCATGGTGCTTTATAACGGTCTGCCCACATATAAGACATACTCAGCTCACCGTTTTGTTCAAAATCAAACACACCACCAACTTCTAAACCACGATAAGTCCCAGGCATATAACTCCAGTGCGAAGCTAATAAGGTCTGACCCGTTGGCTGAATATATCCCCCTTTCCCCCAGAAAGGGCCATATTTTAATTTTGCAGCGGCTTTATAAAATGTCACCCCACTGCGATCACCTGTCCATTTTTCATCCCAGCGTGATTTAGCGTCACTAAAACCGATTTCATTGGGGGCTGCAGGCCCACTGTTAGATAACTCGATAGCAGTAAAACCCGCCAAATCCAAACCGATAACATCTTGAAAATAGCCCGATGAAAAGTCTAGGCTAGCATTGAATGTAGAGTGCTTCAGATTATCTGCATATTTTTTATATTTATCGCTATTTGGGTCTAAATCCTTACGAGAACGATCCCTTTGCCAGTAATAAAGCCCACCGGTGAGTTTTGAATCTTCGAAAAACTGCTCAGCGTGAGTAATAGGTTGATACGCGATAGGCAACATCGCGATTGCGATTTTTAAGACGAGCAACTTCCTGCCAGTATTGACATGTTTATTAACCATTCTTGTATTCCTCTAATATTTTTTATGTTTTATTATTCGGCCGAAATACGATTTAACTTTCCATTTAAATCCAAATATTCACAACAACTTATGTTGCTTGTGATGTAATTAGCCTATTTTTTGCGACGCGAATTATCAACACTGATACTGGCTTTGTTGCCAAAATATGATCAATGGCACATTAATTTTAATTAACAGTCATTATCACGGATGATGACCCATAAATTGATCAACCGTAACTATTTGATGAATATAAAAAAATAAATGGAAATTGATGAGATAGTAAAACTTAAAAACATGTGAATAGATTACCTTGATACAAGGCAAACACACCAAATGAAGTGCCATTGCACACCATCTATCACCACATTGACTTAATTTTGTGAGAAAGGTAAACGAAATAAGGCCTTTTAAATTCGTTTTATTGTTTTAGCTTAATCATCTGAATAAATTGATAATAATTATTCTTTATCATTTTTCGACTTTTCTGCATTAATATACTCAATAGTACGATAGCATTATTGAGAATAATTCCCCTGTTTTCATCTGCTACTATGAAATTTCCATTTCAACAAAAAGCGTACAAAAATGAATATTGATTTAACAGGAAAACGCGCCTTAATTAGTGCATCAACCGCGGGTATTGGCTTTGCGATAGCAAAAGGGCTTGCAAGTAGCGGTGCAGAAGTATTGATTAACGGTCGTAATAAGAAAAGTGTTGATGATGCTGTATCCCGCCTACAAAAAGAGCTCCCTAGCGCCAAAGTATCCCCAGCCGTCGCTGATGTGAGCTGCCCTGAAGGGCTCAACCTGCTACTCAGTGAAATCAAAGAGATCGATATTTTAGTCAACAATGCTGGCATTTATGGTGCTGAGGACTTTTACACAACCGACGATGCTACTTGGGATAATTACTGGCAAACCAATGTGATGTCTGCAGTACGTTTATCCCGAGCACTATTGCCTTCAATGGTTGAAAAAGGCTGGGGGCGAGTTGTCTTTATTTCATCTGAATCTGCACGCAATATTCCTGCGGATATGATCCACTATGGTGTCACAAAAACAGCAATGCTCTCCCTTTCACGAGGACTTGCTAAATATGTTGCTGGTACTGGTGTGACAGTCAATAGTGTTCTCCCTGGCCCGACACTTTCTGATGGTTTTGCCAATTTGATGGAAGACGAAGCAGCGAGAACAGGTAAGTCAATCGAAGCACTGGCTAACGAATTTGTCGTTGCGCACAGACCAAGTTCAGTTATTCAACGTGCAGCGTCTGTCGAAGAAGTGGCAAATATGGTGGTTTATACGTGTTCGAAACAAGCCTCTGCAACCTCTGGAGCGGCATTACGCGTTGATGGCGGAGTCATTGACGACATTATTTAATCATAAACATGCTTACTGTTTAATGTATTGATTACCGAGTAGCAAGACAATAACGGGGGACAGAAAACTGCACCCCGCTACCTTAAGTATCAAAATACATTGAGCTTAATACTTCTCAAATAGAGCCTGAATTTTTTGCGGATCTTTCGTTTCAGTCAACGCCAGCTGCAATAATACGCGTGCTTTTTGCGGATTTAACCTTTCAGATGCCACGAAGCCATATAGATTATCATCAACCTCTGCATTACGTGTGGTATAGCCTGTTGGAACACGGCTAGCGCGTACGACAACCACATCCTCTTTTGCCGCTTTTGCTAGTGCATCAAATACCGTTTTGTACATGTTGCCATTACCAACCCCTGCACTAACAATACCTTCGGCCCCTTCTTCTCTTAGAGCTTTAACAGGTGCTGCGGAAGCATTTGCATAGTTATAAACAATGCCAACTGCAGGTAATTTATCGAGTTTACTCACATCAAACGCAGCGTTATTTTCCCGTGGCTGAGGTGCTTGGAAATACGTCACTTTGCCATCGTGGATAAACCCTTCCGCACCTGCGTTAACTGCATCAAATGCTTGAACTTCTGTGGTGCTCATCTTCATCACATTTCGGCCTTGAACCACCTTGTCATTCATTGCCATTAGCACGCCACGGTCACCAGCTGACTTATCCGTTGCAAGCACCACTGCGTTATACAAATTTAGTGGCCCATCAGCACCCAGTGCTGTTGATGGGCGCATTGCACCGACCAACACAATTGGTTTCTTACAATAGGTTGTTAAATCAAGGAAAAAGGCCGTTTCTTCTAATGTATCCGTCCCATGAGTGATCACAAAGCCATCGGTTTTATCGCAGTCTTGGTTGATTTTTTTCGCCAACGTCAACCAAACTTGGTCATTCATGTCTTGCGAACCGATATTCACCAATTGTTCGCCGCTTAAATTAGCCATTTTCTTGGTTTCTGGAACTGCATTAATTAACGCATCAATTCCCACTTTACCCGCTTGATAACTAGACGAAGTGGCTGAATCCCCGCCCCCAGCAATGGTTCCCCCCGTTGCTAATACCGTAATATTCGGTAAAGCGAAGGCAGATACGGTAAACAGTGAAACCAGTGTTGCGAGCAGCGCTTTATTTCTGTTTTTCATCCTATTTTCCTTTCATTAATAAACTTCAGTTATTATGTGGATTTATGCTGAATTTATTGTGATCTATGCAATTATTTTAGGAGAAATAATGAATTTTAAGATGATTTCTCTATGAATGAATAAAAAGCGTGAGGTTGCGACAAAAATCCGTATCATAGCCCGTTTGACACACTCTATTCACAAGTGACTGACAATGAGCCAAACATTTATTCCCGGCAAAGACGCCGCTCTTGAAGACTCCATTGATGCATTCCAGACCAAATTAAAAAAATTGGGGTTTGATATTGAAGAAGCGTCATGGTTAAACCCTGTACCAAACGTTTGGTCAGTACATATTCGCGATAAAGAGTGCCCTCTTTGTTTTACCAATGGTAAAGGTGCAAGCAAAAAAGCCGCTTTAGCTTCTGCCCTTGGCGAGTATTTCGAGCGTTTATCGACTAACTACTTCTTCGCTGACTTTTACTTAGGTAAATCCATTTCAGAAGGTGATTTTGTTCACTACCCAAATGAAAAGTGGTTCCCACTAACAGAAGATGACAGCTTACCAGAAGGGCTTTTAGACAGTCGTTTGATTAAATTCTATGACCCTGATGAAGCATTAGCCGCAAGCCAACTCATTGACCTGCAATCTGGCAACGAAGAACGCGGTATTTGTGCGCTACCTTTTACGCGTCAATCTGATGACAAAACTGTCTATATTCCAATGAATATCGTTGGGAACTTATACGTTTCTAACGGTATGTCTGCGGGTAACACAGCTAACGAAGCGCGTGTTCAAGGGCTTTCAGAAGTGTTTGAACGCTTTGTAAAAAATAAAATTATTGCAGAAAGCATCAGCTTGCCAACTATTCCAACAGAAGTGATGGCTCGTTACCCAAGCGTGGTAGAAGCAATTGATACCCTTGAAAAAGAAGGCTTCCCTATTTTCTGCTACGACGCTTCATTAGGTGGAAAATACCCTGTTATCTGCGTGGTGTTGTTTAACCCACAAAACGGTACTTGCTTCGCCTCATTTGGCGCACACCCTGACTTTGGTGTTGCCCTTGAGCGTACCGTCACTGAATTATTACAAGGCCGCGGCTTAAAAGACTTAGATGTGTTTAACGCCCCAACCTTTGATGATGAAGAAGTGGCTGAGCACACCAACCTTGAAACACATTTTATTGATTCAAGTGGCTTAATTAGCTGGGATCTGTTTAAAGACGATGCGGATTATGAATTTGCAGATTGGAGTTTCAAAGGTACGACGCAGGAAGAGTTTGCGACGCTTATCCGTATTTTCAATACGTTAGATGCCGAAGTTTACATCGCAGATTATAACCATTTAGGCGTTTATGCGTGCCGTATTTTAGTGCCAGGTATGTCAGATATTTACCCTGTTGAAGATTTACATATTGCGAATAATGCAATGGGCGCTTACTTACGTGACACCATCATCGGTTTGCCTGATAGCCAATGGGAAAAGCAAGACTACCTTGCCCTGATTGAGCAATTGGATGACGACGGTTTAGATGATTTCACCCGTGTGCGTGAGCTGCTTGGTTTAGCGGTTGGTAAAGATAATGGTTGGAGCAACCTGCGTATCGGTGAATTAAAATCAATGTTAGCCCTTGCGGGTGGTGACCTTGAACAAGCTTTAGCTTGGGTTGAATGGACACAAGACTTTAACAGTTCAGTGTTCACGCCAGAACGTGCGAACTATTATCGTTGCTTACAAACGTTATTGTTATTATCGCAAGAAGAAGAAAGAAACCCTGCGCAATACTACAACGCATTTGTCCGTATGTATGGGCAAGAAGCTGTCGATGCAGCTTCAGCAGCTGTTGCGGGTGAGTCTTGCTTCTATGGTTTATGGTCAATCGATGATGAGCTAAAAGCACTGCCTGCTCACCAAGCGCTACTTGCAGCGTATGAAAAACTGCAAAAAGCCAAACGCGCTAACGCGTAATTGAAGTCATAGGTTGGCGGGCAACTTCACCCGCTAACCTTTCCTAATATATTGATTTAGTTAAATTATAAATCTAATGAACGCTTCCACAATAAAAAATCAAATTGCTCTAAGCGATCTGCTTTCACTTGATAGTCCCCACTTGCCGTTTCAATCACTCGTTCAAAAAGCCCATGACTGATTGTTGGTAGAGGTACACCATCAATAATAGGCCCGCAATCATAGTCGATCATATCGGACAAACGTTCTGCTATTGCGCTATTAGTCGAAATTTTTAGTACGGGCACAATTGGGTTACCCGTCGGTGTCCCTAACCCTGTCGAGAAAATAACCACATTACAGCCCGCGGCAACAAGGCCAGTCACCGCATCCACATCATTACCTGGCGTACAAACGAGCGACAAACCGCTCTCTGGCATTGGCTCTGCATAATCACACACCGCACTAATTGGCGAAGTGCCGCCTTTTTTAGCCGCACCGGTGGATTTTATCGCATCGGTAATTAAGCCATCTGCAATATTGCCGGGGCTTGGGTTATCTGCAATGGTGGTATTAAAGAAATTTGCCGTTTTTTCATAGCGCTCCATCAATTCAAGAAATTTCTTTTTGTCATCGAAAGATACGCAACGTTTCACCATATCCCCTTCTGCACCGCATAATTCAGGGAATTCTGCCAAGCCAGATGCGCCACCTAACGTGACTAACCAATCTGAAACAAGCCCCATAGCAGGATTACCGGAAATCCCTGAAAAACCATCAGAAGCACCACATTTTACGCCCAATTTTAGGTGGGATAATGGTACATCAACCCTCGATTGTGGCTTAACCGCTTTCATGCACTCATAAGTTTGTTTGAGCGCAGTTTGCATCATTTCTTCTTCGCTATCCCACTCTTGCTGACGAAAATACAGTGCGGGCTTATCAAAGTTTGGGTTGCGAGCTGCCAGTGACTCTTTAAACATTTTGCGCTGCGCTTTTTCACACCCTAAACTAAATACCGTAATACCAATCACATTGGGGTGATCTGCATAAGCCGCCAGCACATCACACATGGTTTTACTGTCCGATGTCGCACCACCGCAGCCGCTGGTGACAGTAATGCATCGAACACCTTCGATATGCGGGAACAGTTTTGGTTTTGCTGTCGGCGCTTGCGTTCCTGCAGTTAAGTCTAGTGCAAAGCTTTTTAAGCTATTATTGGTGTAGCCTAAGGCATCATTTAAAGCATCGGTTAATTTCGTCACATTGCGGTTTTCACAAAAAACTAATGGGAAAATTAGCCAGTAATTTGCTGTTCCTACACGCCCATCTCCTCGAACATATCCTTGAAAAGTTCGCTTTTTATAAGCGGAAACATCAGGTGCTTTCCATTCGTACAGTGAATCATTTTCTAAGGAAACAGGGGCTGCATAATGGCGAATATTGTTCACCGTAATGGCTTCGCCTTTTGCAATGGGTTGCGTCGCTTTACCTACCGCGGTGCCATACATCGATACCACACCATCAATGGGCACCGCCTCTATGGCAAATTTGTGTTTGGCCTTCACGTCAGTGACTAAGGCAATTTCTTCATTGCCCCAATGGTAAACTTCCCCAGCGTACAAGTCTTTTAAGGCAACAATCAGGTTGTCGCTTTCATCAATTCGTAAAATCTTTTGCATGTCACACCTTCCAATTGTTGCCATTAATTTGATGACAAAACTTTATGGCCATTTTTATGAGAGTTCTTTTTAAGGAGCGCAATTAACACAGCACAACCCACTGTTATCACCGACAATGTCATGATCCCTGCGGTATTGCTGTTCATCATTTTATCCACTTCAACGCGGATGATAGGTGCAAGGAATGAACAAAATGCCCCCATAGTGGTACAAAAACCAATCCCCGCTGCTAATGCAGGACCACTGAGTAACTGAGGCGGAAACGTCCAGAAGACAGGTTGAACTGATAAGAAGCCCACCGCACTTAAACACAGTGCTGCAATAGCAAAAACTGGGCTAGCAAATGCAGATAACGCTAAGCCCACCGCCGCGGCTAACATGCACAGAACAGATATTTCAACACGTTTTGTTGGATGGCGGTCGGCAAAGCGCGGAATATAATAGACGCCAAAGGCTGAGCAAGCCCATGGAATAGCTGCCACTAACGATTGTTTGAACCCTAAGCTTTCCCCCATTAATGAAGCCACTTGGGAAGGCAAAAAGAACATCAAACCATACACGGATATTTGGATGGTGCCGTAAATCAATGCAAGGTGCCACACTTTGGCATTTTTGAGCGCCGAAAGCACAGAGGTAGTTTCTGTTTTTGCATTTTCTTTGGCAAGTTGCTCCGTTAATGCCTTTTTCTCTTCATCGGTTAAAAAACGCGCTTTTTCAGGGCTATCATCCAGATAAAAGAAGGCAAAAATACCAATAACAACCGCAGGTAAACCTTCGATAACAAACATCCAGAACCAACCTGGACGGCCTAACCAGCCATGCAACTCTAATAATGCGCCAGAAAGTGGAGAGCCTAGCGTCAAGGCTAATGGCACCCCTAAAACAAATATACCAATCACAGAGCCGCGGACATTATTCGGAAAATAGATTGACGCTAATAATAAAATTCCTGGATAGAAACCGGCCTCCCCAAGCCCCAATAAGAAGCGCAAAATAATAAATTGCGTTTCATTAGTGACAAAGCCTGTCATCGCAGAGAGCACGCCCCAAATGATTGTGGTGATACTCAACCATTTTTGGGCACCTATTTTATTTAAAATTAAGTTGGCGGGGATACCAAATAATGCATAGGCCGCAAAGAAAATCCCTGCCCCAAACGCAAATGCAGAGTCCGATAACCCGATATCTAACTGCATCGCATCTTTAGCAAAACCAACATTCACCCGATCAATAAATGCAACGAAATACAAAATAAACATCAGGGGTACTAAACGTTTCCACGATTTTTTAATCGCAGAGTTTAAAACAGGATTGTTATAAGCTTGTGTTGTCGCCATGATATTTTTCCCTGTCGGTAAGATGTTCTATTGTGTTGTTATAGGAAAGATCAGAGCGGTGAATCAGCTAGTGCTAATAATTGCTGAAGTTGCTCTGTCTGTACACTGTTCAATCCAATAAATGGTGAAGTACAACGGTCTGAGTTAATCACCCCTTTCAGTTGCAACGCTTTTTTAAAGGTTGGAATAAAAGGAGCATTCACCCCGTAAATCGCCATCAGTTGATCAACACGTTGTTGATGTTTAGCGACGAGCGCTAAATCGCCTTTTGCAAAAGCTTGCATCCATGAAGCAAAAAACTGTGGAATAATATTGGAAAGCCCACCAATACAACCGTTTCCGCCTGATAGCACGACATGAGCAAAGTTGTTGTCGTAACCTGCATAGACTTCAAAGTGTGGAATACGGGATTTCACAACATCAATAACTTGCGCCGTATGATTAGTATCAGGAATGGTATCTTTCAAACCAATAATATGAGGGTATTTATCTGCTAAGCGTAAACACACTTCAGGTGATACAGAGTATCCCGTACGCTCAGGAAAGTTATAAATAAAGATTTTTGCTGAGGTTTTTTCTGCAATTGTGCTGTAAAAGCGAAATACCCCCTCGTCATCTAACGGAAAATAATAGGGACTGATAATCATTACCCCATCGACCCCTTGCTCATTCGCATAATTGGCAAGTTCAATCGATTCATTGACATCTAGCCGACTTGCTCCTGCATAGACCTTCATATCCCTTTTAGGGTAATTGCCACAAAGGTCAATCAAGGTTTTCGAACTGTTCATATCGAGTGCAAAAAATTCCCCCGTACTGCCCATCGTGACAAAACCCGAGACTTTTGTGCTAAGTGAATCATAAACTTGTCGATTTTGTTCAATATCAACGCGGCCTTTGTCATCAAAAATAGTGACAACAGGGGTGATATAGCGACTTTCCATACTTAATAGCTCCACTTGGTTATTGTTCATATATACAAACCTTATTCATAAATAAAAACAACATTAAATAACCACGAAAAATGAATTGAGTCAAATTTGAACAAAGTTAAAATAAAAACTTATTAATCAATTGATTTAAAAGGCATAAACAAGAAGTTACTGATTGTATTAAAAGCAAGAAGGTCATTTTTTATTGGTAAATTTTGAACAGGATCACGACTTTTACTGCCAATAGCACAATGTCATTCGATCGATTCAGAAAAGAAATGGGTTTTTGCGAGTGATTTACATAGCGCAGTTTTGAACCTAGAATAGCGGCACAATTAATCAGGGAGGTGGTTTAATGTCTACGGGACACATGCCGACAATTCGTGTTTTAGAGGTGCTTCAAGTATTGGCAGCAGAAAATACGGGGCTATCTTTAACACAACTGTCTGATAAGACTGGAATTCTGAAAGGCACTATTTACCCCATTCTAAAAACATTGGTTGAGCACCGCTATATTAGTTACGATGATAATAGCCAGCTTTACTATCTTGGTATCGCTTGTTCCATTCTTTCTCGCGCTTTCTTCGAAAAATCGTATTGGCTGAAAATGATCCATCGCGAGATGGACCTTATTGTCGAACGGTGTAATGAAGTTTGCCAAATGGGTATCTTAGATGGTGCTGATGTCCTGTATATTGATAAAGTACAATCTGCACAAAAAGTTCAGTTAGTCTCCAGTATTGGCACTCGCTTACCAGCTATCTATTCTGCGCTAGGTAAAGCAATGATTGTTAACTACAGTGACGAACAAATTTCCCAACTTTACCCCGCAGGTTTCACTCCGCTGACACAATACAGTGTTCATACTTTGCCACAATTACGTGCCCAACTAAACGCAGTAAAAGAAAATGGATATGCCATTGATAATAAAGAAATTAATGAAGAAACTATTTGTTATGCTGTCGCATTGCACCAACGAAACAAAATTATTGCCGCTATCAGTGTGTCTATCCCCACCTTCCGCAGTAACGATGAAAAAACAGCCCAAGTCATCGAAACGCTGTTAACCAGCCGCGAACGCATCGAACAAGAACTTAACACGCTAGATAACATTGAATTCTATAGATAATAAAATTCAATATTCGAAAATATAGTCTAAAATGATCTGGAACAACGGTTTCTGTATGCCATATTATTTTATTGATTGTTAGCAAGATATGACAATTTGGCGAGAATTTAACAGATGGTTTCTGAGGTTTATATCAATAAATCTAGCGCTAAATTTAGACATAAGTTAAATACCTTAGCAAAGGGATCATATTGCACTTAAATAATTAACATTTATATGCATATTTTCACTTTCCATGTCGCTAAAAATGCTCTTTATAAAAATTTTTAATAAAATTTAAAAAATATTTATTTTTTAAATTTCAATTACTTAGGTTGTATTTTAACAAAAAATTAACTATTTAAACGGTATTCTTGCGAGTGTTCATGATCCATATCAAATTTCTCATTTATCCCCTTTGTTACTATTATTGCGTGCTATAATTAATCAACTTTGTAAGAGAGTGTTGGTATGAAAGCTGACAACCCTTTTAATTTATTGCCACCTGCTGTAATGGCTCAAGTCGCGGATGACGCTGGCTTTTATAAAGCGAACAAACATCCTGTAATTACTTACTTGTCAGCATTCACTGCCGGTATTTTTATCTCTATTGCTTTTGTTTTCTATATTACTGCAACAACTGGGGCGGCCGGCGCACCGTATGGCTTTACCAAACTGATTGGCGGAATTTGTTTCTCACTTGGTTTAATGCTAGTTGTTGTTTGTGGTGCCGACCTTTTCACTTCCACTGTTTTAACTATCGTTTCTAAAGCCACTGGTAAAATTACCTGGGGACAAATGTTCCGCAATTGGTTCAATGTATACATTGGCAACTTAATTGGCGCGTTGTTCTTTGTGGCTATCATTTGGTTTGCGGGGCAATACACTGCGGCTAATGGCCAATGGGGATTAAATGTCTTACAAACCAGTAGCCATAAATTGCACCACACCTTTATTGAGGCTGTTGCACTCGGAATTTTAGCAAACTTAATGGTTTGTCTGGCAGTTTGGATGAGTTATGCAGGTCGCAGTTTAACCGATAAACTGGTTGTGTTAGTTCTCCCTGTTGCGATGTTCGTCGCCAGTGGGTTTGAGCATAGCATCGCAAACATGTTTATGATCCCATTGGGCATCATGATTAAAGAATTCGCTCCAGCTGAATATTGGACACAAATCAATATGGCACCTGAGCAGTTTTCACACTTAACGATTGGAAATTTTATTACAGATAACTTAATTCCAGTCACTATCGGAAATATTATTGGCGGCGCGCTTTTAGTCGGCCTCATTTATTGGTTTATGCATTTACGCGGTGGCCAGAAACATTAATCGCCACTGACACACACGAAAAGATTTATTAAGATCCCTAAAAGATCCACTGTTAAAAGGTAAAAGTATCATGTCCGAATTAAATGAAAAATTCGCTTTAGCATGGCAAGGTTTTAACCAAGGTGACTGGCAGAAAAACGTCAACGTACGTGACTTCATCCAGAAAAACTACACTCCATATGAAGGTGATGAATCTTTCTTAGCAGGCTCTACTCCAGCAACTGACTCGCTGTGGGATAAAGTTATGGAAGGGATCAAAATCGAAAACCGCACACATGCGCCTGTTGATTTTGATACAGATGTTGCTTCAACCATCACTTCCCATGATGCAGGTTACATTACTAAAGAATTAGAAAAAGTCGTTGGTTTACAAACTGATGAACCTCTGAAACGTGGTCTTATCCCGTTCGGTGGTATCAAAATGGTTGAAAGCTCATGTAAAGCATACGACCGTACATTAGACCCAACTGTGAAAAAAATCTTCACAGAATACCGTAAAACCCATAACCAAGGTGTTTTCGACGTTTATACGCCAGATATCTTAAAATGTCGTAAATCGGGTGTATTAACGGGTTTACCAGATGCATACGGCCGTGGTCGTATCATTGGTGACTACCGTCGCGTTGCGCTGTACGGTATTGATTTCCTGATGAAAGACAAGTTCCAACAATTCACCTCTTTGCAAGAAAAATTAGAAAAAGGTGAAGATTTACAAATGACAATCCAACTGCGCGAAGAAATTGCTGAGCAGCACCGTGCATTGGGTCAAATGAAAGAAATGGCTGCAAAATACGGTTACGATATTTCTGCACCAGCAACTAACGCACAAGAAGCAGTACAGTGGACTTACTTCGGCTATTTAGCTGCGGTTAAATCACAAAACGGTGCGGCAATGTCATTTGGTCGTGTTTCCACTTTCTTAGACGTGTATATCCAACGTGATATCGAAGAAGGTAAAATCACTGAGCAAGAAGCGCAAGAACTGATAGACCACTTAGTCATGAAACTACGTATGGTCCGTTTCTTACGCACCCCTGAATACGATGAGCTGTTCTCTGGTGACCCAATTTGGGCAACAGAATCTTTAGCAGGTATGGGTCTTGATGGCCGTACACTGGTAACAAAAAGTACTTTCCGTTTCTTGAACACACTGTATACCATGGGCCCATCTCCTGAGCCAAACATGACTATCCTGTGGTCAGAAAAACTGCCAATGAATTTCAAAAAATTCGCAGCGAAAGTGTCTATCGATACTTCATCAGTTCAGTATGAAAATGATGACCTGATGCGTCCTGACTTTGATAACGACGACTATGCAATCGCATGTTGCGTTAGCCCAATGATTGTGGGTAAACAAATGCAGTTCTTCGGTGCTCGCGCTAACTTAGCGAAAACCATGCTGTATACCATCAATGGTGGTGTGGACGAAAAACTGAAAATGCAAGTGGGCCCTAAACACGCACCAATCATGGATGAAGTCCTTGATTTCGATATCGTGATGGACAAAATGGACCACTTTATGGATTGGTTAGCGACACAATATGTCACTGCGCTGAACATCATCCACTACATGCACGATAAATACAGCTATGAAGCATCGCTGATGGCTCTACATGACCGTGATGTTTACCGTACAATGGCATGTGGTATCGCAGGTCTGTCTGTTGCAGCTGACTCACTGTCTGCTATCAAATACGCAAAAGTTAAACCTATCCGTGACGAAGACGGCATCGCTATCGACTTCGAAATCGAAGGTGAATACCCACAATTTGGTAACAACGACTCACGTGTTGATGACATCGCTTGTGACTTAGTTGAACGTTTCATGAAGAAAATTCAGAAACTGCATACTTACCGTAATGCAGTACCAACTCAGTCAATTCTGACCATCACCTCAAACGTTGTGTATGGTAAGAAAACAGGTAATACGCCAGATGGTCGTCGCTCAGGTGCGCCATTCGGACCAGGTGCAAACCCAATGCACGGCCGTGACCAAAAAGGTGCTGTAGCCTCTCTGACTTCTGTTGCTAAACTGCCATTTGCTTACGCGAAAGACGGTATCTCTTATACCTTCTCTATCGTACCAAATGCGTTAGGTAAAGATGACGATGTGCGTAAAACTAACTTAGCAGGTCTGATGGATGGTTACTTCCACCACGAAGCGTCTATTGAAGGCGGTCAGCACCTGAACGTTAACGTCATGAACCGTGAAATGCTGTTAGATGCAATGGAAAACCCAGAGAAGTATCCACAGCTGACTATCCGTGTTTCAGGTTATGCGGTGCGTTTTAACTCACTAACCAAAGAACAACAGCAAGACGTTATTACTCGTACTTTCACAAGTTCAATGTAATAATTAGCTCATTAAAATAAAGTAACTAAATTAAAGGCCCCACTCTATGGGGTCTTTTTATCTATACTGTCAATTAAAGACTACAAATCATTATATTATGCATAATGTCTTAGAAGTATGACGGATATTTTGGAGTACCTGCTATGTCTGCCGAAATTATTACAACAACTGATATCACTAAAACAGAATCGCCAGCAACATTAGGCCGTATTCATTCATTTGAATCTTGCGGCACTGTTGATGGCCCTGGTATTCGTTTTATTGTCTTTTTCCAAGGCTGTTTAATGCGCTGCTTGTATTGCCACAACCGCGATACTTGGGATACCCACGGCGGCAACATTGTCACCGTCGATGAGTTAATGAAGGAGGCGGTCACCTATCGTCACTTTATGAATGCAACGGGCGGCGGTGTCACCGCTTCAGGTGGTGAGGCTATTTTACAAGCAGAGTTTGTCCGTGATTGGTTCCGAGCCTGTAAGAAAGAGAATATCCATACTTGTTTAGACACTAACGGTTTTGTTCGTCGCTATGACCCTGTTATTGACGAACTGATGGATGTCACTGATTTAGTGATGTTAGATTTAAAACAAATCAACGATGATATTCACCAAAAGTTAGTCGGCGTTTCCAATCACCGAACGTTGGAATTTGCACAATATTTAGCTAAGCGTAATCAAAAAACGTGGGTGCGTTATGTTGTTGTACCAGGCTGGAGTGATGATGAACATTCGGTACATCTGCTCGGTGAATTTACCAAAGATATGAGTAATATCGAAAAAATCGAATTATTACCTTACCATGAACTTGGTAAACACAAGTGGGAAACCATGGGTGAAGAATACAAACTTGATGGAGTTAAACCACCATCAAAAGAAGTAATGGAACGCGTCAAAAATATCCTCGAAAGTTATGGCCATAAAGTCATGTACTAAATAAGTTGAGGCTCAGCATTGAGCCTCTTCTTTATTTGCCATTATTCCTATCTAAATAAAGGCAAATGGCCAATAAGCTGAGTCACCGCCTTTTTATTTCCCACCAGCCCAATACCCGCTAACTGAATATTTTTATATTCATATTCTGACAACTTTTGCTGATACTCATCATAAGTGCGACACGATTGCGCCAATAGACTAAAAGGAATGATATAAATTTCACTTTCTTTTAATGCAGCTTCTTCTATGTCTTTAATATACTGCTCTGGTGATTTTAAAATTGGTAAAGGGGCATAAATCACTCCTGGGTAATGAATATTATCTGCACTGTTTAAATCCGCTCCCACCATATTGTTAACTTTATTTCCTAAGCTGACACCAATCACACTGGCGGCATTCATAGCAAGCCCGTTAGATAAATCCTGATTAACCACGATAGCGCAGCGATGCTCGGCTGGATTAAATATCATTTATGTCCCCTACTGTTTTTAATTGTGTTCAATTTCCCAATAATTATGGCATTTAAAGAAAGAAATAGGCTTTCTAAGTGAGCTATGGCAAGCTAGTAATTCGGTAATTTTTTTCTTTATTCCACAATAAATAGGTAGAAAAATTCATTTATGGCAATTGATAAGACAGAAACAAAAATTCTCTCACTGCTGCAAGAGGATGCACGGATCACCAACCATGAACTGGCTGAAAAAGTAGGAATGTCCGCCTCACCCTGCTGGCGGAGAGTTAAAAAACTTGAAGAAGATAATGTTATTCAAGGTTATCGCGCTATTTTAAACCGCAAGAAAATTGGCCTTGGTGTTATGGTGTTTGTACGTGTGATTATTGACAGTGACAGCGAGGCAGAAGCACAAAAATTTGAACAGGAAGTTAGCGAGCTTGAGAACGTGGTCGCCTGTTATAGTATAGGTGGTGATACTGACTTTTTACTGCAAGTGGTTTCTCATGATTTAGATTCTTACGCTGATTTTGCCATGTCGGTTATTCGCAGATTGCCAGGTATTAAAGAAATGCAAAGTATGTTTGTATTAAAAGAAATCAAGCCACTCGATGCGTACCCTATATCTATTTTTGAATAACTTATCGATATTTACCTTATTCTTTATAATGGTTATTAGTTATATTTTATTCCACACAATAACCATTTTTCATAAACAACCATCCTATTTAAAGCTAAAATAACCCTATATTTAACCAAAAAACACCAAACTAAACAGTCTATAAATTCAATATCAAATGAGTAATGACCTTATTACCCTAAAAAATGTTGTATTAAGAAAAAATTAATCAAAAATACCTTACCAGAATAGTCTGCTTTATAATATATTCACTTATCTGCATACTACTGCCGATAAAGTAAAAGAGTGCATATAAACTCACAAACTTTTTATAATAATTATTGTTAATTCACTACGACAAATAGGTTCCTTTTTTATCATGAACAATGAAAACTTCAGTGCAGATAACAACCCTGCACCAAACACTAACGCTCAGACTCAAGTTGATACTTTTGTTTTTCACGCAGAACCTCGCGCTGTTGATGCGGGTGAAGGTGTTAACTGGATCAGCCAATCATGGTCACTGGTTAAAGAAAAACTGGGTATGTGGATCTTAATCAATATCGTATTGTTTGCGTTGATTCTGATCATCTCCATGATCCCATTCTTAAACTTACTGATCACCTTTATTACACCAATCTTTGTTGGTGGTATTATTGCTATCAGTGAAAATCAGCGTAAAACTGGCCAAACAGAAATCGGTTTACTGTTTGCAGGTTTCCAAAACAAATTCGGTGCACTGTTTGCTGTTGGTGCTATTAACTTTGCAGCAAACTTAGTCGGTATGATCATCGCTTTCATCATTGGCGGTTCTGCGATGTTTGGTTTATTAATGGAAAGCAGCCAATACGGATCACCATCTGATGCGGCTATTTTAGCGTCCTCAGGTTCATTCTTCTTTGCTATTATCGTGATGGCTGTCGCTGGTTTAGTCGGTACCGCATTAACTTGGTTTGCCCCTGCTCTGGTTATGAACCACGATTTTACTGTTGGCGCTGCAATTTCAGCTAGCCTACAAGCGGTTAAGAAAAATATCCTGCCAGGTATCCTATTCTTTATCGTTCTGTCTATTTTAATGATTATTTCTGTGATCCCATTAGGCTTAGGTTTATTAGTTTCTATGCCAATTATGTATGTTTGTTATTACAGCAGCTACCGTAGCCTGTTTTTCTCACAAGTGAAATAAACCTGAATAACAACGTTATTCAATCATACTCAAAGGGAAAGCATTTGCTTTCCCTTTTCAAAAGTAAACCTACGATAATTTTCATCTCTCAACCACTCATTTACCTTTGTATCACTCAACCCATCATTTCAATCTACTCAATCCCCAAAGAGTACTAGTATAAATGTTACTACCGTCTAAATTCGGGAAAAATAGAAATAAGCACCAAGTAAATACATTGCTTACAATAAGTTGTCCTTATTAATTAATAAGGTTAACTTTTAAAATTATCCGTCAAGCAAAAGACATGGCAGTAGCTCTCTCCACCGTTACCACAACTGAAGTGGCTCTGAACACAGCACTATTTAGTACAGCATCAATTTGCAAAATGCGAGGCGAGTTCAAATAAAAACCACAAAGATACTAACAAAAAGGAGAATTAAAAATGGCTTATGATGATCTTCGTAGTTATTTAGTGGCACTTGAAAATGCAGGACAACTACTGGAAATTCAAGAAGAAGTACAAGCTGAGCCTGATATCGCAGCAGCAGCAAACGCAACAGGAAGGATTGGCGAAGACGCTCCTGCAATTTCATTTAAAAAAATAAAAGGGTTTAAGCATGCTCATGTTGTGATGAATACGATCGGGTCTTGGAAAAATCACGCCATTTCACTTGGTCTTCCTCCAACCACTCCAGTTAAGCAGCAAATCAAAGAGCTTATTCGCCGTTGGGACAAATTTCCTGTGTCACCTGAACGCCGAAGCAATCCGCCGTGGGCTCAAAATGAAGTAAGCGGTGATGATATTAATCTATTTGATATCCTTCCGCTGTTTCGTCTAAATGATGGGGATGGCGGTTTCTACCTTGATAAGGCTTGTGTTATCTCTCGTGATCCACGAGATCCTGAACATTTTGGTAAGCAAAATGTGGGTATCTATCGGATGGAAGTTAAGGGTAAGCGTAAGCTTGGCATACAACCTGTCCCCATGCATGATATCGCCTTACAGCTTCACAAGGCTGAAGAGTATGGTGAAGACCTTCCCGTTGCTATTGCTCTTGGTAATGACCCGATTATCACATTAATGGGTGCAACACCGCTGAGATATGATCAATCCGAATATGAAATGGCTGGAGCAATCCGTGAAAGCCCTTACCCAATAGCAACCGCACCGCTGACAGGATTTGATGTTCCATGGGGATCAGAAGTCATTATTGAAGGCGTGATTGAGAGTCGACAAAGAGAAATTGAAGGCCCTTTCGGCGAGTTTACAGGACACTATTCTGGTGGGCGTAATATACCGATAATCCGTATTGATAAAGTATCCTATCGCACGCACCCCATTTACGAATCCCTTTATCTGGGCATGCCTTGGACAGAAATTGATTATCTCATCGGCCCCGTCACTTGCATTCCCCTATATCAACAACTGAAAGCCGATTTTCCAGAAGTTCAGGCAGTCAATGCCATGTACACCCACGGTCTTCTCATTATTATCTCCACCAAAAAACGTTATGGCGGTTTCGCTAGAGCCGTTGGTATGAGGGCGATGACCACCCCACATGGCCTAGGTTATGCCAAAATAGTCATTATGGTTGATGAAGATGTTGACCCTTTCAATTTACCTCAAGTGATGTGGGCGCTGTCAGTTAAAGTTAATCCAGCAGGCGACCTTGTTCAAATACCAAATATGCCCGTACTCGGACTGGATCCAAGCTCTAGCCCTGCTGGGATCACCGATAAATTAATTATTGATGCGACAACCCCTGTTGCCCCCGATAACCGAGGCCGATATGGCCAACCCGTCAAGGATTTACCTGAGACAGCACTGTGGATTGATAAATTAACAACCCTACTCGCTAACCGTCAATAAGGAGGTCATATGATTTGCCCTCGTTGTGCAAGTGATAAAATAGAAGTCATGGCAAACTCCCCCGTCGAAGGGATATGGATAATATATCAGTGCCAGTGCTGCCTTTATACATGGCGAAATACTGAGCCAGTACGCCGAACAGAGAGAGAACATTTCCCTGTTGAATTCCAAATGACTCAGCTAGATATTGATAACGCATCAGAGGTTCCTATCATTCCACCTCTTATTGCAAAATCGTCTTTAAAACGGGAAAACTGATGTGATAATGCTATTCTTAATCGCGAGTATCTAATTAATTAGCCTAATAATTAAAAATAGATATACATCATTACCCTAAATGGGAGTTACCGAGCTATGCACTTTGATATTACAGACCTGCAATTATGCCTAAATATCGCCAATGCAGGCAGCATCACGGGTGGTGCAAATTTAACGCATATTACGCTGCAATCCGCAAGTGAACGGATTCGAGGTCTTGAAAGTGAGCTCGGCACTCTCTTATTTATTCGTTCAGCTAGAGGTATCTCTTTATCAAATGCAGGCTTTGCTTTTATTGAGCATGCTAATGGTATTTTACATCGCATTGATTTAATGAAAGATGAAATGCGCCAATATAGCCGAGGACTACGCGGGCACATTAATCTCTTATGTAATGCTTCTGCCCAAATGGAGTTTTTACCTGAACGCATTGGTGCATATTTGCAACAGCAACCGAATATGTCAATCACTGTCAAAGAGATGCCAAGCCATGAAATTGTCACGGTTATCAAGAATAAAATGGCTAATATTGGGATCGTTGCAGACTCTACGGATTTATCAGGATTAGCATTTCACCCTTTTTGTTCGGATGAGCTTATTGTACTGGTCCATTATCATCACCCACTCGCAAATCAACAACATGTATTATTTAATGATATTATACATTCAGATTTTATTGGGTTATCTGAAGATAATTCGCTACAAAAACATATAGATGACTATGCTAAGCAACAAGGTTTTCGCTTGAATTATCGAGTCCGACTTCCTACCTTTGATGCTGTTATGCAACTTGTAGCGAATGACGTTGGCATTGCCATTATTCCCAAACAGGCGGCACAACGTGTTTTGTCTTCCCAAACAAAGATACTGGCGCTGAAAGAGAAATGGGCACAACGAAATTTAGTTATTTGCGCCCGTGATTTTAATCAGCTTCCTGAATATACCAATGAATTTATTAGCTTTTTAATTAATTGGCAAAGCAACCCTTAAGGTTTTATCGCCATATACACGCCTAAAAGTACCAATCCACTAAAAAAGCCGCGGCGAAATATATTTTCGCTCATAATTTTGCGTAGATATTGCCCTAAATACATTCCTATCAATGCGGGAAGTAGTGCAATAAAAGACAGGCCATAATCAACAAACTCTTGCTGGTCACTACGCC
The DNA here is from genome assembly GCF_020381325.1 of Providencia vermicola. GTDB lineage: Bacteria > Pseudomonadota > Gammaproteobacteria > Enterobacterales > Enterobacteriaceae > Providencia > Providencia vermicola. The sequence goes on from NZ_JAGSPI010000007.1 coordinate 39,421, forward strand.
AAAGTTTGATTGCCAAAGCGAGAGTCGATACAGTAAAAGCTAAACCAAGCGCCTGTATTAACGCATCTTTATTTAGCTTAAGCGTTTGCAAATAAGGTACAGCGGGTATAACAAAAACGCCTGTTGCGGCAGTAATGACGCCAGTCAGGTAGCCCACTAGTGGTGAAAGCCAACGCTCAGACTTTCCAATGGCGGGCATCTTTTTCGCCAATAATCCCCAAATACCATAAAGTACTAGCACAGCCCCCAACGCTGGCAATGTCCAACCTGACGTTTCAGTTAAAGAAGGTAAAAAGCTCCATAATGTGCCAATAATTATTCCCGCCATCAATCCCCATAGTCGCTTTATTAATTCAATAAATTGAGGCCCAATCAATAATTGCCAAATATTGGTCACTAAGGACGGAATAATCAAAATACTGGCGGCAATTGCAGGCTCCATTGTCATGCTCAAAAGCCCCATTGCAATCGTTGGCAGCCCCAGCCCTATCACTCCTTTAATAACTCCAGCCAATAAAAAAACACCAATTATTATTTCCATTTAGTTTATCTCTCTTGCATGTGATGGCTTACAGCCTATCTATAGCTTAGAAACATCACTATCAGGAATATATTTAGAGGGGCTCAGGTAAATATTGAGGGGAATGAATTGTTTGATTTAAATAGAAAAAAACCGCCAAGGTTACCCAAGACGGTTTTTATACATGAATGATATGGCGATTAATTAGCCAATATATTCTAAGCCTTTCATGTATGGGCGTAATACTTCAGGCACTTCAATACGGCCATCTGCTAATTGGTAGTTTTCTAAAATTGCGACCAATGTACGACCCACTGCTAAACCTGAGCCATTCAATGTATGAACGAGTTGAGTTTTCTTATCGCTCTTACCACGGAAACGTGCTTGCATACGACGCGCTTGGAAATCCCACATATTTGAACAAGAAGAGATTTCGCGATAGGTATTTTGCGCTGGCAACCACACTTCTAAATCGTAAGTTTTACGTGAACCAAAACCGATATCACCAGTACATAAAATTACTTTACGGTAAGGTAAGTTCAGTAATTGCAGCACTTTTTCAGCGTGACCTGTTAACTCTTCCAGTGCATCCATCGATTTTTCAGGATGAACAATTTGCACTAATTCAACTTTGTCGAACTGGTGCATACGGATAAGACCACGGGTATCACGGCCATAAGAGCCCGCTTCTGAACGGAAACATGGTGTGTGAGCAGTCATTTTCAGAGGAAGTGTATCCTCATCTAAAATTTCATCACGAACCAAGTTAGTTACAGGTACTTCAGCGGTTGGGATCAACGCATAAGTGCTGCTATCTGCTTCTTCTTCCAGTGGTTTAGTGTGGAATAAGTCCTCACCAAATTTTGGTAATTGACCTGTACCATACAGCGTATCATGGTTAACCAAATACGGAACATACAGTTCTTGATAGCCATGCTGCTCAGTATGTAAATCCAACATAAACTGTGCTAACGCACGGTGCATACGCGCAATTTGCCCTTTCATAACAACAAAACGCGCACCTGTTAGCTTAACCGCAGCAGGGAAATCTAACCCCCCTGTTAATTCACCAAGGCTAACGTGATCGCGAACTTCGAAATCATACTGGCGAGGCTCGCCCCAACGTGCAACTTCGACGTTGTCAGAGTCATCTCTGCCATCTGGTACTTGGTCATCTGGAATATTCGGGATACTTAAAGCAATATCACGGATTTCTTGTTGCAGCTTGTCTAGCTCTGCTTTCGCAGCATCCAATTTTTCGCCTAATTGGTTAACTTCCAGACGTAATGGCTCAATATCTTCACCACGAGCTTTAGCCGCACCGATAGTTTTCGATCGCGAGTTACGGTCTGCTTGCAGGGTTTCAGTTTCAACTTGTAAAACTTTGCGGCGTTCTTCTAATTCACGCAGCTTTTCCACATCAAGGGTAAAACCCCTGCGAGCCAGTTTTTCAGCAACCGCGTCTAGCTCCGTACGCAGTAAATTGGGATCGAGCATGCTTATCCTGTGAGTATTGTGAGTAATAGATGATACTTTTGATGGTGCATTCTAGCACCATCAATAAAGTAAAGTATTTCGCTATATAACCTTACCGCATTGCCCAGTTTAGCGGTAGCGTTTTGTGGTACTAATTTGATCCTGTTGGGCTAACCAGTCTAATTTTTCAGCAAACTTGCTTTCCAAGCCACGTTTTGTTGGGTAATAATAACGGCTTGCTTGCATTGGCTCAGGGAAATAATTTTCACCCGCAGCGTAGGCATTGGGCTCATCATGAGCATAACGGTATTCTTGACCAGCCCCCATCTCTTTTAAGAGCTTTGTTGGTGCATTGCGTAAATGATTAGGCACATCATAATCAGGCTGCATTTGTGCGTCTTTAATTGCAGCCTTATAAGCCGTATAAACTGCATTACTTTTAGGTGCACAGGCTAAATATACAATCGCTTGAGCAATAGCTCGTTCACCTTCAGCTGGCCCGACTCGCGTAAAGCAGTCCCAAGCAGACACTGCCACTTGCATCGCGCGGGGATCGGCATTCCCGACATCTTCGGAAGCAATTGCTAATAAACGACGCGCCACATACAGCGGGTCGCCCCCTGCAGTAATGATCCTTGCATACCAATACAATGCCGCATCTGGCGCTGATCCACGAACTGACTTATGCAATGCAGAGATCAGATCATAAAAACGGTCACCTTTGTTATCAAACCTCGCGGTACGTTCACCACTCACTTCTTTGAGTAACTCTGCCGTTAAAATTCGCTGGCCTTGGCTATCGGCTTCAGCCATATCCGCCATCATTTCAAGTAAATTTAGCGAACGCCTTGCATCCCCATTAACGAGCTGGGCTATCATCTTGCGTGTACTATCGGGTAAGACAATATTTTGCCCACCAAGCCCACGGGACGTATCTGCTAGCGCTTGTAATAACACTTGCTCAATATCGCCCTCTTCTAAAGACTTGAGCAAATAGACTCTTGCACGGGATAACAATGCTGAATTTAATTCAAATGAAGGGTTTTCAGTCGTCGCACCAATAAAAGTGATCGTGCCATCTTCAATATGTGGTAAAAAGGCATCTTGTTGACTTTTATTAAAACGATGAACTTCATCCACAAACAAAATCGTTCTACGCCCAGCACTGCGGTTCTGGCGCGCTTTTTCGATGGACTCACGGATTTCTTTAATACCTGAAGTCACCGCAGATATACGTTCAATATCCGCTTGAGCATAGTGACCGATGATTTCTGCCAGTGTCGTTTTGCCTGTTCCTGGTGGCCCCCATAAAATCATAGAATGCAGATGGCCAGCCTTGATTGCTCGCGGCAATGGTTTTCCTTCCGCCAGCAGATGCCGTTGACCAATGTATTGCTCAAGGGTTTCAGGCCGCATACGCGCCGCTAAAGGTTGAAATTCATTCTGCGAAAAATCGAGAGACAGGTTACCCACAATATCCTCTTTATTGCCGCTTAAAAGCGAATAGCTGACTCGCTAACCACCAGTAGAAAATACTAATGGTTAACGATAATAACGGGTTTAAGACTTATTTAGCACTTGAACGTTGATCGTCTAACGTCACACCTTTCGGCACTGTAAACTTAAACTTACTGGCATCAACACGGCCATTTTTTTGCTGTTTTAGCTGATAAGCACTGGTTTGCCCATCTTGCTCAACCGCAGAAAATTTCTCAATAGTCCCTTCTGGGGAAACCGTAATTGAGAATTTTTTCAACGTGCCATTGGTTTGCTTAGGTTTAAGATCAAAAGTATTACCTTGTTGAATGATTGAATATTGTTTCCAATCTTTCGGGTCATTACGTGTAATCAATAAAAATGGGGTATCCTGCGTTGCATCCGCTAAGTTCGTCACAGTCACTTGCTCAACAAATGGGTTATAAAACCATAAATTTTTGCCATCAGAAACTAACACGCTTTCGTCGGGAGAAGTCATATTCCAGTTAAATAAGTTAGGGCGCTCTAACCATAAATCACCGACTCCTTCTTGAACCAGATCGCCTTCAGGGCTAGTGACCTTTTGTGAAAAACTGGCTTGGAAACTATTGACCTTATTCAGTCGTGCCTGAAGGTCTTGACTCGCATCGGCCAGCACTTGGCCGATATGTAAACTGAAGGCTAATGCACCTAACAACATCATTTTTTTCATCGAACAAAGACCTTAGTATGATTACCTTAAGAGGCGTGATGACGTTATACACCCCTCAAATTAAACCCGCAATTAGCACCTTAAATTATTAATTTGCTACCCACTTTTAATGCCCCATTGATGGCGGCGCAAGCACTTCTCGGTTTCCGTTATGACCCTGTTCACTGACGATGCCTTGGAGCTCCATTTGCTCCACAATTCGCGCAGCACGGTTATAACCAATACGGAATTGACGTTGAACGCCTGAAATGGAAACACGTTGTTTATCAACAACAAATTCAACAGCTTGGTCAAATAGTGGATCAAGTTCTTCACCACCACCATCATAACCACCACTTTCACTATCATCACTGCATGTTGTGATGCTATCAATATATTGCGGCTTACCACGCGCTTTCCAATCATTGACCACCGCATGCACTTCTTGGTCACGAACAAAAGCACCGTGTACACGCATTGGGATTGATGAGTTAGGTGGTAAATAAAGCATATCCCCCATTCCCAATAACGACTCTGCACCACCTTGATCAAGGATGGTACGCGAGTCAATTTTGCTCGATACCGTAAAGGCAATACGTGTTGGAATGTTGGCTTTAATTAACCCAGTAATGATGTCAACTGAAGGACGTTGAGTCGCGAGAACCAAGTGGATACCTGCGGCACGGGCTTTTTGGGCTAACCTTGCGATCAACTCTTCCACTTTTTTCCCTGCAGTCATCATCAAGTCTGCGAACTCATCCACCATAACGACGATGTAAGGTTCTTTTTTCAGCATTGGATGTTCCGTTTCCATGCTATCCCCTGGTTTCCAGAATGGATCAGGGATCGGACGCTGCATATCCGCCGCAGCTTTAATTTTTTCATTGTAGCCGGCTAAATTACGAACTCCGAGCGCAGACATCAGTTTATAACGGCGTTCCATCTCATTGACACACCAACGCAATGCATTCGCAGCGTCTTTCATGTCAGTGACAACCTCGGTCAATAAATGAGGAATACCTTCATAAATAGAAAGTTCCAACATTTTTGGGTCGATCATAATAAAGCGTACATCTTCAGGTTTTGCTTTATACAAGATACTGAGGATCATCGCGTTGACCCCAACCGATTTACCTGAACCCGTTGTACCCGCCACTAATAAGTGTGGCATTTTAGCTAAATCCGCAACAACAGGATCACCCTCAATATCTTTACCGAGAACAATCGTCAGTGGCGATGGATTTTTTCTAAAATCATCACAATCTAATACTTCACTTAAATAAACGGTTTGGCGTTTTTCATTTGGTAGTTCAAGCCCAACATACGGTTTCCCGGGTATCACTTCAACAACTCGCACAGCAACCGTTGACAATGAACGAGCAAGGTCACGGGATAGTGTCGAAATACGCGCAGCTTTAACACCTGGCGCTAAATCAAGCTCAAAGCGGGTGATAACTGGCCCAGGAGAAAAACCAACAACCTCTGCTTTCACTCGGTAATCATTTAACCGTGCTTCAATCAGCCTTGCCGTTTGCTCTAATTTAAACATATCCACTGGCTCTTCTTGCTCTGGTGGACTTGCCAATAAATCAAGAGAAGGCATCGGCGTTGTTGGTTTTGGTAATGGTTGATCATTACGCACCAAGAACGGGTGGAATAAGCTATCCTGCTGTGGCTGCTGTGGCTGCTGTGGCTGCTGTGGCTGCTGTGGCTGCTGTGGCTGCTGTGGCTGCTGTGGCTGCTGTGGCTGCTGTGGCTGCTGTGGCTGCGCAAAAGTGTGTGTTGCAGGTTGGCTATTGCCAAGCCCTGAATACGAATTATTTGGTGGAACTATTGGCGATTCAACAGCGGTAAATGTTGGCATAAAGAGTGGATCAGCAGGCTCATCATCCACTAAATCATCTACAGGAGAAAAGCTATCCAATACCGAGAATTCTCTTCGTAAATCAATCTTCGGTTCGACGCCTTTTTGCTCATCTTCAAATTGGCTTTCGAAAGCATCACTAGGAATAATAGATGCCATTTCAGGTTCAGCAAATTTATGCGTATTGGCGGATAAATCAGATGAAGATGGCCAACGATGCTCAATGGTTGGCTGCGTCCATGTGTTGACAGGCGATTGTTCTGCTTGCTCAACATGCTGCACTTCAGGGAACTCTGTTGGCGCGATTTGCGTAACAGGCGGCTCATAGTCGGTGCTATCCACTTCACCATAGCGCTCACGTTGCTGTTCTAAGAATTGAGCGCGTAGTAACTCATCTTGTTGTGCGTCGTCACTATTTTGCGCATCTTCAACGTCATTTGTTGACCACTGTTGATAAATTTCTTCGCGTTTAGAGGCTTCTTCTTGGCGACGTTGTAACTCTGCATCACGCTGGGATGGGATCCGAATTCCATATAATTCGCGACGTGTCGGCAAACGAACAGGATTAGGCCTTGGCAGTTCAGGCTCCATATTTTGCTTAACTTGTGCGTGGCGCTCAAGCGCAGCAATGGAAATGCCTGCAGCCGCTAAAGCACTCGCATCGGCAACCCGCTCAGTAACGGAAGAATTAACAGGAACATCGGTGACAGCTGGCGTAAATAATTCTGGCGGAACTTGAGCTGCGAATGTGTTTTGTGCTGCGGGTTCTACAGGCATCGCTGACGTTTTGAATTCATTATCAATTTGTTCTTCTTGATATTTTAACTCATGATCATTGACAGAACTAAATGCAGATGGCGCTACAGGAACATAATCTGATTGAGAAACAACAGGCTCCGCTAAGCTATCAAAACGACCACTGGCTTGTGGCTGGTAATCATCAGGAACCTCAAAGTGGTATGTATTCGGTTCATCTACCGCTGAGAAAGAGGGTAAAGCATCTGGCTCTACTGCCGCAGGAGTTTCTGGCTGAGTCTCAATACGACTTTGCACTTCAATGGATTCTGGCTGTGGTGTATTTTCAGTGACTAACTCAGCAACCGTTGGCGCTGAAAACAACACATCATCGGAATCGAGTAATTGTTCATTATCATTCGCTAAGTGCTCAGCCTCTTGCGCTCGTTGTAGCGCATCTTCAGTTTCCTCTACCTCATAATCATCTAGGTCATCGCCTCGAGCACGGTTAGTTAATAACGTAATTGGAAGCAGGACCGCCGCGCCAATTTTTTCTGCAATTGTCAACCATGACCAACCTGTAAACAACGTGAAGCTAATCGCCCATAAGAACAACAGTGCCAATGTGGCACCTAATGAATTAAACCAAGGCATAATGGCACTGCTAAATACGCTACCAATCACGCCACCAGAAGCAAAGTTAGGTAAATCATCAAAATTCAAGGCGGCTAATCCACAGGAAGAAAGGATCAATGCAAGGCCACCGATAAGGCGTAAAGAAAGCGAGAAAAAATCGATGTAACGGCGCTGGCTTTCATAATGATAGATAGCCCAACAACCCAATAATAACAGTGGTGGAATAGCAAAAGCTAAAATGCCAAAAGCAGAAAACAAAATATCAGCGCTCCACGACCCCACACTTCCCCCCAAGTTTTTCACAGGGGCGTTCCATGTTGTTTGTGACCAACTCGGGTCTGAAGGGCTAAAACTTAATAACGCGACCATAAGAAAAACGGCACTTAAGCAAATCGCGAGCAAAATCACCTCTAATAGCCGTCTTCCGCTACTGAGTTTTTTAAATTTGATGTATTTATCTTCTGTGTATTCTTGGCTCATTATTGTTTCTTTACTGACTGATGTTCTTCACTGACTCTGATTATTCTAACATTAATCGCCCTAAAATGCCTGTTTTGCTGGCTCTAAGGCAAATAAATGCCCGATTAATATATAGTAACTCAGTATTTCATCTAATGTATTCGGATTCAATTTCTATTTATCGTCAAAACTCCTAATTATTTATAGCTTTAAAATCAATAAATTGATAATAAAACTTATCGATAAACAAAGGAATTTCGTAAAAGAACGTAAGAAAGGCGCTAGTAGCTGTCAACTTGCCGATTTAAAAGGAAAAATTGAAGAAATTATTGGGGTGCTAAAACGGAACAACGCTGAGTAAACTCAGCGTTGAAACTGCAGTGCGACAACAAAGCCAATAACGCTGTGCTGAAGTGAGGTCAAAAAAGCCTTGATTAGCGAGTTTTAATCACTAAGCGGTTGCTTTGTTTAACTTCTTCCATCACTACGTAGGTACGTGTGTCGTTTACACCTGGTAAACGTAACAGCGTTTCCCCTAGTAGCTTACGATATGCGGACATATCAGGCACACGCGTTTTCAACAAGTAGTCAAAGTCACCTGAAACTAAGTGACATTCTTGAATTTCTTCAAGCTTTTGAACCGCAGTATTAAACTGTTCGAACACGTCAGGCGCACCACGATTTAATGTAATTTCAACAAACACTAAGAGGGATGCATCTAAGTAATGCGGGTTCAACAAGGCTGTATAGCCTGAAATAAATCCTTGTCTTTCAAGACGGCGCACACGCTCTAAACAAGGTGTTGGGGATAAACCAACACGCTTGGATAATTCTACGTTAGAAATACGCCCGTCTTTTTGTAGTTCGTTTAATATATTCCTGTCGATACGGTCAAGGTCTTTGCCAGGACGCTTTTTATTGTCAATCATCTCTTTATCTCTCTTTCTCTAATTGTTATTTTCTACATCTATAAAATGAGCCCCTTGCCAACTACCTTTTTTATTAGGAATTCGTGTTCAGGGCAAATTCTATTTATAGTGCTGAAGTTCGTGTGAATGTAATGATCATTCACAATCGTGACTCATTTTTTAAGTTTGTAAGTAGTGTAAAGCTAACTTTCCAGCAAGAACAAAAATGCGCCATTTCCATTGACCTGCTAGATAATTAACTCTTACATAGATGTTTTCGCAAATGCGCAGCCGATTGTCAAAGCAAATGAATAAAAATCAGTACAAGATTTCGCTTTTTTTTCCAGTAAAACGTTTCGCAGCGCTAATTCAAGATAATTCCTAAAAATCGTGAAGCGTGACTCCCCTACCTTTTTGTCACATTTTTTTACATTTGGCGAGTCTTGCCTATCAGAGAAATAAGTGGCATAAAACTAAGTCGCACTTAAATCACTTTTGTTACCTTCCTATTTCTCCTACAATCCTAAGCATGCTTTTTTTGAGATTAAAAGAGGAATTCATGAGCACAACCACACATCGCAAGTTAATCATTTTAGGTTCAGGCCCCGCAGGCTATACAGCAGCTGTATATGCAGCTCGCGCAAATTTAAGTCCTGCACTGATTACTGGGGTGGAAAAAGGCGGTCAATTGACGACCACAACGGAAGTCGAAAACTGGCCTGGTGACCCTGAAGGCCTAACAGGTCCAGGCCTCATGGACCGTATGCATGAACACGCTGCAAAATTTGAAACCGAAATTATCTCTGATCACATCAATAAAGTGGATTTAAAACAACGTCCATTCCGCTTGTTTGGTGATGAAAACGAATATACCTGTGATGCGCTAATCATCGCAACGGGGGCGTCTGCACGTTATATTGGTTTGCCTTCTGAAGAAGCGTTTAAAGGTCGCGGCGTTTCCGCATGTGCAACATGTGACGGTTTTTTCTATCGCAATCAAAAAGTTGCTGTCGTTGGCGGTGGTAATACAGCGGTTGAAGAAGCCTTGTATTTATCCAATATTGCTTCTGAAGTGCATTTAATTCACCGTCGTGATAGCTTTCGCGCAGAAAAAATTCTGATCAACCGTTTAATGGATAAAGTCGAAAACGGCAATATCGTACTGCATACGGATCGCACCTTAAATGAAGTGTTAGGTGATGATATGGGTGTAACAGGTGTGCGCCTTGAATGTACGAAAACGCATACCACTGAAGATATCCCAGTAATGGGTGCCTTTATCGCGATTGGCCATAGCCCAAATACCACTATTTTTGATGGTCAGCTCGATTTAGATAATGGCTATATCAAAGTACAATCAGGTACCCAAGGTAATGCCACACAAACCTCTGTAGAAGGTGTATTTGCAGCAGGTGATGTGATGGATCACATATACCGCCAAGCAATTACCTCTGCGGGTACTGGCTGCATGGCGGCACTAGATGCCGAGCGCTATCTTGACGGTTTAGCGTCTAAATAATCGCTATATGCTTTTGGTTTAGGCAGTGACCGTAATCGGTGACTGCCTTTTTTATTGTTTACCGTTCAATACTTCACATCCTACGTATTTTTAAGAGCAAGTTTATATTGCCCTTCTCCTGCACTGCCTATACTGTTTTTTACATGATCTTAATTTTATAGGTATTGATATGGAGCAACCATCAGGGCGTGATATCGTTCGTGGCTATTCGTATTTTATTGTTATCATACTCGCCATCATTCAGGGCATCGTCATTGCCGCAACAACGGATTACTCTATTCGCTCTGACAGCCAGTTAGATGCAACTACGGTATTCCTACCCATGTTACTGGCGATATTCGTGCCATCAGTGGTTAGCTACTTAATCACTAATGCCAAATCTGTGGTTTTCTATCTTAGTATCGCTTTAACTATTGCTTTGACTTGTTGGGTTAACTTTTGGCATAGTCAAGACTTTGAAACCCCTTCTGATGCTAACCCCTTTATTGCATTCCTTACACTGACTGTTCTGTTATTTTTCATGCTCCCGTGGATGCAATTACTGCAAACAACACAGTCATGGAAAATCAATTACGGTTGCTTAATGGGGCTATATATTAAAAATACCTTCTTAGGTGTATTAGCCTCGGCAATTGGTGGGCTCTTGACCTTAATTGTGAAATTAGCCAGCTTTTTGTTTGGCATTGTTAATTTGCACTTTTTAAGTGACATTCTTGATAATGAAGTCATTTATTGGGTCTGTTTTACCCTTGGTTTTAATATTGGCTTAACATTTTTACGTGCAACTGTTGATATTCAACTCAGTAACTTCGCTAGCTTTATTGCCCGTTTCTTCCTGCCATTATTAAACATCGTTGCGGTCATTTTCTTAGGTGGCTTTGTTATTTCCTATTTTTCAGGATTGGACTCCGCAGGCTTAGGCTCTGCCGTAATGCTGTGGTTTGTGATCCTTAATCTTATTTTTATTAATTTTGTTTATGGGGATGGCAGTACACAATACCAATTCCGTAAAGGGCTGAATGCCTTTGTTTTAATAAATATTATCTTGCTTAATGCCTTTTCTGGGCTTTCACTGTACGGCATTCTTGCGCGGGTGAATCAATACAGTTGGAGCGTCGAGCGGTTATATGCTTTTACCGTCGCGCTATTTTTAGCTTTGGTTGTTTTGGCCTATAGCCTTGCAATCATTCGCAAAAAAACATTGTGGATGACCTCACTCGGCACAATTAATAAAGTCGGTATTCTCTCCCTTATCGCCATTATTTTCGTGATCAATAGCCCTATCGCTAATTTCAAAACCATCACCATCAATAGCATTGTAGCGGGCGTGAATAATGGCAAAATTAAAGTGAATAGCTCACTCGCATATGACTTAAAGCAATTAGGTGCTGAAGGTAAACTCGCGTTTGAACAACTAAATAGCAATCCTGAATACCAGAAGCAATTCCAAACTAGCCCTTATGCTGAAGAGCAACAAAAACCACTCAAAGAGGTACTCATACAAGCGAAAAACAGCCCTGCGTTGCCAGATAGCTGGTTTGATTTGGGTGATAGCCTCAGTAGTGCGTGGTATTGCACATCAAAGCATGAACCTTATTCATGCTTAGGTTTTATGGCAGATGTGAATCAAGATGGAAAAGATGATGTGGTTATGTGTTATTCCTATCCGGCTAGCTCAACTATTGATTGCAATATTTGGCAGGAAATAGAACAAAGCTGGGAAGTTGTCGATACACAAAGCCATTCATTCAATACCGTGCAGAAAAAAGATAAAGCTTGGGATAATTTGCTTAACGGGCAATTTACCTTAAAACCGAAAGAGTGGCTAAATATAACTCCCACACCTTAAGTTTCCATAAAAATGCCAACGGCTTAACAATTTTGTGTTAAGCCGTCTTCTCATTACGTAAAAATACAGTAGCATCCCATCACTTTTATATTTTTTTAAGTTGAAATATTCAGTTTACCTTTACAGAACAATTTGATAACAAAGCACTTTCCACCTTAAATAACCGACTTTTATTATGCAACATCTGCCACTTAAGCTGTTATGATGTAGCGTAAATAATCGAATTACAGGTCGAGATCAAAAACACCGCTCTCACTATTTTTATTAAATGCGTTGTTTGATCATTATTTTCCGCCCTGATGTTATTTGGCTCACAGTGAACGACAAAACGCTGTTAGGTTTTCATAACCTAACTATACTCAATGACATTAAAACGACACCTGCTAACTAAATCATTATGGATAAATCAAGACAGACTGAATTGGTACGTTGGTTAAAACAACACAGTGCACCTGCTAAGCGCTGGTTGCGGATCTCCATGCTATTAGGCATGATAAGTGGATTATTGATCATTGCTCAAGCTTGGTTCTTAGCCGTCATCCTACAAGCACTCATTATGGATGACACCCCGCGAGAACAGCTATTGACCCCATTTTGCCTTCTGATTGGCGTATTTATTTTACGTGCCATTGTGACTTACATTCGAGAACGGGTTGGTTTTCGTTGTGGCCAAGTTGTACGCCAAGAAATTCGTACTCGCGTATTAGATAAACTCCAAGAACTCGGCCCTGTTTGGGTTAAAGGTAAACCCGCAGGAAGTTGGGCAACCATTATCCTTGAGCAAATTGAAGATATGCAAGATTACTATTCACGCTATCTTCCTCAAATGTATTTAGCAGGGATTGTGCCCATCATGATCCTTATCGCCATTTTCCCATTCAATTGGGCAGCCGCGATGATCCTGTTTGTTACTGCCCCCTTAATTCCTATTTTTATGGCGTTAGTTGGCTTAGGCGCCGCTGATGCGAACCGCCGCAATTTTATCGCACTTGGTCGTTTAAGTGGCAGCTTCTTAGACAGACTCCGAGGGCTCGATACCCTTCGCCTGTTCTTCCGTGAAAAAGCAGAAATCCAACAAATTCGTGAATCCACTGAAGATTTCCGTTCCAGAACGATGGAAGTGTTGCGTATGGCATTTTTATCTTCTGGCGTATTGGAGTTTTTTGCCTCAATTTCTATTGCTGTGGTTGCCGTGTACTTCGGTTTTTCGTATTTGGGTGAAATGAATTTTGGTAGCTATGGCTTACCTGTCACCTTGTTTGCAGGCTTCCTTGCTCTGATCCTTTCCCCCGAATTTTTCCAGCCACTGCGTGACTTAGGCACTTATTACCATGCTAAAGCTCAAGCAGTAGGTGCTGCTGAAACCTTAGAGACATTGCTAAATAGTGAAGGGGAAGAAAAACCGCAACAAGGTATAAAAACATTATCTGATGGCCCTATTCGCATTCAAGCTAGCCAGCTCGAAATTTTATCCCACGACGGTGTACGCCTTGCTGGCCCGTTAAATTTCACCATCGAGCCACAACAGCGTATCGCACTGGTTGGGCAAAGTGGTGCAGGTAAAAGCTCATTACTCAACTTATTACTCGGCTTTTTGCCTTACCACGGTTCAGTGACAGTTAATGATATTGAACTACGTGAGTTATGCCCTGAAAAATGGCGTGAACTGCTCGGCTGGGTTGGGCAAAACCCGCATTTACCCGAACAAACACTCATTGAAAATATCTGTTTAGGTAAACCAAATGCATCTGAGGCAGAAATTCAACATGCTATTGATAAAGCATATGTTTCCGAGTTTTTACCTCACTTACCCAATGGCTTAAATACTCGCCTTGGTGATTACGCCGCGCGGCTTTCAGTGGGACAAGCGCAACGTGTTGCTGTCGCTCGGGTTTTATTAAAACCCTCACGGTTACTACTGCTTGATGAACCCGCTGCAAGCCTTGATTCGCACAGTGAGCAACGCGTCATGCACACACTGAACCAGCTATCTGAGCAGCAAACCACGTTGCTTGTCACTCATTTACTGGAAGAAACCTTGGATTACGACCAAATTTGGGTGATGGCAAACGGCCAAATCATTCAGCAAGGGAATTACTCTCAACTTAGTCAGTCTGAAGGCGCTTTTGCCCAGTTATTAGCCCATCGCAGTGAGGAGCTCTGATAATGAAAATTTTATATCCTTTCTTAGCCCTCTACCGCCGCCATTGGTTTTTGATAACGCTTGGGATCATACTCGCCATCGTAACATTGCTTGCCAGTATTGGGCTATTAACCCTTTCGGGTTGGTTCTTAGCTGGCACCGCGATTGCGGGCTTCCCTGGCTTATATTATTTCAACTATATGCTGCCCGCAGCTGGTGTACGTGGTGCGGCAATATTTCGTACTGCAGGGCGCTACGGCGAGCGCTTAGTCAGCCATGATGCAACATTCAAAGTCCTCGCTCACTTACGTGTTTTCGCCTTTAGTAAAGTGTTGCCCCTTTCTCCAGGGGGAATTAGCCGTTTTCGCCAAGGGGAGCTATTAAACCGCTTAGTGGCTGATGTCGAAACCCTTGATCACCTCTATTTACGTGTATTATCGCCGATTATCACGGCATTTTTTGTCACATTTGTCTTGATTTTCGGTTTAAGCTACCTTGACCCACGCCTTGCTTGGACGCTCGGTGGTGTGATGTTGTTCTTATTGTTCACAATGCCATTTGTTTTTTACCGTGCAGGTAAACCAATCGGCCGTGAACTCACTGAGCTTCGCGGCGACTATCGCACTATCTTAACTTCAGCACTGCAAGGGCAAGCGGAGTTAACCTTATTTGGTGCGACAGCACGTTTTCGCCAAAACCTTTGGCAAATTGAAAATAGCTGGCAAGCGCGCCAACAGCAGCAAGCCGCTCTAACTGGACTCTCTCAAGCGATTATTTTATTTGCATCAGGTGTAACGGCAACGTTGTTATTGTGGATGGCCGCTGAGCATGTTGGTGGAGACACCAAGCCTGGGGCGTTGATTGCGTTATTTGTTTTCTGTGCACTCGCCGCTTTTGAAGCTTTAGGCCCAGTCGCTGTTGCTTTCCAGCATATGGGGCAAGTGATTGCGTCTGCTACCCGCGTTTCCCAATTAATGACCGCGAAACCCGAGGTCACTTTCCCAAGTGAAGGCCCTTCAATCACAACATTGGAAAGCCTGACTGTCGATAATATCTCGTTCACCTACCCTGAGCAGCCATTTGCCGTCCTCAATAATGTGTCATTGTGCTTAACTAAAGGGCAACATCTCGCCCTACTTGGGAAAACAGGCTGTGGTAAATCAACACTCTTACAATTATTAACCCGTGCATGGGATGTCGATAGCGGTACAATTACATTAAATGGTCAGCCAATTAACACATTTAGTGAAAAATCACTCCGTAGCATCATGTCGGTTGTACCACAACGTGTGCATGTGTTTAGTGATACTCTGCGTAATAATTTATTATTAGCAAATGAACAAGCGACAGATGCCGAATTAAATGCGGTTTTACAACAAGTTGGCTTAGGCAATTTGCTCGAAAATGAATTGAAACTCAATGCGTGGATGGGGGAAGGTGGTCGCCAGCTGTCTGGTGGTGAACAGCGTCGTTTAGGTATTGCTCGCGCTTTATTGCATAATACACCACTCGTTTTGATGGATGAACCAACGGAAGGATTAGACGCACAAACTGAGCAACAAATTTTAACGTTGTTAAAAGAAAAATGTGCTGACAAAACCTTGATTGTGATTACCCATCGCATGCAAGGCCTAGAAGAAATGGATAACATTTGTGTGATGGATAGTGGTAAAATTGTCGAGCAAGGCACCCATCAAGCGTTGTTAGATAAGCAAGGCCAATATTACCAATTTCGCCAGCGCCATTGGGCTCAGAAAACACACTGAGGCGCAATATGTACCAACTCGATGATGACTCATATTTGTTCCCTCCCGTCTCGGAAGCGATGCGGGAACCCAATGGTTTATTAGCTATTGGAGGCGATCTTTCATCAAAAAGGCTGCAAGCAGCGTATTATGATGGTATCTTCCCATGGTTCAATCCAAGTGAGATGCCTTTATGGTGGTCACCAGATCCAAGAGCGGTATTATTGATGGGCGATTTACACATCAGTCGCTCAATGAAAAAAGTGTTAAAAAAGCAGATTTATCGTATTACAGTTAACCACGCTTTCAAGGATGTTATTGAAGCGTGTTCTGTGCGTGAAGAAGGAACTTGGATCTTACCTGAAGTGCAAGCAGGTTACCTTGAGTTACACCACGAAGGGATAGCTCATTCTATTGAAGCTTGGTATGGCGACAAACTGGTTGGCGGCCTGTACGGTGTGAACATGGGCCATCTGTTTTGTGGGGAATCCATGTTCAGTAGAATGAATGATGCATCCAAATTTGCTTTTATTACATTCTATTTTCATTTTTTGCGCTATAATGGGCAGCTTTTTGATTGTCAGGTACTTAACCACCACACCGCCTCACTTGGCGCAAAAGAAATATCCCGCAGGGATTTTTTACATATTCTTTATCGGTGGCGTGACAAAGGGATAGACCCCGCCTGCTGGATACCGCAATCGATTGAATTACCGCCAATTTTCAATTAGTGAACGTTGGTTTATTATTAATTTTATTCCTTCACATAAGCATAAAGATCGCATTAAAATGCGACACTTCTTTACTTAGTGCGGGTTTTTGGGCATTATCTTGCCCGTTAAAAATCACGGTTATTAAACTTAGAGGATTAGATGGCCAAAGAAGACAATATTGAAATGCAGGGCACAGTTTTAGATACCCTGCCAAATACAATGTTCCGTGTTGAACTGGAAAACGGTCACGTGGTGACTGCTCATATTTCTGGAAAAATGCGTAAAAACTATATCCGCATCCTGACAGGCGACAAGGTAACTGTAGAGTTAACCCCTTATGACCTGAGCAAAGGCCGAATCATTTTCCGTAGCCGTTGATTACCTCTTCAGGCAAGGCCTGACATTACCACAGGTGCATGAGACACCTGTGGTTAATTATGTCAGAATACCGCATCCTCCGGAGAGGCCTTGTGCACGCTACTGAAGCTGTATGTCAGTGTGTTACTTTTTTCATCAAGCCCGATACTTACAGAGCCGCCATTGGTTAATGAACCAAACAGCAATTCGTTTGCTAATGGTTTCTTCAGGTTATCCTGAATTGCGCGCGCCATAGGTCGGGCACCCATTGCTTTATCATAGCCTTTTTCACATAACCAGCGACGTGCTGCCGCACTCACTTCAATTGACACGCCTTTCTCATCCAGCTGCGCTTGTAATTCAACAATGAATTTATCAACAACTTGGGTGATAATTTCTGGCGTCAGTGAATTGAACCAGATAATACCATCAAGACGGTTACGGAACTCAGGCGAGAAAGCACGCTTGATTTCAGACATCGCATCCGTGCTGTTATCCTGCTCAGCGAAACCAATCGAGCGGCGCTGTGTTTCTTGAACCCCTGCATTTGTGGTCATGACGACAATCACGTTACGGAAATCCGCTTTACGGCCGTTGTTATCAGTGAGTGTGCCGTGGTCCATCACTTGCAGTAAAATATTGAATACATCTGGATGCGCTTTTTCAATCTCATCCAATAACACGACAGAATGTGGATGCTTGATCACCGCATCAGTCAGTAAACCACCTTGATCAAAACCTACATAGCCTGGAGGCGCACCGATTAAACGGCTGACGGTATGACGTTCCATGTATTCAGACATATCAAAACGCAATAATTTAATATCCAACGCTTTGGCTAACTGAACCGTGACTTCCGTTTTGCCTACCCCTGTAGGCCCTGCAAACAAGAAGGAGCCGACAGGTTTATTTTCTAACCCTAACCCTGCGCGATTCATTTTGATCGCTTCAGACAACGCCTCAATCGCTTTATCTTGCCCAAACACTAACATCTTCAAGCGTGAATCAAGGGTTTTGAGTTTGTCTTTATCGCTCGATGAAACTGTTTTTTCTGGAATTCGCGCAATACGTGCAACCACAGTTTCGATCTCAGGAACACCAATTGTTTTCTTGCGTTTGCTTGGCGCAACTAAACGTGTGCGCGCACCAGCTTCATCAATCACGTCTATGGCTTTATCTGGTAAATGCCTGTCGGTGATATATTTAATCGATAAATCTACCGCTGCCTGGATGGCTTTCGCCGTGTAACGCACATCATGATGTGCTTCATATTTCGGTTTTAAGCCATTAATAATACGAATAGTTTCTTCTGGTGTCGGTTCAACAATATCAATTTTTTGGAAACGACGAGCTAGCGCCCTGTCTTTTTCAAACACGCTACCAAATTCCTGATAGGTGGTTGAACCAATCACTCGAATACGCCCACCCGAAAGTAGTGGCTTAATTAAGTTAGCTGCATCCACTTGCCCACCTGATGCAGCCCCAGCACCAATAATAGTGTGGATTTCATCGATAAATAGTATGCTTTTGGGGTCTTTTTCCAACATTTTGAGCAAGGCTTTGAAACGTTTTTCAAAATCCCCGCGGTATTTCGTTCCCGCTAACAATGAACCAATATCTAAGGAGTAAATCGTGCAACCTTTCATAACATCAGGCACATCGTCCTGTTCGATACGCCATGCAAGGCCTTCCGCTATTGCCGTTTTCCCAACACCAGACTCCCCCACTAACAACGGGTTGTTTTTGCGTCGGCGACACAAGACTTGGATCGTGCGCTCTAATTCAGCCTGACGGCCCACCAGCGGGTCGATATTCCCTTTTTTAGCCTGTTGGTTCAGATTGGTGGTAAAGTTGTCCATGTGGTCTTCTGAGACTGGCTGCTCTTCATTCGGTGCACTATTATTGGACATATCGTTATCTGACGATGACGATTCTTCACCTTTTACCGTACCATGAGAAATATAGTTGACCACATCTAAGCGGCTAACATCGTGCTTACGCAATAAGTACGCAGCTTGAGATTCTTGCTCACTGAAAATCGCGACGAGTACATTTGCCCCGCTAACTTCGCTACGGCCCGATGACTGCACGTGAAATACCGCCCTTTGCAACACACGCTGAAAACTAAGCGTCGGTTGGGTGTCTCTGTTATCATTTTCGGGTAACAAGGGTGTAGTTTGCGCGATGAAGTGTTCCAGTTCTTGACGTAAAGCGACAAGATCAACCTTACAAGCTTCTAAAGCTTCGCGTGCCGAGATATTACTCAGTAACGCCAGCAATAGGTGCTCAACAGTCATAAATTCGTGGCGACTGTCTTTCGCTTTCGTAAAAGCTACGTTTAAACTAAGCTCCAGTTCTTGATTGAGCATAAGCACCTCCCAAAATTGATATTAAACCAGATCAGACTTTCTCTATAGTGCAAAGCAGAGGATACTCATGTTCACGGGCAAATGTATTGACCTGCGCCGCTTTTGTTTCTGCAACCTCTGCAGTAAAAACCCCACAAATTCCTTTTCCTTGAATATGCACATCTAACATTATCTGTGTAGCGCGTTCTTCATCAAAAGAAAAGTATTTTTGTAACACTTCGACAACAAAATCCATCGGAGTGTAATCATCATTATTCAATAATACCTTATACATCGACGGTGGCTGTAAGGTTTGTTCCACTTCGTCTTTGAATATGACGTCTGTTTTAAATGTGCCCAGAAAATCGCTCATTACTTTCTTGCTCAGTGTTTAACTTCAAATTAAGCATAGTCTTTATTATCAACGATTTCTATCAATCCACATGATAGTGTTATAAAACTATACCATTAAATTTTTCCATAGCTTTTCTTAATCAAGCCTTTCATTCGCAGTGTATCATGCTAATAACCTCTACGCTTATCTTTAGCAATCTGTGAGCTATATCAAATATCACAGAAAATAACATTTGGCGCTTATCGAATTCTTACCACTTTACCATAATTCCTGAATCTCCCCTCTTGACCTTAGAATGCAATTTACTACAGTATGTTTTACGAACAGTTTTTAGCGTATATTTACTTAGTTTCTGTGTGTATTTTATACATATCTGTAAAACACAACTAGCAAACCGAAAGGATAAAATATGGAGACGGGTATCGTTAAGTGGTTCAATAACGCAAAAGGCTTTGGTTTTATTTGCCCGGCTGATGGCGGAGAGGATATTTTTGCTCATTATTCCTGCATCAAAATGGACGGTTACAGGACACTAAAAGCAGGTCAAAAAGTGCAATTTAGCGTGACAATTGGACCAAAAGGTAATCATGCGGATGTTATCATCCCCATTGAAATGGAAGAAAGCACAGAAGGCGCACCAGAATCAATTTAGCCCTTACATGCATAGAGCACAGTTAATTATTTCAATTATATTATTGATGCCGTTAATAATTAACTGTGGCTATTTTATAAGATCAACGACCCGAAGTTTGTAAATGTGACATATCACCATACAGTGACATCAATAATGCATACTGCTGCGCATCATAAAAATCACACTGTTTTTGCGTAAAGGCTTTTGCCACCTCAATCATAAATTTCACCGCAGCAGCAATATCAATCTCATGACTTGCTCCCGTAGAGCAACCAGGTACTACAGTTTCAGAACAGATCGCCACACCAACAACAGGGGCCGAGGTCGATACCGCGGGTTGCATAATACTATTGATATGATGAAGGCCATTACCATACGGTGTAATATCCTGAATGGATAAAGGAAATGTCACCGCACGCTGCCCACTGCTCCACTCCATTAAACGGAGTAAATCATTAGAAACAGGTAAAATATACCCATCTTTAACCGTTGGTGATAATGCATAACCTTTATGATTCAGCAGATTATTACCTTTGGTGGTATCTACCGACAAAATGGCATCCGCTTCAGGGATTGCTTCATGTTGATTCATCGTGACATCTTCTAAAGGAGAGTCCATAAAATCAACTGGGGTATGAGGGCGAGTCGGCGCATTAGGGCAAATATGGGTCGTAATCACCACATCACCGACTAATTTATCGCCTTTTTCATGCATTTTCGCTAATTTCAATGCTGTTGCAATGGCCGCAATCGCCCCATCGGCATCTGAAACGACTCCAATACGTGACGGCCTTGCACCAATCCCCCCTAAACGGCCAATAATGCCTAATGTAGGTGCTTGGTGACCTTGCGATTTACCTTGGGTGCCAGGAATAAGAATACGGACAAAATCACTTTGACCTTTTAGGTCTTTGACCGTTTTAGAAGAAACTTGAATTGCTGGGAAAGCCTTGAACAATGCAACGACATCTTCCCCCTTAACGTTCGCGCAATCGATTAGCTCATACGCACAAAGGGTTTGCTTTAGACTCATTGTACTTCCTTGAATTTTAATAATTTTTATTTGATTGTAGGGCTACTTTGAAATTAACTCACACAAAATATGACTTAATTTCATTTCACCCAAGTTAAGGCTTAACTGCTAAAAAAGCCTTATTTTTCCTGATGAAGGCGTATTCACGCACTTAAAATAAAATACTAATAATATAAACTACTTATGGTGTGCTACTTACTTTTACTACTGACTTTTACTACTTACTTTCACTACTTACTTTTACTACTACATGACATAACGTTACTTGCTGGTACTTCTTTGTAACCAATAAGGATCTCCAACCATACAACCAAGGTAAGAGGCCTTACGGCATAGGTTAGCCGAAAGTTGTTCCATAACCTGTTCATTCATTTGGGTTTCTGGCAAACTTAGACATAATGCATATAACGTGTTGAGCGATGGATCAAACACAGTACTCGAAACCGAGGCAACACCTGCAACAGACTCGTTAATTGAAAATTCCCAACCGCGTTCATTGATCAGATTCATCTGCTCTGTTAACTTCACTTGTAATTCTTTATCTTCTCGGCCGATAATGCTTGCTCTTTCCTGCAACGGTAAGCGCGCTAACAAAGCCCGCCCCGTTGAAGTTCCAAGAATTGGCAAGCGTGTACCGGGCTGTGTGATCACCTGCAACATGCTATTACCGAACCGTGCATGGACAACCCGCACCATTTCATCATCAAGCGCCGAAACATAGCTGGTAAACCCAGTATCTTTCGTCAACTCATCAAGGGCTTCTAACGTCATGTCTATCAATGGATTCATCCCACGCGCACGGTGAGCCAACTCCATGATTAATAACCCTGGTCGATAGATGGGAGCATTATTCTTCTTTTCTAACAGCCCCAGTTCTGACATTTGCTTTAATAAACGAGAAGCAGAACTTTTCGGCATGCCTAATTCATTGACTAACGTCGTAACAGTAAGCTCATTACCTGAGCGTAGAAATAATTGATAAACATCAACGACGCTATTTAAAATGCTCATGAATCAAAACCTTGAGTAAGAATGCCATAATCTTGAGGCTTTCTATCGCGTAAATATGGAATGGTTAAACGTGTATGGGCTTGTAAAACAAAATCAATTTCGCCAATTAATAACGCTTCACCATCACATGTGGCTTTACAAAGCACTTGCCCACGAGGGCCTAACACTTTGCTACCACCAAATAAGTGTAAATCCCCTTCATGACCCCAGCGGTTAACAGCCAATAAATGTGCACCATTTTCCAAAGAACGGGATGCTGTATTAATGTCCCACATATCTTTATCTTGCACACACCAAGCAGAAGGTGCGATTAGCAGCTCTGCGCCTTGAAGGGTCAAAATACGCGCAACCTCAGGAAACCCCATGTCATAGCAAATCATGATGCCAATTTTGCCAATTGGCGTATCAAATACAGGAAAGCTATCACCACGACTAAACCATTGTTTCTCAATACCAAAAGCATGTACTTTTCGAAACACACCGCTGATACCTTCACACCCTGGGTTCCACACGCCAACCGCGTTATAGATGTCCCCAAGGTAGTCACCTCGTTCCACAAAACCACTCACGATAGTGATATTCAAACGTGTCGCAAGTTCGCTAAATAAACGATATGTTTCGCTTCCTGTAGAATCGCTGAGATCCCACAGCTTCGTATTTAGCAAATCACCGCGATAACCTGTTGTGGCAAGCTCTGGAAAACAAATAAGTTTAGCTCCAGACTCTGCCGCTTGTTCACATAACAGCGCCATACGCTGCAAGTTACCTTGTTTATTCCCCAGTTCAGAATCAAACTGAGCAAGGGCAACTTTGACCTTGCTACCTGACATCGCACTTTCCTTAATCTAAGTGAGCCACTTTGCGAAAATGCACCGTATCGACACCTTTTGCTTTCGCTTGCCAGCGCATGCCAATCCAATAAGCCAGCGCACCTGTAATTAAAGAGTTAAGTGCAGGAATACCATAATCGGCATGTAATGGACCTAATTCTGACGTTCCCCACCCCACAATAACAGCTAACAACCACACTACGAGTGTCACAGGGTTATAAGCTTCACAGCTAGATGGCAGCACACCTTGTTCGCGGGTGATATCAAGCTCTTTGCGATCGCGTTTTAAGATGTAATAGTCAACAACCATGATCCCAGCGACTGGTGGGATAGCAATGCCTAAGTAAATTAAGAAACTAATAAAATTGTCTAAAATACCTAACATGGAGGCAATCGTACCGAAAACACCAATCACCCATGTTAAATAGCGACGGTCAAAACGCTTATTAAAGATGGCGTTAAGCAGCGTTGAAAACCCGAGTGATGATGAATACAGATTAATATCATTCATTTTTATGGTGGCAAAGATAACAATCGATGCACCTAATAAGCCTGTTAATGCCATCATCAAATCAAATACTTGGCTGGTACGTAATGCCAGAGCCATCAGTACCGCTATCATATTGACTAAAAGTTCACCAAAAAATGTCCCGATTAACGTCATCCAAAAGACATCCTTCGGTTTTTTCATAAAGCGGCTAATATCTGGTGTGGTGACCGCTGAAATAATAAAACCACCTGCAACCATGGTAATTGCCGCAGGCATTGTCATTAAAGACCCAGCAGGGGCAGTATCATTGATAAGTGCACCAAGATCCTGACCTGATAATAAATTATACGTTGCCCAGCCTAATGCGAATAAAAAGAGCGGCGTTGAAATATTGGCAGTAATAGATAAAAATCGATACCCATATACCGTAATAATCGTCACCGCAATACCTGTAATAAGTGACCAAGTCCCTGGTGTTAGCACATTAGTCGCTTTATACATTCCATCCGCAAAGAAACCATTTTGGACGCCAAACCAGCCCATCAAGGAGATGGCAATCGCGCCACCAATAAGAGCTGAACCTAACTTTCCAAAACCAGACCACCTTGACAGTAGACTGATTGACATTCCTTCGCGGCATGCAGCTGCTCCAAGCCCCCAACTGACTACCTGTAAAATTACAGAGCCAAGGATGGTCGCCCAAAACGCCTGCCAAAAAGTTAACCCATAACCGAGGGCTGCACCTAACATCACTTGTGAAACACAAGCGAGTGCGCCAATTCGTAGAATTAACACTTCATAGAACGGTCTACGAGCACTTTGGGGTACTCGAGCCAAAGAATAATCTTCACCTGCTTTATTCGCCATTTTGCACCTGCTGTGTGGTTGTCTTTGCTTAGTTTTTACTGGCTTTAATTGTTTGTTCCATTATATGGAACTAGGTTTCATTTATTCTACATGCAGATAATATCCATGATCGATATCGAATCGCAAGCAGAATTTATCTTTTCAGATAACTTTTTTATTATGGAATATTTCGCGGAGCGAGGAAATACCACACTAATAAAAAATTTCATCGATAAATGAATAGGTTAAAAATTACGTGTTTAATTAGCAGAATTGGAGTGAGAAACTCGGTTCCATAAAATAGGACTATTCTTTAGCGGTAATTTACCTCTAGCTAGCAGTAATCACTCCAATTTAGAGTATCCGAGTACGAAGTTATACGATTAGAAAAAAAATTTAGCTTTAGTGGGAACAAATGATTTATGAAAGAAATGGGGATGCTGAGTTGATAGGCTTCTATAAATAGTTAACATCGGAAACATAGCATGCCAACTGAAATAAACTACCCCATTAAATTTTGTCAGAATGACCTATTGAACTATGTATATAAGAATGACCCGCTAATAAACAAACTTGCCCAACAACTCAAAAACATCTCCAATATTACATATGCATGTAAAAATGGTGCTTGCCAAGGTTTATCACACACATTCGCAGCTTATGAGATGAACGGGCTGGGGGCTGAATCCCTACATCAGCTCAAAAATTGCTTGACTCCCTTTATACCACCAACATCAGCTTATAAAGAAGTCAACAAATGTGTAGAGAAAGCTTATTCTAAATGCATGTCAAATTTGTTAGCTGAACGTTGTACTGATATTTTTGATATACAGATAAATCAATACCAATATTACGGCTATAATAACCTATATCAAAATTATAATACCATTAACACAGTACCAAAACCTAAAGGCATAACAAACATTGAATATATCATTCAATGCTTAGAAGAAAATAACAAAAATATATGTTCTAAGAATATAGACCCCAGTTTTAATCCTGATATTAAAATAGAAAGAGAAATCACCTATGATCTATATAACAAAATAAGATTTGGCAATAAAACACCTACTCCACCGAAATATAAAGCAGAACAAAACCTATATGATAAGATTCAAAAAGATAAAGACATCACTCTAAATGAAATGCACTCCCTTATTAAAGAGATATATGCATATTGTATGTTACATTATGCAAGTGAAACAGCACTATTTAATTTAAATTCAGGGTTAACAATTGATAATCGTTGTTCTCCTTTGTCCCCTATTAATGTAGAACCTAGCTGGGAAAGTGTATCCTTTAAACAACTAGAGGAACTAATTACTGAAAAAAACCTTAAAAAACAAGATCTCGCTATAATTTACAGTTCAAATAACCACGCAATGGCAATTTGCGGGAAATACTCTCCACAAGAAAAAAAATACCTTTTTAGTTTTTTTGAACCAAATTATGGGTTAATGCAATCATCTAATACAAAAGAATTTATTGATTTTTTAAAACAAATTATAAACCTCAAAATTACACTTCCTAATGCTTCTACACAAAAAACAAAGACTGATGTAACTATTGGTTGTATACGGAAACTACAAAAAACACGAACACTCTCAAAAAGAATGAAATTACCGAAAGTCAACAATGCAGAACTACAATCTGAAATCAAAAAACAGCTTACTGAGAATAAAGTAAGTATCAACTTAGATAAAAGTACCAAACTAACTTTTGATGAGTATTCTCAAGATAATAATAAACTGACAATGAAACTAAAAAAGGAGGGGGATACTTTTACCATTTATTCAACCTTATGTGACATTCATTCAACGATAGCGTTAATCACTAACTCGATAAATAAAGTTCCTTTATTAACGTCAGCAAAAATTTGTATAAATTCTTTAGGAAAAATATTTTATCAGCTTCGTTAACCTTACTTTATTCTCCTTTGTCGTCACTGAACTACAGAGGAGAATATATATTAACAAATCACTCTCTCGCTAATGCATCAATCGGGTTTAAACGTGCGGCGCTGCGTGCAGGCAAGAAGCCGAAAATAACCCCAATCGCGGTTGAACAGACAAACGCACTAATAAGCGCGACAGGGTCAAACGCGAACGTCCAACCAGGTAGTGCCATTTGTGCCAGTAAACTGATCCCATAAGAAAGTGCAATTCCCATCAAGCCCCCCATTAAACACACCAATACCGCTTCAATGAGAAACTGCTGCATTACATCACTGGTTCTCGCACCAACTGCCATACGAATACCAATTTCGCGAGTTCTTTCTGTCACCGACACCAACATGATATTCATCACGCCAATCCCCCCGACCACCAGCGAAATCACCGCGACTAAGGTTAAAAACAGTTGCATAGTTTGGGTGGTTTTTTCCGCTGTTTTTACAAAAGTATCAAGGTTATAGGTGAAAACATCTTTTTTGCCGTGGCGTAACGTTAATAAACGCGTCAATTGCTGCTCGACGTTTTTGGCGTCATACCCATCCTTAACGCGCACCGTAATGCTGTCATAATAAGGTCGATTTAAAATCTTGCTGTTCATCGTGGTATCAGGGAGCCAAACAGACAACGATTTACTGGAGCCAAATACCGATTTCTGATCTTCCAGCACACCAATTACTGTCGCTGGCATATTACCGATGAGCAAGGTTTCCCCTACTACATTTGCTTGTTTGGGGAAAAAACGCCGTTTCGTGTTCTCATCAATAATAACCACTTGAGCACGCCTATCCGCCATGTCTTGCGTAAAATTCATGCCCTCTGAAAATTTTGAAGCATACACATTGAAATAATCGCGGCCAATTCCTGTTAACTGTGCAGATGCATCTAAATTCCCTTTCCTTAAACGTGCGGAACCATTTAGCTGGCCTGAAATCGCATGAACATAAGGCTGCTTAGCAAGAGCATCAATATCCGTGGCTTTTAAAGATTGTCGATTTTGTGCATCATCACTTCCAAAATCAGTGCCAGGGTAAATCGAAATCGTATTGGTACCAATCGACTTGATATCATTAAGCACCATACCTTGGGCAGCATCGCCGATGACCATAATAGAAACCACCGAAGCAATCCCGATAATAATCCCTAGCATAGTCAACAAAGTACGCATTTTATTGACTACCATGGCACGCCAAGCCATCAACAATGCTTCGCTAAATCGGCCATAAACCTGCCCAAGGGATAGTTTCCTTGTAGGGGCTTTTGATAACAATTTGGCTAATTTACTGTTTTTTGAACCTGAATCTCGAATAATTTCGCCATCTTTGATTTCGACAATACGTTCAGCTTGTTGTGCAACGGATGGATCGTGAGTAACGATGATCACCGTATGGCCTTGAGCACAAAGATCTTTGAGGATCTTCATCACCTCTTCACCTGAATGGCTATCTAAGGCCCCCGTAGGCTCATCGGCAAGAATAACTTGCCCCCCATTCATTAATGCACGCGCAATACTGACTCGCTGCTGCTGCCCACCAGACAATTGGCTCGGCCGGTAATTAACCCGCTCGCCTAACCCTAAGCGCTGAAGTAATTGCGTCGCGCGTTCGCGCCGCTCCGCTTTTCCAGAACCTGCATATACTGCTGGGATTTCAACGTTTTGCTCTGCGCTAAGGTGGTTTAATAAGTGGTAGCGTTGGAAAATAAAACCAAAGTGTTCACGGCGAAGCTCTGCGAGTTGGTCGTTGTCTAGCAACGCCATATTTTGCCCATCAATATGGTACTCCCCAGATGATGGCTTATCGAGGCAACCAATGATATTCATTAGAGTGGATTTACCTGAACCTGAAGCACCGATAATCGCAACCATTTCACCTGCATTTATTTGCAAAGAAACGTTTTTTAAGACAGTAACCTCATTTTCACCTTCACCATAACGGCGAGTGATCCCTTGGAGCTCAATGAGTGTGGCCATCTTAACTCTCCGAACCACTGTGCCCAATAATCACTTTATCACCTTCATTCAGTCCTTTAATCACTTCGACTGACACATCATTGCGACTACCAATTTCAATCTGTTTTTTCTCTGCTTTTTGCCCTTCTAGCACTTCCACATCATAAACCTGCGGTGAAACTTCATCCCCTAACGCAGAAAGGGGTAATATCAGCACATCTTTACGTGAATCGAGCTCGATTTTGACCTGTGCAGTCATCTGTAATTTTAAGAGATGCTGAGGATTAGGAACTTCAAAGCGCGCATAATAGAAAATAGCATCATTGATTTTCTCAGGGGTTGGCAAGATATCTTTCAATTGACCTGAGAATTTTTTGTCTGGCGCACCGAGTACCGTAAATGAAGCCTCTTGACCTGGTTCTAAATAAATCACGTCCGCTTCAGACACTTCGGCTTTAACCAACATAGTGTCTAAATCCGCTAAGGTTAAGATGGTTGGTGCCTCTTGTGCCGCAATCACTGTTTGGCCTTGTAACGTTTTAATAAATGTCACAATTCCATCCATCGGCGCGGTAATTTGCGTATATTTTAGGTTGGTTTTTGCCGTATCTAGTGTGGCTTGGTTGCGTTTAATTTGGGCTTGATAAGTCGCTACCTGCGCTTTTTTTATATCCACATCAGTTCTGGCTTTGTCCAGTTCTTGTTGCGCGACAGCCTGCAATTTGGCTAAGCTTAAGTGTCGTTTGTAAGTCAGTTGCGCCAGTTTCAACTCTGCTTGTGCTAACGATAAATTAGCCTCAAGTTCACGAGTGGTCGCTTCAGACTCAGTGACATCATTTTGCGCTTTTTTCGGGTCGATAACCGCCAGTAAATCGCCTTTTTTAACGTAGTCACCCTCTTTAACATATAAAGTTTGTAACTGCCCGCTAACCTGTGCACCCACATCAACTTTACGTACAGCGTCTAATTTGCCCGTCGCGAGAACTTGTTTATCTAAGTCACCACGCGTCACGTCAACAGTTTGGAAAACCTCTTCTTTCTCGCCTTTAAAGAGAAAGACAGCAGCGCCAACGGCAACAATCAGGATCACCAAATAAATCGGCCACTTTTTTTTCGGTTTTACCTTCATCACTCTCCACTTCCTATCATTAAAAAGAGGGCGGCGCCCCCTTCTAAATACTATGCTATATCACTTAAGTTATCGTTTAATTAAACATACTATAGATAAACACCCGCTATCTATAAATATTCAATCAACAATACATTCATTTTCGTTATCAATACGCTTTCCCCCTCGCTAACCATGCTACCCGAGAAAACATACTTTTTAGTTGTAATGGTATGCTATCAGGGCCCAGTTCTGCGGAACGGTTCACCGTAGCCAACGCTAAGTCAGGCTTTGACGTTCGGGAAATCGCTTTAATAATCACGCGGCGTGTCGACACCCGTGCATTTTCTGGTATGTCAGCAATTTCATGATAAAGGCTTTTAAACCCCTCACGATATAGGAAATGTTCCATATCTGGCGCAGTGAGCATGGTTAAGCGATCCCTATCGGGTGAATTGATCTTATTCGCATAGTGGGTCGCAGTTGCTGCATATTTACGCCCTGCCTCGTCGCCATCGGTTAAAACATGCCATTCAATTCCCATTTTATTGGCAAATTTTAATAGCGGTTTCAAGCCACTTTGTGCAAACGCAATAACTTTAATTCCTTCAGTTTCAAAATAGTAATGACATTGGCGAGCAAATTCACTCATTAGCCAAATCTCTGTTTCGCCTTCAACTAATAACCAACAACGTGCAAATAACGATGATGGTCGATTAAAACGAATATGAAACGAAATTTTTCGCAATTCTTCTGTACTGAGATCATTTGGCGTTAAACGATAAGCAGAGACTTTATTAGTATCACGTACTAAACGGCATAAATCTTCAAGGGGAGCTTGAGAAAGTAACTCTCCTGAATTTGTCGTGGTAATCCGTTGCAGCGCAAACAAGCTTAGCAATCCCCATGCAATCGACAGCATAATCGGGTGCAGGCGAGTTTCGGGGTCTTCAACAATAATGAGCGGGCGGGCGTGTTTGTCTAAATGAATATTGCCTTTGGATTGTAATAAAGAAGAAAACATCCCCAAAATAATCAAACGAATATTTCGTTGATTAGGTTTTGCAATCAAACGACTGATGTTATCCAACGCTTTCCAGCCTTGCTTGCGTGGCTCAATATTCACCATATTGTCATTAAGCTTGATCATATGAGCACTTTGCCCTGAAAAATAGTGACTTAATAACTGCTGCATAGCGTCTACGCCGTCACTTAATTCATCATCACTTAAACGTTCTGGATTATTCACTAGGGCACTGGTTAATTCTTTGATACGTATATTAAATGCATCACGAAACTCTTTTTCACCAACGACAATGGTTTCAGGGTTGAGGGTTTGTAAAAAACGCGCATCACGCAGGCGAATAACAGGGTATAATCGAATAATCTCTTTGATATACTTACCCACATTATCCAGAGAAAGCTTATTTCCCCCTGAATTTAAAAAGCTTTTATCCACCACAATCGTATTGTCATCTCGCAGCTCAGCACTCACTCGATAAAAAATATGTTTTAGATCATCACCATTATCAACCCAAACTGAGCTAAGATTATGAAAACGATAAGATTGGTGGCGGCCTTTATGCCTTTCACAAAATTTTAAAACAATTTGCAATGACCGATAACGGGAAGCGTTGTCCCCTGTGGGGTGATGAAAATCGTGCAGATTAAATTGGTAATCTTGATGTTCTGGTGAGAGAAGCAAATCGAGCGCATCAAGGAGACTGGATTTACCCCATGAGTTTTCCCCGATCAAAACAGTACTGTTATTGAGCTCTAAAGAAAGGCGGTTGATCCCTCTAAATCCGTATATCTCAACACGTTCCAGATACATATCTCACTCCTTGTCATATTTTCTTTAATATACTCTGAACTCGGCAATTTGCATTCAGATTATCAATAATTGTACTGACAAAACGCACATTTAGAGCTTATCGATTAACCCATGGCTTTACTATAAGTATGTCTGCAAAATAAAAAATCTTTGTAACAAAATTGACAACTGAGTTGAGCTAGCAATAGCAGTGTTATAAAATGGTAAAACTTTCTTTTTTAGTGTTTTTGACCTATTTTTCACTCAGTCACCAATAATAAAATTTTATCGGAAAAAAATGCATTAGTATGGCGAGTTAAATTTCACATAACGAAAATAAAAAAATAAATATAACTCATTGATTATATTGATAAGGTAACCACTAAGGATGCGGCGATGTATTCAGGACTCTTAATTATTCTTCTACCGTTAACTCTCGGTTATCTTATCCCTATTAAAAACAAACAAATTCTTCACCGTGTGCATCAATCATTGAATTCAATGGTGTATGTGATTTTATTTTTAATGGGGATCACCCTCGCGCTGCTTGAAAACTTAAGTGAACACCTCTTTTCTATTCTCATTTATGCCATTACCTTCTTTGCCTGTATTTTTTCACTTAATATTATCTCACTGTTATTACTCGATAAGTTAGATCCGTGGAAAATTCCACAACATAAGCAAGAAAAACCGCCGTCACGCATTAAAATGGTGCTGGAATCTCTACAATTGTGTGGCGTCCTGCTTTTAGGCTTTATTGTGGGCCTAACGGGTTTTGATTTTCTGCATTATGCGGATAAGGGTAGTCAAATTGCGCTAATGCTCCTGTTATTATTGGTCGGCATTCAATTACGCAACAGCGGAATGAGCATTAAACAAATTTTAATTAATCGCCGCGGGACAACCATTGCCTTTGTGATGGGAGTAAGTGCATTAGCGGGAGGCGCGCTGGCGGCATTATTACTGGGCTTACCCGTTAAAATGGGGCTAGCTCTCGCATCGGGCTTTGGTTGGTACTCACTCACAGGGATCGTGTTAACTGACGCCTATGGCCCTGTGATGGGGAGCGCCGCCTTTTTTAATGATTTAGCCCGCGAGCTAGCCGCGATCATGTTGATCCCTATCATTATCAATCGCTACCGTTCAACGGCCTTGGGCATTTGTGGCTCAACATCCATGGACTTCACCCTTCCTGTTTTGCAACGCAGTGGCGGTGTTTCGATTGTGCCTGCCGCGATTGTTCATGGCTTCGTACTGAGTCTTATTACGCCAATTCTTATGGCCTTCTTTACATAGGTAAAATTTCAGTCACAATAGCCGTTAATTTGCGTGAAACAGGAAATTAACATGACAGAAAAACAACGTGTTTTAGTGTTGGGCGCTAGCGGCTATATTGGGCAGAATCTTATCCCCCAACTGATTGAACAAGGTTATGACGTTACTGCGGCTGCACGTCGTGTTGATTGGATGCTTTCTCAAGGCTGGCAAGATACTCGCTGTATCTTTGTTGACTTACATGACCCTGAGACTTTAAAAGATGTCATGAAGGAAATCGATATTGTCTATTTCCTTGTGCACAGCATGGCTGACCAAGCTAATCTTATTGAACGTGAGCGTAGCGCTGCACGTAATGTTCAACAGGCTCTCGAAGGTTCAGATGTTAAACACGTTATTTATCTCAGCGCATTACAACATGGCCACACCTATTCCCCGCACCTGATAGCCAGGCGCTTAACGGGGGATATCCTGCGTGAAAGCAATATTCCTGTTACTGAAATTCGCTCGTCAATTATTGTTGGGTCAGGTTCTGCGGCCTTCGAAATTATGCGAGATATGGTGTACAACTTAGCGATTCTAACGCCTCCACGCTGGGTACGCTCTAAATCATCGCCTATCGCATTGTCGAATATCCTATATTACTTAACTCAGCTCGCCAAAACACCAACAAATGAAAACCGTATATTTGATGCAGGCGGTCCTGAGTTTATTAGCTATCAAGAGCTTTTCAAACGATTTATCAAAGTCAGTGGTAAACGCCGCTTGCTGATCCCAATTCCTATTCCTATTAGCATGATTTCGGTACATTTTATTAGCTTGATTACCTCGGTGCCACCGACTATTGCAAAAGAGCTGATTCAAGGACTACAACACGACCTTCCCGCTAACGATAAAGCACTACGAGAACTGATTCCACAAACGCTGATTTCCTTTGATGATGCGGTAAGAACCACATTAGCTGAGGAAGCAGATGCGATAGACAATGCTGATTGGGGTTATGACCCTGAAGTAAGAAAACGCTGGCGCCCAGGCTATGGCTATTATCCCAAACAAGCAGGGTCAACCCTTGGCACAACAGCGAGCTCAGAATCCCTATGGCATACCGTACAACAAATTGGGGGGAAAGATGGTTATTTCTACGCCAATGGCCTATGGAAAACCCGTGCCATCATGGATGACATGATGTTGAATAAAATCAAATATGGTCGCCCTGACAGAGAATATTTGCAACTTGGCGATGAAGTTGATGGCTGGCGAGTGATTAACCTTGAGCCTAACAAACAACTCAGTTTACTGTTTGGTATGAAAGCCCCAGGGCTGGGACGTTTAACTTTTACTATCCACGATAGCGGCAGCCGACGCTCTATAGATGTGCGCGCTTGGTGGCACCCTGCGGGTTTTTGCGGCCTACTCTATTGGTTTGCTATGATGCCTGCCCACCTGTTTATCTTCAAAGGAATGGCAAAACGGATTAGCGACCTCGCGTTTGAACGAGATAAACAACTCGCCAAACAACAGCAAACAGATCATCCGACCGAAAAACCTGACTAATTTCAGTGTAAAAACCAATTTTTTATGCAGAAATTATTGCATAAATATGCTTACAGGATTAATATCGCTGGTAGTTAAAAAGGATATTATTGGTAAGCATGAGCATTCAATTAAAAAACATCAACTGTTTCTATGGTTCCCATCAGGCACTCTTTGATATCAATCTAGAGTGCTCTGCGGGTGAGACTATGGTATTACTCGGGCCAAGTGGTGCAGGTAAAAGTTCGCTATTACGTGTTCTCAATTTATTAGAGATGCCACGTTCAGGTCATTTGAATATTGCTGGGCAGCAATTTGATTTTTCATCGACACCAGATGCAAAGTCTATTCGTGACTTACGCCAAAATGTTGGCATGGTATTCCAACAATATAATTTATGGCCACATCTTAGTGTGATGGACAACTTAATTGAAGCCCCTTGCCGTGTATTAAAATTATCTAAGCAAGAAGCACATGCAAAAGCCGCTAAGCTTTTAGACCGTTTACGTTTATCTCAATTTGCAGACCGTTATCCACTGCATTTATCGGGAGGTCAACAACAACGTGTGGCAATTGCACGGGCACTCATGATGGAACCTAAGGTTCTATTATTTGATGAACCAACCGCAGCGCTTGACCCAGAAATTACGGCTCAAGTTGTCGATATTATTCGCGAATTGTCTGCGACAGGTATTACGCAAGTGATCGTCACTCACGAGGTGGAGATTGCTCGAAAAACCGCTAGCCGTGTGGTGTATATGGAAAACGGCCATATCGTAGAACAGGGAGATGCTAGCCATTTCGCAGCACCTCAAACTGACGCCTTTGCAAATTATCTGTCACATTAATAGATATAGGATTAAGCAATGAAAAAAATTATATTAGCTGCGCTGCTGGGCGCTGTAACCCTATCGGCAACTGCTGCGGAAAAAGAAACCATTCGTTTTGCAACTGAAGCAACTTACGCGCCGTTTGAAATGTTTGATAAAAACAATCAAATCGTCGGTTTTGACGTTGATTTAGCTAATGCGATGTGTGAAAAAATGAATGCAACTTGTACATTTACTCATCAATCTTTCGATAGCTTAATTCCTAGCCTGAAATTTCGTCGTTTTGAAGCATTAATGGCAGGTATCGACATTACCCCTGAGCGTCAACAACAAGTAGATTTCACCGAAACTTATTACCCTAACTCTGCAGAATTTATTGCAGTAAAAGAAAAAATCAGCTCCGTTGACCAACTGAAAGACAAAAGAATCGGCGTCCAAAACGGAACCACTCACCAAAAATATATCATGGAACAACACAAAGGCATGACCACTGTGCCTTATGATAACTACCAATCTGCGGTTTTAGACCTGCAAAATGGCCGTATTGATGCTGTATTCGGTGACACTGCCGTTGCTGACGAATGGTTAAAAACCAAAGGCAACGAAAACTTAGCCGCTGTGGGTGAGAAAGTTACCGATCCACAATACTTCGGTATCGGTTTAGGTATCGCAGTGCGTAAAGGAAATAAAGAGTTGTTGGATAAAATGAATAAAGCCTTAGCAGAAGTTAAAGCTGACGGCACTTATGATGCTATCCACAAAAAATGGTTTCAACAGTAATCGATATAATTAATGAACAACCTTCTATTTTTAACAAGTGCCGCCGGTATCACCGTCGGCCTTGCTGTTTCTGCCCTGATCTTGGGTTTAATTCTTGCCATGCTATTCACCGCGTGGGAGTCTGTCCGCTTTAAGCCAATTGCCTTTTTAGGCACGTGCTGGGTGACGCTAATCCGTGGGTTACCTGAACTGCTGGTCGTCCTATTCGTCTATTTTGGGACATTACAGCTTATCAACCTACTCGGGGATGGGTTTAATATTAACCTCGGTTTTTGGCAAACCACAGTGCAAATTGACCCCAGCATCTTCTTTGCCGATAGCGGCGAATTTGACTACACACCGTTCGTTTGTGGTGTGATTGCCCTCGCCCTATTGTATGCCTCTTATGCTTCACAAACGTTAAGAGGCGCGCTCAAAGCTGTGCCTTATGGCCAGTGGGAAGCAGGTTTTGCACTCGGCCTCAAAAAACGCACGATTTTCTTTCGTTTTATTATGCCGCAAATGTGGCGTCATGCCCTGCCTGGGTTAGGGAATCAATGGTTAGTTCTGCTAAAAGATACCGCGTTAGTGTCTTTAATCAGCGTGAACGATTTGATGTTACAGACAAAAACTATTGTTAACCGTACTGGCGAACCTTTTACTTGGTACGTTATCGTCGGTCTGATTTACCTTGTCATTACGTTGATTAGCCAGCAGGTATTAAAGCGTATTGAATTGCGAACTACGCGCTTTGAACGAGGTGAGTCCAAATGATTGACATGATCCTAAAAATTCTACCTGGGCTACCAACCAGTTTATCACTAACGTTCAGTGCGTTACTTGTGGCTTTTCTGTTAGCGGGGTTATTTACGTTAATTTTATCCCTGAAAACCAAAGTCATTTCGCAAATTGTGAAAGTGTATATCACCATTTTTACAGGCACACCATTATTAGTGCAGTTTTTCCTAATCTATAATGGCCCGAGCCAATTTAAGTCGTTGCAAAACTATCCTCTATTTTGGGATCTAATTTCAACACCTTGGTTCTGTGCAATGATTGCATTAGCGTTAAACAGTGCCGCTTATTCAACTTTACTGTTCCACGGTGCCGTAAAAGCGATTCCATCTGGGCAATGGCAGTCATGCCAAGCATTGGGGATGAGTAAAGTACAAACTATGCGTATTATCCTGCCTTACGCCTTTAAACGCTCTTTATCCTCTTATTCCAATGAAGTGGTGTTAGTGTTTAAAAGTACCTCTCTGGCCAGTACGATAACCATGTTAGACATCATGGGTTACAGTAGCCAAGTCTTTGGTCAGACATGGGATGTGATGGCGTTTGTTGCGGCTGGGATTATTTATTTAGTGGTTAATGCCATCTTAACCATTCTAATGCGTTTAATCGAACGCAAAGCACTTGCTTTTGAACACAGAAATTAATAATTAATTCAATGCATTAAGAGAAAAGCTTGGCTAAATACCAAGCTTTTTTTTCATAAATTCGTTTTAATTATTCTTTCGCTTTAGCAATGTCAGTACTTCAAAATGAGCCGTGTGTGGAAATAAATCAAACAACTGCACCCTACACACTTGATAACCCGACAGCAATTGTAAATCTTGCGCCATAGTCTGTGCATTACAGCTTGAATAAAGGATATATTCAGGCTGCATATGAGAAAGGTAATCACATAACGCCTTACCAATTCCTCTTCGTGGCGGATTAACTAAAATAAGCTGAGGGATATCTTGATGTGCGGTGGCAAAATGTGTTGAATCAAGGGCTTTAAACTCAACATATTTTAACCCAATTTCATCTGCAGATTGTTGTGCGCTAGCAATAGCTGGGGCGCTAATTTCAATGCCTGTTAAACGTGTATCTTTTTCAGCGCAGTGCAATCCAAAGCCACCTACACCACAAAACAAGTCCCACATACTATGAATATCTAATGCTTTAACCCACTCCCTTGCCGTTTGGTATAATTTAGCCGCGACAACAGGATTCGTTTGGAAAAAACCTTGCGGGCGAATAAATAAAGGCACTTGGTTAAACTCTTCACGCAGCGTGTGTTGCTCCGTTAAGAAAACCTCCTCATCGCCTTCAAGTATTGCCATATGCACTGGCTGAATATTTGCTGTGATCACCTCAAGTTGAGGTAATTGTTCTTGCAACCAAGGTAATGCATTTTTGAGCTGTTTCAGTTTTTTTTCTGAGCGCAATACAAAACGCAACATAAACCGACCGGTGTGCCAGCTTTGTGTTAATAACACGTATTTGAGTTCGCCGCGCTTGCGTTCGATGTTATATGGTGTGAGCCCTGCTCTAGCAATAAACGGCGTGATCACGCTAAAAACGTCAGAAAATGACGCGGGATATAACGGACAGCTAGTTAAGTCGACACCTGCACCATCTTTCCCAATAATACCTAAAATCGGCCTTTCTACACTTCCACTCACCACCATTTTGGCTTTATTACGAAAGCCTAATTGAGGCCCTGTCACGGGTGGGACAAAAATAGCAGGGTCGATTGTCGGCAATAACGCGGAAAGTTGCTGCTGCTTTTGGGCAATTTGTTGCTCAGGTGAGAATTCTAGCCATTGGCAAGATCGGCATTCACCCGCAATATATTTTTCACAATGCATAATTAAAACTTAATGAATAATAATGGCGGGTTTATCATCTGGGGTAAGTTCGGACTCATCCTCGCCATTATCCTCTTCTTCGCTAAACTCATCTTGAGCTGCATACAGTAAATTATTACTGAAGATCTCAAAGACAATCGCTGAAATTTGGTCTTCTGCTTGCTGAAGGAAATGGCAGAATTGGCGGTAGGTCATCCCAGCCTCTAATGAAAATGACTGGCTAACCACTAGCTTTGGCAGGTTTTCATCATTTATTTCGAGAAAAACTTTTGCCGTCAATGAACTTGCGTTAATTTGGCTAATATTGGCCACTAATGTAATTATCGCGGTGGGTTTTAGCTCCGCTAATGCAGATAATACCAACACATTATTGACGATATCGAGTTTTGCATCAAAAATTCCCTCAATATTTTGCATATGAGGTAAATGCAGCGCAGCACAAGAGTCGCACTCGAAATAAGACGTTTTGAGTTGTTCTAACCATTCACGTAATTGTGCAATGTCAGGGTAACGAATAGAATCCATGGGCAATAACCTTCTTCAACTCAAAAATAATAATGCAAAAAACAGTTTGCTAGAGAATGGCAACCCCTAGCGCAAAGCGGGTAATTTTCACACATCACCAAGAAAAATGCCAGCAAAACCACGGCTATTCGGGCTTTTCATCCTGTTTATCATTTTGAATATTATTTTTATTCCTTGGGTTTTCTGACTGCTTATTATCTATCCCTAAAAAAGTTAACCCATGAATAGCTCGCCACACAATATTAATCATTGCAGGGATCAAACACCCAATCGCAACCATAATAATGGTCACTATCGCCCCTTGGTGCATAAGTGGCTCAGGCAAAACAATATAATCATTCAGCGTGAGTAAGATTAAAATCAAGAGGATTATCCCAACACCTTCTAAGATCAAGATAGGTTTTGGCATGTCTGCCAATGAACGCATGGTTCTCTTTGATTGTGGTTTATTGTTCATTCAACCCCCATTTCACTGTGATTTGGCATTTTACTTCACGAATTATATGACATACCTATAGCTATAAAAGGAAAATTCGACTTTTATTTCATAATTTATATAGGCATAGTATTGAGCATTGTGACTCGAATCTGAGTTTGAGATAAAAAGGAGATACTATGTATACTGTTATTTTTGGTCGCCCTGGCTGCCCATACTGCGTTCGTGCGAAAGAACTGGCAGAAAAACTGAAAAATGAACGTGAAGATTTTGACTACCGCTATGTCGATATCCAAGCAGAAGGTATTTCAAAAGAAGATTTGTCTAAAACTGTCGGTAAACCTGTGGAAACTGTCCCACAAATTTTCATTGATGAGAAGCACATCGGTGGTTGCACTGATTTTGAAGCTTACGCAAAAGAAAATTTGAATCTTTACAAATAGTTATCCCTTCTAATTTTCGATTATTAACAAGCAAAACATCTCACTACTTAGGCTGAAGTATGCTTTGCTTGTTCTTTTTGTGCTATTTAAGTCAAATCCCACCCAAAATTGCATTTTTTTTCATCAACAAGAGAACTTTCCTTTTTAGATGGAGTCTTAATTTATGCCACTGCTTTTCTTTGATGTCCCCATATTGAGGAGCCCGATAGCCAACTCTCTGTTTTAATGCTATCGGGTTTTTTATTGCCTATTTCTAACTAACGACCTCACCTTGCAATGTAATGATTACCTTGCGATTTGTGGCAAAATTTCGATGTTCACATAAATAAATCCCTTGCCACGTCCCCATATTTAAACGACCGTTTGTCACTGGGATTGTTAAACTCGCACCCAGTAAGCTACTTTTCAGGTGCGCCGGCATATCATCACTACCCTCATAGTCATGCTTATAATAAGGTTCATTTTCAGGTACTGCCTTATTGAAAAAGCTCTCAAAGTCTTCTCGTACGGTATAATCTGCATTTTCATTGATCGTTAATGAGGCAGAGGTATGTTGAATGAATATATTCATCATCCCAATACGAAGCGAACTGAGCTCAGGAACTTGCCTTAAAATCTCCTCAGTGACTAAATGAAAGCCTCTTTCCCGCGCATTAAGCTGTATCTGTTTTTGCCACCACATTTGTCTCCCCTTCTTTCGCCAAATCGAGCTTTAGATAAGTGAAATAATTATTGAGTAATTCTTAAACCACACGTAAATTTGTCGCGTAATAGTATCAATAATAAGACAAAGGGGCTTTACCTATGAAGCTTGAAACTTTAAGCTCTGTTTTTCTTTGTCTTACTGACCCACTCTCTGTCTGAGGTAC
This sequence comes from Providencia vermicola, assembly GCF_020381325.1. Lineage (GTDB taxonomy): Bacteria > Pseudomonadota > Gammaproteobacteria > Enterobacterales > Enterobacteriaceae > Providencia > Providencia vermicola. The sequence goes on from NZ_JAGSPI010000007.1 coordinate 80,189, forward strand.
GAAACTGTGCTGGAACAACTCAATCTTGATCTGTTTAACCTGATCAATGCCGCACCTGAAACTGCAAGCGGAACGATTGCGATGGCAAATGTAATTGCTAAGCGCTTAGTTCTTATTTTCCCAATATTTACAGTTGCTTGTTGGTTTTGGGGTGCCCAGCCAAACATGACTCGCCAACGCGCTTTTGCCTGTAAAGCGGCGATTGCCATTGTGTTAGGGCTTACTATCTCATGGCTAATTGGGTATTTTGCCCCCCATGACCGCCCATTTGTGATGGGGATCGGCACTAATTTCTCTGATCACGACGCAACACCATCATTCCCAAGTAACCACGGCACTATCGTATTTACCTTTGCATTTGCTTTCTTGTTCTGGCTACGCACTTGGGTTGGCCTTGTGATGATGATCCCTGCCATTGTGATTGCTTGGTCACGAATTTACCTTGGTGTTCACTGGCCTTTAGACATGGCAGGCGCATTTATCCTTGCTATCGTTTCCTGTGGTTTAGCCCAAATTCTGTGGTCACTTGGTATTAGTAAAATCCAAGCACCGATCACCCAACTCTACCATTTCATCTTTGGTTCATTTATCCGCAAAGGTTGGTTCCAACCTTAATCATTTCTTTTTAAGTACTGGTGGCAATAAACACCAGTACTTTTTCGCTTTTAAAAAATTGCGCTAAATCAAACTTTCCTTTTATTTTTTTATCGGTATATAAAATTAATTTTAGATTATCAAATTAATTAATAAACAACTCTATAACAAATATTTTGTTACCTTTTTTAATTATTTTTTTCGACGCAAAAAAAGTGCACTAAATACTATCTAAAAAAACAAAAATTAATTAATATGTGCCCCTAAAATCAGGGCAAAACGGCCTAATTAATCACTCACTAAACCATTATTAAAATTTAAAATTAATGATTATTTATCAATACCTTAATTGGTTTTCTTTATATATTCTATGTAGCAGTATCACAGTACAGCTCAATAATTAGATTAATATAGATTATAAATCAAACAACACAAAAATATTCATTAATATAATAATATTTTTATCGCAGAATATTATTCTGCTCTTGTTTATTTTAATGAATTGAATTTTCCAAACAGGAAAAACATGACAACAAATAAACTTAAGTTAAATTTTATTAACAATTTTATAAAATCTGATGTTTCTACGCAATCTAAGGGGATATTTCTCTTTTGAGATAATGATCACGGCATTTTGTTCTGGTAAAATATAAATTCACACCCTCAAAAACCAGATTTAAAAATAACTGATAAAATTACAAAACTGATTGAAAATGAATTTAGTCCAAAATTTAGTTTTATTTCCAATCAGATTGTTACGTAAAAGAAAGCCCTTTTTATTAAGAGATTATTCGTACCAAAAGATTAAAACCCAGTAACGCCGTTGGCTGTTACTTAAAATGAATTTTTTGACTTTTATTTTTGGAGACTATTATGGACGCAACTAAAGTTGGTTCCATCGACAAAACAGCCTCGCAAACAGGGAGCAGTAAAGCTTGGCGTAAAACTGACACAGTATGGATGCTGGGTTTATATGGTACAGCTATCGGTGCTGGTGTTCTGTTTTTGCCTATTAATGCAGGTATGAGCGGATTACTTCCTGTTCTGTTGATGCTTGTTCTAGCCTTCCCAATGACATTTTTTGCTCACCGTGGCTTAACACGTTTCGTTCTTTCTGGTTCTAAAAAAGATGGCGATATCACTGAAGTTGTTGAAGAACACTTTGGACGTACCGCAGGTAACTGGATCACTCTGCTGTATTTCTTTGCTATTTATCCTATTCTGCTCGTTTATGGTGTTTCTATCACCAATAACGTCAATAAATTCTTAACCGAATTATTAGGTGTTGGTGCGCCGCCACGTTGGTTACTGGCCTTAATTCTGGTTGGGGGTGTTATGGCTATCGTTGCTTTCGGTGAAAAATACATCGTTAAAGTGATGAGTATGCTGGTGTTCCCATTCATTGCAGTGCTGGTTGCATTCTCTTTATATATGATCCCGCATTGGTCTGGTGATGTCCTGAATACCTTAACCTTCGAAGGCATTGCAGAAGCGACCAAAAATACAGGGGGTCAAAGCATTTGGATTACCATTTGGTTAACCATCCCCGTCATGGTATTCGCCTTTAACCACTCACCAATTATATCTGCATTCTCAGTGGCAAAACGTGAAGAATACGGCGATGAAGCAGAGCAAAAATGTTCTCGCATTTTAGCATCAGCACATATCCTGATGGTTTTAACAGTCATGTTCTTTGTGATTAGCTGTGTATTTACTTTATCGTCAGCTGACCTCGCGCAAGCAAAAGCACAAAATATCAGTATCCTTGACTACCTGTCTGGCTACTTTGATCAACCATTCATTAAATATGCAGCAGCAATCATCGCATTTATTGCTATTATCAAATCATTCTTAGGCCACTACTTAGGTGCTCGTGAAGGTTTCAATGGTTTAGTTGAACGTGCATACCGTGCAAAAGGCAAAACTGTCGATATTCGCAAATTAAACCGCGGCACCGCTATCTTTATGTTAGTGACCACTTGGATTGTTGCGACATTAAACCCAGGCGTTCTGGATATCATCGAAAGTCTTGGTGGCCCTGTTATTGCTATCTTACTGTTCTTGATGCCAATGTATGCCATCAGTAAAGTCCCTGCAATGCGTAAATACTCAGGCAAAATCAGCAATGTATTTATCGTAATTATGGGTCTGGTCGCTATCTCTGCGGCAACATATAAGTTATTCTTCTAATTGAAGCCCCAGGTAGCTATTAATAATGATAGCTACCTGATTTCAATGACTTTCTACAAAAGGAAGCACTGAATATGATTAGTGTATTTGATATCTTCAAAATCGGTATCGGCCCTTCAAGTTCCCACACCGTCGGCCCAATGAAAGCGGGCAAACAATTCGTTGATGACCTTATCGCGCAAAATTTACTGGCTAACACAACGCGTATTGCCGTTGATGTTTATGGATCGCTGTCTTTGACAGGCAGAGGCCATGCTACCGATATGGCCATCATCATGGGTCTCGCAGGCAACTTACCTGATACCATTGATATTGACGCTATTCCTGCATTTATGCGCAACGTCGAACAAACAGGTAAACTTTTACTTGCTCAAGGGCAACATGAAGTCGATTTCCCTGTCGATGGCGGCATGAATTTTCACAGCACAAATTTACCACTCCATGAAAATGGCATGACAATCACTGCATTTGCAGGTGATAACCTTCTGTATACCAAAAATTATTACTCGATTGGCGGCGGGTTTATCGTTGATGAGGAACATTTCGGTAAAGTCGACGAAAACGCTGTTCAAGTCCCTTATCCTTTTAAATATGCGGCTGATTTGCAAAAGCATTGCAAAGAAACGGGGTTATCACTTTCTGCGCTTGTCATGCAAAATGAATTAGCATTACGCAGCAAAGATGAAATCCAACAATATCTTTCCTCCGTTTGGGATGTGATGAAAGCAGGCATTGAACGTGGAGTAACCACCGAGGGTCTATTACCTGGTCCACTGCGTGTTCCGCGTCGTGCAGCCGCGCTACGCCGTCAACTTGTCACCACGGATAGCACTAACATGGATCCAATGGCGGTTATTGATTGGATCAATATGTACGCCCTTGCGGTCAATGAAGAGAACGCTGCGGGTGGACGTGTAGTGACAGCGCCAACGAATGGGGCTTGTGGTATCGTTCCTGCGGTACTCGCCTATTATGATAAATTCATTCGCCCAGTGAATGAAAATTCCTATACGCGTTACTTCCTTGTTTCAGGGGTAATCGGCGCACTGTATAAAATGAATGCCTCTATTTCAGGGGCTGAAGTGGGTTGCCAAGGTGAAGTGGGCGTTGCTTGCTCAATGGCAGCTGCAGGGCTTGCGGAATTGATGGGTGGTAGCCCAGAGCAAGTATGTATTGCCGCTGAAATTGCAATGGAGCACAACTTAGGCCTCACCTGCGACCCTGTAGGCGGCCAAGTACAAGTTCCTTGCATTGAACGTAATGCAATTGCCTCTGTTAAGGCCGTTAACGCCGCACGTATGGCATTGCGCCGTGTCAGTGATCCGCGAGTTTGCCTCGATAAAGTGATCGAAACCATGTATGAAACGGGTAAAGACATTAATGCAAAATACCGAGAAACATCACAAGGTGGACTCGCCATAAAGCTGGCACACTGCGAGTAATTTTATTTATTCCTCGACAAAAATGCCTGCAATAAGCAGGCATTTTTCAAACTGCGGGCAAACGTACAATGTTTAGCAACAGATTGGATAGGTTTTGTAAATAAAGCGGGATAACATCCTTTTCATTCCCGCTTTATATTACTGCCTAAAATTCATTAAAATAATGAAAAGAAAGATTGACCTTGTACCGCCGCCAATACTGTTTCCACCGATTTTTTAGTGTCTTGAGCTACATCATTAATGGTTGTTTCAACAGTTTGTTTAAATTCACTGATACTTGCAGCTAAAGAAGCAATGTGCGAATCATCGGTAACCACAACGCCATCAATAACGAGTGACTGACTAAAACTATCCCCCCCACGGATCAAGCCTACATTCATACCTAAATTTTGAGCAGAACCACCTAAAACGGAGGATTTTCCTTGTTCCTTATCGTCTTGTTTCGTTGTTTCTGTTTTTGATGAATACTCAACCACTTTCGTTGTTCTGGTATGTTCACTTGCAGGTTGGTCTAATACTTCCTCTCCCTCTTTCGCAATTTTACTAACTTCAGAGAACATTTGCTTAAGTCGTTGGTTATTATCTTTTCTTTCTTTCTCAACTAATAACTCGAACTTAGCGTATTTTTCTTGTGAAATTTTTAACTCACTTTCTAGGCTGGTGATTTTTTCTGATAACTCGGTTTCTTTTTTCAATAACGAGTCAATGCGTTTCTGTAGTGCCTGGGCTTTAGCTCGAGTTGTGCTCTCAACTTGTTTTAATTTTTCAAGTTTAGTATTTAATTCAGTCACCTCTTTTTGTAATTTTTCTATTTTACTTTCCAATTTACCATTATTCTGGCTGTTTTCATCCAGCTGTTTAGCTAGATTATGGATCAAATCATTTTTTATATTTATTTTTGACTCAAGCCCAGTAATTTTATTTTCCTGTTCCTTGTTTTTGTCACTCTGTTTTAATAATCTTTTTTCAATATCATTTTTCTTTTTATTAATATCATCAAACTTTACTTTTAATTCTTCACTTTCTAACTTAGCACTCTCTAATTTAACTTTTAACGATTCAATTTCTTTACGTTGAGATGCCATACCTTCTTCTAAATTAGTTATTTGTTCTTTATTTTTGGTGATTTCATCATTTAGTGAAACAACTTCTTTTTCCTTCATCTCTAATGACTGGGTTAATCTATCTAATTTATCCAAAGTCTCCTGATTACTGTCATTTTGCATTTCCAATTCTTTATTTTTATTTTTTAAGTCCTCTTTTTGAGTATCGAGTTGTTGTTTAGCCATTTCTAATTCTTTATTTTTTTTAATTAATTCAACATTAGCATCGGCGAGTTGCTTTTGCAGTCCTTCATATTTTTCTATGCCATTTTGTAAAGCCCTAAGCGCATTACCCCCCTTGATATAAGAGTTTTTATCATTGGTTTTTCCAATATCATTCTGAGCCATACCACCAACTAGTTCATTATTATTTAGCCCTTTATTAGTGCTATTACCGCCTTCAACTTGGCCATTATTCGTACCGTCATTACGCGCCTTTGCCCCCATCATTACATGATTATTCGTATGTTCATTGACTGTATTTCCCCCTTTAACCGTTCCATGACCATTTCCTGAATCAATGCCATCGCCAGATTGCATTACACCACTATTTATCCCTTGATTTACGGCATCTCCACCATAAACTGTATTGTGACCTATATTATTATCGCCTGTTTTTTTGTTATTCATTGCTAATAACTCTTGAAGTCTAGCATCGATAGTATTAGATAATGTATTCATAGATATAACTCCATTTAATTTTATATTTAAAATCCATATTGAAACAAAAATTATTTTATTAATCATTAAAAGGTAAATGATTAGGTTTATTATTAAATAACCCTAAATACATTTCAATTGAAGTTTATCTGTAAAATCGCCTAGTGCTACCCATAGAATAATAATTTTGCTGAATGTTATTTTTAATTTAATTACTATAACTACAAGTCTAATACATTAAAAAAGACCTCATTTGAGGTCTTTTCATATTTAAACGTTGTTTTAATTAACCAAAAATTGCGCTCCACCAGCCACTAATGGTTTTCATAATATAATCCCAAATACGCCCAAAAAAGCCCGCTTCTTCAACCGCAGATTTTGCCACAAGTGGGTGCTGCTCAATGACTTCATCATTTAAGATAAAGTTGATAGTACCCACTTGTTGGTTTTTCGCTAATGGTGCTTCTAACGAATCATTGGTCATCTGAATATCGACTTTCAAATTTTTCAACTGACCTTTAGGGATAGTCACAGACACATCATCCGCCACACCTAATGCCACTTCAGAGGTATCACCAAACCAGACACGCTGCTTTTTCAATGTCGCATCCGCTTTAATTGGTGTGACTGTTTCGAAAAAACGGAACCCCCAAGTCAGTAACTTTTCACTTTCGGTAAAACGTACACGATCACTCGGCGCGCCAAGCACAACCGAAATCAAACGCATGTCCCCTTCTGTTGCTGATGCCACTAAGTTATGGCCAGCACCGCTCGTGTGCCCCGTTTTCACGCCATCCACTTTCAAGTTTTGGTTCCATAACAAACGGTTACGGTTAGGCTGGCGAATTTTGTTGAAGGTAAACTCTTTTTCTTTATGCAGAGCATATTCATCAGGCACATCGCGGATCATTGCTTGTGTTAATAACGCCATGTCGCGTGCAGTGCTGTATTGCCCTTCAGAGTCCAGCCCATGAACTGTTTTAAAATGTGTGTTTTTCAAACCAATCTGCTGCACATATTGATTCATCAAGCTCACAAATGAATCTTGGCTACCTGCGACATAATCTGCAAGGGCAATACTGGCATCGTTACCTGATTGAATAACAATCCCTTTGTTCAAATCCAATACAGAAACACGGTCTTTTGGCTTCAAAAACATTAACGAAGAGCCTTTCAGGACTGGATTCCCTGTCGCCCATGCATCCTCTCCGACTGTTACCATGTCCTGCGTGGTGATTTTCCCCGCCTTCACGGCCTGCCCCACCACATAACTTGTCATGATCTTAGTTAAACTGGCTGGGTCTAAACGTTCATCAGGGTTACCTGATGCTAAAATTTTCCCGCTATTGTAGTCCATCAGGACATACGCTTTTACATCGACTTGAGGAGCAACCGGTGTCTCGGCCGCATAAACACTGGTGCTAACGGCCATCAAAAGACTCAACCCAATGCCAGCGCGGCGGGTTTTTAGGGACAACATTTTTTTACTCATCGGTTATTCCTTCACTTGACTTAATACTACACATTTAAAATCACTATTGTATTACTCACCACCACTAAACGATGAACCCTTCGCCGTGATAAAAATTGCTAACTCATCATAATATAAGGCTTTATTTCCACTAAGACCACCTATAGGAAATAAAGATTTGCCTGAAAGCGAATTTAATCTATCTTAACTATGGTTAATGACATGGCTAATGACAAAAATCAATTAGGAGACTGCAATGTTAACTGTCTGGGGACGTGCCAATTCTTCCAATGTCAAAAAAGTACTTTGGTGCTTAGAAGAATTAAATGTGGCTTATAATCAAAAAGATGTAGGTGGCCCATTTGGTGGGCTTGATACACCTGAATACAAAAAAATGAATCCAAACAGCACAATCCCAACTCTACAGGATGATGACTTTGCGCTGTGGGAATCAAACGCGATTTTACGTTACCTTACGGAAAAGTTTGATCACTCTCACTTATTACTTGCTAAAGATGTACAAGAAAGAGCCGCAGCGGATAAATGGATGGATTGGAGCAACGCGAATTTGTTTGATCACATCAAACAGATGATGAACAAAATCGTCCGCGTCCCAGAAGCCGATAGAGACCCAGAGCAAGCAAAAATCATTTATGCCAATATCAATAAATTACTGCAAATTGCCGATGACGCTTTAGCCCATCAGGCCTATTTCAGTGGTGATAAATTCGGTATTGCTGATATCGCTATTGCACCATTATTTTACCCATGGCACGAAATTGTCACCGAACGCCCTGAATTTAAGAACTTAGAGCGCTGGTACCAGCTGCTCACCACACGCCCCGCGTTCCAAAAAATCGTGATGATCCCAATTAAATAGTCATCAACATGCTATTCGGGTTTGGGTATTGGTATTCGAACCCGATTTCTTGGCAAATTCGATTTCCGTTAATCCACTTTCCTTCTGCTTCATTCACTGAGTCAATAAATTTAGGGGGAACGAGCCCCAGTGATTTCGCCGCTTGTGTATAAAATTCACCTCGTGTTGGATGCATAGGTGCGCATAAATTATAAAGATGTCCACCCTCTGGCTGGTTAAGTAACGCTAAAATGGCTTTAATAACATCGTCTTGGTGCACCATATTCACAGGCTGCATGGCTCCTTTAACCCCTATTTTACCTGCTAGAAAACGCCCTGCATGGCGTTTTTCCCCTACAAGCCCCGCTAAACGCAGTATATCCACAGAGATGTTTGGCAATTGATGTAGCCAATTTTCGGTATCAATCAACGCCTGTGCGGAAGCCGTCACGCCTTCTAACGGAGAACCTTCCGTCATTTCACCATTTTGCTCCCCGTACACCGCCGTAGAAGAGGTAAAAATCACTTTGGGCACCTTAAAGATAATCGCACTATTTACCAGCGTTTCAATCGCTGACACATAATGTTCCACATTCACTTTAGAGGGCGGCAACAAAATGGCTAGCGCATCACTGTCTTCCATCAATTGCGTTAAATCATCAGCGTCACATTCTAACTCAGGCGTCAGTTTTAATGAGTAACACTCAATCCCCACACTTCGAGCGGCCTCAATACCATCTGGCGTTGTTTTAGTTCCCACCACTTGGATACCTTTGGAAAGTAAAGCCTGTGCTAATGGTAACCCCAGCCAACCCAATCCAATAATTGTGACTTTTTTCATGCTTCGACTCCAAATCTACTAAGGCACTGAGTTTTTTCTTAGATTAGCTGAAAACCATAAAACTTCCGAATAGATTTTCGGAGGGATTAATCACTATAAAACCTGCCCAACGAATTATTATTGGTTATTTTTTAAAAAAAGGTTGCATTCATAGGGGGAAATCGGATAGGTTGGATACCAATGAGTATTTAGTTAGCACAGTGAATGTTTAGTCATTCAGTTAAATAAGAGAACGGAAGACATCATGAATCGTATTTCACGCAACCATCATCATCACCATCATCCTGATTAGTCTTTCGGGCGATGTGTGCTGGAAGACGATCAACGAATCTTCCGGTGGCTGAAATGCAAATGAGAGAACCCTCGGAAGATAATCTTCCGAGGGTTTTTTTATATTAAAACAAAAAGTTACTAAAGGAATATGGGGTAAGGTTATGTTGGATAAATCACGTTTACGTATTGCTATTCAAAAGTCAGGTCGTTTAAGCGAAGAATCAAGAGAGTTATTGGCTCGCTGCGGGATCAAAATCAATTTACAACAACAACGTTTGATTGCTTATGCAGAAAATATGCCTATTGATTTACTTCGTGTGCGTGATGACGATATTCCAGGGCTGGTTATGGACGGTGTTGTGGACTTAGGCATTATCGGTGAAAACGTCCTTGAAGAAGAGTTATTAAACCGCCGCGCACAAGGGGAAGACCCTCAGTACAAAACATTGCGCCGCTTGGATTTCGGTGGGTGCCGCCTGTCTTTAGCTGCACCATTAGATTTTAACTACACTGGGGCAGAATGCTTAAATGGCTCACGCGTTGCCACCTCTTACCCACACTTGCTAAAACGCTACTTCGACCAAAAAGGCATTCAGTTTAAATCTTGCTTATTGAATGGTTCTGTTGAAGTTGCTCCTCGTGCTGGCTTAGCCGATGCCATCTGTGACCTCGTTTCAACGGGAGCAACCTTAGAAGCTAATGGCCTGAAAGAAGTAGAAGTGATTTATCGCTCTAAAGCGTGTTTAATTCAGCGTGATGGCGAAATGTCTGCGGACAAACAACAGCTTATCGACCGTATGATGACCCGTATTCAAGGCGTTATCCAAGCTCGCGAATCTAAATACATCATGCTGCACGCACCAAGTGAAACACTGGATGAAATCATCGCGTTACTGCCAGGGGCTGAGCGTCCAACTATTCTGCCGCTAGCAGGTGACCACAGCCGTGTCGCTATGCACATGGTCAGCTCAGAAACCTTATTCTGGGAAACCATGGAAAAACTAAAAGCATTAGGTGCAAGTTCAATTCTTGTTCTGCCAATCGAAAAAATGATGGAGTAAATCGTCATGGAAATGGGATTCAACCAGCCAATTCGCTGGGCAGATTGCAACAAACAACAACAAAGTGCATTACTGATGCGCCCTGCTATTGCTGCCTCTGGTAGTATTAGCACCGCAGTCAGTGACATTATCAATCAAGTCCGTCGTGAGGGCGATAGCGCCCTCCAAGCCTTAAGCCGCCGTTTCGATAAAACCGAAATTGATACCGTGCGTGTTGCACCAAATGCGGTTAATGAAGCTGAAGCACGCCTCGGTGATGAGATTAAAACAGCAATGAAAACAGCAATTAGCAATATTCGCCGTTTTCACGAAGCGCAGATCCCCACCCCCATAACGGTAGAAACCCAAGCGGGTGTTGTTTGCCAGCAAGTCACACGCCCGATTGATGCAGTTGGTTTGTATATTCCAGGTGGCTCAGCGCCGTTATTATCAACGGTCATGATGCTAGGCACACCAGCTAATATTGCGGGTTGCCGCAAAATTATTTTATGTTCCCCACCCCCTATTGCCGATGAAATTTTGTATGCAGCAAAACTGTGTGGCATTACAGAAATTTTCCAAGTCGGCGGTGCGCAAGCGATTGCTGCGATGGCCTTTGGGACACAGAGCATCCCTGCGGTCGATAAAATTTTTGGCCCAGGCAATGCTTATGTGACAGAAGCAAAACGCCAAGTCAGCCAAAGCCACGAAGGGGCAGCAATTGATATGCCAGCGGGCCCATCTGAAGTGTTAGTGATTGCCGATAGCCAAGCGAACCCAGCGTTTACCGCCTCTGATTTATTATCCCAAGCGGAGCACGGCCCAGATTCTCAAGTCATTTTACTAACCGACGATGAAAACTTCGCCCAGCGCGTGATAGCGGAAACAGAAAAACAACTCGCCCAGCTTTCACGTGCAGCCATTGCGAGAGAAGCCCTAAGCGCCAGCCGCGTCATTATTGCTGACTCCATCAAACAATGTGTGGAAATCAGTAACCGCTACGGGCCAGAACACTTAATTTTACAAACTCGTGATGCGGATGATTTAGTCGCGGACATCACCAGTGCAGGGTCTATTTTTGTTGGTGATTGGTCACCAGAGTCTGCTGGGGATTACGCTTCAGGCACCAACCACGTTTTACCAACCTATGGTTACACAGCAACGTACTCAAGCCTCGGCCTTGCGGATTTTATGAAGCGCATGACCGTGCAAAAGCTGTCTAAACAGGGTTTATTAGGCTTAGCCAACACCATTGAAACGTTAGCGCAGGCGGAAAAACTGACTGCCCACAAAAATGCGGTGACTTTACGTGTCACAGAACTAAAAAAACAAAATCAGGAGTAAGTCATGAGCCAAAAATTTAATGCTGCCAGCCTTGCGCGTGAAAATGTCAAAACCATGACCCCGTATATGTCTGCGCGCCGTTTAGGGGGAAATGGGGACGTTTGGCTCAATGCGAATGAATACCCTATCGCACCAGATTACCAATTTAGTGAGCGCAACCTAAACCGTTACCCTGAATGCCAACCTGCTGCGGTGATCAATAACTATGCAACATACGCAGGTATTGAACCTGATCAAGTTTTAGTGTGCCGCGGTGCAGATGAATCTATTGAATTGCTGATCCGCGCATTTTGTGAACCAGGTAAAGATGCGGTAATGTTCTGCCCTCCGACATACGGCATGTACAGCGTCAGTGCTGAAACCTTTGGTGTCGAGCAGAAAAAAATTATGGCTCTGCCAGATTGGTCATTAAATGTGGCGTCTATTCGCGAGAACCTCACAAATACTAAACTGATTTATATTTGTAGCCCAAATAATCCAACCGGTAATATTATCGATAACAAAGACTTACTGGAAGTATTAGAGATGGCCGCAGGTCGTGCACTGGTAGTGGTCGATGAAGCCTATATTGAGTTTTGCCCACAATACAGTGTCGCAAGCTGGTTAGCAAAATACCCAAATCTGGTGATTTTAAGAACGTTATCAAAAGCCTTTGCATTAGCAGGCCTGCGCTGCGGCTTCACACTCGCGTCACCTGAAGTCATTGAGGTTTTATTAAAAGTTATCGCCCCTTATCCATTATCGACCCCAGTCGCGATGATTGCAGCGCAAGCGCTTGATACACAAGGTATCGCTACCATGAAGAGCCGTGTTGCGACGGTAACGGAAAACCGCATTGCCCTGTCTGAAGCTCTGCGTAGTTTATCGGTTGTCGAAAAAGTTTACCCAAGCGAAACCAACTACATTTTAGTGCGCTTTACTGACGGCAATAAAGTCTTTAAAGCTCTGTGGGATCAAGGCATTATCTTACGTGATCAAAGCAAGCAGCCGGGACTGGAAAATTGCCTGCGTATTACTATCGGGACAGAAATTGAAAATGTCCGTGTTATTGAAGCTATTGAAGCACTTTGCTAATTAGGAATGACTCATGAGCCAGAAAATTTTATTTATCGACCGTGATGGAACATTAATTACCGAGCCACCGACTGATTTCCAAGTGGATAGCTTAAGTAAACTCGCCTTCGAAAAGGCCGTCATTCCAAGTTTACTTGCTCTGCAAAAAGCCAATTACCGTTTAGTAATGATAACCAACCAAGACGGCTTAGGCACCGATAGCTTCCCAACCGCAGACTTTGAACCACCACACAACTTGATGATGCAAGTTTTTGAATCACAAGGCGTAAAATTTGATGAAGTCCTGATTTGCCCGCACAAACCTGAAGATAACTGCGCTTGTCGCAAACCTAAACTTCAATTAGTTGAGCGTTATTTAGACAGCAATGTGCTCGACAGTGACAATAGCTATGTCATCGGTGACCGTGAAACGGATCTTCAACTCGCTAAAAATATGGGGATCAAAGGGTTACGCTATAGCGCGACCGACCTCGATTGGGAAACCATCACTGCCCAATTAACCAAACGAGACCGCCATGCACGTGTTGAGCGCGTCACCAAAGAAACTAATATTCTGGTGGAAGTTTGGTTAGACCAAGAAGGTGGCAGCAAAATTAACACAGGCGTTGGCTTCTTTGACCACATGCTAGACCAAATCGCAACCCACGGTGGTTTCCGCTTAAATATTGAAGTCAAAGGGGATTTATTTATCGATGACCACCACACCGTCGAAGACACTGGCCTTGCTTTAGGCGAAGCGTTGAGAGTGGCGCTGGGCGATAAGCGCGGCATCGCACGCTTTGGCTTTGTGCTACCGATGGATGAGTGCCAAGCACGCTGTGCGCTGGATATTTCAGGGCGCCCTCACCTTGAATATAAAGCCGAATTTAAATACCAGCGCGTTGGGGATTTAAGCACCGAAATGATTGAGCACTTCTTTAGTTCATTGTCTTACGCTATGGGTTGTACGTTGCACTTGAAAACTAAAGGGAAAAACGATCACCACAAAGCAGAAAGCTTATTTAAAGTGTTTGGTCGCACATTGCGCCAAGCTATCCGTGTTGAAGGGGATACTTTACCAAGCTCAAAAGGGGTTCTTTGATGAACGTTGTCATCCTCGATACTGGCTGTGCAAATTTAGCGTCGGTGACCTATGCAGTACAACGCCTAGGTTACAACCCCGTGGTCAGCCGTGATACCAACACCATTTTGCAAGCCGATAAAGTCTTTTTACCTGGTGTAGGCACAGCAAGCGCTGCAATGGAAAAACTCGTAGAGCGTGAATTAGTGCCCTTAATCAAAGCGTTGACTCAGCCTGTTTTAGGGATTTGTTTGGGCATGCAATTGCTGGGAAGTATCAGTGAGGAAGGCCAAACGGAAATTCCATTACTCGGCCTGATTGATAGCCCTGTGCGCAAAATGGATGCCAATGGTTTACCCGTCCCTCACAGCGGCTGGAACCAAGTGAAAGCTCTCGCAGGTAACCCGTTATTTAAAGGGATTGGTGATGACGCCTATTTTTATTTTGTGCACAGCTATTCGATGCCAATTTCAGAAAATACCATCGCACAAACTCAATATGGCAACCCATTTAGCAGTGCGGTGAATCGCGACAACTTTTTCGGCGTGCAATTTCACCCTGAACGTTCAGGTGCCGCTGGCGCTCGCTTGATTCAAAACTTTTTGGAGATGTAAGAACCATGATCATTCCTGCATTAGATTTAATCGATGGTACCGTCGTACGGTTACATCAAGGGGATTACGCTAAGCAAACGGATTACGGCACTGATCCACTACCGCGTTTACAACAATATGAAAAACAAGGCGCTAAGCTCCTACACCTTGTGGACTTAACGGGCGCGAAAGACCCACAAAAACGCCAAATTCCCCTGCTGAAAAAACTGTTGGCGGGTGTGAGTGTCCCCGTGCAAGTGGGCGGCGGTATTCGTACCGAAGATGACATCAAAGCATTATTAAATGCGGGAGCGACTCGTGTGGTGATTGGCTCAACGGCTGTCACCAAACCTGAATTGGTCAAAACATGGTTTGAAACCTATGGTGGCGAAGCGATCGTGTTGGCGCTAGATGTGCGGATCAATGCCGAAGGCGTAAAAGAAATCGCCATTAGCGGCTGGCAAGAAAACTCTAATCTAACATTAGAACAAGCCATTGAAATTTATCGGCCTTACGGCTTAAAACATGTTCTTTGTACTGATATTTCAAAAGATGGCACGCTGGCAGGCTCAAACGTTAATCTGTACCAAGAAATCAGTCAAAAATTCCCCGATATTTTGTTTCAAGCCTCTGGCGGTATTGGCGACTTAGATGATATCGCTGCCATCCCTGCTTCAGGTGCTGCGGGGGTTATTGTGGGTAGAGCATTACTCGAAGGTAAATTTACCGTTGCGGAGGCAATCGAATGTTGGCAAAACGCATAATTCCGTGTTTGGATGTTCGCGACGGGCAAGTCGTTAAAGGTGTGCAATTTCGTAACCATGAAATTATCGGTGACATCGTGCCATTAGCGCAGCGCTATGCGCAAGAAGGTGCCGATGAGTTGGTTTTTTATGATATTACTGCATCATCTGATGGCCGCGTTGTCGATAAAAGCTGGGTTGCTAAAGTTGCAGAAGTGATTGATATTCCGTTCTGTGTGGCAGGCGGCATTAAGAGTGTGGAAGATGCAGCACAGATTTTATCCTTTGGCGCAGATAAAATTTCGATTAACTCCCCCGCACTGTCTGATCCAACGTTAATCACCCGTTTAGCCGACCGCTTTGGTGTTCAGTGCATCGTGGTCGGTATTGATACTTGGTTCGATGACAGCACCAATGAATACCAAGTGTACCAGTTTACGGGAGATGAAAAACGCACCACACAAACCCGCTGGAAAACCTTGGATTGGGTCAAAGAAGCCCAGCAACGCGGCGCAGGCGAAATCGTCTTAAATATGATGAACCAAGATGGTGTACGCCAAGGGTATGATCTGGTACAACTGAAAAAAGTGCGTGAGGTTTGCCAAGTGCCGTTAATTGCTTCAGGGGGCGCAGGTGAAAAAGTTCACTTCCTTGATGCCTTCGCTGATGCTGGTGTTGATGGTGCCTTAGCCGCTTCCGTCTTTCACAAACAAATTATTAATATCGGTGACTTAAAACAATACCTAGCCGAAAATGGAGTTCAAATTAGAGTATGTTAACCACAGAACAATGTAGCCAACTGGCATGGGAAAAAGTCGATAATCTGATGCCAGTTATCGTACAACACGCAGTTTCAGGGGATGTGCTGATGCTGGGGTACATGAACCCTGAAGCACTGCAAGTCACCTTAGAGAGCCGCAAAGTGACCTTTTATTCAAGAACCAAACAGCGTTTGTGGACAAAAGGGGAAACCTCTAATAATTTTTTGAATTTATTAGATATTTACCCTGATTGCGACAGTGACACTTTATTGGCACTCGCCCTGCCAGATGGCCCAACATGCCATAACGGCACTCAAAGCTGTTTCGCACCTGCACAAAGTGATTGGGGCTTTTTGTTTGAACTAGAAACACTGCTAAAAGAGCGCAAAACGGCATCGCCAGAAAGCTCTTATACAGCTCGCCTGTACGCCAGTGGTACCAAGCGTATTGCACAAAAAGTGGGTGAAGAAGGGGTTGAAACTGCACTGGCGGCAACCGTTAATGACCGCGCTGAATTAACTAACGAAGCTGCGGATTTGATGTACCATTTAATGGTATTGCTGCAAGATCAGGATCTCGATTTAAGCGCGATAATCAAACGCTTGAAAGAACGTCATCAGTAATTGATAAACTGCCTGCTTAGCAGGCAGTTTTATTTTATGGATGCAAAATATTATCGATTTGCACCTCACTCAGTGAAATACCAAAGAATTTCAGGTAAAAATCAGCCGTTTCTTGCCTCATATCGATATCCGTAAAACGCTCTGGATACAGCGTTTGAGCTAACCATAAGAACTGTAGTGCTTCTTCAGAGGTTTCACGACACCACCAAAACATACCTTTGGGGTTGACATAAACTTGCTGATTTTTGACCGCGCCCATCTCTTGCCATTGGGAAGACGATTTGATGATATTGGCATCTTCCCTATTCATCGCCACAATCACATCAGGATTAGCTGCGATCACCGTTTCCAGTAATACCTCACCAGAGTTATTTTTCTTATCTGCAAACCAAGTTTCTGCCACATTTTTTGCCCCTGCTAAATCCATCCAATCTTGATTTAACGACGGCCGCCCCGAGGTAAACAGCGCACTTCCCATACTGTGGTAAACCGTACGTTTTTCCGCCTCCGTTAAGCCTGCCAGTCGTGCATTAACCAATGCGACATTACGGTCGAAATAACGTTGGTATTCAACCGCTTTACTTTGTGCATCTGGGCCCAACTCTTTTGCCGTTTCCTGTACCCTTTCTTGTAACGATTTTAAAGAGTTAGCAGGGTATTCAACCACTCTTACCCCTGCACTTTTTAATAAATCGCGTTGTGGGACTTCCATTCCTTTGGCGACAAACAGTAATTCAGTACGTAGTGAAATGATCTGTTCTGGGCTCAATTGATTGCTAATACTGATCACGGGAACATCATCGATATTTGGCAGCATCTGGCGAAACAGTGGGATTTTTTTCGCAATCATCGAAGTACCAACAATTTGCTCGCCGTAACCTAGCATCATAATAATGGTATTTTGTGCTGGCCAAGGCGTCGCAATACGCAATGCGGGGTTATCTGTCTTCGCCTGTGTTGCACTGCCCATTAACAACCCAAACAGTAAAATGGCTGATTGCAGGAAAAGGGGTTTTCTCATATTTATTTCGCCGCTTCGCCTTAATGCAAAACGGCGTGCTCCTAGACTTTTATCATTAAAAATCAAACGTAACGGTTGCGCGAACTTCACGGCCTGCGCCTAAGAAGGCACTACCACCACGGCCTTCACCATTGATCCCTGATGGGAAAATAGATGCCCAATAACGTTCGTCAGTGATGTTATTCACTGATAAACGAAGGGTTGTCGGCGTTTGATTGATTTTTGTGCTGTAACGTGTGCCAAGGTCTAACGTCGTGTAACTTCCCGCCCAACTGGTATTGGTATCATTAGCAGCACGTTTACCGGTGTAATGCACATTGGCGCTGTACACCAATTCAGGCATAGATGGCAGGGCATATTCCACTAACATATTCGCTTGGATTTTAGGCACCCCAACAACACGTTTATTACGCGCCTCGATTTTTTTCGTGTCTTTCAATTTCGGATCCAAGAAAGTAATACCGCTATACACATTTAACCCTTGCCAAACGTGTCCTGTAGCAGTCAGCTCAAGCCCTCTATTGACTTGTTCCCCTTGTTTGCGAAATACATCATTATTATCAACATAAGCAAATGGACGCTCTAAATGAAACAGTGCTGCACCAAGGTTTAAATCAGCTACATCTGCTTTAACCCCAATTTCATATTGCTTACTACGATAGGCATCGAGCGTTTGCCCTTCATTTTTAATATGTTGATTCATTGGCGCGGTATCCCCTTCTTCAAGAGAATCCGCGTAGCTCACGTAAGTCATCACTTGCGGGGTAATTTTATACATCACTGCCGCTTGTGGGCTCAGCCCGTTATCATTGGTTTGGCTGGTTTTATGGTGTTGTTTGTCAAAACTTTGGCTTTCAATCCAGCTTTGGCTCAAATAAAACATCGCCGACCACTGCGGGTCAAAAGTGATGGTGTCACCCACCGTGATACTTTGTTGGCGGTTTTCGCTGGCTTTATAACGGGAGCCGCCTGTATGAATTCGCCCATCAGATGGCTCCTCCATCGGCGAGGGGTTGAACATATTGGTTGAACCGAGATCTCGCTTAATACTGCCATCTTTCGCGCTGTAAATTGACCAAACATAACCGTTAGTAGCAAATGATAAATCATGACCAATTGAGCCGGTTTCTACATGGCCATTGAGAACCGCAGAATTACTTAGGACACGAAAACGCCCCGATGCAGGGGAATCCGACAATGAGCGTTTTATCTCACCTTGATTATCAACAATTTGGCTTGAAACCGTACGCATCGCCCTGTCCGCTTGTTGGAAGCCGACACCCGCAGTCAGTTTCCAGTCTTCATTAAAATCATGAATTAAACGAGTGCTAACGGTATCAGTGGTTAAATCATTCCCCGCGGTATGCAGGGCTAAGTTTTTGTCTTGTGGGTTTGGTGCTTTGGGTAATTTAATGTCAGGACCATAGCTAAAGCTGCCGACATAGCCTTTTTGCACAAAATTGTAGTGACTGGCGTTCAATTGCAATTGTGTGCCTGGTTGAATGTTCCAATCAAATGCAATAGATGCAAGTTTACGGCGTAAGGTGCTGTCTTTTACGTTCCCCGTCCCCTCTTCATCCATTAAATTCAAACGGTAACCAAAACGCTTATCGGCATCGAAATACCCCCCAAGGTCAACGTGCCCACTATAAGCATTGCGGCTTTGGTAACCTAATGATAAACGCTGAATATCTTCAGGGCGTTTTGCAGTGAAATTAAACTGCCCTGCTGGGCTCGCTGGGCCATACAATGCCCCAGTTAGACTGTTGATGACATCTAATCGGTCGAGCATTTCCACAGGGAATGCGGTTGTTGACACCATGTAGAGCCCATCCAGGCGGCTATTGGCAACCACACTTCCTTGCATACCACGACTTTGAGGACGGCCGACATCCATCCCACCGCGAGCTTGCATTTGTGCGCTTGGGGCGTATTTCAGCAGCTCACTGACACTTTTCGCTTGCTGGTTATCAATCATTTCACGGCTGATCGTAGTGGTGGAATAAGGGGTATCAATCCATTCCACATCGCCTAATGGCCCAAGGTCAATTTGAGAAGTAAAGAAACCCGCACCAGCTTGAGCTTCACCAGTGACATCTGTCGGTGCGGCAGTGACTAACATTTTGTCTTGTTTAGGTTTGCTGATTTGTTCGGTGACTTGAGCTGCAACGATGGATGGTGCGATCCCTGCGATCAATGACGTGATGACATATAAGTGAGTTTTACGTTTCATGTTATCTATTTTCGTTATATAAAAATTTATATTACCGAGAATAAAATAGAGCGTAAATGATCAAGCTCAATTCTTAACAATATTCATTCTCATTATTAACATGAATTTTTTATTTTTAACCAATTGAATTTATTGATAAATGAAAACACCTCAGAATATACCGCAATAAAATCCGTAGATAGATGGACAAAACAGATAAAAAACGCATCTGATATGCAATTTATACTATTTCCCAAATTAGCCCCTTTATTGGCTCTTACGTTTTGCGGTTGTATCTCCCAATGAACTTGTTATCATTCCTTGATATTGATGGGGTTTTAAAGGGAAAAAACGGTGTCAGAAAACGTAATTTTTAGGCAATTAACGCAGTTATTAGATGATAATCAAGCCAAATACCGTGTGATGGAGCACTCCACCGCAGGGAAATCTGAAGAAGTCGCGAAAATTCGTGGAACGCAATTAGGGCAAGGCGCTAAAGGTTTAGTTTGCCATGTGAAAGGAAATGGGGTTAAACAGCATGTTTTAGCCATTTTACCTGCAGATAAGCAAGCCGATTTAAGCAAAATCGCCATCGCCATTGGTGGAACTCGCGCATCACTGGCAAGCCCAAAAGAAGTGGATGAACTGACTCAGTGTGTATTTGGTGCAATCCCCCCGTTTAGCTTTCACCCTAATTTACGGCTTATTGCCGATCCGTTACTGTTTGCACGTTTTGATGAACTGGCCTTCAATGCAGGAACGTTAGAGCGGTCAATTATTTTAAATACACAAGATTACCAACGAATTGCAAACCCTACGTTGGTTGAGTTTATTCGCATAGAAGAAAGCTAATCGCTAATAGCAAAAAGGGGATCCCGTAGAATTCCCCTTATAACAATTATAGATTCAATTGTTGGTCATATTCGATACTGGCTTGTTTTAGTGCTTGAAAATCACTCCCGCAAATAACACGCTTTAACGCAGTAAATTTTGCTTCTGGCCAATCGTAGATTTTCAGAGCCAACAGTTCGGCAATCACTTCAGGTGCAAACCGATGTTTAATTGGCTTCGCAGGGTTCCCCCCCACAATGGAATAAGGTTCAACGTCCTTAACGACCACACTGTTAGTCGCAATGACGGCACCCTCACCGATTTTAACGCCAGGCATTATAAATGCCCGCATACCTATCCATGCACCGTCACCAATGACGGTATCCCCTTTGCCAACATAGGCTTCCTCAATATATTCAAGAAAAGGATACAAACAGAACCAGTCCATTCGATGGGTATGATTTCCCCCCATCAAAATTACTACTTCACTGCCAATGCAGACATAATCGCCGATATACAGTTGGTCCACATCCCACGCAAGCTGCCAATCAAGGCTCTGTTCGTCCCCTTGCAAATAACGCACAACGGAATTCTCAAAGCCGTCATCCCAACAATCACTGTAATAGCTATGGCAGCCTTTAATATGAATGTTTGGATTTTTCACAACTTCATGTAATAGCTGATATTTTGACCAATGTTTCTTATTCATGGTAATAAACCTATTTTAGTTGTTTATGATTACCATAGAACGCTGCCTATGGTGATGTATTCGCGCTCAAAACACATCACCTTTAGCCACTCGAGGCTGTTTTAATAATGGATTTAACATCTAACACTATCTCACAGGCTTCCTATCAATTTTTACATAATATCATATTCATAAAAACAAATGTTATTAAATAAAAAGCTAATTAATAATTATTGAATTTTATTTCAGAATAAATTCATAGATAAATACTTAACGTTTAGTTAAATATTTAATAAATTAATATTGAAATATTAATAAAAAATAAGGTTTACTCATAAGGTATATCATGACTGAAAATACGCATTTACTCGATACATTAATAAGCAAGTTAATCATCAGAATTCCAACTAATAATTATTCAATAGATGGCATGAATTATTTTTACAGTTCTGTGGATGTACTAAACAGTATGAGGCATGTTTTTTTTCCACATCAGACATATTCCATGTCAGATACAAAAGAAAGTTATTATCCTCTTATGCCTGCTATTTATAATACAGAAGATAAAAAATTTTATTATAACCAAAATAAATTCATTGGCATGTCAACACAAACAGAAACCTCAGATACTTATGGTGATTTAAAAGGAAGCGTTTATTTTGCACAAAATTCAATCATCCCTGCGGTTAATCGAATTGAAGGAGATAAACACCCAACATTAGTTGCTAACCGAAAAACCTTAATCATGTTTAAACCCCAAGAGAGGATCCCCGATAACGAAGATGTTTATATAGAAATCACTGATAACAAAGGAACCGGAATATATACTAAAAAGCTTTCCTCTCCTTCAAAACTTCCCCAATTATCCTACTTAAGCATTTATGAAACAAATCTAAGAACCCGAGATTTTAAAAAACCGTGTTCTTTTGATTTAGAGATTAGCGATGTCAGTCAACTGAATAAACTAGTTGAAAATCCTAATTATTTTAACAAATTTATCTCTCAATCCGATAATATAAAAATTACCTTCAGTGGTATAAAACCCGATAATTTGGCTAAGCCTATCCAACTTAATTCAGACCCACGTTATCGTGGTAAAAAAATATTTTTACATAATACAACTAATTCAAATATTATTATCCGATATAGTAATCAACATTATAAAATAGAAAAAAACCATTCTACCCTATTTATTTGTGATAACAATGGAAGATGGTTAACAAAATCTGAAACCAAACAGCTAAAAGAACTCTCTATAGCGAAAAAAATCCCTAAAACTTTCGATTATGAATTAAATGATAAAGAGAGAATAAATAACTATAATTCCGAATTTTCTCTATTATTAAAAGATCACTCTAGTATAAAAGTAAATGTTCCTGATAACGCTGACGTAAAAACGTTCAAATTAAAAAATAATAAGCAATATGCCTCAAAATTAATACAATTTTCTTCGGAGTCTACGGACAAGAAAAAAATTGAGTTCAATAATAAGGTGATAACGTTAAAAAAAGGAGATTTTCTTTATTTTACCTGTAATAAAAATGGTATTTGGAGAAAACTGCCAATCAATACCGATGTATCAAAACTGAGTTTAGGAAGAAACTTCCAATATGATGAAGTCATCAATGAGAAAGAAAAACTAAAACAAATGCAAGCAAGCACTCAGTTTATGAAAAACTTACTATTGCGAAATCAAAAGCAAATCAGGGTAGACATTAATGATGACAACTGGGTTGATTCTATCGAATTACCGGGTGGAAATCGCTATTGTTATATCACCTTCAATACGACGGCAAGCAAGAACACAACGATTTTTATTGATGGCACATATGTAGAGCTAAAAAAAGGGGAACCATTAAATTTTGATTTTGTCAGTGAGACTCAGAAGTGGCGAAATAACCCAATAATGGTCCTTCCTGAACATATGAATAACCTTGAATATATGGAAAATACGTGGTCAACATCGATTCCTAGTCAGTATATTCAGCCTAATATAAAAATTGGTTTTATACATAAAAATAAAATGGGGCTCCTACCCAAGAGTAGCATAGGGGCACCAACGACGTTAAGGTTGCACCTCTTAGATATTGGTATTTTCACTGAACCGAGAGATAAATACGATTTTAGGGATACACCTGAGCTTAATCGGCAATATTATCAACACATTCCAGCCTCAACACTTCTTGTAAACCGCTATGAATCAACGCGTGTCGATCAATTTGTTTTCAGTGATGGGACAATTTTAAACGATATTATTCCTGAAGAAGGCCATTGGCATGAAAAGTCTATTTCAAAAATTACTCGCAAGGCATACGGTGAAGGTATTCATATGGCAACCTCCGGTATTAATAGTTCACCTGCTAATGGCCCCTCATTTGTACCGACCCCTCAAATAGTCGTCTATAACGCTGTTGGTCAATATCAAAATGGTCGAGTTGTCCATGGGGGACTCGGTAGCTATGTCGGAGGGCTTGCTTCTGTTGAGGATTCAATAGGCAATGAATTTAGCCATGAATTAGGTCATAACTTTGATATTATTGACTTTTATGGTGGGCGTACAGAACTTGGTATCCATCGCCCTTCTCATCAGAAGAACTCAACATGGGGCTGGGATGCGGATAACAATATGTTTATCCCAAATTTCGAACACTCTGGGATGGCAGACCATGATGCAATGAATGGTGGAAGCCCGAAAGATAAAAAAAATAATGCTTATTCACTCTATACACCAAATACATTAGCCGCTATCCAAAAACGGCTAGAAAAACTTCACGCCTTTAATACTGATTCCTCAACGGGTTATCAAAAATGGAACTCTAAAACAAAAAAAATGGAAGATGCCTATTTAAAATTACCAAGCTTTCTTCAATTTAATGTTCCTGTTGAAAATGGTGAAGAGATCACTCAATACAAATTATGCAAAGCACTCGAAAAATATGATGTGCTAAAAATACAATTAGGTAATGGCTATCATAGCAAAAATATACATTTACCTGACGCATCATCTAGAAATGCAGAAGATACCATCATAATAGAAACTTGGGCTGACTGGGATACGACTGTTCATCTTAATGGTGAAACTGAAGAAATTAAGAAAAATGAAAAAATAACCTATATTTCCGATGGTAAGTCATGGGTGAAATCTCATCGTCACGGGTTACACAAAAAACCAATAAAACAAGATGTTCCCGTTATTACCGTACTTGGTTTTTATGATCCTGAAGGGCAAATTTTAGTCACCAATCCTGAAACACAAAAATCAAACCATGTACAAGATATTTTATATGGTTCTTCAGGCATGGTTTATGAAGACAATAAAAAACTAGACTCTTGTTCTTCTTATTTGGAATTCGACCTTGAAGATGGAACAACGCGACAATACAAACTTCATGGGAGCAATTTCAGAGCATCTCATATGAACCGTTTTCATGTGAATATTGAGAGAGACTTAAAGCCTGTTAAAGTTAAAATTTTTATTAAAGGTGAGCTAAAAGAATCTAAAGATATTGAAATTAGAGAACTTAAATTACCCACGACCATTAATGGACTAACCGTTTAAACCAATATGAATAAGAGCAGGCTTATCATCCTGCTCTTACATCATTAATGGGATCCTATTAACTTTAAACTCGTTTTTCTCGCCACTAATCCAAAAATACAACCAACGAGCATGACAATTGCTAACGATAGTTTTGGCGCGATCGGTAATGCAATCGCCAAAAGACCTAATGCTGCACCGCCAGCCATTTGCACAAACCCAACTAACGCAGATGCCGTACCCGCTTCATTACCAAAAGGCTCCAAAGCATAACTGGTTGCGGTTCCCATCATAAAGGCCAGTCCAGTGCAAGCACAAGCCACAGGCAACATATAGACAACCCAATGACTTTGAATAGCTTCTGGCAACACAACGAAGCCTAATATCAAGCCTAAACAGCCGATCGCCATCATTGAGCTACCAACCAACAAGCAGGCTGGACGCCCGATTTTATGAATAAAATGGTTAGCGACATAACTGGCAAACATAATCCAAAAACCGTTAATCCCAAACACAATGGAAAACGCTAACGGATTCAACTGAGCCTCCCCCATCAACACCGTTGGGGCAAGGGAAACATAGGTTAATGCCATCCCCATCGTACCTGCATTGACGAGAGCAAAAATAATAAATTGGCGATGGCCTAAAATACGGCAATAAGTTTCCAAAGGAATAATTTTCACTTTGTGCAGATTTGTTGGCCGTGTTTCAGGTAAAAATACCACGATTAATACCATTACGATGACGGCGTATAACGCAAGGAACCAAAACGGTGCACGCCAACCCCATGCTTCGGCCAGCAAACCACCTAATAGTGGTGCGAGAGCAGGCACAATATTCAATGTACCATTGAGAAAGCCAAACGCACGGGCTGCTTCAGTGCCATTCATACGGTCACGAACACTGCTAAATGCCACCACAGAAGTGCAACAGACTGCAACCCCTTGCAATAGTCTCGAGGCAATAAACACCGTTGGTGTTGTGGCCGCTATGGCAACACCCGAGCCAATAATGTAGAGCACCATCCCCACGATAGCGATAGGCTTGCGTCCATATCTGTCCACCAGCGGCCCTGAAATCAATTGACCCAAGCCTAAAACTAAAATAAATAACGCAATGGTCGATTGAATAACGGATTCACTGCTGCCTAAATCTTTCGCAATATCAGGAATCGTTGGCAAGTATAAATCAATACCCAAAGGACCCAGCAAGACTAATAAAAGTAATAAAATTAGAAAGTTACGCATAAAACTATGCTCAGACGCCGTAATATAAAAAGTTATGTCACTCGAAGAGTGATGAATAATGTAGAAAAAACATCAAGCTATCTATCAGAAAAGAAATAATAAAATACATAAATTCATTATTTCTTGATGCGGCTTTTTTCTATCCTTGAAAGGTAAAAAAGGCGCTAAATTTAGCGCCTTTTGCATCATCGGTAAAGGATGATGTTGTAATTATTCCATCCACTCAGTGTGGAATACACCGTCTTTATCCGTACGTTTATAAGTGTGAGCACCGAAGTAGTCACGCTGCGCTTGGATTAAGTTTGCAGGCAATACCGCTGAACGGTAGCTATCGTAATAGGAGATTGCCGCAGAGAATGTTGGTGTTGGAATGCCATTTTGCACGCCGTAACAGACAACATCACGCAGTGCTTGTTGATATTCGTCCGCGATTTGTTTGAAATATGGCGCTAACAGTAAGTTAGCAATTTTCGCATCTTGGTTGTAGGCATCCGTGATTTTCTGCAAGAATTGCGCACGAATAATACATCCTGCACGGAAAATTTTCGCAATTTCACCGTAGTTTAGATCCCAGTTGTATTCATCAGATGCTGCTTTTAGCTGTTGGAAGCCTTGCGCATAAGAAACAATTTTACCTAAATACAACGCACGGCGCACTTTCTCAACAAACGCATTTTTATCACCGTCAACAGGCTTTAAGACTGGGCCTGTTAAGACTTTAGACGCTGCAACACGTTGGTCTTTTAAGAAAGAAATATAACGAGCGAAAACAGACTCCGTGATTAATGTCAGAGGAATGCCTAAATCCAGCGCACTTTGGCTCGTCCATTTACCTGTACCTTTGTTTGCTGCTTCATCTAAAATCACGTCAACAAGGTACTTACCGTCTTCATCTTTCTTCTTGAAGATATCCGCGGTAATTTCAATCAGGTAGCTGCTCAATTCACCTTTGTTCCACTCTGCAAAGGTGCCTGCCAGCTCTTCATTACTCAGATTCAATGAACCTTTTAATAATGAATAGGCTTCAGCGATTAATTGCATGTCACCGTATTCGATACCGTTATGTACCATTTTAACATAATGGCCTGCCCCGTCTGGCCCCATATAAGCCACACATGGTTCGCCTTCTGCTTTCGCTGCGATTTCTTTTAAGATTGGCGCAACCAATTCGTAAGCTTCTTTTTGACCACCAGGCATAATTGAAGGGCCTTTTAATGCGCCTTCTTCGCCACCAGAAACACCTGTTCCGATGAAGTTAAAACCTTGTGCAGATAATTCACGGTTACGACGGATTGTGTCCGTAAATAACGTGTTACCACCGTCGATAAGGATATCACCCTTGTCCAGATGAGGAGTCAGCGAGGCAATTGTTTTGTCCGTTGCTTCACCCGCTTTAACCATCAATAAGATGCGGCGTGGTTTTTCCAGAGAGTCAACAAACTCTTCAATTGTATAGTTGGGAACGAGGTTTTTCCCTGGATTTTCGGCAATTACTTCGTCTGTTTTATCTTTAGAACGGTTAAAGATAGACACTGAGTAACCACGGCTTTCAATGTTGAGCGCAAGGTTACGCCCCATGACAGCCATTCCGACAACACCAATCTGCTGCTTTGACATGAACAACTCCTGTCTGATTAGGACCAAGTCAGCCTCAATGTGCTGACATTCTGTTAACGGGATCACATATTAACCTAGGATTGTTTCGCATGGTAGTTATTGATGCAATCGATGACGTATTCCCCCTTTTTTTGTCAAGAATTATCCAACTAATGTGGATTTTTATTGATATTTCTTTCAACAAACCGCATTATTCTTCAGTCGGTATAAGCCGTCATATCAGAAGGTAAAACAAACTGTATGGAATGGATCGCAGATCCTTCGATTTGGGCGGGCCTCGCTACCCTAATCGTTCTAGAAATCGTTCTTGGTATTGATAACCTCGTCTTCATTGCCATTCTGGCAGATAAGCTCCCGCCAAAGCTGCGTGATAGAGCCCGTGTAACTGGACTTTTATTAGCCTTAGTTATGCGTGTTGTGCTTCTATTCAGCCTGTCATGGCTCATTACCCTCACAAAACCGATAATCACATTGTTCGAGCATCCTTTTAGTGCTCGGGACTTAATTATGTTAATTGGGGGACTGTTCCTGTTGTTTAAAGCAACAATGGAACTCAATGAGCGGCTAGAAGGGAAAGACGAACACGCAAATACCCAAAGAAAGACATCGAATTTCTGGGCTGTTGTTGCACAAATTATTGTTCTTGATGCCGTGTTCTCTCTTGACTCTGTCATCACCGCTGTCGGTATGGTTGACCATATCGGCGTAATGATTGCGGCGGTCACGATTGCCATGTTGCTGATGATCTGGGCAAGTAAACCACTGACCAGCTTTGTGAACAACCACCCTACTATTGTCATACTGTGTTTAAGCTTCTTATTGATGATTGGCTTCAGTCTTGTGGCAGAAGGTTTTGGCTACGCCATTCCGAAAGGCTACTTGTACGCCGCTATCGGCTTCTCCATTATGATTGAGGTGCTAAACCAATTCGCGCAATTTAACCGCCGTAAATTCCTAACGGGGACGCGCCCACTGCGTGAACGTACAGCAGAAGCTGTGTTGCGCATATTAAGTGGTAATTCAGAGCGTGGAGAATTAGACCCTCACACCTCAGATCTTATCGCAGATAATAAATCTGTCTTCGACCCACAAGAGCGTTTAATGATTGCTCGAGTGTTAGGGATGGCGCAACGTAACGTTGAAAGTATCATGACCTCACGCCACGATGTGGACTATCTTGATATCAATAAATCTTCTAGCGATTTGTTGCAATTGATGGAGAAAAACCCACACTCGCGCCTTGTGGTGATTGATGAAACGATTAGTGATGAGCCTGTCGGTGTTGTACATGTGATGGATTTAGTGAAACAGCAACTAAATGGTAACCCACTGGATTTACGTGCATTAATCACTCAACCGCTGATTTTCCCAGAAGGTCTATCACTGCTCAAAGCCCTTGAACAATTCCGTAAAGCACATACTCACTTTGCTTTTGTGGTTGATGAGTTTGGTTCAATTGAAGGTATCGTGACATTGACCGACGTGATGGAAACTATCGCAGGTAACTTACCTGTTGGTGATGAGGAGAATGATTCACGTCATGATATTCAGAAGCTTGATGATGGTACATGGATTGCCAATGGCTTTATGCCACTGGAAGACTTGATCATGTTTGTACCGATGGAATTAGATGACAAACGTGAATACGAAACCATTGCAGGTCTTTTAATGGAGCATTTACAACGTGTTCCAGAAGTGGGCGAACAAGTCACCATTAATGGCTGCATATTCCAACCATTGGAAGTGAATAGTCACCGCGTCAATAAAGTATTAATCACACCACCCGCCCGTGAAGGGGATGGTTATGAATATGAAGATGATTAATCTTTGGCTCTGAACTAATGATAAATACCGGCTCTTTGAGTCGGTATTTTTTTTATATCAATAAGTAAATCTATATGTTCTATATAGAACATATAAGAACAACCTTTTTGAAAAATCTAAAAATAATTTGCTTATTAATGATAAATAGAGCATCGCTTTATTAAAGAAAAATACTTTCATTCATACATAATTTTAATAGTCAAAGATAACCCAATCACAGGTGGAATATAGCAATGAAAGTCAACCAAAATATCGTATCACATCAACCAGCAATTAATTACATTAATAGCCATAAAAATCAATCTAATATGGCACAAGTCATTGGTACTATTAAAAACTTATCAAATCATTTACCAAAAATAGAAGATAATAGCAAAGTCACCACAAAAACAGTGGTAACCAAAGACTTAAAAATATTATCAAAACAAATAGATAGCGTAATTAAAGATGCGAAAGACTTTTTAGATAAAGCGAATGACAGTAACGCAAGCAGAAGACCAGATCAAAACGAATCTAGGAATATGCAGGAAGGTTTAGATCGCCTAAAAGCACAAATCATTAACTATAAAACTAACGCATTTTCTATAAGCTCTTATAAGCATAATGCTAGCAAAAGCACTACGCTAGACAAGCTAACAAAGAAAATTGAGAATATGGAAACAGAAGTAATTAAAAGTAATATTAAAAATAATCAACTAACAAAACAGCCTGAAGTAGAAAAAAACCAGCGTATGCAAGAATCAAATGAAAGAGCTATTAAAAGAACCGATTACAGTAATACTTTGAATAATAGATGACTTTTCTAAGATTTATTTAGCTCCCCTAAAGTTGGAATCCAACTCTAGGGGGTTGTTCTATAATATAAATGCATTTTCTTCTACAATGCATTCAATAACTCATTAAGCCCTTTATTCTCTTCTTTTTTCAAAAAGTTACCAATAGCCTCTTTGGCCTGTGTACGTAATTCACTACGCAGTAATTTCTCTACATCTAGCTGATATTGCAAGCTATGCCAATTACCATAAATACGCAGCGGAATAGTCATCCCTTGCAATTGCTGCACAAGACGAGAATCCCCCGCCCATCCGCCAAAAATATTCACGCCCAAATTCACATCAATCGTTTCATTTGGAATATTTACGCGACCTTGTCCATTAATATTCACTAAAGAAGACTTCGCATTCATTGATGAAATGCTCATATTGCCTTTGTTTAAATAGCCTTTAACTGTGAATAATTCAACTTCTGTATAATTCCCTGAATTCACAGGCGCATTAATTTTATTCGTCACACGGGAAACTGATTGCTGAATTAATTGTGGAATATTCAACCCATGTAATTTCGCATTTCTCAGTTCAAAGTTAACAGGCCCTTGCCATTGGTTCTTCACTGCATAATCATCATAACCGACACCTGATAACGCCCCATTGAGGGAGATAATACCACTCAGTTTTTGCGGCATATCGAAGGCTTTTAACAACGGTGCTGAATCGATGTTTTTAAAGTCAGGTTTTGCTGAAACAGTAACGGGGGTTACGCTATAATTTAGAGTAACAGGTAATGAAAACTCACCACCAAACGCTTTTCCTTGTAACTTAGAAACCGTTAAACGTGGGGTTTGATTTTGGGCACTAATCACCACATCAGTTACAGACATTCCACGGTAAATTAAATTCCCTACCGATAAGTCAACGTTAGCCGTGAATGATTTTAAACCTGATAAATCATATCGTTGCGTATTTGCCCCCGAAATAACAGGCTTGACCCCAACGCGGTTATTATTGGTTTCCACCTCAGAAGCCGAAGCTGTCACTACCGTCCCCAATAAACTATCTAAATCTAACTTTTCAGACGCTAATTCAACAGCCAGCTGTGGGATATCACTCAGTTTTACACGAATATTCCCTGTTAACAGGCTTTCATTGGCTTTAATCGATAGGTTGGTCAAAGTCGCGTTAGATTGTTGCCCTTTGGTATATAGAAAATCTGTGGTAATTTGCCCAGAAATGCCATTTTCAGGTAAATCTACACCACTAAGTGAATAATCAAACTGCGTTAATTGACCACTAATTTTTTGATTTATCGCTGATAAATCAAAATCTGCTCGAGTATCGAACACAAATTCTTGTTGATTTTTATTTAGATTACCGCTGAACTTTACCGCTACTTGTTTGTTATTATTTTTTTTCAGCGACAGATTAATATTGCGGAGGTTAAATTCATCTTTTGGTGTTTGCCAAATCACTAAACTGTTAGAAATATCAACTTTTTCAATATCTAACAACCAGTTATTCTTATCAATAGGGGGAGTCTGAGAGGTTGAGCCCCCAGGTGCAATCGGGTCGCTACTGTGTGCTTGAGGCTCACTTTCTGGCGTTTTGCGGATCACAGCACCATCAATCACAATTTGTTCAACAGACAAACGGTGGGAAATCAAAGGCCACAGTTCAACATCTAAGCGCATGTTTTCAGCGCTCAAGGCAGGTTTGGATGCATTTGGTGCAGTTAAAGAGACGGGACCGGTGATAATGCTCAATGTTGGCCAAACATGCCAACGCATATCCCCATTAAATTCCAGCTGATAACCACTTTTTTTCTCTACTTGCTCGACAATATAATGGCGAAAATCATTCGGATTTACCAACATCACTAATGTTGTCAGACCCGCAACAATGACGACAAGTAAAATAATCAGTGTCGTTAAAAAACGTTTCATGCTTCCCTCTCTTAAACTCTACCTGCGACAATCACCAACGTGAACTCACACCATTACTTTCCCTGAAAATGGGCGAAAATTGCGCCATTAAAATCCATTAATAACACAATTTCCGCGAAGTTTAGCGAGTATCAGTCTTCGCTGATACGGCTACCAACTGCCCCTTGTTGGTTTTTATATTTTGCGTCTTGGCGACTATTATAAGGGCGATCTGCACTGCCTGATAACGGCTCAAAGCTTAGCGCCCCAATAACCATGCCAGGGCGTAATGCTAAGGGTAATTTACCTGAATTATAAAATTCTAGCACGATTTGCCCCTTCCACCCTGGGTCAATACGATGTGCAGTAACATGCACCATCAAGCCCAATCGAGCCAGTGATGAGCGACCATCAAGCCAACCCACAAGGTTATCAGGGAGCGTAACAGACTCCAGCGTCACTGCAAGCGCTAATTCCCCTGGATGTAAGAAAAATGGCTCGTCTTCACTCAGCACGATCTCATCACTCATCACACGATCCAGCGCGGCATTCACTTCATCTTTTGGGCCACTTAGATCAATAAATGCCGCGGTATGTCCACGAAAAACACGGAACTGATTTCCTAAACGGACATCTGCGGTCGCACCATTGATCCGTTCAACAGGTGGGCGCGGGCTAATGACTAATTTACCATCATCCATCCATTGAATAATATCGCGGTCACAAAGACGCATGGCTGTTTCCCCCTTCATAATGTTAGTTTTTACCTTGATTACTCTTGGCAAAATTCCCCGATCTTCGCTTTTAAGATATCAATTGCCACACGGTTCTTCCCGCCACGAGGCACAATAATATCGGCATACTGCTTCGATGGCTCAATAAACTGCAAAAACATTGGACGAACCGTTTTATTGTATTGGTCAATCACGGAATCTAATGTTCTGCCTCGTTCATTTACATCACGTTTAATGCGACGCATCAAGCAAATATCGAGTGGTGTATCAACAAAAATCGAAAAATCCATTTCACCACGTAAGCGTTTATCGGTTAACAATAAAATGCCTTCAATGATAATGACTTTTTTAGGTTTGAATGTAATGGTTTTTTCTTTGCGAGTGTGAGCGACATAGTCGTATTGCGGAATTTCTACTGCTTGACCACTTTTTAGCGATCTGAGGTGTTCATAAAGCAAACTGTGATCCATTGAATTAGGATGGTCATAGTTCACTTTAAGTCGTTCTTCCATCGGTACATCTGCTTGGTCTTTATAATAACAGTCCTCTGGAATAACACCGATATTATGATCACCAACCTTTTCTCGTAATTCACGATATAGAGTGCTTGCAATTAAGCTTTTGCCAGATGCAGAGGCTCCCGATATACCTACAATGGTACAGTGATGCGCTATGTCAGTCATAAAATGATAACCTGGTTAAATATTTTAGAAATGAAAATACATAACATCAAAATGTTACGTTGGCGGAATTATAGGGGGTAATGACGTGTTGTTCCAGCGTCCCTCGGCAAAGTTCGCTAAAAAAAACGCCAATATTTGCTGAAAAACGGCGAATTGTTAATTAGCCCTTTAATTTATGTGGCTAAAACTGCTTTTTACCTTCTAAAACGGCAATGCGATTTTCAATAGACGGGTGAGTGGAAAAAACAGAATCCCCCTTATTAAAAATATAAGCCGCTTTACGGTAAGCCTGCCCTGTACTGCTCTCATCATATTCGTGGGTTTCATGCTTACCCGATATTTTTTTCAGCGCGCTGATCATCGCTTGGTTATCAGAGGTAAGATCAACCGCTGCCGCATCCGCCATATACTCACGGGTACGGGACAAATAAAAATACAGAATTTGCGTGATCCACGGCAACACAAAATTCAACACCAATAAAATCATTTGGGCTT
Source organism: Providencia vermicola (assembly GCF_020381325.1). GTDB lineage: Bacteria > Pseudomonadota > Gammaproteobacteria > Enterobacterales > Enterobacteriaceae > Providencia > Providencia vermicola. The sequence goes on from NZ_JAGSPI010000007.1 coordinate 114,445, forward strand.
TATTGGCCGCATTATTACGGCTTCGCCCTGCGGTACGAATAAAAATCTGACTAAATACATTGGTTATCGTTAAAATCACGTTCGCTAAAATACCCACATACAAAGTCAGCTTCGAGTCACCATGTATAATATGGCCGACTTCATGTGCCAGAACTGCTTGTACTTCTTGGCGGTTCAGCGTTTGTAGTAACCCTCGCGTTACCCCAACCAGCACATTACTGCTATTCCAGCCTGCGGCAAATGCATTTGGTTCATCACTTTCTAAAATATATAAACGAGGAATATAACCTAAACTCGCACTTAAACTCAGCTCTTCAATAATATTAAATAGCTGTTTTTCTTCTGAACTGTTGGCAGTTTCAGGGTTAATTTCTTTCGCATTCATCCCTGCTAACATCATTTTATGGCCACGGAAATGAATATAAACCAACCCGAGGAATGTCAAACCTAAAACGATAAATGTCGCAATTGGCATTTCTTTTAACGTCACAAACTCTATTGCATTATCAAACAAATCTAACTGTTCATTTGGATGCGTTGCAATATCCGCTAATAACCCAATGATAAGCATAATAAAAACATAGCTCATCACGACAAAACGAGTCCGAATATTATTTTTACGTATGACGTTACGAAAATCCATAAAATACCCTGCTTTCTATCACAGATAATTATCGGAACGTCCTAAGCTGTTCCGATAATTTGTCCAAATGGCAATGAATCGATAATTAGTCAAAATTAATGCGACGTGATTCTTCAGACTTAATCGTCTCTTCATCAAGACGCCAGTATTCTTTCGATATTTTTAAGCTGGGAATAATGCCAACAATAAGTGCAGCAGGCATTGATGCAATATACGCATTATAGGTTTCTAATGAACGGTTATAACCGCGTTTTGCAAATGACAGCTTATTTTCTGAAGAAACAATTTCCTCTTGCAAGTTAGCCATGATTGCATCAGATTTCAGCTCTGGGTAGGCTTCAACTGCGACATTAATCGCACCGCTGCTTACCATTTTAGATAAGGCATCTTCCGCTTCACGTGCTTTATCACCTGTTGCATTTTGTGCCTGAGTACGCAATTCAGTAATTTTACTAAATACTTCCGTTTCGTGGCTTAAATATTTTTTCACCGTCGCAAGTAAGCTATCAAACACTTTTCCGCGTCTGTCTAATTGAACTGAAATTTCAGTTTCGCTGGAAACTACTGCTTCACGTAATGCCACGATACGGTTATAAAAATAAAAAACGATCAGCACCACGACGACAATAAAAATTAAAAATTTCATAATCACCTTTTAGGGCATGCCCATAGGAAAAGAATTCATCAACAATATCGCTTTATTCTACGCTATCCTTTCCCAATATAGAAACAATCCACAGATAAATCAGAAAAAGGGAAAGTTAGTTAGATTAGAAAGCAATACAAATAAAAAAGGCTATTTAATGTTAAACACTAAATAGCCTCTATTAGATTACGGTGAACTACACCGCGCGGAATGAAATTTCCGTTGGGATTTTATCCCCTTCCCAATACATTAATGCTGAAATGCCTGATGCGATTTCACGGTAGATATCCGCAAACTCACCTTCAGGATCACGCATAACAGTTGGTTGACCGCGGTCGAGGTCTTCACGCAGAGAAATATGTAGCGGAACTTGGCCTAACAGTTTCGTGTTATATTTTTCAGCCAGTTTTTCTGCACCACCAGTACCAAAAATTGGCTCAACATGGCCACAGTTACTACAAATATGTGCGCTCATATTTTCTACCACGCCTAACACTGGCACATTCACTTTCTTAAACATCACGATACCTTTCATGGCATCAACCAGTGCGATATCTTGTGGCGTTGTCACCACAACTGCACCTGTTACAGGGATGTTCTGTGACAGAGTTAATTGGATATCACCAGTTCCTGGTGGCATATCGATAACTAAATAGTCTAAATCTGGCCATAAGGTATCTTGCAGCATTTGCATTAACGCCTTACTTGCCATTGGACCACGCCATACCATTGCGTTATCGTCAGTGACTAAATAACCGATTGAGTTCGTCGCTAAACCATACGCCATAATTGGCGCCATGTGCTGACCATCTGGTGACGTTGGGCGCTCTAATGTCGTACCTAACATATTTGGGATAGACGGGCCATAAATGTCCGCATCCAGAATGCCGACCTTAGCCCCTTCTTGCGCTAACGCTAAAGCGAGGTTGACGGAAGTGCTGGATTTCCCTACACCACCTTTACCTGAGCTCACCGCCAGAATATTGCGCACGCCATTAATACCGGGCAAATCATTCGCGCGTTTTAGCGTTGTCACATCGTGACGCAGTTTCCACTCAACCGCATGAGCGCCAGTTAACTGCTTCAGTTCTGCCGTTTTTTCGCTAATCAGCGTTTGGAAAGGCCCTTTCCAAACAAATGGCATGACTAATTCGACGTGCAGCACATTGTCCAACATTGCACAATGATGTAACGCTTTGATGGAAATCAGATTACGTTGCAGCGTTGGGTGTGTAAATGAAGCCAAAACTTTGGAGACTTGTTCAGTCAGCAGTTCTGGTTTGTTCTGCTCGGGGGATTTATCGTTCATCCCGGCTCCTTTATTTATATTTTTGAACTATAGATATCCTATATAACTCGATAATCTACCTGAGATTAGACGGATATACTTTGACTGAGGTTAATCATAACAGAGAACACAAAAAATAGTGATTGCCAAGCGCAGGAAAAGCCAAGAAGAGGCGAAAATTTCTTTTTCCAACAAATTTCCAATTAATCTTTTATACCCCTAGCAGCGATGGTTTTGATCGGTTAACATCAAAGACCCTTTTCAAATAATGGAAGTAAGAAAGTTACTATGTCTCAAGTCGCGAATAAATTACTGGTAACCTGTGCGTTACCCTATGCTAACGGTTCAATCCATCTTGGTCATATCCTGGAACACATTCAGGCTGATATTTGGGTCCGTTATCAGCGAATGCGCGGCAAAGAGGTTCATTTTATCTGTGCTGACGATGCGCACGGAACCCCAATCATGCTTAAAGCACAGCAGCTAGGTGTCACGCCTGAAGCCATGATTGCTGAAGTGAGCCAAGAACATCAGAACGATTTTGCGGGTTTTTCCATTAGCTATGATAACTATCACTCGACACACAGTGAAGAAAATAAAGCATTATCAGAACTGATTTATGGGAAACTGAAAAATAACGGTTTTATTAAAAACCGCACTATTTCTCAGCTTTTCGACCCAGAAAAAGGCATGTTCTTACCAGACCGCTTCGTTAAAGGCACTTGCCCGAAATGTAAAGCAGAAGACCAATACGGTGATAACTGTGAGGTGTGTAGCGCAACCTACAGCCCAACAGAATTAATCAACCCGCGTTCAGTCATCTCTGGTGCAACGCCTGTCATGCGTGATTCAGAACACTTTTTCTTTGATTTACCTGCATTTAGCGACATGCTGCAAGCATGGACTCGCTCGGGTGCGCTGCAAGAACAAGTCGCGAACAAAATGCAAGAATGGTTCGAATCAGGTCTGCAACAGTGGGATATTACCCGCGATGCACCGTATTTCGGCTTTGAAATCCCAGATGCACCAGGCAAATATTTCTATGTCTGGTTAGATGCACCAATTGGTTACATGGGGTCATTTAAAAACCTGTGCGACAAACACGGTGACCTAAGTTTCGATGAATTCTGGAATAAAGATTCGAAAACAGATCTTTACCACTTTATCGGGAAAGATATCGTCTATTTCCACAGCCTGTTCTGGCCTGCGATGCTAGAAGGTAGCCAATACCGTAAGCCAACTAACCTATTTGTCCATGGTTATGTTACGGTTAATGGCGCGAAAATGTCTAAATCACGTGGTACCTTTATCACTGCGCGTTCATATTTAGACCATTTAGACGCAGACTGCTTACGTTATTACTACGCGGCAAAACTGTCTTCTCGTATCGATGATATCGATTTAAACCTTGAAGATTTCGTTCAGCGTGTCAACAGCGATATCGTGAACAAAGTGGTTAACTTAGCTTCGCGTAACGCAGGCTTTATTGCTAAACGCTTCGATGGAAAATTATCTGCAAACTTAGCAGAGCCTGAGCTATATCAACAGTTTGTTGATGCGGCAAAAGTCATTGGTGAAGATTATAGCAATCGTGAATACAACAAAGCGATCCGCGAAATCATGGCATTAGCTGATATCGCTAACCGTTATGTTGATGAAAAAGCCCCTTGGGTAGTTGCTAAACAAGAAGGCAAAGACCAAGAGTTGCAAGATATCTGCTCAATGGGGATTAACCTGTTCCGTATATTGATGACTTATCTGAAACCTGTTTTACCGGGTCTGACCAAACGTGCGGAAGCGTTCTTAAATACTGAACTGTCTTGGGATGCGATTAACACACCATTGCTTGACCACAGTGTTGCTCCTTTCAAAGCGCTATTTAACCGCATTGAAATGACAAAAGTCGATGCAATGGTTGAAGCATCAAAAGAGAGCATCAAGCCAATCCAGCAAGTCACTGGCCCACTGGCGGATGACCCAATTCAAGATACGATCACCTTTGATGATTTTGCGAAAATCGATCTGCGAATTGCGCTAATCAAACAGGCTGATTTTGTTGAGGGTTCAGACAAACTACTGAAATTACAGTTAGATATCGGTGGTGAAACGCGCCAAGTGTTCTCAGGCATTCGCTCTGCATACCCAGACCCGAAAGCATTAGAAGGCCGTTTAACGGTGATGGTCGCAAACCTAGCACCACGTAAAATGCGCTTTGGTATTTCCGAAGGTATGGTCATGGCAGCAGGCCCTGGTGGCAAAGACATTTATCTGCTCAGCCCTGATAGCGGCGCACAACCAGGCATGCAAGTTAAGTAACACTAACTTGTTATAGCGGTCTTTTAAGCCTGTGAAAGTGGAGAGCGAAAACTCTCCACTTTTTTATTAGCTTTTTATTGTGATCGGTAGCACAATTATCAAGTTAATTGTATGATGAATAGATATCAAGCTACAGGACGGATCTCATGTCATTTAAACAGGTACTGATAACGGGATGGCAGTATTTGCGCGCTTTCGCAATACTTTACCTCTGCCTGATTGTCGGAAACCTTATCTCTACCCTACTTCCTTTTGCTATCCCTGGCAGTATTGTCGGCATGCTTATTTTATTTGCACTGCTGGCGCTACAAATTATTCCTGCGCATTGGGCACAACCTGGATGCAGTATTTTATTGAAAAATATGACCATTCTATTTGTACCTATCGGTGTAGGGATCATGAACTATTATGACTTACTGAGTCAACAGCTGCTCCCGATTGTGGTTTCTTGTGTGGTCAGTACCTTAATTGTGATGATAGTCGTCGCTATCAGCTCCAACTATATCCACAAAGAACGCCCTGTCGTGGGTGCTAAACCTGATGAAGTTCCCCTTCCTCCTGAAGAGCCAATTTCTTCGGTGATTAATAATGATAAAACTAAGGGGAACGAATAATGTTAATGCACATTTGGTGGTCGTTACCGCTGACAATTATGGTGTTTTACCTTGCTCGCAAATTATCAGTGAAATTTAAATTACCAATATTAAACCCATTATTAATTACCATTGCAGTGCTTATTGCCATATTGGTTATCACCAATACATCCTATGAGCATTATTTTGCAGGCAGTAAAATCCTGAATGATTTACTGCAACCCGCTGTTGTGGCATTGGCTTTCCCTCTGTATGAGCAAATGCACCAAATTCGTGCCCAATGGAAATCTTTGTTTAGTATCTGCTTTGCGGGTAGCATCGTCGCGATGTTCAGTGGCGCAGCAATTGCATTTTGGCTAGGGGCAACCCCCGATATTGCCGCCTCAATATTACCGAAATCTGTTACGACGCCAATTGCGATGGCAGTTGCCGATTCAATTGGTGGGATCCCTGCCATTAGTGCCGCTTGTGTATTGTTTGTAGGGATTTTAGGCGCAATGTTTGGCCACAGTTTATTTGATGCTTTACGTGTACGCACCCATGCGTCTCGTGGGCTTGCGATGGGAACGGCTTCCCACGCATTAGGCACCGCACGTTGCGCTGAAGTTAATTACATTGAGGGGGCTTATAGTTCACTCGCATTGATGACCTGCGGGGTGATCACCTCGTTAAGTGCGCCATTTATATTTCCTGTCATTTTGCATCTTTTTAGCTAATCTTATTAGTTACACACCCCATTAAATATGATGAGTAAGAGAAAACGATATTCTCTTACTTATCATTGAACACTAAAAACATGAGATATATCTCTCAATTAAAGAATTTGTTTCATATGTTTCATTTAAATTAGTGATTTAAATCACATATCAATGTGTGCTTTATTGAATAGAATGAAAATAATTAAATAGGGAGGGTAACTCATGCATTCAAGATTTAAGGCCGCTTGGGCCGAGCTTCCAGAGAAGCTACAGTCTGTACTTAGACCTATCATTGATAAATCCGATTTTCCTGGAATGCTAACGGCTGAGCAAGTGAAGCACATTAAAGTGCAAAGCGGTGTTAGCGACTCAGAATTAGCATTCTCACTACTCCCTTTTGCAGCGGCCTATGCCGTTACGCCAATCTCCCATTTCCACGTTGGTGCAATCGCTTGCGGTGCCAGCGGTAATTTATATTTCGGCGCCAATATGGAATTTAGCCATGTTTCGATGGGGCAAGTGATCCACGCTGAGCAATGTGCGATCACCCATTCGTGGATGAAGGGCGAAAAGCAAATTACGTCAATCACTGTGAATTACACCCCATGTGGCCATTGCCGCCAATTTATGAATGAATTACGCGAAGGCGGTAAAATTATGGTGCATTTACCGGGCCGTGAGCCAGCGGTACTACACCATTATTTACCTGATTCATTTGGCCCAGCCGATTTAAATATTACGACACTATTGCTTGATTCTGTCCAGCATGGTTATCAAAATGAAAGCCGTGACAGACTGTTAAGTGCGGCTATTGAGGCAGCGAATCAGTCCCATGCACCTTATAGTCAATCCCATTCAGGTATTGCTGTGCAGCTTAAAGATGGCTCACTGTTTACAGGGCGCTACGCTGAAAATGCGGCATTCAACCCAAGCTTACCGCCACTGCAAGCGGCATTAATTATGATTAACCTTGCAGGCAAAGATATACATGCCATTGAGCACGCTAAACTGGTTGAAAAGCAAGATGCCATCGTCAAACAATGGTGTACCACTGAAAATACGCTACAGGCTTTGGGTTGCCAAAAGGTAGAATTAGTTTATTTGGATGAACCTATTTAAATCATATTAAGTATCAAAGATTAAGGCGGTGGTTATTAAGGTTGTTTCTCAATTTCAATAACCGCCGTTTTTTTATTGAATAATAATGGTGTATGAATACCGATTAGAACGAAAATCTGGATGAAGAACTACCGTAACCACCGTAGCTAAAGTCAGGAATGCTTGGTGTTTGTGGCACTCTAAAATCATTACCAAAAGAGTTCAGAGAATAGTTCATGGAAGACATATTTTCACTAAGGTTTCCAAGCATATTTTCAAGATGATGATTGCTTTGTACTCTACCTTCTAGAAAACTCGATGAAACATCATACCCGCTAAAATTAAATTCAGTAGATTGAGACATATTAGAAGGATTAGATAAATTCTTCATAGAAGGCATATTTTCAAGGTGATGATTACTTTGTATTCTACCTTCTAGAAAACTCGATGAAACATCGTGTCCGCTAAAATTTAACTCCGTAGATTGAGAGGTATTAGAAGGATGATGTAAGTTTTTCATAGAGGGCATATTTTCAAGTGGGTGGCTAGCTGGCGTTATTCCACTACTTGTCACTGGTGCTTTTTTATCTGAACTTAAATTCGCTCCCCCGTAGATATCCAAATCGCTTATAGGGATAAGTTCTTTTAATTCTCTTACTTTAGTAGTCACATATTCTGTTACTGTCGTCCCTCTTTCTAAAAGATATTCGCCAAAAACAGATCCTGTTTCTTTTATATTATCAACTGTAGATACAGTATTAGTCCATTCAACAAATAAATTAAATTTTTCTTTAGATGGATTTTTTATTATTTCCGTCATCATTTCATCCATCAAATAAAGCCCAAACTCAACTTCATTTTGGTTATTCCCTGAATTTATTAACATTTCATCATAAATTTTATCGTGTTTCTCAATAGGTATTATTTTTAATGGAATTGATAATGTCCAACAATCTTCAGATAGATTCAACTCACTAAATGAATCGTTGTGTATTTTTTTAACTTCACCAATTGTAAGCCTTCTACGTAGAACTTCAGTTTTTTCATCTGCAAATTTCTTAAGTAATACTTTACATGTATTGGCAGCCACTGTAACCTGCACTTTTTTCAAATTATCAGAGTTTAATAGAATATTATCCATTCTAGCCCTTTCAATTAAATAATTTGTTGCCATTTTCCCTGCATATGACTCTCCTCTTACCAGCCCATTTGGAATTACACCATACATCTCGCCATTGGCTTCAAAATAGTCATATAAAATTTGAGGAGCTCTATCTTCCTCTACTTTTTTGCATACTGACTGTACATCTTTTATATGTAACTCAATTTGACTTTGTTCATTAACATCAAATAGTGCAGAACGCTTCTTTCTGCGATTATGAATATTCTCCCTAACATCATTCATTAAAAATTTTATTTTCTCTTCTTTTCTTTCCCAAAATAATATATTTTCATTTTTCATTAACAACGCAGCATCTTGGGTTAATAAATTTTCAGGATCTACATAGTGAAATGTACATGGAATTACATCTCCCACAGTTTCCTCTTCTTTTTTTATACTCCTATTCACTCCATCAATAAGTCCTTTTAAATCAAAGTTAGAATTTATTACTTCCTTGTAAAGGTTAAGATTAGATTCAGTCAATTGGTAGTATTGCGTAATATAGAAATTATCATTTAACCACCGTTTTATTAGCTCTTTTTTACTTCCATCAGCTAAAATATATTTCTTAATCATCATTTCAAAGGTTTGATAATGATGATTGATTTGTTCTTTTAATTCAGTGCTAGAGTTTAACCTATGAGTCCAAAAACCTTGCCTTTCATTTGGTGAGAGTGATTCAAATACCGCATATAAATACCAATCTTCAATATTAAATTTACTTTCAGAGCAAGCTTTGATGTTAATATGCATCAATTCATTGTGATCAATATCTAGTATTTCAACAAATTTACTACCTGATTCATTGAGCTTAGTCTCAAGTAGTTTTAAATATTCACTTGCCAATTTAAAATCTATATCCCTAGATTCTTCCATTTTGTTCGGTTCCTTATCCAAGGATATTTCCCCTCTCGATGTGTATAGCGTATATTTCCCCCAAAAAACCGATTCACTCCCCCTTAATCCTGCAAATAGAGCATATCGGTCACCTCTACTCGCTAAATATTGATACATTTCCTTTGGGCTTTTATCTTCCCTTAATAGTTTTTTAGTCGTAATAAGATCATCTTTTGTAAATATTCTACTGGCGCTGTATCTTGTATTATTTAACATTAAAAGTCCTTTTCTATTTAAGGTGATTTATTACAAATTCCTTTGATTTGACTAAAATACGTTCCCATTGACGAATTTGGCTCCATTTTATATCCGTTTGAAAGTAAGCATCAATTTCTGGGATGCGTCCATTTATATCACATCGATAATACCCCCCTTTTAAAGTTAACCAATTACAATCTATAATACTCGTAACTTCATCTTTGTCTTCAGACCAATAAACACGCCGTCTATCCAAATAACTTATTCCGTTATAAGTTATTGCATCTTCTTTTAAATACTCAATAAAATACAAATCAAGCTCATCATCATAATAAACGCCACTTCTTTTACCAAAAAAATCATTATTTATCGAATTATCCCTAAACTTATTCATTGTTGCATTGCTATTCGTCAATGGCTTTACCGCTATTTTTATCTCCTCCTTATTTTGGTCTGCTTTAATTCTATCGACAGGTTTCATTTCTGGCCATGTCATTCTTAAGGGCAACACAGTAAAATTAGCATCGCATCCTTTTTTATTATTTATTGCTCTACGATCAAAATAGCTGTACCCCTCATATTCAGCAATAAAGTCAACATATTCCCGAGGAACTTCAACAACATTACCGTTAAACTTCCCACATACAAACCCAGGTCTGTTGTTTGCATTAATAACACACGAAAACAATAATAATGGAAATATTAAATAAATATTAAATCGCATCTTTTGCTTATACCTCAAGATTCGTTAATTCATATATATGGTCAATACTTTGCCATAGATAATATTTTACCCATCCGTTTATGCCATTTATTAACTATGGTTTTTTCTTTATCGTTTGCTTTTTTTCCTTTTTCCAACATCACTTTCATTAAGCTGTATATCACCGATAATTCTTGTCCTCTATCGCCTGACGCTTCCATGATTTTTTGCCAGTAGAATTCTTTTTGTTTTTCGTCTAATACAGAAAACACAACGCCTAATACCCAAGCCTCTTCTGGAATTTTATTACGTAACATGACTAAATAATGTAACTCATCGGCTTCTTTGTAAGTCATATCGCGAGAGACATTTTCCCCAGTACTTTGCTTTATTAGCTTACTATTTAATACTGTGAGAGTTTCTAATGCATGGTCATAATGTAGTTTATCCATTAACTCTTTATTGATAGGCTTACCTTTTTCTTTCATTACCAGATAAAAATAATCTGCCACTATGCGCCCAAAAATGGGTGAGCCATATTTATTCTCATAAAGATATTGGTCGACTGCTCTGATTGTTTCTATTGAGCTATAATTGGCCTTTGAATAATTAGAAATACTTAAGAAGAAAATAACTGTTAATAACACCGATTTCTTATATTTTAAAATTAAGCCAAACACGTTAACACTCCTTATTAAAAATAATTTCAGACATAACAGCTTTGATAATTTATGAAAAATAAAAACATGCGGCAATATATGATATTATTAAATATAGTTTTACCGCTATTTAGTTAAAAACTAATTTATTAGACAAAAGATAAACATCAATTAACAAATTCAGGAAATAATAAAGAAAACTGTATTTACACCTTTAAATTTAAAAAATGGATTAAAACCATTATGTTGCTAACCGTGATCTACCCGTCGTAATCACAACCTAAAAGTACGCTTTAGTTTCATTCCTTAACTAAATTCTTTATTATGTCTATAAAATTTTTAACGATTTTGCATCATTATTTACTGTACATATTTCCTGTTTAGCTTAGGATCTACCCTGACTTTGTTGATTAATCGTCCGAAGAGTGATATTTCATGGAACATGAATACGAAACAAAACGCCCTCTCTATATCCCCTATGCTGGCCCAATTTTACTTGAATTCCCTTTATTGAATAAAGGCAGTGCGTTCACTGAAGAAGAGCGCGCAAACTTCAACCTGCATGGCTTGCTGCCTGAGCAAGTTGAAACTATCGAAGAGCAAGTTGAACGTGCTTATCGTCAATTAATTGATTTTAAGACTGATATTGATAAACACATCTACCTAAGAAACATTCAAGATACCAACGAAACCTTATTCTATCGCTTGATTGATGCCCACTTAACTGAAGTGATGCCAATCATCTACACTCCAACTGTGGGTGAGGCGTGCGAACATTTCTCTGATATCTATCGTCGTGCCCGTGGTTTATTTATTTCTTATCCAAACCGCGCACATATTGACGATATGCTGCAAAATGCTACAAAACAAAACGTAAAAGTCATCGTTGTCACAGATGGTGAGCGTATTTTAGGCCTTGGTGACCAAGGTATCGGCGGTATGGGCATTCCAATTGGTAAGCTGTCACTGTATACCGCATGTGGCGGTATCAGCCCTGCTTATACCTTACCAATTGTTATTGATGTAGGAACGAATAACCCACAACGCTTGAATGACCCGCTGTATATGGGATGGCGTCATCCACGTATTACTGGCGACGAGTATAACGAATTCCTCGATGAGTTTGTGCAAGCCGTTAAGCGCCGTTGGCCAAATGTTTTACTGCAATTTGAAGACTTCGCACAGAAAAATGCGATGCCATTGTTAACCCGCTACCGTGATGAGCTTTGCTGCTTTAACGATGATATTCAAGGAACTGCGTCCGTAGCATTAGGTAGCCTCATCGCCGCCAGCAATGCCGCAGGCAGTAAATTAAGTGACCAACGTGTGACGTTCTTGGGTGCAGGTTCTGCAGGTTGTGGTATTGCCGAGCAAATCATTGCCCAAATGAAATCCGAAGGGTTAAGCGACGAAGAAGCTCGCTCACGCATTTACATGGTTGACCGCTTTGGTTTATTGACGGATAAACTCCCTAACCTACTCGATTTCCAAGCAAAATTAACACAGAACAGTGCTAATTTAGCCAGTTGGGATGTGGGCAGTGATTCAATTTCGCTGCTGGATGTGGTTCGCAATGCCAAACCAACTATTTTGATTGGCGTTTCAGGCCAAGCGGGCTTGTTCACTGAAGAAATCATCAAAGAGATGCATAAACACTGTGAACGCCCAATTGTGATGCCATTGTCGAACCCAACCTCACGCGTTGAAGCTCGCCCAGAAGACATCATCAACTGGACAGACGGAAAAGCATTAGTTGCAACAGGCAGCCCGTTTAGCCCAGTGTCTTACAAAGACCAAGTTTTCCCAATTGCCCAGTGCAATAACTCCTATATTTTCCCAGGAATTGGCCTAGGGGTTATCGCATCAGGTGCAAAACGTGTTACAGATGGCATGTTAATGGCTGCTAGCCGCGCATTAGCAAGCTGTTCACCGTTGGCGAAAAATGGCGAAGGTGCTTTGTTACCATTGCTATCGGATATCCAAGATGTTTCGCGCGTTATTGCCAAACAAGTTGCCAAAGAAGCGCAAGTACAAGGCGTGGCAACCGTCACATCTGACAGCGCTTTAGATGAAGCCATTGAACGCAATTTCTGGAAACCAGAATATCGTACTTATAAGCGTACTTCGTTCTAATTTATTATTTATCATATTGAAAGGCGCATAAAATTGCGCCTTGAGGTTGTTGACAAAGCAGGATAAAAGCGTGGTTTTTCCTGCTTTGTGTTATCAGCCGAAAATCAATAAATTGATTTTCCTTTGTTTTTTTCAAAACCTATCCAACCTGCTGTCAAACCTAATCGGTTTGTCAGCAGTCTGAAGGCGCATCAAATTGCGCCTTTTTTATTTGCCTCATTAATCTGAAAAAAGAGAAAATACCCGAGTTCAGATAATGGTAAATTGCGCTAATGGCTTAGCTTATTTAATATATCAATACAAAACGAAGATAGGATATTGAAATGGCTGCCCCTTTAGAGACACATATTCCCCATAAACCGAAGTTTTCCATTTGGGCCATGGCACTCACCTTATTGATAGTCGCCATAAATATCACCGTTTATTTTTATCAGCTTACCTATGCAGCGCCCCTTGATTCCCAAGAAAATAACTTATTAATATTTGGTGCAAATGTTTACCAACTCTCCTTAACTGGTGATTGGTGGCGCTACCCAATGAGTATGGTGTTGCATTCAGGGGGCTTTCACCTCGCCTTAAATACCTTGGCACTGTTTGTAATAGGGATTGAATGTGAGCGAACATACGGCAAATTCAGATACCTCGCTATCTACCTATTTTCAGGTATTGGTGCAGCCTTTTTTAGTGCTTATTGGCAATATAGTGAGAGTATTCGTGAAGCCACTAGCCGTGTATCAATGAATTCATGGAACAGCTTATACTTACCTGATAATACGGTTTATATCACTGTCAGTATCGGTGCATCAGGCGCCATTATGGGGTTGGCTGCCGCTTCGGTTATTTATCTTTTAAAAGCCCTGAATAACCCTAATTTGTCCATCGAAGAAAAAAGCCAATTAAAACGCCCGCTGTATAATATCATTGGGATGATTGCTTTAACTTTAGTGAATGGTTTGCAGTCTGGCATTGATAACGCAGCCCATATTGGCGGGGCTATTTTAGGGGCAGTCATTAGTGGTGCTTTTGTTCTCGCACCGCAATCTACGCCGTTGGCGAAACACCTTTCCAGCCTATTGATTTCAGTGATTGCAGCGGGATTACTTATTTTCGCGTTGCAGCACTATTCGTCCTCGCAAGATGAAGACCTAAATGATGAGCGCGTTTTTATTTACCAAGAGATGGAAAAAGAACTGAATCACCTAAAGAAATGGGATTTAGATTAGCTCACTTGCCCTATTATTCACAATATCAATAATAGGGCTATCTGTTTAAAAAGAGAATAAATTCAATGTCATCATGACTGCACTGCAGGTGATCAGTAACAGGGTAATGTATTGAAATGTGCGCTCTGACAGGTGAACCAACAAATATTTTGCTACAGGCATGACAATCAATGCGCCCACACATAAAATAAGTGCCAGTTTTAAGTCAGTATACCCTTCCTGCGCATAGGCCAAGGCAGATGACCCCGACAATACCGTTGTGACAAAAATCGAGGTGCCTATCGCCTGTTTAATATTCAATTGCATGTAACGTAACAACATGGGCAAGACAACCACTCCACCACCAACACCTGTGGCACCAAGCACAATTCCTGCTAGCACTGCTGGGAGTGCCATGGACTTCAATTGGGAGGTTTGCACCACCGTTATCTTTGCTGGCGCAGCAAAAAACATTCTCTGCACAAATAAATAAAGGGAAAAAATAATTGCTGCTGCAACGAGAAGGTTAATCCCCCACTCAACTTGTTTTTCATACCCCTCAAGGCTACCCAGCCATGTCACCAACAAACTGGCTAAAAATGTACTTGGCAACATAATTGCTAAAACAATCATTGCCCCTTTGAAGGGAATATTCCCAAGGCGAAAATGCATATATGAGGAGGATATCTTCATCAACATCGATAAAAAGTTCGCCGTTGCCACCGCAGCCAATGCATTTAAGCCGAAAAAGTAAGTGAGTATTGGCAAGACAATTACCCCGCCGCCAACCCCCGTAGTGCTAATAATCAGCCCGATTACTGCACCGATGGCTAACTCCGTTAAAATCATTAATTCTTGCCTTGTATCAGGGCTCGCCGCCCTTTTTGTAGTGCAGCATCAGCATCACTGTCTGCGAGTGTCAAATATTTAAAAAACAGCGTGTCGAACGTCACCATCTGCAAAACTTGTGGGGTAATAACCCCAAGCTGTGTGTGCTGTTCATCATAAAAGTACGGTAAAGTGAAATCGGCCAGCTTTGTTGCATCATCTTGCCCAAAACGGCATAAGGCAACAGTAGAACAACCTGCTTCTTTGGCAGAACGCAGCATGTTATTGATTTCTTGCGTATTACCACGTGCAGTAACCGCAATGGCAAAATCATCGGCACTTAAGTTCGCAGAGTAGCTCAGTTGAACATGTAGGTCATAACTAAATAAGGTGTGCTTATTTACTCGAATCAGTTTATGGAAAATATCACTCGCTACAATCGCTGAAGAACCAATCCCAAACAACACAATACGTTTGGCATTTACCATACGCTTAGCGACCTCATCAACCATTGATGGCTCTAATAGTTCGAGGGATTTTTCAATCGCTGAAATAAACATTTGCCCCGTTTTTGCAATAATTTGAGCCGTATCATCACTGCGGCTCAAATTACCATACAGGCTTTCCGCTTTGTGTTGCTTCTCATCGGAGAGATAATCCACCTTAAATTCAGGATAGCCACGGTAACCCATTTGGCGTGAAAAGCGAATAACAGACGCGCTACTAACCCCTGCCGCTTGAGCTAATTCAGCAGCATTCATGGCAATTAAGCTTTCGCGATTATCAAGTAAAAATTTCGCGATCCGCTGTTCAGTGCCTTTACCTCTCGTCTGCAAGCTTTCCAGTTTTACCGTCAGTGTCGACATGGCTATTCCTTATTTAATTATTTTTCAGGATCGGTGAAGCCTATTATCATACTGGCAATGAATCCGACAATCCATGCACCTGCAACGGCAATGAGGAAATCAAGGATTTGGCCATCACCCACTAATGGGATTAACGATAACCCTGCGGTGCCAAATGGGATGATGATACCCACATGGAAGAACGCCATTAACGCCCCGCCCGCTGCACCACCAATACAACCTGCAATGAAAGGTTTGCCTAGGGGCAATGACACACCGAATAACAGCGGTTCACCCACACCAAAGATCCCCACAGGTAACGCACCGACTAAGGTTTTTTTCAGGCGTTGATTTTTGGTTTTTAAGAATACCCAGAAACAGGAACCCACTTGCCCCATACCGCCCATCGCTAAGATAGGGAATAAGTAGTTTAAACCAAAGGTTTGTAAGATTTCTGCGTGGATTGGGATTAAGCCTTGGTGCAAACCTGTTAATAATAAGAACAGGAAGCTGCCGCCTAAGATCCCACCCGTTGCAACCGCACCGCCACCACTATTTAATAATGCAACGGAGACACCTTGCGCCAAAATTTGGTTTAAATAATGACCTGCAGGTTGGAATACCGCAATTGCCACCATCGCCGAGACTAAAATAGTCACAAATGGTGTCACTATCAGATCTAAACTCTCTTTGATAATGCTTCTAAACCATACTTCAAATTTGGAGGAGAACACCACCACCATCAAGACCGCAAAAATACCGCCGCTATTTGGCACTAGTTTTGAGCCGAACAAGGTGATATCCGCTAACCCTGGCATTGACAACAAGCCCGCCATCACCGCACCAATCGATGTTGATGCCCCTAACTCTTTTGCGGTATTAACCCCAATCATAATCGATAGGTAAGCAAACACCGCACTGCCAATTAACTTCAATAACTTGAACAGCTCAGGGAACTGATCGACTACTTCAGGTGCGACTAAACGGACGATATTAATCAGCCCCATAATCAGACCACAACCAATTAGTGCAGGAATGGTTGGTACGAAAATCGCGGCTAATGTATTGAGGGTACGGCGAATTGAGAAACCTTTTTTCTTTTCAGGTTCTGTATTTTCTGTGCTTGCTGCGCCGCTGCCTTGCATACGTTTATTCATCACAGAAAACACTTTTGCCGCAGTTCCCATACCAACGATCACTTGCTGTTGTTCACCGTTAAAAATAACGCCTTTTACCCCTTCAATTTGCTTTAAAGCTTCGGCATCAAATTTTTCATTATCTTTTAAGACTAAACGGATGCGAGTCATGCAGTGAGTCAATGTTGCCACGTTCTCAAAGCCGCCCGCATATTTTTCTATTTCTCTGGCGAGTACTTCCAGATGTTCTATTTTATTAGCCATATCGTTCCCCTAATGTTGGCAAAGCTATTTCCATAACTTACCCGCATTTTCCCATTTATTAACGGCGAGTTTCTAACAAGCTATCCAATGTAGTATTTGGATGTTGTTGAACGAGTTCCGTTGCTTGCTGTGCATTAATTTGTAACTCAAACATCAAAATTGCGCGTCGTGGATGGTAATCCACTTGCTCTAATAACTGTGCTGCGGCTTCGGTATCAATACCGCAAACTTCACTGACAATGCGTTCTGCGCGGCGCAATAACTTATAATTACTTGCGACAACATCAACCATTAAATTGGTGTGAATGCGCCCTAAACGCCCCATCACACATGTGCTTAACATGCCTAAAATCATTTTTTGTGCGGTGCCGCTTTTCATCCGTGTTGAGCCCGATAACACTTCAGGCCCAACATCAGGAGCGATAGCTAATTTCGCCACATCACTGATTAACCCGTGACCACGTGTGGTGATCGCAACAGTTAATGCGCCAATTTCATTGGCATATTCAATACCTGCAAGGGTAAAAGGGGTTCGCCCGCTCGCCGCAATACCGACAACCACATCCTTTGCAGTGAGTTGGCGTTTTTTTAACTCATCAATAGCCGCATCCGTTGAATCTTCAATATTTTCAACTGCTTTTAGCATTGCATCATGGCCACCTGCAATAATGGATTGGACTAATTCAGGTGAGGTACCAAAGGTTGGGGGGCACTCTGCACTGTCTAATACCGCCAGACGACCAGAGGTACCTGCACCAATATAAAATAGCCGTCCACCTTGTTTCATGCACTGTGCAATAGCATCAACCGCTTGCGCAATATTCGGTAAAACTTGTTGAATAGCCCCAGCAACTGTCGCATCCGCTTGGTTAATCGCAGTGGCCATCGCTAACGTTTCCAACCGTGAAAACTGTAATGTCTCATGGTTGAGTTCATTTTTTAGGCAGTCGCTCAGTGTATTTTCTGCTAGAGACATTAAAACACCCTCACATTGAAATTATATTTCATAAAAAATTACTATATATGAACTTTAATTTCAAATAAAATCACAACAAATGAATATTTTCGTCAGCGAATATGATCGCTCTCACAGTTCATTCAAGGAAAAATGATGTGTTTGCCGGCCATGAAAGACCGGCTATCAGGTTACTTCACAAATTTGCAGGTACCAAAGGCTGATGGGATATGGAAATCTGGTTTCACGGAATCTGGTTTAATCCAGCTAATCCATTTGCGAACTTGTTTTTCTTCACCCGCGCTGAATTCACCACGTAAAATAGCGCACATTAACGTTTGTTTGTCTTTGTCTTGCCATAAATTTAAGCGTGTGAATTCATCCAAATCGATTTTCCCCGTTAATACATAACCATTCGGTGTCATTTCCCCCACTGTTTGCAACGTTTCCCAGTTCCAACTTGGGTCAACCTCACGATAGTAGTTGGCTTTTGCATCGAACGTGCGGCCTTTTGGGTCCATTTCCGCAGTATAATAAGGTTTAAGCTCAGGGCTGGTAGCAAAAAACAATTCAACACGATCAGAATCTAGCACTGCTTGGTCTTTATCGGCGTTATCACCTAGCTGAATATCTTTATCATCCGCGATAAAGCGAAAATAAAGAGCATCATCACTCCAAAGCGCACGGAAGTCGGTTTTTGGTGGTGTTTCTTTTTCCCATGGATAAATAAAGTCGGTTAACACTTCAGCTTGCTGCCATACGGCTTCGTTTTGTGCATCATTTAATGATTTTAATTGGTCAGTATGATTAATTTGGTACTCTTTTGCCGCAACACTGGCTGTCACTAACATCGCGCCAGCGGCAAGTAATGTGGTCAGTTTCATATTCCCCTCACGTATCAGATTTTCATATTTGTTTTATAGACTGATGATTCCCACCTCAAAAGAAATGAAATTTCATCACCATAATTAAATATAGAATTAAAATTTCAAAACAAACAGATAATCGTGGCAAAAAATTTCGCTCTGTGAAGCAACTCACTGTTTGAATCATCTTCACTTAACTATTTTCTATCCAATATCTGATTAATTTTAAGTCAATTTTCAGGCTTAATAAGGGTAATCTTGAGTATAACCTCAACATTGACATGACTTTACGTTGGGCGACTTGCGTCACTAATTTAAGTCAAGTAGCCTAGAAGCGGGTCTACTGAGGCTAACACTTTCTTATTATAATTTTTATTTTCAAGGCTAGGACATGAGGAAACGTCTGCTTATTGGTCTTCTTATTCTTGCAGGGATAGCAGTTACGACCATTATTCTACTTGATCGCTGGATTAGCTGGGATACCGCGCCCTATATCTATGAAGATGTAGCGCAATTGCCTGCCCGTGATGTTGGCATGGTACTTGGCACATCTAAATACTACACCTCTGGCGCCACTAACCTCTATTACACCAATCGAATCAATGGCGCGGCACAAGCCTATCACAGTGGAAAAGTAAAATATTTGCTACTCAGTGGTGATAATGGCGCTCATAATTACAATGAACCCATTAATATGCGTAAGGATTTAATTAAAGCGGGTGTTCCAGCCTCTAAGATTGTGATGGATTTTGCGGGGTTCCGTACTTTAGACTCGGTTGTCCGTACCAAAAAAGTGTTTGATACCGATAACTTCACAATCATCACACAACGTTTCCATTGTGAGCGTGCCGTTTTTATCGCTAAACATAAAGGCATTGATGCACAATGCTACGCAGTCCCCGCACCTGCGGGAATGTTCAAAGTTCGTGTTCGTGAAGTATTTGCGCGTTTAGGTGCACTCGCTGATGTATATATCTTAAAACGTGAACCGAAGTTTTTAGGTGAGCAAGAATCCATTCCTGCCCCGATAAAAATGCCTGAGGGTATCAAAGGCTATCCTGCCGTATCTCCGGATGAAGTCAGCAAACTAAATTAACGGCACTCATTCGTTTGATTTAACTTTTCCGTTAGCTTTCGCCACGCCCATTCCAGTGGGCCTTGGTTGAAAAACCGTAACCAATAATACGAAAATAGGATATTCGCTAACCAAACAGGGGGAATAAAGGCCAATAACTCAAAACGGGTGAATTGCGCAAAATACCCCAAATGGTAAAAAACAGTAGTGCAAATTAACGTTTGTAAAATGTAGTTACTCAGCGCCATTCGACCAATATTTTGTAACCATGAAATAACCACAGTATGCTGAATCTGCCCCCAAAAACCATATACCAAGGCAATATAACCCAGCGCCTGAAAAGGAATGACTAGCTCATTAATGATGTAGCCAATAATTGAGGTCGAAAAATAACTCCATCCAAACTGGCTCTGCCCATATAATGCAACCACTTGAATAAGCAGCGAAGGGACAATAAAAACCAGCGCCATACGGCGATAATGCATGGTACTAAATTGCCCTCGTAACCAACCATTTCGTATTAATAGCGCACCAATAATCATCAATGCAATAAGCTGCCAACCATACTGAATAAATAGCATTTGAAGCATCGCTTGGATTTCTTTCATGCGATAAATAATGCCCTCAATACCACCCACAGTTTTTGCACTGTATTCGAAATATATTTGCTCATCTGAGGTCTGCCAAAAACCTTGAGGATCAACTCCCCAGCCTAAAATAAGCAAAATAACTAAGCCAATAAAATAAATGGATGCCGCTATTTTCAATAACGCCCTATTATCGTATTGATTCAATAAATACGTAGCCACCAGCCCCGTTAATGCATAAGCCAGTAGAATGTCACCATCCCAAAGACCAATACCATGAATAACCCCAAATAAGGCTAAAATAAACAAACGTTGATGGTTCCACCTTAAAGTTCGAGGCTGCAATAGCGCTAATGTGGCGCCGAATAAAATCGAAAAAATAGCAAGGACTTTCCCTTGAAAAAACAGGTTAAATACAATCCAAATAAAGGCTTCAGAAGGTGGCGTGCTGGCAGTGTAATAAGGGTTTAGATAGGCCGCTAATGGCAAAGCAAAACCAAAGATATTTAATAAAAAAATACCAAGAATTGCCATGCCACGAACGGTATCAAGCTGCTTGATACGGCTTGATGATGTCATGGTTGCCATAGATTATAGATGGCGAACCGCACGTAAAAACTCTTGCCGTGTATTTTGGCTCGACTTAAACAACCCACCTAACGATGTTGTGGTAGTAGCACTGGTTGCATCACGGATACCACGCGCTTTTACGCAATAATGTACCGCATCAATGGAAACCGCCACATTCGTGGTTCCAAGTAATGTTTGCAATGCCACTAAAATTTGCTGTGTCAAACGCTCTTGAACTTGCGGACGTTGGGAGAAAAACTGCACTATGCGGTTGATTTTCGATAACCCAATCACTTTATCTTTTGGGATATAAGCCACTATCGCTTTACCGTCAATAGTCACAAAGTGATGTTCACAGGTACTGGTTAGCGTGATATCACGAACCGTCACCATTTCATCCACTTTCATTTTATTTTCAATTAATGTGATTTTAGGAAAATTGGCGTAATCCAACCCTGAAAAGATCTCATCAACATACATTTTTGCAATACGACGAGGCGTGTCCGCGAGGCTATCGTCAGTTAGATCAAGGTTGAGCAGCTTCATGATCTCTGTCATGTGCCCTTCAATCAGTTGCTTACGCTCATCGCCTGATTTTGGCTGAATACGCAAAGGGGTTTCTAGCCCTCTGGCTTCCAACGCAGCGTGAACTAATTCGGCCTCTTTACTGAGAGATGACATGTGATCCTCCACAAATGGTGTGACTATTTTTATAAAAATGCAGGTGTGCGCCGTACTCTAAAACAGCAGGTGCAGATAATCCAGTACAACCGCAACAACATGTGTGAAATATTTGCATTCGCATCAACAACATTATTCACTATGGTAAACTCATTACGGCAAATCACCATCATTTATAAAATATGATTAGCTGACTATTTATTAATAAATTGGTTTACTTCCGCGACGATAAACCAATAATCCCCCCACCACCAACGCGATAAGTGCGATATACAGCGCAGGCTCTAACTTTCCTGTTAAAGCGGTGGAAATAAATGACAGTGTTGGCCCAACTAACTGACCAATAGCGTAAAAGGTAGTCAACAGCCCCGCCATAAAACGATTGTGATCAGGCGCCAACTCACGGCCAAGTTGTAATGCTAATTGCACTGTGCACATAAACCCGGTTCCGACCAATATTGCAGAGATAATCAGCCCTGAAATACTCGGGATCACTTCTGCAAGCAATATCCCCATCCCTTGTAGCCATAAGCTAATCGCTAACCGATTACGGGTTGTTGATAAATTTCGCAGCAACATTGCAAATAATATACCGACTACCGCAGATGCCCCAAAAACAGGCCAAACAAACTGAGCAAATAAGCTATCAGGAAAACGCTGTGCGGCCATTTGTGATAAAAAAGTAGCAGGCAGAATATAACCAAACCCAGCGAGCCCATAACACCAAACCAAGCGTTTGATTTCAGGGGTTAGGGTTAATGTTTTAATTTCCCCCGCTGGCCGTTGCCATTGCCCCGAGCGGGGTAAATAACGGCTGATGTACAGGCTCAAAATCAACGCCAATACACCATAAATTACCCACGCTTCACTCGCCGTTAAATGCCATCGTTGGATAGCCACCGCTAACATGCCGCTAACGAAAATTCCTGTTCCCGTTCCCGCAAACACCGCCACACTAAGAGCAGGTCGGTTAAGTCTTGCTAAGGTTTCATTGGCCCAAGCCGCGACCAACACTAACGCAATGCCACTTGCCCAGCCAATCACAAAACGGGCAATACTGTGTAATATCGGGCCATTAAGCAATGCACTCAGTAGCGTGATCACTACCGCCCCCACACGCCCAACCACATACGTTTTTCTATGTATGAACGTGCTCGCATCGCGTCAAAAGAGCCTAGCAAGTAACCAAGGTAATTACATGCAGCCACAATACTGGCACTCGATAACGTTAATTGGTGTTCCTCAATCATTAGAGGAACTTGAGGCGTTAACGTAAATCGCCCTATTCCCATTACCACAATTAACGACAGAAAACCTGTAAAAGCAATATGAAAAGCAGCAGCGCTGCGGCTTGGTGAGGTTACAATCGGCTTTATTGACACAATTTTCACTCGTTAGGCTCTAGAAACATTGCACCTAGAATAGTTTACTTTTTTACTATTTAACATTAATCCAACAAAAACCGTTTTATCATTTAGTGCATTTATTTGTTCTTTATATCCGTAATATCTGCTCAAAAGCTATCTGTAATCAATTTCTATTCATTCACCCAACTCAGGATTTCTGCCATAATGTGCATTACGAACACATTTTAAGCCTCAAGGCATTTCACAATAATGAGGGCCATTATTTATGGATCAGTGTCATACTAACGATTTGATTTCTTTAGATCTTGCATTGGAAAAATTACTTTCTGAAACCCAAACCGTGACAGGTACAGAAATCATTCCACTGACTTCATCAGCGCAACGGATTATTGCCACTGACCTTATATCCCCTATCAATGTCCCTCCCTTTGATAATTCAGCAATGGATGGATATGGCTTGCGTTTTGCAGATTGGGATGGAAAAACACCGATGCCCGTTGCAGGTAAATCATTCGCAGGCAACCCGATGGAAGGTGAACTAAAAGCTGGCTGTTGCGTGCGCATTATGACTGGAGCCCCTATTCCGCAAGGCGTTGATACGGTAGTGATGCAAGAATCCACTGAACAAACAGATGGTGGCATCCTATTTACTCAGCCAATTAAAAAAGGCAGTAACATCCGTAAAGCTGGCGAAGATATTGCCCAAGGCAGTTCGGTGTTCCCTGCTGGAACCTTACTCACAACCGCCCAATTGCCATTAATCGCCTCACTTGGTATTGCGGATGTGACAGTTTATCGTCGTTTAAAAGTGGCCGTGTTCTCAACGGGGGATGAGCTACAAGCCGTGGGTCAACCACTTCATGACGGGCAAATCTATGATACTAACCGCTTTACTGTTCGCTTGATGTTAGAAAAACTCAACTGTGAAGTCTTAGATTTAGGCGTGATCCCTGACTCCCCTGAAAAACTAAAACAAACCTTTATTGAAGCGGATCAACAAGCGGATTTAGTGATCAGCAGTGGCGGCGTTTCTGTTGGTGAAGCCGATTATACTAAACAAATCCTTGATGAATTGGGCACGATTGGCTTTTGGAAATTAGCCATCAAGCCAGGAAAACCTTTTGCCTTTGGTAAACTGAGTCATTCTTGGTTCTGTGGCTTACCAGGAAACCCTGTTTCTGCTGCACTCACGTTCTATCAACTTGTTCAGCCATTGATTGCACGCTTAGCAGGAAATAGCCAATGGCAAGCCCCACTACGTTTCAAAGTCCCCGTCACCACACCTTTGAAAAAAACGCCTGGTCGTCTAGATTTCCAACGCGGTATTTTAAGTACCAATGAGCAAGGACAACTTCAAGTTGCCACAACAGGCCATCAAGGCTCACACGTATTTAGTTCCTTTAGTTTAGCCAACTGTTTTATCGTGCTAGAAAGAGAACGTGGTCGAGTAGAAGCAGGTGAAACCGTTGATATTGAAATGTTCAACTACTTATTGAAAAGCGAATAATTACTGTGCAAGAACTTAGCGATAACGAAATGCTGCGTTATAACCGTCAGATAATTCTTCGCGGTTTTGATTTTGACGGGCAAGAAAAGCTCAAAGCGGGCAAAGTACTGGTCATTGGTTTAGGTGGGCTGGGTTGCGCGGCAACGCAATATCTTGCTGCGGCGGGCGTTGGCTATTTAACATTAGTTGATTTTGATACCGTATCGCTTTCTAACTTACAGCGACAAATTTTGCACCGTGATACCACAATTGGCGAACCCAAAGTTGATTCTGCAAAGTGGCAACTTTGTGCAATTAATCCACATATACATATTGATACGGTTAATGCCAAACTTGAGGATGCGCAGCTTAGTGAATTAATCACTCGTCATGATGTGGTTTTAGATTGCACCGATAACGTTGCTATTCGTGAGCAACTTAACCGTTTATGTTTAGCGCAGAAAACACCGCTAGTCTCTGGCGCAGCCATTCGTATGGAAGGCCAACTGTCTGTTTTTACTTATGAAGAAAACACCCCTTGTTACCACTGTTTAAGCCGTTTGTTTGGGGAAAACAGCTTAACCTGTGTCGAGGCGGGAGTGATGTCTCCGCTAGTTGGGACTATCGGCACATTGGAGGCAATGGAAACCATTAAACTCCTCGCCAACTATGGCAAAGTGAATTCAGGCAAAGTCTTACTGTTTGATGCGATGACAATGGATTTTCGCCAATTTAAGTTGAGCAAAGACCCACACTGTGAAATCTGCAACTCGAACTAGCGAGTTATTTAATTAGGTGAAAATATTTTCGCCTAATTAATCTCTTTTCAGGTATAAAATTAAGATTATTCCGAAAAAACAAATTAATGGCCCTTTGAGCTTATACTATCCCTCTTTTGTGGTGCCTGTACGTAGAAATATCACCACCCTTTATTATTTTATAATGCTACTGAGAGTATGAATATGCAATTCCCTCCTTGCCCGAAATGTCAGTCTGAATACACCTATACTGATAACGATATGTATATTTGCCCTGAATGTGCGCACGAATGGAATGACGCAGAACCCGTGGCAGATATCGATGAACTGATTGTTAAAGACGCTAACGGCAATCTGTTAGCGGATGGCGACACAATCACCGTAATCAAAGACCTGAAAGTTAAAGGCAGTTCTAACATGCTCAAAATCGGTACCCGTGTGAAGGGCATTCGCTTAGTCGAAGGTGACCACAATATCGATTGTAAAATTGATGGTTTTGGCCAAATGAAGCTGAAATCTGAGTTTGTGAAAAAGAACTAAGTTAAAGCTAATTCTGTTTTAAATACAAAAGCCCCAGTCACGTACACGTGACTGGGGCTTTATGTTAGAGAAAAGCTTATTTAAAGAACAACGCCTTGGCTTGTCAGGTACTCATCATAAGTACCTTTGAAATCAATCACTTTATCTTCTTTGATTTCTAAAATACGACTTGCTAGTGAGCTGACAAACTCGCGGTCATGGGAAACAAACACCAATGTTCCTTGGTACATCTCTAGTGCTAAGTTCAATGACTCGATGGATTCCATATCTAAATGGTTGGTTGGTTCGTCCATAATCAAAATGTTTGGTTGTTGCATCATCAACTTACCAAATAGCATACGGCCTTGCTCACCACCCGATAACACTTTCACTTTTTTCTTAATATCATCTTGTGAAAATAATAAACGGCCTAAGATACTACGCACCGCTTGCTCATCATCACCTTCGTTTTTCCACTGGCTCATCCAGTCAAAAACATTTAGATCAGTTTCGAAATCTTCGGCGTGGTCTTGTGCATAGTAACCAATACGACTATTTTCTGACCATTTAACCATCCCACTTGTTGCTGGGTGCTCACCCATTAAGGTTTTTAAGAACGTGGTTTTACCGATACCATTGGCTCCGATAACCGCCATTTTCTCACCCACTTCAAGCAGTAAATTAACGTTTTTGAAGAGTGGACCTTGATCGTAACCATTCGCTACCGCTTCTAATTCAAGGGCATTACGGAACAGTTTTTTCTCTTGTTCAAAACGAATAAATGGGTTTTGACGACTAGACGCTTTAACCTCATCCAATTGAATTTTATCAATTTGGCGCGCACGTGATGTCGCTTGCTTCGATTTAGATGCGTTGGCACTAAAGCGGCTAACGAAAGATTGCAATTCAGCAATTTGCGCTTTTTTCTTCGCATTATCAGACAGTAAGCGCTCACGCGCTTGTGTCGCTGCAATCATATATTCATCATAGTTACCTGTGAATAAACGCAACTCACCATAGTCTAAATCCGCCATGTGCGTACAAACTGTGTTAAGGAAGTGCCTATCATGGGAAATAATGATCATAGTACAGTTACGATCATTCAGGATTTGCTCTAACCAACGGATAGTATCGATATCCAAGTTGTTCGTTGGCTCATCGAGTAACAAAATATCAGGATTAGAAAACAAGGCTTGTGCCAGCAATACACGCAGTTTCCAACCTGGTGCAACTTCACTCATTGGGCCATAATGTTGCTCAACAGGAATCCCTACACCTAATAATAATTCACCCGCACGAGCTTCCGCACTGTAGCCATCCATTTCACCATATGCGACTTCCAAGTCAGCAACACGATAGCCATCTTCTTCGCTCATTTCAGGTAGTGCGTAAATACGGTCACGCTCTTGTTTCACATTCCACAGCTCGGTATGGCCCATAATGACCGTATCCAGAACCGTATATTCTTCGAATGCAAACTGGTCTTGGCGAAGCTTACCAATACGTTCATTCGGATCTGTTGTACTGACGTTACCCGCTGTTGGGGTTAAATCGCCACCTAAGATCTTCATAAACGTCGATTTACCCGCACCATTTGCGCCGATTAAACCGTAACGGTTACCTGTACCAAATTTAACTGAAATGTTTTCAAACAGTGGCTTGCTGCCAAACTGCATAGTGATATTGTTGGTTGTTAACACTGCTATGCCTTAAATTAAACGGTGTAGAGTTACCTGTCTTAAAGAATGCGCATCATAGAAAAAGCCAACAGCACTGCTTTAAACAGTAAAGAAAACAGCGATTTCTATGATCTGTAATACGACGGGTATAAATAGCGGCGCATTATGCCATAATCGAGCGCTTAGATCTTGTTCTGTTTTTGATAATCTTCATTCCACAGTTATTCTAATAAGGTACGCCGCCAATGATTGTTGCCCTGTGCATAATACGCCTTTCGGGCAAATAATCTGCTGTCGCATAGTGCTGAGTGATTTGATTATCCCAAATCACCATATCATCTTTTTGCCATTGCCAACGCACCTGAAATTCTGGTTTATTAATATGTTGGAATAAAAAACCTAATGTCATTTCGCTCTCTTTTGGCGTTAACCCAATGATGCGAGTAGTAAAACCTTCATTAACAAACAATGCTTTTCGCCCTGAAATTGGGTGAGTTCTAACGACAGGGTGCAATACGGGTGGGTTATTTTCTTTGGCTTTCAACCATCTCGAATGAGTTTCTTCTGAATGGCTAAAACGATACTCTGGGAATGACTTGGTAAAATCATGTACTGCCTGTAGACCCGCTAGCATATGTTTCCACCGAGCAGATAATGCACTATAAGCCACAACACCGCTGGCCCATAATGTATCACCACCTAATTCTGGAATATGCTTTGCTGCTAAAACAGCCCCCATTGGCGGTGTTTCAATAAATGTAACATCAGTATGCCAATTGTCGTTATCGGGTGGGTTTTGTTCATCCGTATCAAGTACCATTATTTCTTTGCATTCAGGCGTATGAGGGTAAATAGGATGTGTGTGTAATAGACCAAACTGCTCAGCTAATTGTTTTTGCTGTTCAGGTTGTATAGGTTGGTTTCTAAAAAAAAGAACATGATATGCCTGCAACGCATAGTTCAGCGCTGTAAACTTTTTATCATCAATGTGTTGAGATAAATCAATACCACTGATGAGAGCGCCTAATGCGGGTGAAACTCGCTTTATTTTAAAAGGATATTCCATATAATTCCTAACCACTTCAGTTTTAATGTAAAAATGAAAGTAATCTAAATTAGGCTTTTTAAAAATATCAAAAAAAATAAAGTTAATATAAAACAATATATTATAAATATAATTACCTTAGTAATATATTGCTAATTTATATGAAAAATAGGATATATCGGCCGTATTCGGCCGACATGAGGTAAATTATAACTTAATGCCCATAGTGCGAGTAATTTCAGATAGGCCTTCACGCTCATAAAAACGAATCGCATTATGGTTTTGTGCTAATACCGATAGCTCCATGTGGCTAAACTGCTTATTTCTCGCCCAGTTTTTCATGCCATCAAGTAATTGATGCCCTGTTTTCTCACCACGAAAATCTGGGGAGACAATCAAATCAAAAACATAGGCGAAATCCCGTGGAACCATGCAATTATAGGGGGCCGCAGATTGGTGCTCGGCAATACAAAACCCTTTAACTTCGCCTTCAAATTCCGCGACTAATAGATGAAATTTATCATCAACAATGGCATTTTCAATAAATTCTTGTGATTGTTCAGCCGGCTTCATGCGCTCAGGGTCAAGTAAGGCCATTTCCGTAAACAAAATTTGATAGAGGGATAAAATAGCATTTATATCATCATGTGTTGCTTCTCTTATCATCATTTTCCCATTATTTTTACGCAGATTAATCGTATGTTTTCACTGGTGGTGCAATATAAGATTCGAAACTATCAATTAACGCTGCTGGTGAATCATTGACAATCGCCATATGACGATACTTTTCGTGTAAAAAACCTTCATCCGCCATTTTATTTGTCATATCAATTAATGGCTGCCAATAATTATTGATATTAAACAACGCACAAGGCTTGGTATGCAGGCCAATTTGGCTCCATGTAAACACTTCTGCATATTCTTCTAACGTGCCATATCCACCTGGTAAAGCAACAAAAGCATCCGCCAGCTCAATCATTTTATTTTTTCGCTGATGCATTGTTTCAACTTTATACAGTTCAGTTAGGTTCTTATGTGAAATTTCACGCTCTTCGAGCAATGACGGTATAACTCCTATTGCCTTTCCACCTAACGATAAAACAGTATCTGCGATTGTCCCCATGATACCGACACTGGCACCACCATATACTAATGCAATGTCACGCTTGACCATCTCTTTTGCAAACTCAATGGCTTTTTGCTGGTAAATTTCATGTTTACCCATGCTAGAGCCACAATATACTGCAATACTTTTAATTGTTCCCATTACGTCCTCGTTTTTTATTTTATTATGACTTTTTAGTGAAAAAAGGATTATACGGGAGCGTTAAAGAAGCTCAACCCAGATTATTTGCCATAATAAAACCCTATTAATCTCTTTTTATACCATTGCTATTTCACTAAACCAATATCGATTTCCCTATATCACATTTTATCCCCCATCAGCGAGTGCTATGAGGTAATAAACAAATATAAAGCAGTCTTATTTTATGCGATAATCCTGTGAAATTATTTTTCATCGTAATATTTTAATTTTTATTTAACACGAATCACTGTTATCGCGTGTTTACTGACTTAGTGACGTTTTTCTGAGGTTTTATTATTTATGTCTGCCGATACCAAAAAGAGCGCATTTCCACTATTACCAATAGGGTTATTATTACTAGCAATGACCTCAATTCAAAGTGGCGCTTCTTTAGCTAAAACACTATTTCCTCTTATCGGCGCTCCAGGTGTAACAGGCTTACGCTTATTGCTGGCCACTATCATTTTGTTTGTTATTTTTAAACCTTGGCGCTTGAAGTTTAGAAGAAGCTCATTGGTTCCATTGTTAACGTACGGGCTATCCCTCGGAACAATGAATTACCTATTTTATCTATCCCTTGAACGCATCCCTCTTGGGATTGCTGTCGCACTGGAATTTACAGGCCCATTAGCGGTTGCGATGTTTTCTTCCCGCAGACCTATCGATTTTTTGTGGATTGGGCTGGTTATTGTTGGGTTACTCTTTTTGCTACCTATCGGTGATAACATTAATTCCATCGACCCACTCGGCGCTATTTATGCGCTAGGGGCTGGCGTATGTTGGGGAATTTACATTATATTTGGCCAACGTGCAGGTGCAGGTTACGGCGCAGCAACCGTGGCAATTGGTTCCTTTATATCTGCTCTGATTTTCTTCCCTATCGGACTTATGCAGACAGGCTTTGAGGTGATGTTTGACCCAGCAATTTTACCCCTCGCTTTAGCCGTTGCCATCTTATCGACAGCATTTCCTTATACCCTTGAAATGATTGCCTTAACACGCCTACCAGCAAAAACGTTTGGCACATTAATGAGCCTAGAGCCATGCATGGGCGCATTCCTCGGCATTGTTTTCTTGCAAGAGCACCTGACATTAACCCAATGGCTGGCTCTGCTGTGTATTGTTTGTGCCTCTATCGGGTCAACATCCACAGCCTCACCGAAATCAAAAATTGAAGAAGTCTCATAGAAAACAAATAATATCTTGTTTTTTGAAGCATTAATTAGGTTAATAAACTTATTCTCTCGGTTTATTAACCTGTTATCTTGCCATTAACATTTCATTTTTTTGTCATATTTATTTATTAAAATTGTTTTAAATTAATATAACTTTGACCTATCGCACTTATTGCAAAAAACAATAAATCTCCAGCAGCCACAATAAAATCAAGTAGAATAAACCATATCGAATCGGCCTATTAAATTAATCGTTTATTACACTATGACAAATTAAACCGATTACTTTATATTTATTAACAGATGAGGTTACCAAGCAGTTTCAATATTTAAAAAGAGGATGAACCATGAGCACAGCCAAATTATTTAAAACATCTTCAACTGAACTTCTATATACACGTAACGACTTGGAAGATAGCGTAAAATTAGAAACCATTGGCATTTTAAATGTTATGGTTGTTCACTTTACGGATCTCTCTTTAATGACAAAACAAGCTCACTGGAATATGCGTGGTCGCAATTTTATTGCTGTCCATGAAATGTTAGATGGTTTTAGAACCACTTTAGTTGAACATTTAGACGAGTTTGCAGAGCGTGCTGTCCAATTAGGTGGGGTCGCAATAGGGACAACACAAGAAGTTAACCGCTTTACTTCATTAGAAGCTTACCCAATTAATATCCACAGCGTACAAGACCATTTAAAAGCGCTCGCAGACCGTTATGCTGTTGTCGCAAATGATATTCGTAAAGCTATTGATGAAGTCGAGGATGAAGATACTGCAGATATGTTTACCGCTGCATCTCGTGATATGGATAAATTCCTTTGGTTTTTAGAAGCAAATATTGAGTAATGTCATACCATAGAGTCAATTATAATTGACCTGAAGGCCACTTAATTGTGGCCTTTTATTATTTATAACCTAATAGATATTCAATATTTTCTACTTTTTATTTATTACCTTAGGCATTTCAGGTTGTTCTATTGGGAAAATAGGTAAAGCATTTAATAAACGTTTACCATAATTTTTTGTCAGTAAGCGTTTATCATAGATAATAATTTCACCGTAACATTCATGACTACGGATTAAACGCCCTGCTTGCTGAATTAAATTAAAGGAAGCACTTGGCAAGCTTTGCACCTCAAACGGATAGCGTTTTAACGATTTTAACCAATCCCCTTCGGTCACGATAACTGGATTGGTCACAGGCGGAAATGCAATTTTATGAATATGCACTTGTGTTAAATACTCACCTTTTAAATCAAGCCCTTCTGCGAAGGACTGTAAACCAACCAACGCACTTGCTTGCCCCTTACGAATTCTTTCACAGTGAGTTTCAACCAAACGATAACGTGGCTGATCTCCTTGAACTAACAATTGCAAGCGCAAGTCTTTTACATGTTCAAGAAACCCTTCCATTGCCCTTTGGCTACTAAATAACACCAAAACACCACGGTGCTTACCTTCGGTGAATTGCTCACGAAAAAATGCTGCCATTTCAGCAAGATGTTGTGATTCAGTGGTTATTGTAGGTTCATATTCCATTTGAGGAATAATAATTTTCCCTTGCTCAACATGATTAAAAGGCGAAGACAACGTCACAAAATGGTCATCATTTTTTTCCGATAACCCCGTTAATTCCATAAACCTTGAATAACTATTTAAGGAGCGAAGTGTTGCTGATGTAATGACAATATGAGGCACATTACGCCATAATAGATGCTGTAGCTGTTCACTCACTCGAATGCCTGCGCAATGCATAAAAATACGTGACTGATTCTTTTCATAGCGGCGACTTAACCATTTCGAAACTGGCGCGCCTGAACTTTGTTCAAGTGCGGCTAATCGCCAAAGTTTTGCCATATTCTCGAAATAGCCCATCGCTCTGCTCGTTGTTAATATAGAACGATGTAAACGTACGATGTCTTGTTTTGCAGTTTGCTCCGTCAAATCATTCAATATTGATTCCGCTAAACCTTTTAATGCATCCGTCTGTTTAAAAAGATCTTGGCAACACTGTTGCATTGCCTCAGGCAATACACCTAGCGGGAAAAGATACTCACTTTCTTTTGATGTTTCAGGTAATACTGCATTTGCTAATAAAGAAAAATCACGAAATGCCTCACGCAGCTTTTCAGCATGCTGTTGCAATTTATCTGGATTTGCCAATTTAGGGGGCTTCACTGGTCGAAACTGCGCTAAATATTGCCCCACATGGCTCATAAAATTATCCACTTGTGCATTCAATTGCACTAATGTGATTTCACCTTCAACCTCTAAAGCATCCCGTGCTACATCGGGTACATGGTGCCCCTCATCCAAAACTAATAGTAACTTTTTAGGATCAGGTAACACCGATTCGCTTTCCATCGCCGCCATCACTAAAGCATGATTTGCCACGACGACATCAGCATCTTCAATTTCACGCCTTGCAATAAAAAATGGGCATCGTTGATAGAACTGGCAATTACGACCTAAGCAATTCATTTTGTCCGTGCTAACTTTACGCCACAAGCTGTCTGGAAAAGCCCGTTTGTGGTGATCCCGTAAACCGTCCCATATAAAGGAATTGAAGTCATTACGTAATTGCTGACAAATTGCCCGCTCTTCGCTATTGGCTATCTCCGTTTTATCTTCCACCAGTAGCATTAAATCAATTTGTTCGCCTTCTGCGGCACAAATAGCCTCTAAATTTCTTGGGCAAACATAACGTGCACGCCCAAATGCACCCGTAAATTTTAAATCTGGGATAATTTTGCTCAACAACGGCAAATCTTTACTAAAAATTTGATCCTGTAATGCCACATTCGCTGTACTAACAACGAGCGTTTTCCCTTCTTCCCTACCCACTGCAATACCTGGAATTAAATAGGAAAGCGTTTTTCCTACTCCGGTGGGCGCTTCGATAACTAAATGACGCCCACCGTCATCCGCTAAGTTTTTAGCAACTTCCGCTATCATTTGGCGCTGCGGCGCACGGGAAACAAACCCATCAATTTGTGATGACAACCCTTTATACCACTGGGTTATTTGCTCTTTAATTTTGTTTGATAGGGACATAAATTACGTTGATGACCAAATGTAAGATGTAAGGTAACGAAAACCACAACGGCAGGGAAACACGAAAAATAACTTTTGCCAACCGCTTCGCAAAACTACTGTATTAAAACCCATTATACATAAAAATTGGGAAGCCTTTTGCAAAACACCAATTCAGAGGCAGAAAAAATCGCTTTTAACTTGTTTGCAACACTCATCCAGTTATACTTTGGGTTCTTATTTCTACGCAGGCTATAAAAAATGAAAAAGGTTGTTATCGCACTTTGCGCATTATGCGCTTTTGGTTCCGTAGGCGGCATCGTCCTTGCAGGGATGAACATCTACACTCGCTCCACAACCCCGATAGAACAGGGGCAACCACAATCACCATCATTACTGCCTGCACCAAACCAAGTTCAATAGTATAAAGTGGTTTATCAACCCAGGACGGAGATAACTTATGTACAACGATTATTTTGTAACCCCTCAATGGCTTAATGCACATCTATCTGATGGCAATATCATTGTACTTGATGCTTCGTCTCCACCACCAACTGCCCCTTATGATTGCCGACAGCACTATTTAGAAGAGCACATTCCAAACGCGCAATTTTTCCATCAAGATGAAATCGCCGATAAAACATGCGACCTACCGCATATGCTGCCAAGTTCAGAAGTCTTTAGCCAAGCAGTTGGTTCGATGGGAATTGATAATGACACTCAAGTTATTATTTATTCACAGAATAATTTATTTTCATCACCACGCGCTTGGTGGACATTTACAACAATGGGATGCAAAAACGTAAAAATCCTTGCAGGAGGAATCGAAGCTTGGAAAGCTGAAGGCTTTGCAACACAATCGGGTGAAGTGACACCTCCTGCGCGCAAGCAATTTAAAGCATCCCGTAAAGATACAAACGCGTTAAACCAACAGCAAGTTATTGATGTTGTTAACGAAGGTCAAATACAAATTATTGATGCTCGAGCAGCTCCCCGCTTCCTAGCGCAAGCACCCGAACCTCGCCCAGGCTTACGCATGGGGCACATTCCAGGAAGTAAAAATGTTCCATGGGACTTGTTAGTTGCGAATGGCGAGTTTAAATCCCCTGAAGAGCTAAAAGCTATCTTTGCAGAGCAAGGCGTAGACATTCAAGCTCCATCAATCACTACTTGTGGCTCAGGAATGACAGCCGCTGTTGTCCTTATGGCATTAACACTATTAGGTAACGCTAATGTACGTCTATATGACGGCTCATGGGCAGAATGGGGCCAAGATAATGGCTTACCAATAGAACCTTGATTTTTTAGCTTATATAATAAATAAGCCACTCATATTGAAGTGGCTTATTTAAGAAAGTTTTTTGGTCTATCAGGACTATTTTGCAAATATCCCTGCTAAAAATAGCACAACGATGGCACCAATCACTGCAACGACAAAGCTACCAAAGTTAAAACCATCAACCTTACCTTTGCCAAAAAACGTGCTGATATAACCACCAACGACTGCCCCAACAATCCCTAGCACCGTTGTCATAATGAAACCCATATGATAAGTGCCAGGCATCAACCACTTAGCTAAAACACCAGCTATCAAACCAAAAATAATCCACGCAATCACGCCCATTTAAAGCCTCCCAAGACTAGGTTTTATTTAACAATAGCTAAAAAACATGCGACCATAGGCATTAGATATACCTACCATATAGTTTAAGTAAAGACCTTATAAGCGAAATTCGCAAATAAAAATAGTAACTAAACAGGATTGTTTACAATTAATGGTTAACAACTCGCATAATTACCGCTGCAATTTGTTCTGCATTTTTCAACGCCCTAACCTGTGAAAATAATTCATCGGCTTCTTGGTATTCTTTGCGTAAATAACCCAACCATTGTTTAATCCGAGCAGCATGGTAATGGCCTGTATCACCTAACTTTTCGAGTTCCGTGTATTTCAGTAGTAGAGATTCAACCTGCTCCCAAGGCATCTTTATTTCATTATATTTAATGACACGGCTAAGGTTTGGAGTATTAAGTGCACCTCGGCCGATCATAACAGCATCGCAGCCTGTTACTTCAAGACAACGCTGAGCACTGTCATAATCCCAGATTTCACCATTCGCTATTACTGGAATTGATAATCGATGTCGAATTTCACCAATCGCTTGCCAGTTAATACGCTCAGCTTTATAGCCATCTTCTTTTGTACGTCCATGAACCGTTAATTCCGTTGCCCCAGCTTGTTGAACAGCATCCGCAATTTCATGAGCGAATGAAATACTATCCCAACCTAAACGTACTTTAACTGACACAGGAAATTCTTTTGGCACGGCTTCACGCATCGCTTTTGCTGCCCGATAAATTAAATCTGGTTGCTTTAATAACGTTGCACCACCACCGTGACCATTGACTGTTTTTGAAGGACAACCACAATTTAAATCAACCCCCCATGACCCTAACTCAATAGCTCGATAAGCATTTTCAGCTAGCCATTGTGGGTGCTGGCCAAGTATTTGAACGCGCACAAGGGTTCCCGACAATGTTCGACTTTGATGTTTGAGTTCAGGGCATAAACGGTAAAATGTTTTTGCTGGTAATAATGTATCAACAACTCGCACAAATTCACTGATGCAAAGGTCATAATCATTGACCGCAGTTAATAAAGAGCGAACAAGGGGATCTAAAACTCCTTCCATAGGAGCTAATAAAACACGCATAAATGGCTCACAAAAACAACAAAGGTAAAAATCAATTTTTACAGGACATATTGGCCATAAGATAGCTCAATATGTTCACATGGAAAATAAAGGCACGAATTTGAGCTGACTATAATACATTTTCTTGGCTAAATAAGTATAAAAATGAACGTGCTTTGCAATGACAAAAAACACCTCAATAAGTATAACTTACTGAGGTGTTTTTCATTCAAAATATGAACAATTAAACGATAGTAAAACAACCATCGATTATTAAATCAGCACCAGAGGTATAACTTGCAGCGTCAGATAATAAATAAATGACAGCACCAGCAAGCTCTTCAGGTGTCCCCATTCGTTTAAATGGGATCATTTTAACCCATTCATCCTGCCAATCTTGTCTTACCGTCGCCGTCATTTCAGTCCGAATATAGCCAGGGCTAATTGAATTAACGCGAATACCAAGCTGGCTCCATTCAACTGCTAAAGATTTGGTTAAATGCACGACAGCCGCTTTTGATGCATTATAAGACGCTTGCTCTTGTGGAATATTCACGATAGTCCCAGACATCGATGCTGTGTTCACAATACTACCTGGTTTATTATTTTTGATCAGATAACGAGCGAATGCTTGAGCAACAAAGAAAACACCATTTAAATTAACATCAACAATTTTACGCCACTCGTCAGGGGCGCAATCAACTGCCGGCTTATGCAAGCAAATCCCTGCATTGTTAAATAATAAATCTAAGGTACCAAAATCAATTCCAACGGACTCAATGCACGCCTTCACATTTTCAGGGTCTACCACATTGCAGCGATAAGCTTTTGCTTTGATATGATAATTTTTTTCTAATTGCTCAGCGATATCACTGGCATCAGCAAGATCAAAAATAGCAATATCAGCACCTGCATTCGCTAAATATTGTGCAACAACTTTTCCAATACCTTGCTTACCACCAGTGACAATGGCAACTTTCCCTTTTAAAGAAAAAATATCACTACTCATAATCGCACTCTCCATAATGGATAATTATTTGCTCGTTTTTTTACAGGAAATAAACTCTAATTATTAGCTCACTACCTAGTGTTCTTACAATTTTACTTTTGATTTAATACTTTCTAGCATCACAGCAATAATAATAATGATGCCCTTAACCACTTGTTGGTTATAACCAGAGATATTCATCAGGTTCATCAAATTAGAAATAATACTTAAAATTAAAACGCCAATAATCGTGTTAATAACTGTGCCTCGCCCCCCCGCTAAACTTGCACCACCCACAACTACCGCAGCAATAACATCTAATTCAAAACCAACCGCTAATACCGGAGAACCAACACCTGTTCTTGTTGTGGCTAAAATTCCTGCAACCCCACAGGCTAACCCACTTAGCGCATAAACAGCTAACTTGTAATAATTAACTCGAATACCTGCAAAGCGTGTTGCCGTTTCATTTGAACCAATTGAAACTACTAAACGACCAAATACCGTATGCTTATATAAAAATTGAGCTAGTAAAATAAAGATACCAAATACGTAAACAGGTAAAGGGATCCCAAATAAATAACCAGTACCAAATTCGATTAATGCAGGGTCATCAATAAATACAGGCTGTCCTTTTGATATTATCAACCCTAAGCCCCGAGCAATTGTCATCATTGCTAATGTGGCAATAAATGGTGCGATATTAAACCAGGTCACTAAAATGCCTGCAAAAGCACCAATAATGGTTGCCATAATAATACCAACGGCTAATGCGGGCCATAGACCAATATCAGGGATCATTAATGCAACAACCACAGAAACTAAGGCCATAATTGCACCAACGGATAAATCAATTCCCCCTGTTAAAATAACAAATAGCATACCTAGTGTAGCTAGCCCGAGAGGAACGCTTTGCCTTAATACGTTAGTAATATTATCTGCACTATAAAACCGATCCGATAAAAAACCCGCAACAACAAGCATGATAATAAAAACAAGTAGTGTTGAATTCTCGCCGATCAACTTTGCTATTTTTCTTAATAAAGATGATTGATTATTCGATTTATTTTCCACACTCAAATTTGAGTTTTCTAGTGTTTCCATGGTGTATCCTTTTTATTTTTATCTGTAACTTAGATTACAGCGCTACATTTAAAAATGAGTTAATTTGCCATTGCAGCTGTTTTTTCATGTTTGACAATAGCGTGACGCATGATATTTTCTTCTGATAGTTCACTTTCTTGTAACTCAGCGGTAATTCGCCCTTCACTCATAACGTAAACACGATGAGAAAGTGAAATGACTTCAATCATTTCCGATGAAATAACAATTACTGAAAAACCTTTTTTCGCTAATTCATTAATTAAGTGATAAATTTCAACTTTAGCGCCAACATCAACACCTCGAGTGGGTTCATCTAAAATTAATACATCACAGTTTGTATTTAGCCATTTGGCAATAACGACTTTTTGTTGGTTCCCACCACTTAAACTCGAAATTGGGTTATCCATATTATTAAATTTAATTTTTAACTTATCTTTAAAAATGCTCGCTAATGCCCGTTCTTTACTAACCCGAATAACACCTTTTAATTGGCAAATAGAGCGTAACTTTGTCAAACTAATATTTTCACGAATAGGTCTAGATAAAATTGCGCCTTGAATTTTTCTATCTTCTGGAACTAATCCAATACCTTTGCTCATTGCATCACTTGGGTGGTGAATAATAATTTCTTTATTATCTTTAATGATTCTACCCGACATTGTTTTATCGATGCCAAATAAGCATCTTGCAATTTCCGTGCGTCCTGAGCCGACGAGCCCAGCTAGACCTACAATTTCACCTTTTTTAACATAAAGATTAATATTATTAAGTAAGCTTTTAGTGGATAAATTTTCGACCTGCAAAGCAATCTCATTACTTGGCATATTTTTAACTGGGTATAGATTTTCAAAACTTCGCCCCACCATACCTGTAATAATATCGTCCTCTGTACACGTTTTAGGATCCAGTTCTTTAGTCGTTTCCCCATCTTTAATAACCGTAATTGCATCCCCAATTCTAAATATTTCTTCTAACCGATGGGAAATATATAAAATAGTGACACCTTGTGCCTTTAAAAATTTCAATTGGCTAAATAAAATATTAATTTCACGCTCAGATAATACTGCTGAAGGCTCATCTAAGATTAAAATATTAACATCTCGAGCCAATGACTTCGCTATTTCAACCATTTGTTGATATGCAACACTCAGTGTTTTAGCCTTAACGGTGGGATCAATATCAAAACCTAAATTTTTTAAAACATGACTAGCACGTTTATTTAATAATTTTCGGTTTATAGTCGCTTTCCCAAAACCAAGGTCCCCCAGAAAAATATTTTCGGCGACAGTTAGCTCAGGTGAAATAGCAAGTTCTTGGTAAATAATACCAATTTTATGTTGTCTACTTTGCTTTGGTGTCGTGAAGTTCACTTCTTCACCATTAATAAAAACTTGCCCACTATCTTTTGTATATATTCCAGATAGAATTTTCATTAATGTTGATTTTCCGGCTCCATTCTCACCTACAATTGCATGTATATCACCCCGCTTAACTTTAAGGTTAATATCTTTTAAGGCATGAACCCCACCAAAACTTTTTTTCACACCCTTTGTCACAATTGCATATTCTTCCATCATAAATACCTTTTGCTTTATTAACTATGATAGATTTTTAGAGGTGCGGTATTCAATTACCGCACCTCACGCACTTAATTAATACAGTGCTTTTTCATCATAATATTTCTTAACATTATCTTTATTAATGACAACTGGCGTGATGTAAGAATAATCAGGGAATTCTGTTTGGCCTGCTTTATGCTTAGCAATAACATCGATAACAGCAGATGTTAGTGTATCTGGGTTATTTGAAGATGTTGCTTGCAATTCACCACGTGAAATCGCTTCAAGTGCTTTTTTATATCCATCATTCGAGAAAATTTTCACGTTATCTAATTTGTTTGCGGCTTTCAAAGATAAAACTGCACCTAAGACCATTTCATCAGATTCGGTATAAACACAATTAATTTTATCTCCTTGTGCAACGAGCAAATCTTCCATCGCTTTAAGACCACCTTGCTGGTCCCAATTTCCCCAACCTTGGCTTAATACTGTTAGATTTGTTTGGTTATATTTTCTAAGTTGTGCTTCCATCACACCACGAACAAAGTTTGCTCGACGTGCTTCACCGACTAAATTACCTTGATTCCCACTGATAAAGACACAGTTCATTGGATTTTTACCAAATAAATCAACTGCATACTCTCCCATTAAGACATTATTTTTTCCGTTATCAGCCTGAACACGTGTTATGACAGGAGCACTTAGTGGAATATCACTGTCTAAAATAATGGTTGGAATACCTTTATTTTTTGCCATATTCGTAATACGAATACCTGCTTCTGGGTCTTGTGGATTTAAAACTAAATAATTAATTCCTTGAGATAACATATCCTCTACATCTGAGATTTGCTTATTTAAATCCCCGCGTGCATCTGTCGTGATTATTTCATAACCTTTTTCTTTAGCATGCTTTTGCATGTATTGATCAAGCCCATTAAAAAATGCGCCATTTAATGTTCTATTCGCAAAACCAATTTTTATTTTATCTTCAGCATTAGCTAAACCTGTTGAGAATGCAGAGACAACAATAGTACAAAGCAATAATTTATTAATAGCTTTCATTATATTTACCTTATATGTAGGGATGGTGCTTTCTATTATTTTGATAACTATGTAACTAAATTTTCCTAATGCCTTTATTATTAAATTTAATTGATTAAATAGACTGAGCGAGTAACCTTTCTTCTACTTCGGATAAATCAGGTAACGTGCCAGCCCCTAGCTTTTCAACACTCACAGCCGCATAGGCAGATGCAAAACGGGTCGCTAAACGGATTGAATCTCCCATTGCTAATCTCGCCGCTAATGCACCATTAAATGCATCTCCAGCACCAGTCGTATCAATAGGTTGTGAAGGAAAACACGGAATAATCATTTTCCCTTCATCATCAGATAACAATGCCCCAAGCGAACCCATTGTGATAATGACGTTTTTACATCCTTTAGCGTGGATTAAGTCGGCAGCTCGGCTCGCACTTTCATAATCCTCCACTTTGCACCCTGTAATTAGCCATGCCTCAGTTGAGTTAGGTGTAATTAAATCAACCTGTTGTAACATCTCACTCGTCACTGGCTGCCAAGGCGCTGGGTTTAAAATGACAAAAGCATTATTCGCCTTGCCAATAGCAATCACGCGCTCAATAGCTTGTAAATTATTTTCTAATTGCACTAATACAACATCAGCACAAGAAATTGTTGGCTCACATTGGGTGATTTCATCGTCTGTCACTGTCATATTTGCGCCGGGGTCAACGGCTATCATATTTTCAGCATCACCATCACGCTCAGCGACATAAACGAGTGAATTTCCAGTTGAAATTTCATTCGTTACCAATAAGGTAACTGCATTAAAACCAACTGACTTTAGATGCCTACGTGCATATTGCCCAAAAGCGTCCTCACCTATTTTTCCGATATAATGGACATTTGCACCTGATTTTAAAGCCGCCGTTGCTTGGTTTGCTCCTTTTCCACCTGCACTTGTCATACTGCTGTTTGCAACAAGTGATTCACCTGGAAATGGGAAACGAGATACTCTGGCAACCATATCAAAGTTAAACGAGCCAAATACACATACTTTTCCTGCCATAATTAATCCTTAAAACTAAGCATAATTCAGTGAGGTAAGAATATCTTCTTGCATCGTTTGCCACGTTTCAGATAGCGGAATACCTTTTTTAAATAACCCACTACTTCCCATAATTAAAACTTGCCCACCTGCTTTTAATAAGGCTTTATACGTGTTTTTATTACAAGAACCATCAACCTCAATTAAGAATGAATAATTCCCTTCTGCTTTTTTCTGATTCAAAGCATGGATTTTCTCTACCATTTCAGGAATAAACGCTTGCCCTGCATACCCCGGATCAACCGTCATCACAGTTACTTTATCAATTAAATGAATATAAGGATTTAACACCTCAATACTTGTCGCAGGATTTAAAACAATCCCAACTTTTTTGCCCTTATTACGAATATGATTAATCACTCTAAATGCATATGAACTTATAATTTCCGCATGCAAAGAAATACTGTCAGTTCCAACAGAAATTAAATCATCAATAAAATCCATTGGGTGTTCTACCATGAGGTGAACATCAATGGGTAGCTGTGTGTAGGGTTTTATTTGTCTAATAAAATCAACTGACAATGCCAAGTTCTTGACATAATGCCCATCCATTATATCCACATGCAGCATATCCGCATTATCATTTAAAAATGATAATTGCTCAGATACTTTCATCATATCGATACACATTAAAGACGGTGAAATTAAGTATTTCATCTTTTCATCCTAATAAATATTTTATTTAATACAATGCTGCCTCTGACATATATAAATTCAGAGTTTTATTATTTAATTATAAG
This sequence comes from Providencia vermicola, assembly GCF_020381325.1. Lineage (GTDB taxonomy): Bacteria > Pseudomonadota > Gammaproteobacteria > Enterobacterales > Enterobacteriaceae > Providencia > Providencia vermicola. Next base: position 158,073 of record NZ_JAGSPI010000007.1, read on the forward strand.
TTTAATTAATCGTAATAACTTTAACGTTATGCCACGTCATTTCTTTTTGGAATAATGGGTCATCAAATTTTTCAGTAATTAATAGATCAATATCACCAAATCCACAAACTCGAGCTGTTCCTATCTTTCCAAACTTACTTTGGTCAACTAATAAAACAATTCGACGCGATATTAAAAACATTTGCCTAAGGAGTGCTGCATGAGCTTCACTATCCGCATAAATGCCTCTGTCTCTATCAATTCCTTGGCAGGAAAAAAATAGTGTATCGACATTCTGTTCATTAATTTGTTTGATTGTCGTTTCACCAAAAAAAGCTTCTTCTGCAACAGAAAATTCCCCACCTAACCCGACGACACGCGTCGATGTCCGCGGCATCAGCGTTTGAATAATCGCAACAGAAGGCGTTACAACTGTTAATTCAAACTCCGGAAGTTGCCTAGCTAAGAACCAGCTGCTGCTGCTACCATCTAATAAAATAATTTGCTGTGGTTGAATAAAATCCAACGCAACTTTCGCCATGCGTGTTTTATTTTCTATATTTAATGCCGTTCGAACTCGGAATGCGCCTTGTTTTACTGAAGGTGGCATTTCTTGAGGTGCATAATAGGGTATCAACGACGTTTTTAGCTTATTTGACAACAACGCCCCACCATGGCTTCGATTCACCATTCCTTGATGTTCAAGGTCTGTTAAATCTCGCCGCACTGTCTCCCGAGATACCTGTAGACGCTCGGCCAAATCATTAACACGCATTGCACCATGTTCTTGAATGAGGGCAACAATAGCGTTATGTCTTTCGAGTTGTAGCATATTTGTCCCCTTTCAATATGGTGATGAGTATAGCCGTATCAATTCATGATTACTGAGCCGTTTTTCTCATAACGTTAGGATCAGGGGAAAAAGCCATTTTCTGTGATTTTTATCTCAGAAAACACAAATTCCCCCTAACTTAGCGATGCTGTATCGCTTAATAGTTTGCATATCGGTCAAATACGGGCAAATACAAAGAAAAATACAAAAGCCCGTATTTACCCGCATAAACCCGTTTATGCCCGTTTTGATAATTCACTGATGAAATTAATTTGTTTTATTAAAATTTGAAAGGGATTTTGTGAAAATATTGTTATCTTATGCTGTACATCTCAATTTGATGATCACCGAGATAGTATCGTGCTGAAATTAATATTAAGCTGGAAGGATTAGCATCAATCAAATGATTGGTTTAAACAATAGATTAAAAGAATGAAAGGTGCATTTTAAGAGAATAAAGCCAAACCTTACCCCCTTAAAATTTAATGCACTCATTATGTTACTAATAGCCACATCATTTTTTGATGTAACTAGCTATCCTTACGCCCTTGACTCACTTTTTTCTGGGCACTTTTCCACGGTGATGTAGATGCTGAACCTCTGTTACCACCGGCTTTCGCTGCTGGTGAATGACTACGACGTGGAGACTTAGTATTGTTACCATGGTTTCTATCACCAGAGCGGCGTTCATTGCGCTGCGGTGTTTTTTGGATAGGTTCTGCTTTAATAGATGGATCGGGTTCATAACCGTCAATCGCCATCAATGGGATCGATTTCTTCAGCAGTTTTTCAATATCTTTAAGTAGCTTAGCCTCATCAATACAAACTAATGACACCGCCATACCTATCGCTTCAGCACGACCAGTGCGACCAATACGGTGAACATAATCTTCGGCTACATTTGGCAATTCAAAATTCACCACATAAGGGAGTTGCTCAATATCAAGGCCACGAGCTGCAATATCCGTTGCGACTAAAACACGGATATTCCCAGATTTAAAATCCGCTAAAGCGCGTGTTCGCGCACCTTGGCTCTTATTGCCGTGGATAGCAGCTGCTTTAACACCATCTTTATTTAAGTGCTCCGCTAAGCGGTTTGCGCCGTGTTTTGTTCTTGTAAAAACAAGAACTTGCTGCCAGTTATCACGACCAATCATAAATGACAGTAACTCAGCTTTACGCTTTTTATCCACTAAGTGAACATATTGCGTTATTTGCTCAGATGCTGAATTTCGAGGGGCAACTTCAATAGTTACGGGATTATTCAGTAACTTATTTGCTAGCTGTTTGATGTCATCCGAAAAGGTTGCTGAAAACAATAAGTTTTGGCGTTTTTTCGGTAATTTATTAATAACACGGCGGATATCGTGAATAAAGCCCATATCTAACATGCGGTCAGCTTCATCCAATACAAACATTTCGACCTGAGAAAGATCAACCGCATTTTGGTGCTCTAAATCCAATAAACGACCTGGCGTAGCAATTAAAATATCTACCCCACCACGCAATTTCATCATCTGTGGATTGATACTCACACCACCAAAAACAACAAATGAACGAATACGCAAGTGACGGCTATATTCTTTTACATTTTCAGCAACTTGAGCCGCAAGCTCCCTCGTTGGCGTCAAAATGAGTGCACGAATTGGTCGACGATTATTACCGCGAGGGTTAGAAACCAGCTTTTGTAAAATAGGCAGTGTAAAGCCTGCTGTTTTACCTGTTCCAGTTTGTGCACTCGCAAGAAGGTCGTTTCCTGCAAGCACTGCGGGGATAGCTTGTTGTTGAATAGGCGTTGGACTTTCATAGCCTAACTCATTAATGGCAAGCAAAATTTCCTCGTTTAACGCGAGGTCTGAAAAAGTTGTCAAATTAAATTACTCCGAGCTTCACCGCTTCAAGTTGATTGTGGCAGTTCTGGGGGAAGTGAGTCAGAAGAAAAAAGCGCAAACTGCCGTGCGACATTGCAAAATTCTAACATTATTTGATGGTGATAAATATATTAATTTAGTTTGGGTAATAAATTAATATAAAATTCCCTCTATATAGTATATATACTTATACAACACTATGAGTTGTCGTTTATGACCCCTTTTAAACATAAAGAGCCACTTAGAGCTTATAAAGTATGATTTAATTCTGATTTAAAGGAATGTTTATGAATATAAATTCGTCACCAACCTTGCGGGGAGAAAACGCAAAGTTACAACTACTACTTACAGCCGCGGATGTTTATGGAGAACAAGGGCTTGATGGGGCAACTACCCGCAAGATTGCGCAAGCATCAGGGCAAAATATCGCCGCAATTTCCTACTATTTTGGCTCTAAAGAAGGGCTGTATTTAGCTGTCGCGAAGATGATTGCAAAAAATATTAAAGACAGTTTCCACGATGTGTTTCTTTCCATTGATCGCTTTTTAAATCAATCCGCTAATGAAAAAACACCCCAAGAAGCACTCGATTTATTACAAAAAACAGTGATAACGTATAATTACTTTCAGCTTGAAAAGAAAAATTTAAGTTTTTCTCGTATTTTAGCGCGAGAACAACTTAACCCCACCGAAGCTTATACCATTATTCATGAGCAAGCTTTAGGCCCTATCCATTCTCGTTTAAACCGCTTAATTGCTGTTTATATCGGGGCTGATCCCAATCATCTCACAACACTTATTCATACCCACGCCATTTTAGGTGAAACGTTGTCATTTCGTATCGCTCGTGAAACCTTATTACGCCAAACGGGGTGGAAACATATCAATGAAAATGAATTTAAAATTATTAATCAAGTTCTTATTGAACATACAAATATATTATTAGCGGGATTACGTCATCGCAAACAGATTGAAAAGTGATATGATTAATTGATTAAAGTGAAATCATTTCTTGTCGATTAACTAGGGTCAACGATGAACAATAAAAGCCGTTCTATTTTTGTTTTTATTATTGTTATATTAATCGGTGCTGCAGTTTCTGGTTATTATTACTATCAATCTCAACAAGATAAAACATTAACGTTATATGGCAATGTTGATGTACGAACGGTTAACTTAAGTTTCAGAGTACCTGGCAAGCTCGTGTCCTTAACTGTTGATGAGGGCGCGCGCATTGCGATTGGTGATAAGCTTGGTCAATTAGATGATGCACCTTACATTAATGCATTAAATAAAGCTAAAGGTGTGCGAGAAAGCGCCAAAGCCCAATTAATGCTAAAAGAAAGTGGCTACCGCACCCAAGAAATTGCCCAAGTTGAAGCTGAAGTTGCTCAACGGCAAGCGGCTTGGCAATATGCAGATAACTTTTATAAACGCCAACAAGGCCTAGCAGCTTCTCGTGTCATTTCTGCCAATGATCTCGATAATGCAAAAAATAACCGCAATCAAGCTTTTGCAGCTCTTCAAGCCGCCCAAGACAAATTGAATCAATACCAAAGTGGCTTCCGCCAAGAAGAAATTGCGGCAGCTAGAGGGGAATGGTTACAAGCAGAAGCTGCTGTTGCCCAGGCTGAGCTAGATTTACAAGATACAGTGCTAATTGCCCCATCTGATGGCACTATTTTAACCCGCGCCATCGAACCAGGCACCAATGTTGGTGCAGGAAACAGTATTTTTAGTGTTACCCTCACTCACCCAGTTTGGGTACGTGCTTATATCAGTGAACCGCACCTTGGCAACGCTGTTCCAGGATCGCAAGTCACCCTCTATACTGATAGCCGCCCTAATCAACCATACCATGGTACAATTGGCTTTGTTTCTCCAACGGCTGAATTTACGCCTAAAAGTGTACAAACACCTGATTTAAGAACCGATTTGGTTTATCGTTTACGTATTATTGTTGATGATGCAGATGATGCTTTACGCCAAGGCATGCCTGTCACCATTTACTTTGCAAATAACAAGAAGTAAAAAATAGCCATGAGTGATGATTACAGCATCAGTCTTAAAGGCGTCGAAAAAAGCTTTAGCGGCTTAGATTCTCCCGCAGTTGAAAGCCTCACAATCGATATCCACGGTGGATCTGTCACAGGGTTAGTTGGCCCTGACGGCGCAGGAAAAACGACATTAATGCGTATGCTCGCAGGGCTACTCAAACCTGATGCTGGGCATATTCGTGTGATGGGGTTAGACCCTATTCAAGACAGTATCGCAGTGCGTGCAAACCTCGGCTATATGCCACAAAAGTTTGGTTTGTATGAGGATTTAACGGTTCAAGAGAATTTGGATTTATACGCCGATTTGCGCAGTGTTATTGGCGAAGAGCGCGAAAAAACCTATCAACAGTTACTTTCATTCACTAACCTTGCCCCTTTTACGCAACGCCTTGCAGGCAAACTTTCAGGTGGAATGAAACAAAAGCTAGGTTTAGCCTGTACACTGCTTGGTAAGCCCAAAGTATTGTTATTGGATGAGCCAGGCGTTGGCGTTGACCCTATTGCGAGGCGTGAGCTGTGGCAGATGGTTCACACTCTTGCTGATGATGGAATGCTAATATTATGGAGCACTTCATATCTTGATGAAGCCCAACAATGTAAAGAGGTATTGCTTCTTAATAAAGGGCAATCGCTCTATTCTGGCAAGCCTGAATTATTAACACAAAAAATGGCGGGGCGTTCCTATTTACTTGAGGTTCCAGCTGCACAAAAGCGCACAGTATTACAAAATGCATTAGTGCTTCCTGAAACGACTGATGGCGTTATCCAAGGCCGCTATGTTCGTTTGATTCTAAAGCCTGATGCATCTCCAGAAAGTCTGTTAAGTGCCCTCAATATGCAAGAAAACAAGCTAATTGCCGCACAACCGCGATTTGAAGATGCGTTCATTGACCTTCTTGGCGGTGGCCCTTCTCACCGTTCAGAGTTAGCCGCCATTGTGCCACAAATTCCACCAAACCCTCAGGAAACGGTGATTGAAGCGCGTAATCTCACCAAAAAATTTGGGGATTTTGCAGCGACAGATCACGTCAATTTTCAAGTCAAACGCGGTGAAATTTTTGGGCTGTTAGGCCCAAACGGCGCAGGAAAATCAACAACTTTTAAAATGATGTGCGCCCTGATGAAGCCCACTGAGGGACATGCTTTAGTGCTGGGTATGGATTTAAAAACCAGCTCAAATAAAGCCAGGCAGCACCTTGGTTATATGGCGCAGAAATTTTCCCTCTATGGGAATCTAAAAGTGGGGCAAAACCTAAAGTTTTTTTCGGGAGTTTATGGATTACATCATAAAAAACAGTCAGCTAAAATCCAAGAAATGGTAGATGCCTTTAGCTTCAAGCCAATTATCAATCAAATTACAGACTCCCTTCCTTTGGGTTATAAACAGCGCCTTGCCCTTGCCTGCTCACTCATGCATGAGCCCGATATTTTATTTTTGGATGAACCCACTTCAGGCGTCGACCCATTAACTCGTCGTGAATTTTGGCTACATATCAATGGGATGGTGGATAAAGGCGTGACCGTGATGGTCACCACACATTTTATGGATGAAGCGGAATATTGCGACCGAATAGGGCTTGTTTACCATGGTAAAATTATCGCAGCTGGCACACCTGACGCGCTAAAACAACAAGTTGCGACTCGTGATAACCCAGATCCCTCCATGGAAGATGCATTTATCGAACTTATAATGAATTACGACAAACAACAGGAGGCCAAATGAATCATGCCGCCTCTTCTTTTTCATGGCGTCGGCTAAAAGCCTTGTGCTGGAAAGAAACCAAACAAATAGTACGCGATCCTAGTAGTGCTCTAATTGCAGTGCTGATCCCATTGATGCTGCTATTTATTTTTGGTTACGGCATTAACTTGGACTCAAGTAAATTGCGCCTTGGCATTTTAATGGAGCAACAAAGCCAGCCTGCACGAGAGCTCGTTGATACCTTTACGGGCTCTCCTTTTGTTGATGCCACTATCAGTGATAACCGAAAAGCGTTAATCGATAAAATGCAAGCAGGTGAAATTCGTGGAATTATCGTGATCCCAGTAAATTTCTCGGCTCAGCTGCTACAACCTGACGGGCACGCTGCCATACAAATTATTACCGATGGGAGTGAACCGAACACCGCAAACTTTGTTCAAGCCTACACCAAAGGTGTCTGGCAAATATGGCAGCAGCAACAAAGTGAAAACCGGGCAAACACGGTTTCACCATTAATTGAGCTCAATATGCGTTACTGGTTTAATGAGGCAGCAATAAGCCAACATTTTATTATTCCAGGAGCAATTAGCATTATTATCACTGTGGTTGGCGCAATTTTAACATCACTGGTTATTGCTAGGGAGTGGGAACGCGGCACAATGGAAGCCTTACTTTCAACCCAAATCACTCGTACTGAATTATTACTCTCAAAATTATTACCTTACCAAGTTCTTGGCTCTTTTGTGATGGTACTTTGCATGCTCGTTACAACCTTTGTTCTGGGCGTACCATACCGCGGGTCATTATTGGTGCTGTTTGTTATTACGAGTCTCTATCTTGCTACTGCCCTTGGCATGGGACTATTAATATCCACCATTACCCGCAACCAATTTAATGCAGCAATGGTGGCATTAAATGCTGCATTTTTACCTGCAATTATGCTGTCTGGATTTATTTTTGAGATTGATAGCATGCCAGCCATCATTCAATGGGTAACTTATTTTATCCCCGCACGTTACTTTGTCAGCAGCTTGCAAACGTTGTTCCTTGCAGGGGATATTTACTGGGTGTTACTGATCGATTTCTTATTATTGGTTGCATCAGCAATCTTATTTATTGGCCTAACGGCGCTGAAAACTCGCCGTCGATTGGATTGAGGTGTACTATGTTTTATCGCTTATACACCTTAATTATGAAAGAGTTACAATCATTATTACAAGAACCACAAACTCGAATTATTTTGATTTTACCTGTGATTTTCCAAATGATTTTGTTCCCACTTGCGGCAACACTAGAAGTCACAAATACCACCATTGCAATTTTTGACCAAGATGGCGGCAAACATTCTGTTGAACTTACTCAGAGGTTAGCCAAAGCCAGTGCGTTTTCCCACGTGTTGCTCGTCAAAAGTGAACATGAAGTTCGCGACACTCTCGATAACCGTAAGGCGCTGTTAGCCGTGCGTTTTAGCCAAAATTTTAGCGCAGATATCGACTCACATACTCCCGCGAACATGCTGCTGTTACTCGATGGTCGCAATTCAAACAGTTCACAAATTGCGGCGAATTATGTTGAACAGATTGTGATGCAATATCAACAAGAGTTAACACAAAACCAAATCAAACCTAATAATAGTGAGTTGGTTATTCGTAATTGGTACAACCCAAACTTAGATTATAAGTGGTTTATTGTGCCCTCTTTGGTGGCGCTGATTACTACGATTGGCGTGCTGATTGTGACCTCCCTTTCCATTGCGCGAGAGCGGGAGCAAGGGACGCTAGATCAACTCCTGGTTTCCCCATTAACAACGTGGCAGATTTTTATTGGTAAAGCGGTGCCTGCATTAATAGTGGCGACAGCCCAAGCAAGTCTGGTGTTGGTTATCGGGATTTTTTGTTATCAGATCCCATTTGCAGGCTCACTACTGCTGTTTTACGCCACTATGCTATTTTATGGTCTATCGCTAGTGGGTTTTGGCTTGTTAATTTCAGCGCTGTGCTCAACGCAGCAACAAGCCTTCATTGGGGTGTTTGTCTTTATGATGCCTGCTGTACTGCTATCTGGCTATATATCCCCAGTCGAGAACATGCCTGTTTGGCTACAAGATATCACTTGGGTTAACCCAATTCGCCATTTCACTGAAATCACTAAACAAATCTACCTTAAAGACGCAGATTTTTCAGTGATTTTCCAAAGTTTATGGCCATTGCTGATTATTGCTATTATCACCAGTTCTGCGGCGTATTATCTCTTTAGAAAGAAAATTGCCTGATGCTATGATGAATATAAGTCAATTTGTCTGCCTAATTAAACTCAGGTTTAGCATTCAAATAATAAGAAAATTATATTTTTTAGTACGATTATGATGAAAAAACCCTTGCGACCGAAGTCACAAGGGTTTTGAATTTTATTCACTAAAACATTCTAGTGATGAATGCTTTACTCGCAGTTAGCGACGGTCACCGAAGATACGCAGTAACATTAGGAACAAGTTGATGAAGTCTAAGTACAGAGATAGCGCCCCCATAATGGAGTATTTACGCATTGTTTCTCTGTCATCTTCATTAATTTGAGCACCCATTTCTTTCAGCTTTTGAGTGTCATAAGCCGTTAACGCAGCAAACAGTAACACACCACCGTAAGTGATCACCCAGTACATCATTGAGCTTTGTAGCCAGATGTTAACTAAAGAAGCCACAACGATACCAATCAGCGCCATAAACAAGAAGTTACCCATTCCTGTTAAGCTACGCTTAGTGGTGTAGCCATAGAAGCTTAATGCACCAAACATGACCGCAGTGATAACAAAGGTACCTGCGACAGATTCACCAGTATACGCAGCAAGAATGACAGAAATAGTTAAGCCCGTTAACAATGAATAGAGCATAAACATGCCCGTCGCCATCATTCCGCTAATTCTTTGTAGTAAGAAGGAAATACCCATCACTAAACCCAGTTCAGCAATGATCATTCCGAAAAATAAAATTTTGTTAGTCGCAATGGTGTAATACAAGCCACTGCTGACTGAATACCAAGCCACAAATGCTGTCAACAGCAAACCGACGGTCATCCAACCATAGACTTGCGACATAAATGCCTGAACGCCAGTTTCGGCCCTCTGGACAAGAGAATCATTACGTTGATCAAACTGACCCATGATGGTTACCCTTTTGCTAAAATAAAAATCGACACAGTAAAAATACTGCAATCGGAGAAAATTAACCAAAGTCTAACACATTATTATGACATTACCATTCGGCAAATTCGTATTTTTCGGAGGAAAAAGTGCGATTACCAGCGGCTTGCGGACGTTTCGTCACTTTCTTTCGCTTCAACCCAGCGTTCGTTATCTGGCAACGTCTCTTTTTTCCAAAATGGCGCTTTAGTTTTTAAGTAATCCATAATAAATTCAGCGGCCTGAAATGCTGCATTACGATGCGCACTTGTCACCCCAACAAACACAATTTCCTCACCTGGCTGCAAAGTACCAATGCGATGAATCACACTCACACGCTGCAAAGGCCAACGTTCTCTTGCTTCTACTACAATGTTTGCTAAGGCTTTTTCCGTCATACCTGGATAATGCTCAAGCGTTAAGGCCGCAACAGTATCACCAAGGTTATGATTACGAACTTTACCTGTAAAAGTCACGACGGCTCCATCGCTATCACACTCAGCAAGCCATTGATATTGTTCACCAACACTAAAGTTGTGTGTTTGGACGGCAATATGGGTATTTTCCATCATTATCCCCCTGTTACTGGTGGGAAAAAGGCGACTTCATCCCCTTCCACCAGTGAATGTTCGAGGGAAACAAATGATTGATTAACTGCTGCCAGTAATTTTCCGCTTTCTAACGCCAACGCCCAGCGATCACCTTTTTGCGATAAAGCAAAACGTAGAGACTCAACGGTTTGATATTTTTCTGTTATTTCAAGTCTATCTGTTCCTACTAATTCGCGAACTTGTGCAAAAAATAATACTGTAATCATCATTCCACCTTAAAATTTCCAGATTTACCGCCTGTTTTTTCTAACAAACGAACAGGGCCGATGACCATGTCTTTTTGTACCGCTTTGCACATATCGTAAATGGTCAATGCCGCCACCGAGGCTGCCGTCAGCGCTTCCATCTCCACCCCAGTTTTACCTGTTAGGCGGCAGCATGTTTCGATGCGAACACGGCTATGTGATTGTTCTGCTTCAAGAACAACCTCCACTTTCGTCAACAACAGAGGGTGGCATAATGGAATTAACTGCCATGTATTTTTAGCGGCTTGGATGCCCGCAATGCGTGCCGTTGCAAACACATCCCCTTTATGGTGACTGCCATCAACAATCATAGCTAACGTTTCGGGGTTCATGGTGACATAAGCTTCTGCACGAGCTTCACGGACAGTTTCAGCTTTAGCTGAAACATCAACCATATGCGCCTCGCCCGACGCATTGAGGTGAGTCAGTTGGGACATAGTTTCTCCTGAAAATCTTAAAAGAATTAACCGCCAATAACGGACAAATTAGGGGTAATGCCGCTATCACCCATATGTAGAAAATGCGTTTCGCGTTTGTGATGCAAACCACGCTGTATCCGCGCTTTTAGCGCTTCATTTTGGTTATCATCCCCTAGTAAATCCCGCAGAGGAATGCCATTTTCACCAAACAAACACAAATGGAGATTGCCTAAAGAAGATACACGAAGGCGATTGCAGCTTTGGCAAAAGTCTTTTTCATACGGCATGATAAGGCCTATTTCACCCTGGTAATCTGGGTGACTAAAGACTTGGGCAGGGCCGTCATTGCGAGAACGGGGAAGACGATACCAACCTTCTTCAATTAAACGGTCGCGAATCGTTTCACCAGAAACATGAAAACGTTGGAAAATATCACTGCCATCCCCTGTTTCCATTAATTCAATAAAACGTAGCTGAATGGGGCGATGCTTAATCCAATTTAAGAATGACTTCAGGGCAATGTCGTTGATATTTTTCATCAACACAGCGTTGACTTTCACTTTTTCAAAACCCGCCTCAAAAGCAGCATCAATCCCTTTCATCACTTGGAAGAATTTGTCTTGCCCAGTGATTGCCGCAAACTGGCGTGGGTCTAAGCTATCCACACTGACATTAATTGCATTCAGGCCTGCATCTTTCCACGATTGAACGTCTCTCGCCATGCGATAACCATTGGTGGTAACTGCGATTTTTTTAATCGCTGCGTTTTCATGAATAGTGGCGATAATTTCACTAAAATCTTTACGCATAGTAGGCTCACCGCCTGTGATACGCACTTTTTCTGTGCCTAAATCAGCGAATGCGCTACTGACACGACGAATCTCATCCAGTGTGAGGAATTCATGGCGACCACTTGGTTGATAACCATTAGGTAGGCAGTATGTGCAACGGAAATTGCAAACATCTGTTATAGAAAGCCGAAGATAATAAAATTTCCGGTCAAATTGATCGACGAGTTGCTGCATAATTACACCTTTCCAAATACGGGAGATGCAGACATTTCTATCTTGCACCCTGGTGGCTCTAAGACCACGGCCAGAGCATCATATTTGTGAAAACAAACTTAGACGCAAAGGCTAGGAGTTTTATTTGGAACAAAGCCGCTAATTTAATAACGAAAACAAACCACTCTGTTCACTTAATTTCTGTAAGGATTCTAGCGTATAGAATATGAAAAAGCGAACCTGAATTCGATATATAATATAATATACAACGACTTACAGGACATCAGCGATAATCTCCGAAGCTCTTATTATCATAGACAATTTTCTTAAAAATAGCCTAGTCAAAGATACAATTTCACTTTAAATGATTAACATCTCTTATTATTTAATTAAACATTTCTTGATGTAGATCTAAAATGGGGAGCAAGCTCCCCATCTTATTGTTTCCGTTATAAATATCGATACCAATCGCTTCGTATTTTTCACTCAATACTTAGCTAAGCATTATCCCAATCAAAAATGAAAGCATATTTCCCAAGTGATTAGACGTATTTAGAAACGGAACTCAACCCCGCCAGATATCGTCCTTCCACGACCTAATGTATTCGCTAAGCTCTCCCCGTAGCTCACCACATAGGCCCGATTGGTTAAGTTCTCCACGTTACCGCGAATAATTAAATTATCCGTAATTGAATAACTTGCGTATAAATCGACGAGGGTATATTTCGGCCAGTCCGCTAAATATGGGTAGTTTGATTGTGCCGAGTAGTCTTGGAAGCCAGGGGTGAAACGGATAACCATTCCGCCATCTAATTTTCTATCAAAGGCACGTCCGCCGAGTGTGAATGCCCCTCTGTCACCGGGTAAGTTTGCTGCGCTACCAAAGATGGAACCGCTATCACAGTTAACATAATTGTTCGCTTGCTCATCGGGCTCTGCATACCAATTACCGGGGCCAATACCTTCTGGGAATTTCAAGACGCCACCTAACCACGCACGGTTAGCACAGAATTTATTTTTGCCAATCATATGGGTGAACGTTAAATCTGCATAAACAAACCCTGCATCATAGTTGAGTTGGTATTCAAACCCTCTAAAACGTGTCGTATTCAAGTTATTACTATACGCTGCATTCCCTATACTTGGGTTAACTAACCCTGGCTTAGTTCGGTTAATAGCAAGGTTGATATAGTTATCAACTCGTGTGTCAAAATAAGCCACTTTAGCCAATAATCGATCCTCTTCAAGCATCAATTGGGGGTAATTCAGATTCACCCCGATTTCCCACGCATTTGAGCGTTCCGCTTTTAAAAATGGGTTAGGAAACTGTGTTGAAGAACTGTGAGCACTGCCTGTCGTGAGTGTTTCGGTAATCGCAGGTGGACGCCAAGAACGGCCATAACTGGTAAAGAACTCCATCCACTCGACACCTGGACGGATAGCCAAACGAGCGTTAGGTGAAAACGCCCCTTCTGATTTATCAACATTCCAATGTTCTGTATACAGCGTACTTGGGCAATCACGTAACCGTCTACCTGTGCATGGGTTTTCCTTTGTATAAGGGAAGATGGCATAACGCATGCTGGTTTGCCCTTTGAGGGTATAGTAGTCGTAACGCATTCCCCCTTCCAATGTTAACCAATCATCATATTCGTAAGTTAAATTAGTAAACAATGAGCTCAACGTACGTTTTCCATCTGGTGTTACGCCCGATGCGGCTTCTCGTGTTGAGCTACTACTGGCTTTATCTTGGAAAGTTTCAAAACCATAATGCGCTTTTAATAAATTATTATGATTAAATTCGATCTCTGAATGATTTTCGAGTTGCACCCCGAATGTTTTAACCCGAGTATCCATCTGGTAGCCATTATTAAAAATTTGGCTCGTTGAATAAGTTTCAGTGTCATCTTTCGTATCAACAAAATACACTTTCCCTTTAAATTCTGTACTCCATGGACTGCCACTAAACTGCGTATAATCAAGGGAATAGTTTTGGGTTGTCACATCACTAAACCCACTGCTTTTCCATCCAAGTTTATATGGCCACGTTTGCGTCAAATTAGTTAATGTACCTGCATTCGGTGTCGCCACTTTTGTTTCTAAGTAATTGAATTGTAAGCGTTGTGACTCACTGAGATTCCAACCTGCTTTCGCCAAATATGAGGTCATTTGGTAATTGCTATCGTTAATTCGGGTATGTTTTAAACCACGCACTAATTCGTCATAATGCCCTGCATCATTGTTGATGCGAATATCGCCAATACTCCCGTGCGTCCCTGGTTTATAGTCACCTAAGCGGCGTTCACTGGCGGCAAACAGTAAATCACCCTTTTCATTTCCCAAGGCAAATGCGCTACTGCCGATAAAATGAGTATTGTTTGTCCCTGTGCTGGCATGTAATTTTCCACCAAATGACTTATCTTTCGATAAAAAATCAGACGCATTTACCGTATTAAATGTGGCAACTCCGCCAAGTGTTCCCCCACTCCCCATGCCACCACTATTTCCTTTTTGAATTTCAACGCCAGAAAGCAACTCAGAATCAATATACATTGAGCCGTTACGCTGCCCATGGCCGCTTTTTTGGAAGTTTTGCCGCATTCCATCAATATTCATGTTCACGCGCCCATAATCTTGGATCCCACGAATATTCACTGATAGAGACGGGTCTTGCTGGCTGACACTGGAATACACGCCTGTGGTGAGCTCCAGTACGTCAGCAATATGCTTCGGTGGCCTGTCTTCAATTTGTTTTTTACTGATCACACTCACCGATGAAGGACTACTGTAGACCCAATCTCCTTGCTGTATTTGGCTTGCTGTCACCGTAATATTATCTAACTTAATGACGTTTTCACTTGTGGGGGAGCTATTTACCCGATGAATAGAAATACGATTATTGTGTATTTGGACCTGAACTGGATTTGTGCCAACAAGCTGCTGCAATCCTTCTTGCAAGGTTAACTGCCCTTTGATGCCTTGGCTTTTTAAGCCATTCATTTCTTGGCTATTAATAATGATTTCAACTTTTGCCTGTTGGGCAAATTGCAACAATGCGTTCTCAAGCGCTCCTGCTCCAATCGAAAATGAAATTTTCTGTTGGGCTTCAGTTATTGGTTGATTGGCATGAGCAATATTAAATAATGAATATGCAGGTAGTGCCCCTAATACAAGGTAAACACAGAGTGTGGCTTTTTTATATTGGTGCTTTTTTTGAGTCATTTCCCATCCCTAAAATGATAATGGTAATAAAAATCATAATCACTTAGATTAAGACGTGGAAATGAAGGAAACCCGTAAAAAATAATTTAAATATTTGTGAAAAATAATAATTTCATTATCGATCAGTAAATTAATGTGAAGAATGGCACTTCATAAACCATCAGCCCTCTTGATGACACAAGGTGCTTAAGCCCACTTTCTAGTGTGTTAATTTGCAATACGCCGCTTAGTTTCTCCTTATTGTCGCTGGCTAAAATAATAATTCGCTTTTTATAGTAACGATTAATTTCAGCGGTAATCTCAGAAAGCGTTTGCTGTTGAAAAATAATCTGGCCTTCACGCCACCCTTCTGGCGTCTGGTTGGCAAGTGGTATTGTGGGTAAAATTTGCTGCTGGTATTGCGTAAAGCTGCCTGCTTTCACCGTCAATTCTTGTCCTGACAATAACGATATTTTAACGCTGTGCTGATAGACACTCACACCAACATTATCCCCTTCATTATCAATGACAAACTCAGTTCCCAGCGCTTGAGTTACACCATTTTTCGCCTTAACTTGAAAAGGACGCAATTCACTACCAGCGATAGGTGCAACAGAGAAATAGGCGCGTCCTTGGAGCAAATTGACTTGTCGATATTGCCCGTCAAAAGCTAGCTGTAATTGCGCTCCACTATCGAGGTCGACTTGGCTACCATCGGGCAATGTGATGTGTTGAACTTCTCCAATTCTGGCTTGGTAATCAATCTGTTCTTGATTTTCACTCCACCAAAGCAAAGTCACCAAACCACACACTAAAATACTGGCTGCGACGGAAACTTTCACAAAACTTTTTGCCGCTTTAATCGGTTTCTCTATTTTTCTAGGCTGTTGATTATAGGAAGTTAACGCCCAAATTTGCCTTGCACGATAATAGGCATTGGCATGCTCTTTCGATGCATTCACCCAATGCTGAAACTCACTATTTTCTTGTTCATTCAACTCTCTTTGAGTCGTTTTGACGACCCACATCGCCGCGGTGTTTTCGATTTCAGATGGAGATGTTGTTGATTTCATGATTAATCCTTCCATTGATGAATCAGAACAGCCAATGCATTGGCTAAATGCTTTTCAACAGTGCTGAGCGAAATATTCAACAATTGAGCCACTTCGGTTTGAGTCAATCCCTCTTCTCGGTGCAAACGAAAAATAGCCTGTGTTCTCTCGGGCAATGTTTGAATAATGGCTTGTATCTGGCTCAGTTGCTGCTCCCTAATTGCTGTTGCTTCAAGGCTTTTTACTTGTGCAGGTATTTCTTGCCATTGTTCATCACTGATAACCATTGAAGGGCGTGCTTTTTGTTCCCTAAAGTGGTCAATCATCAGGTTTTTCGCAACCCGATAAAGATAAGCGTCAAAATCTTGAATCGTCGAGTGCTTCATCAGTTCAGCCATCCGCACAAAACTTTCCTGCACAATATCCATACTCAAATTATGGTCTTTAAGGTACATATTGAGGTAGCGACATAATGAGGAAGAATGGCGTGCAAACAAGCGTTGCAACTCAGAATCAGACATATTGAGCCATAACACAAATAATGAAAATGAGAATTATTTACACTATATAGGTAAATGTTCAAAATGGAAACATTCCAGTGTTTTTTTGCTAAGAGGTTAAGGTAAATCCGGAATATTGCCTTTTATTGTTTTTTATCACAGTAACTCAGCGAACAATGATGTTTTATGGTAGATTAACGCCCAATTTATTTTAGATTTCATTTTTAATACGTTCGGCTCTGTAAACACTGCAAAACCACAGATAAAAAAACCTAAATAGTAACTGTTTATTTGCCGAATATTGACTGATTGATATAGGAACACTATGCCAAATAGTAGTCTGGCGAGCCTGAAACATGTTGTTGCCCTTGGCGGCGGGCATGGGCTAGGTCGCGTAATGTCTTCCCTTTCCTCTTTAGGCCCCCGCCTAACTGGAATTGTGACCACCACAGATAATGGCGGGTCTACAGGTCGAATTCGTCGTTCCGAAGGCGGGATTGCTTGGGGCGATATGCGGAACTGTTTGAATCAGTTAATCACTGAACCATCGATTGCTTCAGCAATGTTTGAATACCGTTTCGGCGGTAATGGAGAACTCTCTGGCCACAACTTAGGTAACCTAATGCTGAAATCATTAGATCACCTGAGTGTTAGGCCACTCGAGGCCATTAATTTAATTCGCAATATGCTCAAAGTGGATGCGCAACTCATTCCAATGTCAGAATCCCCTGTTGATTTAATGGCGATTGATGAGATGGGTAATGAGGTCTATGGCGAGGTCAATGTGGATGCCCTGCGCGAAATTCCGAAAGAGTTACGCTTATACCCTCGCGTTAAGGCCACACGTGAAGCGTTAGACGCGATTCACCAAGCGGATTTGATTATCATTGGTCCTGGTAGTTTCTTCACCAGTTTAATGCCATTATTACTCTTGGACGAGATTGCCACCGCCTTGCGTGAATGCAAATCCCCAATGATTTATATTGGTAATTTAGGTAAGGAAGTGGGCTCCTCAGCCGCTAATCTGGCTTTACCTGAAAAATTGCAGATGATGGAAAACTATATTGGCTGCAAAAAGATTGATGCATTGATCCTTGGCCCACGCACACAAATCAGTGATATTAGCAGTGACCGTAAGATTATCCAGCGCGTCCTCGAAGCGGATGATATCCCTTATCGCCACGATAGAAAGCTGCTCCTACAAGCCATCGAAGAAACTATCCCGCTGTTGTAATTTCCTTATTTATTCCACCTTTGTCTCCCAGAAGTGGAATGCTACTCAAGCCAATTTTTTTTCTCTATTTTAAAGATATTTCTATACCAATCCTATTGATTTTCAAAATAATTTACGTTGTGGGTAGGCGGCAAGTGAAAGCATCTCGGGGAGCATACATAAGTTTGTGACCCGAGTGATTGCCCCTACTCCCAACACAATGAAATAAAAACTTATCTTCAAAATAATTTGCGTTATGGGTAGGCGGCAAGTGAAAGCATCTCGGGGAGCATACACAAGTGTGTGACCTGAGTGATTGCCCCTACTCCCCAACACAATGAAATAAAAATTTATCTTCAAAATAATTTGCGTTGTGGGTAGGCGGCAAGTGAAAGCATCTCGGGGAGCACACACAAGTATGTGACTCGAGTGATTGCCCCTACTCCCCAACACAATGAAATAAAATGAAAAGTTATCCTCTAAATAGTTCGCGTTGTGGCTAGGCGGCAAAAGAGTCTATTCCAAGGAGCATACACAAGTATGTGACTTGGATAGACGAATGCAGCCAACAACGCTACAGCGCGAAATATGACGAGGATGACGAAGATTAGGAATTAGCGATAAACTGAGACCGTATCTCTTGCAACTCATCACGCACACGCGCTGCCGCTTCAAACTCCAAGTCCTGTGCGTGCTTATACATTTGTGCCTCAAGTTGTGAAATACGTTGCTCCAACTCTTTCGTCGACATACCTTGTATATCAATTGACGTCTCGTTCTTGGCATTATCTTTTGAGCGCCCTTTGCCTTTCCCGCCAACTTTGTGACCTATTTGCAGGATATCGCCAATTTTCTTGTTTAACCCTTGCGGTACGATGCCATGTTCTTCATTGAAGGCCATTTGTTTTGCACGGCGGCGTTCGGTTTCTGCTATCGCTTTTTCCATCGAATTGGTGATTCGGTCGCCGTAAAGGATTGCCTTACCATTTAAGTTACGTGCTGCACGGCCAATTGTCTGGATCAAGGAGCGCTCTGAACGCAGAAAACCTTCTTTGTCTGCATCTAAAATAGCCACTAAAGAAACCTCTGGCATATCGAGGCCTTCCCTTAACAAGTTGATCCCAACAAGTACATCAAACTCACCCAATCGTAAGTCACGAATAATTTCTACCCGTTCAACCGTATCAATGTCTGAGTGAAGGTAGCGAACACGCTCCCCATGTTCTTCCAGATATTCTGTTAAATCTTCCGCCATTCGTTTGGTCAACGTGGTGACTAATACACGCTCATTTTTCTGCACACGAATACGGATTTCAGATAATAAATCATCTACTTGCGTGGTCACAGGGCGCACTTCAATAATCGGATCCAGTAAGCCTGTCGGCCTAACCACTTGCTCAATAACTTCATTGCCCGATTTTTCCAGCTCATATTTACCAGGAGTTGCAGATACGTAAATAGATTGCGGAGCTAAAGCTTCAAACTCTTCAAAACGCATTGGTCGGTTATCCAATGCCGAAGGCAAACGGAAACCATATTCAACTAAGGTCTCTTTACGGGAACGGTCACCTTTGTACATCGCCCCAATTTGAGGAATGGTCACGTGAGATTCATCCACCACCAGTAGGCCATCCGCTGGTAAATAATCAAACAATGTCGGAGGTGGCTCACCTGGAGCACGACCCGATAAATAACGTGAATAGTTTTCAATCCCTGAGCAGTAACCCAGTTCATTCATCATTTCTAAATCAAACTGAGTGCGCTGAGTAATACGCTGCTCTTCCACCAGCTTGTGGTTTTCTAACAACACTTTTCGCCTATCCACCAGCTCTTCTTTGATATGCTCCATCGCTTCCAAAATACGTTCCCTTGGTGTGACGTAATGTGTTTTTGGGTAAACCGTAAAGCGAGGCACACGGTGTTGGATTTGCCCCGTCAATGGGTCAAAGAGAGATAGACGTTCAACTTCATCATCAAACAGCTCGACACGTAACGCGTATTCGTCAGATTCCGCAGGGAAAATATCAATCACTTCCCCGCGAACGCGAAAAGTACCACGGGTAAAAGCTTGGTCGTTACGGCTATATTGTAGGTCAGCTAAGCGCCTTAAAATAGAGCGTTGGTCAATGATCATGCCATCGGTGAGGTGCAGCATCATTTTTAAGTAGCTATCTGGATCGCCTAACCCGTATATTGCGGAGACAGAAGCCACTACAATGACATCACGGCGTTCAAGTAAAGCCTTAGTGGCTGATAAACGCATTTGCTCTATGTGTTCGTTTACAGAGGCATCTTTTTCGATAAATGTGTCAGAGCTAGGCACATAGGCTTCAGGCTGGTAATAATCATAGTAAGAAACAAAGTACTCTACTGCGTTATCAGGGAAGAATGCTTTCATTTCACTGTAAAGCTGCGCCGCCAAGGTTTTATTATGAGCCATCAACATGGTTGGGCGATTTTCTTTTGCGATAACATTGGCTATCGTAAATGTTTTCCCTGACCCCGTAACCCCTAATAAGGTTTGATGTGCTAAGCCATCTTGCAGCCCTTCGCGTAATTGACGAATTGCTTCAGGTTGGTCCCCCGCTGGCTGAAAATCAGAATACAGCTTAAAATCCTTACTCATATTACCGCCTCATAACGTGTCTCTTTTGCTATAATACTGGATAAAAAAACAGCTTCAAGTCCTGAATTTAATATTTTGTTTATCTGAGTTCCAATGAGTTTATAAAAATGTTATCCCCAAAATAATGCTTGACCTTTGGAAAACGTTATATTTTATGCTATTGGTTTTTATTGCCCTATCGCAAATATACATTGAAGTCTTGATTTTATTTAACCTATTGTATTTAAATAAAATTATATCAAAGTCCAGAATCACATCAAATAAAGGCAAAGCCGCTTGCCGCCTAGCATAGAAGTTGTTTTATAATGTTAATACACAAGGTTATCCACAGAAATGGTGGATAACTCTTGAAGCCCTTAGGGCTCATGCTTTCTCGTCATGAGTAAAATTTGTTAAACATTGAATAAATGACAAAATGATGGCAGTTATATGAAAAAATTTTTACGTAGTATCCGTTTAAAAAAAGAGATTTTATCTGTTTTAGTTCGATCATCAGACTATTTCTACGGTAAAACTTGACAAAAAATAGGTTAAGAACGTTAAACAAGATCAACAAAGCATTTAACAATTGATCATTTTTTAGAGGGGAAAATGGGCCTAAAATAACAATGTTAAGCCCTTTATTTATTTCACAATAACGTAAGATCCAAATATTGACCTAACGAGGATTCATTAAGTTGGGGCTGATAAGGTAAGATCCCTAAACAAGGTGAGTTAATCATACGTTTGAGTGTTGCAAGATATTCAGCTTGATAAACACCTGCGGGTTCAATTTCATTGGCAATCCAGCCGACAACGGATAACCCAGCGGTATTAATCGCCTCTAACGTTAATAATGCGTGATTAATGCAACCCAATTTCACGCCCACCACTAAAATAACGGGAAGTTGCTGTTCAATGACCCAATCCGCATAGGTTTTTTCGGTGGTTAATGGGGTATACCACCCGCCAGCCCCTTCAACCAACACCCAGTCCCCTTTCTCCTGAACCTCTAACAACCCTTGATTAATAACCGAAAAATCAATAGGCTCTCCCTCTTTTTCACTGATGATATGCGGTGAAGTCGGGGCTTCAAAAACAATGGGATTTACTGATGAATATGGCAATTTCACTCGGCTATTCGCTTGCAGTAATAAAGCATCGTTATTGCGCAGCCCTTCTGGTGTTTGTTCACTCCCTGAGGCAACAGGTTTATAACCGACAGTGTTAAAC
Organism: Providencia vermicola; assembly: GCF_020381325.1. GTDB lineage: Bacteria > Pseudomonadota > Gammaproteobacteria > Enterobacterales > Enterobacteriaceae > Providencia > Providencia vermicola. The sequence continues at coordinate 179,771 of NZ_JAGSPI010000007.1, forward strand.
CTTTGCGCATTAGCGGCTTGCAATAAAGCGCAACTTGCCACGGTTTTTCCAACCTCGGTGTCCGTTCCTGTTACAAAATAAGTTTTAGTCACGATAGATGACTCCAAATACGGTTTGATAAGTTAACGGTAGCCCTTGATAAGCCATCGGATAAGCTAAAGCTAACTGCTGAAGGCGCTTACGAGTCATTAGCCCTGTTTGACGCCCCTCGGTCAAATAGGTAGCTCCAATTCCTTTAAGTGAATTCAATAGACTAATTAAATCAGGGAAATACAATGTATCTTTTTGAAAAGACAGATCATGGCGCCATGTTTGACAACTCAAGGTGATAGCTTGTTGACTCAAAAAAGTGTTCACATGAGAATATTCATCAAGCAATTGCCAAGCTTTGGATAATTCATTAAGCGAATGCTCTGCGAGCGTCGTAAAAACAATCACGCCACCACGCTTTGTCACTCTGTATAGCTCACTCAATGCACCATGTAAGTTTTCACACCATTGAATGGATAAATTGGAAAAAACCACATCAAACTGCGCTGAATGAGTCGGGATAGACTCTATATCAGCACACAAATATTCATCTGCTGCATTCTTACTTTTGGCGACATCTAACATGCCTGAAGATAAGTCCAATGCAGTGACTGTATGGCCTTGATGTTTCAGCTTTTGACTAAAAAAACCCGTACCACAACCCGCATCTAATACCCGTAAAGGCCTGTTAACCTGCGCTGCAACGAGGGTCGATTTCAATTTTTTGAGCAGTTGCTCTCCTGCTGTCTGCTGATAGCTAGCGATAGCATCGTATCTTGTCGCGGCTCGGCCAAATGCCGCCGCAATTTTTTGTTTGTCATGACAAATGATCGAAGTCATCTAAAGCCTCCAATAACTTATCAAGATCGTTTTGTTGATGTGCTGCACTCAACGTGATCCTCAACCTTGCACTGCCTGGTGGAACGGTTGGTGGGCGGATCCCTTGAACCCAAATTCCTTTTTGGCGTAAAAATGCTGCTGCACGTTGACATGTCTCATTATCACCAATGATTAAAGGTTGGATGGCTGTGGTTGAGTCAGCTAATTCCATTTGTTCAAAGTTGGCATTTTTCCTTAAGTATTCAATATTCTGCTGAAGAGTTTCACGCAGTTTATCTGCCAATTTAATCTGTTTAACCGCTTCTAATAATGCAACCGCCTGCGCGGGTGGCATCGACGTGCTGTAAATTAAATGGCGTGCTGATTGAACCAAGAAATCCGCAGTTTGATCATCACAAAGCACGGCAGCTCCACTTAAACCAAACGCTTTACCAAATGTCACCACCAAAATTTCAGGTTTAATGCCATAAGCCGAACAACTTCCGCGCCCTTGTTCACCACAAACGCCAATACCATGGGCATCGTCAACCATAAACCATGCATCGTGTTTTCTTGTGATATCTTGCAAGGTCGCCAGTGGGGCACTATCCCCATCCATACTAAAAACCCCCTCGCTGATCACGAGGGTTTTCCCTGAAGCAGGCTTATTAATTAAATTTTCAAGAGAGGATGTATTGTTATGGTAAAATCGTCTTAATTTAGCCCCTGAATGCATTGAGGCTTCTATAATAGATGCATGGCTGAGTTTATCGGCTAATATGCGGTCATTTGCTGTCATTAGCGCAGTGATCACCGCCTGGTTTGCTGCAAACCCCGAAATAAACAACAGTGCTTTTGAGTACCCCAGCCACTGTGCCAGTTCACTTTCAAGTGCAGCATGAGCTTGAGTGTACCCCGTAATATGCCCTGAACCGCCACTCCCAATCCCATAGATATCTGCACCACGTTGCCATGCAGCAATAATCTCAGGGTGATGAGATAACCCTAAATAGTCATTAGACGAAAAATTTAGGTATTTTTCGCCATTTTGGTAGAGCTCTCTACCATCAGATCTTTCAATACATTGGCGTTGACGCCAGATCGACGCACGTTTGCGCTGTTCGATCTGGTCTTGTAGGAAAGTTTGCCAGCTCATCATACTGCTGCATTATAAAACTGTGCGTTATCAGCGGTTAACAATGTTTCTGCCAATTTCGCAGCTTGCTGGTTATCCCCTTCATCCGTATCAATGCGCTCTGGGTTAATATCCAGTTTTCTAAACAGCGCTAAGTCTTTGTTTTCATCTGGGTTAGGAGTGGTGAGTAACTTACAACCATAGAAAACTGAGTTTGCCCCCGCCATAAAGCAGAGCGCTTGAGTTTGCTCATTCATATACTCGCGACCCGCCGATAAACGTACATAGGACGTCGGCATCATGATACGAGCCACTGCAATAGTACGAATAAAATCAAAGGCATCGACATCTTCATTGTCTGCCATTGGCGTGCCTTCCACTTTCATTAGCATATTAATTGGTACGCTTTCTGGTGGTTTTGGTAAATTGGCTAATTGCACCAACAAAGCGGCACGGTCGCTGATTTTTTCACCTAAGCCTAAAATACCGCCTGAGCACACTTTTATCCCTGCATTTCGAACATTGCCCAAAGTATCCAAACGGTCTTGGTAAGTTCTCGTCGTGATAATATTGCCGTAATATTCAGGGGATGTATCAAGGTTATGATTGTAATAGTCTAAACCCGCCTCAGCGAGGCGCTGGGCTTGGGAGTTATCAATCATGCCTAAGGTCATGCAGGTTTCCATCCCTAGGGATTTCACCTCTTTTACCATCATTTCAAGATAAGGCATATCACGCTCTTTTGGATTGCGCCATGCGGCTCCCATACAAAAACGCGTAGACCCTGCTTGCTTAGCTTTTTTTGCTGATTCAAGCACTTGCTGAACTTCCATCAAACGTTCTGTTTCTAAACCTGTTTTATAACGGGCGCTCTGTGCACAATATTTGCAATCTTCGGGGCACGCGCCTGTTTTGATAGACAGCAAGGTACTGACTTGTACTTGCTGCGGGTCAAAATGTTGGCGATGTATTTGTTGCGCTTGAAATAACAACTCAAAAAAAGGCATTGAAAACAGTTCATTAGCTTGTTTTATTGTCCACTGTTTTAATGTATTCATGGAGACACTCCAGTTGAAAAAATTGTTGCCAGTTTAAATATTGTGGTTATCATGTCAACTAAAATGATCTAAAAAAGTTTACGATGGATAATGATGAATAGTCACGATATTGCTTTTGATAGCCAACACATTTGGCACCCTTACACCTCAATGAGTCACCCTATCCCAGCCTATCCAATCGTTGCAGCACATGGGGTTGAGCTCGAAATGGCAGATGGAAAAAAATTGATTGACGGGATGGCCTCGTGGTGGTCAGCAATTCATGGCTATAACCATCCTGAACTCAACCAAGCAGCGATAAACCAATTAAATCAGATGTCTCATGTGATGTTCGGCGGAATAACCCACCCACCCGCAGTGAATTTATGCAGGCAGTTAGTCGCCATGACACCTGCTCCACTAGAGTGTGTATTTTTGGCCGATTCAGGGTCTGTTGCCGTCGAAGTCGCACTGAAAATGGCACTGCAATATTGGCAAGCTCGAGGCAATAAACGTCAACGAATTTTAACATTACGCCATGGATATCATGGAGATACCTTTGGTGCGATGGCGGTCTGTGACCCAGATAACTCTATGCATGGCCTGTACAAAGGCTATTTGCCACCGCATATCTTTGTGGATGCCCCACAATGTGGTTTTCATGATGAATGGGAGCCAAGTGATCTTGAGCCTTTAATTCGTGAATTAACTAAAAATCATCGTGAAATTGCAGCGATCATCTTAGAACCGATCGTACAAGGCGCGGGGGGAATGCGTATCTATCACCCTGAGTATTTGAAAGGTGTGCGCCAGTTATGTGATGAATATGGGATCTTGCTCATTGCAGATGAAATCGCTACAGGTTTTGGGCGTACAGGAAAGCTGTTTGCCTGTCATCACGCCAATATATCACCAGATATTATGTGCTTAGGTAAAGCATTAACAGGCGGTTATATGACGCTCTCAGCGACGCTTACAACACGCCACGTCGCAGAAACAATTAGCAACGGTGAAGCGGGTTGTTTTATGCATGGCCCGACCTTTATGGGTAACCCCCTAGCCTGTGCTGTCGCCGATGCAAGTCTAACCCTGTTGCTGAATAGCCCTTGGCAACAAACGATTGCCAATATTGAACAACAATTAAAAACCGAACTCATGCCTTTAGCATCTCACCCTGCGGTTGCTGACGTACGAGTTCTTGGTGCTATTGGCGTGATTGAAATGAAACAGCCTGTAAATACTGCCACTTTACAAAAGGTGTTTGTGGAAAATGGCGTATGGGTACGTCCATTTGGCAAGTTAGTTTATATTATGCCACCGTATATCATCACCCCTGAGCAACTCACTAAAGTCACCGATACCATGGCCAAAGTCTTAGGTAATCAATAAAATACATTTAATATTTTGTTTTTTAAACAGATTTTTAAACAGATAATCTCCTAAATAATTTGAGTTATAGCAAGGCGGCAAACAAGGGTATCCCTAGGAGCATACATAAGTATGTGACTAGGGTACCCGCGTGAAGCCAACACCGCTATAGCTCGAAGTATGACGGAGATTAAAGGATGAAAGACAGTACCCACATAGGGCCTTTACCTACTTGATACCTGCCTATTTGCGTCAATTTTCCGGTTATCGGGTCAATCTCTGACACTGAAATATGGTCGGATTTTTGCCCACTGGAGATTAAAAAACGCCCTGTTGCATCGATATTAAAGCCCCTTGGGTGTACCTCGGTTGGGTAACGCGCCTCTAACGTAAGTTCGCAGCCATCATCAGAAATAATATAGTGGCTAATGTAGCTTTCTGAACGCTCACTGACATATAAATGGCGACCATTTGGCGTCACATGAATATCGGCTGCCCAACGTTGGCTTTCATTACCTGCTGGGAAGTTTGCCAATGTTTGCATTGTGCGATAACGGGTGAACTTACGGTAAACACCAATGGTTGAATCCAGTTCATTTACGCAGTAAATAACTTTCTCCGTTGGATGGAATGCCAAATGGCGGGGGCCTGAATTTGGCGCTGTTGTAATTTGGTCAGCTGTTGCTTCCCTTAAATACCCATTCTCACTCAGATCAAACAAGCGGATATGATCTTCCCCTAAACAAGGCACCCAAAGTTGCTGATTATCTGCATCGACATGAGATGAATGAGGATTACGCAAGCCTTCAATCACTTGGATCACTTGGATCACTTGACCCGGTACACCATCTTGATTTATAGACAACACAGATAAATTGTGTTGATGATAGGAAGGCACAAACAAGTATTTACCTGTATTATCAAGGGATAAGTGTACAGGTGTACCGGGGACTGATGTTTCTGCTTTTAAGCGTAACGTGCCTTTCGTTTCAATCTCATAGGTTACGACGCGAAAATTTGGGCGCACACCAATATACAGGTGTTTTTTATCATGGCTTAACACCATTGGTTGTACCTGTCCTGGTGTTTTCACAGTTTGCAGAAGCGTCAACTCCCCCACTTCATTCATTGACCACACGTGAATTTGCTGACTTTCGGGACTCGCAATATAAACAACCTGTTCCATCTGAACTCCTTAATTCATGACAAAATGCTAAGCCGCATCGATAACCTAAATGTATTAGGCCACTATACCTTATATTTTTTAAATTACTGTGAGTAATTAACGCCAATGCCGCTATTACCTTAAACCGGCATCGTTAAACTAAAACGGTTCAGTTCGTTACTATTATCAGCTATGATGATAAAATAACCTCATTCCTATAGTTCGACTATAGGTCACTTCTAAAATCACGTGGAGCCGTTTATGTCATACCGCGTTATTGCGCTCGATCTCGATGGAACACTGCTTGATCATCAAAAGAAGATCCTGCCTGAATCGTTAGCTGTCCTACAAGAAGCCCGTCGCCAAGGTGTTAAAGTGATCATCGTGACCGGTCGTCACCATGTCGCTATTCACCCTTTTTACCAAGCCCTTGACCTGGATACTCCGGCTATTTGCTGTAACGGTACTTACCTTTATGACTATCTCGGGAAAAAAGTTCTCAAATCAAACCCAATGACCCTCGATTCAGTCACTCAAATGATTGATAAGTTACGCGGAACCGATATCCAACATTTAATGTATGTAGATAACGCGATGTTATATAACGCAAAAACTGAAGGTATTACGCGCACATTAAGTTGGGCTGATTCATTACCCGCCGCACAACGTCCAACCATTGAGTTTGTTGAAGACTATGCGGATGTGATGCATAACTATGATTCTATTTGGAAATTTGCGGTTAGTTCACAAAATAAAGAGCAGTTACACCAAGTCGTCAACGAAATCGAAAATGATTTTGGCTTAGATTGTGAATGGTCTTGGATGGATCAGGTGGATGTGGGTCGTAAAGGGAATAGTAAAGGCCAACGTTTAAAAGAGTGGGTTGAATCCCAAGGTATGACAATGGAAAATGTTGTCGCTTTTGGTGATAATTTCAATGATTTAAGCATGCTTACTACTGCAGGCCTCGGCGTCGCAATGGGCAACGCCGTCGATGAAATCAAACAGCAAGCCAAACTGGTCACTCGCGAAAATACTGAACCTGGTATCGCTGAAGTGATCCGTAAATACGTTCTGTAACCCATTTTTACTTATCAATTGAAAGGAAAGCCCAGCTTTCCTTTTTCTGTTTTCTGTTTTCTGTTTTCTGTTTTCTGTTTTCTATTAAAACTTTACACTAATCCTCTAAATAGTTCGCGCTACAGCTAGACGGCAAATGAAGCTACCCTAGTCACATACATAAGTATGTGACTAGGGTAGCTGAGTGCAGCAACAACGCTGTGGTGCGAAATATGACGAGGATTGAGGAGCATACATAAGCATGTGACTTGATTGGCTGATTGAAGCCAACAACGCCACGGCGCCAAGGACAATATCCATTACTCTAAGTCATTGGTGTTGTGGCTAGGCGGCAAATGAGCTAAGTCTTAGGAGCATACATAAGTATGTGACTAAGATTAGCGATTGAAGCCAACAACGCCACAGCGCCAAGGGCGACGAGTAATTATAAATGACGCGACAGCGACACAGCCTTAACCTGCGCATACACCTTGCGACCTTTACGAATTGACAGCTCATCACGAGCCCAGCGCGTAATACGAGCCCACAAATAGTGCTCATCGCCTAAATCCAGTTTCACATCAATTTGCTCGCCATCTTCAATCCATTCAACCACTTCTGCAGAAAGGATATTACGAATACTGCTGATTGACGGTTTTTCTAGCACCAATGAAACATCAGAAGCATCGACACGAATACGTAATTCTGCACCTTGATGGCTATCAACCCGCGAGATCCATAACTTTTGACCACCGACAACTACTGCTGTCATATCGTAATCTGGATGCTGGCTGTGGACTGTCGCACTGATGACACTACTTAATGTTTCTTTTTGTAGCCAAGGACGCAACGCACTGCTCGCCCATACTTCTTCAAGTGGCCCAAACGCTTTAACTTTTCCGTCTGCCATTACAATCACTTTATCCGCCAAGCGCAAGATTTCATCTAAACTATGGCTTACATACAGAATGGGAATTTTAACGTCTTGAGACAGCTTTTCTAAATAAGGCAATAACTCGCGTTTGCGTGGTAAGTCTAAAGAAGCCAACGGCTCGTCCATCAATAAAATTTCAGGTGCCGTTAACAATGCACGGCCAATAGCAACACGCTGTTTTTCCCCACCCGACAACGTTATCGGATAGCGATTCAGGAGTTGTTCAATACCCAATAACTCAACAATGTCGTCAAAACGTGATTTCATTGTTGAGGCCATGCCATAACGCAAATTATTTTTGACGCGATAATGCGGAAATAACCGAGCATCTTGGAACACATAGCCAATATGACGCTGCTCTGGAGGCAAACAAATTTTCTTTTCGATATCCACTAACGTGCGGCCATTTAACACAATACGCCCTTTGTTAGGCTTCGTTAGCCCACCAATCACGTTAATTAAAGAGGTCTTACCTGCCCCCGATAATCCAAAAACGGCAGTAATACTTTCAGTCGGTAGCTGGGTATTAACGTCTAATTGCAAATCCCCTAACTTTTGGAAAAAGTCGAGTTCTAACATCTTACGCTACCCCCAAACGTTTTTTACCCCAACGGGTTAGCCATTCTGAAATTAATAATGAAATCAAAGCTAAAACGATAGCAATAATACACAAACGGGCAGCATCAACTTCCGCGCCAGGCGTTTCAATCAGCGTATACATGGCAAGGGGAATAGTTTGGGTTTCACCTGGTATATTGGATACGAAGGTAATAGTGGCACCAAACTCCCCCAAAGAACGAGCGAAAGCCAGCACCGTACCCACGATAATACCCGGTAAAGAAAGAGGGATCGTGATCGTAAAAAAGACGCGTAAAGGCGTTGCCCCTAGTGTTCTCGCGGCCTGTTCGAGTTTTCGGTCTACCGCTTCTAGGGCCAAGCGAATCGCCCGCACCATTAAGGGGAAGGCCACCACTGCAGATGCAAGTGCTGCACCTCGCCAACTAAATGTGAAGCTAAAACCAAACCAGTTATACAGCCATTCACCAATAAAACCGCGTTTTCCCATGCTGATCAATAATAAATAGCCCACTACCACGGGTGGCAGCACCAGTGGTAGATGGATAATACTATCGAGCAGTGTTTTACCCGGAAAATTACAGCGAACCAATACCCAAGCCGTTAAAATACCGAGGGGTAAGCTGAGGATAACAGCGACACTGGATACTTTGAGGCTCAGGTAAATTGCTTCCCATTCATAAGGACTTAACATCTGCAACACTACACTCTCTTAATCGTTATTTAGTGCGTGGATCAAAACCGTAACGTTTGAACACTTCAGAAGCCGCAGGGGTTTTCAAGTATTCGTAGTAGTCACGAGTCGCTTTATTATCTTGATCTTTAACAATAGCCATTGGATATTCAACAGGTTTATGAGAATCTGCTGGGAAAATACCCACAACTTTCACTTTTTGGCTTGCGACAGCATCAGAGCCATACACAATACCTAAAGGTGCTTCTTGGCGTTCAACCAGTGCCATACCACTGCGGACGTTATTGGTACGCGCTAATAATGGACTAACCGTTTCCCATGCCCCTAAGTTACCTAATGCTTCTTTAGCATAGATACCAACTGGCACGTGGTCAGGGTCACCCACCGCTAACCGGCCGCCATCTAACAGTTTTTTCCAATCTGTTTGCTTATTAATTTCGACTTTATCGATTTTTGAATCTTTTGGAGCGATTAATACTAGCTCATTACCTAATAAGGTATAGCGTGTATTTTCGACCATTAATTGTTTATCGATAGCGTAATCCATCCACTGTTGGTCAGCAGAAATAAACAGATTCGCTGGCGCGCCTTGTTCAATTTGTCGTGCTAATGTGGAAGACGAGGCATAAGATGCCACCACTTCTACATTGGATTCTTTTTTGTATTGTTCTGAGATTTCATTCAGCGCGTTAGTTAAAGAGGCAGCAGCGAAAACGGTAATTTTATCAGCGGCAAAGCTGTTGCTTGCCATTGTTAACGTTAATGTTGCACCAGCAAGAAGAGATACCAAACCTTTTTTCATTTTAATCCACCATAGTATTAGTCAACACGCTATATATATCAGGACACAGCGATAACTTAAAGTTAAACTACGTATAAAAGTGTGCTGGCTCAAGAAATGATGCAATTTTGCTGCACCTTATCGTAGCACGTTAAAAAAAGGTGAGTTCTTCGCGCTTGTCACTCCATCGTTTTTATATCGGAGTAAACATATGCCACTTGATATTTTATCGGCACTTTTAATTCAAATTTTAATTTTTACGGTGAATTTGTGAATCATCGAGATCCCAAACGAATAGAAGAAACGATAATGCTGATAACTCAATCTGCTTCAAAGCATATTTCCCCCGAACAATTACACAATTTATTAATTGGAAAAATCGCTGACAAGCTGGGTTTAACTACATTGTTCATAAAAATAAAAAACCCCCTGATTGCATTGACAATCAAGGGGTCTATGATCAATTCGAACTGTACTCGCTACGCGTTACTTGTTCTCAGTATTATGATGATGTGGTACGTGCGCTTTAGACAGTAAGTTAAAGAATGCGCCTAAGCCATAAATCAAGCCCATGATTAAAAACATCACAACGGGAACCATCATCAGAGCAAAACCTAAACTTTTAATGAGTTCTAACATAAAAAAGCCTCTTCAGTGATACTGTACCCACCAGCCTACAAGATACGCTGACGAGGGAAAATTCGACTCTCAATACATCTATTATAAATACAATGATTATAAATCAAATCAAAATAATAACGCATAATCACGTTATAATGCAGACTATTTTAGACAAAATATTATACTAACGACATACTAAACGTGCTTTTTAACTCTGTCACCACCAACCTAGCTGGAAGGGAGAAAAATATGCAGGCAGAAATCTTACTCACACTTAAATTGCAGGGCAGCTTATTCGCTGATCCACGCCGTATCGCACTACTCAAACAAATTAAAGCGACCGGTTCTATCAGCCAAGGCGCTAAACTTGCAGGTATTAGTTATAAAAGTGCTTGGGATGCCATCAATGAGATGAACCAACTCACCGATGATATTCTGGTTGATCGCGCAACTGGAGGAAAAGGTGGTGGTGGCACCACATTAACACATTACGGCGAAAGACTGCTTCAACTGTATGATTTATTAGCACAAATCCAGCAAAAAGCCTTTGATGTTCTCAAAGAGGATAATTTACCCCTTGATAGTCTACTTGCGGCAATTTCGCGCTTTTCACTGCAAACGAGTGCACGTAACCAGTTTTTCGGTACATTAATTGCTCGCGACCATACACATGTCCAACAACACGTTCAAATCCGTTTAGCGGATAACAGTACAGTGATCAATGCTGCACTGACTGAGCAAAGTGCTAACCGTTTAGGGTTAGTCGAAGGCAAAGAAGTGCTCGCATTAATTAAAGCGCCTTGGGTTAAGCTCAGCAAACAACCAAACCAAACCGAGTTTGATAACCGTCTTGAAGGCAAAATCACTACACTAGAACGTGGTAAAGATAATAGCGAAGTGATTGTCACACTAACAGGTGGTGAAACACTCTGTTCAACCCTGTCAAATAGTGACGTTGATGCGCAATCTTTACAAGTTAACGATACGATCACTGCGCTTTTCAATGCAGACCAAGTGATTGTCGCTACCCTTTGCTAAATAAATCGGCTTACTTGCTTGAAAAAGTAAGTAAGCATTCACCTTTTTCTTTCGCCTTCCTCGCTCAATTGTTGACTTTATTCTCAATCCTGATTATTTCTGTTAGATAACAAGGTAAATATTCATGATAAGGAAGCTTGATGAGCGCAATAACAATACAACATAGCAGCTTTAAGCTCAGTGAAACACAAACGCTTGATATTCCACAACTCAATATTAATAAAGGTGAAAGCTGGGCATTTATTGGTTCTAACGGCAGTGGTAAATCATCACTGGCTCGCGTTCTTTCCAACGAGCTCAAACCACTTTCTGGTGTTGTCAAAAATACCTTTAACGCCCCTGTTCGCCTTTCGTTTGAACAACTGCAAAAAATCATTAGTGAAGAGTGGCAACGTAATAATACCGACCTGCTCAGTGATGATGAGGAAGATACTGGTTATACCGCTGCTGAAATCATTCAATTTAACCATAAAGACAATGAATATTGCTTAGAACTCGCCGCACGATTTGGCATCCGTGACTTACTTTCTCGTCGTTTTAAATATCTTTCTACAGGGGAAACACGTAAAGTTCTGTTATGCCAGACATTAATGGGTAATCCTGATCTACTGATTTTAGATGAGCCCTTTGATGGCTTAGATGTCTATTCACGTAGCAACTTGAGCGAACTACTCTACAGTTTGTCTGAAAAAGGCCTAACGTTAGTTTTAGTATTAAACCGCTTTGATGAACTTCCCGATTATATTGAAAATATGGGTGTGGTAGCGGATTGTAAATTAACGCTGTCTGGTGATAGAGAGTCAGTGCTTGCTAACACCCTAATTAACCAGTTACAACACAGTGAAAAAATTAAGCAGCTTTCCATTCCAGATACAGAAGACCCAACAAACGATGAAAAACTGGATGATACAACCCCACGTATCATTTTAAATAATGGTGTCATCAGTTATAACGACAAGCCCATTTTGCATGGATTAACTTGGCATGTTAACCCTGGTGAACACTGGCAAATTATTGGTGAAAATGGCGCAGGGAAATCCACCTTATTAAGCTTAATCACAGGCGATCATCCACAAGGCTATAGCAATGATTTAACTTTATTTGGCCGCCGCCGCGGCAGCGGAGAAACCATTTGGGACATTAAGCGCCATATCGGTTATGTGAGTAACAGTATTCATCAAGAATATCGTGTCGCCACCAGTGTGCTGAATGTGATTATTTCGGGTTTCCACGATTCCATCGGTTTATACCAAACACCATCGGATCGCCAGATACAATTAGCGTATGAATGGTTAGCACTGCTAGGATTTTCTACCCAAACTGCGCAGCAACCTTTCCATAGCCTTTCTTGGGGTCAACAACGATTAGTGTTAATCGCTCGGGCACTTGTCAAACATCCAGCGATGCTCATTTTAGATGAGCCCCTTCAAGGGCTTGATGGCCTGAATAGGTTACTTGTTTTGCGCTTTATTGATGTCATGCTCAAGCAAGGCAACACCCAGTTGCTATTTGTTACCCACCATCAAGAAGATGCGCCATCCTGTATAACTCACCGGTTAACTTTTGTCCCTGAGAACGGGAAATATCGCTACAATATTGAAGAGGTTATCTGTCGCTAAAAAGGGTCAGCAATTTGGCAAATAAACCAAGTTGCTGATAGCTTTTCATAAAGCCGCAAGATGCTTTGCTTGATATCCATCATGAGAATATGTAAACAGTGATTTTATCGCTTGCTGTATCGATTCAATTCGAGTTAAATTTACTGTATCGACAAATTAATTAACCATAAAAACAAATATCGCTATTGTGTCGTATTTGTTTTTCACATTGATAGGGATAAAAAACAAGTTGCACTGGCGTTCAAGTTGACTATCCCTATAATGTAGGTCAGCAACAATTCATTTCTAATTAGAATGTACTGATAGGAGTTTTAGCTATGGCTGTAACTAAACTGGTTTTAGTAAGACACGGTGAAAGTGAGTGGAACAAAGAAAACCGCTTCACAGGTTGGACGGATGTTGAGTTATCTGATAAAGGCCGCGAAGAAGCAAAAGTTGCGGGCCAATTACTAAAAGATGAAGGCTTTGTCTTTGATTTTGCTTACACTTCTGTGCTGAAACGCGCTATCCATACTCTGTGGAACATTCTTGATCAAGTTGAACAGCAATGGCTGCCAGTTGAAAAAAGCTGGAAACTGAATGAGCGCCACTACGGTGCTCTGCAAGGTTTAGACAAATCAGAAACTGCGGCAAAATACGGTGACGAGCAAGTTAAACTGTGGCGCCGTGGCTTCGCCATCACTCCACCAGATCTGACTAAAGATGATGAGCGTTACCCAGGTCACGATCCACGCTATGCAAAACTGTCAGAGAGCGAATTGCCTGTAACAGAAAGCTTAGCAACCACTATCGAACGTGTTGTTCCTTATTGGGAAGAAGTAATTAAGCCACGCGTTGCAAGTGGTGAGAAAGTGATTATTGCTGCGCACGGTAACTCACTGCGTGCACTGGTGAAATACTTGGATAACATGGGTGAAGATGAAATTCTGAACCTGAACATCCCAACTGCTGTACCTATGGTTTATGAGTTCGATGAAAACATGAAACCAATCAAACGTTACTACTTAGGTAACCAAGACGAAATCGCAGCAAAACAAGCTGCGGTAGCGAACCAAGGTAAAGCGAAGTAAGTATTCACTTTATATTACCGAGAAAGGGTTAAGCGCAAGCTTAGCCCTTTTTTATTATCCTTTGTTCTCTTTCCTACAAAAATTACCAACTCAAGGTGTTAGAAATTCAAATAACCGACTATCATAGGGAAAATTTTTTGAAAGGTTGATAAAACAACGAAATGAATAAATTTAATATCTATGTTTGGGTTGGCCTTGTGCTTAGCGCCAGCATTTTAGGTTCACTTCTGTATATGATCAATGCAGGTGAATTGGTCATTGATGGCTCCAATGGTGCCGCCAACCATGAATTAATGAAAACGTTGATGATCATTGCTTGCGTCAGCTTTCCAATCCAAATCATTAGCATGATGGTACTGGCCTATAAGCCTAAACTTTCTATCGTTTTAGCGATTCTCAGTAGCGTTGCCTTAATGCCAATCACAATTGTATTTGCCATGGGAATGATTTTTTCGGCCACACGCTGGCGTTATCGTCAATTAGAGCCATTTGATACCAGCCTTAATGTCGGCTTTACTGAGAAGGTTGAATTTAATAAACGTAATAACCGCATTGTTGTAATTTCCCTTGGAATCATCAGCATTGCCTTTATTTTATTGAGCCAAAGTTTGGGGATGTTTTTATTTGTTCTAACCATTTTCCTTGGTTACTTTGGTAAAAAAGCAAGTGATAACCTCTATTTAGCTATTAAAGACGCGCAGTTTTATATTCGCCCAAATATTTTTGCACATTGTTATCGCATTCCACTAAAAAACGTTACTTATGTGAAAGGTGAAAAAGGGAAAGTGTTCTTTGATGTTCAAACCTCAGAGGGACCATTGCAATTAACCGCGACACCGGCAAATGCAACACCTGAAGAACAAGCTAATTTAAAAGCATTTCTCGAAAAGCTCCCCAAAAATCAATAGAAAACAAAAAATCACGGCCTGCGAACAAGCTGGCCGTGATTCACTTAATTAACTTGAGGCACCATAGGTATAAATGGCTTAATGAGCCCTACTTTTATTGCAGCATCATTAATAGCATGAGTATCTAGAACCTTAAACCCTGCAAGAGAGATCGTTAATTGTTCTGAAACATCATTTTTTGTAAGTTCAAATAAATTTAAAATATTTACGTTTTTATCTTGTAGGCTAATGCCTGCTTGTTCAAAATAAACTTTAAGTTCGTTATTTTCTTTTAATAGACTCTTACTGTATTCTTTATAGTCTTCAATTTCAGCCTTTATATCACTAATATTACCTTCATCTAGTTCTTTATTTTCTAAATAATTATTAAGATTAACAATTTCACCCTCGAGATATTTTATATACTCTTCATTACCTTTAAACTCTCGAATATAATTATAACCATCATAGATTTTATTGTTTTTATAAAAGTACGCTTGATGATATAAATCATCAATGTTCTCTTTAGTTTGGCTTATTTTATTATTTAATTCATAGCCACTCTCATTTAAATCTTGAAATATTGACTGAAATCCATGTTCTATTCCATTGAGATCAGCGATATCATCCAGATTAAATTTCGGTGCTAGTTTTAGTGTATTTTTTAATCTATCTTTTTTATCTGAGATAAATTTTTCAAATGCTTTAATATCATTAGGTGATTTCTGATATGCTTCAATTTGAACTAATAACACATCTAACGCTTCCATTTGTTCTTGCAACGTTGGGACAAAAGAGTTCAATTCATTTTGATACATTAACATAAGGATAATACTTTCATGCTCAATACCATAATAAGTATCCGTTTTTTCAATCAGCACATCTCTAAGCTTACTACTATTTAAAACTATTTCTTTTTTATATTTATTATACTTATCAATTAGCCCAAGCACTTTCGAATGCAAATCGGTCGCCATTCTCATTGTATTTATTTTATAGTTAACATTACTATATTTATTATATCTCATTTTAAAGCCCTTTTAAATTTACATTTTAAAAGCCATCTAGCGAAAAATAAAAATACGCCATAAAACTAAAAACAACAAATTTAGTTTTATTATAATGTAAAAATAAAAAATGATGATAATGATAAATAAGTAAACTAAGAGATTTTATGAATAAATAATAAAAAACCTATTCTAATAATATGAATAGGTTTTTATTTAATCTTATTGAATAACTTATTTATTTCGACGCGCTATCACTGCATCTGATAATTGACGTAATACTTTTTCAGTATCTCCCCAACCAATACACGCATCAGTGACACTTTTACCATAAACGAGTGGTTCGCCTGACTCTAAGTCTTGATTACCTTCAACAAGGTTACTTTCAATCATAATACCGGTGATTGAACGATCACCATTGCTAATTTGTTCGCTGACATCCGCCGCGACTTCCATCTGTTTTTCGAATTTTTTACAACTATTGGCATGGCTGAAGTCAATCATAATGCTCGGCACTAAACCTGCTTTTTCTAAGCCTTCTCGCACTTCTTTAACGTGTTTAGCGCTGTAATTTGGCTCTTTACCACCACGTAAGATGATATGGCAGTCTGGGTTCCCCCCTGTGTTGACAATGGCTGAATGACCCCATTTAGTCACAGACAAGAAACAGTGGGCTGAACGGGCAGAGTTAATCGCATCGATAGCGATTTTAATCGTGCCGTCTGTCCCATTTTTAAAACCAACAGGGCAAGAAAGACCTGAAGCTAATTCACGGTGAATTTGCGATTCGGTGGTACGTGCACCAATTGCCCCCCAACTCATTAAATCTGCAACATATTGTGGGCTAATCACATCCAGAAACTCCCCTGCAGTGGGCAACCCTTGGTTATTAATCGTTAATAACAATTCACGCGCAATACGTAAGCCTTCGTTAATATCAAAGCTATGATCCATACGAGGGTCATTAATTAAGCCTTTCCAACCAACCGTGGTACGTGGTTTTTCAAAATATACACGCATGACGATTTCTAACGAGCCTTTTAGTTCTTCACGCAACTGACCTAAACGCTCTGCGTACTCTAGTGCAGCTTTCGTGTCATGAATCGAGCATGGGCCAATCACCACCACAAGGCGGTCATCTTTACCCGCTAAAATATTATGAATAGCAAGGCGTGCTTCATGAACGGTAAACGCAGCTTTATCGGTTGCTGGAAATTTTTCAAGCAGAGCAATAGGGGGTAATAATTCTTTTATTTGTTTAATTCTGACGTCATCGTTCTGATAGTTCATACCTGTATATCCAATGTTTATTATTTTTTACTGTTGTTGATTTGCATACCTAATTTATCCCAAGCTAGAGCACAAAATAAACCTATGAGCTCGCTCACTGCACTTAAAAGATGAATTGATAACTTAAAAGATAATCGGCATCGAATTTTTAATCTAACCGTTCAGCGAACATCTGTAAACAGCCTAGCGCACTCAGAAACAAGGGATTTATCTACGGCTGATTATAAAATGAGGAGAAATATGAATATTCAGCACAATAAGTAGGCTAAATTCACATTTTACAGCGTTAAAAATAAGTAAAACGGCTAAATAACGAGGATATTACTTTAGCCGTTTTCTGTTTTTTTTCAGGTTATAGACGAGATAAAGGCGATGAACCATTATCTTTTGCTGATTTTATCCAAAGTCGGGAGCCATTTAAGGCTATACCCAGTAAAATAAGGTATTCCAACGACATCGCATATACCCCTTGGATAAAGAAAATTACAATGCTTATCACATTAATGATCACCCAGAGTAACCAGTTTTCAACGTACTTACGCGTCATTAAGATCATTGCAACTACAGAAAGAATGGTCATTGTCGAATCCCAGAACGGGAATGCATCAGGCTCTATGGTTGGCATCGCCAAATTAGCACCAAGCATATTCAAGAGCTCAACCGCCCAAGTCGCAAGCACACCAAATACCACATCAATATTAAAAGTCAGATAAAGAACCGCTAATACCGAAAGCACTAAGGTGACAGAGGCTTTTGGTAGGCTTAACCAGCGGATCTTTAATTCCGCTTGCTGGGAGCTGTTCACGCGGCTCCATGCATACCAACCATAAATATTAGCGACAAAGAAAAATATCTGTAAAAGTAAATTCGCATACAATTGAATCTGAAAGAAAATGACAGCAAATAGAGAAACGTTAATTAAACCAAACAGATAATTAATCGTTTTCTCTAAACTTGCCAGTAAGATGCAAAGTAAACCCGCTATTGTCCCGACGGCCTCAATATACGATAAATCATACACGGAACCCCATAGAGGAATTTGTACTAACGTATTGGCTGTACTAAAAAAATCCATCCCGAAATCCTTTTAAATGTTAGTCAATATTATATTGCTCAGTATTGCATTTTAATTATGCTGGTTATTTTAGACTCTGTGCAAAATTTAGCATTTTATTCAGCGGTAATAACGCTTTTTTACGTAAATCATCACTAACATGTATTTGATGGCTCTGAGAATTTCCTTCTAGTGCCTCTGCAATCGCTTTTAAGCCATTCATCGCCATCCAAGGACAATGTGCACATGTTCGACATGTTGCCCCCTCTCCAGCGGTTGGCGCAATATATAAAGCTTTTTCTGGGCAAGCCTGCTGCATTTTATAAAAAATCCCTTTATCCGTTGCCACAATCATGGATGGATTAGGTAAATTTTGTGCTGCTTTAATTAATTGACTTGTGGAACCGACTGCATCGGCAAGATCAACAATGGCTTGAGGAGATTCAGGGTGAACCAACACGGCAGCTTCAGGATAAAGCGCTTTCATTTTTTCCAAGGACTGTGTTTTAAATTCATCATGCACAATACACGCGCCTTCCCAGCACAGAATATCTGCACCAGTTTGCTGCTGTACATATCGTCCAAGATGGCGATCGGGTGCCCAAATAATTTTTTCACCTAAGCTGTCAAGGTGCTCTATTAACTCAACGGCAATACTGGAGGTTACAACCCAATCTGCACGGGCTTTTACCGCAGCTGACGTATTAGCGTATACCACCACGGTTCTATCTGGATGAGCATCACAAAAGCGAATAAATTCGTCTTCTGGACAACCAAGATCAAGGGAGCATTGAGCGTCCAATGTTGGCATCAAAACGTTTTTTTCTGGGCTGAGTATTTTGGCGGTTTCACCCATAAATTTTACGCCAGCAACCACTAATGTTGATGCAGAATGTTTAGCGCCAAAACGTGCCATTTCTAACGAGTCTGCGACGCACCCACCAGTTTCTTCTGCCAATGCTTGAATTTCAGGATCGGTATAGTAGTGTGCAACGATAACGGCATTTTTTTCAATCAGCAATGATTTAATCTGCTCACGATAAAACGCTTTTTCATCCGAGCTTAATATCGCGGGTTTCGGTGGGAATGGGTAAACTGACTGTTCAAAATCGATAAACACGCTCATTTCTTGCCTCTGTTTAGCATAAAACGATTTTATGACTTTAATTAAGTTTAAAATCGAAAAATAAAGCAATTTTGTTTTATATACTAAACAAGATACTCCACTTTGTTTAAGAAGTCTCCATCCATTTTACTTATTAATGTGTATTTTCAGACATTCTTTTCGCTTTTCTACTCTTTTTTCGCTTGAAACTTCGCTTTTGTTACGTTTTATCGGTATCTTAGCGCTTCCTGTGATATTGAATAGGCCAGCTATGGAATCACCTGCATCGTTAATAAATAAAATAATTTCTATTTCACTACTCGACCCGAGAATTGAAGTCGTGGTATTAACAGGTTCGCGAGGTCGGGAACAAGATATCGACAGTTATTCCGACATTGATATCGAATTAATCGGCCATGGCGTGACAGAACTCTTTCAACAAAAGCATTGGATTGATAACTTTGGCAAACCACTCGCTGCGCTTCATTTACTTAACTTGGAAGATGATGCCCCTGATTGGCCAACCTGCTTAGTTATCTATGAACAAGGCCGCAAAGTGGATTTTACTTTCGCGGAACCTGAACGCCTAGAAAAAATGAAGCTTGAGGGGTTAGACGCCACATTTTCACGGGGCTTTGCTGTTTTATTAGATAAAACGGGGATCACTGATGGTCTACCTGAAAGTGCCAATTCAACCTCTTTAATACCCGTCCTCTTGAGCTCCAGTGAATTTGCTGAGACTGTTACCGATTTTTGGCATGAAGCTCACCAAGTAGCAATTGCATTAACACGTGATGAGTTATGGGTGGCGTGGTCACGAAGCGCAGATATGAAACAGTATTTTCTGACGCTGATTGAGCATCTGGTTTCTATCCAAGGTGAGCATGTTTGGTATAAAGGCCGTAAGTACCATGAATGGATGCCATTGAAATATGTTCAAGCGCTAGAAATCATTTTTAATTGCAGTACAGCAGAGAAAGCGGCGTTATCATTACAGTGTTTAATGCGTTGTTTTGCTGAAGTTAGTGTAAGTCTAGCGAAATTACAGGGTTATGACGATATGCATGATATGGCTGAGAAAATGCAAGAGTTAGTGATTGGTTTTTTATTGGACAACGGATTATTACCAGAAAAGTAGTCATTTTAAGTAAAGCATAGCAAGGGAATGCGGTGTTTTTGATTAGGTCAGTATTTTCTATACCTGCAACCAGCTTGTCGAGGTATGACAACCGATTGAGTATTGACTGGATTATGCATTGGATACTGCGATGTGTGGCTTGAGATGGTGGGTCGTGCAGGATTTAAATCCTTCGGATTTAGCCTTCGGCCTGAACCTGCAACCAGCTTGTCGAGGTATGGCTAACCGATTGAGTATTGACTGGATTATGTATTGGATACTGCGATGCGTGGCTTGAGATGGTGGGTCGTGCAGGATTTAAATCCTTCGGATTTAGCCTTCGGCCTGAACCTGTAACCAGCTTGTCGAGGTATGGCTAACCGATTGAGTATTGACTGGATTATGCATTGGATACTGCGATGTGTGGCTTGAGATGGTGGGTCGTGCAGGATTCGAACCTGCGACCAATTGATTAAAAGTCAACTGCTCTACCGACTGAGCTAACGACCCATCTGAACAACTTTAAATTTTAAATTGCTTACTGCTTGAGATGGTGGGTCGTGCAGGATTCGAACCTGCGACCAATTGATTAAAAGTCAACTGCTCTACCGACTGAGCTAACGACCCATCTGAACAACTTTAAATTTTAAATTGCTTACTGCTTTAGATGGTGGGTCGTGCAGGATTCGAACCTGCGACCAATTGATTAAAAGTCAACTGCTCTACCGACTGAGCTAACGACCCATCTGAACAACTTTAAATTTTAAACTGCTTACTGCTTGAGATGGTGGGTCGTGCAGGATTCGAACCTGCGACCAATTGATTAAAAGTCAACTGCTCTACCGACTGAGCTAACGACCCATCTTGTAAATCTTTTCTAACTAGTCGCCGTTTCTTACCCTTCGGGTTGAACCTGCAACCATCTTGTAAAACTCAATCAATCTACCGACTGAGCTAACGACCCATTTTATAACACTCAATCAATCTACCGACTGAGTTAACGGTTCATTTAAAACTAAATTTCTTACTGTCTTGCGAGATTTTCGGTTAACCGTATTCTCGTATCAACGGCGGCTTATATTACTGATTTCTGACGAGGGTGCAATGATTTTTTTGCATAAAAAGATTGAATGCACATTTATCATACTGATAACCCCGAAATATTCGGCAATATCGCTTCGGGGCTAGGAATTAAAGTGCGCTTAGCTTTTTTTCAGCTAATTTAGAGCCCGCACTGTTTGGATATTGTTTCAATACCTGTTGGTAAACAGCTTTCGCTTTATCTTTTTGTCCCTTGTCTTGCATGATCAGCCCAACTTTATATAAAGCTTCACTGCTTTTTTGGGATTTTGGATATTGCTTCACTACAGTGGCAAAGTAGAATGCAGCGTCGTCCTTGCTACCTTTATTGTAGTTTAACTGCCCCAACCAATAGTTGGCGTTAGATTGATATCCTGACTTAGGGTAGGCTTTAACAAAGCCTTGTAATGCACCGATAGCATCATCAATTTGAGCTTTTGATTTGCTTTCCATTGCGAGCTTAACCGCAGCATTGTAATCATCTTTCTCATTTCCACCCGTGTTGGCTGTTGCCGCTGGCGTATTTGAGGAAGATGATGTATTTGCTGAACTTGTATCTGGCGCATCACCTGAGTTAGCTGAATTGCCGCCACCCGCATTGTCTAATTGCATGTACAAATCTTTTTGGCGCTCAATGACTTGATTCAATTTGTATTCACTTTCTTGAATCTGACCACGTAACATATCGATATCACGTTGGTTATCAGCGAGTTGCTGTTGAATTTGATACAGAATTTGACCTTGAGAAGATACTGCAGTCTCAAGTTGGGATAGACGGTCACCTGGAGAACCAGATCCGACATTGTTGATTGGCGCTTGGGCAATAGCGGCCCAAGGGGCCGCTACGCCAACCAATAACGACAGACCGACTAGTAAGTGTCTGAAGTTACTGTTCATAATAGATAATTTCGCTTATCTATTAGTATGCAATGACTGCACGACGGTTTTTCGCGTAGTCTGCTTCAGTATGACCTAACACAGCTGGTTTTTCTTTACCGTAAGAAACCAGTGAAACTTGGTCACCAGAAACACCTTTGCTTTGCAGGTACATTTTAACTGCATTAGCACGACGCTCGCCCAGTGCGATGTTGTATTCTGGAGTACCACGCTCATCCGCATGACCTTCAACAACAACACGTACAGATGGGTTGCTACGCAGGAATGCTGCGTGTGCATCTAACATATCAGCGTATTCTGGAGATACGTTGTATTTGTCAAAACCAAAGTAAACAGTGTTGTTTTGTTGCAGCTGTTCCATTTGCTGACGTGCCAGCTCTTCCGCAGACAGACCAGTGTTAGTTTGGTTAGTAGAAGTATCTACGCCATCTTGGTCATTGTTTTTGTTAGAGCTACAAGCTGCGACTGCCATGATTGGTAACGCGATCATCAGCCCTTTAAGCACTTTATTCAGTTGCATCGTTTTGATCCTTAATATTTTTTGCCACACATTATTATTATGCATCACAGATACGGAGACCAGGCAGGGAATTTAACCTGTCCATCAGTCGCCGGAAGACGCGCTTTGAAACGCCCGTCGGTCGAAACTAGCTGCAATATAGTCCCCAAGCCTTGAGAGGAGCTATAAATTACCATAGTGCCGTTAGGTGCGATACTCGGCGTTTCATCTAGGAACGTTTTCGTTAAAAACTCAACGTTATTCGTTGCCAGATCTTGTTTGGCGACATGTTGCTGACCGCCGCCGGAGCTGACCATCACTAAGAAAGTACCATCCGGGCTAACGTCAGCATCCTGATTTTGTGTTCCTTCCCAAGAGACACGTGTCGGGCTGCCACCATTAATATTCATTTTATAAATCTGCGGGCGTCCCGCCTGATCTGAAGTATAGACCAAAGTTTGGCTATCTGGCATCCAACTTGGCTCAGTATTATTACTGCGACCATCGGTTACCTGACGAATTTGCCCACTTGCTAAGTCCATAACATATAAATTCAGGCTGCCTGTTTTAGACAGTGCAAATGCCAATTTTGTCCCATCAGGAGAGAATGCAGGTGCCCCATTATGACGTGGGAAAGATGCAACCTGACGAACTGCCCCTGAAGACAAAGTTTGAATGACAAGTGCTGAACTACCGCTTTCAAAAGTTACATACGCCAGTTTTTCACCATCTGGTGACCAAGCTGGCGACATTAAAGGTTCTGGTGAACGGTGAACCGTGAATTGGTTAAAACCGTCATAATCAGAAACTCGTAATTCATATGGATACTGACCGCCTTTGTTCACAACAACATATGCAATACGTGTACGGAATGCGCCACGAATGCCTGTCAGTTTCTCAAAGACTTCATCACTTGCAGTGTGCGCTGCATAACGCAACCACTCTTTAGTGACTTTAAATTGGTTTTGAGATAATACAGCACCTGGGTTAGCAGCAACATCCACTAACTGATAGCTAACCACAAAACTACCATCTGCTGCTGGCTGTACTTGGCCCACAACCACCGCATTAATCCCTAATGCAGTCCATGCATCCGGAATGACTTCCGATGCAGTGCCGGGTTGTTGAGGCATACGGCTTGGCTCAATCGGGTTAAATTTCCCGCTATTACGTAAATCAGCACCTACGATTTGGCCAACTTCTTGTGGTGGCGCACCTGCACCAGACCATTTAAAAGGTACCACACCAATTGGTTGAGCTGAGTTTACACCTTCAGTGATCTCAATACGTATTTCAGCCTGAGCCACTGTCGCCCATAGCATTAGGAACCCTAAAACTACTTTAAAAGCCTGCTTCATTCTTATCTCCCTTATTGCGTATTATTTACCACCGCAATAATTCGCTGAATTTTAACAAAGGTATAATAACAAAACTAGATACCACGCAAACTATTTATGCTATTGCCATAAAATTTTCAATACAGATAGATCTGAGTTATTGAAAATCAAGGTTTAAACACAACAGTGCTACCTGCTTTATTAAATGTATCATAGACCTCACGGCTAGGTGGTTTTGGCATTGTCGCAAGTTTCGCTGCTCTAATTGCCGCATCACATAACGCTGCATCATTGGTCGGGCTATTCTTTGGCGTAATACTCACCAATAATCCATCTGGAGCAAGTTTCAATTGTAGCTCACAAGTCCGCCCACGAAACGTATCCGAATCATAGAACTTACTTTGAATCGCCGCTTTGACTTTCCCTGCATAACTGTCTACATCTGCATTAGAGGCGCCAGATTTTTTACCACCACCACTTCCAGCAGCGGCTTGGCCACCTTTTTTGCTTGGGCCTGATGCGGTTAAATCACCGAGTAAATCATCAACTGAAGCGGCATTCTTGGCAGCTTCTGCTTTGGCTTTCGCGGCTTTTGCTTTGGCTTCTTTGTCTGCTTTTTCTTTCGCTTCTTTATCTGCCTTGGCTTTCGCTTCTTTATCGGCTTTTACTTTGGCCTCTTTTTCGGCTTTTTCTTTGGCTTCTTTTTCAGCTTTTTCTTTGGCTTCTTTTTCAGCTTTAGCTTTAGCAGCTTCGGCTTCTTTTTGCGCTTGAGCTTCGGCTTTGGCTTTTTCTGCCGCTTGCTCTTTAATTAATTTTTCTTTCTCTGCTTTTGCTTTTGCAGCCGCTTCTTCCGCAATTTTCTGCTCTTCCTTCGCTTTCTTCGCGGCATCTAACGCTTTTTTCTGTTGTTCCTCAGCTTGTTTTTGTTGCTCAGCTGTATCACGTTCAGTTTTAATCCGCTCTTCTTCCAGTTTTTGAAGGCGTTTTTGTTCCTTCTCTTGCTGTTCTCTTAGCTCAGCGTCTTGTTTCTGCTCTTGTTCTTTGCGCTCTTTAGCCGCTTGTCTGGCCATGTTTTGTTGTTTTTGCATTTCTTCATACTGCTCAACAACCACGCCAGGGTCGACCATCACCGCATCGATGACAGTCCCTTCTTCTCCGCCACCACCAAGTTTGACGACGGAAACTAAAGAGCCTATAACGATCAAACCAATCAACAGGACGTGCAGAACCACTGACATCACAAGTGACCGGTTTAAGTTATCTTTTTTCTCTTTTGTCTTTCCCACTCTGGTATCCAAAAAAAGATGTGTGACTTATTCAAACCCACAACAACCCAGCCTAGATAGGCTGAGTCATCAAGCCGACAGATTTAATCCCTGCGCTGTGCAAAATGTTCAATGCTTTAATCACTTCTTCATAAGGCACTTCTTTTGCCCCCCCAATTAAGAAAATCGCTTTGGGATTTTTCGCTAATTGAGCTTTAGCTTCAGCTGCAATCTGTTCTGGTGGAAGCAATTCTAACACCTCGCCATCAAGGCGCATATTGTATTGCCCCACTCCCGATACTTCTAAAATAATCGGTGGGTTATCACTTGATGATACGGTTTGTGTATCAGTTGCATCCGGCAATTCAACTTCCACGCTTTGAGAAATAATTGGTGCAGTTGCCATAAAGATCAGCAAAAGTACCAATAATACGTCCAGCAATGGAACAATGTTAATTTCGGATTTCAGCTCACGTCTGCGACTTGTGCGCGCCATTCGCTTATCTCCCCGTATTATTTCTTATCAGCAGAGAAGGCTTGACGATGCAAGATGGCTAAAAATTCTTCCATAAAGTTATCGTAGCTTTGTTCTAACTTGTTGACACGCTGGTTTAAACGGTTATACGCCATCACCGCTGGTATTGCGGCAAACAGACCAATTGCTGTCGCGATCAGCGCTTCTGCAATACCAGGTGCAACCATTTGCAATGTCGCTTGTTTAACCGCACCTAATGCGATAAATGCATGCATGATCCCCCAAACCGTACCAAATAAACCAATATATGGGCTAATAGACCCGACGGTACCTAAGAATGGGATATGTGCCTCTACGGATTCTAATTCACGATTCATTGAAATACGCATTGCACGGGAAGCCCCTGTAACCACGGCATCAGGTGCATGAATATTCGCTTGATGTAAACGAACAAACTCTTTAAAGCCCGAGTGGAAAATTTGTTCTGCGCCACTGAGTTCATCACGACGCGCTTGGCTTTCTTTATATAAGCGCGATAGCTCGATTCCTGACCAGAACTTATCCTCGAATGCCTCTGCTTCACGGCTAGCGGCATTTAAAATTTTGGTTCTTTGAATGATGATCGCCCATGATGCAATAGAAAAACCGATCAAAACGAACATAATAAGCTGAACCAAAAGGCTCGCTTTTAGGAATAAATCCAGGATATTCATGTCAGTCACTGTTTAAACTCCGCGACAATAGACTTAGGAAGCGCTGTAGGCTTCATTTTTGATGTGTCCACACAAGCAATTAGGGCATTAGCCCCACAAAGCAGGTTACCTTGCGAATCAACTAACCTTTGATGAAAGGTTAATGAGGCGCGTTTCATTTCAACGATTTGCGTCTCAACTTCCAACATATCATCCAACCGAGCGCCCTTCACAAAATCAATTGTCATGCTACGCACAACAAAGCCAAGGTTCTCAGTAAGCATACTTTGCTGATTGATCCCTTTATTTCGCAACATTTCTGTTCTTGCTCGCTCAAAAAAAGCTAAATAGCGCGCGTGATAAACCACACCGCCCGCATCTGTATCTTCATAATACACGCGAACAGGCCAGCGAAATAACATATCAACCACTCCGTCTTAGGTTAAATTCATTAACGGTGCCACTATACGCAAGACAGTGTCAGTTTGGAATCACTT
This sequence comes from Providencia vermicola, assembly GCF_020381325.1. Classification (GTDB taxonomy): domain Bacteria; phylum Pseudomonadota; class Gammaproteobacteria; order Enterobacterales; family Enterobacteriaceae; genus Providencia; species Providencia vermicola. The sequence goes on from NZ_JAGSPI010000007.1 coordinate 206,919, forward strand.
TGAAAGTAAAGATATCAAAAATAATTATGGGTCCATTGACCCACAATTAGCAATTAGAATTATCTAAAGACTTGAAAAAGTCCCCAGATAAGAATGATGGCGGCTGGCAATGGGTGAAAAACGGCACGAAAGATAACTTTTTGAGGTTTAAAACCCACCCCAAAAATCATCGCTGTACAGGTTGCCCAAATTAATAACAAGCCTTGCCATATTTGGAAAGAACTGGTTTTGGCTGCGAACATAGTTGGGTCCCACATTACCGCACCAGCTGTCACTAAAGCTAAAATAAGGATAAGGGCCCTTATCGGCCCCTTATCCAATAGCTGATAGGTTTTATCCACCAGCATTTACTTACTCACCATCTTTAGCGGCTTTAGAGTCTTCAGAGTGCTCTAACGCTAATGCTGCAATCACTGCAAAACTACAAGCTAACAGCGTGCCGAGGATCCAGGCGAAATACCACATAGTTATGCTCCTTAATACAGTGAGTGCTTGTTGCCTTCGATGAAGTTTTTGTCCAGACGACCAAACATTTTGTAGTAACACCATGCGGTGTATGCCAGTACGATTGGAACAAAGATAATAGCAACCACAGTCATCACTTGCAGAGTGAACAAGCTAGAAGTCGCATCCCACATGGTCAAGCTTGCATTTGGCATGATGCTTGAAGGCATGATGAATGGGAACATTGCTACACCACAAGTTAAAATGATACAAGCGATGGTTAATGAAGAACTGACAAACGCCCAACCATTTTTGTCCGCTTTACTGAATAACATCGTCAGTAATGGCAGAGCCAGACCTAGTCCAGGCAGAGCCCACAGGATTGGATAGGTGTTGAAGTTAGTCAACCATGCACCTGAAACTACTTCGACTGTTTTGTTCAGTGGGTTAGAAACACCAAGTGTATCAATAGTTGAAGTTACAACATAACCATCAATCGCCATCACTAACCAGACACCCGCACCAGCAAACGCAAGCAGAGTGACTAACGCACAGATATAAGTTGCTTTACGAACACGTAAGTATAGTTCGCCAGTAGTACGCATTTGCAGATAAGTTGCACCTTGGGTAACAATCATCATTAAACCGACTACACCGGCTAACAGGCCATATGGGTTCAGCAGACCAAACAGGTTACCAGTATAAGTCAGGTACTGTTGGCTATCGATTTGCAGTGGAACACCCAGTAACAGGTTACCAAACGCAACACCGATAACTAATGGTGGAACGAAACCACCAATAAACAGACCCCAGTCCCACATGTTACGCCATTTTGGGTTCTCCAGTTTTGAACGGTAGTCGAAACCAACCGGACGGAAGAACAATGCCGCTAAGACCAAAATCATGGCGATATAGAAACCAGAGAATGATGCAGCATAGACTTGTGGCCATGCAGCAAACATCGCACCACCCGCTGTGATTAACCAAACTTGGTTACCATCCCAGTGCGGTGCAACGGCATTAATCATGATACGGCGTTCAGTATCTGTTTTACCTAAGATAGGTAATAAGAAGCCAACGCCCATGTCAAAGCCATCCGTGACAGCAAATCCAATCAGTAATACACCGATAAGGATCCACCACACAAACCGAAGAACTTCATAATCAAACATAAGTGGCTCCTATTTACTGAACGTCGTGTGCAGAAGTGTTTTTCTGTTCAAAGTGATAACGACCGGTTTTTAGGCTGCTAGGCCCTTTACGAGCGAATTTGAACATTAAGAACATTTCAGCAATTAAGAACAGTGTGTACAGACCACAGATCAGTACCATAGAGAAGATCAGGTCATGAGTTGTCAAATTAGAGTGTGCGACCGAAACAGGTAACACTTCACCAATTGCCCATGGCTGACGACCATATTCTGCAACGAACCAACCTGCTTCAATTGCAATCCATGGTAATGGAATACCGATCAAGGCGATACGTAACAGCAGTTTGCTTTGACCAATACGGTTGCGAACGACTGACAGGAATGCCCAGCTGATGATTAACAGTAACAGGAAGCCGACACCAACCATGATACGGAATGCCCAGAACAGAGGACCGACGTTCGGGATACTGTCTTTAACTGCTTTTTGAATCTGCGCTTCTGTCGCATCAACAACATTTGGTGCATATTGTTTTAACAGAAGACCGTAACCCAGATCTTTTTTGCTTGCTTCGAATGCTGCACGCAAATCAGGATCTTTGTTACCCGCTAAAAGCTCTTGTAACTGACCATATGCAACCATACCGTTACGGATACGAACTTCATGCTGTTTCATCAGGTCTTTCAGGCCTAATACAGGCGTATCAATAGAACGAGTTGCAATGATACCCATCGCCCAAGGAATCGAGATAGCAAATTTGTTTTCTTGCTTCTCAGTATCTGGCCAAGCGATTAAGTTAAACGCAGCTGGTGGAGCATGGGTTTCCCACTCTGCTTCAACAGCAGCTAGTTTGGTTTTTTGAACGTCACCCATTTCGTAACCTGATTCATCACCAAGAACGATAACAGACAGAACGGCAGCAATACCAAAACTTGCAGCAATTGCAAAAGAACGTTTAGCAAAAGCAACATCACGACCTTTAAGCAGGTAGTAAGAGCTAATACCAAGGATAAACATTGCACCGGTACAATAACCCGCAGCAACTGTGTGGACGAACTTAACCTGCGCAACTGGGTTTAAGACTAGCTCAGAGAAGCTAACCATTTCCATACGCATTGTTTCGAAGTTGAAATCAGCGGCGATTGGGTTTTGCATCCAACCATTCGCAACTAAGATCCACAAAGCAGAGAAGTTAGAACCTAAAGCAACTAACCATGTTACAGCTAGGTGTTGTTTTTTGCTTAAACGATCCCAACCAAAGAAGAATAAACCGACAAACGTTGATTCTAGGAAGAACGCCATCAGACCTTCGATTGCAAGAGGTGCACCGAAGATATCTCCAACATAGTGCGCGTAGTAAGACCAGTTAGTACCAAATTGGAACTCCATGGTCAGACCCGTTGCAACACCCAGAGCAAAGTTAATACCAAATAACTTACCCCAGAACTTAGTCATATCTTTATAAATTTGCTTGCCAGACAGCACATATACCGTTTCCATGATCGCAAGCAAAAACGCCATACCGAGCGTTAATGGTACGAACAGGAAGTGATACATCGCAGTTAAGGCAAACTGTAATCGTGACAGTTCGACAATATCAAACATCTTGACTCCTTGCTCCTAGCAGGAAGACACCGACTTGCGGCAACCCAGCTTCCAAATTATGTTTTTAGAAAGCCTCTTAACTACCAGCAAAAAATGCCTCAAAACAACAAATAATTAACAAAATTAAAAGAACGAACGTTACTATAATAATAGTACGCCTATCTTCACACACAATAAACTTCTTTTACGTGACTCAGATTTGAATTCTGAATTTACATCAATAATTATACCCTTTAATAGAAAATCGAGTATTTGATCGAGCACCAATTTAAGCAATTTAACAAAATAAAGCTAGCTCCAATGAATTGATTTACGTCAATTTTTTTCGCATTGTTAATTGTTCTGAGTCTCAGTCAATTAATAGTTATTTACTTGTTAATACGCTGTTATTGGTATTGATATAAATGTACTTAATTTTTCCAAAGATTAACAAAAAAATATAATCTTTGTATTAAGGTCTCTAAAAAAGAATATTTAATTTGTAATAGTATCTTATTTTAAAGTTATTATGAATTTTATTAATATGCGAATCTAACTCAACTAAATTCCTATATTCAGATAATTCATTCCCCCTAAAAGTTATAAAATTGATGTGTCGCAATTTCGCTATTTTTTGCATAAAGTGCTAACACTCTCGTATCGTTTGCCACCCTACACACTTTTTTATCCCCATTGCAGCCATGAGTGTGTTTTCTGGTGCATTTTTTTAAGTATAGACACTCTTTTTTAGAAAACCTTATAAGTGATACAGAAATTCTGTTAAGTCTTTGTATCTAGCCTCACAGCAAGCACAAAAAAACCCGTACTTAAAACAAGCACGGGCTTTTGTCTCTTACAGTTGCTAGTTTCCTAGCGGGTCATTTACTTGTTCAGTAATGATTTAACGGCATCACCGATGTCTGCAAGGCTACGAACGGTTTTCACGCCCGCTGCTTCTAATGCAGCAAATTTCTCATCTGCAGTGCCTTTACCGCCAGCAATAATTGCACCAGCGTGACCCATACGTTTGCCTTTCGGCGCAGTCACACCAGCGATGTAACCAACAACAGGTTTAGTCACGTGCTCTTTAATATAAGCTGCTGCTTCTTCTTCTGCGTTACCACCGATTTCGCCGATCATGACAATCGCTTCAGTTTGTGGGTCAGCTTGGAATAATTTCAGGATATCAATGAAGTTAGAACCTGGGATTGGGTCACCACCGATACCAACACAAGTAGATTGACCTAAGCCTGCATCTGTCGTTTGTTTAACTGCTTCATAAGTCAGTGTACCTGAACGTGAAACGATACCAACTTTACCTGGTAAGTGAATGTGGCCAGGTTGGATACCAATCTTACATTGACCTGGAGTGATAACACCTGGACAGTTTGGACCAATCATGCGAACGCCAGCTTCATCTAATTTCACTTTTACAGTCAGCATATCCAGCGTTGGGATACCTTCAGTGATAGTGATGATCAGTTTAATGCCTGCATCGATAGCTTCTAAGATAGAATCTTTACAAAATGGCGCTGGAACGTAGATAACAGAGGCGGTTGCACCCGTTGCTTCAACGGCTTCACGCACAGTGTTAAATACTGGCAGACCAAGGTGAGTTGTGCCGCCCTTACCTGGAGTCACACCACCAACCATTTGTGTTCCATAAGCAATTGCTTGTTCTGAGTGGAATGTACCTTGACCACCGGTGAAACCTTGGCAAATTACTTTGGTATTTTTATCGATTAAAATAGACATTATTTAGCCTCCGCTGCTGCTACTGCTTTTTTAGCTGCGTCAGTCAGGCTGTTTGCAGCGATAATGTTCAAGCCGCTATCTGCCAGTTTCTTAGCACCTAACTCAGCATTGTTACCTTCTAAACGCACAACTACTGGTACATTTACACCAACTTCTTCAACTGCACCAATGATGCCGTCTGCAATCAGGTCGCAACGAACGATACCACCAAAGATGTTAACGAAAACCGCTTTCACGTTTTCATCAGAAAGGATGATTTTAAATGCTTCAGTAACACGCTCTTTTGTTGCGCCGCCGCCAACGTCTAAGAAGTTAGCAGGTGCACCGCCGTGCAGTTTAACGATGTCCATGGTACCCATTGCGAGGCCTGCACCGTTAACCATACAACCGATATTGCCATCAAGTGCAACGTAGTTCAGTTCCCACTGAGCCGCTTGTGCTTCACGCGCATCTTCTTGAGATTCGTCACGCAGTTCACGGATTTCAGGTTGACGGTATAATGCGTTACTGTCGATGCCTAATTTACCATCTAAACACACTAAATCGCCCGCAGTGCTGATAACCAGAGGGTTGATTTCAGCTAATGCTAAATCACGCTCAAGGAACAGTGTCGCCAGACCCATGAAAATTTTCGCGAATTGGCTAACTTGTTTGCCCGTTAAGCCTAATTTGAACGCTAATTCACGGCCTTGGAAAGGCATTGGGCCTGTCAGTGGGTCGATAATGGCTTTGTGGATCAGTTCTGGTGTTTCTTCAGCAACTTTCTCAATTTCCACACCACCTTCAGTCGATGCCATGAAAACAACGCGACGAGTGCTGCGGTCAACAACCGCACCTAAATATAATTCTTTCGCAATGTCAGTCGCCGTTTCAACCAAAATTTGGTTAACTGGCTGGCCGTTTGCATCTGTTTGATAGGTAACTAAGTTTTTACCTAACCAGTTTTCTGCAAAGGCTTTAACTTCATTGATGTCGCTAGTAACTTTAACGCCACCAGCTTTACCACGTCCACCTGCGTGAACTTGGCATTTAATTACCCATGGGCCGTTGCCAATTTTTTTCGCAGCATCGACGGTTTCAGCGACTGATGAACAGGCATAACCTGTTGGTGCAGGCATCCCATAACGTGCAAACAACTGTTTTGCCTGGTACTCGTGTAAATTCATGATGTTCTATCCATAATTGAGTCTGAAGAGGCGTTTATTCGCCTCCTGCAATTGTTACTGATTTAGCAACCCGCGAACGGGCTGCATCGGTTACTTCAGACCGGGCAGGTTGTTCCCTACCCTGTTATGTTGCTATACGTCCAGCAGTAAACGAGTTGGATCTTCCAGCATATCTTTGATAGCGACTAAGAAGCCGACTGACTCGCTACCATCGATTAAGCGGTGGTCATAAGACAGCGCTAAGTACATCATAGGAAGAATCTCTACCTTACCATTTACAGCCATAGGGCGGTCTTTAATGGCATGCATGCCTAAAATTGCGCTCTGTGGTGGGTTAATGATAGGTGTAGACATCAGAGAACCAAATACGCCACCATTAGTAATAGTGAAGTTACCGCCGCTTAAGTCTTCAACAGTTAATTTACCGTCACGACCTTTAACAGCCAGTTCTTTAATTTTCTTCTCGATATCCGCCATGCTCATTGCATCAACATCGCGCAGCACTGGGGTAACCAGGCCACGAGGCGTTGATACTGCGATGCTGATATCAAAGTAGTTATGGTAAACCACATCGCTGCCATCGATAGAAGCGTTCACTTCTGGATAGCGTTTCAGTGCCTCAACCGCAGCTTTTACATAGAAAGACATAAAGCCTAAACGTACACCGTGACGTTTTTCGAACGCTTCGCCATACTGTTTACGTAAGTCTTTGATTGGTTGCATGTTGATTTCGTTAAACGTGGTCAACATTGCTGTGGTGTTTTTCGCTTCTAACAGACGCTCAGCGATACGTTTACGTAAACGCGTCATTGGAACACGTTTTTCGCTACGGTGTGCCAAAGGAGCCTGTGGTGCAGCTGGTGCAGATGCTGCTGGCGCTACAGATTTGTTTGCTGCTAAGTGTTTTTCAACATCTTCGCGCGTTAAACGGCCGCCAACACCAGTACCTTTAATATCCGCAGGGTTCAGGTCATGTTCTGCAATTAGGCGACGAATTGCTGGGCTCAGCGCATCGTTGCTTTCGGTTTCCAGACTTGCAGTTTGACGCTGAGCTGGCGTTGCTTCTTGTGATTCTTTCACTTCTGCTGGGATACCAGTACTATCACCCAAACGAATACGACCTAACAGTTGTTTAGATAATACCGTTGCACCTTCGTCTTCAACGATAGCTTCTAGTACGCCAGCTTCGCTCGCAGGCACTTCCAGTACCACTTTATCTGTTTCGATCTCAACCAGGACTTCATCACGCTGAACACTGTCACCTGGTTTTTTATGCCATGTGGCAACCGTAGCATCGGCAACGGACTCAGGAAGATCGGGAACAAGAATTTCTACGCTACTCATTTTCTATCCTTTAATTATTCAATGTTCAAAGCGTCATTTACCAGAGCTTTTTGTTGCTCTTGGTGTACGGACGTATAGCCAACTGCTGGAGATGAAGAAGCAGCTCGACCTGCATAACGTAAAGTTGCCCCTGCTGGGATAGCTTCACGGAAATTATGTTGACTGCAATACCAAGCACCTTGGTTTAATGGCTCTTCTTGGCACCATACAAAGTCTTTCACATGGCTAAATTGCAACAACGCTTTTTGGATATCATCGTGTGGGAACGGATACAGCTGCTCAATACGCACGATAGCCACGTCAGTTTGTTCATTTTTACGACGTTGTTCTAACAGATCGTAATAGACTTTCCCTGAACACATAACGACGCGTTTCACATTTTTCGGATTGATTTCATCGATTTCACCGATAACAGGTTCAAATGTACCATTTGCCAGTTCTTCCATGCTAGACACCGCTAATGGATGACGCAGCAGGGATTTTGGTGACATCACAATCAGAGGACGACGCATGCCACGTAAGGCTTGGCGGCGTAACATGTGATAAACCTGAGCAGGTGTTGACGGCACACACACTTGCATGTTTTGGTCAGCACACAGTTGTAAGTAACGTTCTAAACGTGCAGATGAGTGCTCTGGGCCCTGACCTTCATAACCATGAGGCAGTAACATCACCAGACCACACATACGACCCCATTTTTGCTCGCCAGAGCTAATAAATTGGTCGATAACCACTTGCGCACAGTTCGCGAAGTCACCAAATTGCGCTTCCCAAATGGTTAAAGCACGTGGTTCAGTGGTTGCATAGCCATATTCGAATGCCAATACCGCATTTTCAGTCAGAACAGAATCCCAAACGTTAAATACGCCTTGGCCGTTATGAATGTTTTGCAGTGGAACGTAGACAGAACCGTTAGTTTGGTTGTGAATAACCGCATGACGATGGAAGAAGGTTCCACGGCCTGCATCTTCACCCGATAAACGCACTGGAACGCCTTCATCAACTAACGTTGCATACGCTAAAGTCTCTGCCGCACCCCAGTCGAGTAATTTCTCGCCTTTCGCCATTTCTGCACGATCTGCATAAATTTTCTCAACACGAGATTGCGCGACAACGCCTTCAGGGATAGTACTGACTTTAACAGCCAGATCCGTTAAACGTTTGATATCAACTGTTGATTTGTAGGATTCATCCCATTCGTGGTTCAGATATGGTGCCCATGTGTATGAGTTCAGACCCATTTCACGGTACTCTTCAACCACGCAGTTGCCTGCATCTAATGCATCGCGGTACAGATTAACCATTTCCGTCACATCATTAGCACTCAATACGTTTTCTGCAATTAAGCGGTCTGCGTAGATTTTTCGTGGCGTTGGGTGCTGTTTGATTTTTTGGTACATCACAGGCTGAGTTGCACTTGGCTCATCGGCTTCGTTATGACCATGACGGCGATAACAGACTAAATCGATCATCACATCGCGTTTAAAGGTATTACGGAAATCCAGCGCTAAACGTGTGACAAATGAAACCGCCTCTGGGTCATCTGCATTCACGTGGAAAATTGGCGCCTGAACCATCTTCACGATGTCAGTACAGTATTCTGTCGAACGGGTATCTTTCGGGTTTGAAGTGGTGAAACCAATTTGGTTGTTAATGACGATACGCATGGTACCGCCCACTTCATAACCACGTGCTTGAGACATGTTCAACGTTTCTTGAACAACACCTTGGCCAGTAACTGCGGAGTCACCGTGAATGGTGATTGGCAGAACCATGTTGCTGCGGCCTTCATCTAAACGGTCACGGCGAGCACGTACAGAACCGATGACCACTGGGCTAACGATTTCAAGATGCGATGGGTTAAACGCCAGCGCTAAGTGAACACGTGAACCTGCGGTTTCAAAGTCAGATGAGAAGCCTTGGTGATATTTAACGTCGCCCGCACTTGAATGATCTTTATGTTTACCTGCGAATTCATCAAATAATTCGCCTGGTTTTTTACCTAAGATATTAACCAGTACGTTTAAACGACCACGGTGCGCCATACCCAGAACAACTTCGCGAGTATCTTGTTTGCCAGCGTGGTGGATTAAGTCTTTCAGCATTGGGATCAGTGAATCACCACCTTCCAATGAGAAACGTTTTGCACCTGGGAATTTAGCCCCGATGTAACGCTCAAGACCTTCAGCCGCAGTTAACTCAGACAGGAAACGTTTTTTCTCATCCGCAGAGAAAATTTTAGACACATCAACAGACTCAAGGCGTTGTTGAATCCAACGTTTTTCTTCTGTATTCGTGATGTGCATATATTCCGCACCGATTGAACCGCAGTAAATGCGTTTCAGGTTGTCATATAGCTCACTGAGTTTCATGGTTTCTTTGCCGATAGCAAAAGAACCGACGTTGAAGGTTTCGTTGAAATCTTCTTTCGTTAAGTTATGGAACGCTGGGTCCAAATCTGGAACAGATTCACGTTTCCAAAGCCCTAACGGGTCAAGGTTAGCATTTTGGTGTCCGCGAAAGCGGAATGCATTAATTAACTGCAAAACTTTAACTTGTTTTGCGTCGATAGCTGGATCGCTAACAGAGGTGTGATAACGTGTAGAGTCTTTTGCTAAGCGACGGAAGTAATCGCGCGCTTGGGAGTGGAATTGCTCACCGCTAGTGCCGAGGGCTGCACCAGGTAGTTGCTCAAAAATGGCTTTCCACTCGGCATCGACAGAGTTAGGGTCAGTCAGATAATCTTCATAGAGCTGTTCTATATATGTCTGGTTCGCGCCTGCCAGAAAGCTTGAATCCAGCCAGTCCTTCATTACGCCGTTCTGCATTGTGATCCCTTAAGCTTTATAAGCTTTAGTTTTCGCCGTGGTTAACTAATCGTCGCATTTAAGCGACCTCGATAAAGGTTCTCTTGGACGTGCTTTATGCATGTTCTCTCTTTGGGAGGCCCTTTATCAGTAAGGGTTTCCCTTTTAAGGAACCTTTAAAAACTGGCTACGGTTTTTAAAGGCCCCTAAGATTACGCTTTCGTCTTCTTCATCTTTTGCAGTTGGCTATTTTTTTTACTTTTTACTGTTGCTTTTGTTACGTTCACTTTTTTGCGCTTTTGTTGTTACAACGTTTTTATTTAATGCTACGTTTTATTGATGACAATGTTACTTTCTGATGACCTTTAAGGATATTTGGTTTTCGCGCTTTTGTGACCTTAAGCGCTATTTAAATCAAAATCTTGAATTTACTTTACGCTTTATTTTTAACTTATGTTTTTATTTCGTGCTATTTCCACTTTAGCCCGCAGTACCAAGGCACTGCGGGTTAAATTTAGCTATTAGGCGCTATGTTTTAGCAACATAGATTTAATATGACCAATAGCTTTTGTTGGATTTAGTCCTTTAGGGCATACATTGACACAATTCATGATGCTATGACAGCGGAAAACACTGAAAGCGTCGTTCAGATCATCTAATCGAGAATCGGTTTCAGTATCACGGCTATCAATCAAGAAACGATACGCCGCTAATAGGCCTGCTGGACCAATAAACTTGTCTGGATTCCACCAGAAAGATGGGCAAGAAGTCGAACAACATGCACACAAGATGCACTCGTATAAACCATCGAGTTTTTCACGTTGTGCAGGAGTTTGTAAATTCTCACGCGCTGGCGGATTTTTGTTATCGTTAATCAGATATGGACGGATTTTTTCGTATTGGGTGTAGAACTGAGTCATGTCGATGATCAGGTCACGCACAACAGGCAGACCTGGCAACGGACGAATGACAATTTTCTTCCCACCACGAATTAAAGCAGACAATGGCGTGATACAAGCCAAGCCGTTTTTACCGTTCATGTTCAGACCATCAGAACCACATACCCCTTCACGGCAAGAACGGCGGAAGGATAATGTTGGGTCTTGCTCTTTGATTTGGATTAACGCATCCAGCAACATCATGTCACGCCCTTCAGGCACTTCTAGCGTGTAATCTTGCATACGTGGTGCGTTGTCCACATCAGGATTGTAGCGATAAATCGAAAATTGTAATTTCATAGTTTATTTCTCCGCAACTGGATTAACACCACGCATTAGTAGGTACGAATTTTCGGTGGGAAGGCTTCACGCAATTTTGGTTGCATGTTGACTTCACGACGCGTCATCGTTTCAGATTGCGGTAAATATAATGAGTGACATAACCAATTCGCATCATCACGTTCTGGATAGTCAAAGCGGCTATGCGCCCCACGACTTTCTGTACGGAAGTTTGCTGCTTGTGCAGTTGCATAAGCGGTTTCCATCAGGTTATCCAATTCTAAACATTCGATACGCTGCGTATTAAACTCCGTTGACGTATCATCAAGGCGTGCATTTTGCAGGCGTTCGCGAATCACTTTTAGCTCTTCTAAACCTTTCGCCATTGCATCACCTTCACGGAATACTGAGAAGTTATGCTGCATGCAGGTTTGCAGTGCTTTACGGATTTCGGTTGGATCTTCGCCTGTGCGTGCACCTTCCCAACGATTAAAGCGAGTCATTGCTGCATCGATGTCAGACTCAGAAGCATCACGCATTGAACCTTGTTCCATGATGGATTCTTTCAGGTGCAGACCCGCAGAGCGACCGAATACCACTAAGTCAAGCAGTGAGTTACCGCCTAAGCGGTTAGCGCCATGTACTGATACACAGGCAATTTCACCGACGGCAAACAGACCTGGAATAACTTCATCTTCGCCTTTTTCATTATAGCGAATCGCTTGGCCAGTTACTTTCGTTGGAATACCGCCCATCATGTAGTGGCATGTTGGAATAACTGGGATTGGCTCTTTGATTGGGTCAACGTGCGCAAAGGTACGTGATAATTCAAGGATACCCGGTAAACGTGATTCCAGAACCTCTTTCCCTAAGTGATCCAATTTCAGCTTAGCATGTGGCCCCCAAGGACCATCACAGCCACGTCCTTCACGAATTTCAATCATGATTGAACGTGCAACAACGTCACGACCTGCAAGGTCTTTCGCGTTTGGTGCGTAACGCTCCATGAAGCGCTCACCGTCTTTATTCAGCAAGTAACCACCTTCACCACGGCAACCTTCAGTGACCAGAACCCCAGCCCCTGCAATACCCGTTGGGTGGAATTGCCACATTTCCATATCTTGTAGTGGCACACCTGCACGCGCAGCCATCCCCACACCATCACCCGTATTGATATGGGCATTGGTGGTTGATTGGTAAATACGGCCTGCACCACCTGTTGCCAGAATGGTGGCTTTCGCTTTGAAGTAAACGAGCTCGCCTGTTTCCATACAAATTGCAGTACAACCTACAATATCGCCATCTTGATTTTTAACTAAATCAAGGGCATACCACTCAGAAAAAATGGTGGTGTGGTTTTTTAAGTTCTGCTGATACAGCGTATGTAATAGTGCGTGCCCTGTACGGTCAGCTGCGGCCGCAGTACGCGCGGCTTGCTCGCCACCGAAGTTTTTAGACTGGCCACCAAATGGACGTTGATAGATGCTTCCATCATCAAGGCGCGAGAAAGGTAACCCCATATGTTCTAATTCGAGGATAGCTTCTGGGCCTGTCTTACACATATATTCGATAGCGTCTTGGTCACCGATGTAATCGGAACCTTTTACGGTATCGTACATGTGCCATTCCCAGTTATCAGGGTGCGTGTTACCTAATGCAACCGTGATACCACCTTGCGCGGATACAGTGTGAGAACGGGTTGGAAAGACTTTTGACAGAAGTGCACAAGATAGGCCCATCTGTGAAATTTGAAGTGCTGCGCGCATACCTGCACCGCCAGCACCGATAACGATAGCGTCAAACTCTCTGATTGGCAGATTCATTTTATGCACCCCACACAACAATTGTTCCGTAAATTAAATAAGCCAACAGACCTACAATGATAGCCAGTTGCAGCACTAAGCGAATTGCCAGCGGCTTAACATAGTCAGTTAGCACTTGCCACATGCCAATCCATGCATGCACAAGAATCGAGAACAAAGTGAGGATAGTGAATACTTTCGTCACAGAGGAGGCAAAGAAACCGCGCCAGACTTCATAGGTAATGTCGTTAATTGCAACAAAACCAACAATGTAGAGTACGTAGAGTGCAATGATAATCGCAGAGCCACGGATTAACAGCCAGTCCTGGATACCAGTACGGCCTAAAGCTGATGCATTACTTACCATACTAAGATCCCCGCCAGAATTGCCAGAATTACGGTAATAACAAATGTAATTTTTGCAGATGAGTTACCAGCAGCAAGGGTTTCATCAACACAGCCGAAATCCATTAACATATGACGGATACCACCACAAATGTGGTAAGCCAATGCAGTCAGGATGCCCCAAAGAATGAACTTAGCAAAAAAGCCAGTCATTATTTCAGACGCGTATTGAAAACCTTCTGGAGAGGAGAGAGATGTCCCTAACAACCAAAGCAGAATACCAACTGCGATGAGAGTAATGACGCCAGAGACACGGTGCAAGATCGAAGATATTGCAGTGATCGGGAAGTGAATCGTCTGCAAATCAAGGTTGACAGGTCTTTGTTTTTTCACAATTTTGCCCACACAGCTCTTTATTATTTTCCATCCTCCGGACCTGGGGTGGAAATCAGACAGCGACAGGGGTACAAAATGCAACTTAACACAAACTCTAATCCATCATGTTTAAATAAAGTTGCATGCTGATCACGCTGGGAACTCCTACTACAGGGTAATCCGGAGACCTGGCGCTAGTATAAAGTCTTCACAATGCCATTACAATTCCCACACAAAATGTTTGGAGACATTTAGCCCGAACAGTGAGAAGGATCACGATTTAAACATTTTGTATAAATGTGCTTATGTTATTTGACAATGATTCAACATTTATCTTACATATAGGTCTGGCAGAATTATCTTAACGGTGTGATTGACACTTCACCGTAAAAACAAAACGTAAATGTTGCAATGTTAGATACTCCACAATTTGAACTATGATGGGTATTAATAACAAAAGTTATGAAAGTTGTTCCTCTTACCACAAATAATGATATTGTAGGGAAAACAACAAAAAAAACATAACATCTACACACTCATAAACAACCTAATTACATTGTCGTCGGTCGTCAGATTTCAGGTTTTATGTGATAGCGAGCTGATTTCCAAAGCATACCGGTAGAACAATGCACGAAGACACAGTATAACGCTGGGTTTCTGGGTTGTTGGGTGTCGATTATCAAGCGCTAAGGAGACCGTAAATGGCTGATAACAAAGCTAAGCTAATGACTGGTAGTGCGGGTGACATTGAACTCGATATTTTAAGCCCTACGATTGGTCAAGACGTTATCGATGTCCGAACTTTAGGTTCAAAAGGGTTCTTTACCTACGACCCTGGTTTTACTTCTACTGCATCCTGTGAATCAAAAATCACCTATATCGATGGTGATAAAGGTATTCTACTGCACCGTGGTTTCCCTATCGACCAGCTCGCAACTGAAGCCTCTTACCTCGAAGTCTGTTATATCCTGCTGTACGGTGAAGCACCGACTCAAGAACAATACGACGTATTTAAAAATACGGTGACTCGCCATACCATGATCCATGAGCAAATTACACGCATGCTTAATGGTTTCCGCCGTGACTCACATCCAATGGCTGTATTATGTGGTGTAACAGGTGCTCTGGCGGCGTTCTATCACGATGCGTTAGATGTTAATAACCCTCGCCATCGTGAAATTACGGCTTATCGTTTGCTGTCCAAAATGCCAACTGTTGCAGCAATGTGTTATAAATATTCAATAGGCCAACCTTTTGTTTATCCACGTAATGATCTGTCATACGCGGGTAACTTCTTGCACATGATGTTCTCTACACCATGTGAAGAATATACAGTAAATCCAGTTCTTGAACGTGCAATGGATCGCATTTTAATTCTGCACGCTGACCACGAACAAAACGCATCAACTTCAACCGTACGTACTGCGGGCTCATCGGGTGCAAACCCATTTGCTTGTATCGCAGCGGGTATCGCGTCTCTATGGGGGCCGGCACACGGTGGTGCTAACGAAGCTTGCTTACGCATGTTGGAAGAAATTCAGACTGTTGAGCACATTCCTGCGTTTATCGAACGTGCGAAAGACAAAAATGACTCTTTCCGACTGATGGGCTTTGGTCACCGCGTCTACAAAAACCACGACCCACGTGCCACTGTAATGCGTGAAACTTGCCACGAAGTTCTAAATGAACTGGGCTTGAACGACAGCTTACTGGAAGTCGCAATGGAGCTGGAGCGTATTGCACTGAACGACCCGTACTTCATTGAGAAAAAACTGTACCCGAACGTTGACTTCTACTCAGGTATCATCTTGAAAGCAATGGGTATTCCATCTTCCATGTTCACTGTGATCTTCGCCATTGCGCGTACTATTGGTTGGATTGCACATTGGAACGAAATGCATGATGACGGCCTGAAGATTGCACGCCCTCGCCAGCTGTATACCGGTTATGACAAACGTGAATTCAACTCTGAATTAGCAAAAAAATAATATTTCGATAAATTCGAATCCCTACGTAAAGCAAGACCTTGATTTTTCAAGGTCTTTTTTGTTTGTATAACCGCAAAATGTCCTACTGTTGATACTCTCTTGGTGTCATTCCGCTCATTTTACGAAAAAAACTAATAAACGCGCTGTCACTGGTAAGCCCAAGTTCTTGAGTAATAAAGTGATATGGCTTTTCTTGTGCTAATAATTCAATCGCTTTAATAAACCGCCATTGTTGGCGCCATGACTGATACGTCATGCCTGTTTCTTTCAAAAAAACACGCGTTATTGTCTTTTCACTCGCACCAGCAATTTGAGCAAGTTGGCTCAAATTCGGGGGTAATTGCTCGATATCCAGGCGTTTCAAGCGCCTATCTTGCGGCAAAGAAAGCAAGGTAGGTTCAGTTGTAGCGGCTTGTAGCTCATCAATAAAAACAGGTAATAAATTGGCTAACCTTCCCGTTTGCCAATCACTGTCAAAAGGTGCGATAGCAATACGCTCTAATAACTCCCTTAGCAACGGTGAAATACTCAAAATGACCACTTCATTCCCAACTTTTTGGGCATATTCTTCACTGAGATAAATTGACCGGTACCCCACTGATGCACGCATTTGTGCGCGATGGCGAACATGTGGTGGGATCCACGCAACCCTACCAGGAGGAAGCAAAGAGAGGCGCTTTTCGAGGGATATACGAATACACCCTTGCTGAGTAAACAAAAGCTGGCCCATTTCATGGGTATGCGTGCCAGAATCGTGCTGCCCCATCTGCGCAGCAATCCCTAAAACAGGGGCTGGATACCAATGTGTTTGAAACTCATCCGTTTGATTTAGCCATGCCATAAATGTCCCTTTTTTGATATTTATAGTCTTTATTATTGTAATAAGACATCAAAATTACCACTAAACTGCCCACCATTAAAAGTTTAAACCGTTATTTTTTATTACACAGGGTAGGAAAATGAATATGAAACACTCTCTTTCATTATGGCTGGCTGTGGCCTTAATGATGTTCCCACAAATTGTGGAAACCATCTACAGCCCTGCACTGACGGATATTGCGAGCGCTTTTTCTGTCAATGCAGAACAAGCTTCACAGACGCTTTCTCTCTATTTCTTTGCTTTTGCATTGGGCGTTGTATTTTGGGGTAGAACCTGTGACACAGTTGGCCGCCGTCCAACGATTTTAGCGGGTTTACTGGTTTATGGGATTGCCTCAATTGGTGCTTTACTCATCAGTCAATTTTACTTATTACTACTGCTACGGATGTTAGCCGCCTTTGGTGCCGCTGTGGGTTCAATTGGTACACAAACCGCAATGCGTGATAGTTATCAAGGCCATGAATTAGCTAGAGTTTTTTCAGTTATGGGCGTCGCATTAGCCATTAGCCCTGCATTAGGTATGTTATCGGGTGCGGGCCTCGTCAGTTTGGGAGGTTATCGTGGTGTTTTTATTGGTTTAGCTATTTTAGCTGTCGTACTTTTATTGTGGTCAATATATCGATTACCTGAAACACGCCCAGAAAATGTGATCAAAGTCCCATTTATTGAGACATTTTTACGGATGATTACGGATAAAGAGATTATGAGAAATGTGATCTTGATTGCATTTTTCAACATTAATTTATTTAGCTATTATCAGCTGGCTCCTTTCAGTTTTGAACAATTAATGCTCACGCAACAACAGTTTGGCCTCACGGGGATTTTATTGGCGCTTGGTGTAGGTTTAGGATCGATGATTAACCGTCATTTATTGGCTAAAAAACATACATCTGAGCAACTTGTTAAGCTATCAAGTGTCATTTCGTTGGTCAGCAGCTGTGCAGTTTTTGCTCTTATGAACTCTATTTGGTTTGTTTTACCTGTTATTGGCGTCGTGATTGGCTATGGTATTGCAATCCCGAACATTCTTGCTCACGCATTAAACCGTTATAGCGACCGAAAAGGCACAGCAGGCGCAATTTTAGGATTACTTTATTATATTGGACTCGCCATCGGGCTGATGGTCGCAGGTTGGAGCCAGCACTTAGGTTTAGTGCTCGCTATCTCAAGTTTGGTTCTCGTTATTGCATCGCTACGTTATCGAGTTTATACAAGTTAACTTATTGTTTTACTAAACACACATAATTTTCTAAATAGTTAGCGTTGTGGCTAGGCGGCAAATGAGGATAGCCAACACAGGTGCAGCTCGAAATATGGCTATAAATTAAAATACGTTTTTCTTTTAAGCCTAGCTTTTTTCTAAATAGTTGGTGCTGTAACAAGGCAGCAAAATGAAGTCATCACGGGGAGCATACATAAGTATGTGACCCCGTGTGGCTGAATGAAGCTAACGCCGTGACAGCGCTAAATATGACGAAAAAACGGGAGCATACATAAGTATGTGACCTAAGTAGCCGAATGCAGCCAACACCGCTGCGGTTTAAAAATGACGAAGCTTAAATAAAGATTAGGTGAAAATTTAATTCTCTAAATAGTTCGAGTTGTGGCTAGGCGGCAAATGAGGATAGCTTGGGGAGCATACACAAGTATGTGACCCAAGTAGCCGAGTGAAGCCAACAACGCCACAGCTCGAAATATGACGAGAATTTAGGCTGGGTTATCGATATCGACAAACTCGGCATCCAACCCCTGCTCATCAACTAGCCATTTGGTTAACGCTTTGATCCCGTAACGCTCCGTAGCGTGGTGCCCTGCACTGTAGAAATGGATCCCCATTTCCCTTGCAATATGAATCGTTTGTTCTGAAACTTCCCCTGTCACAAAAGCATCAACACCAAATTCCGCGGCTTGCAGAATAAAGCCTTGTCCACCCCCTGTGCACCATGCAATTTGACGAATTTCATCTTTTGCGTTGTCGCCACAGTGAAGGACTTTGCGGCCTAAACGCGTTTCTAAGCGCTCAGTCAATTCTGCTGGAGTAATGGGTTGGTCAAAAAAGCCAAATGGCATTAATGGGTCAATTTGGCCATTCACTTGGACGCCCATGATGTAAGCAAGCTGTGTATTATTCCCTAATTGATGGTGCGCATCTAAAGGAAGGTGATAACCATAAAGATTAATATCATTAGCTAATAATGTTTTTAATCTATTCTTTTTCATACCTTTAATAATGGCAGGCTCATTTTTCCAAAAATAGCCATGGTGAACAATCACTGCATCCGCTTTTTTCTCAACGGCGACATCGAGTAAAGCTTGGCAGGCGGTCACTCCTGTGATGATTTTATGCACATGAGGGCGTCCTTCAACTTGCAGCCCATTTGGTGCAAAATCTTGAAACTCACTGACCTTGAGCTCATCGTTAATGACTTCTTCTAATCTTAAGTTATGCATTATGTTGTCCTTTTTACTGCACAGCGAATCTATAACGCCATTTTGAATATAATTTACTGATAATCAATAATCATAAGCGGAAACATACTTTTTTTCTGTGTTATTTGAAGTGCATCATTCGAAAAGAAAAATAGGGATATAAAAAACAAAACCCCCACAACGAGTCATTGCAGGGGCTCTTATCAATTACTTAAGACGCAAGGTTAGCGATGGCTTTCAAGTGTGGTCTCTGAACGCTCTAGCCAAACCGGCTTATCGCTTGTTTTCGACCAAACTTTATTTAAGTAACTGTAATACTTAGCTCTTTTTGGGTGAAAAACCATAACAGGAAACGCAATAATGCCTGCCGTTACAGCAGCAGTGCGGCGTGCAAGTACCTGATTACGGGAATATTCGCGGTATGTGGACATCGATATCCTCCTTCAGTTGCCACTTTATTTGTCGATTCCAGCTTTGCTCTAAAAACTCCCCAAATACAGCTATTTCACAGAGCGACTAAAACCGAACAGATAATACGAGAATTAATTAACTGAATATAGAATAGCGCAAATTGTGTAATAAAACTACTCATCTGACCACTAAAATTAAAATATTACTAATAATTCCCCATCATTCTGTATTTTTACTACAAAATTTAACCAAAAATCGTTAAAAAAAAACATTATGACAACAATTAAATAACAAATTAAAATTTAAGTGTTATTACTTATTTTACTAAAGAGTGTCTATCCATCACTTAGCTGATTAAACAATGTGTATTTTTATACTTTTTTTACACCTAGCCCTATCTTTTTATCAGCTTCTTTACAACGAACTCTCTACCCTTATTTCATGGAAATAATAAGGAGAAAATACTGTGTCATTACTTTCCATTTTTGGGGCAGTTCTCGTTGTTCTACTGCTGGTTTATCTGATTTATGCCCTGCTTAACGCGGAGGATTTCTGATATGGCCACCACTGCATTTTTACTGATTGGCAGCTTCCTGCTGATCTTACTTATTGCTGCTAAGCCATTAGGTAATGGTATTGCTCGGCTAATTGATGGTGATATTCCTCGTCCTTTAATGGCAAGTGAATCATTACTTTGGCGCTTGGCAGGTATTAAACAACCGGGAAAATCAGCTGCCGAAATGAACTGGCAACAATATGCCTTAGCCATTGTTTTATTCAATGTGCTAGGTTTTGTTTTGCTATTCGCCATTTTAATGTTTCAGGGCAGCTTGCCACTCAATCCACAGCACTTTGCTGGTATGAGTTGGGATTTAGCCTTCAATACTGCGATAAGCTTCGTAGCAAACACCAACTGGCAATCTTACAGCGGTGAAAGCACACTAAGCTATTTAAGCCAAATGGCAGGCTTAACCGTACAAAACTTCCTCTCAGCCTCAACGGGTATCGCTGTAGTTTTTGCCCTGATCCGTGCTTTTTCACGCCATGGCAGTAAAACATTAGGGAATGCATGGGTGGATATCTACCGTATCACCTTCTATTTATTATTCCCTCTCGCCATTGTTGTTGCTTTATTTTTTGTCAGCCAAGGGGTGATCCAAAACTTTTCTGACTACCTCTTAGTTGACAATTTAGATAACACAACCCAACTGTTACCAATGGGCCCTGTCGCATCTCAAGAAGCGATTAAATTACTGGGTACCAATGGCGGTGGCTTCTTTGGTGCAAACTCCGCTCATCCGTTTGAAAACCCGACTGCATTAAGTAATTTTGTTCAAATGTTGGCAATATTCTTAATCCCTACCGCGTTGTGTTTTGCTTTCGGTCGCTCTGTCGGTGATAACAAACAAGGGCATACCTTGTTATGGGTCATGGGGATCATTTTTGTTATCGCCGCCATTGTGGTCATTAAAGCGGAGTATGTTGGCAATCCATTTTTAAGTGAACTACACGCCAGTAGTAGTACCAATATGGAAGGCAAAGAAAGCCGTTTTGGTATTCTTTCTTCTGCTTTATATGCTGTAGTCACAACCGCTGCCTCCTGTGGTGCTGTCAATGCGATGCATGATTCCTTTACAGCGATGGGCGGCATGGTACCAATGTGGTTAATGCAAATTGGTGAAGTCGTTTTTGGCGGTGTCGGCTCTGGGTTGTATGGGATGTTGCTGTTTGTTCTACTCGCTGTCTTCCTTGCTGGACTAATGATTGGCCGTACTCCCGAGTACTTAGGGAAAAAAATTGAAGTGCGTGAAATGAAAATGGTCGCACTGGCGATTTTAGTGACACCAACCTTAGTGCTACTTGGTACAACCATCGCCTTAATGACCGATGCAGGCCGTGCCGGTATTTTAAACCCAGGCGCCCATGGTTTTAGCGAAGTGTTATACGCGTTTTCATCTGCTGCCAATAATAATGGTAGCGCTTTCGCAGGCCTAAGTGCCAACACCCCGTTCTACAATGTGCTACTTGCTATCGCCATGTTTGTTGGGCGCTTTGGCGTTATCTTGCCCGTACTTGCTATTGCAGGTTCGATGGCGCTCAAAAAATCCCAAGCACAAAGCCAGGCAACATTGCCGACCTCTGGCCCACTTTTTATTGGCTTATTAATCTTTACTGTCCTCCTTATTGGCGCACTGACTTTTGTCCCTGCATTGGCATTAGGTCCAATTGCTGAGCAGCTACAAATTGGTTTTGCGGGATAATCAGGGGAAAAAAATGAAAAAGCAAAAAACACCTTTATTTGATAAAAAATTAATCCAACAGTCTATTATTGATGCCGTGAAAAAATGCACGCCGCAAGCCCAATGGCGTAATCCTGTGATGTTTGTGGTATACATCGGTAGCCTGATCACCACCTTATTATGGGCAATGATGGCGGCAGGTTTGTCTGAAGGAAGTGCATGGTTTAGCGGTATGGTCACCTTATGGTTGTGGTTTACTGTGATGTTCGCCAATTTTGCTGAAGCCTTAGCCGAGGGACGCAGTAAGGCCCAAGCCCAAAGTTTAAAAGGCGTAAAACAGCAAAGCAATGCTACACGCCTTACCGCTGCCTCATTGGATGCAACGCAAGAAATTGTCAGTTCCGATCACCTGCGCAAAGGGGATATTGTGCTGATCCGTGCAGGGGAAACTATTCCATGTGATGGGGAAGTTATCGAGGGCGGAGCATCTGTGGATGAAAGCGCAATCACTGGGGAATCTGCCCCTGTAATCCGCGAATCAGGTGGGGACTTTTCCTCTGTGACAGGCGGAACACGTGTGCTGTCCGACTGGCTAATTGTTGAATGTACCGTAAACCCTGGAGAAACATTCCTAGACCGCATGATCTCCATGGTCGAAGGCGCACAGCGCCGTAAAACACCGAATGAAATCGCCTTAACTATTTTGTTAACTGCACTCACCATTATCTTTGTATTAGTGTGTGCAACTTTGTATCCATTTACGGTTTTTGCCGCAGAGTATGCAGGGGCTGGCAGCGCGGTTTCTATATTAGTGCTGATTGCATTATTAATCTGTTTGATCCCAACGACCATTGGTGGCCTGCTTTCTTCTATTGGTGTGGCAGGTATGAGCCGCATGTTAGGTGCGAATGTTATCGCCACCAGCGGGCGAGCTGTTGAAGCCGCGGGGGATGTTGATGTTTTATTGCTCGATAAGACAGGCACCATCACGCTAGGAAACCGCCAAGCTTCTGAGTTTTTACCTTTAACGGGTGTTACCGAAGAGCAATTGGCTGATGCGGCTCAGCTCTCTTCTCTTGCCGATGAAACCCCTGAAGGGCGCAGTATTGTGGTTCTCGCCAAACAGAAATTCAATTTACGTGAAAGAGATATTCACGGAATGAATGCTACTTTCGTGCCATTTTCCGCAATGACCCGTATGAGTGGTGTTAACGTCGGTGAACGCATGATCCGCAAAGGTTCTGCTGATGCTATTCGTCGATATGTTGAAGCTAATCATCAAAAATTTCCCGAAGAAGCCGATAAATTGGTGGAGAAAGTCGCCCATTTAGGAGGAACACCATTAGTTGTCGTTGATGACCAAACTGTTTTAGGCGTCGTTGCGCTCAAAGATATCGTCAAAGGTGGGATGAAAGAACGCTTTGCCCAAATGCGCAGCATGGGGATCAAAACCGTGATGATTACGGGGGATAACCACTTAACTGCCGCTGCCATCGCAGCAGAAGCGGGTGTCGATGATTTCCTTGCTGAGGCAACCCCCGAAGCTAAGCTTGCCTTGATCCGTCAATACCAATCAGAAGGAAGGCTGGTCGCCATGACCGGTGACGGGACAAACGATGCGCCTGCACTCGCCCAAGCTGACGTTGCTGTTGCCATGAATTCAGGCACCCAAGCCGCGAAAGAAGCTGGGAACATGGTGGATTTAGACTCAAACCCAACCAAACTTATTGAAGTCGTGCACATTGGTAAACAAATGCTAATGACTCGCGGTTCATTGACCACCTTCAGTATTGCAAATGATATTGCCAAATACTTTGCCATCATCCCTGCCGCCTTTGCGGTGACATGGCCACAACTGAACGCATTAAATGTCATGCAGTTGCACTCACCAGCTTCTGCCTTGCTTTCTGCGGTAATCTTCAACGCACTGATTATTGTCTTTTTGATCCCATTGGCACTTAAAGGCGTGAATTATCGCCCAATGAGCTCCCAATCACTTTTGCAACGAAACTTAGGCTTATATGGTTTAGGTGGCTTGTTGGTGCCTTTTGTGGGGATCAAATTGATCGATATGTTTATTAGCTTATTTGGTATTTAAGGATTTGATTATGAGCATGATCCGTTCGTCTATTATCATGTTATTGGTGCTAACCCTCTTAACTGGAATAGCCTACCCTCTACTGGTCACAGGTCTTGCCAATGTCTTTTTCCCATGGCAAGCAAAAGGCTCTTTAGTCACACAAGATGAGCATATTGTCGGTTCCAAACTGATTGGGCAAAATATACAAAATGAGGGGTATTTTCATGGTCGCCCTTCCGCCACCGCGGAAAATCCATACAATCCGTTAGCATCTGGGGGAAGTAACTTTGCGGTGAGTAATCCCTTGTTACAACAAACGATGGCTGAACGTAGTAAACTGCTGCGTGCACAGAATCCTGAAGCTGGAAATGCGATCCCTGTGGACTTATTAACTGCCTCTGCTAGTGGGCTTGACCCTAATATTTCGGTTGACGCGGCCATTTACCAAGCCCCACGCATTGCGAAAAACAGGCAGGTTTCATTAGAGGTCGTAAAATCATTAATTACAGCGCAAACAGAAACGGCCTTGCTGCCCTTTTTAGGCGAACCCGTTGTAAATGTGCTACAACTGAATTTGGCACTAGATGAATACATGCAGCAAATAAATAGCCAACGTTAAATAAGGTGAGTTATGAAAAATCAGGAACCCGCTCGCCCAAACCCTGATGACTTATTGGTAAAAGCCAATGAAGATGGCCGAGGTAAATTAAAAATATTTTTCGGCGCCTGTGCTGGCGTTGGAAAAACCTACGCCATGCTACAAGAGGCTCAACGCCTACGCTCACAAGGGTTAGATGTCCTTATCGGTGTAGTAGAAACCCATGAACGGGAAGAAACTGCCGCCTTATTGGATGGGCTTTCTGTGTTACCACACAGAAAATTGCAGCACCGCGGTCGCCGTTTAAATGCGTTTGATATTGATGCTGCAATTGCGAGACACCCTGCCATTATACTCATGGATGAGTTGGCATTTAGTAACCCAACAGGCAGCCGCCACCCAAAACGCTGGCAAGATGTTGAAGAGTTATTAGATGCAGGCATCGATGTGCTCACCACCATTAACGTTCAACACATTGAAAGCTTGAATGATATTGTGGGGAGCATTACGGGTATTCGTGTTCGCGAAACGGTTCCTGACCATATTTTTGATGCCGCTAATGAAGTGGTGTTAGTCGACTTGCCCCCTGACGATTTACGCCAACGCCTGAAAGAAGGCAAAGTGTATATTCCAGGGCAAGCTGAACGCGCCATTGAGCATTTTTTCCGTAAAGGAAATTTAATCGCACTGCGTGAGCTGGCTTTACGACGTACCGCCGACCGTGTCGACGACCAAATGCGAGAGTTTCGTGATGGCAAAGGGGAGGCCCCCGTCTGGCACACCCGTGACGGGCTTTTATTGTGCATTGGCCACAATATGGGTAACGAAAAACTGGTACGTGCCGCGGCGCGACTTGCTGCAAAATTTGGCAGCGTGTGGCATGCGGTTTATGTCGAGACCCCCACCCTCCACCAGCTCCCAGAATCTCAACGTCGCGCCGTACTCAAAGCGCTGCGCCTTGCCCAAGATTTAGGGGCAGAAACTGCTACCCTATCCGACTCTTCAGAAGAAAAAGCCATACTCCGTTATGCTCGGGAACATAATTTAGGCAAGATATTGATTGGACGCCGCGATAAACACCGCAAATGGCCCAAACTCAATTTCCGCTCTGGCTTTGCCGACCGCTTAGGAAAATTAGGGCCCGATCTCGATTTAGTGATTGTCGCCCTCGAAGAAAAAAGTGATTGGGATAAAGAACCTGAAAGAAAGCCGTTTTCTGAAAAGTGGCGTTCCGATTTAAATGGTTATTTGATGGCGATTGTGATGTGCGCCGCTATCACTTTATTTTCGAGAACGTTTTTACTCGCGTTAGACAAAGCAAACCTCGTTACACTCTATTTATTAGGCGTCGTACTGATTGCTCTATTTTACGGACGCCGCCCTTCAGTCTTTGCTGCACTCATCAACGTTATTAGTTTCGACCTGTTTTTTGTCCAACCTCATTTTTCCCTTGCCATCATGGATATGCAGTACTTAGTAACCTTTACGGTGATGCTGATTGTTGGGGTTGTGGTGGGGAACTTAACGGCGGGCATGCGCTACCAAGCGAGAATCGCCCGCTATCGAGAACAACGAACTCGTCATTTATACGAAATGACAAAAGAACTAGGGCAAGCACTCAATACTGAGGATATTGGTAAAACAGGCTATCACTTTCTTAATAATGCCTTTCAAGCCAAAAGCTGTCTATTAGTACCCGATGAGAATGGTGATTTACACCCACTGTTATGTGATGGGCACACCCCCATTCAGATTGACAAAGCCATCGCAAAATGGAGTTTTGATAAGTGCCAACCCGCAGGGGCGGGGACAGATACTCTGCCGAGTGTACCTTATCAATTACAACCGATCACTACAGCAGACCAAACCCTCGCAGTATTAGCCATCGAACCCCGAAACTTACGCCAGTTGATGATCCCAGAACAACAACGTATGTTACAGACCTTTACTGGGTTGATCGCCAGCGCTCTTTCACGCTTACAGCTGACAAAACAAGCCGAATCTGCTAAATTAGATATTGAACGTGAACAGCTACGTAATTCATTACTTGCGGCACTTTCCCACGATTTAAAAACGCCCCTAACCGTCTTATTTGGGCAAACAGAAATCTTGATGCTGAATTTATCAGCAGAAAATTCTCCGCTAACAGCTCAAGTCAACCAAATGCGCCAACAAGTTCTTAGCACTTCGCGTTTAGTGAATAATTTACTCGACATGGCACGTTTGCAATCAGGCAGCATTCGACCCAACCTTGAGTGGGAATCTTTGCAAGAAATAACCAGTAGCGCCGTTAGAACATTAGATTACACGCTACACAGCCACCCATTGGAAATTAACATTCCCGCTGATTTACTGTTATATTGCGATGCCATGTTAATTGAACGGGTATTAATTAATTTATTGGAAAATGCTGTCAAATATAGCCATGAGGATACCCCGATAGGTATCAATGCTCGAGTCGAAGGACAGAAAATTCATATTGAAATCTGGGATGCCAGTAACGCAATTCCCGATGGGCAAGAAAAAACAATTTTTGATAAATTCTCCCGAGCTCAAAAAGAATCCGCAATTCCTGGCGTTGGCCTTGGGCTTGCTATCTGTCGTGCTATTATTCAATTACATGAAGGAGAAATTTGGGCGCAAAACAATAATAAAGGTGGAGCCAGCTTCCACTTTGTTTTACCTTTAAAGCAACTCCCTGATATTGAAGCTGAAGTTTAGGAGACACTAACTTATTGTGAGCAGCCATAAAATTCTGATTATTGAAGATGAAAAAGAAATCCGCCGCTTTGTCCGACTTGCGTTGGAGGGGGAAGGCTGGAAAGTTTTCGAAGCTGAGAATTGCCAACGGGGTTTGATTGAAGCAGGTACAAGGCAACCGGATTTACTGATTTTAGACCTCGGACTGCCTGACGGTGATGGCCTTGATTTAATTCGTGATTTACGAAAATGGAGCAGCATTCCCATTATTGTTTTGTCTGCTCGTGAAGAAGAATCACAAAAAGTTGCGGCTCTTGATGCGGGCGCGGATGATTATTTGACAAAACCTTTTGGTATCAGCGAGTTACTAGCGAGAGTTCGTGTAGCACTACGCCGATTTGGTAAAGTGGGTCAAGAAAGCTCACAATTTCAATTTGGGGATGTCACTGTCGATTTTATTAATCGCGTTGTCACTAAGCAAAACGAAGAATTACACCTAACACCTATCGAGTTTCGTTTACTTAGCGAGTTAGTTGCCAATAGCGGTAAGGTATTGACTCAACGACATTTATTATTGCAAGTGTGGGGGCCAAGTTATATTGAGCATAACCATTACTTGCGGATTTATATGGGGCATTTACGGCAAAAACTGGAAAATGACCCGGCTCGCCCTATTCATTTATTAACGGAAACAGGCATTGGCTATCGGTTTATGCCGTAAGTCATTTTACACCCAATTATCAGAATCTTTCCGCTAGTTTAAAACCCTTGGCTGGCTATAATTTCCCCATTATTTTCTATGGAGAGAAATTCGTGCAAACATTAACGACCCAACTATCAAACCGTTTTTCATCTGCCTTAGTCCTTTTTTTAGGTATTTTTGTGACTACTCAAGCCCTCGCGTTGAGCCCAGAAGAAAAAGTGCGCACTGAGTCTTTACTCACAGAGCTTGGCAAACAACAAAACTTAACATTTACCCGCAACGGCACAGAACACAACGCGGCCGATGCAGAATCCCATTTACGTTTAAAATTACGTAAAACAGAAAAACGCCTAAATACCACTGAGCAGTTTATTGATAATGTGGCTTCAAAATCATCTATTACAGGCGAGATATACCAAGTTAAAGACGCCCAAGGTAATGTGCTCTCCGCCAATCAATATTTACATGATTTATTAAAAGAAAAAGTGGATAGCAAATCCGAATAGGTCTGTAGGTCTGTAGGTCTGTAGGTCTGTAGGTCTGTAAACTAACATAAAAAAGCCAACATTATTTAACATGTCGGCTTTTTTGTCTTTCTCTATTTGACCTTAATAGCACGGGTCACGAGAGATACTTCACTCCGCACGTCCCCTAAATAATTTGTGCCACAGGTAGGCTGCAAATTAAGTTATCCCGTGAGCATACATAAGTATGTGACTCGGGTAACTTAATGAAGCCAACACCCCTGTGGTGCAAAGTATGACGGGGACATCAAATTAAGCGTTTTCGATTTTTGCCCAAGTATCTCGTAATCCCACTGTCCTATTAAACACTAAATGATCTGCGCTGCTTAACTTATTATCTGCACAGAAATACCCTTCACGCTCAAACTGATACGCTTTTTCTGCAACCGCATCTTTCAGGCTCGGCTCAACAAAGCCTTGACGAATAACCAGCGATTCTGGGTTGATAACCGATAAGAAATCATCTTCCGCACCTGGGTTTGGCACAGTAAACAGACGGTCATATAGGCGAATTTCCGCTGGTAGTGCGTGCTGTACGCTCACCCAGTGAATAACGCCTTTCACTTTACGGCCATCGGCTGGGTCTTTATTTAATGTGCCTGCATCATACGTACAGAAAATGGTTGTGATGTTGCCATCAGCATCTTTTTCCACACGCTCTGCTTTGATGATATACGCATTACGTAAGCGTACTTCTTTGCCTAACACTAAACGTTTAAATTGACGATTGGCTTCTTCACGGAAATCCGCACGGTCAATATAAATTTCATTGCTAAAAGGCACTTTACGCGTACCCATTTCAGGGTTATTTGGATGATTTGGTGCCGTTAAAATTTCTTCGCCCGCTGGCATGTTTTCAATCACCACACGCACAGGGTCAATCACCGCCATAGCACGAGGTGCTGACACGTTCAGATCATCACGAATACACGACTCTAGTGACGCCATTTCAACGTTATTATCTTGCTTAGTCACACCAATACGTTGGCAAAACTCACGGATTGACGCAGCGGTATAGCCACGACGACGTAAACCTGAAATGGTTAACATACGTGGGTCATCCCAGCCGTTCACGTGTTTTTCTGTCACTAATTGGTTCAGCTTACGCTTAGACATCACCGTGTATTCCAAATTCAGACGAGAAAACTCGTACTGACGCGGATGGCAATCAATCGTGATGTTATCCAACACCCAGTCATATAAACGACGGTTGTCTTGGAATTCTAATGTACATAAAGAGTGCGTGATCCCTTCTAGCGCATCGGAAATACAATGCGTGAAGTCATACATTGGGTAAATGCACCACTTATTGCCAGACTGGTGATGTTCTGCAAACTTAATACGATATAAAACCGGATCACGCATAACCATAAATGGTGATGCCATGTCGATTTTCGCACGTAAGCATGCTTTACCTTCTTCAAAGCCGCCATCACGCATTTTTTCAAATAATGCGAGATTGTCTTCGATTAAGCGCTCACGGTATGGGCTATTTTTACCAGGCTCTTTTAATGTGCCGCGGTATTCACGAATTTCGTCTGCACTTAGCTCATCAACGTAAGCTAAGCCTTTTTTAATTAGCTCAATAGCGTATTGATATAAAGTATCAAAATAGTCAGAAGAGTAGCGAACATTGCCCGTCCACTCGAAACCTAACCATTTGACGTCTTCTTGGATTGAGTTAACGTATTCGACGTCTTCTTTAACAGGGTTGGTGTCGTCAAAACGTAAGTTGCACTGTCCCTGATAGTCCTTTGCAATGCCAAAGTTCAAGCAGATTGATTTCGCGTGGCCGATGTGTAAATAGCCATTCGGTTCTGGTGGAAAACGGGTATGGACCGACGTGTGTTTTCCGCTCGCCAGATCTTCATCTATGATCTGACGGATAAAATTTGTTGGGCGAGCATCTGCCTCATTCATTGTCATCATTCCTCAATGCCAAAAGCGCGCTAAAAGCGGTTAGTAACCAGATATATTCTACCATAATCCGTCAGGAAACAACCGTTTGATTGTACTTAGCCGATAAAAGCTATACCAAAGAGGTTCTCACAACAAAAAATAGGCCTATTGAACTTTGCTTGCCCGCCCTTTCTAGGCCAATAACATCACGGTTAACACCACTAACAGCAGTAATGGATAGCTTTGTGCATGGCGCTTATCGCTAAGATAAGGCATTAATAATGAAGCAAACCGGATCCCCAACCACGAAGCAGCAATCAGAATCAACGCACCTTTGAGGTAAATCATGCCAAGGAAACCCGCCCCAAGGTCAACGTGCTTATCAATTGCAAAATAAAAGTAAGTTAATGTCCCTGTGATTGCCATCGGTAGCGTTAATGGGTTAGCAAAAGCCGCCGCTTGGATCATACTCGCACCACGGCGTCGCATTAATGGAACAGTCATCACACTGCCGCCCACCCCTAAGAATGCCGCAACGGCACCAATCACCACGCCAATCGGGGTATCCGCAAAAATGCCCCCTCGAGAAGCTTTGATGCCTTCCGATCCTGTTTGCATAAAACCAGGGCGAATAAAACAATCCAAAATCGTGATAATTAAATAGCCAATAAATATCCAGCGGATCAACGCGCTATCTACCGATAACGCAACAATAGCCCCCAGTATTCCGCCAATTGAAATCGGAATAATAAACGGCTTAATAATTGGCCAGCTTAAGTTGCCTTTTAAATAATGAGCACGACTTGATAGGGTTGATGAAAAAATCATCACGCAAGTGGAGGTTGCCACTGCAACTTGCATCGCCACTGCGCTTGCATCACTTTGCGGCCCCCACACTAAGGTAATTAACGCATACAACAGTGGAACCGTGATAAACCCACCGCCAAAACCAAATAACGCAGTTGTGATCCCCGAAATAAACCCAAATAAGCAAAGAAGCAGTTCCACAGAAAATTCCTCATCAGTCATTGAGAAAATATCTTATCGATGAGGAAGCCACCTTGCTTATGCAGATTCGACAACCTGCTTTGAGATTTCGCCAAATGTATTAACAAATGTATTCTTTTAACGTGTTACTTATGGTTGCCTTCATCAGAATAATAAAACTCACATAAGTTAACCAATTGCATCTTTTTCTTTCTGACTTCCTCTATATTTTTTTAAATATGCCTCGATTTGATTTTCTACTTTATCATTACATTTTTTTATCCAGACGCGACTATTAAGATTCTGTTGTTTACATTTATCACCCTCATTGGATATTTTGAGTAGTTCAACATAAGTATCAAAATTCTTTAGATAATATGCATCTTGCCCTTTTGGATTGTCTCTTGCTACCATTTCTAAGTAGTACTTAGCTTTATTAAAATCCTGAGGGATCCCGCCAAGTCCATGTAAATAGATTGTCGAGAGATTTTTCCCTGCCACAATAATCTTATTGCCGTAAAGGTGGTAAGCTCGTTCGTAATATACAATCGCTTCTGACATATTTTTTTCCGAACCTCTATTACCATGCTGATAATTTACCCCTGTAAATAACAAAGCTAACCCATTGTTAGGATTAATTTCTAATACTCTCTTCAAAAAATAATTTGCAAGTACACACTCTTCTTTTGCACTTTTCGCATCATGTAGGTGATTAAAATCAGTGCAACTAATTCTGAAAAAAGAAAACAAGACATAGTTATCATCTTCATTGTTTGTTTTTAATGCCCGATGGTATAACTCAATCACTTGTTGCTGATTTTTAGGGTAAGGAATCCGTTTAGATAACTCTGGATCATAACGTAGTTCTGTTTCATTATAACTAATGGTATATAGTCTATCCCTCACAGTTGGAATTAAAGGGGCATTTATATTTCCCCCCCAAGTTTGGGTACACATCACAAATGCCCCTATAACGATAAACCATAAAATCAATCTCACAAAATCACCCCAAATCATTGGTAGAGAGTAAAGCTATATAAGGGTAGCTTGTTATTGCACCTGCTACTAAAGAGATACCATCATAATTATAAGGAAGCGAAAAACTCACTATATTATTAATAAGTTGATTAAAGTTTTGTTGTAAATTAGGTTCAGTAACTCGCTGGTGAAACAACACATCAACAATTTCAGTTTTCTTATTATTATTCCAACATACCTTAGCTATTAATTTATGAAAATTGCCATTTTCATCATAAGAATTTAGCTCTTTTGTATTCAATTCAATTGTGTTAATACCCATATCACTTAAGCTTGTTAATTCATTGAATTGACTAATGGCATCTGAATTTTTATCTTGCCATATCTTTAACTCCAACCATAACTTATCACTTGAATTAATAATACCATCAGTATTACTGTCCAATTCAGATAAGGCAGAAAAGCCGTCTTTCGCTAATGTATTGTTAAATAACAAGCTATTGTATTGTTAAATAACAAGCTATTGTTACCAAAAAGTTCGTTACCAGAATTAATTATACCATCTTGATTTTTATCCCATATCAACAGTCCATCGTCTGGATGCACCCAACCAGTCTGTGACTGAGTTTCATTCCCTTTAAAATCGAACCTAATACCAAGATTATCAACTAAGGTTTGTACACCATCACCATATAGGTCAATTATCAACGGCGTTTTGTAGTCATCAGCTAAATTACCTAAATTCTCATAAGCATCATCAGGCCAATAAGGGATATTAATACCTTGCATTCCTGCTTTATCTAACTCTGATTGAACAAATTTACCGCAAGTTTTTTCCCCTGTTAGACTAAAAGGATTATAGTTTGACGGTTGAGTTTTTCCTGTTTTATAATCATGCATAGCCGTAAATAGGTTATTAAAATGATTAAAAAACTGTAGATTATTTGATGTAATCGTCAATGAGGAGGCATTTTTATAGCGAACATGATCATTAAAAGACAAATTATCTTTTGATGTCCCCCAATCTTCCCCAGGGCTAAGCCCCATGCTAATTTGTTCATAATCATGTGTCACTGGGTTAATTCCTCTAATACTTATATAGGTATGCCCCCATTGAGATGTACTGCCTGTATCCTCTCCTAGATCATTGTAAATTAGACTTCCTTTAGGTGCTACATGAATAGTTATACTGGGTGGCCCTATCTGCATTGGGTTATGACTTTCGCTTAAGCTTTGGTATATATTCATATCTTCTAGCTTATGAATCTGTAGGTGCTTCACTAACTCAGTCATATTACATATTCCTTATGTTATTACTTTGAATAAACCCCTAACATTGCCACAATCTTTTACCTTTGTTTAAAATAATAAATTATTTATTACTGATTACTTATTTCCATTACTATTTTAAATAGTTCATTCATCTTTATGGAAAAATATTAATCTGTATAAAAGAAAGAAAATTTAATTTAATTTAATTTAATTTAATTTAATTTAATTTAATTAAAAATAATTTATAAAAATAAATAATTACCATTCATCTCGATAAACGAATAAAACTTGGTAATCATATTCACTAAATTCAATTTTATGATTTTGAAGATTATAGACCCAATCAGAAACCATATCAAAACAACCATTACTAATAATGTTTTCTTCAGGGTTAATAGTTTCTTCTATAATGCTATCTTCATTCCCTAAGTCAAGGGAATACTCTTCACCAACATATTATTCTATTTTTTATCAAACCAGATGAATTTTTAATCCCATATTGTTCTCCTTATAGATACTTTTTTATACTACTTTTAGACGCTTTGATTTTAATAGTTCGCGTATCCCCCCACAAGGCTAACAATTAATTATATTTTCTCTATGCACTAAACTCAATTGATAGTGATTATCATTATTTGTTATACCCTATATGACTATCTTTTCCTTATTTGCCCAAATAAAAAAGGGTGGCCTAAGCCACCCTTTTACCCATTTATAATATTAAACTGAATTATTTCAGTACATTATAAATAATGGTTTCGCCTGCTTTCACTTCACCGTCAACTAAAATCTCGACACCTGCGAAATCATCGATATTACTGATGATAACTGGGCTGATCATCGATTTAGCATTGGCTTCAAGGAAATCTAAGTCTAATTTCAGGATTGGTGTACCCGCAGTGACTTCAGTACCTTCTTCCACTAAACGCGCGCAACCTTCACCTTTCAACGCAACGGTATCGATACCCATATGAACGATGAGCTCTACGCCATTTTCAGTTTCAAGGCAGAATGCATGGTTAGTTTCGAAAATTTTCACCACAGTACCTGATGCTGGAGCTAACACTTCGCTGCTGGTTGGTTTGATGGCAATACCATCGCCCACAATGCGGCTAGAGAACGCTTCATCGGGTACATCATCAAGGGAATACACTTGCCCACTGACTGGCGCAACGAGGGATAAAATCGCATTGCCTTTTGCTTTCGCAGGCTCCGTTGATTTTTTCTCTTCCGCTGCGGCAACAGGCGCAGTACCAGCAATCGGCCCTTTCGCAATCACTTCCGTCATTGCTTTAGCAACCAACTCAGCGCGCGTTCCTACAATCACTTGCACGTTTTGTTTATTCAAGCGAATAACACCTGAAGCACCAAGACGTTTAGTCATCGCATCGTTAACAATCGCAGTGTCTTTTACCGTTAAACGTAAACGTGTGATACACGCATCGATATTCACGATATTATCGCTACCGCCTACCGCAGAGACGTACTGACGTGCTTCTTTTTGGATATCGCTATCCGTGGTATTGACAGGGCTGAGGCTTTCATCGTAACCATCGATGGTTTCATCACCCGCGCTTTCTTCACGGCCTGGAGTTAACAGGTTGAATTTGCGGATCATGAAGCGGAAGATCACGTAGTAAATACAGAAGAAGACTAAGCCTTGAACAATCAACATGTACCATTGAACGGCTAATGGGTTACGCGATTGCAACAGCATATCCACTAAGCCGGCACTGAAGCCGAAACCTGAAATCCACTCCATTGTCGCCGCGATATACACAGAAATACCGGTCAACAGTGCGTGAATAACGTACAGGATTGGTGCCACGAACATAAATGAGAATTCAAGCGGTTCAGTGATACCTGTAAAGAATGCCGCAAATGCACCCGCAATCATGATACCAGCTACTTTGGCTTTATTTTCAGGGCGTGCACAGTGGTAAATAGCGAGTGCCGCACCTGGCAGACCAAACATCATAATTGGGAAGAAACCAGCTTGGTAACGACCTGTAATACCTACCGTTGCCAGACCTGCTTCAATAGATTTAGCTCCGCCAAGGAAGTTTGGAATATCGTTAATACCCGCAACATCAAACCAAAACACCGAGTTCAGGGCATGGTGTAAGCCAACAGGAATTAACAGACGGTTAAAGAATGCGTAAATACCCGCACCGACAGAACCTAAATCTTTAATGCTTTCACCGAAAGACACTAAACCGTTATACACCACTGGCCAGACGTACATCAGAACGAAGGCTAAGATGATCATTAGGAATGAGGTTAAAATCGGTACAAGGCGACGACCACTAAAGAATGACAACGCTTTTGGCAGCTCAACACCACTGTAGCGGTTGTATAATTCAGCAGACAGTACCCCAACTAAAATACCCACGAACTGGTTATTAATTTTACCGAATGCCGCTGGGACAGTTTCCAGAGGAACATTCATAATCATGGAATAAGATGCAGGAGAACACAGTGTTGTCACCACTAAGAAGCCGACAAAACCAGTCAGTGCCGCAGCACCATCCTTATCTTTCGACATCCCATATGCAACACCAATTGCAAATAGCACGGACATATTATCAATAATTGCCGCACCAGATTTAATCAGTAACGCCGCGATTGCACTATTAGCGCCCCAACCATCTGGGTCAATCCAATAGCCAATCCCCATTAGGATTGCTGCGGCTGGTAGTACAGCAACTGGCACCATTAGTGCCCTACCAATCCGCTGTAAGTAGCTAAGAATATTCACAAACTCCCCCTTTATCGCCCTATTTTTGCCCCATTTACGGGATCTTCTTGTTCACACACCTAAATCATAATTTAGGTTATTGAGAGTATCAATTTCATAGTCTAAATTAATTGTTTCGCGATGCAAAATAAATAGGTGCGATTTGTGATAAATGTCAACGAAAGCGTTCATGATCTGACTAAATTAGTAGCTATTATTGAAAACTTATTTTATGATTAAAAATAACTTATTTACGTCATTAACCTGTATATTCTCAGCGCGTTTAAAATGCAGGTGCAGCCGTTAAAACGGCACTGTATACCAACACCAACGCGTAATAAATTTGTAGTATAACGAGTATTCCTATATCTAATGTATAACATCAGGGATACACATATATATGAAAGATTTCACAGACTTATTAGAGGTAATTGAAACATGAGGCTAATCCCATTAAACAATGCGCATGATGTCGGCACTTGGTCCGCACAGTATATCGCCGATAAAATCAACGCATTCAACCCAACCGCTGAACGCCCTTTCGTTCTCGGCTTACCAACAGGTGGCACACCACTCGCAACCTATAAAGCGCTGATTGCTTTGTATCAAGCAGGTAAAGTGAGCTTTAAACATGTGGTGACATTTAATATGGATGAATATATTGGCATTCCTGCTAATCATCCACAAAGCTACCATACGTTTATGCATGATAATTTCTTCAACCATATTGATATCCAAGCTGAAAATATCAACCTGCTCAATGGTAATGCCCCAGATGTTGATGCGGAATGCCAACGTTATGAAGATAAAATTAAATCTTATGGCAAAATCAATTTGTTCATGGGTGGCGTAGGGAATGATGGCCATATTGCATTCAATGAACCAGGTTCATCACTGAGTTCTCGTACCCGAATCAAAACGTTAACCCCAGAAACACGCCAAGCAAACTCACGCTTCTTTGATAACGATATCAACCAAGTGCCAAAATTTGCGTTAACGGTGGGGGTTGCCACATTAATGGATGCAGAAGAGTTAATGGTCTTGGCAACAGGTGCGAATAAAGCGAATGCAGTTCACGCTGCAGTAGAAGGTTCCATCAACCATATGTGGACGGTTAGCTGTGTACAAATGCACCCGAAAGCGCTGATTGTCTGTGATGAGCCTGCAACACTCGAATTGAAAGTCAAAACACTCAAATATTTCAAACAGCTAGAATCTGAAATTATTGAGACGTTTAACTAAGATTATATTTATCAATCACCCGACTGGCGACGGCTAGTCGGTGACCCATTTTTCCAGAGGTCAGGAGTTTAAAACCATGTATGCACTAACCCATTGCATTATTTATACAGGTCATGAAAGACTGGATAACCATGCTGTCATCATTGATGGTGAAATCATCAAAGAGGTTTGCCCTGTCTCTGAAATACCTGCAAATATCCCACAACACGATTTGCAAGGCGCAATTCTCTCTGCTGGTTTTATTGATCTGCAAGTTAACGGCTGCGGTGGTGTTCAATTCAATGACAATAAAGAAAATGTCACATTGAAAAATTTAGATATCATGCAAAAAGCCAATGAACGCACAGGTTGTACTAGCTACCTACCGACGTTAATTACTTGCTCTGATGATCTAATGAAACATGGCATTAACGTCATGACCGATTATTTAAAAGATCACAAAAACCAAGCCCTTGGCCTACATTTAGAAGGCCCATATATTAATGTGATCAAAAAAGGGACACATAACCCTGAATTTATTCGCCAGCCTTCAGCACAAATGATTGATTATTTAGCGTCTCATGCTGATGCCATCACAAAAGTTACATTGGCGCCAGAAATGGTCGACCTCGATTATATTCGCCAATTAAAAGAGGCTGGCATTGTGATTTCTGCGGGGCATTCAAATGCCACGTACGAAGAAGCGAAACTCGGTTTTAAAGCGGGTATCCGTTTCTCTACACACCTGTTTAATGCTATGCCTTATATTTCTGGCCGTGGCCCAGGTTTAGTCGGTGCCATTTATGATACGCCTGAAGTGTATGCGGGTATTATTGCTGATGGCTTACACGTTCAGTGGGCGAATATTCGTAACAGCAAACACCTCAAAGGTGATAAATTAATTTTAGTGACAGATGCAACAGCACCAGCAGGTATTGATCCTCAAACTGGTGAAATGGATCATTTTATCTTCGCAGGTAAAACCATATACTACCGTGATGGATTATGTGTTGATGAAAATGGCACACTCAGCGGTTCGTCACTGACGATGATTGAAGCAGTCAGAAACAGCGTAGAACATGTCGGTATCGCATTGGATGAAACACTTAGAATGGCAACGCTCTATCCAGCAAGAGCCATCGGAGTTGATGAAACTTTAGGGTCGATTGCTCCGGGTAAAATTGCGAATTTGACCGCATTTAACCACGACTTCACTATTCTCGCGACTTACGTAAACGGAAAGGAAGTCTACAAAATGAGTAACTAGCTAATGAATCAAAGCCACTCGCTAAAGCAAATTGGTAATATTGACCTCGTCAAACAACTCAATAGTGCTGTCGTCTATAGCTTGATAGACCAACAAGGTCCGATATCAAGAATTCAAATAGCGGAGCAAAGCCAACTTGCCCCAGCCAGTGTCACGAAGATCACTCGCCAGCTACTCGAACGCGGTTTAATTAAAGAAGTTGACCAGCAGGCCTCCACTGGGGGCCGTCGTGCTATCTCAATTGTTTCTGAACACAAAAACTTCCACACCATTGGTGTCCGTTTAGGCCGTTATGATGCCACTATCGCCTTGTACGACTTAGGCGGAAAAATGATTGTGGATGGGCACTACCCTATCTCTGAGCCTACTCAAGAAGCGGTCGAGCAAAAATTGATTGCCGCCCTCGAAGATTTTATCGAACAAAATCATCGTCGTATCAAAGAGTTGATTGCCATTTCAATTATTCTTCCTGGTTTAGTCAATCCAAATCGGGGCATTATTTTCTATATGCCCCATATCAAAGTGGATAACTGGCACCTAATAGATAACCTACAAGCCCATTTTAATATCACATGTTATGTTGGGCACGATATTCGCAGCCTTGCGCTTGCTGAGAGTTATTTTGGCGCTACCCGGGATTGCGAAGACTCTTTATTAGTGCGTATTCACAGAGGCGCTGGAGCAGGCCTTGTGATCAATAAAGAAATATTGCTCAACCATCGTGGTAATTTAGGGGAAATTGGCCACATCCAAGTCGACCCTCTTGGTGAACTATGCCACTGTGGTAATTTTGGCTGCTTAGAAACCATTGCCTCCAACCAAGCGATTGAAGCGCGCGTTAAACAACGTTTAGAACAAGGCTACTCCAGCACCCTTACCGCAGAAACTTGCACGATTTCCTCTATTTGCCAAGCTGCAAATAAAAATGACCCACTGGCCACCGAGGTCATTCAGCACGTTGGTCGGCAAATTGGTAAGGCAGTCGCGATTACTATTAACTTGTTCAACCCAGAAAAAGTGGTTATTGCAGGGGATATTACTGAGGCCGAGCA
Organism: Providencia vermicola; assembly: GCF_020381325.1. GTDB lineage: Bacteria > Pseudomonadota > Gammaproteobacteria > Enterobacterales > Enterobacteriaceae > Providencia > Providencia vermicola. The sequence continues at coordinate 246,874 of NZ_JAGSPI010000007.1, forward strand.
AATTTTACTTCCTGCGATTCAAAGCTGCATTGATACTCAAGCCCTCAAAGGCTTTCGTGAGAACTTACCGATTGTCACCTCCCAATTAGTTCATAATTCAGCCATTGGCGCATTTGCCTTAACCAAACGCGCCATGCTTAATGGTGAATTACTGCAAAAATTATTTGATAATTAACTCAATGAACGAATAAAAGCAGGTTAAAACCTGCTTTTTGGTTTTGAGAGACCCTCTATCAAAAAATACCCTAGCCCTTCACCCTGCTATTGTTCAATTTAAAATCTATTTGTATTTTATCAAATAATTTCATTTTCATTGACAATCAAATGTCGAAAAACACCTTTATTTCTCTCTACTATTTTTTGAACAGACTAGCAGTCAAAAACGGATTTTTTTCAAATTAAGGGTTGTTTTTTGCTGGCTTTATCGACAAAATGATTATTCAACAAACAAACAGACGCATTTTCTGAAAAATAGTGCAAAAAGCTGTTGACTGTAGGGTCTGTAATTAGCATAATGCGCCCCGCAACGCCGATGAAGGTTAAGCAAAAAAAAGATGGCTATGTAGCTCAGCTGGTTAGAGCACAACACTCATAATGTTGGGGTCACAGGTTCGAATCCCGTCATAGCCACCATTTATTTGCGGGAGTGGCGAAATTGGTAGACGCACCAGATTTAGGTTCTGGCGCCGCAAGGTGTGCAAGTTCAAGTCTTGTCTCCCGCACCATTTTCCTTCTCGGTAGTATTGAATTTAAGATTGGGGTATCGCCAAGCGGTAAGGCACCAGGTTTTGATCCTGGCATTCCCAGGTTCGAATCCTGGTACCCCAGCCATCTTAAAACATTCAGTAGTAGAATTTCCCGGATGGGGTATCGCCAAGCGGTAAGGCACCAGGTTTTGATCCTGGCATTCCCAGGTTCGAATCCTGGTACCCCAGCCATCTACTATCCCCTCTTGTTGCAAAAAATCATCTTAAAGAAATAAACAATGGCTATGTAGCTCAGTTGGTTAGAGCACAACACTCATAATGTTGGGGTCACAGGTTCGAATCCCGTCGTAGCTACCATTTCTTTTGTTGTTGGGGTATCGCCAAGCGGTAAGGCACCAGGTTTTGATCCTGGCATCCCCAGGTTCGAATCCTGGTACCCCAGCCATTCCTTCTTTTTCTTCCTTATCTTTCTAATACAATCTCTTTTCACTTCTCTTATTTTCATTATCATTTTTATTAATAAATTAAATCATATTTAAAAGATTAGATAATAAATCCATTTTTCTTACTGAAAACCAATTTTTCGTATCAACATTTGCATTTTTATGCACTTTTTCAGTAGAATCGCACTCTTTTTTCATGTTTTTTACTTTATTAAATCTCGTGTATACTAATTAGCCAGTAGCTTAATCGTTTTAAATGTTAACTAAGCAACATTTCGCCCATAAAATTTACTTTTGCATAACTTTTCTATTAAATCTGTGACTTTAATCATTTCTATTTAACTGTTGAAAGTGGTAACCTGCGCTCGAATTGTAGTTAGGTATGATTGGTGACAAATAAGTTACTGGAAAACTCACTCCCATCTTCCGTTCCATTAATTAGTTCTCAAAAACTCAAATAAAAGTTTTAAACCTAATAATTATAAATTGCCAAAACGCAACATTTTTACAGAGAAAATTTATGCGAAACATGATAAAGCAACCAATATATAAAATCTTATATGTTCAGGTCATCGTAGCCATCGCCTTAGGTATTGCGCTAGGCCACTTTTTCCCAGACATTGGAGAGTCATTAAAACCGCTTGGTGATGCATTCATCAAAATCGTTAAAATGATCATCGCGCCAGTTATCTTCTTAACAGTGGTAACAGGTATCTCAGGTATGTCAAACATGAAGGCTGTGGGTAGCGTTGCAGGTAAAGCAATGCTTTATTTCATTACCTTCTCAACTGTTGCGCTCATTATTGGTCTCATCGTGGCGAACGTCATTCGCCCAGGTGATGGCTTAAATATTGACCCAGCAACCCTCGATAGCACAAAAGTAGCAGGTTACGTCGCCAAAGCACACGAGTCATCAATTGTTGGCTTCTTGATGAACATCATTCCTGATACCGTGATTAGCCCTCTGGTAAACGGCAACATTCTTCAGGTTCTGTTTATTGCCGTTATTTTCGGATTAGCATTAGCAGCAACAGGCAAGCACGGGGAGCCAATTGTTAAGTTACTGCAAAACTTCTCTGAACCCGTGTTCAAAATGGTTGCGATGCTAATGAAACTCGCACCAATCGGGGCATTCGGTGCAATGGCATTTACCATTGGGAAATATGGGATCTCATCTATCGGCAACTTAATGATGCTGATAATGACGTTCTACATCACCTCTTTACTCTTTGTATTACTGGTATTAGGGGCTGTTGCAAAATATAACGGTTTCTCAATCATTGAGCTGATTAAATACATCAAAGACGAACTTTGGTTAGTTTTAGGTACCTCTTCTTCTGAAGCAGCACTGCCAAGCTTAATGAGAAAAATGGAGCACGCAGGCTGTGAAAAATCCGTTGTGGGCTTAGTGATCCCAACTGGTTATTCATTCAACCTTGACGGTACCAACATCTATATGACCATGGCGGCACTGTTTATCGCGCAAGCTACCAATATCGAGCTCACGATTTGGGAACAAATCTCCTTGTTGCTCGTTGCCATGATCAGCTCAAAAGGTGCGGCGGGTGTAACAGGTGCAGGCTTCATTACCTTAGCCGCAACACTGATGGTTGTCCCCAGTATTCCAGTTGCGGGTATGGCCTTAATTCTTGGTATTGACCGCTTTATGTCAGAGTGCCGAGCATTAACCAACTTAGTCGGTAATGCCTGCGCATGTATCGTGGTTGCACGTTGGGAAAAAGAGCTAGATACCGAAAAACTGGCTCATGCATTCTCAGCAAAAAATGAAACGTTAGATTCAGTGATTACTGAAGATGACAGCATTGATACCAAAGAAAAAATCGCGGTTGATCTTGGGAATCCTAAATAGGATTGAACATTTCTTCTGATAAAACTTAATATCTATCCAACAAAAGCCTCTCATGATTGAGAGGTTTTTTTATTGCTCACTTTTAAAACTTTTTTAAAACAATATGCAAGATTAAAGCCTGATAAATCACAATTTAAATTTATATTATTTAAAACTAATAAAAGGTGAAATTGAGTTATTTTAAATAAAAAGTTAATAAGTAATACGTATAAATTAGATAAAGGATATATTCTATGATTATAGGTATTATTAGTGACATCCATCAAAATTCCGCTGAAGATAAAACAGTCTTAGGACAATCAATCATTAATATTGCAAACTGTGGGGCGACTGCCCTGCTCATGGCAGGAGATATTGGTGACTATCACGTCAAGAGAAAAGAGGCATTGCAAACCTTCCAGAATAATTTCCCAACGAAATACCATCAAAATCTATTACTCATGCTTGGAAACCATGATGTTAGAACTGGAGCTGCTTCTGATGGTTCATTGGATCCAGACCTTATTGAGATATATCACGACTATCTTGATAATTGTCACGTCTCACGCTACGAAGGTACGATGTGCATAGATGCATGGATTGGAGACTATCACTTTTTATGTTTAAACACTGACGTTGGCCTAAAGGATGAAATGGAGCTGAACGCTAATTCGCTCGCATGGTTAAAAGAAAAATTACCTGAGGGCGCAGTAGCGGATAAACCTATTTTTGTCCTCACTCATCAAGCCTTTAACTCAACACATTGGCGAGCAGGCTTATTTGGTGGTTTCGGGAACCAAGATGAAGAATTAAAACAGATTTTTTTAGATTATCCCCAAATTATTTTACTGAGCGGACACATTCACAATGGCTTTGGGACAATTGAGTTCATTCAGCGGCCTTTTGGAACACTCATTGAGATCCCTAGCCTTACTAAAAGTGAAAACGGTGTCACCACATCTGGCACGGGTTATTTATTAAAAGTCAGCGATGATAAACTTATCTTTGAAGCATGGAACTTCTATCATAACACTCAACTACCTGAATATAACCATACAATCCATTTACCCACACTATCTGTTCTCGCAAAAAAACTGGAAAACAATGATGATGAGGACAAGCCTCGTTTATTAGCAGAAGCAAATTCATTAATGAATAAAAAATATCATAATGATATACCAAGTGGTGATGCGACCTATAGACCACAAGAATATTATGGGCTCGAGAAAAACTACAGCCCTGAGACTTGGGATAATATTAATTCACTTCGTAATAAAATTATCGATCTCGAAACTAATATTGAATATCACGAAATATCATTTGAGAATACAGAAATTATCACTCAAGACATGCTCAATAATACATTCGACTTATATGATAATATTGTTATATTTCTAAAAGACGGTCATTGGTCTCCTGAAATATACATTCCTGATGCACATAAAAAAAATCAAACCATCAAAATAAAATCCTCTGCAGGTTATAAGAGCACTGTAATTACATCTCAAGAGACTTTTGTTATTTCCGAAGGAGAAGAATACTTAATAAAATCAAAAGCTTTTTTTGATATCCAAAAAATAAAATAACCTTATTTATTATTCAATCATTATCTCACCCTAAAATATGAGGGTGTTTAGAGTGAGATATTTCTCTGAACATTAAAGCACTTATCATTCACAGCCCTAATGCATATTTCAGGGCAAGTTTTTTTGCTTCCCCAGCTCTTTGAGCCGCCATTAACCCCAGATTTCTCAACATTTTTAAACCTGGAAGATTCTCGCTAAACGCCATATAGAACACATCCATTCCTGCTTGCATGACCAAATTATCAGGCAAACGGCGACGCTGATAGCGCTTTAAGACATCAACAGAATACCAAGGTTGCAAATATTCACGTGCGTAACTCACCACATTCAGCAAGCTCTCTACATCACGGTAACCTAAATTAACCCCCTGCCCAGCTAACGGGTTGATGGTGTGCGCTGCATCGCCAATCAATGCTAAACCATCAATAACATAACGGTTAGCATGGTGACGTGTTAAGGGGAAAGCCCCTGATGCAATTGCGGTCACCTTGCCCAAACGCTCAGGGAACGCTTCCGAAACCGCACCTGTGAGTTGTTCCATGGACATACTTTGTAAACGCCTGATCTTTGCTGGGCTGTCATACCAGACCAATGAGGCCCAGTTATCGTATAACGGTAAAAATGCCCTCGGACCTGATGGGAAAAATTGCTGCCACGTTTTGTCTTGCTGAGGTTGTTCTGTTTGAACAGTAATCAACATACACGCTTGGCGATATTGCCAACCGCGGCTGCCAATCCCTGCCATTTTACGCACTTGGGAATTTGCGCCATCTGCACCCACAACTAATTTTGCTTCTAATAGACGGTTATCATCAAGTTCTAATCGCCACGCTTTTTGGTTTTTGGGCTGGTATAAATTCACCAGCTTTGCGGGGCAAACAAGCTCTAAATTACTGTATTGCTGGCACTCTTGCCATAAAGCAAGCTGCAAGACTCGGTTTTCAACCATAAAACCTAGCTCTGGCAAACCAAGGCTTTGGGCATCAAACACTACATTGCTGTCGGGTTCTTCCCATGTTTCTAATTGCCGATAAGGCACACTGCGCATAGCTTCTACATGCTGCCATGCACCGAGTTGCTTTAATAATTCGACTGAGGCGCGGCTAATTGCCGAAATGCGAACGTCTGGGATACTGTGTGGCTCAAATGGTGCAGGTTGTGCCTTTTCAAGCAAAGCCACCTTCATCCCTTCTTGGGCAAAACCCAATGCCGCCGCTGCGCCTGTCATTCCCGCGCCTACCACGACAACATCATAAGATTCGATTTGTTTATTCATCACATTGGCCACTATTTATGAATTGATTACCGTATTGTACCGAAAATTTATAGCCCTCGCAGACAATATCTCCACTTGAACTCTAGGGGCTGTTTATCTTTTCTGCTGATTTTTACCGCTAAAAAATGTCAAAAAATAATTAACACATTGAATAAACGTGTTAATCAAGCTGACTGACGATTACTTGCGTTAACTATTGTACTTAAACGCTGCCCTGCGGGTTCGATTAAAGCGCGTTTCACTCATTTGATGCTGCGTTGAGAGGCTCTCGCCTTGCCTAAAATGGCTTTAATTCGAATAAAAATTGACCATCAAAGATAAACACCCCCTAGTCACTGAAGCCCCAAATGAATACAATACGTCCTAATTTTTAAAACAATAGGCAAATTGCCTGCCCTTAAATTTCGTGAAGTGATATTATTTCTCGCTATCTTTGCATTTATCCCATCATACAATGATGTCTTTAATCAAAATGCAAACGAGTTCCCAAAAGAGGGTAGGACTTTGGATTTACAACGCGTTTCGGGGTCCATTACACTAGCCGCTTCGAAAACACCGGATATACGACATGTCGACGAATAAAAAGTTATACATTAAAACGTGGGGCTGCCAAATGAATGAGTATGACTCATCCAAAATGGTCTCTTTATTAGAAAGTACCCACGGTTATCAACTAACTGAAGTTGCTGAAGAAGCAGATTTACTCCTGCTCAATACCTGCTCAATTCGGGAAAAAGCCCAAGAAAAAGTCTTCCATCAGCTTGGTCGTTGGAAGTTTTTTAAAGATAAAAACCCTGACATCATTATTGGTGTCGGTGGCTGTGTTGCATCCCAAGAAGGGGATTTTATCCGCCAACGTGCGCCGAGTGTTGATATTGTCTTTGGCCCTCAGACATTGCACCGCCTGCCTGAAATGATCAACCAAGTGCAAGGCACACGCAGCCCAGTTATTGACATCAGTTTCCCTGAAATTGAGAAGTTTGACCGTTTGCCGGAGCCACGTGCTGAAGGCCCAACGGCATTCGTTTCTATTATGGAAGGCTGCAATAAATACTGTACTTTCTGCGTAGTACCTTATACCCGTGGTGAAGAAGTTAGCCGCCCTTGTGACGATATCTTATTTGAAATTGCACAGTTAGCTGCGCAAGGTGTACGTGAAGTCAACTTATTAGGTCAGAACGTTAACGCTTACCGCGGTGAAACCTTTGATGGTGAAATTTGCTCATTTGCAGAATTACTGCGTTTAGTCGCGGCTATTGACGGTATCGACCGTGTTCGCTTTACCACTAGCCACCCAATTGAATTTACTGACGATATCATCGAAGTTTACCGTGATACGCCTGAATTAGTCAGTTTCTTACACCTACCTGTGCAAAGTGGTTCTGACCGCGTTCTCACCATGATGAAACGTGCTCATACTGCACTGGAATACAAAGCCATTATTCGCAAACTGCGTGAAGCGCGTCCTGGTATTCTTATCAGCTCTGACTTTATTGTTGGTTTCCCTGGTGAAACGACTGATGACTTCGAAAGAACGATGAAACTGATTGCTGACGTGAATTTTGACATGAGCTACAGCTTTGTCTATTCCGCGCGTCCTGGCACGCCAGCAGCAGATCTCCCTGACGATGTCACTGAAGAAGAGAAAAAACAACGTCTATACTTATTACAGCAACGCATTAATCAGCAAGCATTGAGCTTCAGCCGCCAAATGGTGGGTACCGTTCAACGTATCTTAGTTGAAGGAACATCCCGTAAAAATGTTATGGAGCTTTCTGGGCGTACTGAAAATAACCGTGTTGTAAACTTTGAAGGCACGCCAGATATGATCGGTAAGTTTGTGGATGTTGAGATTGTAGACGTCTATACCAACTCATTACGCGGTAAAGTCATTCGTACAGAAAATCAAATGGGCCTTCGCGTTCACGAATCACCAGAATCTGTTATTGCACGCACCCGTAAAGAAGATGAGCTAGGCGTTGGTAGCTTCCAGCCCTAAGCCACAACCATAGGATATTCAGTGACCGAGACAAAAAATTTGCAAATCGCAACACAAGAAATCTTTCTAGAACCCGCAGATAATCAACGTTTAATGAGCCTCTGCGGGCCATTTGACGATAATATCAAGCAGCTAGAACGCCGCCTTGCTATCGAAATTAACCGCCGTGATAACCGCTTTAAGTTATCGGGTAAGCCGCTTAATGTACAAGCGGCGAGCAAAATTTTGCGTCAACTGTATGTCGATACCGCGCCTGTGCGCGGTGTTATTCCTGATATCGACCCTGAAAATATTCACTTAGCCATTTTGGATAGCCGCGTTTTAGAACAATCCGCCGAAAGCGTTCCAGACTACGGCAAAGCGGTGAATATCAAAACCAAACGTGGCGTGATAAAACCTCGCACACCAAACCAAGCGCAATATATTGCCAATATTTTGGACCATGATATTACCTTCGGTATTGGCCCTGCGGGGACGGGTAAAACCTATTTAGCGGTAGCTGCTGCAGTTGATGCCTTAGAACGCCAAGAAGTTCGCCGCATTTTGCTTACGCGCCCTGCCGTTGAAGCAGGTGAAAAACTAGGCTTCTTACCTGGGGATTTAAGTCAAAAAGTCGACCCATATTTACGTCCGCTTTATGATGCGCTATTTGAGATGTTAGGTTTTGAAAAGGTTGAAAAACTGATTGAGCGCAATGTGATTGAAGTTGCCCCGCTGGCATACATGCGTGGTCGTACTTTAAATGATGCGTTTATTATTTTAGATGAAAGTCAAAACACTACCATTGAGCAGATGAAAATGTTTTTGACGCGGATTGGGTTTAACTCCAAAGCGGTTGTGACTGGTGATATCACCCAAGTCGACTTACCGCGCGGCAGTAAATCAGGTCTACGCCATGCCATTGAAGTGCTCTCTGGTGTGGATGATTTAAGCTTTAATTTCTTCCACAGTGAAGACGTAGTTCGCCACCCTGTCGTTGCTAAGGTTGTTATGGCCTACGAAGCGTGGGAAGAACAAGATAACAAGCGTCGTCAACAATTACGTGAAGAAAAAGAACAGCAAAAAGAGCTGGAAAAGCAGGAAAACCAATAAATGAGTGACATCATTCTCGATTTACAAGTTGCGTGTGAAAACCCTGAGGGTTTACCTTCTGAAGCACTATTCGAGCGCTGGTTAGCCGCTGTGTTACCAAAGTTCCAAGCAGAAAGCGAAGTCACTATCCGTATTGTCGATGAAGCGGAAAGTCACCATCTCAACCTCACTTATCGTGGAAAAGATAAACCCACTAATGTGTTATCTTTTCCTTTTGAAGCGCCACCTGAAATTGAGCTTCCTCTGCTCGGCGATTTAATTATTTGTCGCCAAGTGGTTGAACAAGAAGCTATTGAACAACAAAAAAGTGCCGAAGAACATTGGGCACATATGGTGGTTCACGGCTGCTTGCATCTGTTAGGTTATGACCATATTGAAGATGATGAAGCTGAAGAAATGGAAGGCTTAGAAACCGAAATCTTGGCTGAGTTAGGTTATGAAGACCCCTATCTTGCAGAAAAAGAGTGACCTAACTATAATTTTTTAGGCATCTTTTACGAAGAAAGCATTATTTTACAAAAAACTGACGGTAATTTTGCAGATAAACCGTCGGTTTTATGCTAAAAAAGAATGAAGTAAGCTATTTTTATTAACTAACTAACCAACACTCTAAATACTTTACGTGCTAACTTTTTTGTTTTACGAGATAGCACAAACCAGCTAGATTGCCGCTAGGCGGCCAGCGAGGCTATCCCGATGAGCATACACAAGTATGTGATTCGGGTAGCCAAGTGCAGCCAACAACGCTGCGGTTCGAAGTATGACGAGTATTTTTTGAGGAAAAAAAAATTAACCGCCATGAGCGACGATAACTCTTCGAGTAGCGATAACCCTGGCCCTAAGAAAGGGTTCTTTGCACTGTTAAATCACCTTTTCCATGGTGAACCTAAAAATCGTGATGATTTAGTCGAGTTAATTCGCGACTCTGAACAAAACGATTTAATCGATCCTGATACCCGTGAAATGCTTGAAGGGGTTATGGATATCGCGGATCAGCGCGTGCGCGACATTATGATCCCGCGTTCCCAAATTGTTACCTTAAAACGTAACCAAACGCTTGATGAGTGCTTGGATGTCATTATTGACTCTGCTCACTCACGCTTCCCTGTTATCAGCGAAGACAAAGACCACATTGAAGGGCTGTTGATGGCAAAAGATTTACTGCCATTTATGCGTACGGATGCCGAGCCTTTTAGTATCGACAAAGTCTTGCGCCAAGCGGTTGTTGTCCCTGAAAGTAAACGAGTAGACCGATTACTCAAAGAGTTCCGTTCCCAACGCTACCATATGGCTATCGTTATCGATGAATTTGGTGGTGTTTCTGGTCTTGTGACCATTGAAGATATTTTAGAGTTGATTGTGGGTGAAATTGAAGACGAATATGACGATCAAGATGATGTCGATATTCGCCAATTGAGTCGTCATTCTTATTCTGTCCGCGCACTAACGCAGATTGAAGATTTCAATGACGCGTTCAATACCCATTTTAGTGATGATGAAGTAGATACTGTTGGTGGGTTAGTCATGCAGGCCTTTGGTCATTTGCCTTCCCGCGGTGAAACAATCACAATAGATAATTATCAGTTTAAAGTTGCCATGGCAGACAGTCGTCGAATTCTTCTGCTTCACGTGAAAATTCCAGACGATGCGCCAGTTCCTACTTTGGAAGAAGAACAGACTTAATGAACTCAACATCTATATATCAAAGCCAGTGGTTGCGGTTACTGCTGGCTTTATTATTCGGAGCCAGTGGAACACTGGCTTTTTCGCCTTTTGACATCTGGCCTGCCGCGCTACTCTCAATTTTATTTCTCCAGCTACTCACTCTAGAACGTAATACAAAACAATCTTTTGCAATAGGTTTTGCATGGGGCTTTGGCCTATTTGGCAGTGGCGTCAATTGGGTTTACGTCAGTATTGCTGATTTCGGCGGAATGCCAGGCCCAGTCAACGTCTTTATTGTTATTTTATTAGCCGCTTACCTTTCGCTGTATACGGGGCTATTTGGCGGATTATTGGCTAAATTTGCACCTAAAGCTAATATTTGGCGTTTGGTTTTTGCCGCCCCCGCCCTCTGGCAAGTCACTGAGTTTCTGCGTGGTTGGGTGTTAACAGGCTTCCCATGGCTACAATTTGGTTATAGCCAAATTGATGGGCCGATGAAAGCACTCGCCCCTGTGTTTGGGGTGGAAATGATTACATTGCTATTATTTAGCATCAGTGGTCTGTTAGTACTCGCTATCTTACGTCGCAGCTTTGTTGCGCTCACAGTTGCAGCTGTTTTGATTTTTGCCCCATTAATTGCCAAAAATGTACAGTGGTTCACCCCTCTTGATGGCAAAAAAATGGAAGTGGCACTGGTTCAAGGCAATATTCCTCAATCAATGAAGTGGGAAGCCAGCTTTTTACAAAAAACCAAAGATACCTACATGGAGCTATCTCGTCCGTATATCGGTAAAGCCTCTTTGATTATTTGGCCTGAATCAGCAGTGCCTTCCGTTGAGCTAGATAACCAGACCTGGCTTAAATCTCTCGACCAATTATTAGCGGAGTCGAATACTCAGTTAATTACAGGGATTGTGGATGCAAGGCCAATGGATGGTGAATATACTTTCTATAATACAATCATTGTATTAGGGGATAAAAAACCGTATTTATACCCGTCTAAAAACCGCTATAACAAACACCATTTAGTACCATTTGGTGAATATGTACCTTTAGAAGATTTGCTACGCCCTATCGCTCCATTCTTTAATTTGCCAATGTCGGGTTTTAGCCGTGGTGATTACGAGCAAGCTCAATTAGCCGTTGGCAATATTCATCTGACCGCAGCTATTTGTTATGAGATTATTTTAGGTACGCAGGTCAGGGATAACTTTAAACCAGATAGCGACTACTTACTTACCGTATCAAATGATGCATGGTTTGGAAAATCCATAGGCCCTTGGCAGCACTTCCAAATGGCGCGGATGCGTTCCTTGGAGTTAGGTCGTCCACTGTTACGCTCAACCAATAACGGTATCACAGCAGTGATCAGTGCGGATGGCTCTATTCAAGATATGCTTCCACAATTCAAAACTGCCACACTGGCTACAGAAGTGACACCAACAACAGGGTTAACCCCTTATGCACGCTGGAGCAACTACCCAATGTGGGGAGCCGTCATGATCTTTGGTGTGCTTGGTTTTGCGATGAACCGACGTCGTAAGCACTGAGTTATTAACCAGCCTCAATAGTCGACAGGTATCTATTGAGGCTGGTGATATCAAACTAAGCAATGAGTTGCCCCTGTATATCAGCAATTCCCACCGTTACAATGCATCCTGCATTAAATTGCAAAAAATCCTCTTCAATCCCATCTGAAAAAATCACGCCGTTATCAGGCATTAAAGACTCCAATGCTAACGGGCTATTAGGTTCTATCGTTCCAAACACCCACTTTATGCCCGTTGTTTTACTTAAGAATGGCTCTCTCACGCTAAACTGTAACTTGCTATCTCCCCATGCAAATCCACTCGCAAGTGGATGGTTTTTCGTGCCTGTTATAGCCTGAGCCCCCGCTAAAATAGATTGAAACCACCCTGTTGACCCTAGCCCAGTCGAAATAATGATCCCTGACGACGACTGAAACTCTTGTTCACCTTGCCAGTTAAGGAGATACCGCGCTGATGTATGGCTTTTCGGGCCAATAAATAAGTCATTTACCGCCAATAAAGACTGCCCATCGTTCGTTATCGCCTCAGCAAAAGTGACCGACTTGTGCGCCATTTTCCCTTTTAATGTTTGAGTCACGACCTCCTTTAACTGACCTATTTCAAAAGGTAATAACTTACCATCCCACCGTTTTGGATCTGGATTGATGGCAATCACAGGCTGCCCTTGTAAGTATTTTAACGTATTCGCGACCAAGCCATCTTGTCCTATCACCACCACAATATCCTGTTTGGAAAATTGGTAACTGGGCAATAATTTTCTTTCTAATAATTGAAATCGACCTAGTGATTTCAGTACTGATTCTGCTTGAACTAATTGCCGCTGGTATAAATCATGCTCAAGTAAATAATCATCAACTTCAACATGGTTATGTTCTAAATAGAATTTCGCTTGCGGCCATGTATTAAAACGCTCAATTAGCTCTTGTAAGCGTGTCTTACGCATAACCAAAACAAAACGTGCATCATCAATTCCTTTCATTATTTAGCCCCCTTTTTCATTAATTGACCGAATAAATCAGGGGAGATATTGAGCTCACCTATTTTTCCTGCATTTTGAGCCAGTGATTCAAACGCCATTGCCATCAACTGCTCAGGGCCCATTTTGGCAAGCGCTAACGCTTTTAAGTTCTCCACGGGTAATTGGCTATAAGCTTTCATTTTTGATTCAATGGCATAAGCATCCGCATCGGATTGAATGCGTTGGTTCCCGACACTAAGTGCCACCAATTCTTGGCGTTTCTCTTCGGCATTCACTTGTGCGGTCAGTTCCTCTTGTTCACTTTCAGCCCGCTCACGTAATAATTTACGTTCATTGTCTAACCGAGCCTCTTCGATTTGCTGCTCCTTTGCTTGAACAGAAAGATCGGTTTCTAGTTCAGCTTCCTTGATAGTGCGTTCTTGTTCAACGGAGAATTTGCGCCTTGCGTAAATAGCATCATCCGCCTCTTTTAAAATAGACTCCCTCGCCTGCGCTTCAAGTGCTTTCAAGGTTTCTGGCGATGGCGTAATCGCTGCAATAGAGACCTCAAGAATGTCTATCCCTAATGAATTGATAACCGACTGCTCAGCTAACTGCTGAGAAACCAACGTGACTAATGAACGGCTAATTAATAGTGCATCACGTAGAGATGTACTTTGGATTTTTGCTTGGATCACAGTTTGTGCTGCTCGAACTACCCTGTCGCTCATCTTTAATGGGTCTTCGGATGAATAGCCCTTCCCATCTTTAGTTAAGTTAAAATTTAATACATCGGCCGTTTTTTCAGGCTCTTTGACTTGAAATGAAATTTGCCCCTGTACTCGTAAGCTTTGAAAATCAGCCGTTTGCAGATTAAAAATAAACGGCGCCTCTTGAGCATTGAGTGGCAAAGCGGCTATCGATGTTTTATCTGCGTTATACCAAAAACTGATCCCTTTACCCTGCTTACGCACCTTTCCATTCACTGATTGAATAACAAAAGTGGATGAGTCTGCTTTGAAATATTTAAAGTTCATCATAGTGAAACCCTCATTATTGTCTTTATGACCTTAATTAATTATTGTCCTATAGACATAAACAAGTCAAGCATTAATTGTCATAATGACAATAACTGTTTTTACGTGTATGATTTAACCTTAAACATCATCTTTAGATTTGAATGGTAACAATATGAATGAGAAAGAGTTTCTTGCTAGCTATGACAGGAAAAATTACTTATCACCTTTACTCACTGTCGATGCCGTTTTATTTACTTACCATGAAAATACGTTGAAGGTATTACTGGTTGAGAGGGCTAATTTTCCCGAAAAAGGAAAATGGGGCTTGCCTGGTGGGTTTGTTGATGAACAAAATGATCAAACCTTAGAAGATACGATTTTACGTAAACTAAAAGAAAAAACAGGCGTGATCCCCCCTTATATTGAGCAACTTTGTACCGTCGGCAACCACCAACGCGATCCACGCGGTTGGTCTGTAACAGTGTGTTATACCGCATTGATCGCTTACCAAGCCTGCGACGCGCATATTGAAACGGTGGACTCCGTCAAATGGGTGGCGATTGATGAGATTGAGCACCTTTCTCTCGCTTTTGATCATCTAGAACTTTACCAACAAGCCAGAGCACGCTTAACACAAAAATCACTGTATTCCATTGTGCCAGGATTTGCCCTTCCCGATGAATTCACCTTAGCAGAATTGCAACATGTGCATGAAGTCTTGATTGGTAAGCCGTTGCAAAATAAGTCTTTTAGACGTCGCCTAGAACAAGCAGATTTATTGATTGATACAGAGAAAAAGCGCCATGAGCGCGGCCGACCCGCTAATTTATACCGTTTAAAGCCCCAATCAGCCGATTACCGTTTTATTCGCAATTTAGAGTTTTAAGTATTGATGTGCCTGATAAAAATGTTTATCAGGCACTATAAAGGAGATTAGTGACAAATAGCTGGCGTCACAATGTAGGTGAAAACCAATTTATCTGATTTATGGTAATTGTGTGTGATCCCTTCAGGGAACATTTCATGCAGCATTTTCATGCCAACATCTTTACCGCAATAGTTTTTATCTAAGATTTCACGCATATTTTGCTGCCAGTTCTTTCCTTCCAGAACATTATCAGGGATCCCCTTGATGGTGTACTGGTAAAATAACATGCCATTTTGGTTAGCCGTGACTTCCGTCAATAATGTGACGTCATCAATCAACATCGGCAATGCTTTTGCCATTTCAGTCAAGAAAACCTCTCGTAATAAGGTCGGGTCATCGTCTCCTTTGGCATTAAACGCATTAATTTTCTCTTCCGTTGAATTGGCTTTGATTTCATCATAACGTTGTTTTGATTCTGAACTTGCGGTCGTTCCTGATGTTTGTTCAACGGGCTTTTTCTCTTCTGCATCGGGGGAACATCCCGCGATTAATACCGCCCCCAGCAATAACCCAACCACTTTTTTAAACATAACCATCCCATTTACCTATTTTATTATTTATATCTCTAAATGAGTTTACCACAACAATAAATTAAACTTATAGGCAGAAAAATCCCCTTTTTTCAACCTAAAGGGGACAATAAAAATACTAGAATGAGGCCAACCACATGCGCATTTTTAAGCCATAAGAACTGGTCCAGCCCGAAGTAAAACTGACTAATTCACCGTTATCAATCACCATAAATGTTGGTGTTGCACTAACCCCCACTGCATTGGAAAGCTGCCCGCTAATGTCGTTGATCACAGGAAAGGTTAAGTCCTTGCTTTCCATTCCCTTGATTAAACGCGGTGTTTCACCCGAACGTATGGCAACCGAGATAATTGGCATGCCTGATTGGCTTAAATCGGATACCGTTGGCGATGTTAAGTTGCATACCCCACACCATGTTGCCCAGAAATAAACCAATATGGGTTTTTCTTTGCTTAATTCTGCCAACGAAACCGTTTCACCATTGGCCAAAGTGTGTTGTTCCAATAGCACAGGGGCAAGCGTTTGTGGTTTGCGCCACAAGTCCATCACCGTAAAGGCAACAAATAAAATAATCGCCAAAACAATAATTTCTTTAGACCACTTTTTCAGTCTATTCATAAGGTTATTAACCACTTAGTTTTCAAATAGCTCAAATTTAATGTATAGGAAACCGAAGCATTTAATCGAAATTAATGCTCTTCTAAATAAATATTATTTCTAGGGCTTAGTCTCTATCATCTAAATAATTCGTGTTGTGGCTAGGCGGCAAGTGAGGTTATCGTGGGGAGCATACATAAGTATGTGACCCACGTAACCGAACGAAGCCAACACCGCCACAGCACGAAGTATGACGAGGATAGCCGCCACAGCGCGAACTATGACGAGGAGAACTATTTAAGCTTAGCCAACTGCTCCTTCACCACCTCTTCAAACTGCTGTGCATCAATAGCCCCTGGGATCATCTCATCGCCCACCAGCGTCGCTGGCGTTCCGTTCACCCCAAGTTTTTCTGCTAACATCATATTTGTACGAATGCCTTCACGGCTTTTCTCACTCGCTTTAAGCTTATCGTTACCCGTTGCTTTGAGCGCATCTTTGATATTTGCATCTGACAGCATGCCTTGCTTTTGCATAAATTTATGATGCAGTGCTTCAAATGCTTTCGGGTCTTCTTGCCAGAGTGTCATGGTTAATTGTGCTGAATCTAACGATGTTTGGCCTTTAAATGGTAAATACTTGATCACCACTGCAACGTCATCAGGATATTTTTTCACGATATCCATCAGTTGTGGGTCAAAACGTTTGCAATATGGGCAGTTAAAATCGGTAAAGTTAACTAACACCAACTTGGCATCTTTTTTACCTATGCGCGGGCTTGTTGGGTCGTTAAATAAGGCATTTTGCTCGGCTTTTAGCGTTTCTTTCATTTGCGCTTGTTGCTTTTCACCTTGCTTCGCTTGCAGTGCGACAATAGCTTCTTCCAAAATTTCTGGGTTTTCAACTAACGTATCACGAACCAATTTACGCACTTGCGCTTCTTGGTCTGCCGTTAATGGGGCGGCTTGGGCTGTTGCTCCCATCATGAGAGATGAAAAGAGAACAGCTAAAATTGTTTTTTTCATTTTGTGGCTCCTTTGGCCTGATTCATAACTGAGATTAACGATTCACGGTCAAGTATTGTTGACAGCACCTCGCCGTCGGCCAAGTTAGGGCCATAAATCTGATTAAAAGGAACTGCGACTTGCCCACGTTTTTGCAAGAATGCAGTAATTTCAGGAGACGGTTTAGTCCAATCTCCACGTAATGCGACAACATCCGGCTCACCTAATAGCTGCTGAATATCATCTCTTAATAGTACATTGTATTTATTTGCCTTGCAGGTAACACACCACTCTGCCGTTACATCAATAAAAACGCGCTTGTTTTGCGCTAGGGCGTCGGTAATTGCCTGCTCAGTTAAAGGTTGCCAATTCACTGTATCTTTGACTAATGAGCGACTTCCTGCCTGCTGCCCTTGGGTCATCCAAATAAAAGTGCCCGCAAACAATGTAAATAACACTAAGGGGAAAATAGCCGCTTTTATCCCTTTTTTGATAGCAATAAAGACCACCAGCAAGACTAAGAATGTCATGGCAATCGCGGTGGAGTAAGTTGCACCAAAATGGGGAATTAATAAGCTAATTAACCAAAGGCTAGACACTAGCATCATCAAACCAAGCACCGCGCGTAATTTCAGCATCCATGTGCCAGGTTTCGGAAGTAATTTTGCAATAGCAGGGAAAGCGGAAATCAGTAACCAAGGTAAACTCATCCCAATACCTAATGCAGTGAAAATTAACCATAACTCACTCATTGGCGCGGCGAGTGCAAAGGCCACCGCGGTGCCCAAAAATGGTGCAGAACACGGAGTAGCTAATAACGTTGCAAATACGCCTTGCCAGAAATGCCCACTATTCCCCTGTCCCCCTGCTGTCGCAAGACGTGTATTCGCTTTACTGCCGAGGTTAATTTCGAATAAACCGAATAAATTTGCTGTAAACAATGCGGTAACTAGAACCATAAAACCAATAAACCACGGGTTTTGGAATTGAATTCCCCAACCAACCGCTTGCTGGCCAACACGTAACAGTGTCATCAACAGAGCGAGTAACCAGAAAGAAACTAAGATCCCAGAGGAGGAAAGTAAAAATTGGCGACGAATGGTTTTTTGTTCACCCTGTGGCACCATTAATACGGAGCCGAGTTTCATTGCAAGCACAGGAAGAACGCATGGCATCAAATTAAGAATTAATCCGCCAACAACAGCGAACAAGACCACTTGCCACAACGAAATTGCACTTCCTGCTTCATTTGGGCTAATTGTGCCAGTAAATGGCGTCACTTCACTGCTAATTTGCTGGGAAATGTCACCATCGGTGACCACAAATGATACGGTTTTCCCTGTTAAGTTTGGTGATTCCTCCCCCCAATCATCACTCACATCAATGATTGCGGTAAGGTTATTCCCTGATGTTTTAATCACTGGCACTCCTAAAACAGCGCCATCGACTACATCAGTGAAAATATTTGGTTTAATCCATGCACTACCTGAATTTTTTTGCAGCTCAATAACCAATTTTTCATTGGCGAAACCCGCTTTTGCTTGCTCAACCAAACCACTCGTTGGTGGCACGGCCCCTTTGGCTTGGTTAAAAGCCCACGTAAAATCAGCGGGGGCTGGCTCAGTTAAATCAAGCTCAAAAGGATAATCTGTTAAAATACAGACATTGCTACAGGTCGATAACGTTAAAACACCTGTTAATTTATCGAGTTTGTCTTTGCTAGAGACTGTAATGGGGAAAATAATATCGCCCATATAGCCTTGAGTTGACACCCCTGCCACATCAAAACGCCCAGGCGCGGGCCATTGCCAATCTATTGTATCGACGGGTGTTGACCAAACAATTTCAGGTGCGACGCCCCCTTCTCCCGGTGAGCGCCAATAGGTCTTCCAACCATCATCGAGTTTCACATCCAGCAAAATATCAATTTTGCCATCGTCCTGTTGAGTCGAACTCAGCAAACGCACTTGTGCATGCATTGGGGTGTTATCATTCATCCACCCTGTTTTTGCAGGTTGCAGCCACCCCGTATCCGCAGCCTGTAAGCTGCTCGAAAATAGAGCAAATAAAATCAAAAATGAATTAATTAAAAAACGCATTGTTTCCTCCAGAATAAATTACACCAACGAATTGAAATTCGTTGTGCGCTAATTCCGAAGATTACAAAACTGTAAGTGCCGTCTGACTCTAGGAGGGGCATGTTTTTCTTCATTGTTTGCTCTAGATATAAATAGATTAGTGCAAAATACCATTAATGCAGCTAAAGCAAGAAACATAAAGAAGAAAGGTTCGATAACAGCAGGTAGCAAAGTGATTAATGATTTAGCACTAAGCTCACAACTAGAAAGATGTGTACTGCTATCACTTTGTTCTAATTGAGATTTATCGGTATAGGTAAGGTTAGACCCAGCATGACTTTGTGCGTGAACTAAAACGTTCGGCACAAAAAAATTGGCAAATAGACGCTCTCCGACGGCGCGCTGATTCATACAAATCAATACCATCAGACAGGCGAATATCACTAATCCTTTACCTAATTTTAAATGCCTGTTCATGCGTTTCTCGGTATATCTTCCTGAAATAACACCAATTAAACAACTTTAGCAATAATAACGATAGAAATCGAACTTTGACTAAAACCGCTATGCCATCTATAAGTTAAATGGAGGTTACATCTTACACAGCAAAACATTCCGTACAAGTAGCATCATCTAACTTTACAAATACATTTCCCTTTTCGATAAACAAAAACTTACCTACATCTAAAACTCGGCACAGAAATTGCTACATCTTATACAGGAATGAAAGTGGCGATAGTTTGCACCCTAACAGTGCGCGATTATCAGTTTTAAACAATTTTTAGTCGCTATTCACCATATTAGTGCGCTGATTCAAGAATGCACCAAATAATATGCGAGATAGCTCCCGAAATTGAAACAATCCATTTTCATTAATTAACAAATTTAATTACTTTTTAACAATAATAAAACATACAGCCGATGATCGTGGCGTTATCGAAATCCTCGACACATCAGCAAACATAACACAACAAAACTAACGTCATTCAAGCGTAACCTCGTTCCATGATAGGTCACCTTTGAAATATGGCGGGTTTACACCGATGTTCTAAAGGAGCTGTAATATGCGTATAAGTAAGCTTGTATTATCAATGATGATTTTAGGTGCGACCTGCGCAGTTCAAGCAGACGAGCTAAACGGGACTCTGAAAAAAATCAAAGATAACGGTGTCATTGTTGTTGGTCACCGTGAATCTTCTGTACCGTTTTCCTACTATGACAATAGCCAGAAAGTCGTTGGTTATTCACAGGATTACTCAAACGAAATCGTTGATGCAGTGAAGAAAAAACTAAACATGCCAGATCTGCAAGTGAAATTAATCCCAATTACGTCGCAAAACCGTATCCCATTGTTACAAAATGGCACCTTTGACTTTGAGTGTGGCTCAACCACCAATAATGTAGAAAGACAAAAACAAGCAGCGTTCTCCAACACAATTTTCGTGGTAGGTACACGCTTACTGACTAAGAACGATTCTGGCGTCAAAGATTTTGCGGACTTGGCAGGGAAAAACGTTGTTGTAACCTCTGGTACAACGTCTGAAATCCTGTTAAATCAATTAAATGACGAAAAAAACATGAAAATGCGCATTATCAGCGCCAAAGACCATGGTGATTCATTCCGTACTTTAGAATCTGGTCGTGCCGTTGCCTTTATGATGGATGACGCACTGCTAGCGGGTGAACGTGCGAAAGCGAAAAAACCTGAAATTTGGGAAATCGTTGGTAAGCCACAAACTGAAGAAGCCTATGGCTGTATGTTGCGTAAAGACGACCCGCAATTCAAAGCACTGGTTGACGAAACTATCGCAACTGCACAAACCTCAGGCAAAGCTGAAAAATCCTTTGATCGTTGGTTTAACCAACCTATCCCACCAAAAAATCTGAATCTGAAGTTTACGTTGTCCGATGAAATGAAAGCACTGTTTAAAGCGCCAAATGACAAAGCACTAAACTAATAAAAAAGACAAACAGGGTGTTACTGGAAGTAAGGGTTGCAAGGCGGTCGTTCCCCGCCTTGCTCACTCTTCACAGTATTCGGGACAATCTAATTGCCCACAGGAAGTCAAAATTATGTCAATTAATTGGAATTGGGGAATTTTCCTTCAGGAAGCCCCGTTTGGGAATACCACCTATTTAGGGTGGTTAATATCTGGCCTAGAAGTCACTGTCACACTTTCTATTTGCGCATGGATTATCGCATTCTTAGTCGGTTCATTCTTCGGTATTTTACGTACAGTCCCTAACCGTTTTTTAGCCTTTTTAGGTACCGCTTATGTGGAATTATTCCGTAACGTGCCGCTCATCGTGCAATTCTTTACGTGGTATTTAGTGATCCCTGAGCTGCTTCCGCGCTCAATTGGTGATTGGTTTAAAATGGAGTTAGATCCTAACTACCAATTTTTTATTTCTTCAATGTTATGCCTAGGATTATTTACCGCAGCACGTATGACCGAACAGGTACGCGCCGCAATACAATCACTGCCTAGAGGGCAAAAAAGCGCAGCGTTAGCGATGGGCTTAACCTTGCCACAAACCTATCGCTACGTATTATTGCCAAATGCCTATCGCGTGATCTTGCCACCAATGACCTCAGAAATGTTGAACTTGGTAAAAAACTCCGCCATTGCCTCCACCATCGGGTTAGTGGATATGGCGGCGCAAGCGGGCAAACTATTGGATTACTCTGCCCACGCATGGGAATCATTCACCGCAATTACACTAGCTTATGTAGGTATTAACGTCGTCATTATGATTTTGATGACGCTATTAGAGCGCAAAGTTCGCTTACCTGGCACATTAGGAGGGCGATAAAATGATTTATGATTTTGATTGGAGCTCAATTGCCCCAAGCATGCCCTTCTTAATTGATGGCTTTATTGTAACGGCTAAAATCACATTAACCGCTATTGTGGTCGGGATTGTATGGGGAACCGTATTGGCGGTAATGCGTTTATCAACTTTCAAGCCAATTAGCTGGTTTGCTGCATTGTACGTGAATACGTTCCGTTCGATTCCACTCGTTATGGTCTTGTTATGGTTCTATTTAATCGTTCCAAGCTTATTACAAAATGTTCTAGGCTTATCACCAAAAAATGATATTCGTTTGATTTCAGCAATGATAGCCTTCTCTCTTTTTGAAGCGGCTTATTACTCCGAAATCATTCGTGCGGGTATTCAAAGCATTTCCCGTGGACAAGCCTCTGCTGCGTTAGCGCTAGGCATGACACAAATGCAAACCATGAGACTCGTCGTGTTACCGCAAGCGTTTAAAGCGATGGTACCACTGTTATTAACGCAAGGTATTGTGTTATTCCAGGACTCATCCCTTGTGTATGTCCTGAGCTTAACCGACTTCTTCCGTACCGCCACAAATATTGGTGAGCGAGATGGCACGCAGGTAGAGATGGTACTGTTTGCAGGTCTGGTGTACTTTATTATCAGTTTTGGCGCTTCAATGTTAGTGAATTATCTTAAGAAAAGGACTGTTTCATGATTACCCTGAAAAATGTATCCAAATGGTATGGCCAATTTCAGGTGCTCACAGACTGCACAACTGAAGTTAAAAAAGGTGAAGTTGTCGTCGTATGTGGGCCATCTGGCTCGGGTAAATCCACATTAATAAAAACAGTGAATGGCTTAGAACCTATTCAGCAGGGTGAGATTTTTGTGAATGATATTCAAGTCAATAGCAAAAAAACAGACCTTGCAAAACTGCGTTCTAAAGTGGGAATGGTATTCCAACATTTTGAATTATTTCCACATTTATCCATTATTGAAAACTTAACACTGGCGCAAGTCAAAGTGTTAAATCGCGATAAAAAGGAAGCTGAAGCAAAAGGACTTAAGCTCTTAGAACGAGTTGGTTTAGCAAATCATGCAAATAAGTTCCCAGCTCAGCTTTCAGGTGGTCAACAGCAACGTGTAGCCATTGCCCGTGCACTTTGCATGGACCCAATCGCAATGCTGTTCGATGAACCCACATCAGCACTTGACCCAGAAATGATCAACGAAGTTCTGGATGTCATGGTGGAACTCGCCAATGAAGGCATGACCATGATGGTGGTCACGCACGAAATGGGCTTTGCCAAAAAAGTGGCCAACCGAGTGATTTTTATGGATGAAGGTAAGATTGTTGAGGATAGTAAAAAAGAAGAGTTCTTTGCTAACCCACAATCCGAGCGCGCCAAAGATTTCTTAGCGAAAATTCTGCATTAATTTTTTACAGGGAGCCATATGGCTCCCTCCTCTTCAAATCACAATTTAACATCTATTCTCACGCTAAATTGCGATTATCCACGGATAAAATTCAATAACAACTTACTGAATTTGAAATAGTTCAAGAAACCACTACCATTTGCCTGACTTTTTAGTTAAGTTGTTTGGTTATCAGAGTAAAATATTCTGACTCCGTTCCCCGAAAAGCAATATCCAGCTTCCCCCGTAGGTTCAGCTAATCAACTATTGTTGTTTTCGGTGAGGATCCGCTATGCTATGCGGATCTTAATTAAGAAAGACATTCACGCTACAAATGTAGCATTTATTCACCATAGGATTATCGGTGCCATGCAAGAACAATATCGTCCAGAAGATATAGAGCCTAAAGTACAGCGTCACTGGGATGAAAAAGCAACTTTCAAAGTGACTGAAGACAACAGCAAAGAAAAATACTACTGCCTGTCCATGCTACCTTACCCTTCTGGTCGACTACACATGGGCCACGTACGTAACTACACCATGGGTGACGTTATCTCTCGTTACCAACGTTTGTTGGGGAAAAACGTTCTCCAACCAATTGGTTGGGATGCGTTTGGCCTACCTGCTGAAGGTGCTGCGGTTAAAAATAACACGGCTCCTGCGCCATGGACTTATGCCAACATTGATTACATGAAAAGCCAGCTTAAAATGCTCGGCTTCGGTTACGATTGGGATCGCGAAGTTACGACTTGTACCCCTGAATATTACCGTTGGGAACAATGGTTCTTCACTAAGCTGTATGAAAAGGGTTTAGTGTATAAAAAAACCTCAGCGGTCAACTGGTGTCCACATGACTTAACCGTTCTGGCTAATGAGCAAGTCATTGATGGGTGCTGCTGGCGTTGTGATACCCCAGTTGAACGCAAAGAAATCCCACAATGGTTCATCAAGATTACTGACTACGCAGAAGAGTTGCTCAACGATCTGAACAAACTGGAAGATTGGCCTGAACAAGTTAAAACGATGCAACGCAACTGGATCGGTCGCTCCGAGGGCACTGAGATCACCTTTAATGTTGCTGATCGCGATGAAACCTTAACGGTTTATACCACTCGCCCTGACACTTTTATGGGTGCGACTTATGTTGCCGTTGCCGCAGGTCACCCTTTAGCAAAAGAAGCCGCTACGAATAATCCTGAATTAGCGCAATTTATTGATGAATGCCGTAACACCAAAACCGCAGAAGCGGACATGGCAACGATGGATAAAAAAGGGATGGCAACAGGCTTATTCGTTGTACATCCATTGACTCAAGAAAAACTGCCAATTTGGGTCGCAAACTTTGTATTAATGGAATACGGTACTGGCGCAGTTATGGCTGTTCCTGCTCACGACCAACGTGACTGGGAGTTTGCTCATAAATACAATCTGCCAATTAAAGCCGTCATTGCTGATGCAGAAGGCAACGAGCCTGATTTATCCCAAGAAGCCATGACGGAGAAAAACTCACTGATTAATTCAGGTGAATTCAGTGGGTTAGACCATCAGGCTGGTTTCAATGCGATTTCAGACAAACTTGTTGCACTGGGTGCAGGCCAACGAAAAGTCAACTATCGCTTACGTGACTGGGGTGTTTCACGTCAACGTTACTGGGGCGCGCCAATCCCAATGGCAACATTGGAAGACGGCACTGTCGTTCCTGTTCCAGAAGATCAACTGCCTGTGATTTTGCCTGAAGATGTTGTAATGAACGGCATTACCAGCCCGATTAAAGCAGATCCTGAGTGGGCGAAAATGACCATTAATGGTCAACCTGCACTACGTGAAACAGATACCTTCGATACCTTTATGGAATCTTCTTGGTACTACGCACGTTATACTTGCCCTCAATATGATGACGGTATGTTAGACCCAGCTGCAGCTAACTACTGGTTACCTGTAGACCAATATATCGGCGGTATCGAACACGCCATCATGCACTTAATGTATTTCCGTTTCTTCCACAAATTGATGCGTGATGCAGGGCTGGTCAACTCCGATGAACCTGCAAAACGTCTGCTGTGCCAAGGCATGGTACTTGCTGATGCATTCTATTATACAGGAAGCGATGGACAACGTGTTTGGGTTTCCCCTGCTGATGCTATTGTTGAGCGTGATGACAAAAACCGTATTACTAAAGCTGTAGACAACGAAGGCCATGAACTGGTTTATACTGGTATGAGCAAAATGTCTAAGTCTAAAAATAACGGTATTGACCCACAATTAATGGTCGAAAAATACGGCGCAGATACGGTTCGTTTATTCATGATGTTCGCAGCACCGCCTGAGCTAACCCTTGAATGGCAAGAGTCTAGCGTTGAAGGTGCCAACCGCTTCGTTCGCCGTGTTTGGCGTTTAGTGCATGAACATTCTCAAAAAGGCGCAACGTCTCCTTTAGATATCAGCGCATTAACAACAGAGCAAAAAGACTTACGCCGTGACCTACACAAAACAATCGCTAAGGTCTCTGATGATTTTAGTCGCCGTTATGCATTTAACACCGCAATTGCCGCGATCATGGAGTTCTTGAACAAATTAGTTCGTGCTCCACAAGAAACCGAACAAGACCGCGCATTAGTCCAAGAGTCTCTCGAAGCCATTACACTGATGCTGTCACCCATTATTCCACATGCTTGCTTTGAAATGTGGAAAGCTTTGGGCCATCAAACAGACATCGATTTCGCACAATGGCCTGTTGCTGATGAAAAAGCCATGATTGATGACACTAAGTTGGTTGTCGTTCAAGTCAATGGTAAGGTTCGTGGTCGTATTACCGTTCCAGCCGATGCGACACAAGAATTTGTCTTAGAAATGGCACAACAAGAGCCTAGCGTGTCGAAATATCTTGAAGAGGTAAGTATACGCAAAGTAATCTATGTTCCAGGCAAATTGCTTAACCTTGTTGTAGGTTGATATTAGGCTGTTGGCTGATAAGGAGGCCAGGTGCGTTATCTAATAACTTTATTTTTGAGTCTTGCGGTACTCGTTACCGCAGGTTGCGGTTTTCGTTTACAAGGAACAACGCAAATTCCTGAAGAATTGAAAACATTGCAACTGAGTTCGAACGATCCATACGGCTACCTGACACGTGCCCTTCGGGAACAATTGCGACTCAATAACGTGACGATCCTCGAAACAGGCAACGCGAGCGTCCCTATTTTGAAAATCACAAGTTCCAGTGAAAACACTGAAACAGTATCGATTTATCAAGATGGTAAAGCTGCTGAGAAACAATTAACGTTCACGATGAATGCACAGGTTTTAATGCCAGATGGTGCAATATACCCGCTGCAAAGCCGTGTAGAACGTACTTTCTTTGACAACCCATTAGAAGCACTTGCAAAAGATGCGGAAAAAGAGATTGTTAAGCAAGAAATGCAAGAGCAGGCGGCACGCAATATCGTTCGCAAGTTACTGTTGGTTCACTCAGCTGAACTTGAAAAAGCAAAAACTCAAGCCGCTGAAGCTAACACGCAACCATAATGACGCGTATTTACCCTGAACAGTTGGCCTCTTCGTTACAAGAGTCTCTAAGAGGCCGCTATTTAATTTGGGGCAATGAGCCCCTTCTTCTTCAAGAAAGTCAGGATGCGATTCGTAAAGCTGCTATTGAGCAGGGGTTCGAAGAGCATTTTACTTTCGCCCTTGAGCAAAACACGGATTGGGATGAAATTTTTAGCTTGTGTCAAGCACTGAGCTTATTCGCCAGCCGTCAAACACTCACTTTACTGCTTCCCGAAAATGGCCCAAATGCGGCAATGGCGGAAAAATTAAACCAGCTTTCTCAGTTATTGCACGCCGATTTACTGTTGGTGCTGCGTGGGCATAAGTTAACCAAAGCCCAAGAAAACAGTGCTTGGTTTAAAGCTATTAGCCAAGATGCGGTTTATGTAAGCTGTTTAACGCCTGAATACCAACGCTTGCCTCAATGGGTGTCTAAGCGCGCATACAATATGCGGTTATCCCTCGAAGCTGAAGCGAACCAATTGCTTTGCTATTGTTATGAAGGGAATTTATTGGGGTTAGCTCAAGCTCTTGAACGACTTTCATTACTCTACCCCGATGGCAAATTGACCTACCCACGAGTTGAAAGCGCGGTGAATGATTCCGCACATTTCACCCCTTTTCATTGGGTTGATGCCCTATTAGCGGGGAAATCTCGCCGCTCATGGCATATTCTTGAGCAACTTCAACATGAAGATGTTGAGCCTGTTATTTTATTGCGCTCAATCCAACGAGAACTAATGCTGTTGATCACCTTAAAACGCCAATCAGCGACTACATCTTTAAAAATCTTATTTGACCAACACAAGGTCTGGCAGAACCGCCGTGGCGTGATGACTGAAGCCTTGCAGCGTTTAAGTTTGCATCAATTACAATCTGCACTCATGTTATTAACTCAAGCAGAAATTCACATTAAACAAGACTTTAGCCATTCTGCATGGCCCGATCTTCAATCCCTGTCTATGTTGCTATGTGGCAAATCATTTGCAGAGAATTTTATTCATGGTTAATCAGCGCGCTTTTCAAAAAAAGAATACGGGTCTGCAAGCCTTATTTGGCGGAACATTCGACCCAATCCACTATGGTCATTTGCGCCCTGTTCAAGCACTCGCAAAGCAAGTTGGGTTACAAAAGGTTCTTTTGCTACCAAACCACGTTCCGCCTCATCGCCCGCAGCCTGAAGCAAGCCCATCCCAACGATTAGAAATGGTAAAATTAGCCATTCAAGGTAATCCGTTATTTACTATTGATACACGGGAACTCGAAAAAAATTCGCCATCTTATACCATTGAAACACTGACAGAGTTACGCCAAGAAAGGGGCTCGACGCAACCTTTAGCGTTTATTATTGGGCAAGACTCGTTGCTTTCCATTAATACCTGGTACGGGTGGGATAAAATATTAGATAACTGCCATTTATTGGTTTGTTCACGCCCAGGGTATGCAACACAATTTACTGACCCGAAAATGCAAGCGTGGCTTTCACAACATAAAACAGCCCAGCCTGAAAAATTGCGCAGTACACCCCACGGTTATATTTTTTTAGGGGATACACCTCTTATTAATATTTCCGCTACAGAGATACGCCAAAAATTAATTGCAGGTGATAGCTGCCGTGATTTAATTCCTGAAGCTGTTTTACAGTATATTCACCAACAAGGTCTTTACCAACGATAAGGCCTTTCTCTTAATACATTACAGTTAGGGTATGGCGCAAAGAAATATTGTTCCTTAAGATAGTCATCGGGATATTGCTGTAACAATTGCTGCATCATCATTAATGGCCGATTAATGGGCAAATGACCTTCTCGATAATCATTGATTAACCACAACAATCGTTTTTTCTCGTCTTGCGTTGCTTTATGTTTAAAATAGCCTTGCATATGGCTAAGTGCATTTACTTGAATATTTTTAGGCGCTACGGTTGCAAATATTTCCATTAAGCACGCTTTATATTGATTAAAAAATAACGTCAAATTACTGCCTTTACGAATAGTCGCCACTAGGCGGCCTGTTAATTGATACCCCACAGGGGAGTACGCCATAATCAAATATTTATGACGACTATGAAATTGAATTATTTCATGATGAGTTAACCGCTGTTGCAAATATTCAAGCCGTTGCAAGGTATACAATTGCGTTAAAAAAGCATCCCAATAGTCTATATCTTGCAATTTATCTCCCGTTAAAATAGGTATATTCGCAGGAAATAACCCGACTAATTCGGATAGATTCGATAATGAACAGACCACTCCCAGCGCCCCCACTGTACAAGAAACACTCGATAGATTAGTTATGGATTCCACAATAGGAGCGATGTCATCCTGTATTTCTATCGGGAGGTGATTAATCCCTTCAAAAATAAAAACTTGGGGCTTAATTATTTGCACTCTGTTCATCCCATTCTAAAATATTTGTTAGGGTAAAATTTCTTTTGTTATTTTGTAAAGTTAACACAAACTTCTTGCCCAAATGAGCAGATATCCCTATAAATTTCACTTCAAAATGAATAAAAAAGAATTTAGCCGATTTTTCTTAAAATCTAGGGTAAAATGACTCTGCTGAAAATGAGTCTAATTCGTTTATTGGCAGCAAACTATTTGTCTATAAACTACAAACAGTATTTAACATCATATTCTGTTTGTTTGAATAAAAGGTGAACCTTTTGCAAGGAACTGAACTCCAAAAATTTATTATCGAAAGTCTCGATGATGCGAAAGCCGAAGATATCATCACTATCGATGTTCAAGGGAAATCAAGTATTACCGATCAGATGATCATTTGTACAGGAACCTCAAGCCGCCATTTAATGTCCGTTGCTGACAGGTTGATTGATGCTTGCCGTAAAAACGGGTTAATGCCGTTAGGTGTTGAAGGGCAAGGAATTTCTGATTGGATTGTTGTTGATCTTGGCGATGCCATCGTTCACATCATGCAAGATGAAAGTCGCCGTATGTATGAATTAGAAAAACTCTGGAGCTGAGGTTGAAATTACAGCTCATCGCCGTTGGAACAAAAATGCCGGACTGGGTTCAGACCGGCTTTATGGATTATCTCCACCGATTTCCTAAAGATATGCCGTTTGAACTAACGGAAATTCCAGCAGGAAAACGTGGAAAAAATGCTGATATCAAGCGTATTTTGGAAAAAGAAGGCGAGTTAATGCTTGCCGCAGTAGGGAAAGGTAATCGAATTGTCACACTGGATATTCCAGGTGACCGCTGGGACACGCCCAAACTTGCTGTCCAACTTGATAAATGGAAACAAGATGGTCGAAATGTCAGCTTGTTGATTGGTGGCCCCGAAGGCCTTGCCCCTGCTTGCAAAGAAGCAGCGGAGCAAAGTTGGTCATTGTCACCACTTACGCTACCGCACCCTTTAGTTCGAGTCCTTGTTGCCGAAAGTCTTTATCGGGCATGGAGTATTACGACTAACCACCCTTACCACCGGGAATAGTCAGGTTTGAATATGTTCAAAATGGCAATGGGATGAAAACACAACGCACCCCTTTTCGCGACCATACCGCTGAATCTGTCTTATTTATTCGCCGAGCGCTTATTGCCTTTGGCGTGATTGTTATTTTGACTGCCATTCTTGTCACCAATTTGTATCATCTGCAAATTGTTCGTCATGAAGATTATCAAACTCGTTCAAATGATAACCGAATCAAATTAGTCCCTATTGCGCCAAGCCGCGGGATTATTTATGACCGACGTGGAACACAACTTGCGCTTAACAGCACATTCTATCAGCTAGAAATCATCCCTGAAAAAGTCGATGATTTAAAAGAAACGCTGGAAAAATTACGCAATGTCGTCGATTTAACCGATGAAGATATCACCAACTTTGAAAAAGAGCGTAAACGTTCGCGCCGTTTTACCTCTATTGCACTGAAAACTCAACTTAATGAAGTACAAGTAGCGCGCTTTGCAGTTAATCAATACCGCTTTCCTGGTTTAGAAGTCAAAAGCTACCAGCGCCGTTCTTACCCTTATGGATCCGCATTAACTCACGTGATTGGCTATGTCGCAAAAATTAACGATAAAGACGTAGAACGCTTGGATAAAGAAGGTGTATTGCCAAATTATGCTGCAAGCCACGATATTGGAAAATTAGGCATTGAACGCTTTTATGAAGATATCTTGCACGGTAAAACAGGCTATGAAGAGGTCGAGGTCAATAGCCGCGGTCGCGTGATCCGCCAATTACACGAGCAACCACCTCAAGCAGGGCGTGATATTTATCTCACTATCGACCTAGAGCTGCAAATTTATATCGAAAAACTATTAACCACCAGCCGTGCCGCTGTCGTCGTAACCGACCCTCGCAATGGAGAAATACTGGCTTTGGTATCAAACCCAAGTTATGACTCAAACTTGTTTGTTAATGGTATCTCGAACAAAGATTATCAGGCGTTGCTAAATAACCCAGATAGACCGCTTATTAACCGCACCACTCAGGGGCTCTATCCTCCTGCATCAACGGTAAAACCATTTATTTCGGTTGCTGCCCTAAGCGAAAAAGTGATCACACCGAATACCACCATTTTTGACCCTGGTTGGTGGCAACTTCCTGGCTCAGAAAAACGTTACCGTGACTGGAAACGTTGGGGGCACGGTAAATTAAATGTCGTTAAATCTATTGTTGAATCAGCGGATACTTTCTTCTATCAAGTCGCTTATGATATGGGGATAGACCGTCTCTCTGCGTGGATGACACGTTTTGGTTTCGGAGAATATACAGGCATTGACCTTGCGGAAGAACGTTCAGGCATCATGCCAACCCGAGAATGGAAACAAAAGCGTTATAAAAAACCCTGGTATCAAGGGGATACAATTCCTGTTGGAATAGGACAAGGCTACTGGACAGCAACGCCAATCCAAATGTCTAAAGCATTGATGACGTTAATCAATGATGGCCAAGTCAAAACCCCTCACCTGCTGTATGGCACGAAACTAGGTAACGCAATGGTGCCTTATGAAGATAAGGAAACCAAGCAAATTGGCGACATTCATTCGGGATATTGGGAACTGGCTAAACACGGTATGTATGGTGTCGCAAATGCGCCGAACGGTACGGGTCGACGCAGCTTTATTGGTACCCCCTATAAAGTGGCTGCCAAATCAGGAACAGCACAGGTTTTCAGCTATGAAACCTATAATGCGAGTAAATTGGCAGAACATTTACGTGACCACAAATTAATGATTGCTTATGCACCTTATGATAAGCCAACAATTGCTGTCGCGATTATTTTAGAAAACGGCGGTGCAGGTCCAGCAGTTGGTGATATTGTTCGCCAAATATTTGACCATGTCCTGCTTGGCGATAACCGAACTGAAGTTGTCTCATCAGCAGCTGGTGTGGGGGAAGATCGCTAATGCGTGTTTTAAGAACCTTTTTTATGAGCAATAAAGATTATGACTGACGATAAGAGAAAAAATTCATTATCAACGCGTCTGCACATAGATGTACCTATGTTATTGATCATTATTGCATTACTTGCTTACAGTGCGTTTATCATGTGGAGCGCTAGTGGGCAAGACCCTGAAATGATGGAAAGAAAACTTGGGCAAATCGCCACAGGTTTTATTGTCATGATTGTAATGGCACAAATTCCACCTCGGATGTATGAAAGTTGGGCGCCGCACTTATTTATTTTTTGCGTAATTTTACTGATTTTTGTAGATGTGTTCGGGCAAATAAGTAAAGGGGCTCAACGTTGGTTAGATTTAGGCTTTGTTCGTTTTCAGCCATCTGAAATCGCCAAAATAGCCGTTCCTCTGATGGTAGCGCGCTATATGAACCGTGATTCATGCCCACCTTCATTTAAAAATACGCTGATTGCCTTAGTACTGATTTTTGTTCCAACACTACTCGTTGCCGCACAACCTGATCTTGGAACCTCTATTTTAGTCGCGGCTTCAGGGCTGTTTGTTCTCTTTCTTGCAGGGATGAGCTGGCGGCTTATCGCCGTTGCAGGCATCGCACTTGCCGCCTTTATTCCGCTGTTATGGTTCTTCTTGATGCATGGTTATCAAAGAGCTCGAGTGATGATGCTACTCGATCCTGAAACAGACCCGTTAGGCGCTGGCTACCATATCATTCAATCTAAAATCGCCATTGGCTCTGGTGGGCTCATGGGCAAAGGTTGGTTACATGGAACGCAATCTCAACTGGAGTTCTTACCCGAAAGGCATACCGACTTTATTTTTGCTGTACTCGCAGAAGAATTGGGTTTGGTTGGTGTTCTTATTCTTTTAGGGCTCTATATACTGCTGATTATTCGTGGGCTGTATATCGCCGCGAGTGCACAGAATACGTTTGGCCGAGTGATGGTTGGCGGTTTGATCTTAATCCTTTTTGTTTATGTATTTGTTAATATCGGCATGGTAAGTGGTATATTACCCGTTGTTGGCGTTCCCCTCCCCTTGGTGAGTTATGGGGGGTCTGCCTTAATTGTATTAATGGCTGGGTTCGGTATTATCATGTCGATACATACACACCGAAAATTTCTATCCAAAAGTTTATAAAATGAGGCTTAGTATGCGTTTACAATGGATAATGCTTGGCATCACTGCCGCGCTACTCAGTGGCTGTGTGACAGAAGACGTTAAGCAGGCACCGAAAGTGCCCACTAATGTGCCAACACAAGATGTATTAGGCGCAGAGCCTCATTATGAGCCATATCATCCGACGGCAAATACCGACTATTCCCGTAATGGGCAACAATATCAAATTGTTCGCGATCCAGCTCAGTTTTCACAAGTGGGTTATGCATCAATTTACGGTGCTGAATCAACTGGCAATATGACTGCAATTGGTGAGCGCGTAAACCCCGTTGAATTAACGGCTGCACATCCTACATTACCAATCCCAAGCTATGTTCGCATTACCAATATGATGAATGGCCGTATGATGGTCGTTCGTGTTAATGACCGTGGCCCTTACGTCCCTGGTAAAAGTATTGCAGTTTCCCGCGCAACGGCAGATCGCTTAAATTTAATGCCGACAACAAAAATCAAAATTGATGCCATTTCAGTTGCACAAGATGGCAGTTTATCTGGTGCTGGTACCGTTGGCTCCAACTTTGTCAAACAGAGCTATGCCCTGCCAGGACGTCCACAATTAGGTTCAGGCCCAATGGGCACACCTGTAATGGAAAATTTACCAACGCCAGAAAATACACTACCTGTTCAACAACCTAAAGAGCCAATGCAGCCCACCATGCCTGACATGAGCCTGCAAACACCAACGCCTACACCTGCGCCTCAAGCTGCGAGTGAGGAAGCGGTACCTGAACGCGGCTTTCTAGTTCAAGCAGGGGCAATTAGCAGCCAAACCAATGCACAATCGATGCTAAATGAATTAAAAACCCAGTTTAATGTGCCTGGTCGTCTCCAACCTTACAATGGAATTTACCGCGTACAATTAGGGCCATTTACTACAAGGCAGCAAGCTGTTGAGGTTCAAGGACGTTTGCAGTCCGAACGCAACCAAGCTTCGATGGTTGTCGCACCTTAAGGCTTCAAATATGTGAAGAGGAAAGAGATAACACCACTTCACATATGAAAAAGATAAAATGCAATAAAATGATTGGCGCAATGTAAAAGGGGCTTTTTTGTTCATACTCTCTTTTGCTACACTGCGCCTCCTTGTGTTAACCGAATTTCGGATGTAATGGTACAACCATGAATAATGTCGCTCCATCACGTATTGTGCGTCACACAGTGCTGGGTTCTGCACTGCTGCTTTTGACTGCCAATATTGCAACTGCTAATGAAACTTTTCCAAATACCTCAATTCCTGCGGCACCACCAATTGATGCAGAAGCTTATATTCTGATTGATTATAATTCAGGAAAAGTCCTCGCTGAAAGTAATGCAGATCAGCGCCGTGATCCTGCTAGTTTAACCAAAATGATGACGAGCTACGTGATTGGTCAAGCGATTAAATCAGGTAAAATTGGTGCAAATGACATGGTCACGGTAGGTGAAGATGCATGGGCAACTGGAAATCCTGTCTTTAAAGGCTCCTCACTGATGTTTTTAAAACCAGGTGATCGCGTCAGTGTTTCTCAGTTAACTCGCGGTATTAACCTGCAATCAGGTAACGATGCCTGTGTCGCGATGGCGGATCATATCGCGGGTGATCAGACCAATTTCGTTCAGCTAATGAATGGCTATGTGAATAAGCTGGGCTTGAAAAATACCCATTTCCAAACGGTTCATGGTTTGGATGCCGATGGACAGTATAGTTCAGCACGAGATATGGCTCTGATTGGCCAAGCACTCGTACGTGACGTCCCTGAAGAATATGCTATCTACAAAGAAAAAGAGTTTACCTTCAATAATATCCGCCAAACAAACCGTAATGGCTTGTTATGGGATAAGAGCCTCGCAGTTGATGGGATCAAAACAGGTCACACGAATGCTGCAGGGTACAACCTAGTTGCCTCAGCAACTGAAGGTGACATGCGTTTAATTTCTGTCGTTATGGGCGGCAAAAGTAGCAAAGGTCGTGATGCAGAAAGTAAAAAATTATTAACTTATGGCTTCCGTTTCTATGAAACAGTAAAACCATTGCAAGCAGGGGTCGATTTTGCCAGTGCCCCCGTCTGGTTTGGCGATGAAAACGAGGTCAAACTGGGTGTTGTCGAAGACCTCTACCTGACCATACCGCGTGGTCGTTTAAAAGACTTAAAAGCCAGCTATGAATTATCCACTACAGAGCTGCAGGCCCCATTAACAAAGGGCCAGCAAGTGGGAACAATTAGCTTCCAACTAGATGGCAAAACTATCGAGCAACACCCATTAGCGGTGCTGAAAGATGTTGAAGAAGGTGGTTTTTTCAGTCGCTTAATCGACTATATTAAACTGTTATTCCATCGCTGGTTCGGCTAACCCTTGAAACGAAAATAAGTCATCCCCATATAGTAAGTATCAATATGTTTGTTGGATGAAGACAACTCATTGGCTGGTTTGATACCAGCCAATCTTTTTCAACCAGCGACACAATTTTAAAAAATTAGGAGTGCCCATGAAAACGAAATTAGGTGAACTGCTTGAGTTCCCATGTCCATTAACTTACAAAGTAATGGGCTTGGCACAGCCTGAACTGGTTGATCAAGTGATTGAAGTGGTTCAACGCCACGCACCGGGTGATTATGCCCCTGACGTCAAACCAAGCAGCAAAGGTAATTATCACTCAGTGTCGATTACCATTAATGCCACCCATATTGAACAAGTTGAAACCTTGTATAGTGAATTAGGTGCATTAGAATTAGTGAAAGTTGTTCTTTAATGAACGCTTAACTGAAAAGCCGAATAGTGTGACTGCTGTTCGGCTTTTTTGTTTTATGGGGTAGATAAATAACAAATTAATAACAAAGCAAACTGGAGATATACTTTTTGCGGAGTTATACTGCCCTCATTTGAACCGTTGGACACAAAATTTTGTCAGACAGAAGCATCATCATTCGCCAACTTGGCCATGCACCTTATCAAACGGTTTCTGATGCCATGCACCAATTTACTGAGTGTCGCACCGCAAAAACCCTTGATGAAATTTGGCTTGTTGAGCACCCGCGTGTTTTCACTCAGGGGCAAGCAGGGAAAGCTGAACATGTTTTAGCTCCTGGAGATATCCCTGTTATTCAAAGCGATAGAGGCGGCCAAGTCACCTATCATGGCCCTGGCCAGCAAGTCATGTATGTCATGCTTGATTTAAAGCGTAATAAAATTGGCGTGCGTGAACTCGTCACCGCACTGGAAAACACAGTGGTAAATACCCTAGCCCATTTTAATATTGAAGCTTACCCTCGCCCTGATGCCCCTGGTGTTTATGTTAATGGGGAAAAAATTTGCTCTCTTGGATTACGTATTCGCCAAGGTTGCTCATTCCACGGGTTAGCATTAAATATTGATATGGATCTTGAGCCGTTTAACCGTATAAACCCGTGTGGTTACAGTGAGTTGAGAATGACTCAAGTCTGTGATCTCGCCCCCAAAGTGTCATTATCTGATGTTCAGCCTGTGCTAATTAGCCAATTCTGTGACACACTGGGATTTCATATTGTTCAATAATAATGCTATAATTTTTTAACATTTTTAAAAAATTTTTTAATGGGTGAGTTACGGCGCTCCCTGTATTTTGTTTAGAATTAGAACTTATCCATCAGCATAAAAGATAACTGGAACCGTCATATTATGAGTAAACCAATTCAGATAGAACGCGGAATTAAATATCGTGACGCCGACAAAATGGCGCTGATCCCTGTCAAAAATGTGGTGACTGAACGCGAAGAAATTCTACGCAAACCTGACTGGATGAAAATTCGGCTTCCCGCTGACTCAACACGTATACAAGGTATCAAAGCAGCGATGCGCAAAAATGGCCTTCACTCCGTATGTGAAGAAGCCTCCTGCCCAAATCTATCTGAATGCTTTAATCATGGTACAGCTACCTTTATGATCTTAGGGGCTATTTGTACCAGACGCTGTCCATTCTGTGATGTTGCCCACGGCCGTCCTAACGCTCCCGATGCAAATGAGCCTGAAAAATTAGCGCAAACGATCAAAGACATGGCATTGCGTTATGTGGTGATCACCTCTGTTGACCGCGACGATCTACGTGATGGTGGCGCACAACATTTTGCGGATTGTATCAGTGCTATTCGCGAGAAAAGCCCATCGATTAAAATCGAAACCCTAGTCCCCGATTTCCGTGGTCGTATGGATCGTGCATTAGAAATCTTAACGGCAACACCACCTGACGTGTTTAACCACAACCTTGAAAACGTGCCACGTGTTTATCGCCAAGTTCGCCCTGGTGCAAATTATGAATGGTCACTGAAATTACTCGAAAAATTCAAAGAAGCTCATCCTGATATCCCAACAAAATCAGGTTTAATGGTTGGCCTTGGTGAGACTAATGCTGAAATCATTGAGGTTATGCGGGATTTACGTCGCCATGGTGTAACTATGCTGACACTTGGGCAATACTTACAGCCAAGCCGTCACCATTTACCTGTAAAACGCTACGTAAGCCCTGCAGAGTTCGATGAGATGAAAGAAGAAGCGATGGCTATGGGCTTTACCCACGCAGCTTGTGGGCCTTTTGTACGCTCCTCTTATCATGCTGACTTGCAAGCTAAAGGCGAAGAAGTGAAATAAGTATTCATTTAGTCACCTAGAGACCTGATTTGGGAAACCGAGTCAGGTTTTTTATTACCAATCATTCCTCAATTTTTTCCATAAAAAAACTCGCTCCAGTTAACTAGAGCGAGTTTACAGCTGTTCGTTTCTGATTGTTAATTGTTTAAATTACAGAGAGACAACGTTAACAGCAGATGGGCCTTTAGCACCTTCAGTGATTTCAAATTCAACTTTCTGGCCTTCCGCTAAGGTTTTGAAACCCTCGCTAGCAATCGCAGAAAAGTGAACAAAAACATCTTTGCTGCCATCTTCTGGAGTGATAAAACCAAAACCTTTAGATTCGTTGAACCACTTAACGTTACCTTTAACTTTAGACATCAAATTATTACCTTTAAAATAAAATAGACACACCATCTGTATCAAGCTCAGTACATCAGATCTCTGAGTTACTTGTCTACAACCTAGATCACGAAAACCAACTAAAATGATAAAAATATATTATTTATTGGTTATTTCCGCTCTACTTTCGCCAATTATTCTTATCAATAGCAATTAATGCAACTAATAGTGTCACCTATAGCGAATTATTTAGATTTTACTTCTCATGCAATAGCAGCCAATCTTTAATATCTAATCCCCCCGTGTATCCCACTAGCTTACCATCATGGCCTAGCACACGATGACAGGGCACGATTAATGAAATGGGATTACGTGAATTTGCCATTCCCACCGCACGGCAATAATTGGCAGAACCTAGCTTCAACGCTAAATCCTTATAACTCCAACGCTCACCATAAGGGATCCCACATAGATGCTTCCATACTTTCTTTTGGAACTCTGTGCCATGGGGGTTTAACGCCACCGTAAACGTTTTTCTTTTGTGGTTAAAATATTCTTTTAATTCTTTAGCACACAGTTTGGAATGCTCATTTTTACTCTCTTTTTCTGTTTTTTCATCAACAAAGTAGAGGCTCGTGATCCCTTCGTCATCCGCCGTAATATGGACCCACGGCTTAGGAAATTTATCTGGTGTCGCTAAATATTGATGGTACATAGTATCTCCTTAAAAGGATTCATTTACCTGATTGTATATACAGTTATAGAGTAAATTATTTCTACATTGCAATGCTATTTTTTCTTAGTGTGGCAAACGGAATCATCGAATGCCCCATTTTTTTTATTTTCAATATAAATAACAACCTAGCAGATAATTAGAATAATTATCATTCAATATTCACTATTCACTATATATTGTGTGGTTGATAAATTTTCAATCTATATATAGTCTTTAAGTATCACATGCCAAGATGCTCTTAGAAATTTAAAAGGTGAATATGATGAATAAGATTACCATTTATAGTAAGCCCAACTGCGTTCAATGTAATGCCACCTATCAAGCCTTAGACCGCAAGCAAATCGCTTACCAGATAATTGACTTAACAAAAGACACTCAAGCACTTGAATTAGTTAAAAAATTAGGTTACCAACAGGTGCCAGTTGTTGTTGCGGGTGACAAACATTGGGCTGGTTTTCGCCCTGATATGATAAGCCTTCTTGCCGCATAGGAAATCCCATGAAAACGGAATCACTCATCTATTTTTCAAGCCGCTCAGGCAATTGCCATCGGTTTGTTGAAAAATTGGGCTTGCCTGCAACGCGCCTCCCAATAGGGCCACAAGAAATGAGCCCTATTGCCACAAAACCTTATGTTCTACTGCTTCCAACCTACGGTGGCGGTGGCACAAAAGGCGCGGTGCCAAAAGAAGTGATTCAGTTTTTAAATATCGAAGAAAACCGTTTATTCATTCGTGGTGTTATTGCTGCGGGGAATACCAACTTTGGCGATGCTTACGCAATTGCGGGGGATATCGTCGCACAAAAATGCCGTGTGCCTTACCTCTACCGCTTTGAACTCTTAGGTACTGCAAAAGATGTTCAGTCGGTTAAAGATGGCCTACAAACGTTCTGGCAACATGCCCACAACGAGAGCTTTTCATGATGGATACAATACAAAATAATACTGAAGTTGATTACCATGCCCTGAATGCCATGCTGAATTTATATAACAGCGAAGGTCATATTCAGTTTGATAAAGATAAAGAAGCTGCACACCATTATTTCCGTCATCATGTTAATCAAAACACTGTATTTTTCCATGATTTAAAAGAAAAATTAGATTTTCTTGTTCAAGAAAATTACTACGAAAACGATATATTGCAGCAATACCGTTTTGACTTTATTAAGTCACTGTTTCAGCAAGCCTATGCACATAAATTTCGTTTCCAAACCTTTCTTGGCGCATTCAAATACTACACCAGCTATACGCTGAAAACTTTTGATGGAAAGCGCTATTTAGAACGCTATGAAGACCGAGTTTGCATGGTGGCATTAACTTTAGCACAAGGCTCAGAATCACTGGCTAAATTGTATGTCGATGAAATTATTACAGGCCGTTTCCAACCCGCTACGCCAACATTTCTCAATTGTGGGAAAAAGCAGCGAGGCGAATTAATATCCTGTTTTCTATTGCGTATAGAAGACAATATGGAGTCCATCGGGCGTTCTGTTAATTCCGCACTCCAGCTATCCAAACGGGGTGGTGGAGTTGCCTTTATGATGACCAACTTACGCGAACAAGGCGCCCCAATAAAATTGATTGAAAACCAATCTTCTGGTGTAGTTCCTGTGATGAAAATGTTGGAAGACGCCTTTTCCTACGCGAATCAATTGGGCGCTCGTCAAGGTGCTGGAGCCGTGTATTTGCATGCACATCACCCTGATATTATGCGTTTTCTCGATACAAAACGGGAAAATGCAGATGAGAAAATACGCATAAAAACCTTATCCCTTGGCGTGGTGATCCCAGACATTACTTTTCAGTTAGCCAAAAATAACGAAGATATGTACTTATTCTCACCTTACGATGTACAACGTGTTTATGGCGTTCCCATGTCTGAAATTAGCGTCTCTGAAAAATACGCTGAAATGGTGAATAACAAGGCAATAAAAAAATACAAAATTAATGCCCGGGAATTTTTCCAAACTTTAGCTGAAATTCAATTTGAATCGGGCTACCCATATATTTTATTTGAAGATACCGCCAATAGAGCCAATCCTATTTCAGGGCGAATTAATATGAGCAACCTGTGCTCAGAAATTCTGCAAGTTAATCACCCTAGCCTGTATGAAGAGGATTTAAGTTACCAAGAAATTGGTAAAGATATCAGCTGCAATTTAGGCTCTATGAATATTGCCAAAACCATGGATTCACCAAACTTTGCACGCTCCATCGAAGCTGCTGTCAGAGCACTGAGTGCCGTATCCGATATGAGCGATATTCGTTCTGTACCGTCTATTGCACAAGGAAACCGTCAATCCCATGCTATTGGCCTTGGGCAAATGAACTTACATGGCTATTTAGCCCGTGAACATATTCATTATGGTAGTGAAGAAGCACTTGATTTTACCAATATCTATTTTTATACAGTGACTTATTACGCCCTAAAAACATCAAACCAATTAGCGATTGAGCGCAAAACCGCCTTTGTTGGCTTTGAGCACTCCACTTATGGCTCAGGTGACTATTTTGATAAATATATCAACGATATTTGGTTACCAAAGACACAAACCGTGCAGGAATTATTCCGACGCTCGGGTATCGAAATTCCCACACGAGAAGACTGGCAAGCCTTAAGACAATCAGTGATCACCTATGGTATTTACAACCAAAACTTGCAAGCCATTCCCCCCACTGGGTCTATTTCCTATATCAATAATTCCACATCTAGCATTCATCCGATTGTTTCTCGTATAGAGATCCGTAAAGAAGGAAAGATTGGTCGAGTCTATTATCCTGCCCCATTTATGGATAACGAGAATCTTGAGTATTACCAAGATGCCTATCAGATCGGCCCTGAAAAAATTATTGATACCTATGCCATGGCCACCCAACACGTCGACCAAGGCTTATCGTTAACGCTCTTTTTCAAAGATGATGCCACAACGCGAGATATTAACCGAGCGCAAATATACGCATGGAAAAAAGGCATAAAAACTTTGTATTACATACGATTACGTCAAACCGCTTTGGAAGGTACTGAAGTTGACGGCTGCGTATCTTGCACTCTGTAATAGGAATCAGAATATGACCACCAATACATCCGCAGCCCCAGTGAAGGCAATCAACTGGAATCGCATTCAAGATGATAAAGACCTTGAGGTTTGGAACCGCCTCACCTCTAACTTCTGGTTACCCGAAAAAGTCCCGCTATCCAACGATATTCCATCGTGGAATACCCTTACTGAAGCAGAAAAAAAGCTGACTATACGTGTCTTTACTGGCCTAACACTGCTTGACACCATTCAAAATACGGTTGGTGCGCCCTGTTTAATGCCTGACTCACAAACGCCCCACGAAGAAGCCGTTTTATCCAATATTAGCTTTATGGAAGCAGTACATGCGCGCTCTTATAGTTCTATTTTCTCCACCTTATGTTCCACCAGCGATGTCGATGAAGCTTTTCGTTGGAGTGAGGAGAATAATGCATTACAGAATAAAGCTAAAATCATTCTTTCTTATTATTGCGATTCGCATCCATTAAAGAAAAAAGTGGCGAGTGTCTTTTTGGAATCTTTCTTATTCTATTCTGGGTTTTATTTACCTATGTATTGGTCAAGCCGTGGCAAACTCACAAATACGGCTGACTTAATTCGATTAATTATCCGAGATGAGGCGATTCATGGCTATTATATTGGCTATAAATTCCAAAAATCATTATTGAATTATGATGAAAAAACACAATCAGAAATAAAGGATTTTACTTTCTCATTATTATTCGATTTATATGAAAATGAAGTCAAATATACCCAAGAGTTATATGACCCCGTAGGCTGGACAGAAGATGTTAAAAAGTTCTTACACTATAATGCCAACAAGGCCTTAATGAATTTAGGCTATGAAGCCTTATTCCCTGA
The DNA here is from genome assembly GCF_020381325.1 of Providencia vermicola. Taxonomy (GTDB): domain Bacteria; phylum Pseudomonadota; class Gammaproteobacteria; order Enterobacterales; family Enterobacteriaceae; genus Providencia; species Providencia vermicola. The sequence goes on from NZ_JAGSPI010000007.1 coordinate 290,023, forward strand.
TACAGTCACCGATGTGAGTGCGGCAATATTATCTGCACTATCCCCTGACGCGAATGAAAATCATGATTTCTTCTCAGGTTCAGGTTCTTCTTATATTATTGGCAAAGCGGTCAGTACAGAAGATGATGACTGGAACTTTTAATCAATTGATTAATTTATTTTACATTTAACTTAAGACATAAATACCTAACATACCCTAATGAATAATAACAACTTTATTTGTCAGGGTATTTTTTAGACTAAAAAACGCTCAAATCAGTTCGTTTTTTATAGAGATATCTGTTCGATTATTCATTTTTAATGAATTAATCTGGCATTTTTTTTCATTTTCCTGTTTTAAAACCCAAAAATAAGTTAACAAAACTAATGATTATGGCGTTTTATCTTATTTATTTTCATTCACTAATTATTACATTATTGTAGTCTAAAAATTATCGTCATTAATTCACTGAACTTCATTGGCCTATTTTTAATTCTGTCAAAATAAATACTGTCTCACCAGCGAGTTAGCTATCTCTATTAATTTTCATATTATTGCTCATATTCGCTATTTTCTTTTGATTATTTGAATGATATTCAGCATTTTTGACACTCATTTTTTTGATTAATTCTGCTTAACCAAGGGTTGTCAGGCATTTTTATTATGCTAGGGTTTATTGCTTGCAATTTTTACTAATAATCTAATCAGGAGCATTTGAATTTAAACCATAATGAATAAACCCATTAAATTAAAATAGGAATTTCTGCCCTAATAATTTTCAAGCGATAGCCTTCGTTTAGGTCTCAATAGGCTCGACTATCATCATTGAATCAACATTATTCATTTGGGCTCCAACTCTTTTGTTGATTGAAAATTGGGTAAATAATATATGGCAATAAAATTAGAAGTTAAAAATTTATATAAAATATTTGGGGAAAATCCTGACTCCGCTTTTAAGCTGTTAGAATCAGGAATGGACAAAGATGCTATCTTCGAAAAAACGGGCCTCACGGTCGGTGTTCAAGATGTGAATCTGGCGATTGAAGAAGGCGAAATCTTCGTAGTTATGGGGCTTTCGGGTTCAGGGAAGTCCACTTTGGTGCGCCTCCTCAATCGCCTGATTGAACCTACCAGCGGCCAGGTGCTGATTGATGGGCAAGATATCTCTAATATTTCCGACAAAGCGCTGCGTGAAGTACGTCGAACTAAAATCAGTATGGTATTCCAATCCTTTGCATTAATGCCACACATGAATGTGATTGATAATACAGCTTTTGGTATGGAACTTTCTGGCATTTCGAAAGAAGAACGCCATAAAAAAGCAATGGATGCACTGAATCAAGTTAACTTGGATAAATGGGCTAACTCATTCCCTGATGAGCTTTCTGGTGGGATGCGCCAACGCATTGGCTTAGCGCGAGCACTCGCTAATGACCCTGATATTCTTTTAATGGATGAAGCCTTTTCTGCTCTTGACCCACTCATTCGAACAGAAATGCAAGATGAATTGCTTTCTTTACAAGGTGATAAACAACGCACTATCGTTTTTATCTCCCATGACCTCGACGAAGCGATGCGAATTGGTGACCGCATTGCCATTATGCAAGGTGGCGTGGTCGTTCAAGTCGGAACCCCCGATGAAATACTGAATAACCCTGCCAATGACTACGTCAGAACTTTCTTCCGAGGGGTTGATATTAGCCAAGTATTCAGCGCCAAAGACATAGCGCGAAGACGCCCTAATGCATTGTTGCATATCGCGCCTGGCTTTGGGCCTCGTTCAGCTTTAAAAGTGCTTAATGATGAAGACCGCTACCATGGCTATTTGCTCTCACGCGGCCATACTTTTGCAGGTGTTGTATCCATTGAATCCTTAGAAAAAGCGCTACACGACAAAGCAGGAATTGAAGCTGCAATTTTGCCAGATATCGAGCCAATTCAAGGTGATACCTCCTTAAATGAAGTCATCTCGACGATTGCACAAGCACCTTGTGCGGTTCCTGTCGTCAACGAAAAAAATCGTTATTTAGGGGTGATTTCGAAAGGCATGCTACTACAAGCACTGGATAAGGAGACGCCAAATGAGTAAGCAAAATCAAGAAAATACCATCGACCAACAGGATCCATGGGCAGATACTCAAGTTGAGCAAACGCCAGAACAGACGCCTGAAACAACCTCATCAGACGATCCATGGGCAACAAGCTCCACACCAGACCAAAGTGCTTCAGATGATCCATGGGGTGGCTCACCCACAACAGATTCAGGATCCAATGATTGGCTTGATGCCGCTCCAACAGATAGTATCGTACCCGATCAGTTTAATATTATGGATCCTTTCCAGCATACGCTTATCCCCCTTGATTCGTGGGTTGCTCATGCCATCGATTGGGTTGTTCTCAACTTCCGTCCTGTATTTCAAGGAATACGAGCGCCCATCGATTTTATTCTCAGTGGGTTTGAACAATTTCTCACCTCGCTACCGTCTCCTGTAGCCATTATCATTTTTGCATTACTTGCTTGGCAATTTGCAGGACGAGCAATGGGAATTGCCACCTTTGTTTCGATGATAGCTATTGGAGCTATTGGTGCGTGGTCGGAAGCGATGGTGACATTATCGCTGGTACTCACCTCATTGCTGTTTTGTATTGTGATAGGGCTACCGTTGGGAATTTGGCTAGCACGCAGTGATAGAGCCTCCAGAATCATTCGCCCATTACTTGATGCGATGCAAACCACCCCAGCATTCGTCTATTTAGTGCCGATCGTCATGTTATTTGGTATCGGTAATGTGCCAGGCGTCGTCGTCACCATTATATTTGCATTACCGCCGATCATTCGTTTGACCATTTTAGGGATCAAGCAAGTCCCTGCAGACTTAATTGAAGCCGCCGAATCATTCGGTGCAAGCCCTCGTCAAATGTTGTTTAAAGTGCAATTACCACTCGCTATGCCAACCATAATGGCTGGAGTTAACCAAACCTTAATGTTAGCGCTGTCAATGGTGGTTATCGCATCAATGATTGCAGTCGGGGGCTTAGGCCAAATGGTCTTAAGGGGTATAGGCCGCCTTGATATGGGTCTCGCGTCCGTCGGGGGTGTCGGTATTGTGATCCTCGCTATCATTTTAGACCGCCTTACCCAATCTTTAGGACAAGATACTCGAGGTAAAACACCGACTCGTTGGTATCAGAAAGGCCCTATAGGACTGGTCGTACGCCCATTTTGCAAAAAAAACAATTAATCAAAACATCCTCCATTCACCTGAGTGCCATTCATTTGGCACTTAACTTGGCTCTTCCCATTACAGCCAAGCTCGCTGCGAAATAAAACAGAGGGAACAATATAATGAAACATAAAATCATTCTTGCATCTGCACTGACAGCCATATTTACCGTTCCATTGGCAACCGCTAACGACCTGCCTGGTAAAGGAATAAAAATTAATCCTGTACAAAGTACAATCAGTGAAGAAACATTCCAAACACTGATCGTTGCAAAAGCCCTTGAGGAACTCGGCTATGATGTTCAGCCTATCAAAGAGGTCGACTATAACGTAGCTTATGCATCCATTGCGAATGGTGATGCAACATACTTAGCCACCAGCTGGGTTCCTTTGCATAATGCCCAGTATGATGCTGCTGGCGGTGATAACGTGTTCTATCGTCAAGGGAATTATGTCGTCAATGCGGCTCAAGGCTACCTCATCGACAAAAAAACGGCTGAAAAATACAATATTACCAATGTTGAACAACTCAAAGATCCTAAAATTGCCAAACTCTTTGATTCAAATGGCAATGGTAAAGCCGATTTAACCGGCTGTAACCCTGGCTGGGGTTGTGAAGCCGCCATCAATAATCATTTGAAAGCCTATGATCTCGAAAAAACAGTTGATCATAACCAAGGTAACTACGCGGCAATGATGGCAGATACCATTACCCGATATAAAGAAGGTAAGCCTATTTTATACTATACATGGACACCTTACTGGATCAGTGATGTACTCAAGCCAGGTCGTGATGTGGTCTGGCTAGAGGTGCCTTTCTCTTCAATGCCAAACGGTGAAAAAACAGACACTAAGCTACCTAATGGAAAAAATTATGGTTTCCCACCGAATACCATGCATATCGTCGCTAACAAAAAATGGGCTGCGGATAACCCTTCAGCAGCAAAATTATTTGAAGTGATGAAGCTCCCTATTGCGGATATCAATGCGCAGAATTTAAGAATGCATAACGGGGAAGCCTCACAAGCGGATATTCAACGCCACACCAATGCTTGGATAAAAGCTCACCAATCGACATTTGATGGCTGGGTGAAAACTGCGAAAGAAGCCGCTAAATAAGCATAAATCACACAATAAAATGCCTAAAGCCACCCAGAATCGGGTGGCTTTTTGTATCAATGACAAAAAGAAATAAACCAAGGTAATGAATTTTGTTTATAGTAGTCGCCTAGCTAATATTAGGTAACCCACATGAAACAGACCCAAACTACTGAGCTAACAACGGGCCTCACAATTTTGATGGCTATTGCGACAGGCCTTGTCGTTGCCAGCAATTATTATGCCCAACCACTGTTAGACACCATTGCAGCTCAATTTAACCTGACAACTAATATGGCAGGATTTATTGTCACAGCCGCACAGCTTGGCTACGCAGTCGGTTTACTATTTTTAGTCCCTCTAGGGGACTTATTTGAACGAAAACGTCTAATATTATTTATGACGTTTCTCTCCGCTTCAGGCTTACTCATTACCGCTCTTTCAACCAATATTTGGCAAATCCTATTAGGAACGGCACTCACAGGACTATTTTCTGTTGTTGCTCAAGTACTTATTCCAATGGCAGCCTCCATTGCACACCCTAATAAACGAGGGAAAGCCGTTGGGATTATTATGAGCGGCTTACTGCTGGGGATTTTACTGGCGAGAACGGTATCTGGCGCAGTGGCAATGGTCGGAGGTTGGCGAGCGATTTATTGGGTAGCATTTGTTTTATTAATTATCTTATTAATTGTATTAGCGATTAAATTACCTCGCTATCATCAAAAAGCCAATCTTAACTACTTTCAGTTACTTTGCTCTATTGGTCGATTATTTTTTAGTACACCTGTTTTAGCCGTTAGAGCCTCACTGGGTGCACTTTCTTTTGCCAATTTTGGTTTACTATGGACAGCAATGGCATTTTTATTAGCGAGTCCCCCATTTAACTACTCTGAAGGCACTATCGGTTTGTTTGGCCTTGTTGGTGCAGCGGGTGCATTGATGGCATCTCAAGCAGGGCACCTTGTGGATAAAGGCAAAGGCAAGATGATCACCACGATTGGGCTCGTTTTATTACTGCTCTCCTGGTTACCCATTGGCTTAGCAAAACACTCCTTGATCGCCTTTATTATTGGCATTTTAGTTCTTGACCTTGCCGTTCAAGCTGTCCACGTTACCAGCCAAAGCACCTTATATCGAATTATGCCTGAAGCGCGTAACCGCCTCACTGCAGGGTATATGACCAGTTATTTTATTGGTGGCGCACTTGGCTCGTTATTATCGGGTTATGCCTATGAGCATGCAGGCTGGGAAGGTGTCGCCATTGCAGGCGTTAGTTTAACAACCTTAAGCTTAATTATTTGGGTCATTGGCATCCGATTTGATCCAACTATCACAGCTTCAGATGAATAATGCGTTTTCCTTCCCTGCTGCTGATAACATTTTGTTTTAAATGTTATCAGCAGCACGTTAATACTTAAAAATACATAATATATTCAGGGTGGAAGCATCACTTTTCTTACTCATTTTTATGCATAATCAATAAATTACTATCAGTAATTCGAGAAAATAGTTATATGTTGTTATTATTACCATAGCAAAAGTTAATAAATGACACAGTTAAACAAATACTATAGCTCTTCAGGAAGGTATAATTATTGTTAATTCAATAAGTAATTATTGGTAATAATAATTATACAAAAATAAAAGTAGGTATTTTCACTAAGGTGATCACAATATCTATCTAACTTGTAATTATTGGGTAATAAAAAAAATGGTATTGAGTTAATACAATGTGATTATATATTGTTTTATATGGTTTTGTTTGACGTGTAAATTGCGTTTATTTTGGTTAAATTATAGCCAAAAAAACTTAAATAGGCTAGAAATGCACTTTACGCTATACTGAAATCCATAAATTACATTCATAAAATTTATGAATCATGTATCATTATCAAAATAAAATCATCGATATTAATTAAGTATAATTGCTAATTCTATCTTTTAATATACCATTTAGATGGTTGATGACAGTTGTAATCTTACCAACTGAAACTAATAAGGTATCCAAATAATGGAAAGTTCATTTACACCGACAGAAGAGCTTTTAAATGCTCGTGTCGCGCAACAAGATACACACGAAAAACCGATCCCGTATCAAGAGATACTCTTAACACGCTTATGCATGCATGTTCATGGAAAATTACTTGAATCTCGTAATAATATGCTACGAGCTCAAGGAATTAATGAAACACTTTTCATGGCCTTAATGATCTTAGATACAAAAGATTCACGCAGTATCCAACCTTCTGAGCTCAGTGCAGCGCTTGGTTCGTCTCGTACCAACGCGACACGCATCGCTGATGAACTCGAAAAGAATGGTTGGATTGAACGTAAAGAAAGTCACAATGATAGACGTTGTCTACATTTGCACCTCACCGAAAAAGGCTCAGAGTTTTTAAGTGGTTTGTTACCTCCACAACATCGAGCTTTAATCGATATCTGGTCAGTTTTAGAAGCTGATGAAAAACAACAGCTTGATAAACTGATGCGTAAATTACTGACAAAACTGGATACTATAAAAGATTAACCATTATCTTTGTAAGGTTAATGTATTTGAGGCATTCGAAGGCTTAAAGGCAAAAAAAAACTTTTCAGCCTACAATATTTCATTATCCTTTCAACCTTGTGCTTTACGATATTCCCATCAAGCAACAAAATCATTTGTAGTCTCAGTTTCCAGTGGTTATTACTAGCTACTGGAAACAACCGTGATCCTTATCCATCAAAAATGGAGTAATACCAGTATGAGTTCCCCTGAGGAAATGCAACAAACGCAAGCTCCCCAACGAAATAAAAAAAGACAGCGCAAAAATGCCTTAATGTTTTTAACGTTTATTTTTATCGCTATTGGCGTGGGTTGGGGCGTTTACTGGTACTTAGTCCTTCGCCATTATGAGTCAACGGATAACGCTTACGTTGCTGGTAACCAAGTTCAAATTCAATCCCAAGTATCAGGGAGCGTCATGACCGTTAACGTTGATAATACTGACTTCGTACAAAGCGGCACTGTGCTAGTTGAACTTGACCCTCGAGATGCTGAGCTTGCACTGGATAAAGCCAAAACTGAACTGGCAAATAGTGTACGCCAAACCCGCCAGCACATTATTAATAGTCGCCAGCTGCAAGCTAATATTGATGTTAAACGTTCTGAATTAGGGCGTTTACAAAACGACCTAAAACGCCGTGAAGTGCTAGGCAGCAGTAATTTAATTGGTAAAGAAGAGCTACAACACGCTCGTGAGTCAGTCGTCAGCGCAAAAGCCGCATTGGACATGGCAGTTGAACAATATAATGCTAACCAAGCGATCGTACTTAACTCACCCATTGAAAAACAACCCGCAGTAGAACAGGCTGCGACTCAAGTTCGTAATGCATGGCTAGCCTTACAACGCACCAAAATTGTTAGCCCAGTAGATGGTTATGTCTCTCGCCGTAGTGTGCAAATTGGCTCACAAATCACCCCATCAACACCATTAATGGCTATCGTTCCATCCAGTGGCATGTGGATTGATGCAAACTTTAAAGAAACGCAACTTGCAGATATGCGTATCGGCCAACCAGCGAAAGTCACAGCCGACTTCTATGGTAAGGACGTGGTCTTTAACGGTACTGTAGTCGGTTTAGATATGGGAACGGGAAGTGCATTTTCATTATTACCTGCACAAAACGCCAGTGGAAACTGGATCAAAGTGGTACAGCGCCTACCCGTGCGTATTGCGTTAGACCCTGCGCAACTTGAAGAACGCCCATTACGTATCGGTTTATCCACTGAAGTGACGATTGATACTCTCAATAAAGATGGCAAAGTACTGTCAAAAGGCATGCGCGATGCGCCAGCTTACCACACGTCTGCATTAGCGGTGGATATGTCTCCTGCGGATAAAATAGTTACTGAGATAATTAACAATAACGCTGGGAACAAATAATTGGGGGCGCAACTGACATGACAGCACCGCTCACGGGTTCAAAACTGGCTTGGATGACTATCGCCCTTTCCTTGGCGACCTTTATGCAAGTGCTTGACTCAACCATTGCTAACGTTGCTATTCCAACGATTGCGGGTAATTTAGGGGCATCTAACTCCCAAGGAACGTGGGTGATTACCTCGTTTGGGGTAGCAAATGCAATCTCTATTCCCGTTACTGGTTGGCTAGCACGGCGTATTGGTGAAGTTCGACTATTTTTATGGTCAACGGGGCTCTTTGCCTTAACATCTTGGTTATGCGGCATTTCTGGCAGTTTAGAAATGCTCATTTTATTCCGTGTACTTCAAGGTTTAGTCGCAGGGCCACTGATCCCTCTATCCCAAAGCCTACTTCTGAATAACTATCCCCCCGCCAAGCGCAGCATGGCACTGGCACTTTGGTCAATGACCATTGTTGTGGCTCCAATTTGCGGGCCCATTCTTGGGGGATATATTAGTGATAACTACCATTGGGGATGGATATTCTTTATCAACGTCCCATTCAGTGTGGCGATTATCTTTGCCATCATGCGTACTTTAAAAGGCCGTGAGACAAAAATTTCCATTCAACGCATTGATACTATTGGTTTAGTCTTACTGGTTGTCGGGATTGGTGCACTGCAAATCATGCTCGACCAAGGGAAAGAACTGGATTGGTTTAACTCAACCGAAATCATTGTCTTGACGGTGATTGCCGTTGTGGCGATTGCCTTCTTAATTGTCTGGGAGTTAACTGACGACCACCCCGTCATTGACCTCTCTCTATTTAAGGAACGTAATTTTACCATTGGCTGCTTATCACTCAGCCTCGCCTATATGCTGTACTTTGGTACCATCGTCTTGCTCCCGCAGTTGTTGCAAGAAGTCTATGGTTATACTGCTACATGGGCGGGCTTAGCCTCTGCACCCGTTGGGTTATTGCCATTACTGATCACACCCATTATCGGTAAATTTGGTAACCGCATTGATATGCGTTATTTAGTGACATTCAGCTTTATTATCTATGCTGTCTGTTACTACTGGCGTGCTTATACCTTTGAACCCGGTATGGGCTTTGCAGCCGCTGCCTGGCCGCAATTTGTTCAAGGCCTCGCGATTGCCTGCTTCTTTATGCCATTAACCACCATTACCTTATCGGGGTTGCCCCCTGAAAAAATGGCATCGGCATCTAGCTTATCTAACTTTACCCGAACACTAGCAGGGGCAATTGGTACCTCGATTACCACGACAATGTGGACACAAAGAGAATCCATGCACCATGAAAATCTTGCTGAATTTGTCAATCCATACAATCCAAATGCGCAGCATATGTACAGTGAATTGGCTCAGATTGGCATGAATGAGCAACAAAGTGCAGCTTACTTAGCGAAAACCATTACAGATCAAGGGTTAATCTTATCAGCCAATGAAATTTTCTGGTTATCCGCAGGGATCTTTATTTTGCTGATGGTGATCGTCTGGTTCGCTAAACCGCCATTTGGCGCTGGGTCGAAAGACGGTGGTGGCGCTCACTAACTTCAAGTTAACACTACATTTCCATGTAGGGTCAGACTGCTGACAAACCGATTAGGTTTGGCGGCAGGTTGGATAGGTTTTGAAAATAAATTAGGAAAATCAATTTATTGATTTTCGGCTGATAACACAAAGCAGGAAAAACCACGCTTTTATCCTGCTTTGTCAACAACCTAACCCTACATTTCCATGTAGGGTTAACTTTGCTTCATCTTTTCCCATCAAATACACTAGCTCAACCATTAATCAGCTCAGGTAAACACTCATGAAATCATGGATTGAAAACAGTCAGGTACTAGCATTGATTAATACAATGGATGATATTCAGGCGGAGCAATTCCGTAGAAAACTTATTTGCTATGTCAATCAATACCAAGAGGTTTACCCATTCGATATTTTGGACGATGTTCAAGCCTATATGCAGTTAAAGTTAGAGGCTAATGACTTGAATTTTAATAGAGTCCCCGATGAAATTAAGCAGGCTATTACAGAAGGTTATTACGAATACTGCATCAGTTTAAACGAAATATCAGCAGCGTATATGATAGTGACTAAAGCCACGCCATTAACCCGTTTAGATCTTATTCAGTTCGTTAATCATTTATTAGAAGCATATTCATGTAATTATTCAGAAGAGGAATTTCTCGTATCTAAACTCACTGAATTTGCCAATTTATTGACTCACTAATCAAATTTCAGATAGAAAAAAGGCCATACATAAAACGTATGACCTTATGAATTACATATAAAATCAATTAGTTAATTTTATTTTGCTGCCACCATTGTGCCAACATCACGCCCGTTGCCACTGAAACATTCAGGCTCTCAACTTTGCCTGTTCCACCAATAAACAGACTCATATCCCCTTGATCCCACGTGCTATCGCTCAAACCATCACTTTCTTGGCCTAAAACAAGAACCATTTTGGCTGGCAATTTTGCTTTTGCTAAATCTTGGCTGCCTTTATGGCTTGACGTGGTCACAATGGTATAACCTGCTTTGCGGAATTTATCTAATGTGGATGTTAAACCGTCAGCATCAATAGCTTTAATGTGCTCAGCACCGCCCTCTGCAGTACGAATTGCCGCACCCGATTCCAACATGCCCGCATCTTGTAAAATCACACCTTGTACACCAAAGTGGGCACAACTACGCATGATACCGCCTAAGTTATGTGGGTTACCAACATCTTCCAGCGCTAATACACAGTCTTTTTCTGCGACTTGCTCTAAATATGCATCCGCGCTCATGCCACCACGTTTTTTGATAATAAAGCACACGCCACCGTGGTGCTCAGTACCAGATGCTTTCGATAATTCTTCATCATCAACAACATGGTAAGCTTTACGGTTTGCCGCCATCCATTTCAGGGCATCACGAAAACGTGGTGTGACAGATTGTAAGAACCATGCGCGAACAATGGCATCTGGGCGATTTTTAAACATTGCTTGGCACGCATTTTCGCCGTAAATTCGGGTCTCTTCTTGGCGTTGCTTACGCAGTTGCTCAGGGTCGATTTGGCTTTTGCCAACAATCCCACCATGGTCATTTTCAAATTCTTCGCTATCTGGTTTAGAAACAGTGCGCCACGGAGAACGCTCACGCGGTGTACTATCGCGGTTATCTGAACGGCGTTCTTGGCGGCCACCTTCAGGACGATTTGAACGACCCCCTCTTTCTTGGCGGCCACCATCACGTCGATCACCACCGCGTTTATCGCTACCACCACGTCTATCATCGCGACCACCGTCACGACCGCCACGGCGTTTATCGTTACCTTTGTTGTCCTGCTCTTCGCTGCGGACATACATCACTTTTACTTTGCCGTTTTTACCACTAAAATCATTCGAGTCGTTCATCACTATCCCCTACTAAGCTATGGCGCGAAGATTACATGATGTTGCAAGGCTACGCTACCGATTCGCGCTATTATCTCACCGAAAAGTTATTGAATATACCTCTATCGCATAGAAATCGTTTTGCGTACAATATGCGGCTTATTTTATGGCCTGTAAAACAGTAATCAAACATGACACCTAATGCCGTTTATCACCTCCGCCAGCAACGCCTCGCCTTATCGACAAAACCGTTTAAAGCAAGGGGCTGTCGCGTAAAACGCTGCCAATATTGCTTGCTACCCATTCCGCAATGCCTGTGTCAAGAAACGGTGTCCGCTCAAGCGAAAAGCCAATTTTGCTTAATCATGTTTGATGGTGAAGTATTTAAGCCTAGCAACACGGGAAAACTGATCGCGGATGTTCTGCCAGACACCCTTGCTTTTCAGTGGTCAAGAACAGCTCCAGATGCACTGCTTTTAGCAGCCTTACAAGATGATACCCGCCAGCCTTACCTCATTTTCCCTGAAAGCTATGCACAAGAAAACCGTGTTGTTGTGAATGAACCGAACATCTCTGATAAGCCAGCTTTATTTATTCTATTGGATGGAACCTGGCCTGAGGCGCGCAAAATGTTCCGCAAGAGCCCGTACCTCAATAACATTCCAATGTTATCCATCAATACAAAAGCTCGGACAGACTATCTGCTACGCACACCATCCCGTGAAGAACAGCATTGCACCGCAGAGGTTGCCGCAACTGTGTTAGAGCTTGCTGGTGATATCCAAGCCTCACAGCAGTTATTCCGTCATTTTAGCCTGTTTCGCCAAAAATACCTTGAAGGGAAACCCCATCACCCAGTTGCACAAATGGTGTTAAACACAGCAACTCCCTAACTATTTTGAGGGACTGTTTATATGTTTTTTTTCGTAGGCAGTTCCAAGAAATAGTAACTTTCGGATAAACGTCATCATAAAACGTGAAGGTGCTTGTATAAATTAATTAAACTCAGCAGATAAACTAGCGCAATATAAAAGATAGGGCATAGTATTCATAAGTATTACTCAGCCTCTTTTTATCTCTTGAACGATTATACCGTTCACCAAGCGAAGGGTTATCTTTATGGGTTTAGTGAGTCAGTTAGAATCTTTATTCAGGCCAAAATCAATTGTGGTCATTGGCGCCTCTGAAAACCCGAGCCGTGCTGGTTCGGTTATGATGAAAAACCTTCTCACCAGCGGCTTTAAAGGTCCGATTCTCCCAGTGAATCCAAATCGTAGTTCCGTCTTGGGGGTGCTGGCCTATCCCGCTATTGATAAGCTTCCTCTCAAACCTGACCTTGCAGTAATTTGTACACACCATTCAAGAAATATCATTTGTTTACAGCAACTTGGTGAGGCTGGCTGCAAAGTGGTCATTATCTTATCATCCCCTTCAATTCAATTTAATGAATTAAAAAAGGTGGCTCAACAATACCAAATTCGCCTTTTAGGCCCTAATAGCTTGGGCTTTTTAGCACCATGGCAAGGTTTAAATGCCAGCTTCTCCCCTATTCCAATACTCAAAGGTAAATTAGCTTTTATTTCCCAGTCTGCGGCAGTTTCTAATACCGTGCTTGATTGGGCAAGGCATCGCGATATCGGTTTTTCCTACTTTATCGCTCTGGGTGATAGTATTGATATTGATATTGATGACCTGTTGGATTACTTGGCCCGTGATAGCAAAACCAGTGCCATTTTGCTTTATCTGGAAAATATCAGTGATGCAAGACGCTTTTTATCATCATCACGTAGTGCGTCACGCAACAAACCCATTCTCGTTATAAAAAGCGGACGAACACGTAAAGCTCAAGAGCTTTTAGGGGAAAAACCTAGTTTAGATGCCGCCTATGATGCTGCTATCCAACGTGCGGGGCTATTACGTGTGCAAGATACCCATGAAATGTTTTCTGCTGTTGAAACTCTAAGCTATATGACCCCACTACGGGGTGAACGTTTATCAATCATGAGCAATGGCGCTGCCCCCGCAGCCATGGCTTTAGATGAGCTTTTACAACGTAATGGCAAACTAGCCAAACTCAGTATTGAAACCGAAAATGAACTCAGTGCCCTACTACCTCTTGATCTCTCCACACAAAATCCGATTGATTTGGGTGATGATTCCACCGCTGACCGCTATATTAACGTCTTAAACAAAATGCTCGATAGCCATGATCATGATGCTCTTTTATTGATCCATACCCCCAGCGCGATCACCGAAAGCAAGTCCATGGCAGAAAAAATTATTAAAACCATCAAGCAGCACCCTCGAGGAAAATGGCTCACGATTTTAACCAATTGGTGTGGTGAATATTCATCCCAAGAATCGCGGCGTTTGTTCAGTGAAGCAGGGATCCCGACTTACCGCACTCCTGAAGGTGCCATTACCGCTTACATGCATATGGTGGAATACCGACGCAACCAAAAACAATTAAAAGAAACGCCAGCACTGCCTGTAGGTATCACTGCTAATACACAGCAAGCGCATGAATATATTCAACAAGCATTAAAAAATAATAACTTACATTTAGATACGCATGAAGTTCAACCTATTTTAAAAGCTTATGGGCTACATAGCTTACCCACTTGGATTGCCCATTCAAGTGATGAAGCGATTGAAATTGCTGAGAAAATTGGTTATCCCGTTGCTTTAAAACTGCGTTCTCCCGATATCGTACACAAATCGGAAGTTCAAGGTGTCATGCTATATCTGAGAAACGCGAAAGAGGTTGAAGATGCCGCAAAAGCAATTATTGAACGTGTCTCCACCAATTTTCCAAACGCTCGCATTGAAGGTTTATTAGTACAAAGCATGGCAAACCGTGCTGGAGCCCAAGAATTACGTATTGCGGTAGAATTAGACCCCGTATTTGGGCCATTGATAATGCTAGGCGAAGGGGGAATTGAGTGGCAGCAAGAAAGCCAAGCTGCTGTCGCTTTACCTCCACTAAATATGGCACTTGCGCGTTATCTTGTTATTAACGCAATCAAAGGTTATAAAATTAAATCGCGCAGCGCATTAGAACCGTTAAATATCTTAGGGCTCTCAAGCTTATTAGTCAGAGTCTCAAATTTAATCATCGATTGCCCTAATATTACACGTTTAGACATTCATCCATTACTCGCCTCTGGCGATGAATTTACCCTGCTTGATGTCTCCATGACACTCAGCCCAAGTGATAGCGCAACAACCTCTAGGCTTGCTATTCGCCCTTACCCAAGTGAATTAGAAGAAACCATTCATTTGAAAGATGATTTAAGCTGCTTATTACGCCCAATACTTCCCGAAGATGAACCACTATTGAAGTCTTTTATCGAGCAGGTCACAAAAGAAGATCTCTATTATCGGTATTTTAGTGAAATCAGCGAGTTTACCCATGACGATCTCGCCAATATGACCCAAATAGACTACGACCGTGAAATGGCCTTTGTCGCAGTAAAAAGCCAAAGTTCTACCCCTGAAATTATTGGTGTTGTTCGTGCAATGGCAGATCCTGATAACCAAGAGGCTGAATTCGCGGTATTAGTGCGCTCTGATATGAAAGGGCAAACACTGGGCTATCAGTTGATGCAAAAACTGCTTAACTATACCCGCGGTCATGGCATCAAGAAATTAACCGCTATAACCATGCCTGAAAATCGCAATATGATCAGCTTGGCTAAAAAATTAGGATTTGAGGTTGAAGTACTATTTGAAGATGGTGTTGTAAACCTCACTCTTCATCTTTAACAACACAGGGATGTGTCGCAATAACCTGTATGGAAATTAAACAGATATGCAATTTATTCTAAATGGTTTGACTAAATATGCTATCATCCCTAGATCATTCGCTTAAAAATGTGCGCAAAGCGATTTGCTATTGGACTAATAAGAGAAAATTCACACTGTGATGTTGTCAAAATTAAAACAAGCAAAGCATCAACAATATTTGGTAAGTTTACCTAAACTCTCTCAAGATGTTGATGATGTCAAAACGCTATATAAGACAGAAGATTTTCGTGATGAACTGCTTAAACAAATTTCTCTCGCTGAAAATACTATCTACCTTACGGCTTTGTATTTAGAGAAAGATGACGCAGGTAAAGACATTCTTCATGCGCTGTATGCGGCAAAACAAGCTAATACATCATTAGATATCAAGATTCTCGTCGATTGGCATCGGGCTCAACGAGGGCGTATTGGTGCAACCGCAAATTCTACCAATGCAGATTGGTATTACGATGTCTCACAACACTATCCAAATGTCGACATTCCAATCTATGGTATTCCAGTCAATACTCGGGAAGCTTTAGGTGTCTTACATCTAAAGGGCTTTCTTTTTGATGATACCCTGTTGTATAGCGGTGCAAGTATCAATGATGTGTATTTACAACGACATGAAAAATATCGCTATGACCGATATCACCTTATTAAAAACAGTCAGCTAACCGCATCAATGCGAAAGTTTATTGATGATTCTTTATTACCCGCTGATGCCATTCATCGTCTAAATACAGAAACGCGCCCTAAAACCGCGGAATTTAAGCACCTAATAAAACAATTCCGCTTAGGGCTGCGCGGTTCTTCTTACCAATTTGTCGGTAATGCATCAAATGATGAATTATCCGTAACACCTTTTGTTGGCTTAGGTAAGAAAAACGATCTCAACCGAGTGATCACCCACCTGATGGGCTCAACCAGCGATAAGCTAACGATTTGTACGCCGTACTTTAACCTTCCTGCTGTATTAGTGCGGATCATCAGCCGATTACTGCGTGATGGTAAACATGTAGAAATTATTATTGGCGATAAAACGGCTAACGATTTCTATATTCCACCTGAAGAGCCTTTCAAAATTATTGGGGCACTTCCTTATCTATATGAAATCAACTTACGCCGCTTTGTTAGTCGCTTACAGCGCTTTATTGATAGCAAACAGTTGACAGTAAGGCTTTGGAAAGACGGTGACAATACTTATCATTTAAAAGGTATGTGGGTCGATAATCAATGGCAGTTGATTACGGGTAACAACTTAAATCCGCGAGCATGGGGCTTAGATCTGGAAAATGCAGTCTTAATTCACGATCCTAAGCAACAAATTCAAGATCAACGCCATCATGAATTAGAGTGTATCCGCACTCATACGAAAGTCGTTAATCACTACAGGGAATTAGATAGCATTCAAACCTACCCTGTTAAAGTGAAGAAACTAATCCGTAGGCTACGACGCATACGTGTAGATCGGCTCATCAGTCGTATTTTATAAATTTTCAACAAAGCGTCACTTTAAAGTGGCGCTTTTCAATTTAGGTGGCTGGTAATGATCCCTAATATCATAAGAACATTAATCATTTGCTCGCTAATGTTATCAACAACAGCATGCAGTGGTTTCCATTGGTCTAATGATAACTGGAAAGGGAAGGACAAAGCGCAGCATTTTGCATTCTCCGCGGCGATGGCTGCGGCAGGTAATGCTTATGCAGACAGACAAAACATGTCACATCGTCATGCCGCTCAATTTGGTCTGTTATTTTCTATTTCACTTGGTGCTGCGAAAGAACTATATGATAGTCGCCCCGAAGGAACGGGTTGGAGCTGGCACGACTTTGCCTATGATGTAGCAGGATCCGTCGCTGGTTATACTTTATACCAATCTCTGAAGTAATCCTTATTCTCAATATCATCCCCTCTATTGCTATTAATACTTCGTCCATCATCGAAGTATTAATTAATGAAAAGCTTATATTTACGCTTTCTACATTAAGGAGAATTCTATGATTGCTGTGATCTTTGAAGCTATTCCAGTCCCTGAGCAAAAAACACGTTATTTTGAACTTGCTGCAGAACTAAAATCTGAACTAGTAAACATTGAAGGTTTTATTTCGGTTGAGCGTTTTCAAAGTATCACCAATGAAGGAAAAATTTTATCGCTGTCTTGGTGGGAAAATGAAGCCGCTGTGATGGAATGGAAACGTCATTTCATGCACCAACGTGCACAAAATGAAGGGAAAAAATCTGTTTTTTCGCATTATCGCATTCGAGTTTCACAAACTATAAGGGATTATTCCTTCGATAAGGAGGATAACTACAATGTATGATATTCATGTTATTCTTAAAAACCAAGCGGGTACAT
The DNA here is from genome assembly GCF_020381325.1 of Providencia vermicola. Taxonomy (GTDB): domain Bacteria; phylum Pseudomonadota; class Gammaproteobacteria; order Enterobacterales; family Enterobacteriaceae; genus Providencia; species Providencia vermicola. Next base: position 307,789 of record NZ_JAGSPI010000007.1, read on the forward strand.
TAGCATCGCTCGCAACAACTTTAGGCCAACATGGTGTTGGTTTAGAAGGTGGCGGGGTATTTTCTGTCGAAGGGAAAAGCCATGCACATTTTTTAATCACACAGCCTGAAGAAGCTAAAAAGGCACTAGCTAAAGCTGGCTTACAAGTAGAAAGCATTTCACAACCTGTAATTCGTAAACTAAAGCAAGAACGGCCAGGGGAGCTTGGTGAAATCGCACAGTGCCTAGCAAACCACCAAATTAATATCCTAATTCAATATAGTGATCATCATAACAGGCTAATACTCATAACTGACAACAATAAATTAGCCTCAGAAGTAACTAAAAAATGGGATATCCCTAATGATAAAAAACAAAATTAACCAACCCATTGATGAAAATGAGCATTTAGAAAAATCTATTTCAAAAGTTGCCTCTGCTATTGCTGACCCTTCAAGGGTCAGCATTCTCTGCGCCCTAATGGATGGTAGAGCTTGGACAGCGACAGAGTTAAGCGCTGCAGCAAACATTGCACCTTCAACAACCAGCGCCCACTTAACGAAACTTTTGAATAATCACCTAATTAGTTATTTATCTCAAGGCCGGCACCGTTATTACCGGCTTGCGGGATCGGACATCGCTGAATTGTTGGAAATGTTAATGGGAGTTTCGATGAAGCTAGAATATCAGGCTCCAATCTCGACCCCTATTCATTTAAGAAAAGCGCGTACTTGCTATGACCACTTAGCAGGGGAAATAGCAGTTCAGATTTATGATTTTATGGATAAAAATGGCTGGTTTACATCTAAAGAAAATAAATTATCAATGATTGGTATTGAGCAATTTCACAACCTCAATATCAATATTCCAATGCACACTAAGCGCAAAATGGCGTGTGCTTGCCTAGATTGGAGTGAAAGACGTATGCACTTAGGTGGAAGCGCAGGTGCTGCATTATTACACGCTTTTGAGCAAAACGAATGGATATTAAAAACAGCAGGCTACCGTGAAATTACGTTTACGACAAGTGGCAAAAAAGCCCTAAAACGCATTTTTGGCATTGATAGCGTATAAACTTCATCACTAGAGACGTATATAACTTTTTACGTTTCACCATATTGTTCTAATATACCAAGTGGTGAGTGATTATTCGCAGTCTTGTGCGATGTGGGTATACTTCCATAACTCTATGCGTTGCTCACTACTTTGAACTCATCAACTGTATTCACTTAAATGATAATTCAACTTAACAAACGGCATTCAGTAAGCCGTTCCTACTGTCATCCCCAAATAAAGTCTCAAGCTGCTACTCGCATATTTTATACTTGAAATTACATTCACTGAATTAATAGCTTAGTTATAATACCTTGCCGTTACATTCATTATAGCGATAACTGCGGCAATCTAGAAAGGTCGTATAAAGCGCTAACATAATCAAATGCACGAACTATTTTCACTACTTTAAATTAATAGCGAATATTCATATGACCTACTTATTTAGTCATGAAACAGTTCGATAAAGATTATGAAATCACTAATATAAAGTTATTTAAGATGGGATTTTTAAATAAGCGTATAAAACAAAAACCCCGTGATTTTCATCACGGGGTTTCGATAAGTGGCGGAACGGACGGGACTCGAACCCGCGACCCCCTGCGTGACAGGCAGGTATTCTAACCAACTGAACTACCGCTCCACTTATTCTTTCGCCTTTCGGCTGCTTATCATGCTTACACAATAAGACTTTAATTTAATGTCTGGCAGTTCCCTACTCTCACATGGGGAGACCCCACACTACCATCGGCGCTACGGCGTTTCACTGCTGAGTTCGGCATGGGGTCAGGTGGGACCACCGCGCTATTGCCGCCAGACA
>NZ_JAGSPI010000008.1 GCF_020381325.1 Providencia vermicola
TGGCGGCAATAGCGCGGTGGTCCCACCTGACCCCATGCCGAACTCAGCAGTGAAACGCCGTAGCGCCGATGGTAGTGTGGGGTCTCCCCATGTGAGAGTAGGGAACTGCCAGACATTAAATTAGTGAAAAAGCCACCCATTGGGTGGCTTTTTTGCGTTTGGGGAAATAAAAATGACTCAGTTTACGGTGGTTGAGCCGTTCGGTATGCTTCGTTTTGTTTACTCTGCCCGCTATTTTTATGGTTGAAAGAGGAAGAGACTCAAAAGCCATAAGTTAATCAATAATCCACTCAGCAATTAACGTGTTTTTTGATTGCGTAAGTGGATTTGATAAAGATTAGCGGGGATTCCTATTTTTGGCTCTGTCTTTTTCAACGCTGGTAAAGTATGGAGATGAAGCGACAAAGCCCCTCATCAGCTAGTTATAAGCCAATCAGTAGTTCACTTAGCAATTAACAGGGGTTATCACATTGCTTATTGTTCCCACGCTTTTATTCTGCTTTTTACCATTCAATTGATTGCGTCTATGTATAGATAGTCGCTATAGCGATAAATCTGGTAGGTTAAAAGATAGGTGGCTTTCATTTACGGCTATTTTTTATCTCATTAGTAATAGATAAATTATGATCTATTAAAAATAATAATGACTTAACGTTATTATCTGGCTTGTTTGTTCTGATCCCGTTATATAATATTTATCAATTTTATGGTTTTTATGGTTTTAATTAATAACTCAGAAATGTCCATTTTTTAAATGGTAAAGCTATAAAAATCAATAAATAAAAGAATATTAATCAATTTTACTCATATGATAAAACCTTATTCTGTGAGCGAATATTGGGTAAAAAAACAGGCAATTGTTTATTTTTTTATATAAAAATTGTTAAATTGATGTTTCATTTACTTGCATTTATACTGATTCAAAGTCATTAATGGTGCATCTAGTTATCATGTTATCGATGAAGTTTGCTTATAAATGAAATTCTCAAAGGAAAGAAACTCGCGTTCTGATACGAAAGATAGGCCGGCTAAGCAAGTTATACCTTCTTATGCGTTGTATTTCTTGTAAACAAAACCTCTGTACCAAAGGTGGATCACATGAATAAAACAAAAAGCGCTAATCATAAAATTTTTGATCAAATCCTTTCTGTGAATAATCAGAAAGAGAAAGAATTTAACAATGGCCAAGATGGTGCAACGATTCTTTCTTTGTTAGTGATGTTTTTTGTACCCTTTTTACTGCTAAATGCTGCGAGAGGTTTCCTTGGGATTGAGTATAGTTTTGCGTCCGTTATGGGTATGTTAGCAATCAGTGGGATTATCACAGTAGCATTGTTTAAAATGCTAAAATTAGATTCCCTATTTGCAGATAAACATGTTGTATTAGACCAATTACTTTCTCGTTATACACCGAAAAATAAACAAGAATTCAAAAAATTACAAGATGAGAGAAAAACAAACTCGGTTGAGTTTTATTCACTTGTAGAAAATTGGGCTGATGTAGAAAGACAACACTACGCAAGATAGCAACAAATAACGAAAACAAAAATAAGTCCTTAAATATTATCAATATCCTTCTCTTCTCTATGTAGAAAGAAGGATTTTTTTTGTTTTGGTGAGCTGACTGTGGCTTTTATTCAAAAAGTGAATGGATAGTAAAATATCACCTCTAAAAAGCTGACAATAAAAAAACGGCTCGATATTCTGAGCCGTTTTGGGTGGCAATTAGGTGATGTTAGTGTGATTTACCTTGTTCGATACCCAAACCAATTTGTGAGCGAATAAACTGCTCTTTAAAACGTTCTCTTTCCATTTTTCCTTGTTCTGAATTGTCTGTCACAGAGAATAACCATGATGCAATGAAAGCAACAGCCATGGAGAAAAGAGCTGGGTATTCATAAGGATAGATTGGTTTTTCATGATGTAGGATACTGACCCAGATGGTTGGCCCTAAAATCATCAAGACAACCGCGGTAATTAACCCGAACCAACCGCCTGCTAATGCACCGCGAGTGGTGAGTTTTCGCCAGTACATGGACAGTAAAATAATCGGAAAGTTACAACTTGCTGCAATGGAGAATGCCAAACCAACCATGAAGGCAATGTTTTGTTTTTCAAACAAAATACCTAGACCAATTGCAACAAAACCTAAGATCACGACTGTAATTTTTGAGACGCGTAATTCATCTTTTTCGTCTGCTTTACCATTCTTCATTGCCATCGCATAAAGGTCATGGGATACCGCTGAGGCACCTGCAAGTGTTAAACCCGCAACAACCGCAAGGATGGTGGCGAAAGCAACCGCAGAAATAAAGCCAAGGAAGAAGTTACCGCCAACAGCATCAGCAAGGTGAACGGCTGCCATATTGGTACCGCCAATTAGCGCACCAGCTGCATCTTTAAATGCAGGGTTTGAGCTGACCAGAACAATGGCCCCGAAACCAATAATGAAGGTTAATATGTAGAAGTAACCAATAAACCCTGTTGCATAGAAAACGCTCTTACGGGCTTCTTTGGCATCACTAACCGTAAAGAAGCGCATAATGATGTGAGGAAGACCTGCTGTACCGAACATCAGGGCTAAGCCTAGTGATAAAGCAGATATTGGGTCGGAAACGAGTCCCCCTGGACTCATAATGGCAATACCATTTTTATGAACGGCGACAGCTTCCTTGAACAAAGTATTAAAGTTAAAGCCGACGTGCTTCATGACCATAACCGCCATGAATGTTGCACCCGCTAACAATAAAATCGCTTTGATGATTTGTACCCATGTGGTTGCTAACATTCCACCAAACAGGACATACAACACCATCAAGATACCCACTATTACAACCGCCACATGGTAATTAAGGCCGAATAATAATTCGATTAATTTACCTGCACCTACCATTTGAGCAATGAGATAGAGTGCGACGACGACCAGTGAGCCTACCGCAGATAAAATTCGAATTGGTCTTTGCTTTAGTCGATAGGATGCAACATCTGCGAAAGTGTATCGACCTAAATTACGTAAGCGCTCAGCAATTAAGAATAGAATGATCGGCCAACCAATTAAGAAACCAATTGAGTAAATTAGCCCATCATAGCCAGAGGTATAAACCAGAGCGGAGATCCCTAAGAAGGAGGCAGCGGACATAAAGTCTCCAGCAATTGCCATCCCATTTTGAAAGCCTGTAATTTTCCCGCCTGCCGTGTAGTAATCAGAACGAGAACGCGTTCTTTTTGACGCCCAGTAAGTGATATATAACGTAAAGCCAACGAACAGTAAGAACATCACTATGGCCTGAATATTAACAGGCTGGCGTTCAACATCCCCTGTCAATGCATCGGAAAACGCCATTGATGAGGTAAAAAAGAGAATGAGTGAGAGCAAATATTTCATTTTTCTACCTCTTTTAAAATTTCGGCCGTTAAACGGTCGTATTCACCGTTAGCACGGATAACGTATAGCCCAGTTAGTACAAACGAAATGACGATTAGCCCAACACCCACAGGGATCCCCCTTGTGATGTACGAACCTTCCGAGATTGGTGTACCTAACCAGCTAGGGTCAAAAGCGATAAGAAAAATAAAACCAACATACAGGACAAGCGTTATTACTGATAACAACCATGAAAAGCGACTACGTTTTCTAACCAGTTCTTTGAAGCGAGGGTTATCCTCTACCTTTTCGTAAGCAGTAGCATTCATCAGAGTTCTCCTCTGTTATACTCGTCATACTTCAAATTGCAGCTTTGTTGACTGCACTCACTCACACGAGTCACATACTTATGTATGCTCCTCGTGATTCGTTCGCTTGTCGCCTAGCTGCACCTCGAATTATTTAGAGTAAACCATCTTGTTGGGATGTATGTAAGGCCGCCTTTATGAGTTGGCCTTTTGGCGTTATGACATACTCATAGACTGTTTTTCTTCGAGTAGTTTTTCGACAACACCTGGATCTGCCAGCGTGGAGGTATCTCCAAAGTTGCTAGTGTCCCCTGATGCAATTTTTCGTAGGATACGGCGCATGATTTTACCAGAACGGGTTTTCGGCAAAGAATCCGTCCAGTGAAGAACATCCGGCGTTGCGATTGGGCCTATTTCTTTACGTACCCAATTACGAACTTCGGTGTACAGCTCAGGAGAGGGTTCAACTCCCGATATTAATGTGACATAGGCATAGATTGCCTGCCCTTTAATATTATGAGGGATACCAACCACAGCGGCCTCTGCCACTTTTGGATGTGAGACGAGGGCGGATTCAATCTCTGCGGTTCCTAAACGGTGACCTGAGATATTTAATACATCGTCAACACGGCCGGTGATCCAGTAATAACCATCTTCATCACGACGAGCACCATCTCCACTAAAGTACATACCTTTAAAGGTAGAGAAATAGGTTTGCTCGAAGCGTTCGTGATCGCCAAATAAAGTCCGGGCTTGACCTGGCCATGAATCGACAATCACTAAGTTACCTTCGGTTGCCCCATCGATAGGTTCACCGAGGTTATCCACGAGTGCAGGACGGACACCAAAGAAAGGTAATGTAGCAGAACCTGGTTTTAACATCGTTGCGCCTGGCAGCGGCGTGATCATAAAACCACCCGTTTCGGTTTGCCACCATGTATCGACCACTGGGCAACGGCTATTACCAATTTTCTTGTAGAACCATTCCCACGCTTCAGGGTTAATTGGCTCGCCAACAGAACCAAGAATGCGTAATGAGCTACGGTCAGTACCTTCAATTGCTTTGTCGCCTTCCGCCATTAATGCACGGATAGCGGTTGGTGCGGTATAAAGAATATTGACTTGGTGCTTATCAACGACCTGACTCATTCGGTTAACGGATGGGTAATTTGGCACACCCTCAAACATCACGGTTTTTGCGCCGTTGGATAATGGCCCATAGAGTAAATAGCTATGACCTGTTACCCAGCCCACATCGGCGGTACACCAATAGACTTCACCAGGATGGTAGTCAAAGGTATATTTAAATGTGAGAGTGGCATAAACCAGATAACCACCAGTGGTGTGGAGAACCCCTTTGGGTTTGCCTGTTGAGCCAGAGGTATACAGAATAAACAGCGGATCTTCCGCGCTCATTTCCTCTGGTGGGCAATCAGCGCTAACGCCTTGAGTGACATCATGCCACCATAAGTCGCGGTCTTCGACCCAGCTCGGAACATTGCCTGTACGTTGGTAGACAATGACATTTGCAACCGTGGTGACTTGTGGATTAGTTAAGGCGTCATCCACATTTTTCTTCAGTGGAATAGCGCGCCCTGCGCGTAAGCCTTCATCTGCCGTGATAATCAGCTTCGCTTTGCAGTCAATAACGCGACCTGAGACCGCCTCAGGAGAGAAACCCGCGAAAATGACAGTATGGATAGCACCAATACGTGCACACGCTAGCATGGCGACCGCCGCTTCGACGACCATTGGCATGTAAATCGCCACGACATCCCCTTTGCGGATGCCTTGTTTTTTTAAGACGTTCGCAAACTGGCTCACATCATGATGCAGTTCGCGGTAAGTGACATTTTTTGACGATGAAGGATCATCGCCTTCCCAAATAATCGCGACTTGATCGCCTTTTTCAGCCAGATGGCGATCCAAGCAGTTTGCACTTAAATTTAAAGTGCCATCTTCAAACCAACGAATATCAATATGACCAGGGTCAAAAGAGGTATTTTTGACACGGGTATATGGTTTAATCCAATCAACGATTTTTCCTTTTTCGCCCCAAAATCCTTCAGGGTCTTGAATCGAGCGTCGGTACTCATCGTTATACTGTTGTTCTGTAATCAGGGCATTTTTTGCAATTTCAGCAGGAACGGGATGTTTAGTTATTTGAGTCATATTATTATCTCCTTGCAGATGTTAATACTATGTCAAAAAATGGTTAACTAAAGCACGAAATATAAATTTGTTTTTCTTTTGCGCGGAAGATCACGTATTAATTGTAATGAGATTTGCAGGATTATCATTTGATGCTAAATCCCATATTGAAATATTAATCTAAAAATATTGAAATTGTTGGATGTAAAGAAAAATAAATCGTGTAGATATTGGTATTAGTTACTGTATAAACTAATTCTCATAGGGAATGCAAAAGACCACAATTTTATCATGGGTTTGATAATGATTTTCATTAACAGTAAAATAACTATAATAGAAAGAAATTCACAAGGTGCGAAACTACGCAAGTGCCATACCCTATGAACCTTGTGGTGAAAATGAGAAACATAGTGGTATTTACGTCACTGGAGACAATAAAATGAGTTATACATTACCAGCTTTACCTTATGCTTATGATGCGTTGGAACCACATTTTGACAAGCAAACCATGGAAATCCACCACACTAAGCACCATCAAACCTATGTGACTAACACCAACACGGCGTTAGAAAAATTACCTGAATTAGCGGGTCTTGATATTGACGTTCTTATTCAAAAATTAGACCAAATTCCAGCTGATCAACGTACTTTTGTACGTAACAATGCAGGTGGCCACTCAAACCACAGCATGTTCTGGAAAGGTTTGAAATTAAACACTGAATTAAAAGGCGACTTGAAAGCGGCTATCGAGCGTGATTTTGGTAGCGTTGATGCATTCAAAGAGCTATTTGAGAAAGCCGCAGCAACTCGCTTTGGTTCTGGTTGGGCGTGGCTGGTTCTGAAAGATGACGGTAAATTAGCTGTTGTATCAACTGCTAACCAAGACAGCCCATTAATGGGTGAAGCGATTTCTGGCGCTTCAGGCTACCCAATCATCGGTTTAGATGTGTGGGAACACGCATATTACCTGAAATTCCAAAACCGTCGCCCTGATTACATCAAAGCGTTCTGGTCAGTGGTTAACTGGGACGAAGCAGCGGCACGTTTCGCTTCAAAAGCTAAATAATTAGACTTTTTAATTAAGTCTCAAGTGGGCGTAGCATCGATGGTGCTGCGCCTTTTTTATTTCCTGTCCATTTGATTGTTATCTCGATTGGCATTCTTTATGATAAGGGCTTCGTCACCAATTTATGTGGAGAGCGCCGCCCATGTCATTCTTACCCCAAGTCTTTATCGGTAAAGTCCAAACAACGCAATCTTGCGGTCGAAGTGCGATTCATAAACATGCGGTAGATGGGTTATTGGCGTTGGGGCAGCTTGGGTTAGAGGGCGACGAGCAAGCAGAAACACGTTTTCATGGCGGGCCTGATAGAGCGCTTTGCCACTATCCTCGTGACCACTATGAATTTTGGCTAAATGCGTATCCTGAACAAGACGATTTGTTTATGGCATCAGCATTTGGTGAAAATATATCCACGATGGGAATGACCGAAGAGAATGTATTTATTGGCGATATCTATGCATGGGGAGATGCGCGAATTCAGGTCACTCAACCCCGCTCTCCTTGCTATAAGCTCAACGGCCTAACTGGCGTGGAAAACTTCGCTCAAATCATGCAAGACAACGGCCGTTGTGGGTGGTTATATCGCGTCATTAAAACGGGGAATGTCAGTGCTAATTCACCGATAACACTATTGAGCCGCAACAGTGAGGTTTCAGTACAAGAGGCGATAATGATTGCATTTCACGCCCCTTATGATGAGCAGCTGTATCATAGACTTCTCAGTGCAGCGGGGTTATCTGCCAGTTGGAGCCTAACGATGCAAAACCGCCTCAATAATCATCGTATTGAAGAGTTTAACCACCGTTTATTTGGTAAACGGAGTTAGGAGTGACCGATAAATTGCTGGTACCAAGGTGTACCAGTCATAAGTTCCGTATGGCTGCCTTGAGCAATAATCTCTCCATCCTCCATATACACGATGTTATCTGCTAAACACGCAAGGTGAGGGTGATGAGTGACGACAATGCGAGTTTGTTGATTTGTTTTAGTTATTAAGGAAATCACAGAAGCGGTATTGATGGTATCTAGGCTTGCTGTTGGTTCATCCATTAAAATGATATCTGGGTGGCGAAGAAGTAGCCGTGCAATACATAGACGCTGTTTTTGCCCACCTGAAAGTGCCATACCGCTCGCGCCGACGTCTCGGTTTAAAAAATCAGGAATATCCTCAAAATTTAACAGTGAAAGCAGAGTGTTAACCTCTCGGTCATCAATATTAGGCTCTTCTAATGTTAGGTTTTGGCGTACATTACCGCGAAATAGCGCACTGTCTTGTAATAAAACCCCACGCTTTGAACATAATGCTTCTTGGGATAACTCCGTCAGGTTTTTATTACCGTAACTGATGAAGCCCTGAGTCGGGTCTTGCAGACGAGCTAGTAAGCTTAAGAGTGTGCTTTTCCCTGCACCAGATGGGCCAACGATAGCTGTGAAAGTATTATGAGCAAAATTGACAGTAAGATTATTTAAAATTCGTTTTTTTTCATCATTATAGAAAGATAATTGTTGGCAACGGATATCGTTACTTTCAGGGGCAGGGGCTCGATAGGGAAACGTTAATTCAGGGGTAATCAATGCGGACTCAATCTGTTTAATCGATTTTTTGGCTTGTCTTACTGATTGATTTAAATGCGAAAGAAGCCAAAGAGGTTCAATGAATCTTGCTAATAACACCATCCCTGCTAACCATAAGCTCAATGGCATGTCACCTTGGTTCATTTTTTGAATACCTAAATAAAATAAAGCGATAAAAATGATTTGGATAGTGCCTGAAAATAGTAAATGGAATGGCAAACTTTGGCGCTGTAATTGTTTTTGTGTTTGGTACTGTGACGCTAATGCACAGGTGAGTTGTTGGTGCTGTAGCTGGCTTACTCCAGCTCGTCGGATTAGCGGCTGGTGGAGCGCAAATTGGTCGAGTTGGCGAATAACATCTTGTTCAGATACATGGGTTTGTTGTTCAAAAAAAGCCATTTTTTGACCGCAAAGGCGTAAGGTAAATAATAAAACCAACCCAACGAATAAAAGCATGCATCCAAAAGTAGGTTGGTAGAGAAATACGCCCAATACGACAGCAAATGGCGTGATTAGTCCGCTAATTATGGGGTGCAATAAATGCGCGGGAACCGACATAATGTGTGAAACAGGCCCAGCCACTAGGTGATTGGCATTTTTTATTGGCTGTAACGACAAGGGTAAGTGGCGAATTAACGCGTTAGTGAGGTAGCGCATCACTAACCCCCCAGCTAAATAGCCTTTTTGGGTGGCAATAAAGGTGATCATAACGGATATCAGACTACATACCGTCAGTAAAGCCGTCGGTACCATGATGTCTGATGACCAACTGAAAATAACATATACCAGTAATAACCCGCAGATCCCATCTAAAATAGCCGCAAATACCATCCAAAAAATGGCGCTGCGTACTGTATATAATAAGGATTTAAGCATGGTTTTCCTCCAAAGCACGCAGTAATTGCTGATAATCCATTGATGTATTTGCTAAGTCTTTGTGGGAGCCTTGGGCTATTAGCTGGCCTTCTTTCAGTAGCAAGACTCGATTAGCGAGGTTTAAGCTGCCTAGATGATGAGTCACTAATACGCAAGTTCTCGCGTCAGATTGCAGTAGTGACAACACTCGCTGAGCATTTTGTGGGTCTAATGCTGAGGTGGGTTCATCGAACAGCAATAATGGTGCAGGAGATAATAAAGCTCGGGCAATGGCGAGCCGCTGGGATTCTCCACCCGATAACAGCACTTCTTTTCCAATCACACTATCGAGGCCTTTAGGGGATTGTTGCACCAGTGGTAATAAATTGAGGGCTTCAAGGTAGCGATTCATGTCACTTTCTGTAGCGTGAGGGGCGAAAAACTGTAAGTTTTCCCTTAGTGAGCAGGGCATAGGCTGCGGGTTTTGCATTACAATGGCAACCTGTTGATTTAACGCGATTAATGAGAGTTCAGGTAACGGTATTTGGTTAAATAAAACAGTACCTTGTGAAGGGTCTAAAAAGCGCGCCATGAGCTGTAATAATGTGCTTTTTCCTGCACCCGAAGGCCCGACTATCGCGATGAGTTCACCGTTAGCAATATCGATATCAATTTGAGATAAAAGGGTTTTGTTGCTAAGAACAACGCTGACTTGAGTCAGTTGGAGGTGGCAAGATATTGTATCGAGCGTTTTTTTGCCGTATTGCATTTCAGGCTCATTCAATAATTTTTCAATACGTTGTGAGGCACTGACCGCAAGGTTTAATGCATCAGCACCGTGCCCCATGGCTGCAACGGGTGCCGCGATACTTTGTATTAATAAAATAAATAGAATAACTTGCGCGAGTGAAATGGGGCTGGGAAGCAATATCGCCCCTAAAATGACCCAGAAAGACAGTAAGGTGGCACTGATACCGATTTGGGTGAGTGAACTTAATGCACCAATTTTACCAATCCAACGCATAAAAGCGGTTTCAAAATCTAGCAGTGCGAGTGATGCTCGTTTTTGTATCCCTTGGTTTGGGTATTGCCTAGCGAGTAAAGGGTTATCGGCTAATTCAGCATATTGGCTATAGAGGTGCCCCATGGTTTCATTGCGAGCAGTATATAAGTGTTGGTAACGTGGTGCTTGCATTACGCGGAACAAAAAAACTGCGGCGACTAAAGGGATAAGGCAAAAAAGTGTGAGTAATACGTTTTGCCAGAGCAAAATGAGTATGGCAGCAACGGGTACTATCATCAGTTTAGTGAGATCGGCAGGCGCGTGAGCGGTTAATTGGTGGAGATAGCGCACATCACGGTCAATCACCTGTGAAATACCCTCTCTACCTTGCTGGGTGAAGTGATGTAAGGGTAGTTTTCCTATTTTATCAAGTAGTTGTAGTCGAAGCTGGTGGCACAAACGATTGTCTGTTTGGTGAGTGAGGTACATGGCGAGCGTTTGGCAAATTAACCAGCTTATTCCCCCAATGCAGGCGATAATGGCCCAGTGAGTATATTGATGAACGGGTGATACGGCAACTTGGCTGATGGCTACCCATGGTATGAGGGAGCAAAGACCTGCGATGGCTTGTAAAATCACAGCAACCAGTAAAATTGAGCGGTAGGGACGAAGCAATGTCCAAAGTGCGCGGTACATACAAAACCTCCATAGCGAATCTATCACTGTAATTTATTTCGCTTTATTTAAGGGATTTAGTTGTTTTGCTGACCAGACTATTTGTTTTGTTTGCAGGGCAGAAAAGAGTGACGTTTCCTATGTTTTGAGTAAGATAACGAAATGACATCGCAAGAGGATTGGGGAAAGTAAGATGCAATATGATTTAAATGACCTCTATTACTACGTCAAAGTGGTCGAACATGGCGGCTTTTCCCAAGCCGGTTTAGCATTAGGGATCCCAAAATCTAAGCTGAGCCGACGCATTGCCGATTTAGAGCAAAAGCTCAATGTTTCATTAATTTACCGCTCAACACGTCAGTTTCATGTTACTGAAGTGGGGCAAGTGTTTTATCAGCAGTGTAAAAATGTGGTGGATGAAGCGGAAATTGCCCATGAGCTCATTTGCTCCGTGCAGTCCCATCCTAAAGGCACCATTAAACTTTCATGTCCAGTGGCATTATTGCAGGTTTATTTGAACGAGTTGCTGGTGGATTTTATGGTGCAATATCCTGATATTGATATTCAAATCTTAGCGGTCAATCGCCCCGTTGATGTAATTAGTGAAGGGTTAGATTTGGCAATTAGAGTGCGTTCTTTACCGCTTGATGACTCGGGGTTGATGATGAAAGTGCTAGGGTACTCACGCAGGATATTGGTCGCGAGCCCCCAGTTATTTGCAGAGCAAGGTGCACCTGTTGAGCCTGAAAAACTGGTGGATTACCCTATCTTGGCGAATACAGAACATTCGCAGAATTACACACTGACCTTAAAAAATAGCAATGATCTCAGCTTTACGCAGCATTTTACCCCTAAATTGGCCACAACTGACGTGTTGACCTTGTACCGTGCTGCACTCAAGGGGATTGGTATTGCGAGGTTACCTTATGGGGTGGTGGAAAAGGAAATTGTGTCGGGAGAGTTAGTCGAAGTGTTGCCTGAATGGCGTTTCCCTGAAGATATTATTCATGCGGTGTATCCTTCTCGCAAAGGGTTATTACCATCCGTGCAATTATTACTGAATTATTTGGCTGATAACATTTCGCCGTCAGTCAAATAGAAATCCCCCGATAGCCTAGTGCTACCGAGGGATAATGCGTTATTTATTGCGTTTCAGGAATACGGCCAAATTTGCCACTGTTGAAGTCATTTACGGCTTCATTAATTTCTTCCATGCTATTCATGACAAATGGGCCATAGCCAACAACAGGTTCATCAATTGGGTCGCCGCTTAATAGCAACACCAATGCGTCTTCTGTTGCTTCTAACACAATATTGCTCTGCGTATCATCAAGGATCATCAGCTCACCTTCATTTAAGGCTGAACGCCCATCAACAAATATTGAGCCACGTAACATCACTAACCCTACATTACGACCAGATTTAGTCTGAATACCAACTGTTTTGCCTTTATTGAGCTGTAAATCCCAGACATCTAATGGGGTAAAGGTTTTTGCTGCCCCTTTATGACCTAAGTAATCCCCTGCGATAACGCGCAGTGTGCCTGCGTCATTAGGCAGCGTGACGTTCGGCATCGTTTGACTTTCCAGTAGCTGGTAGCCAGGTGCGGCAGATTTGTCTTTTGCAGGCAAATTGACCCACAATTGCACCATATCAAGAGTGCCGCCTTTTTTCATAAAGTCATCAGACTGGTATTCTTGGTGCAAAATACCCGATGCTGCCGTCATCCACTGAACATCCCCTGGGCCAATGACGCCACCTTCCCCCGTTGAATCGTGATGAGCGACCTCCCCATCATAGACAATCGTGACTGTTTCAAACCCACGATGTGGGTGTTCACCGACACCACGATTCGCGGCATCTGAGCTTGGGAATGCAAATGGCCCCGCTCTATCGAGTAGTAAGAAAGGGTTTAGGTATTTCCCGTGGTTGCTGTAGCTAAACATTGAGCGAACAGGGAAACCATCACCAACCCAATGGCTCCGTGGAGATTGATAGATGCCAATAATTTTTTTCATGGTGAGACTCCGAATTCTATTTTGATGAGCCAATCATAAAGCAGTGGTAAAACGTCGAGTAGTAGCAAAAATAGGTTTCATTGTTCTAATAAAAGAACAATCAGGGTTATGGGGATTATTCTATTTATAGAACAGTGTTTATCAAAACTCGGACTACTCAGGCTCAAATCGATGAATTAATCTAAATAACACGAAAACGGAGCGGATATCGTTCTATTTTTCATTCTAAATAGATTTCTTACTTCATCGTTTGAGAGGTTTTATTATGAGTATTCCAGCGAATTTTAATGGTCAGCGTCCTGTTATTAACCCAGATGATGCGGTGATGTTATTAATTGATCACCAAAGCGGGCTTTTCCAAACTGTCGGTGATATGCCGATGACTGAATTGCGTGCTCGCGCTGCGGTTCTTGCCAAAATGGCTTCACTGGCAAATATTCCAGTGATTACTACGGCTTCTGTACCACAAGGCCCAAATGGCCCTCTGATCCCTGAAATCCATCAAAATGCCCCTCATGCGCAATACATTGCTCGTCGTGGTGAAATCAATGCGTGGGACAACCCTGAATTTGTTGCAGCTGTGAAAGCGACAGGCAAAAAACAGCTAATTATTGCTGGCACCATCACCAGTGTTTGTATGGCTTTCCCTGCTATTAGTGCAGTGATGGATGGCTATCAAGTTTTTGTTGTGATTGATGCATCAGGCACTTACAGCAAAATGGCGCAAGAAATTACGTTAGCACGCGTGGTTCAAGCAGGTGTAGTACCGATGGATACGGCGGCAGTTGCATCTGAGTTGCAAGGAACTTGGAACCGTGAGGATGCGGCTGAATGGGCGATGGCGTATACACAGATTTTCCCTGCTTATCAATTGCTTATCGAAAGCTATAGTAAAGCGCAGGACGTTTTGAAAAATAATGAACAACTAGATTCAGAACGCTAATCAACCCTGTAAGTATTTAACTCATGAATTAAAGATAGCCTTTTAATACAAAGGGCTATCTATTCTCACTCTATTTTTGGATCACGCAATGAACAAAATCGCACTGCCGTTATTGGCATCTTTATTGGTTTTTGGAACTGCGCAGGCAGCAGACTATAAATTAGACCCAACTCATACCAAAGCGGTGTTTTATATTGACCACTTCAATACTTCTACCAATAGTGGTGGGTTTCATAATATCAGCGGCAATATGAATTATTCACCTGAAAAATCAACAGGTAGTGTAAATATTTCTATCCCTGTATCAACATTAAATACAGGTTTAAGTGGTTTTGATAACCATATTAAAAGCGCCGATATACTAGACGCCGCAAAGTATCCAACGATTGAATTTAAATCCACCGAATGGAATTTTGCTGATAATAAACCCGTTTCTATTGATGGTGTGCTGACCATGAAAGGGCAATCACATCCTGTTCAGCTCAAAACGACCAAATTTGGGTGCTATTTCAGTCCTATTTTTAACGCTGATGTGTGTGGTGGCGATTTTGAAACAACCATTGACCGTGCGCAGTGGGGCGTTGATTTCTTAGTGAAAGATGGCATGACTAAAAATGTGACCATCAAAATTCAAGCTGAAGCTATTAAGCAGTAGTGGGTAGGGTTCTTAATGGTAAAAAATAAAACGGGGATGTCTATGTTCCCCGTTTTATTTGCATGAGATAGGAATTACAGCTGAGGACGTTTTACAAAGCCGATCGCTTCGTACACTTTGTCCAAGGTTTCTTGAGCGCGAGCAGCAGCTTTGGTGGCACCTTCATCCATTATTTGGTTCAGCAATGCTTCGTTATTACGGAACTCATGGTAACGCGCCTGTAAGCCAGTCAGCATCTCAGATACCGCTTCTGCAACGGCACCTTTAAGATGACCGTACATTTGACCTTCAAATTCTGCTTCTAATTCTGCAATTTTCTTACCTGTCACACCAGCCATGATATCCAACAAGTTGGAAACACCCGGTTTGTTTTCTAAATCATAACGAATGCGAGGCGGCTCTTCAGAGTCTGTCATGGCACGTTTGATTTTCTTCACAACCGATTTTGGGTCTTCAAGTAGTGCAATGACGTTATTGCGGTTGTCATCAGACTTGGACATTTTCTTGGTGGGATCTTGCAGTGCCATGACACGTGCACCGCCACCTGTTGGGATGAATGGATCTGGAACTGTGAAAATATCACCATAAATGGCATTGAAACGCTGCGCGATATCGCGGCTCAGTTCAAGGTGTTGTTTCTGGTCGATACCAACAGGAACTTGATTAGTTTGGTAAATCAAAATGTCCGCTGCCATCAATACGGGGTAGTCAAATAAACCTGCGTTGATGTTTTCGGCATGGCGCGCTGATTTGTCTTTGAACTGCGTCATACGGCTTAATTCGCCGAAATAAGTGTAGCAATTCAGCGCCCAGCTGAGCTGTGCATGTTGTGGTACATGGGACTGCACGAAAATAGTGCTTTTTTTCGGGTCAATGCCACAGGCCAAGTAGAGTGCGAGGGTATCGAGGGTTCTTTTACGCAGTTCGACAGGGTCTTGGCGAACGGTGATTGCGTGTTGGTCAACGATACAGTAAATGCAGTCAAAATCATCTTGCATCTGTACCCACTGACGTAATGCACCCATGTAGTTACCGATGGTTAATTCACCGGAAGGCTGTGCGCCGCTGAATACGATAGGTTTCTGGGATTGCTTTAGTTTTTCAGTGGGAGTGCTCATTTTAAATTATGTCCTTGCTTATTTTATTTCAGATAAACCGATTGCAGGTAATAGGCCTGAAAAATGGGTTAACACGCAGTCAGGTTCAGTCAATGCAATAGATTCACCATAGTTATAACCGTAGGTCAGACCGACACACGGGCATCCAGCGTTTCGCGCTGCGATAATATCATTACGGGAATCACCGACAAAAAGCAATTCTTCTTTGTGTAAACCGAAAATCCCCATTGTTAAATAAAGGGGTGCAGGATGCGGTTTTAAGGCTTTAACATCATCGCTGCCTAGCACAAGGGAGAAATAGTGGTCGATATTCAGTTTTTTTAGCAGTGGGGCAATGAAGGGAGTTGCTTTGTTTGTCACAATTCCCATTGGTAGCCCATATTTCGCCATCTGTTCGAGCGTTTCTCTGACTTCAGGGAACAACTCGCTGCCTGTTGTGACAGACACGGCATAATATTTATCAAAGCTTTGGCGAGCTTGTTTTTGCAAATCAGGGGTGATGGTGGCATTAGCCCAAGTGAGCGCCCGCTCAACTAAGACATCGACACCATTACCAACCCAAACTGAGACGCGTTCTTTGCCCGCAGGGGGGAAACCAAAATCGTTTAGCATGTTATCGATGGCTTCTGCTAAGCCACCAGCACTGTCAACAAGGGTTCCATCTAAATCGAAAGCAACAGCTTTGATATTCTCTAATACAACTTGAGTCATTGAGATACCTTTTGTAATTCAACACGCATTGCATCGATAACGGTTTTGTAATCTGGTTGATCGAAAATAGCCGAGCCTGCGACAAAAGTGTCGGCACCCGCTGCAGCAATCTCTGCGATATTATTTACTTTCACTCCGCCATCGACTTCCAAACGAATATCATAACCACTTTCATCAATTAATTTACGGACTTGGCGCAATTTATTGAGGGTTTGTGGGATAAAGGATTGGCCACCAAAGCCCGGGTTAACCGACATCAGTAAAATCATGTCTACTTTGTCCATTACATAATCAAGGTAGCTCAGAGGGGTTGCTGGGTTAAATACCAGGCCCGCTGTACAGCCGCTTTCTCTGATTAGTTGCAATGAACGGTCAACGTGATCGCTGGCTTCAGGGTGGAAACTAATGTGTGTTGCTCCTGCTTTTGCGAAATCAGGAATGATTCTGTCGACAGGTTTTACCATCAAATGCACATCAATTGGTGCGGTAATACCGTAATCACGCAATGCCTTACAAATTGGCGCACCAAAAGTCAGATTAGGAACATAATGGTTATCCATAACATCAAAATGCACGATATCTGCACCTGCCGCGAGAACCTTGGCGGTATCTTCGCCTAAACGGGCAAAGTCAGCAGATAAAATAGATGGGGCAATGAGGAAGTTTTTCATTATTGTCTCCGAGTATTAGTCGTTATCTGAGAGCCATTCAGCGCTAGGTACAGGTTGTTGCGTTTTTTTCTTATTCGTTTTTCTAGGAGAAAGGCTATTAAGTTCATTCGTATATAAAGCCAGTAATTCATTGACTTTACTACGGTTTAATATATTTCTACTAATGGTGCGACGTACTTTAACAATATGCAATTGAGCTTGATGATACCACTCTCTGGTTGAGGGGGTATCATGATTTGATATCAATACAGGGATTTTGCTTTCTGTTGACAGTTTATGTGCCAAAATCGCCAGATTTTGTTGTTCTAGCGCACTAAAGGAATTGGTGTGGTAAGCCGTAAAATTAGCGGTCTCAGACAGTGGTGCATAAGGAGGATCGCAGTATATGACGGAGCCTTCCCTTGCATTTAACAAGGTTTCACCATAGTGCTGGGTGATAAAGGTGGCTTGTTGCGCTTTTTCGGCAAACCACAAAAGTTCTTCTTTGGGGAAGTAGGGTTTTTTGTAGCGGCCAAAAGGCACGTTAAATTCACCCTTTGAATTATAACGGCACAAACCATTATAACAGTGGCGATTTAAGTATAAAAAAAGCACGCTGCGTTTTTCCGTATCATCGGAGTTATTAAACGCTTCGCGCATCAAATAATACTGTTCTGAGGTATTAAATTCAGGTGTGAAGATGCGCTGGGCTTCTTCAATGAAAAAGTCAGTTCGGTGTTTAACTGTATTATAGAGATTGATGAGGTCACTGTTGATGTCTGCCAGTATGTATGAATTATAACTGGTATTCAAAAACACTGACCCTGCACCAACAAAAGGCTCAATTAAGCAATCGCCTAGTGGAAGGTGTTTTTTAATTTCTTCCACTAGGGGGTATTTACCCCCAGCCCATTTTAAAAAAGCGCGTTTTTTTTTCATGCCGTCTTATTATTACAATCGTTTAGAGTAACTGCATTTCTACTCTGTCAGGACAACATAATGCGCCCGGGGGAAAACGTTGTTATTTTTGATCCTGTTTGACTTGTTTCATATTTCTCACCCACGGTTTTTTCGCTTGAACAGCAGCAGGTAATGTCCCTATTGCATTTTTTGCGTCAGTGACTGAATTATAGTTACCGTGAATAAGAACATACCAAGTTTGCCCATTACGAATAGTTTTATAAACCTTGTAGTTGGCAAGTTTGTTTTCTTTTGCAAAAGCTTCCAATGTGTCTGAACGGCTGGCGCTGCTTAATTGAAGCGTATAGCTTCCTGCTGGTGCAGACATAACATTACTGCTTTGATTATTGGTCGTTGCAGCGGCTTTTGTCGGTTGCTTTGGTTGAGCTGGCTGTTTCGGCTCTACCGCTTTTGGTTGTGTTCTTTCTGGTGTTACTGGTTTCACCGTTGGCTGTTGCTCAACAGGTTTAACAACGGGTGGATTCAGTGGTGTTACATTCTGTGGTTGTGTTGTGCCCGGTGTAGGGACTTGGCCTTGGTTTAAGGCATCAACAACATCACCAGGAATTTCGATTCGCTCACCTAAACCATTAGGCTGAGTTTGCAACTCACCTTGGGTTGGTGTTGGCGTGATTTGTGAACCTGTAATTTCTTGGGCTTGTCCTGGCTGGGGTTGACTTTGAGTATTGGTCAAAGAGGAAGAGCCAGATAAATCAATGTTTTGCCCACTATTATTACTGGTTGTTTGCTGGCGTTCGTGTTCTGTCGGGGCTTTTAATGCAGAACTGATGGCAATAATCAGTAGTAATAAAACAAGTACACCGACACCAATCATGATGTGTTGGCGTGATAAGGCAATTTTTGGTTTTACAGCCGTCGATTGACGAGAACGCCCTGTTGGTCTGTCTGATGTATCTGGCCTAAGGTCATTTTGACCTTGTGGCTGGTTATCTGGTTTAAATTCGTCCATTTTCCTCTCCCGAATAAAATTTGCCTATAGTAGAGATAAAATGTCTCTTATCAGTACAGCCTGTTAACGACCAAATAGAGCTTTGTTGCTCACTTTTAAAGCATAGATTCTTTCGCGATACCATGCTAACCAGAATGGTATTTTTTTGTATGCTTTTTTGAAGTTCGTGTAGAGGCGTAGGCATACCGTATAATTTAACGACTTTGAACTGCATCTACCAGTAACATTTTAAAACACCAGTATAAATTAGGCATTTTCTTTGTTTTTGGCGATGCAAAAGGCCATTTTGTCATAATTTTATGGCGTACAGGATGTTATTGCGGCAATTACCGTTTGCGAATCAAGATCTGAACGCATTTCTGAGTGCCCGATAGTGGTTGGTAGGATTAAGTGTAATTTTCCCCCCATCACTTTTTTATCACGCATCATATGCGGTAGGTAATCATCCGGCTTCATTTGTGAAGGGCCTTTGACTGGGAGTGAGGCGCGTTCTAACAGTGTAATAACGCGTTGTGTTTGCGCTGGCGTGAATTGGCCAATTAATTCAGCGGTTTTAGCCGCCATGACCATTCCCGCAGCGACGGCTTCACCATGTAACCAGACACCGTACCCCATATGTGCTTCGATAGCATGACCGAAGGTATGGCCTAGGTTAAGTAATGCTCTAAGGCCGCTGGTTTCTTTTTCATCGGCAGCCACAACTTGTGCTTTGAGTTCACAGCAACGGCGGATACAGTAAGCCATTGCTTGGTTATCCAAAGCAACCAGTGCATCAATGTTGTTTTCCAACCAAGTGAAAAATTCACCATCAAGGATGATGCCATATTTAATGACTTCAGCGAGGCCAGAAGCGAGCTCTCTTGGTGGGAGGGTTTTTAAGCAATCGAGGTCGATGACAACAGAGGCAGGTTGGTAAAATGCCCCAATCATATTTTTCCCTAATGGATGATTGACTGCGGTTTTACCGCCGACAGAAGAATCTACTTGAGATAGCAATGTCGTTGGAACCTGAATAAAGCGAACACCACGTTGATAGCTTGCAGCAGCGAAACCTGTCAAATCACCGATAACGCCCCCACCAAGAGCGATGAGGGTAGTATCGCGGTTATGGTGTTTTTCCAGTAATGCAGTAAATACATCATTCATAATAAACAATGATTTATACTGTTCGCCATCGGGTAGGGTGATGGAATCCACTTTGACACCAGAAGCCTCTAGAACACGTTTTATCTTCTCAAGATAAATGGGTGCCAGTGTTTCGTTTGTCACTATCATTGCTCGTTGACCTGCAGTTAATGGCCAAAATGCACCTGTTTGGTTATATAACCCAGGTGCAATATTGATTGGATAACTGCGTTCGTCCAGCGTAACGGTGACCTTTTCCATCTTGTTCTACCTTGAATTCATTACTGACAAAATAACACGATGATAAATTAGTTTTTTTCTAACATTTCGATGATTTGGCTAGCAACGACTTTGGCGCTTTGTTCATCCGTATGAATGGTAATATCTGCGATTTCTTCATACATAGGGTTGCGTTCGTCAGCCAATTTCTCGAGTACTTCACGCGCAGGTTCATCAACCTGTAACAGTGGTCGTTTTTTATCGCGTTGTGTACGAGAAAGTTGCTTCTCAATTGTGGTTTCGAGATAGACAACGACACCGCGAGCGGATAAACGGTTGCGGGTCTCTTTAGACTTAACAGAACCGCCACCTGTCGCTAATACAATGCCTTGTTTCTCTGTGAGTTCATTGATGATTTTTTCTTCGCGATCACGAAAGCCTTCTTCGCCTTCAAGGTCGAATACCCAGCCGACATCCGCGCCGGTGCGTTTTTCTATCTCGTGATCAGAGTCGAAAAACTCCATATTAAGCTGTTGTGCCAACTGACGGCCAATAGTGCTTTTGCCAGCGCCCATCGGTCCAACCAGAAAGATATTGCGTTTCTCTGCCATGTTTTTTGGTATTACTACGATTATTCGTTAATGAACCCGCCCCGCCAATAAAAAATTAGCAGCGGGACCTAAACTGAAACCTCATTAGTGATGATGTGAGATCAGATAGGAAAATTATCTCAACACATCAACTAGGATTGCAACTATATAAATATGGCACTAAGCGAACAAAGTGCCATATTTTCAATTACAGGTTTCTATATTTGAGCCGTCGTTATTGCCTAATGCATTGTTTAGCATGATTTTTAACAGATTTAGAATACCATTAGGTGCATATAATTTCTGTTAATTGTAGAGCAAAATTATTGTGGCTGTTTTATCAGCGACTGACAGCTTGTTCTTTAATCTAAGGATAGTTAGAACATTCAATGGATAACCTTGTATGCTAAAACGACGTCAGCGTCAAATTTATCCGGTAGGTTTATGGCATAAAAAAAGTTTTTTTTTGTGCTCTTTGGCTTATTGTCTATTCAACTAGTTGAAGTATAGATGTTATTTTACTCATACTAAATATTGATAAGTTTTGGTGTAATAAAAACGACGAGAACCCGTTTGTCGATGTGTTTTGCGCTATTTGTAAACAATGCTCCTAAAAGAGGGACATGAGAAAGGAAAGGCAGACCCGTTTGTGTTGTTTCTTGTTTTTGCTGAAAAATTCCACCCAATATTAGGGTTTCATTATTTTTAATGGTGACTGAGGTGGCGATTTCTTGTTTGTTTATCGCTAAATGGTGATTTTGACTGCTAGTGAGCGCTGTATCTGGCGAGTTATGGCTAATTTTTAGGTTCAATTCTACTTTTTCATCACGGATAATCGTGGGTGTTACATCCATACCTAAGACAGCATCCTTAAATTGTACATGAGTCTTCTTTTCACTACTGGTGACATAAGGGATTTCGGTGCCTTGTTGGATACTCGCGGCTTGTTGGTGTGAAGCCATAAGACGTGGGCTGGCAATAATAGACAATAGATTTTCTTTTTCTAACGCATTGAGCTTCATTTCAAGTAAACCTTCGCTTAGTTTTAAGACGTTAAATGAAAATTGCCCGGGTGCAAAGTGGTAGCGATTATAGCGATTAAGCCGGCTGTGTGTTGTATTGCCAGCAAGTAATCCCCATTCAAGGCCTAACTCCTGTAGTGCCGTTTTACTACTGCTAATAATATGCGCGGTGATCTGAACTTGTTGTTGAGGTAAATCTTTTTGTTTTATCCATTCTTCAATGAGAGTGAGGCGTTCTTGGCTATCTTTAATGATCACGCTATTTGTTGTCGCCTCGTGATGAATGGTTGCGTTTTTTGACAATAAAGTTGTCTCAGGCTGTTTTAGTAATTGGTGAATCTCTTGCGCTTTCATTGAGACTAATGTGAAAATTTTCTCAATCCAAACCTCGTTATTGGCCTCTAAAGGTAAAGAATGCTTGGTGGCTTGAGGGGTAATATTTTCCTCAATTGGCAAGAGTGGGACAAAAGGGTCGCGAATTTGCTCTGCAACAGCAGCGTTAAACATAAATATCAAAAAAACAGTTATTAGCCTTACAGCAGAGATTAAAGTGTTATTCATGGCCATTTTCATCCTTGAGAGTGGTTAAATGAATTATTGATGACAGTGTCATTGATGCAACCAATATATTTTTTTTCGGGTTAAGCGTGACTTCTGAGTAATGCCATTTATGGGGAGAGGGTGAAGAAATCAGCTTTTGTATAAAATGATAGATTTCGGTGAAGCTACCTTGTATTTCCATAAAATAGCCTTCGTTATTATTTATAGGTTGAAGCTTATTGAGTGTAACGGCGGACTGACTCATGAGTGCATTAAAATGCGAAAATAGTGCCAGAGGGCGGTTATCAAACACAGTGTGTTTTTCAAGGTTTTCAATTTGTTGTGCTAACCGATAGAGTGGAGGCAGTTGTTGAATTCGTTGTTCTTCCTTTTGAATGTAGTCAGATAAATGAGTTATTTCATTTTCTAATTCAATGAGTTGTATTGAAGACTTCTCCCAATAAATAAAATAGCCCACAAATAGAAACAATCCAATAAAGACAACAACGGGTAAGGTTTGCCGCCAAAAAGAGCGATACCAAAAGGCATGGAATGTTTCATTCATTTACCTCTCCTTGATGTTTTGCTGCGATATGCAGGCTATTTAATTGCTGATTTCGGCTGAGTTGTTTTAATTGAACTTCACTTAAATTTTTTTGGTTTTCCAGTTGCTGGCTAAAAAGAGCCATATTTTGAAAGTCATAGCTATTAGCTTTGATATTGAGTTGATCATTAATGAGCTGAAAAGAGGTCAGCCAGCTTTTTGACGGCGTTATCGTTGGTAAGCTACGCAGTAAAACCAGTAGTGCACGGTTGTTTTGCTCAATGACTTTATATTTGTTTTGTTTTTCAATCAGTTGGTTTAATTGAGTCTGTTGATGCACTATCTTCAGGCTTAATTGCTGGATTTGCTGGCTTTTTTCTTGTGTGCTATATAGTGAAACTTGTTTGTTATTAAGGTCAATCTGTTGAAATATATATAAAAAACAACAAGCAGTAAGTGTGGAGCAGCACAGTGCGCTAGTGAAAAGAATAAATTCATGTTTTTTTTTCATTATTTTTTGTTGCCGCCAAGGTAAAAAATTGACTTGGTATAGATTTGTGTTTTTCATGTCTTAAATATCCCCATGGCGTAGCGCCAGCCCAGCTGCGATCACGAAGTCCCCTAATTGGCGTGGCAGTTTTAGATTATGGTGTTGAAAGGCTTGTCGTAGTTCCCATCTGTATGATTGCCATTGAGCATGGCAGTTATGGTTGGTTTGTGGATTTGTGGTATCGAGTGGTTGGTCTATATTTGGATGGTCGGTAATGAGGTAAACAGGCAAAGTTGAAGCGTGGCTTTCTGTATCCAGATGAGGTAAAAGCTGTGAAAGGGAAGTGATTTCATTATCTAGAACATGATTATAATTTGTAGGTAGACTAATGGGCCCTGACCATAACCATTCACCCTGTCTATAATGCACTAACCATGCATCGTCAGGTAATTGGCAATGGCGAGCAACATAACGCAATGCGACAGGGGCGACATCAATGGCCAGTAAATTAAAACCACTTTGTGTTAATAAATTTTGCCAAAAGGTGATATCCGCTTTTCGAGCCCCATTAAGGTAAACGTGTTGATTGATCACGCGATAGTCAATGGCGAGCTCATGAACATTCATTGGAAAGCATTTTTTAGCTTGAGATTGCAGATACCAACTTAGTTCAGGCTGTTGCAGATGGACTTGGTTCGGCAATGACAGTTGCTGTTTTAACGTACGAACAGCGGGCAAGGCAATAGAAACGGTACAGTTTTTCGGTAATTTCTGACGCCACTGCGTTAAAACTTTCAGTAGAATTTGGTGTTGTTCTGGATCTGAATTCTCAGTGATTTCGAAAGGGAGTTGCTGTTGCCAACATTCACATAAAGACCAGTATTTACGGCGTTGTTTTGTGGCAACTAATTGAATTTTATTTTGATAGATATCGATCCCAATGTTCCATTTTGATGTGTACATAGTTAATTTCCTTATCATTAACGGTTAAATTACGTTTTCTATTGTGCTGTATAAGCTTTATACTATGCGTTAGTGATATCTAAACCCTCTTGTTAGCCGAGCATGGGAATTTTCCGGTGAAGTTCGTAAAATATTTTTTTATTCTTGTTTTCTGTTGCATTTTTTTGGGAACCGCCTCGATTTATGGCATGTATAAATATGTCGAAGGTGAGCTACCTGATGTTGCAACGATGAAAGACATTCGTCTGCAAATTCCAATGCAGGTATACAGCGCTGATAACGAGTTGATTGCCCAATACGGTGAGAAACGTCGGATCCCACTTCCATTAGCGGAAATTCCACCGTTAATGGTGAAAGCGTTTATCGCGACAGAAGATAGCCGTTTTTATGACCATCACGGTATTGACCCGATTGGTATTTTCCGTGCGGTATCCGTGATGGCGTCATCTGGTCATGCGTCACAAGGTGCGAGTACCATTACTCAGCAGCTGGCGAGAAACTTCTATTTAAGTCCCGAAAAAACCTTAATGCGTAAAGCCAAAGAAGCTTTCTTAGCGATTCGCATCGAACAGCTTTTTTCGAAAGATGAAATTATGGAGCTGTACCTAAATAAAATTTATTTGGGTAACCGCGCTTATGGCGTTGGGGCTGCGGCTTACGTTTATTTCGGGAAAACAGTGGATGAGCTCACATTGAGCGAAATGGCCATGATTGCAGGGCTACCAAAAGCACCTTCAACATTTAACCCATTATATTCTTATGATCGTGCCATCAATCGTCGTAATGTCGTGCTTTCTCGTATGTTGGAAGAAAAGTACATTACGAAAGACCAGTATGAGCAAGCGAGAAACGAAAAAATTGTGGCGTCTTATCATGCGCCAAAGATTGATTTTTCTGCGCCTTATCTTGCCGAAATGGCTCGCCAAACGCTATATGATAAATACGGTGAAGATGCGTATACCGACGGTTACAAAGTGTATACCACGGTGATCCGCAAAGATCAGGAAGCTGCAACTGATGCTGTTCGCAATAACTTGATCGATTACGATACTCGCCATGGTTACCGTGGCCCAGCAGAAGTGCTGTGGAAGCCCAGTGAAATGGCATGGGCATCTGAAAAAATTATTGAAAAGCTGAAAAAATCCCCTGTTTACGGGCCGCTTATGCCTGGGGTCGTGCTATCCGCAACGGGTTCTGAAGCGAAAGTTATGTTAGCGGATGGCTCAAAAATTGATATTACGATGACCGGTGTACGTTGGGCGCGTAAATTTATTTCTGATACACAACAAGGTGCATCGCCAAGAGCAGTGAATGCGGTTGTTCAAGTGGGTGAGCAAATTTGGGTTCGTAAAGTAAAAGATAATTGGTGGCTGGGACAAGTTCCTGACGTAAATGCTGCTTTTGTTGCACTTAACCCTAATGATGGCGCGATTATCGCATTAGTCGGCGGTTTTGATTTCAATATGAGCGAGTTTAACCGCGTGACACAATCCCTGCGCCAAGTGGGCTCGAATATAAAACCCTTTTTGTATACTGCGGCAATGGACAAAGGCCTTACACTATCTTCTTTGCTGAATGACGTGCCTATTAGTCGTTGGGATGCGGGGGCTGGTTCTGACTGGCGGCCGAAGAACTCACCTCCACGCTATGATGGTCCAATCCGTTTACGTCAAGGGTTAGGGCAGTCGAAAAACGTGGTAATGGTTCGCGCAATGCGCGCCATGGGGGTTGATTACGCAGCGGATTATTTGATGCGTTTTGGTTTTCCGCGTGAAAATATTAACCGTACAGAGGCGTTAGCCTTGGGGGCTCCATCATTTACACCAATGCAAATGGTGCGTGGTTATGCGGTTATGGTCAATGGCGGGTATCTTGTTGATCCGTACTATATTTTGAAAATTGAAAATCACAATGATGAAGTGATTTTTGAAGCGAATCCTAAGCTAGCATGTCCTGATTGTACAAATATTCCAGTCGTTTACGGTGATACAGAACGTACCATCGAAATGAAAGGGATTGATGATGAATCTACAGAAGAAGTCACTCAATCAGGCCGTAATGTTGTGAATCAAGAGCCAACAATGGAAGTGGCAACCTCGGGTGACGAAAATGTGAGTTCAGTGCCTCAATACGCGCCTCATGTGATTAGTACGCCGCTTGCGTTCTTAATTCGAGATGCGATGATGACGAATATTTATGGTGAACCAGGCTGGTCTGGAACGGGCTGGCGCGCAGCGAGAGATTTAGGTGGACGCCGAGATATTGGTGGTAAAACAGGAACGACTAATAGCTCAAAAGATGCTTGGTTCTCGGGTTATGGCCCAGATGTTGTGGCATCAGCGTGGATCGGGTTTGATGATAATAGACGGACACTCGGCCGAGGTGAAGCAGGTGCGAAAAGTGCTCAGCCAATGTGGGATGATTTTATGAAATCCATCCTGACAGGTGTTCCTGTGAAAATGATGAAACCGCCGAAAGGGGTTATCTCTGTGTCAATTGACAGTCGTACGGGCAAATTAGGCTCTTCACGCCGTGAATATTTTATCGAAGGGACTGAGCCTAAAGAGTATTCTGTACAAGAAGTGGGAACAACTATTTCAACAGAAGGCGGCTTAAGCCAAGAGCTGTTCTAAGAAAATACGTTTAGTAATATCGTGATAAGCACCCCATTGTTATCAAAACTTGGGGTGTTTTTTTATGCTAAAAAACACTAAATGAGTGTAAAATAGCTTTTAACGATAAGAATAGGCGTAGAAAAAAAACGTGACTTATATAAAATATAAAAATAAGTAATATTACTTACTACTTTTTAAGTAACGTTCTAAGTAGAAAAGTGCGCTAATATTTCTCGCTTCGTTGAAGTCTGGATGTTCCAGTAGTTCCATCATATGTGCAATTGGCCACTTAACTTGTTGCAGAGGTTCAGGCTCATCACCTTCAAGCTTTTCGCTATAAAGGTCTTGTGCTACTAATATGTTCATTTTACTGGAAAAATAAGATGGTGACATAGTCAGTTTAGCAAGCTGAATGATGTTGTTTGCGCCATAGCCAACTTCTTCTTTGAGTTCGCGCTGTGCTGCTTCTAGCGCAATTTCGCCAGGGTCAATAGCCCCTTTAGGGAAACCGAGTTCGTAGTTTTCAATCCCAACGGCATATTCGCGTATCAGAATTAAGTGGTCATCAATAATAGGAATAATAAGAACGGCTTCGCGTTTTGCTGGGCGCATTCTTTCATAGACTCGTTTTTCACCGTTGCTAAATTCGAGATCAACTGACTGGATGCTGAATAATTTTGATTGAGCGACATCTTGAATGTTCAAGATTTTTGGTTTTTTTAGCTCTGTCATAACGATTTCCAAACAAGGTGGGTGGAACCTATTGCTAAAAGCATGTTTCATTTATTTATGTGGTAAATTTACTCTGCGTTGCCAGTATGTTGGCATCATTATGTCACTATGACCTATATCAAAAAAAAATGATAGAGATGATCGAGTAGATAAAATATTGTTAACTTGCTTCGTGCACAAATGTAGCACAGATAAATAAATAAAGATTTTTTTACAACGTATTGTAAGTTAAAGAAAAAAGTATAAATAGAATAGGAATCGGCTTATTTTGAGAAGGCAGTAGGATTGCTATGCTTTTCTTATTCATTTTTTGTTGGGGAAACAATGTTAAACCATGTCATTATAACGGCTATAATTGTTATTAGCCTAACTATAATGGCTTCCTTCCTGTATTTCAGGCGGGGGCGGCATTCTGGCATCTATCAGATACCCTCGGTAGCCTCACCTTCCTTTCGCAAAATGATTGACTCAGATTACCAAACAATCACTCAGTATTTAAATTATTGCGCTACAGCTTCGAATTCCTCTTCACAAACTCCTTGGCAAATTAAGCGAAATTCGACTATTGGTACAATTTGTCATTCGGTAACGCGTTTTAATTTACGCCAGGAGCAAGGGAATAGCTGGCGTTATTTTATCGATACGATTGAAGTGCAGCTTCCATCACAGTTGGAACCATATCTACAGCGACAAAATGTGATGGAGATTGTGGAGACTGATCATCTGCCATTGATTATTTCAATGAATAGCCATTCGCTTAAAGATTTTAGTAATGAATGGCTCGGTAACTCAGCATCGACTACGACCTTACCTGAAGCAGCTATTCAAGAGCGTGGACAACAGAATGTAGAATTATTACGTGTTCGTCAGGAAACAGCGGAGGAACATCGTCTACACAACTCCACGGGATGGTTAGGCGCAGGGTTGATTTGTTTAAGTTTTGTATTGGGTTATCTCACGTTAATTTCTATTCGGATTTTGCAGGGGTGGGGGTTAGCGAGTGCCGTACTGATTTTTATTATTGGTACATTAGTGCTCTTTCGTTCAAAAATGTTCCCTCGTAAGTACCAAGATATTCAATGTATTTATGGGCAGCCGAAGCGTTGGGAATTGTATGGTGAATTAGATAAAAAATATTCCACGAGTGCTTCCGTTAGCGGGACAGATTTACACTACCCTCTGCACTGGGAGGAGTATTTAAAATACGAATCAGATAAACCCGTTAATATTGATTTTTACCCTACGGGAGAGGTTGTTCGTCATGGGCAGTACCTCTCTTTACATGAAGAAGAGCGTTATTACCCTTACAAGCGTTACAAAAAAAATGTCCTGATGTTTATCGGTGCGTTATTGGTGATTGTGTTGGTATTTTCATACCAATCTATGAGTCTGCCCATTAAGTTGGGTTTTGCTTGGTTTGGTGGAACACAAAAAATTAATGTGACGGAAGTGACGGAGCTTGTTTCTCATAAGCTCAATGTGGGGGATACCCTAACAGCACAGGGGCAGGGGATGTGCTATCGTCCACCGAATTTAGATAACACCAACCAAGCGAATTTTGTCCCATTTGATTGCTCTGGCATTTATTGGAATAACATCAATGTGTCGACAGAGCCGCAGTCTGAGATTGCCGATCTATCGATATCCTTGCTCAATATAGTTAGAAATCAATTACATCCTGATAAAAATTCTATTGGCGTGAACCCAAGGTTACAGCGCGATATTATGAAATCAGGGATGAACATTATCTTTGATTTTTCAGCCATTATTATAGAAACGAACAAGTTGTGCCATGATGAGAACGCTTGCCTAAAACTCAAAAATGCGCTGACAAACCTTGGTAGCACAGATGATTGGCCGACCTTAGTGAGTAAGGCGTCATCGGGGAAATTAAGTGGTGCGCATGTTTTATTACGAGCAGGAAGTGCAGAGGCCTTGGAAAACATCGTTGAAGACACCACATATGACTTTATCAGAAAAGAAATAGACAAAGAAGTGCGTAAAATTAATAGTCCTTCCCCTGGTGGCGTATTGTTTGTGAGTGATGAAAACAAGCCTCTGGTGGATTTAATGATAGGGCCATCTTTTAATTTTAATGAATTATCACAGTTGGAACGTTGGAAAGAGCTCCACCGTTTATCGAATTTGTTAAGCAATACTCCCTTTAGTGTGGAAGGTATTGTGACTAAATTATCGACAGATGCTAATGGCACTTTGCATATCGTGTTACATGAAGAGCCGAATGAAGATATTGTCTCTCAATATGTTTGTAGTACGCTTTTTATCTTATTTCTTATCTTTTGTGTATTACTCAACGGCTCACTAATTGTGTTCCGTATTTTGAATAATAAGAAGCGATTACGTAATATCACTCAATATTACGATAAATGCTTTGAGGCTAATAACCCTTCCAATCGTCATTAGCATTATCCCGAAATGGTGGGAGCCTCATTGAGTTTGATTCAGACTGATAGTGAGGAGGCACCATGAATCAATCAACTATAGAACCTGTTCGCCTCGATAAGTGGCTTTGGGCTGCGCGTTTTTATAAAACACGTTCCATGGCGCGTGAAATGATTGATGGGGGCAAAGTTCATTATAATGGACAAAGAACTAAGCCTGGAAAAATCGTTGAACTCCATGCTTTAGTGAAGCTGAGGCAGGGGAATGATGAGAGGACGATTGAGATCCTTGAAATCAGTAGCCAGCGCAGAGGTGCGCCCGAAGCACAATTACTTTACCGTGAAACCGCTGAAAGTATTGAATATCGTGAAAAAATAGCGTTAGCGCGCAAAATGAATGCGTTAACCATGCCCCATCCAGAGCGCCGTCCAGATAAAAAAGAGCGACGAACTCTGCTAAAATTTAAACAAACGAATTCTCATGAGTCATCTGAATGATGGCATGAGCAACTGCCTGAGCAATAGAGAGAAATTATGTCAAAACAAGACCAACTCCACCGTTTTCTGTTTGAACAGCATTCCGTTCGTGGGGAAATGATTAGTGTCGATGAGACCTACGAGCAGATTTTAGAAAACCATGACTACCCTGTTGCAGTAAAAGGCTTATTGGGCGAACTGCTTGTTGCTACCAGTTTATTAACAGCAACGCTAAAATTTGATGGTGATATTACCGTTCAAATTCAAGGTGATGGCCCAGTTAAAATGGCTGTTATTAACGGTAATAACCTACAACAAATGCGAGGTGTTGCGCGTGTTGATGGCCCCGTTGTTGCGGGTAGCACACTGAACCAAATGATTGGCGATGGCTTCATGGTGATCACGATAACGCCTAACCAAGGTGAGCGTTACCAAGGAATTGTAGCGATTGAAGGCAACTCCATCGAAGAAAGTATTGATGCATACTTCCGCCAATCAGAGCAGCTGCCAACGCGTTTATTTATTCGTGTGGGTGAAGTGGATGGCAAAATGAGTGCGGGTGGGATGTTGCTGCAAGTTTTACCTGCTGCTGATGACACCAGCCACGATTTCTTTGATCACCTCGTGCAACTGACGGCAACGATTAAAGGCCAAGAGCTGAGCACTCTGGGCGTCAAAGAGGTTTTACATCGTCTTTATCATGAAGAAGATGTCACGTTATACGACCCTCAATCTGTGGAGTTTCGTTGCACCTGTTCAAGGGAACGTTGTGAAAGCACATTAGCAACTTTGCCAAAGGAAGATGTTATCGATATTTTGCACAAAGATGGGAAAATTGATATGGAATGTGAATTTTGTGGCTCACACTACGTATTTATTGAATCCGATATTGAAGGGTTAAATGATGAGCGAAATCAGCAACTTCACTGATACGATTTAGCAACCTAATTATGTGATAAGGGTGCAATTCTGCACCTTTTTTTTATAATTTTAAAGCATTATTACGTGCTCTAAGTCTCATTATGAATTAAAAAAAATTATACATTTTCAATTCTTTGATAACTATCGCTGTTAATTAGTCGTAAAGAATTATGATCATCTGCAGATTAGTTATGTTTACCAGGAGCAATATAATGAGCGCTAAAAGCATTACCCTGAAGGAACTTGAAAAGTACGGTATTCATGATGTAGCTGAAGTGGTTTATAACCCAAGTTACGAGCTATTATTCACGGAAGAAACTAAGCCAGGACTTGAAGGCTATGAACGCGGCACGGTCACCACATTAGGTGCGGTTGCAGTAGATACAGGTATCTTTACGGGTCGTTCACCAAAAGATAAATATATCGTTCGTGATGATGTCACTCGCGATACTGTATGGTGGGCAGACCAAGGTAAAGGTAAGAACGACAATAAGCCAATGTCACAAGAAGTGTGGAGTGATTTAAAGCACATTGTAACAGAGCAATTGTCTGGCAAACGTTTGTTTATCATTGATGCATTCTGTGGTGCGAACGCAGATACACGCCTGAAAGTCCGTTTTATTACGGAAGTGGCATGGCAAGCGCACTTCGTTAAAAATATGTTCATCCGCCCATCTGATGAAGAGTTAGTTGGCTTTGAACCTGATTTTATCGTGATGAATGGTGCAAAATGCACTAACCCGAACTGGAAAGCACAAGGTTTGAATTCAGAAAACTTTGTGGCGTTCAACTTAACTGAGCGTATGCAGTTAATTGGTGGCTCTTGGTACGGCGGCGAAATGAAAAAAGGCATGTTCTCAATGATGAACTACCTGCTGCCATTAAAAGGCATCGCTTCTATGCACTGTTCAGCGAACGTTGGCGAAAAAGGCGACGTTGCAATTTTCTTCGGTTTATCAGGCACGGGTAAAACCACGCTGTCTACCGATCCGAAACGTAAGTTAATCGGTGATGATGAGCATGGTTGGGACGATGACGGCGTATTCAACTTTGAAGGCGGTTGCTACGCAAAAACTATCAACCTATCTAAAGAAGCTGAGCCAGACATCTACGGCGCAATCAAGCGTGATGCATTACTTGAAAACGTCATGGTATTAGCAGACGGCACCGTTGATTTCAATGATGGTTCGAAAACGGAAAATACCCGTGTTTCTTACCCGATTTACCACATTGAAAACATTGTAAAACCTGTTTCTAAAGCAGGCCATGCAACAAAAGTTATTTTTCTGACGGCAGATGCGTTTGGTGTGTTACCACCTGTTTCTCGTTTAACCCCAGAGCAAACACAGTATCACTTCCTGTCTGGTTTTACTGCGAAATTAGCGGGTACAGAACGCGGTGTTACTGAACCAACTCCTACGTTCTCAGCGTGTTTCGGCGCAGCATTCTTATCACTGCACCCAACACAATATGCAGAAGTATTAGTTAAACGTATGGAAGCTGCGGGTGCAAAAGCATACTTAGTGAACACAGGTTGGAACGGAACAGGTAAACGTATCTCGATTAAAGATACTCGTGCCATCATTGATGCAATCTTAAGTGGCGATATCGAAAAAGCAGACACCATTAAGCTGCCAGTCTTCGATTTAGAAGTCCCTACAGCATTACCAGGCGTGGATACCAATATCCTTGACCCACGTAATACTTATGCAGATAAAGCGCAGTGGGATGAGAAAGCGGCAGACTTAGCGAACCGTTTCGTGAATAACTTCGATAAATACACAGACACGCCAGCAGGTGCTGCTTTAGTAAAAGCAGGTCCAAAACTGTAATTTGCGAATGCGTTTTGTGTTATAGAGAAAGGCTCTACGGTTGTAGAGCCTTTTTTGTTTGGTGATTACTCGGCAGAAGGCAGGTCAAATAGCAGAATTTCGCTGTCTTCATCTGCCTTGATAGTTAAGCCAGTTTCTTCCCAAATCGCTAAACCATCGCTGGTGGAGGCTTTTTGGCCGTTAATTTCAACGGTGCCTTTGACGACTTGGATCCACACGACTCGTTTTTCGGCGATTTCGTGGGTTTGTACGTCGTTTGCAGGCAATGCCCAGCGCCATAATTCCATGTCTTGATACACTTTCAGTGAACCGTCACGCGCATCGGGTGAAAGAACCAATTGTTTGCCATCAAGTGAATCAAAGCGTTTTTGTTCATAACGTGGCTCAATACCTGTTTTTTCAGGAATGATCCAAATTTGGTAAAGATGCAGCTCTTTATCACTGTTCGGGTTGTATTCTGAGTGGCGAATACCGGTACCTGCACTCATAATTTGGAATTCACCCGCTGGAATTTGCTCCATATTGCCCATGCTATCTTTGTGCTCGACGGCACCATTGAGCACATAGGTCAAAATCTCCATGTCTTTATGGGGGTGAGTACCAAAGCCTTGGCCTGCGGCAATAAAGTCTTCGTTAATCACTCTCAGAGCTGAAAAACCCATAAATTTTTCATCATAATAGCTAGAGAATGAGAAAGTGTGCCAGCTATCAAGCCAACCATGGTTAGCATGACCACGTTCATTTGCTTTGCGTAAATAGATCATTGTGTTATCTCCTAGTTGGATCCCCAACCCTGGTTGAACTTCTCTCTAAATCAATTGCAAACAGTTTAACCGTTTCGCTAAGAGAGAAAAGTAGCCGCCATTAACCATAGGATCCAAAAAATTTGAACAAGTGTGTTTGAGATAAGTGAAGAAAATGGATGAAAAAAGGGACGGGGGAGTTTTAGTCAATTAACCAATTGATACAGATAAAAAAATAGCCAGCGCAAGGCTGGCTAAAGTAAACACTGGAAGCAATGTGAGCAATGTCGTACTCCCAACAATAGGTGACTAAGTAACCATATCGAGGAAGTGATGATAATGATAATAGTTATCACTATCGTTTGTAAAGCACTATTTTTAACCAAAATAATATATCTTATAATTAAAACTGCAATTATATGATTTCTATGAAGTTAAATATTAACCATTATTTTTCAATGGATTAAGAAATATTTGGTTAAAAGGATGCAAACAAAGAAACATCGCTAATATTGGTTAACCTTAAATTAACTATGGTTAATGGGTAGGCTTTCGGCACACGCTGCCGCAGAGCTCCATGCCCATTGGAAGTTATAACCACCTAACCAACCAGTCACATCCACAACTTCACCGATAAAATACAACCCTTCTGTTTTCAGTGAACCCATTGTTTTTGATGATATTTCATGGGTATCAACACCACCTAGAGTGACTTCAGCTGTACGGTAGCCCTCAGTCCCATTAGGTTGAACTTGCCAAGCATGTAGTGTGTTATGCAGCGCTTCAACTTGTGGGTGGTTCAATTGCTTTAGGGCGCATTCAGGGATTTGCCCTTGCGCTTGCATGATTTCAATTAATCGCTTAGGTAATAATTTTGCGAGGGTGTTTTTTAAAGATTGATTCGGGTGCTCTTGTTTTTCTTCCATTAAAAAATCGCTGAGCGAGAGGGCCGGAAGTAAGTTAATACTTACATACTCTCCAGGGTTCCAATAGCTAGAAATCTGCAAGATAGCAGGGCCTGAGAGGCCGCGATGAGTAAAGAGGATATTTTCTTTAAAGAGCGTTCCATCAGCCGCTGTCACAGTTGCCGCGACGGAGATCCCTGATAGCACTTGCAGCGCTTCTAAAAGCGGCTTGTGCAGTGTAAATGGGACAAGGCCAGCACGGGTTGGAATAATCGAGTGGCCAAATTGTTCTGCTAAGCGGTAGCCAAATGGTGTGGCACCAAGGCCTGGCATCGATAACCCACCCGTTGCTACAACTAGTGAGCGAGCACTTACTTGGTTTCCATTTACGGTGACGAGAAAGCCTTCTGGCGTTTTTTCGACCTCGGTAACTTCACTGCGAAGCTTGATCGAAATATTCGGCAAATTACACTCATTTTGCAGCATATCGACAATATCTTGCGCACTATTGTCGCAAAAAAGCTGCCCTAAGGTTTTTTCATGATAAGGAATATTATATTTGGCAACTAACGCGATAAAATCCCATTGTGTATAGCGAGCAAGTGCTGACTTACAAAAATGTGGGTTCGTGGAAAGATAGTTGCTGTGCTCAGCGTACATATTCGTGAAATTGCAGCGTCCGCCTCCGGACATCAATATTTTTCTGCCTAATTTTTTGCCGTTATCAAGGACAAGTATGTTGAGTCCGCGTTTACCTGCGAGTGAGGCACAAAATAGACCTGCGGCACCTGCACCTAAAATAATAACGTCGATATTTTTCACGATGGCTTTCTCTATAGCTATTTGATTTTTAGCATAATTAAATTATGAGTATGGGTATTTTACGTCATCTTGCGGCGGTTGTAATGTAAAGGTTCGAGCGAGATCGGATGAAAAGTGTGTAAGACGTATTATAATTAGAAAAATTCGCGCAAAAAGAGCAAATAACTTTTATTTTCTGGAAAAATCGTTAAAAAAGTTTCAAAAATTCAGAATAAGTTTGTTTTAGCTAATGCATTGATATATATGGGGTAATTGCTATGAGGTACTTTTTTGATGGGTAGTTAAATCAAAAAAAGGTTAGATTTTGCTTCCACCGCCAGCGTTTGTCACTGATAATGCGCCGCGTTCATGTCCAACATATAATGGCTTAACGTCTATGCTACATCTTTTTACAGGTTTAGAATTTCATACAGGTCTATTATTAGTTCTGGCACTGCTATTTGTGCTGGTCTATGAGGCTATAAATGGCTTCCATGACACCGCTAACGCGGTAGCAACGGTTATTTATACCAGAGCAATGCGGGCACAGTTCGCAGTTGTCATGGCAGGGGTTTTTAACTTTTTTGGTGTCTTGCTGGGAGGGTTGAGTGTTGCCTACGCGATTGTCCACCTCTTACCAACAGACCTCTTGCTTAATGTGAGCTCTGCTCACGGCCTTGCAATGGTTTTCTCATTGCTACTGGCTGCAATTATTTGGAACCTTGGAACATGGTACCTCGGTATCCCTGCATCCAGTTCCCACACACTGATTGGTGCCATTATCGGGGTAGGTTTAACCAATGCGATAGTGACAGATTCATCAGTGGTTGACGCTCTGAATATACCGAAAATGATCAGTATTTTCATGTCGTTAATTCTTTCTCCAGCGATTGGTTTCGTGATTGCCGGTTTGATGATTTTCTTTTTACGCCGTTATTGGAGCGGAACAAAGAAACGTCGCCGTATTCACTTAACACCTGCAGAACGTGAGAAAAAGGATGGTAAGCGTAAGCCGCCATTCTGGACCCGTACCGCACTGATTTTATCCGCGGTTGGCGTCAGTTTCTCGCACGGTGCGAACGATGGGCAGAAAGGTATCGGTCTTATCATGCTTGTGCTGATTGGTGTTGCGCCAGCTGGTTTCGTCATGAATATGAACTCAAACGGTTATGATATCGCGAGAACTCATGATGCTGTAGTCCACCTGCAACAATACTATGAGACACATAAACCTGCGTTAAACCACGCGATAGAAAATACCCCAGCAGTTGCTGAAAGTAGTAATGAGCCTGGTGGCGAATTCCATTGCGATAGTTCACGTACAGGTGCAATTTTAAATCAAGCTCAGACGATGCTAAACGGCATTCAGAGCTACGAAGAGCTAACGCCTGACCAGCGTAACCATGCGCGCCGTTTATTGATGTGTATCTCTGATACAGCGAATGCGGTAGCGAAATTACCAGAAACGAGCTCGAAAGATGCAAGCTTACTGAAAAAACTCAGTAATGACCTGCTGTATACGGTTGAGTATGCACCACTGTGGATCATCATTGCGGTTGCTTTAGCCCTGTCTTTAGGCACGATGTTTGGTTGGCAGCGTGTTGCAGTCACGATTGGTGAGAAGATTGGTAAGAAAGGCATGACCTACGCACAAGGTGTTTCTGCGCAGGTGACAGCGGCAGTGTCGATTGGTGTGGCGAGTTATACAGGTATGCCTGTTTCAACAACCCAAGTGTTATCTTCCGCTGTTGCGGGAACCATGGTTGTTGATGGCGGTGGTGTACAAACTAAAACAATCAAAAGTATTGCGTTAGCGTGGTTACTGACTTTACCTGTCTCGATTGTTTTATCTGGTGGGTTGTACTGGTTATCTCTGCTGTTTATCTAACAGCACTTCACTTGGCTTCACTGTTGTGAAGCCGTCGAAAGTGACATGAACACAGTGATATAAGAATACAGAATAGTGATGATCGTAAGGTCATCACTATTTTTTTTATGTCAAGAAGGTGGGTTAACCCGTCATCAAAAGATAAACTAAGCTCACGACAACAAGAATACTGAGCCGGCTTATTGTCATAAATTGTTTACGGATTCGTTCACAACGTGCAATGACTTCAGGGTCATAATGCTCAAGATACTGTTTGCTATTGATATATCGGACAAGCCGAAGTTGTTTGTTCAGTTGGCCATGGGTGGTGAAAAAACCATTCCCATCAACGGATTGGTAGAGTAGCGGATCGGAATCCCGCAAAATAGATAATAAAACACGAATGGACGAAAAATAACGCATCATATTCAAGATGCATAAAATGCAGAGTGCCCAAAATAAAGCAATCATACTGAACATAATCCCCTCCTTAGAAACCCAGCTCACAGCACTTGTCAAAAAGGAAATACAGCAAGATATTTTATTTATACTCAGTCATTTCATTGTAGGATAAATCATTGTTTAAAAAAAGTGCAACCCCTACAAATTTTTGATTACTTTTTGTTTATGTTGAAAAAAATACTTCATTGCTACTTATCATTGGATATCACACTTTAGTGTGAAATTATGTTGTTTTTTGCCTGTGGAAGTGTAGCCATAACTCGAATTATTTAGGTGAATATATTAATATTGAAGGAATGATGTTATTGTTTTATAAAATGTTATATACACTTATGATTTTAAGGTTAATCTGCTTAGATGTGATCAGTGCAACACTTAATTATCACCGTTAGCAGGTATAGTATTATTAAGATGTGGTGAAGGCATAACCACTGGATTAATCAGCATTCGGAAGGAGTTTACTTATGGCTTACAAACATATTCTTGTTGCGGTAGATTTATCACCTGAAAGTAAAGTATTACTGGATAAGGCTGTCTCTATGGCAAAACCTTACGGTGCCAAAGTATCCATGATCCATGTTGATGTTAACTATTCAGACCTGTACACCGGACTTATTGATGTCAATTTGGGTGATATGCAGCAGCGTATCACTGATGAGACGCGTAATGCGCTGAAAGATTTATCCGCAGGTGCGGGGTATGAAATTCAAGAAACGCTGAGTGGTAGCGGCGACCTTGGTCAAGTACTGGTTGATGCCATTAAAAAATATGACATGGACTTAGTGGTCTGTGGTCATCACCAAGACTTTTGGAGCAAACTGATGTCATCCGCACGTCAGTTAATCAATACAGTTCATGTGGATATGTTGATTGTCCCGTTAAATGACGATGAAGAGTAATCTATTCTCTCTCATTTGAAATATTATTCACTAAAAACGCTTGCTTATGCAGGCGTTTTTTTTGTGTCAAAATATGACATCTAGGGTAGATATTGGCAGGTCAAGCAATTTTTTTTGCATTATAGTGAAAAAAAACCTTGAATTTAGAATACAAACTAATGATATATTCAATAGGCAAAACACAAATCAACCTCACATTTCCTAAAAATAATGACAAGAAAGAGTGAGGCACATCACAACAACCACATGTTAAAAAAGGAAGACATAGATGACACAATCACTATCTTCATTCTTGGAGTCTGTCCAAAAAAGAGATCCTTCACAGCCAGAGTTTTTACAAGCTGTGCGTGAAGTATTCACTTCCCTTTGGCCTTTCCTTGAGCAAAATGCAAAGTACCGTGACCAAGCACTGCTTGAGCGCTTTGTTGAACCTGAAAGGGTTATCCAATTCCGCGTATGTTGGATGGATGACCAAGGCAAAGTCCAAGTTAATCGCGCATGGCGTGTGCAATTTAGCTCAGCCATCGGCCCATTCAAAGGCGGTATGCGTTTCCATCCATCTGTTAACTTATCCATTCTGAAATTCTTAGGCTTCGAACAAACATTGAAAAACGCACTAACTACCTTACCAATGGGCGGTGGTAAAGGCGGTTCAGACTTTGATCCGAAAGGAAAAAGCACGGGTGAAGTAATGCGTTTCTGCCAAGCATTGATGACAGAATTGTATCGCCACATTGGTTCAAACACTGACGTACCTGCGGGTGATATTGGTGTAGGTGCGCGTGAAGTTGGCTTTATGACGGGGATGATGAAAAAACTGTCTAACGATACCTCTTGTGTATTTACGGGGAAAGGCTTGTCTTTCGGTGGTAGCTTAATTCGCCCTGAAGCAACCGGTTACGGTTTAGTGTACTTCACTAATGCAATGTTACAGCGCCATGGTTTAAGCTTTGATGGTATGCGTGTTGCGGTCTCTGGTTCAGGTAACGTGGCACAGTACACCATTGAAAAATGTATGGAACTGGGTGCGAAAGTGGTTACTGCATCGGATTCTAGCGGTACGGTAGTTGATGAGGCTGGCTTCACTGCAGAAAAACTCGCACGCTTAGAAGAAATCAAAAATAATTATGGTCGTGTTGAAGAATACGCGAAAGAGTTTGGTTTAACTTACTTAGCGGGTCAGCAACCATGGAATGTCCCTGTTGATATCGCATTGCCATGTGCAACACAAAATGAGCTGGATGTTGAAGCAGCGAAAGTGTTAATCAAAAATGGTGTTAAAGCGGTCGCAGAAGGCGCAAACATGCCAACGACGATCCCTGCAACAGA
This sequence comes from Providencia vermicola, assembly GCF_020381325.1. Lineage (GTDB taxonomy): Bacteria > Pseudomonadota > Gammaproteobacteria > Enterobacterales > Enterobacteriaceae > Providencia > Providencia vermicola. The sequence goes on from NZ_JAGSPI010000008.1 coordinate 40,498, forward strand.
GCTGTTCCTCGAAGCTGGCGTGTTGTTTGCACCAGGTAAAGCTGCTAACGCAGGCGGTGTGGCAACATCAGGTCTGGAAATGGCGCAGAATGCGGCTCGTCTTGGCTGGAAAGCAGAGAAGGTCGATGCGCGCTTACACCACATCATGTTGGATATCCACCACCACTGTGTTGAGTTTGGCGGTGAAGGAAAACAAATCAACTATGTTCAAGGCGCGAACATCGCGGGCTTTGTAAAAGTCGCTGATGCAATGCTTGGGCAGGGTGTGTTGTAATCCTCTGACAAAAAAAACGTACGCGAAAGGGCGGTTGTATCATACTGATAATTCACCTGTACATACGCCCTTCGCCGTTACGTTTAGTCGTTATTTTTAATGCATGGATAGATATCGAATCGATGGCTTTTTGTTGTGACCGCTGACGGCGCTTTTTGTCCCGCAAGGGGCTCTGCATAGTCAGGGCGTTTGACCACTACACGGCGTTTTGCCAAGGCAATCGCAGGCGCTAATAATGCATCTGCATCATCATCTGCTCCCACCAATGACTGAAACACCCGCATCTCTTTTTTCACTAATGCACTCTTTTGCCGATGTGGATACATTGGGTCAAGATAGATAACATCTGGCGCTGGAGTTATTTCACTCAGGGCGGTAATACTCGATGCATGGATCAAGGACATGCGTTCTTGTAGCCATGGACCGATTTCGGCATCTTGATAACCACGTTGTAAGCCATCGTCCAGCAATGCCGCAACCACAGGGTGACGCTCTAACATGCGAACGTGACAACCAAGAGCGGCGAGCACAAAGGCGTCCCGGCCTAACCCTGCGGTGGCATCAATGACATCAGGCAAATACTCTTTTTTAATCCCAACCGCTTTTGCGACTGCTTCACCACGTCCACCGCCGAATTTTCGGCGATGAGCCATCGCACCTGAAACAAAATCGACAAAAATACCACCGAGTTTGGGTTCATCAAGTTTGCGCAGCTGCAAATTTTCAGGGGTAAGCACCAGTGCCATCGTGGCATCTGGTGTATGAGAAAGTTGCCATTTTTCAGAAAGTTGAGAAAGAGTGCCTTGACTGGCACCCTCTTCACAGATCAACTGGATCTTAATGTGATTAGCCATGAATACCGTAGCTCTTCAACATCGCATCAAGTTCTGGTTTACGACCACGGAAACGCTCAAATAACGCCATTGGTTCTTCAGAGCCACCACGACTTAAAATATTGTCGAGGAACGATTGGCCTGTTTGGCGGTTAAAAATGCCTTCCTCACTAAAGCGCGAGTAAGCATCTGCTGCGAGTACATCAGCCCACAAATAGCTGTAGTAGCCTGCAGCGTAACCGCCTGCAAAAATATGGCTAAAGGCATGTGGGAAGCGCGCCCATTTCGGTGACGGTACTACCGCGACTTTGTCTTTAATCGCATATAACGTTGGCATGACTTGCGCGCCTTTGGCTGGGTCATACTCAGCGTGCAAGGTGAAATCAAATAGACCAAACTCTAATTGGCGTAAAACAAACATCGCGGATTGATAGTTTTTCGCCGCTAACATGCTACTTAACATTTCGGCTGGTAATGGTTCGCCAGTTTCATAATGACCAGAAATAAACTCCAGCGCTTCAGGTTCCCAGCACCAGTTTTCCATAAATTGGCTTGGTAATTCGACTGCATCCCATGGTACACCGTTGATACCCGCGACATCAGCCACATCGATTTGCGTTAACATATGGTGCAAGCCGTGACCAAATTCATGGAACAGAGTGATGACTTCATCATGGGTGAAGAGGGCAGGTTTATCGCCTAATGGCTGGTTAAAGTTACATGTCAGGTAAGCCACTGGGTTTTGCAGTGAGCCATCTTTATGCACCATACGGCCAACACAATCGTCCATCCAAGCTCCGCCACGTTTGTGTTCACGTGCATAGAGATCAAGGTAGAAGCTACCGCGTAGGGTATTAGTATCATCATACAGTTCAAAGAAACGCACATCTTTATGCCATGTTTCGACATCATTACGCTCTTTGGCGGTTAAACCATAGATACGATGAACAACTTCAAACAAGCCATTTAAGACGCGTTGTTCAGGGAAATAAGGGCGTAATTGTTCATCACTTAATGAGAATTTATGCTGTTTTTGTTTCTCGCTGTAATACGCTAGATCCCACGATTCTAAGGACTCAACGCCATAATGTTCTTTCGCAAAAGCGGTGAGTTCAGCCAGTTCGTCTTTACCTTGCTGGTGGGCGCGATCGGCTAAGTCATTGAGGAAGCCTAAAACTTGCTCTGGTGATTCCGCCATTTTTGTTGCTAGGGATTTATCTGCATAATTTTTGAAGCCAAGCAATTGGGCAAGCTCGTGGCGTAACGCCATTAATTCATCGATAAGCTCGCTATTATCCCATTTACCCGCATTTGGCCCTTGGTCTGAGGCGCGAGTACTGTATGCATGGCTCATTTCACGGCGCAGTTCTGCGTTATCCGCGTAGGTCATGACAGGCAGGTAGCTTGGCATGTCGAGAGTTAAGAGGTAGCCTTCTTCGCCTTTGGCTTCCGCCATGGCTTTTGCGGCGGCAATGGCGCTTTCGGGCATACCCGCTAATTCTTTTTCATCCTTAATAAGTTTCGTCCACCCCATGGTGGCATCAAGCACATTATTGCCAAATTTAGAAGCGATCTCCGACAAACGTGCAACAATTTCCCCGTAACGTTGCTGTTTTTCAGCAGGCAAGCCGATACCTGATAATTCGAAATCACGTAAGGTGTTTTCGATAGATTTACGCTGTGATTGGCTAAGCGAGTTAAACTCAGCACTTTCTTTTAAGGATTTATACGCTTGGTATAAGGGCTCATGCTGACCCATCCATGTACTGAATTCAGACAGTAGCGGTAAACATTGCTCGTAAGCTTCGCGCAGTTCAGGGCTATTTTTCACAGAATGCAGATGGCTCACTGGTGACCAAACGCGAGACAGCTTATCACTGGCTGCTTCTAACGGCTGACACAGGTTATCCCACGTATAGTGGGTGGTTGCATTCAGGAGGTTTTCAACTGTTTGGCGGTACTCGGTGAGCACATGTTCGACAGCAGGAAAAACGTGAGCAGGTTCAATGCTAGAAAAACGGGGTAATGCAGAATCGGCTAATAATGAATTTGTCATAAAAACATCCTGTGATTGCAGGCTTGTGCTCGTAGGCCAAGGCTTACAGTGTTGACAATAAAAGTTAAACGGCGAACTTATCCCCAAACAATTCATGTTATCGGGTGATAAAACCAGCACACCATTATGAATATAAGAAAGTATATGGGGGCGGATATGGAAACCTCAATATCAAGATAACGTTTTTTCTTATTAGTACTTATCAATAAATGGGGTTTTTGTTAGCTTTTATCAATAAAAAGGATAGTTGTAGTTTCAATGCTTTGGAAAATAATGAATTCAGTCTATAATCACTTTCCAATCTATAGAGGAAGATCGTCGTCTCCGGTGAGGCGGCTGGATTTCAAATCCAGTTGGGGCTGCCAGCAGTCCCGGGCAGGTTCGACTCCTGTGATCTTCCGCCACTCAATGGCTATCCTGAAAACATTCTCTGTATTCTTATCATCTTAATAGCTCCTCTTTTTCAATAAATTATTGTTGTTTTATTCTATGCTTTCTATAATTTAGTAAAAAATTATTTTTATTTACTAAATTATAGGTGTTGTATGGATAGTAAAAATATTATTGCCTTAGCATTGAAACAATTATCTTGGACACAAAAACAATTAGCTCAGTTTTTAGCAGTTTCACCGACACAAATTAGCAAGTGGAAGAAAGGTGAATATATGTCTAACGAGATGGAAACATGCATTCGTGAAAAAATTGGTTTAGGTAAATTATCTGCTGAGCTTGTTTTGCGTGTTGGTAGTATTGAAAATGCTATGAAATGGGATCGTATTATCAAAATCATTGCTGATGATGAAAAAGAAAATGTAGAAACAGGCTATATTACGGTTCCTTTAGAGGATGATGTCGATTTTTTAAGCTCTCAAATTATAAAAATCTTTACTGAACTAGGTATTAGCATACCAAGTCAGTTTCCTAAGGAGCTTGAGGTTACACACGACGATGAGTGTGATGATAGTTTATTTGATATTATTAGCACTAATCAATATACAAAGCTTATTCGAGCTATCTTCCAATCGTTAAATGATGTTTATGGTTTTTATGCAGCGTATATAGAAGATTTAATTTTTGATGATAAATTAGAAATATATGACTCTGAAGCTATGAATATAGGGCCTTGTTTAATTTATTTAGCAGCATCCAAAATTGATGTGGATAGTAACTTTGCACCTAATTTCAATTCTTTTAAATACAAAATTAATAGTGAATATATCCAGTGGATTAATCTTGTAAAAGAACGTGCATTTAGAGAACATATCCCATTACGTGCGGAGCTATTAGATATTGTTTATAAGAGTCATGATGAAGTTGGACATGATGCTGAAGCACAAAGCTTAGGGTTCAATGAACATCGGTTGCACCCTGATATTTATATAAATGAATTACTCGTCGGTATGCGGTTAATTCATCAAGTTTTACCAAGAATTATGGAAAAACTTGAGATTACAGATTTTGTCCCCGATGATCCAAATTTAAGAATTTAATGAAAACATACTTTAAGGCATCGAAAGGTGCCTTAAGCAATTGTATTTTTCCTGAATAAAATCAGATAAGACTCTGACTAGCGGACTGGTAAATATATGGATATTAAGGCTCATTTCTTACCTTATTATATAAAATCAATGTATTGTTTTTAATATGAAATTTGTTAACATAAAATTATGTTTACCTGCTTTTAAAAGGAGTCGACTATGTTTTTAAAACAAAAGCTGTTGCGCTCCATTGCCAACAGAAAAGGTACTGTTATTCTACGTTCTGAATTAGAACATCTAGGGAGTAAATCACAAATTGGCAAAGTGTTAGCAGCCCTTGTCAAAGAGGGGATTATCATTCGAGTGAGTTTAGGTGTTTATGCAAAAACTCGCTTTAACCGATTTGCAGGTAAAAGGACGGTAGCTGCGCCCTTTGAGTCAGTTGTGGAAGAAACCTTTCAAAAGCTTAATGTTCAAGTAACCCAAGGGCAGGCTTTAGAGGACTATAACGCAGGTAAAACGACTCAAATTCCAATGCAGCTACAAATTCGAACTCCAGGAAGGAAAATATCTCGAAACATCACTGTTTCAGGTAAAAATGTTCAATATGAAAAAAATTACGGAAGACCAAATTGCTGATATTCAAGATGCAGAAGCTGCAGGGCTATTGAATGGATTACCTGCATTTGTCGCAGAAAAAGATGTCCATGTAACAGATACGCTGCGTATTTTGGCAAACTTGAATATTGTGCATGAAGCTCAGTTGAAAGGATTTGATCCTAGAAGCAAAAAAGTACTAAATGACCCCATCAGTATTGAATTGCCAGTCAGGTTTGTTTTTTCAGGTGGTACCTGCTTATCGAAGGCTTATAATTTAATTAGCCGAATGTCAGAAGATATTGATATAAAAGTTATTCTTCAAGAAGTTCCTTCTAATTATAAATTAAAAAGTGAATTCCCTTCTGATAAAGCACGGCTAAAAGATATTCATCATCAACTTACTAAAAACCTTGAGGTTCTTGGTTTCTACCTCACAGATAAAGCTGGTGGAAATCCAGAAATTAATGATAAACATCGTCATTATAATGTTGATTTAAGCTATAAAGGGCACTTCAGTAGCGGGGATTCTAACCCTCTGCGTAGCTGCATCAAAGTTGAGCTGATAAATCGCCCCATTAATTTAGAGACTAAAAAATTAAAGATTAATTATCTTTATCAGCAATTAATAAAAAGTAATAACTATCCTGATTTTGATATCGAGTGTATTAATATTGCAGAAACACTTGCTGAAAAAGTGTTATCTCTTTTAAGACGATTTGCAATGTATTGTGCGGGTGTCAAACAATCTGAATTCGATGAGGCGTTAGTAAGGCATATTTATGATGTTTGGCGTATTCATACAATCCATCCACACGCCATCCATGCAGCAGCAAACATATTCGAATATACAGTTAACACCGATTTAGAAGAATACGCTTGGCAATTTAAAGAGTTCTCAGATAGCCCTTATAGTGTACTAAGTGAATGCTTAAAAGTGATCAAAGGCAGTGATGATGATAAAGGGCAGTTGCTAAGTCAATTATATAAAACAAAATTAACCCCACTGGTTTACTCTCAAGAGCCACATTCATACGAAGAAGCATCTAAAAGCTTTATTGAGGTTGCAGAGTATTTATTGCATCAATTAGCTAATAAATAAGTTCTTGGTAGTTATAGAGTTAATTATTTCATTACTATTTTCCCTCCAGTGTTTGCCCTCAATTTTACGCAGTAAAACCAACCAAAAAAATTTGGGGGCAAAATTGGGGGCAAAATTTTTCAGGTGGTTTCTTTAATATTTCCTTAACAAACAGTTAGCTAGCAATACCGACTCCTGTGATAACGCGCCAGCGAGTGACGCGTCTATTAACAATTTTCACTATGGTAGCGGACTACGAACTTTCAGTCGTCGTGGTTTATCACAGGTTTCGTGGGGCTGATTTTCTAACTAGAAATCACTCTTAGAAAAACCCGTCATTTCATCCAGTTCCATTTCGCGACCTAAGGCCGTCATTGGGTGGACAATCACTAAACCGCGTACGGATTTCTTCAGTTTGCCAAGATCAGCTTGTTCTTTTTTAGTGATGGGGCGTTTGAATGGCATATTCACCAATTTTTGTGCTTCTTTGCTTAGCTTCTTGTTACGCAACGCTTTCAGACGAGTAATTTCAATTTCTAGCGTCGCTTTTTCTTTCTCAAGCTCTGCGTATTTTTCTGCTTCGCTCGTCAGCTGCATACTTGTCATCTGGTGACGAATGAGGTCTAAACGGTCGCTAAGCAGTTTAATTTGTGTTTTTTCGATTTCTTTCATTATTAATTAACCGTGAATAATTTCTTGCTGGGAGTATACACCATTAGGGAATTTGTTGTTGGCTCAGTAAATATCTTAAAGCATTTATAGCGTATGAATGCGTTATTTTAAACGGCATATTAAGACCTCTTCTTGTGAAAGAGGCCATTGATTATGCATTCGGAAAAATACAGATAACAGTAAATCAAGCAGTTGCTGTCATGACATGCTTCTAAAACTGGAGGGTGAATGAATTTAAGAGGGTGCATTAACTCGAGGAAGGTAAAATGAATCGTTATATTGGACGAACAGCCATCGCTTGTGTGTTGTTATTATTGGCGGCCTGTGTTTTAGTATTTTTGACTAGCCATTTTGAGGATTTTGATTTTGACGAGAGGATTCAGGAAGAGCTGACATTTGAATCTCAGGGAATCACGTTATCTGGCACTTTGCTACAGCCAAATCATCAACGTCCAGTAGCCGTTGCGGTTATCATTCACGGTGATGGCCCTCAAGACCGTTATTCAAACAGCGGTTATAATCCATTATTTAATACACTTCTAGATGCCAATGTTGCTGTCTTTTCATGGGATAAAGCGGGAATCGGTCATAGCCAAGGTAATTGGCTACATCAATCAATGGCAAACCGAGCTGAAGAGGCGGTCGCGGCATTAAAGCTGATGCAGTCTCGTTACCCTGATATTCAAGTGGGGTATTTGGGTTTTTCTCAAGCAGGATGGGTGATCCCGATAGCCGCTGGGCAGTCACGTCCTAATTTTTCGGTGATCATTGGGGGGGCGGTTAACTGGCGTAGGCAAGGGCTGTTTTTTCAAAGTCTGCGTTATGCTCAGGAAGGCAAATCCACCGTCGAAATTGAGCGCTTACTCGCAAAAGAACAAAAAGAAAATGATGCGATATTTGGCGAAAATGGGACTAAAGATCCGCATCAACGCACCGATATGACATCAGATAGATTTGATTTTGTTGTCAAAAATTACCTAAGTGATTCTTCTTTAGATCTCTCTAATATGAATGGGCGTGTACTGGCTGTTTGGGGAACTAATGACCTGAATGTGGATGCTCAATTCAACGCGTGCCGTTACAAGTCTATTTTGTCTACTAATCCTCTAGCGAGCGTCATCGTATTGCCAAATGCAAGTCACGGGTTACTTCGATCACCTGAGTTTAATTATCAGCTTGAAAGTGATTGGCCTGTATGGCGGCAGGGGTATTTTTTGTGGTCTGGGCGTGAAGCTTACTCCCCCAATGGGTTGAAGGTCATTGTTGAATGGATAAAAAATGAAAAGCCAAACTTAATGCCATATGATGTGGTATGTAAGTCTGGTGGGTAGCAAGATTTTATCTGTATGGATAGGTGAGAATAAAATCGGATTGAGTCCCTAAAAAGACCAGGCATGTTGATAAAGACAGGCTGTAATATTCTGACCGTTTAAATTCGGCTTTTCCAAATTATGCCAGGAGACTGTGATGAGTAAAGAGCAAGTTGGCGGCAGCTTGCTCAATGACTATCTACAACATAGTTATATTACCAAGAAGGTAAAAGCCAGACTGAAGTTACCGCCCTAATGGGGGGCATATAACAGTCGTCAAATACAGACAGTCTATCCAAACGCAATCCATGCGGCAGCAGGCATGTTCGAATTCCCTTGGTCTACTCTTAAGAACAACATTCATACGAAAAGTATGCAAAGCTATATTTTCTTTTTAAATCAATAGTATTTATCTTTTTTTAGTCTGTCTGATTCACTCTTTGTTTACTAGTTTCTACCCCTTTTGGGAAGCAAAATATGCTGCTCTCGGGTTAATCAGTTAGTAAAAGAGCGCCTCTATTACGCTAGGTATGAGCATTCATAACGTTACTACTTTTTTAATATGATGGTTTTTTATATATAAAAAACAGATCCACTCGTAACAAAAGCTTGAATGGATGTAAGAAAATATCTAAAAAACCCTAATAATGCGTAAAAATAACACATTTGACTAATGTTAACTATTAATATTGATAATTATATATTAACTCACTTAAATTGGTTTGTTTTGCTGTTATTGGACAAATTATTGATAGATAACTCTGGTTTTTGTTGTTGTTGTTAACGAGGGGGAAAATGTTGGTTTTTTTATTTTTACTTTATTATCAGTTAGTTATTAATACTTATTTGGTTACATTCTATAGGTAAAATACATATTTTAAAGATATCTACGTACTCATTTTATGGATAACATTTATCTCGTTCCCAACAACAGAAAGAATTTTAAATTAAATAACTTTTAAATATTAATACAAGGTATATATAATGAACAAAACTTTAATCGCATTATGTTTAGCATTAACCACAACGTCTATTTCTGCAATGGCAGCGGATGCAGGTTCAGGTAAAATTACTTTTAAAGGTACAGTAAATAGCGGCGCTTGCACAATTGCACCTTCTGACGTTAATAAAGAAGTTCAATTAGGTAATATTTCAGCTGCTAATTTAGCAACTGCAGGTAAAACAGGTCCATTAAATACATTTGAATTAAAATTACAAGATTGCCAATTAGATCCAAGTGCATCTGGCACACCATATTCTAAAGTAAAAATTGCTTTTAATGGCCAACCAGATTCCGCTAAAGCAGCATTATGGGCAAATACAGGAAGTGCAGATAACGTTGCAGTTGCATTCTTTAATAATGCAGGAAACCCAATTAAACCTGGTGATGTTTTAGAACAAACACTGAAAGCATCTGAAACAACGATTATTTTATCTGCTCAAGTAGAATCAACAGGGGCTGCATCTTCAGGTAGCGTCAACTCTGTAGCGAACTATGTATTAAGCTACGAATAAGATAATCCGTCATTATGCATAAAATAAAGCTTTACGCGGGTTTGCGTAAAGCTTTATTTCCCCTCCCTATTATCAGAAGAGTGAAATCATGTATTTTAAGAAAAAAAATATAGGTTATATTATCTCACTCATTATGTGTGGTGGGTATGCCAATGCTGAAACTTTTAATATTAATGCACTTAATTTATCTGTCGAAGATAATATTGACTTAAGCTATTTTGAAAAAAATAGTTTAAGTGAAGGTTTGTATGAATCGGATATTATTTTAAATAATAAAAAAATTATCCGTGGTGAAAAAATTAAATTTATTAGCAATGATGGAATTATTGAGCCATGTATTACGGCACAATTAATAAAGCGATTTCCTTTAAATGAAGAAGCGAAGGAAACGTTAATGTTATCTCAAGAGGATAACTGTATTAATTTACATTCTCTTGATAAAAATATTACTGTCGATTTTAATGATAGTGAGCAAGTCCTTACGATTTCTATTCCACAAAAATACATGGAGTCCACCTATTCTTCGTGGGTTAGCCCTGAGATGCGTGATTACGGCATTGCGGGTTTAATTTTAGATTATACCATCAGTGATAATCATTTAGTTCGCAAAAATGAAGCTACACGTAACCAGTTATATGCGTTTGGGAATGTGGGGGCGAATTTTGCGCAATGGCGCTTACGAGCAAATTATCAATATGAAAATAAACTGGTGGGGAAAGAAGGGCACAGCGATAAGAAAAATAGTCTGGATTGGGAGCAAGTGTACGCCTTTAGAGATATTGCGAGTCTATCTGCAAAGTTGTTTGCTGGGGAAATTTTCGTCAAATCAGACTTGTTTGACAGCGTACGTTTCAAAGGCGTGAGCATGTTTACGGATGAAAGTATGTTACCACCAAACTTAAGGGGCTATGCACCTCAAGTTACGGGTGTTGCTGCATCCAATGCAACCGTCACATTATCACAAAATGGCCGTATCATTAGCCAAGTCAAAGTTCCTGCGGGCCCGTTTGTCATTAAGGACATCAGTCAATCCGTGATGGGAACCATTGATGTTACTGTGGCCGAGGATAATGGTAAGGAAACCAAGTTTCAGTTTACAACAACCAATATTCCGTTTCTGACTCGTAAAGGTCAAGCTCGCTATGCGATGAATTTAGGTCAGTTATCCCCTAAAAACGGGACTTTTGCTAACGATAATTTTATGACTATCGAAAGCTCTGTCGGGGTATTGAGTCATACTTCTGTGTTTGGCGGGTTAGTGGCGACATCTGGAAATAAATACCAAGCAATTAACGTAGGTATAGGTCAAAACCTCGGGTTTTTAGGGGCTTTTTCGGTGGATATTACTCAATCTTATGCGGATACCTTACTGGGTCGTGAAAAAGGGAAAAGCTACCGTATTAACTACGCTAAAGATTTGCCAAGTATTGATGGCCAGTTGACATTAACGGGATATCGTTTTGCAGACAGAACCTTTAATTCATTATCCAATTTTGTTGAGCAAAACTTTGCAGACAAGCAACATATAGATACGAATAAAGATAAGCATGTCTTTTCATTATCTTACGCTCAGCAATTACGCAGTATTAATGCAAGTGCGAATATTACGGCATCACGTAAAACGTATTGGAATGGTAAGCAAAATAACTATTTCAGCGTAGGTTTAAATAAATTCTTTGATGAAGGTGTCATGAAAGGTGGCAACATCTCACTGTCTTTAAATCAAGTACGGGGGTCTAATGATAAAACGGATAATCAACTTTATTTGTCTGTGAGTAAGCCATTAAGCTCTGAAAATCAAAATGCATCACTATCCTACTTTGCATCTTATAGTGATAGCAGCAAGCGTTATACGAATAACGTAAATTACAGCCAACATGTTAATAAAGATACTAATTATAACCTAACTGCTTCAACGCAAGATGGACTGTCGGAAGGGATGGTCAGTACCTATGTTTCGCACGGTGGTGAGGCAGGGCAAATTCAGGCCACGGGGTCGTTATCGGACTCCATGACCTCACTCAGCATGACAATGAGTGGCTCAGTGACAGCGACACAGCACGGTATTTCAGCACACCGTTTAACGTATCGTGACCAATCTCGTTTAGTGGTTGATGTACCAAAGGCAAAAGGTGTAGTTATTGAAAATAGCCATGCATCAACTAATCGCTGGGGGTTAGCAACTATCAGTAATGTGCCGACCTACTATAATATGGAATATAAGGTTGATGTAAATAACTTACCAGAAAACGTCAATATTGATGATAACGTATTAGCGGCAACACTCACTGATGGCGCAATAGGTTACGTTAAAATGGATGCGGATATTGGTCAGTCTTTGATAACAAGAATTAAGCTAGCTAATGGCCAGTACCCGCCATTAGGTTCCGTGGTGAAAAATAGCGTAACGGGTAAAGTTTCAGGCATTATTGCTGAATCAGGCATTGTGTACTTAACTGGGTTGAATATGGGCGATCAACTTAGTGTCAATTGGGGGGATGCGCAAGCATGTACATTCCTTGCTGACAGTCTCCTTGCTAAAAGCAGCGATTCAATTACTTGCAGTCACTAATGTGATTTAAATGGGTGAAAAAATGACATTATTTAAAAAAGCACTTTCCATTGTTTTGTTATCAAGCGTAATGAGCCAAGCGTATGCAGTGCTTGGATTAGATAGAACCCGTATTATTTTTAATGAAGCGGATGGTGGAACCAGCGTTGTTGTTGAAAACCAAGATACAGCCTCTTCATTCTTAGCACAAACCTGGATAGAAGACCAAAAGGGGGCAAAACTGACGAATTCATTAGTGGCGTTACCTTTTTTACAAAAAATAGGCCCTAAGCAGAAAAAACAAATTAAAATTGCTTATATGGATGGGCAAAATATCTTACCTACGGATAGAGAAAGTTTGCTTTATTTCAATGTGTTAGGTATTCCACCGCAAGGAAAAGAGGCCAATGCTGTTCAATTTACCATTCAGTCACGTTTAAAATTGTTTTATCGACCAAAAGGCATTGATTACAAAATATCGGCAGATAAAGATTTTCAACGGGATTTAAAAGTCACGAAACAGGGGGGGAGTATTACGTTATCGAATCCAACACCGTTTAATATTGTGATAACGAATATTAATGTCGATCAAAGTAAGGATAAAGATTTTCCTGAAGTGTTAGTTGCTCCGTTTAGTGATACTAAGGTGACATTAAAAAACCCGGCCTGGAACAGTTTTGAAATCGCTTATATTGATGATTTTGGTGGATTGAAATTTAATAAATACCAATGTGCAGCAGGGCAGACTTGCCAGCTATTACCACGGGCAAAATAAACAATGCAAAATTTAAATTGCGTTAAAATGGCCGTGAAAAAACGGCTATGGCAAGGAGGCGTGTTTTCGCTCCTTTTGATGTCAGGGACAGCGGCTTATGCGGGGGTATCCTGCACGAAAAACCCTGGACTTCCTTGGAACCCACAACCCGAAATTAATATCGATATGAATACAATCCCTGGTGAAACACCTCAAGGTACGCTACTCGGTACGGGAAGCTCTGGTTGGTTTTCATGGAATTGTAATTTTTCTGGAACAGATGCACAGCGTACAATCTGGTTTAATAATCAGACACCACAAAGTATCAAAAATACATTACTGAGCAATGGGGTTCGGCTTTATCAAGAAAATATCTATGGCGGGAGCGTTGAAATAACCCAAACAAACACCCCATCACTAAAAGTGGGTTCATGGACCAGCGGGAATGCAAACGTCATGTTTGGCTACAATTATAAGGTCGTGAGAGGGACGGGGCAGCTGAAGTCATTTGATACAGGTCTTTTTACTGTGGGTTATCATAGAGACTATCTCGGTAAAAGCCTTGGTGATACCTATCAAGCAAGGATTATTGGAAAACTGGTGAATTACTGCCCAACGCCGATTGTTCACATGAGTAATAAAGTAGTTGATTTTAAAGAGTTAACTGTTGAAGATTTTGAGAGCGGTAAAACCGTTAAAGAGAATTTTTCATTAGATTTAGTGCCTGACTCAACTTGTGATGCTGCATTAGAAGTCAGTGTTGCATTCCAAAGTAATAGCGGTGTAATAAATAAAAAATACATGGTCTTTAATAATGGCTTACAAGCGGCAATTACCGATAGAAGCACCAATCAAATAGTCTCGTTTGACCAATATTATTATAAAGGAAGTATCAGCAAACAAAAACCAGGCTATTTCCCTTACAGTGTTGAATTATCAAAAAAAGATAATGAAGCTATTAAATCAGGGCAGTTTAGTAACACGGTGAATGTGTTGTTTACTTACCGCTAGATATTTTCAGGTATTATCGATATCTAACGCCCATCACGCTCGCGTGGTGGGTTTTTTTATGTCGAAAATCGTGTTTATTCGTTCAGATATGACGTAGTGGAGATAATCTGACGAACTGGCAGCGCTGTGCTACTGAGTAAAAGGAAGATGCATGGTTATCGGGATGCCAGCGTGGTTGGCATCAAGCTAATGAACTTTTGCCCTTTAATCTGCATTCATATGCTGGCTCCGTACAGACTCAAAAATTACAGGTATAATCCCCCATTATCTCACTGACAATTTTATTGATGCGGAAATAGAAATGGCAAAACTCACTTTACAAGAACAGATGCTACAGGCAGGGCTTGTCACCAGTAAAAAAATGGCTAAAGTTCAACGAACTGCGAAAAAATCACGGGTACAAGCTCGGGAAGCCAGAGAAGCGGTAGAAGAAAACAAAAAAGCACAGCTTGAGCGTGACAAGCAGCTGAGTGAGCAACAAAAACAAGCGGTGCTATCAAAAGAATACAAAGCGCAAGTGAAGCAGCTGATTGAAATGAATAAAATTGAAATAGCGAAAGGCGATATCGCTTTTAACTTCACCGACAACAATGTCATCAAACAAGTGATGGTAGATAAAAACACACAAAAACAACTGATTAGTGGTCGCTTGGCAATTGCCCGTTTGATCATTGATAACAGTGATGTAAATGGATACGCAATTATCCCTGCGGTTGTCGCTGATAAAATTACTCAAAGAGATGTGGATAGTATTGTATTAAATAATGCGTTGAGTGAGGAAGCTCAGGATGAAGATGATCCATATGCTGAGTTTAAGATCCCAGATGATTTGATGTGGTAATACTCGTCATACTTCAAGCTGCAGCGTTGTTGACCGCGTTCACTCGCACTAGTCACATACTTATGTATGCTCCTAGCGTCTCATTCTCTTGTCGCCTAGCTGCAACTTGAATTATTTAGAGTATTAAAGTTCGGGCTATATAGAGTGTTAGAACGGGCTACTATGAATAAAATGAAGTGGTTTGTGGCTAATTGGATGTGTAAAACGCAGTTCGTTGGCGTGTAACATCAGCCTTGGTGCATATTCTGTGCCAGGTAAACACTGGCCGCCATATAAATCACACCCCAAAATGGGATACCCCAAATATTGACAATGAATACGTAGCTGGTGGGTGCGCCCCGTTTCAGGGGTGAGCTGCACTCGCGTTAATGGGACAGTTGTACCACCCACTATTTCTTGTTGAAAGCGTTCCAGTACCAAATAACGGGAACGTGCGGGTTTTCCATTCACTTTGCAAATAGACATTCGTGGAAATAACGCGGGGTCTTTTGCTATCGGCGCATCAATTATCCCTTCGTTATCATTCAAGTGCCCGCACAGTAGTGCTTGGTAAACTTTAGCAACAGTACGTTGGCTAAATTGTTGGCAAAGTACGGCATTGATGGCTTTATTAAGGGCAATAATCATCAGCCCTGAAGTACCAAAATCTAAGCGATGGACAAGGGTACAATTTGGAAATAGCTTCACTAGTCGATAATGTACAGAATCTAAATTTTGAGGGTTTTTCCCTGAAAGGCTGAGTAACCCCGAAGGTTTATTGATAATCAGTAAATATTCGTCTTGATAGAGAACATCAATCTGCTCATGGCAAGGCGGGGCAATAAAGGTATCAATAATCGTAGACATCGACTTCTCTAAATAAAAAAGGGGAAAGAATAATAACTAATTTATCATCTGCCGTCGCCTTGGGATGTTGTAAATTTATCATCCAGCTAAAAACCAAAGGCATGGTCTGAGCCTACATTGTGCTTTATACTGCCGTCAGAGAAACTGAGTTTAAAACGATTAATTAGGTGGTAATGCAATGAAAGGAACAATCACAACGTGGTTTGAAGATAAAGGCTTTGGATTTATCAAAGATGAGAACGGAGATAACCGTTATTTCCATGTGATTAAGGTTGCTAACCCTGAACTGATCAAAAAGGGTGCAGAAATCACCTTTGAACCAACAACCAATAATAAAGGTTTGTCTGCTTTTGCTGTTAAAGTGATCCCTGAAAGCAAGTATATTTTTATTGCGGGCGAGCGTTTGAAAATCACTTCAATTAAATCTTTCCTTGTATACAGTGAAGAAGTTCCCGCAGATGCAGGTATTGATAAAGCGAATACCGTGTTATCGGTCGGTGCGCTGATGAGCAGTATTCGCCCAAAAACGGAAATTAAACCTGGTGATATGCGCTCACTGAAAAAATTAGCTATCACTACGCTACATGGCACTACATTGACATTTTCAGAAGATGAAATCGATATTGAAGAAACGGTAAAACGATTGAATTCATGTAAGAATTAATCCTTGGATAGAGCAGAAAATTGATGAATACCAGAGCGCCATTTTATATGGCGCTCTTAGTTAGATAACGTTAATAAATTATAATATCGTTTGTTATTCTAGGTAAATCCACTTAACATTGATTCAGTGCGTTAAAGAGGCAGGCTTCCCTTTTGGGCTTAAACGCCTAAATATCGATGCGTAAATTTAATTTACGCATACTCGTAATATTGGTAACGGTAACGGCATCACGAGAATAGGCTGATAGTCGTATTTTGTCTTGCTTTTTAATTGGTTTATTAAGTTGAATTTTTATTTTTTTAGAGATAAATATTGGGTTGGCCATTACTTTTTATGGGTAAAACTAAAATTATCCATATTTATGGTTTATTGTTTCACTCATATTATGAGTTTATATGATTAAAATTAATGTATTTTGTGTCAATTTGTAATTCAATGTAACTCTATATGTTTTAATCCTTATGAGAGTAATTAATCGTTCTGAATTACGCTTAATAATACCCTCCATAAATTATAATATACTAATAATATTTAATTAATATATTTATCAGGTAGTTAATTATCCATTCCTTAACTTAAATACTCATTAAATGCGTATATCAATCAGTTAAAATGATCGATAGTCAACATTTAATAGTCAGTGCCTATCAAATAAAGCGATTCGATCGATATAAACGTTTTTACTCTTATTTTAATGTATTTATTATTAATAAAAGTTAAATGTTTAATTAATTATTTTATATTGGAGTGTGGTTAATGAAATCTAATATAATTAGTTGTCATGTTGGTGTTTTTTTAAGGCGTGCCCGTAAAGAAAAAAATATGACAGGAAAGCAGATGGCTAAATTAATGAATATTAGTCAACAGCAAATCTCACGTTATGAAATAGGGACCACATCTATCACGTTAGATCAATTAGAACAATTTTTGAGAATATTAGATAAAAGATGGATTGACGTACTTCGATTTCTTGAAGATGAATCAGTGATTGGAATAAAAACAGATAAAAACGAAAGTAAAAATAAATACCTTGCATGGAAAGGCTATTCTACTAAAAGTTTCATTAATAATTTCTAGTCATTATAACAGCCAGAATAAAATAATCAGGTTTTCTGATTATTTTATTGATTATATTTTATAAAAAGCACGGTTAAAAGTGTTTTTTATACTATGTAATTATTTTTTGATATAAATTAAATTAGAGAGAATAATATGTTAAATAAAAAAATGGCATCTGTTTTGCTATCAACAGTTATTGCTGCGTCTTTTGCAACCGTTGCTAATGCCGATACCCGTACAGCTCAAGCGACTGCAACTTGGCAAGCAACAGCAATTAAAGATACAACAAGTATGTTAGTTGTTACTCCATTAAAAAGTTTAACGTTTAATTATGCTGAAGGCCAAAAAAGCTTTAACCAGCAAAATGGTGCATTCGATGTTGCAATTCAAGGGCAAGCAGGTGCTACAGACTTTAAATTAGCATCAAAAATTATTGCAAACACATTAGCAAGAACAACTGACGATTCTAAATTAACGGTTGGTGTTAAATGGAATGGTGAAGATCTTAATAAAAATACAGATTTAGTTTTAATTGATACATCAAAAGGCTTAACTTCTGGTTTAGATAACTTAGCGGCTGATGGTATCTATAACGGTTCTGAGCGTGCAACAGACCGTGGTGAATTCACCTTTGTTATTGCAAGCGCAGAAGCTGCTGGTGCAGCAACAGACTTTAAAGCACTGACCGATGGTACATGGGATGGTGATGTAAAAGTTCAATTTACCGCGACTTGGGACGGTACTTTCACACCAGCGCCTTAATTATCTCTTAATTGGATAATTGAATACTACGATAAAGATACTATAGGGAAATAATATCTTTATCGTTATTCCTTTCTTAGAAATTTATGATTATGAAAAAAATAACATTAGCGTTAATTTTATTATCATGGCTTCCATTAAAAAACAGCTTCGCTGTTAATGTGGGAAATATTACTGAGATAATACCATCTGATGAAGACACAATAGCGAAAGAAATAGAGAACACAGTTGATACAGCAAGGCTGGTAAATTTAACAATCGAAAAAATAGATTCTCCACTTGAGAACGGGAAGGTTATTCCAGTCGCTGACCCTAATGAAATATTGTCAACACCAGCTAATTTAATTCTGCCAGGCAAAGCAAAAGATGTGTTTAAAATTATTTATCAGGGGCCAAAGGACGATAAAGAACGCTATTACAGATTGAATTGGAAAGATGACCCTATTGGTGAAAGCGGTGTTACACAAAGTTCAAAATCAGCATCAGCAACGACATCGGCAACAATTAGCACGATTTTAGTTGTCGCACCAAGAATTGAAAATTTTAATTACCAATATATTAATTCTCAAGTTGCAAATATTGGTAATAGTTCTTTTCGTGTTGTGGCCTCAGGACCGTGTTTAGCAGAAAAGCAAAAATATGCAGTAGATGGTGTTTGTCGTGAGCGATATTACCTCATGCCACATTTAGCCGTTAAATTGCAATTTGTCGATCTTTCAAATAAAAAATCTAGCGTAGGTATTTGGCACAAAGGAGAGTTCATTGTTGTCAAATAATGAAGAATGGACTTAAATCATGCGTAAGAGTGCTATTGCTTTATCAATATTGAGTATTATTTTTTCGAATTCGATTAATGCTGATGAAATGAAAAGTATTAAGATTGGTGGATATATTATTCCTCCTGCATTTGTGAGTGCATTGGAAGAAGGTATGTCTGTGCCTGTTTTTTTACGACTGAACGATGAGACTAAAAAAAGTCAGAGTGAAAGCAAAATTGCAGATGCAGTTATTGTCATTGATCAGGATAAAATTAAATTATCAAGTCTTCATCTCATTGAGAATGATCAGGGTGCGAAACTCAATAATTTATTAGTTGATAAGCTTGAAAGTAAGCAAAATGCTATTTTTAATGAAAATAATGGCATTGTGATTGATAACAATGCCGTTCTTCAATTAAACATCTCTTCATTCAACCTATCATTAGATGTTGATAAAGCCGCGTTTGCACCAAAAGAGCATGCGAGACAATCTGTTTTAGGAAATTCTTCAGTTAATTCACTTTCGGCTGTTGCCAATTATGATTTAGGGGTATTTCAGAGCCGAGTCAAAGACGCAAAAGATTCATCAAGTAGCTATTTTAATTTAGATACCTTATTTGCTGCCGCAGAGCATCATTTTAATGTAAATGCCTCGGCTTACAGTATTGGAAAATCGAATTCGAATGTTGAGCTGTATCGTGCAATGTATGAGCGTGATTTTAATGGATTCCGCTTTGCACTGGGTTTAATGAGCACATGGAATCTACAATCGATTGCCAGTTTAACGGCGCTCAGTAGCAGTAAAATTTATGCGGCTTCCATTGGAAATAATTCATCCAGTATGGTGGTGAATAAACAACAGTCATTAACACCCATTTATGCTTTTTTAAATAGTCCTGGTGAAGTGCGAATTTACCGCCAAGGTAAATTATTAAATATCCAAAATTTTCCCATGGGTAATTTTGAGGTTGATACTAGCGTGTTGCCTTATGGGATCTATGAAGTCACTATCGAAACGGTTGTTGATGGGAAAGTTGTCACTACACAGCACCAAACAATTAATAAATCTTTCGGTGCGATAACGGGAAATTACGACAAACTGAATTGGGAAATTTATGGTGGATATATTGATTTTGATAAACGCCATTATGTGAGAGGTGAAGATTCACATAGTCAAACCCCTGAAAAAAGTTATTTAGCGGGTGTTTCTTTTGCTTATAACTTCCCTGTGTTATCGGGTATTCGTTTCCAAATGTCTAATTATGGATTTGATAAGTTTGTTGTACAAGAAACCAGCGTTAACGCCACTTTAAATAACTATATTTCAGTTGCTTGGCAGGGCATGTTAGAAAATCATGGCAGTCACCGTAATATTGCGACGGTTTCGGTCAATATCCCCGAAGGGTACGGTTCTTTATGGGCATCTAAAGAAAAGACTGTCGTGACGGGCGATTTACCGCTTTATGATGCGGATAGCTATTCTTACGGCGGCACGATTAATTTTGACAAAATTATTGATAGAACAGGTTCGTTTACTATTAGTAACACCAAAGACCGCCGTGTCGGCAGTGATTCAATCAACTATGAGTACGCGAACACATTATTCTCGGGCCGTTATGGCACGGTAGGATTAAGAGCGGGTGTTCAGCGTTATCATTATGATAATCAAAATAGTACCAACGAAAAATACGTGAATCTTGATTTCTCTTTGCCACTTTCTACGTGGTTAAGTACTGGTGTTTCTTCGACAAACGGTAACGTAAAAGCCAATATTTATGCGAATAAGAATTTTGAAAATTCCGTGATTACTAATGCAGGTGTTTCAGTTTCAAAATTAGTTCGTGATAAAGATAATGGTGAGTCTGATTTTTCAACGTTGGGCTATGCGTCTTACGACACAAAATATAATTCAGGGACTGTAACGATTAATAGGCCTGATAATAACCGGCTCAATGGTAACTTAACTTCGCGCGGCTCAGTAGCCTATAGTGACGGAATGATCACGCCTAGCGGGCAGCAAGGTAAATCTGGCGTGATTATTAATTCAGATATTAAAGGTAGCGGCAGTATGGTCGCGAAAGTGAATGGCCAAAACTACCCAATTAGTGGAAAAAATACTTTTATTCCATTGTCTCCTTATTCTGATTATGACATCCAATTAATGAATGACGGCAAATCAAAAGACAGTTTTGATATTGTCTCTGGTCGAAACAAGTCCGTTACATTATATCCAGGAAATATTGCTCTTTATCAACCTGAAGTTAGGCAATTAGTGACCGTATTTGGTCGCCTGAAATCGCCTAATGGCGAATATATAAAATATGCTTCCATTCGAAACCATATTGGTCGAACAAAAACAGACCAAAATGGTGAGTTTTCCATGGACGTTGATGTTCGATACCCAGTGATATCGTTATTACAGGACGACCAACAGACTATTTGTGAAGCAGACTTAAACCTGCAAGGTGCACGCGGTGCATTGTGGGTTGGCGAGGTAACTTGTGAGCCTCAAGAAGCATTTGCTAAACGTTAATTATCTCTTTAAAGGCTAACTGAATATGCGATTATTATCGATAACAGCACTCTTTTTTTCATTTGCTGTTTTAACGCCGAATTCTTTTGCAGCAACCGCACCACTGCAAGAATATGTCATTGTTGAAAACCAAATTGATAACGAATTTTTTATTGTGGCAAATAGGGTTGATCCGCGTTTTTCGGGTTCCAATGTTTTCACAAAATATCAGCGTAATAGTCAATTAAGTTTAGGCTATATGGGATATACAGGTACACCATTTAGCTCAACGTATAATATAGGCGATATTTGGTTAGAAAATTCCCCTGTTAACCAACCCTTTATTGGAAACCGTTGTATGACGAACAACCGAAATTGCCCTGCAACCTCTTATTGGCCTGCTCAGCAATTACGGGATAATGGCGCATATAAAATACAGCAAACAGGTACGCCAGGTGAATCAGGTTATTCAAGGCCTATTTTCTCGGAAGCATTTTATCGTTGGTTAGCGGAAATCCCGCCAGGAACAGAATACACGTTTGATTTAAGAACATGTACAAGTCGTGATGATTATAATTTAAGTAACACAACGTGTATGACCAGCGGGGGCCGAACAAGCACGCAGCAACACTACATTCCAACCAATAAAAAAGGGAACATTATTTTGAAAGGCACTGGCGCCTTGCAAGAGGTGTTTGTGGACAGCAATGGGAACCCAACTATTGGGCTGGGTTCTAATTTTTGTTCCACGGGTATTGTGGCAAATGCTTCTGGTGTGATTTGTAAATTAGTGGAGTTAGAAACTAAAGGTTCATCAATTAGTGGCTCATTTACTGTCCGTATGTATATTGATAATGCAAAGTTAGGTTTAGCGAGGGCGCCAGCTGCGGCATCTATTAAATATAAAGGCACTAACAGTACACGTTGGACAAATTGGTCTTCAACGACAAATATGTCTGATATTTTTAACAATGGCTCACAGAATATTGAAGTCTTTCTTTCCAATGCATATTTAAAATCGATTGTTGATGCTTCGCCAAACTCCACTGTCACATTGGCGGATAGTGTTTATACGTTTGGTTTTCAGTCTCCGCTTCCTCAATCAGGATTTTATGAATTCACACCGTCTAACTACTTAATTATTAAACCAAGAGATTATGGGATTAGCATTATTCCTGCGGATTTTAATCCAAATCAATCGAAAACGGGTAAGGTTGGTAGCGAAGAGCCGCCGATAGAGTTTAATTACATTGTGACGACCAGTGGCCCAAGACAAGCAGACTCTATTATGGCAAAAGTTGAAGGACCCCAAACAACATTAAAAGGTCAGTCGTATTGTTTATTCACGTCAAGTGATAACAAATTTAATGTCCCTTTTTCTGCATACCTTTCATTTAAAAATGGCAGTGGGGTGAAGGAGTCACACCGCGCAAGTTGTGATAATAATGAAATTTCATTGAAAAATGCATTATGGGCGGAAACCCCTTGGGACAGGCCAAATGAAGATCTCGGTTCCTTTTATCGTACTGATTTAGACTTATCATTCCCAATGAATGACGCTAATTCATTTTTCACATTAGACGGTATTGATTGGTTAGGGACAGTTTCAGCAAGTGGGACGATCACCGTTAAGGCGATTTGGACAGGGCCTGATATTCAATAACTTTAATGGCTATTTTGTGGCTACTTGTAAAGACGCAAGTAGCCTTTTTATTGGTACCAATTCTTCCTTCAATTTAATAGCAGATTTTTATTATGAAACGCTTCTCTTTGCTTAAAATCCCATTCTTAATGGTGTTGTTTTCGTTTTACAACAACGCATTTGCGTTATATATCAACTCAGATATTTCTTCGATGGATTCGGGCCAAGAGTTTTTTTCTAAGCCATATATTAATGACACGAAAAAAACGAATTTATATAATTTTAGCGCTTATAAAATTGATAGACCAGGTGGCCAAGAACGAGGTGAGCCGATACTCAATGGTGAAATTATCTTTACTCCACTGAAGAAAATTTTATTACCAGGAGAGCAGGAATTTTTTAAGATATTTTATCGAGGGCAAGCGGATGAAACTGAGCGCTATTATAAGATCATTATTAGCGAAACGCCTTTGGATATGCGTAATGATAATGGAAAAAAAAAGCAGCCATTATTTTACCCAACAGTGAGCTTAGAAACCTATTTTGTTGTGAGGCCCAAAAAACCAGACTTTAAATACGACCTCAATTCAAATGATGGGGCACTAAAAAATACGGGTAATACCTATTTTAGGGTGTTATTACATGACAGCTGTGATGCAGATGATGATTCGGAACCTTATGTCTTTTATTTGCTGCCTAATCAAGAGTTTAATGATGTGCGATTAAAGAAAAAAAGCCGAAAATATATTGTTATTTTCGATAAATATTACTCGGTTGGGAATTGTGAATAATTAATGCAAAAGAGGCTTTTAATAAGTAAAAGCCTCTTTTTAACACTACGGTGTGGACATAATAATTGTTGCTGCAGAGTTAAACTGGCCTTCGGTGAGCTCATTTGGCGATAAATTTGGCTTCTTTACTAACGTAAACATTAATGTATCTCGGCCATGGCCATTTTCGATTTTTGAATTGAAATGCCCATTCATTGGGGAAACACGTTGCCCTTGATGATAAATTTCTACACCTAATCCTGGCATAATCGGGCCTTGGCTGCCGATATCACCTGTTCTGACGAGTAGCGCATCTCCTGAAAAGGTTGATGTTTCACCACTTAAAATCATTTTTATTGGTGCTGTTAGATTATTATCTTCACAGCTATATGTGATCTCAACATTACGCTGAAAACGGCTCGCACTACCCACTGTTGAAATGCCTGATGCATTAACCGTTTCAAAATCAACAATAATGATTTGGTTATCATTGATATCGCATGTCCCTGTTCCAACAACGACATCATTTCCAGCATAGAAATTCCATTTAAAATAGGCGTGGTCAATATGTTGGTTGCTGCCTACAAATGTTGCATATTTATGGAGATCGAGTGTCATCAATAAATCCCCTTTTCTGACTAAAACTGAAGGTGTAGGCTTAACATTTACTTGCAAAAATAACTTAATTTGTAAGGGCTCAGAGGCGGTGGTTAAACGGAAAACTGGAATTTCTTGACCACTAAATGGTGCTAAATAATAAGCACCGCGTACAACAACACCCGCTTTTAATTCAGGATTATTTTTAAACGCAGGGCCTAAGTCAGCTCCTGTGACATTCAGGTAGTCGACATAGGCGGAGGGAGCTTCATTGCGGCAGGTCATAAAGTCGCTCACATCCGCGAATTCATTAATTCGATTAGGTACAGCAAAAATATCATTATCAAGAGGAACATCTTGAATGCTTTGTGTTCCGCCGCCAACTTCTTGGCCCCCATTTGTTTTACATTGGAATGCAAATATGGTGGGGGAGAATAATAAGGTTGCGAGAAGTAATATTAATATCTTCATTGTTACTGATACCTTAATCATAAATTAAACTAAAAATAGCGGTTGCAGTAAAATGGCCAAACGCAATACTTTTATTTTTTATTGCATCGGGTTCCCCTTGTACATTCGCATTAAAACTTAATATATTTGTACCATTTTCTAGATTGTATGCGGGCGTCGTACTATTAATGGGAATTTTTTTACCACTGTATTCTAAAATTTCAATTCCTATGCCCGAAGCCATACTGCCAGAATCTAATGCAAGGAGGCCTGGTAGATTGGTATTTTCGGTTCCTGTAAATTTAACTGTCACCGTTTTAAAGATACTATTATCACAGTCATCTAGGTGAATATTAAAATTTTCCAGTGGTGTTTTTTGGTTAATATAGAGGTATTTATTTACGATAGTACCAAAGTCCACAATGATATTTTCATCACCAGGCCTGACCGTGCAAGCTTCAGCGACAAGCTGTCCTCTTATCTTAATTTCACCTATTTGGCCATTTTTTGCATGGCTCGTTAATGAAAAAAATAACAAACTGAATAGCATGAAGAGTATTATTTTTTTAAATTTGTTAAAATTGAAATTTAAGTTATTCATATAAATACCTTCAATGCTCTATCCGCTAATTGAATTAGCTTATTCATAGGTTATTTGGAAAGAAATAATGCTTCGGTACGCGCCTGCCTGTAATTTTTCTGCAACTCTGACGGGGGCTACGTAATAAGTTAAAATATTTTGCCCAGACGAAATAAGTTGTGGTTCGCTGTACTCACCAAAGGCAATTTCTTTCCCTTTTGGGTTAGTAATTTGTAATCCCAATCCAGTAACACCTTCTACGCTGGCAATGTTAGGGCGAAACGGAATGACAGGGGCAATAAACCGAATTTTCATCCCAGGCTGGGAAGTGCTCCATGTGACGTTGCCCGATTTATCATTTCTTAGGGCGGTTGGTGTGTCGATACAATCCAGTAATTCAATATTAATCGGGGTTTTATGGCCTTGTGCACCAATTGCTTTTAATGACGCAGTTTCAACATTCCCCAAATCAACGGATTGAAATGCAGAGTCCATAGATAAATGGCAAGCGCTCTCAGTTAAGGAGCCGTAAACAAAAATTTTTCCATTGGCGCCTTCGACATCCCAATTCCCTGTGGCATTATGAAAGGCATTCTCGGATGCTCCATATATTACAGACGATGGAAATATCAGAGATAACCCGAGAAGTAAGGTAAGACTTTTTTGATTAATCATCTTTTACTCTCTATTTATTTTCAGGAATAACCTGGCATGTGCTGGCTTGGCATTTAAATTGCAATTTTGGGCGACCACCATAGTCATTGATATAGGTTAGTACTGGGTTCGCACCAACGGTGGAGCTTGGGACACCTAAATTTTCTTCGCTAAATGGCGCGATCATAACGGCTTTAAAATTATGATTTACAGGCGAGTTTATGCGCTCTGCTGCGCCAATAATGGTGATATAAAAAGGTGTTGGATTTTTAATAATATATTGGTCGCCTTGTTTAATAAGCTGTGTTTTTTCCTGCCAAGGGTTATTCAACATTTCCGTTTCACTTAGCATGATACTTTTCGGGCGGTAAAATAATTTAATTTTGCTTTGTAATGCTAATTGTAAAACATTCGGCTTATCACTTTTAGGTGGTATCTCCCTTAAATTAAAGTAATAAACGCTTTCTCTGTCTTGAGGTAATTGGCTTATTTCAGGAAGCGCTTCAACACGAACTTGGCTTGATTTTTCGGGTTCAACTCTTTGCACTGGAGGTAATACCGCAAAAGGAGAGGTAACTTTCACCCCTTGAATATTTTCTACCCAGCCTTGGGCTAAATAAGGCAGTTGGTTATTTTTATTGGTAATAGTAATTGAAACGCTTTTTTGATCGCCATTAAAAATAATGCGAGTTCTATCTAAAGCAATTGCTGAGAAAGCGCTTCCGCTAACTAAACTGCTTAATAAAATAGTACTGATATATAAATTAGTTAATTTTTTCATAGCAATCACTCAGTTACAGATTATTATCTGTTTCATTACGTTTATTTGATAATGGCTTACAAGGAATGAATAATCCTTGGCTAATTGTTTCTAAGTTCTCAGGAAAATGAATTTCACATTGAGCTGCGCCACCCCAATGAATAATCATGACTTCATTTGGATTGATACCACTGACGTAGGCATATCCATTATCAGTGACGATCCCTGTTTCTTTTCCTTTCAAATTAGTAATCTGAGCACCAAATGGCGGCGCAGTGCCGTCAGACATACGCATTGAAAGCATCATTTTTTCACCAGACAATACATTAAATTTACGGTAGCCAATTGCACCTTCTGTTAATGTTGCCTGAACAATAGAATCAGTTACCTCGGCATTATTCGGTAATGCATTTAAATCGACTTTAACTTTACTGCGGTAGTAACTATTTAAGTCAGGCACGACCACTTTACCGAATGCATTGGATGCAATAGGGATACCGCGGTCTGATACGGGGATTTTAGCTATGCCGTCAGTGTCGATAAGTAAACGAGTGCCGCCAATATTTGAAACTCGGTGAGCATCCGCACCTTTCAACGTCATAGTGAATCCGCCTTGAGCCCCTAATCCAAATGACGTGTAGTTATTGTGAATATAGCTGGCATTTGCGGTTAATTTCGTATTATCTCCGTAATGAGTAATATAGGTGCTTGCGGTTCCACCTTTGTTGGTTGATCCTGCGCTCACTTGGTAATTAGTTCTATCTGATAGTTTGTCATAATAGGTAGCCCGATTAACAGTATCATCCCGCGTTGCTTGTAATGAGTAACCAATATTGGCACCATTTCCCCAAGGCATTGATGCTGAAATATAAAGACCGTCATCATTTGTTTCATTATATTTATTGCGATATGCAGATAATGAAATATTAATATTTTTCAGGCTTCCCCAATCTAAGGTTTTTGTTACCATTAAATTGTAGCGATTGCTTTCTGGCTTATCCCAATAGGTTTGGTGCGAATAATTTAAATAAGCAGTGATCCTTGATTCTCTAAAATTTTTATTTAGAGAAATCACATACATTTCCTTATTACTGCCTTGGCGTTCGCCTGAATCTTTAGCTGTTAAAAAATCAGTCACAGTCATAAAACTGCGCTCAGAGAAGCGGTAACCTGCGAATTGGACTTGGCTATCATAGTCATCAAAGCGCTTCGAATAGTTTATTCGATAAGAGTTACCTGTCAGTTTTTTATCATTCGGAATATTTGCAATAGAATGCGTAATATCGAAAGATAAAGCACCAAATGCTAATAGGTCGCGTCCTATACCTACGTTGAATGCATTATAGTCTTGGCTATTTAATGAGCCTGCGAGCAATGACCAACCATTGGTGACACCCCATGACATTTCACCACTTGCGAATGTGTCTCCGTTCACATGGTGATCCATATCGGTTGGTCGACCCATTGCTAATTTATATCGAATACTACCAGGACGCGTTAAATAAGGGATATTAGCCGTTTCAACTTGATATTCTTGAACCGAACCATCCTGTTCTTCGATTCGAACATCCAGTTTACCCGTCGTCGCATCGCTTAAGTTTTGGACACGGAAAGGCCCCGCAGCAACTTGTTCTTGGTAAATAACTCGCCCTTGTTGACTAATAATGACCGTAGCATTGGTGGTTGCAACACCTGTGATTTCTGGCGCATATCCACGTAAGTTTGGTGGAAGCATTAAGATATCTGAGCGTAAGCTAATCCCAGTGAATCGAAAACTGTCGAATAAATCCGTATTAAAATAGTCTTCACCCAAAGTTAGTTTTGCTTTAATGCTAGTTAAAGCTTTATAAGCATAAAGTCGGCTCCATTGGAAATCATGCTCATTTTTACTATTTGAGCTAGTTTCTCGTTGGGCACGTCCCTGCCAATCACCCCTGAAGCGCCATGCACCAAGGTTAACACCTGCAACACCATTCGCCGTCACATTATAATTACTATTGTTATCGTGAGGTTTATTGGCTCTTGCATTAATGTTGTAGTCTAAAATAGCCCCTGAAATCCCCTCATCCCAAAGAGAGGGTGGATCCCAGTTAGCGGTTCTATATTCAAGATAGGCTTGCGGAATACTCAGGTATAATGTTGCGTCAGATAAATCGCCCTGAGCTTGAAAGCCAGGTAAACTGAGTAAATCAAGACACTCATTATTATGCCACCACGTAATTTTCTTCAATGAGTCCGCTGTTAGCCCTAATTGTTGGACTTGTTCTTGTGTAATACATACAAGGCTTGCTTCAGGGTCATTTTCAGGTGCATAAAAAGAAAATCGTTGTTCAGGCAGAGTTTCTTTATTTAATTGTATTTTTAGAGGGTAAGTGCCAGGCATAATATAGCCAGCACGTGAGAATTGCTTAATATCGATGTTTTTTTTGTCTTCTAAATCAAATAATGCTGTATTAAATTGTATAGTATCAGCAGCATATAACTGGGCAGATAATGACCCAAAAGCGAACATTATCGTTGTCGTTATTATATTTATTTTGTGTTGTTTAAAAAACATAAAAAACATCCCTAAAACACCAATATAACTTTTAGAATTAATAATAATCGACCTTGAACCTTAATAAGGTTTGGTAATTACCCGCTTTAACAGGATGATAATTGGTGACTAATTGCATTTGATATTTCAGTATCATTGTGCCAGGAGTAATTCCTAGTGCAGGTAATGGCTTTCCTGGTGTAATGGAATATCCTGAGATATCATGCAGTGCCAATTGCACTCCTTTTGCTTCACCCGAGAGTGTGAAGAAATTACCTTCTGACGGACCATCAAAAGTGACTTCGAGTGAATTCCATTCGTTATTATCTTTTGAATATTTTTCCCAACGGCAATCAACGAGTTTAATATTGAATTCTTTTATGGGGCCTTTCCCAACTTCGCGAATATAGCTTGTTGGAAGAACCCCCATATTAATGGTCTGATCCCTTGACCCGATATCTATTGCACAGGCAGTATCGACTATTTCGCCGTTCATTGTGACTTTTCCCCATCCATGAGGTGATGCCGCCATTTGTGGCGAAAGAAATAATGTAAGAAGCAATAGAGACGATATATTTCTTGGCGAATAGATAAATCCTTTCACTTTAACCTCTGACTTAATTAGGTGGCTAATAGAGGAATACAGGAGTATTCCTCTTTAACTAATCAATTAGTTATAAGTTAAGGTAAAGTTAGTTACGCCTTCGAATTTACCTAATGGAATTTTATCTACTGCAACGTTTGCACCTTGTACATAAGCGCTATAACGTAGAGTGTTATCACCTGCTTGTAATTGGTGTTCTTGTGCTGTTGCAACACCCATATCTAATGCTGCACCGTTTGTATCCGTTAATTGAATACCGACGTTACCCGCAATAGTTGGATCGGTTGCATCTAAGCCAGTTACACCTAATAATTTAGAGTTGAACGCAGCACTAGAACCAGAGAATGTGATGCTGACTTTGTCATTATAGACTTTGTCATTTGCATCTTTAGGGAATACACAGTCTTCTAATTCAATGTTGAATTGTTTCGCACTAGAAGTACCGCCATTTGCTAAAATAGAGTTAGCGATTTGGCCTAACCATACTGTTTGGTCAATAGAGTCGGAACTAATTGAGCAAGGTGCATCGATGATTTCACCTTTAAATGTAACTTTACCATGCCCTTGATCAGCGAGTGCTGGAGAAGCGATAGCGGCAGAAACAAGTGCTGCTAAAAATACTTTTTTCATTTGAACCTCATTTATATATAACAACGTGATGATTACCCAACAATTAAGTGGGCATAGTTAAAATTTTATATTTTTTAAATAACTATTTGCTGTATAAAGAATTTAAAATAATTTCAGATTGCCGATTAAAAATATAATGGCAATTATCTTGCTCATCGAAGCGGCTTTCATTGTTATGAATAAATGAATTAGCATGAGGATGTTCTTCATTTATTTTCAATGTTATACTTTCGAAAAACGCACTAGGGTTAGTATCTAGATAGAATAAGATTGAAAATAACATCCCACAGTTAATGCTACATATTCCTCTTTCGTATCGAGAAATTTGTTGTTGTGATATTTTTAATTTTTTAGCTAGATCTTTACCGCTTAGCCCTTTTTCTTTTCTAAGGTGGAATAACTCCAAACCAATTTGCTCAGTTAGTATTTTCTGAAAATTATCTATACTGGTTTTTAACTTATTATTTTTCATATCTCACCAATAAAGCTTTATGTCATTTGGTTTATACAGTTAGATTGCGCTCGCAAAGCAAACAATTTGCTTTCTTTTTGACCGATAAACGCAACAAAATAAATCAAAATGTTGCGTTAAATTGGTTTTAGATAATTTGTTTAATATATTGGAGTTGTCAGGATTAAAATCTTTAATTCGCGTGTTTTGTTAGTAAATATGGAGTCTTTATCTGGTGGATTTTATTGGTGAAAACATCACCGTTGGTAACTTTCTGTTGTAGATAACAATTTCTTACATTAATTACTAATTATCTCTAAAATAGATAATGCAAACAGAGTTTTATGCTATTTGATTTTAGTTAGTCTCAGAATTATACTTATTAGGCATTTTAAACATTTTGATTTATTTTGTTGCATTACCATTTGATTTTAAATGATTTTTTATATAGATCATTGATTTTTATTTATTATTTAAAATATTTTTTATATTATTCTTATTTTTTGGTTTTATTTTTATATTTAATTTTTATTTTCCTGAATTACATGGCATTCATGAAACTAAAAACTAAAATAATTTAATTATGATTTTTTTATTTATTAAATGTCTTTATATGACACTCTAAATACGAACTGAAATGTGATTTATACGTATATATATTGATAATGTATTGTTAAATTTATGCGGTTGACTGAATACTCATATTTTGAGTATTTAAATTATGATAGTTGGTAAAAGAAGAATAAATAAAATTATTAACTAACCTTATTTTGGCGGGTTGAAAAATAACGTACTAATGGCTCTATTTAGTGGTATTCACATTAAACATTCATAAGAATACCTCAGTTTTATAAAACCAATTGGTTAAATAACTGAGGTATTCTTGGTGTTTAATTCATTTTATAATATTGAACTTTGGTTTCATGTTGACACAAGTCATTAATTTGTCTATTGATTAGACCAAATACCGCTAAAGCGTTTTTCATTACTTGCGGTATAAATTACAGTATGGGCAATATTTCGATGCCCTAAATAGTCTTGAATTAATCGGGTATCTCTACCGAGGTCAGCTAATGCATACCCACATGCATGTCTTAACATGTGCGGGTGAAGCTTGACGGGAAGTCCTGCTATCTTGCCGTATTGTTCAAATAAACGATAAATTTGATAGCGAGAGATTTGGCTCCCTTTTTGTGAGATAAACAAGCTATCTGAGCTGGACGTTTTCCAAGAGTTTCGCTCGTTCAACCACCTTTCTATTGCAGTAAACTCTTCAGGAATTATCGGTTGAACAGTGGATAAACCTCCTTTTAACCGTCTGATGTAGATTATTTTTTGTACTAAATCAATATCAGCCATTGTGATGTGAGTCAGTTCGCTAACCCTTAGACCATGTAGGAAGCTCATTAATAACAAGCAGTAGTCGCGATTGGGATATCTCCCTTGTTTGGTTGCATTTAATAGAGCGTTAACTTCTGTGCGTGTAATAAATTTACGTTTAGTCATTATGATCTCATTTATACCTCGTTACATTTCGCTATATACCGACAGTAAATTAACTAAAAATAATTAATTTTTCTAAAATTAAATATAATATGTCATAAACATGCGTGATGATACCTAAATACAAGTGATTAATCATGATGACTTTTCATACTCTCTCACCGCGTTAAAAAGTGTAAGAAAACAGAAAGAACGGAATTCTTGAAGGATAAAATTTATTTTTCTAAAACAGGTCTCACTCACTGAAATAAATTGATTTATGAGGGGATGTTGTTGCGTTGGTACTAAAGAGGAAGGGGATGTAAAGGGCATCTACGGGTAAAAATTTGCCAAACAACGCCATAAATGACGCTGTTTGGCGGTTTTAATTTACGATTATTCTTTCTTCTCTTTTTCTTCTTTTAATACTTCGCGATACCAACGAGGATGGTGTTTCCTTGCCCATCCACGCGTCACCCAGCCTTCAACCATGCTACGGATAGAGCCTTTTACCCAAAAGGCAGCATAAGCATGAACAACAACCGTAATTATCAGGGCTATTGCAGACAGTGAGTGTGCCAGTAATGCTGCTCGAATTATCGAAATTGAAAAATAATCAGCGAAATAAGGACGCCAAATAATAATTCCACTTACCGTTAGGACGATAAGGCACAGGCTGAGAACCCAATAAATCCCTTTTTGGCCAAGGTTATAATGGCCGATATCGCCAGCTTCCTCATTACGTAATACCTTGTGAATGTTTTTAGCCCAAATAAGGTCTTGCTTATCCACAAAGTTATATTTTAAATATCTAAAAAACATAAAGATAAATAAAAATGCCATGAGGCTACCGACAAAGGGATGCAGTATGCGAGATAACTGGGGCGTCCCTAAAATATTCATAAACCAGTTTAATGAGGGAAAAAAGAAACCTAATCCACTGAATGCCGTAAAGACAAAGGCAATGACGACTAACCAGTGATTAATTCGCTCAGATGCATTGTGGCGTAAAATTGTGTCGCTGTGTTTTTTCATCAGTATTGCTCCTCGTTGTGCTCAGATTGTGCAGTTTGAGAAGCAGCTTCTTGTTCTTTTCGCGCTTCTTCCTCGTCTTCTTCTGTGGTGTGGTTTGGCCCGATACCAAAATAATGGAACATTGCGCCAGCAAAAGTTGCCGCAAAGCCGACAGCTGCAAGCGGTTTCCAAATTCCTTTCCAGAATTTTACCGTTTCACTGATTTCAGGATTTTCAGGGAGACCATGGTAAAGATTGGGTTTATCTGCATGGTGAAGAACGTACATCACGTGGGTTCCGCCGACACCTTGGGGGTCATAAAGCCCTGCATTTTGGTAGCCACGGGTATTCAGTTCAGAAACACGTTCTTGAGCAAGATGTTTCATATCTTCTTTGCTACCAAAATGGATAGCACCCGTTGGGCAGGTTTTTACGCACGCAGGTTCTTGACCAACTTCAACACGATCGACACACAATGTGCATTTATAGGCGCGGTTGTCCTCTTTATTAATGCGGGGGACATCAAATGGGCAACCTGCGATACAGTAACCACACCCAATACAGTGCTCGGATTGGAAGTCGACGATACCATTGGCGTATTGAACAATAGCGCCTTCTGCAGGGCAGGCTTTTAAGCAACCTGGGTCAGCGCAGTGCATACAACCATCTTTACGAATTAGCCATTCCAATTTGCCATTTTCTTCAACTTCAGAAAACCGCATAACCGTCCAAGATTTTGCCGTTAAGTCAATAGGGTTATCATAAACACCAATATTGGTACCGACTTGATCACGAATATCGTTCCATTCAGAACAAGCCACTTGGCAGGCTTTGCAGCCAATACAGACAGTAACATCGATCAGTTTCGCGATTTCTTCTTGATGGTTGCGCACGTGTGGTGCTGGCGTGAGGTTATTCGTTGCCGAACGGCGAATAATATTTTGAGATTGCAGTGACATAATTTCTCCTTACGCCTTTTCAACATTGACTAAAAACGCTTTATATTCAGGCGTGAATGCATTTGCATCACCAACTGATGGCGTCAATGTATTGGCAAGGAAACCTTTTTGTGTTGCTCCCTCAAATCCCCAGTGGCAAGGGATCCCAATGGTTTCAACCACATTACCATTAATAGTTAATGGACGAATGCGTTTGGTGACTACGGCTTTGGCTTTAATAAAACCTCGTTTTGCACTGACTTTGACTTCATCACCTTGTTTAATGCCTTTTTGTGAGGCTAATTGTTCACCGATTTCGATAAATTGGTCGGGCTGTGCAATGGCGTTTAATAATGAGTGCTTAGTCCAATGACGGAACAGTTCAGTAATAGAGTAAGTTGTTGCTACATAAGGAAAATCTTTTGCATTTCCTAAGTGATCCGCATCATAACTGTATAAACGAGCAACAGGGTTACGCGATACTTTTGGATGCAAAATATTGTGTTCTACTGGGGATTCAAACGGTTCGTAGAACTCAGGAAATGGGCCGTCAGCCATTTTATCCACGGCGAATAAGCGACCGACACCCTCAGGTTGCATAATGAATGGCCCTACACCGCTGTTTGGTGGTGCATTACCAAAATCAGGGACATCAAAACCGCTCCATTGGGTACCATCCCACTTAATGAGTTGGCGTTTTTCATCCCAGGGTTTTCCACTTGGGTCGACGGAAGCTCGGTTATAGAGAACGCGGCGGTTTTGTGGCCATGCGAACGCCCAGCCTGGAGTACAGCCTAAGCCTGATGGGTCTGCATTATCGCGGTTCGCCATCTGGTTACCTTTTTCTGTCCAGCAACCAGAATAGACCCAGCAAAAACTGGCCGTTGAGCCATCGGATTTCAATTGGTGGAAACCATCAAGCTGTTGCCCTTTTTTGAACAATAACTTGCCCGCATCATCATAAATGTCCTGCATCGCTTGGCCATTCGCTTCTCTTGCCACTTCTTCGGGCTGTGGATCATAAGGGTCAACATAATTCCAAGAGAGGTTCATTAACGGCTCAGGGCAAACACCGCCTTCTTCTTGGTATAATTGACGAAGTCGCATCAATAAGTGCCCTAGAATTTTGCCATCATGCCAGGCTTGTGCGGGGGGACGAGCGCCAGCCCAATGCCATTGTAACCAACGACCAGAGTTTGCAATCGATCCATTTTCTTCAGCAAAACAAGAAGATGGAAGGCGGAAAACTTCTGTTTGAATATCGGGGGTGGTGACGTCGTTCATCTCGCCGTGGTTTTGCCAGAAGTTTGATGATTCGGTAACCAACGGGTCAATGATGACCAAATATTTGAGCTTCGAGAGTGCCACGCTACATTTGTTTTTATCGGGGAATGCAGCTAATGGGTTAAAACCTTGAACGATATAGCCATTCATTTTTCCTTCAACCATCATTTGGGTTTGTGCCATGATGTCATAGCTCTTATCCCATTTAGGTAGCCAGTGGTAACCCCATTCATTGGCTGCAGTGGCATTATCACCCCAAAAGCTTTTCATTAAACTAATGAAAAAATCGGGCGTTCTTTTCCAGTAATTTACTTGGTCAGGCACGATTGAGCTTGGTGTAATTTGCGATAGGTAGGTTTGCAGTGAAGCCTGTTTTTCGTTGGGTAACGGCATATAACCCGGTAGATTCAAAGAGAGTAACCCTAAATCGCTATAACCTTGGATGTTGGAGTGGCCTCGTAGTGCATTGACACCGCCACCAGGCATACCGACGTTACCCAGCAATAACTGGATCATACCTGCGGTACGAATAGTTTGGGCACCACCAGTGTGATGTGTCCACCCTAATGCATACAAAATGGTCGATGTTCTGTCTTTGCCAGAAGTAGAAGCAAGTTGTTCACAAATATAGATAAAGTCTTCAAGTGGCGTACCACATAAGGTTGTGACGACTTCAGGCGTATAGCGGGAAACGTGTTGCTTCAAGAGGTTCCAAACACAACGAGGATGTTGAAG
This sequence comes from Providencia vermicola, assembly GCF_020381325.1. Classification (GTDB taxonomy): domain Bacteria; phylum Pseudomonadota; class Gammaproteobacteria; order Enterobacterales; family Enterobacteriaceae; genus Providencia; species Providencia vermicola. The sequence goes on from NZ_JAGSPI010000008.1 coordinate 77,199, forward strand.
TGTTTGATCCTTGAGCGCATGGCCATTTTCATCGGTTTCATAGTGCCAAGAGCTGCGGTCATACTGTTGTTTATCGTCATCAAAGCCGCTAAAAAGCCCATCATCAAAATGATAATCTTCACGAACAATTAATGGCGCATTAGTATAAGCTGTCACATACTCATGTTGAATTTTATTATTTTCAATAAGATAGCGAATGATACCGAGTAAAAATGCGGTATCTGAGCCCGCACGGATCGGCGAATACATATCTGCGACAGAGGCGCTGCGGTTAAAGCGTGGGTCAACAACAATGACTTTGGCATTATTTTTGATCTTGGCTTCGATAACCCATTTGAAACCGACGGGATGCGCTTCTGCTGGGTTTCCACCCATGATTAAAATGACGTTGGCGTTTTTAATATCAACCCAGTTGTTGGTCATTGCGCCGCGCCCAAATGTTGGAGCAAGCGCGGAAACGGTCGGGGCATGGCAAAGTCGGGCTTGGCAGTCGATAGCGAGCATGCCTAGTGAACGGGTGAATTTATTATCGAGAATGCCAGTTTCATTGCTCGCAGCGGATGAACATAGCATCCCTGTTGTCAGCCAGCGGTTAACTTCTTGGCCTTTTTCATTATGAGTAACGAAATTCTCATCGCGGTCTTTTTTCATTAAGCGCGCAATTTTATCTATTGCCTCATCCCATGAAATACGTTCCCATTTATCGGAGCCTGGTTTGCGATATTCTGGGTTTTTTAGGCGGTTTTCACTGTGGATATAGTCGATAAGTCCCGCCCCTTTTGGGCATAACGAGCCTCGGCTAACAGGGTGGTCAGGATCCCCTTCAATGTGATAAATACTTTTTTCTACGTTTTTGGCGCCATCACCTAAGCTGTACATCAAAATACCGCAGCCCACGGAACAATAGGTACAGTTGTTACGTGTTTCGACGGAACGTAATAGCTTATATTGGCGAGAACCTGCGAAAGATATATTTGGGGCAAAACCAAGTAGTGCAGCAGAAGTTCCTGCCATACCACCGGCACAGATTTTGAAAAAAGACCGTCGACTGACTTGCATCAGCGTCTCCTTGTTAATTGATAAGAAAGCCCAAGGCTAGGTCGTTAAAAACAACCTATCCGCGGCGAATTTCATTTTTCAATCATTCAAGACAGACCTGAGCATCATGTTCGAACTCAATGTAATGAACTACTACATAAAATGATGGGCGCTAATTATAATTACTAAAAAAAATAAATCCATAGTAACAATATGGAAACAGCTAGGCAGGAAATTGCATAACAAAAGGTGATAATACCAAAGGATAATCGAAAAATTTACGTTTTAGTGGGAAATATGACTCAGTCAGTGTTGCTGAGAAAAATATATCAATATACTCAGTTATTTTTTCAGAACTTATTGTTTTAATTCAATCATTGCACCCTCTCACAAATTTACCTCCCTAAATTCTACATAAAGGCCCTATTTGGCGTATAATCAGCAAATTGATTATTTTGTGCTATTTCATCATTATTAATCGTCATCATGTTGTTGGCCCCTACAGTACAAAGGGATTTTTCGGCGAAATTGGTCAGGTGGGATATGTTGGAATTTTTAAAAAATTACGATAATTTAACGCTCAGTGAAAAAAAGGTATTAAAATACCTGAACGATAATATTGCCGATATACCTTACTTAAATATCAATGAGTTAGTCGCAAAAACCTATGTGTCGAAAACAGTCATTATTAACTTATCGCAGAAATTAGGCTTCAGTGGTTTTAAAGAGCTTAAATTTCAAATTAATAATTATATTCTGTCCAAAAATAAAACTGAAAAAGTCACTCCCGCTTCCTACAAAAAACAACTCGAGAAAAACATTAATAAAAGTTTTACGCTGATTAATGAAGAGCAAATTAATGACTGCGCGAATATCTTACATAAATCGCGAAATATTTTTATTGTTGCGAGGGGGACCAGTAAGGCCGTAGGGTATTATCTTGAGCACTTACTCTTTGCATTAGGTCTGCACTGTTTTTTTATTAATGACTACAATTTGTCTGATTCTTTCACTCGGCTCGTCAGCAAAGATGATACGGTGATATTTATTTCACTTTCTGGCGGAACAAAAAAGATTATTGAGACCGCTAAAATTGTCCAATTAAAAGGCGCAAATATCATTAGTATGACTGCATTCAATACGAATGAATTAACCAGTTATACTGATAACACGCTTTTTTGTTTTGCAGACAGTTACGATACTAAAAGAGATGATACTAAGTCTCGTATCGGTTTTTTTATTTTAGTTGACTTACTTATCAATGAGTTAGAAAACCTACTTTAGACGAATTTCTTAATTTACTCTTCTTATATTACCGCCTTTTTATTGTTGTTTTTAACAATAATGCCGTTTCAAAATGACCTAGGTCATAAATTATGACCTAAGATAATTTTTAAAACCAGGACATCATTTCTTTTATAAAACCCCCAAGCTAGTATGCCTTTAATTCTAATAATAGAAGTCATAAGGAAAAAGTATGGCCAGAAGAAAGTTTGGTGAATCTATCCAACGCTTTGGGAGAACATTACTCCTTCCGATTGGTGTGCTTGCACCTATCGGTATGATATTGGGTATCAGCGGTGCGTTAGTGCAAACGTATATGATTGCACGCTTTCCTTTCCTCGGAAATGAAACCGTTAACGCATTATTAGTTAGCATTCGTTCTATTGCAGGGGTGATTTTCGATAATATCCCATTGTTGTTTGCGATGGGGGTCGCTTATGGGATGAGCCAGAGAGATAAGGGGATTGCCGTCTTCGCGTCGGTAGTCGGTTATTTATCCTTGATCATTACCATGAATATTTGGTTGGTGCTCACCGGCAAGCTCGCAGATGCAGCGATCATGAGCCAAGTGGGGCAGATTAAAGTCCTTGGCATACAAACTCTGAATATTAGTGCGGCAGGGGGGATCATTACGGGTTTAATTGCCTCTTGGGCGACTGACAAGTTCTATAACCTTGAGCTTCCTACCGCGTTTGCCTTCTTCTCGGGGAAAAAATCGGTATCCATTATCATGATTGGTTTAATGATCATGGTTGGGGCGTTATTACCGTTTATCTGGGAAGTTTTAGTCCAAGGGTTAATGAAGTTATCTGCTGTATTCTTGAGCCCTGTCGGCCCATTCTTTACGGCAGGTGGTGAACGTTTATTTATTCCGTTTGGCTTACACCATGTCTGGAACGTGTTATTCCGTTTCACTGAAGCGGGCGGTACCTATGTTATTGATGGACAAACTTTTGTGGGTGTTGTCCCTGCGTTAACTGAAGTGTTATTTAAACAAGGCCCTAACAGCGAATATTGGGCGATGATGCCAAGTTTGACTCGCTTTATGGCGCAACAACAAATGTTAGTAACACTGTTCTTATTCCCTGCGATTGCGCTGGCAATTTACAGAACATCGAAGAAAGAAAACCGTGCAGAAGTGAAGTCGATGTTGGTGACAATGGTACTGACCGCGATGCTGGGGAACGTAACAGAACCGCTCGAGTTTACCTTCGTATTTATTGCGCCACTGCTGTATCTCATTTACGCGATTATCGTGGGTATCGGTGCAGTATTACTTTCTTTCGCGGGTGTTGCTATTGGTTATATTCGTGGAACGGTATTCGACTTCACGATATTTGGATTGCTATACGAGCATACCAACTGGATATTCTTAGTCATCATTGGTAGCTGCTTAGCCGTCGTCACTTACTTTATTTTCTACTGGGCGATTATCAAATTTGATATCAAAACGCCAGGGCGTGAAGAATCCAGCAATCTGAAAAATACTTTAATTAAAGAAAAACGTTATGGTGAAATTGCAGAAATTTTAATCCAAGCGTTAGGTGGCAAACAAAATATTCGTAACGTAGATAACTGTATTACTCGTATGCGTATTGATGTTGGCGAAGTGAATCAAATTGATAAAGATTTAATGTTGGAATCAGGATGTACCGCATTCTTCTTTCCATCGGCAAACCATGTCCATGTCGTTTATGGGCCGAAGGTTGAATTCGTTCGCAATGCTGTTGATGAAGCAATGAAGAAATAAAGAAGGGATACGAAATGAGAGCATTATACGATTCTAAAAGTAAAACAATTGATGATCGAGGTATTAAAGCGCTTTTATCTGATGAAGCGAAATATACAACTTGGTTAATGTTTGAATCTATGTTGGCTCAAGCACAAGCGGAGCAGGGGTTTATTCCCCAATCCGCAGCTGATGAAATTAAAGAAAAGGCGATTATTGAGAATATTGATTTCGAAGAAATGAGCCGTATTTATCAAAAAATCGGCCATGGCTTCGTGCCTTTTCTGAAAGTATTAGTGAATGCCTGTTCAGAAGAGAGTGGAAAATATATCCACTACGGTATTACCACACAGAATATTCAGCAGAGTTCCCAGTTGTATATGATGAAAACAGTACACAACAAGTTTATGTTGTTACTGAGTGAAATCATTGAAAACCTTTCTGGTTTAGCAGAAAGAACTAAGCACATGGTAATGCCAGGCAGAACCCATGGACGCCATGCGATCCCGATTACTTATGGCTATAAAGTGTCGGTGTGGATAAGCGATTTCATTGATTGTTATCAGCGCATGAAAGAGTGTGAAAAGCGCGTATTCACCATCATGATGGGCGGTGCGGTTGGTGCTTTTAACTCGATGCCAGGTATCGGTTTAGAAGTACAAAAACGCGTCGCCGAGCTAACAGGCATGCATGCGATGGAAGTGCCATCGAGAAACCTAAGCACCCATAAATTAGAATATATGGCGAATTTAGCGCTGATGGCGAATATCTGCCATAAAATTGGTGAGGAAGTCTACAGCACCACATTGGAAGAAATTGCTGAGGTTTCTGAAGGGTTTACGAAGGGCACCGTAGGCAGTAGTACGATGCCACACAAGATTAACCCGAAATTAGCAAAAGGCATTATTGCGAATTCACAGAAACTGTATTCTTTGCCAAGCGTGGGGATGTACTCAGCGGTACGCCCTTATGAAGGTGATAGCAGTTCTTATATGTTATTCGATGGCTTAATTGAAGAAGCGTTAGAATTAACGACAGAAATCTTATTAAGAACCGAAGAGCTTTCAAGAACGCTGGTTCCTCATGAAGATAGAATGCTGCATAACGTATTGAGAAATAAAGGGTTAGATAACACTGAGTACGTAATGATGAAAATGGCAGAAAAACTAGGGAAAGATAAAGCCCATGAGCTGCTATATGAAGAAGCGATTAAGACCGCAGCAGATGGCGAGGATTTCTATACTAACCTCACCAAAAACAGTGTGATTTCCGCTGCTTTTAGCAATGATGAAATTAAAGCGATGCTAGACCCGCGTTCTTATATTGGTTTGTCTGTTGAGATAGCAGAAAAAGAAGCAAAACGTGGCTTAGCGATTTCGCAAGAAATTAAAAAAAGCTATCAATAGCAATTATTAAAAAATGATAAAAGAGCGACCTATTTATTAGGTCGTTTTTTTTGATAAGCAATAATAGCGTATAACTGATTATATTTTTTAAAGTTGTACTAATTGATGAGTTTTTCATTTAATGCTTTTTTATTTATACATAGATACGACATCTCCTCTGTTGAGTTGTCATTTTTGCTCTCTTAAATAAAGGTGAAAATTATTTATGTCTAAACAATATCGCTTTATTGCTAAAGCTGTTGATTTTCTATTACCCAGCCTTAAAAATGCGGAACCAGATAAAAGTGCGATTTATATATATGCGACAGGCTCTTTTGAACATGAAGAGGAAGTGAGGAAAATTCGATTTTTTCTCAGTGGGTTAGCGGTGAATTCAGCGCCGTTTACAGCGCTACTCGCCTTTGTTTTTGGTTCAAAAGAGGCTGATGCGAAAACAGGGTTTACGCCACCAACCCAGCTAGTTTTTACCTGTACAGAGAATGAGCTGAATGCAGGTGCTTTTGATATTGTCTCTTTAGGTTTAGAGTCAGAAGGACTTTGGTAAAAATTATCGCTAGGAAAATAACGGGGTATTTGTTAGGCAAAAATGCCGTTTACTCCCTCTTTTGCCTAATTATTTTTCAAATGCTTTTTTAATTGAAAAAGTGCTTGTTGTCTTATTTCATTACGCTGTAAAAACCGAAAAATTGCAGCCATTTTTGTTGGTTCTAATCTGTTTTGTTGAATTCGTTTTTCAAGCACTTTAAGCACTCTCATCTTCGATCCTTGATGCGCAAATTGTTTCTGTAAAATAAACAGATTTATCCAAACGCCATGTCGAGATGCAAAAAATTCCAGTGTTGATTCATAAGGTTGCTCATTTTTACGTGCAAGTAATAAGCCGCTCAATAAACGGTGCATCATCTGGGTATTCGACGGCTTGTTCCCTTGAATTAGTGTGGTGATCCCTTGTTTAAATTGCTGTTCTGAAAGATAAATTAATTGCTGGTAACGTTTTTTAGGATTGGTAGGAAAAATCCATGCAAAAGCCGCCATGGCAATTAATGGGCCAGAGACTACCGCAATGGCATTACCCACATTTTGCGCCAGTGAAAGGGAAAAAGGATAGCTGGGTTGTAGCAATATCAGTGAAACCATAATGTAGTCAAATGCGATTAGGGCTAATTTATTGTGTGAATAAATCACAACGCCACTAATGATGACTGGAGTAATCAGCAATGCCATTTGCCATGATGATGAGGCGAAAGGCCATAAATACCAAGTGCAAATTAATGCGGCAATCGCACCAAAAAATTGCCCCGTAAAGATGTATTTCATAAATCTTGCAGGGTAATCAATGGAGGCAAACAAGGCGAGCATAACTGATAGCCCCAGTGTTAAGTAAGCCAAGGCTTGCCATTGTGTCCATAACCATAAAAAGCCAACCGCTATAATGGCGATAAAAGAACGTGCAAAAGCATGCCAAGCAGAAATTTTATTTTGATGGAGTTTTAGCTTGTCATGCTGACTCGGGCGTTTGGTTGATTTTCCGAGAGCCGCATAATAAAGAGGGATTAAGAGCAATTTTAGTACGCCATTTGGGCATAAAGACAAAAGATGTTTCCATTGTCTATCCGTAGGCTCTTGCGATGGAAAATAGAAAGGTGGCATCGATTGAAATTGTTCTAAATGTAGCAATATCTGGCTTTGGAAAATAAGCTTCTGTCGAGCTTTGGCGACTTGTTTGCGGTGGTAGCGCCAGCCAATACGGTTTGCTTCTAAAATCTCTTCATAGCTCGCCATTGTTTGCCAAAGTTGGTCAATATCCTGTTGCTTTATCGGACGTTTTTGTTCCAAAGCCTGATGCAAAATTGGATAAAACTGTGTATCGACTTGATTTTTAAGGGCAATGACGGGCTCTTGTTCTCGCTTCGGGGTAAATAAAAAGTTAAACACCACCGCCGAAAGTACTCCAACGAGGATTGTCCACAGTCTATCCCAAGCCACCATAAATAAGCTATCGGTACTATGGACACTCAACATACTGACCATGACCGCAGAGTAACCCGCCAAAAAGGTACCATAGGCGACAAAGCCTTTTTGCAGCTGACCGATACCGCTACACGTTCCTAACCATATTGCTAATCCCACAATAAATAACAAAGGGTTAATGAGATGCAGTTGAATTAATATCACACCAGCTAGCACACCAATGACGGTGCCGGCAAAACGCCACCAACTTTTTTCGAGTAAATTTTCTCGCCAAGGTTGTGCTGAAGCCCAGACCGTCATGGCTGCCCATTGTGGATGAACTAATCCCATATATTGAGCAATAAAAAGTGCAGCGACAGAAGCGCAAGCGGTAATAAAGGCAAAACGAAAGCGTATAGGATTAAACCCTAAGCGAAGCAGTAAATTTGTATTATGTGGCATAGATTATCGGTGAGTTTGGCGTGTTAAAAGGGTTGATAGTTGATAAAATCAACTAAAGGCAGTGTGATTATCGACTAATTAGTTGATAAAATCAACTAACGAGGGATTTATGCGTACAGAACAGGCACGGGTGTTTGGGGTGATTAGCCGAGCAGCCCACCATTATATGAAATGGATGGGTGAGCCTTATGGGATCAATGCCATTGAGTGTTTAATGATTTTACATATTCATCAATATGATGCCTTGACACTCGAACAAATTTCGAAGGCGATGGTGGTGGATAAGTCAGTGACAACACGAGGGGTTGGTAAGTTCTTGGAAAAAGGCTGGATAGTCAAAACCCACAGTCAAACAGATAAACGGGCTTACCATATATCGTTGACACCCTATGGTCACACTATTGTGGGTGAATTAAATGATAAATTAGATAAGTGGAATGATTACTTAGCCACTGGTTTATCTGAAGGCGAAGCGCAGCAATTATTTGCCTCTTTAGAAAGCTTGGCAAAGAGGGCGGTAGAAAGTTCGGTAACGGATTTTCCTTTGATATGTGAAGGAAAAATGACGTGAGATGACATAAAAAAGCCAGTTGGGTTTAGCAACTGGCTGAGTATTTAAATTGAGTTATTATTTAAATACTGGGCGTATGTGGGCTGCGGTTCATCCCTTCCCAGTAAAACTCTAGTTCGTTGGTTGCTGATTTATCACCGAATTTCAAATGAGTCTGTAATTTTCCAGTTCCATAATGGTCACGCCAACATGCACTCATCACTGAATATGTTCGTGAAGTGCTGTCAAATTTATAGCGGTCGCTTTTGGTAATCTGATATTGATTATTAAAACTAAAGGTATCAACATTGCTCTTTACCTTTTCAACAGAATGATGAATAGTCAAGGGAACGAGTAGCTGCTTGTTACCTAGACTGACTTTGGTGATAGGCTGGATCATAAAATGTCTATCACTGTCAGTCCAGAAACGTGCGCATTCATTCTTTTTATCATCAACACCATCATCGGTGACTATATAGCGTGGTTGATAATCAGTTTGTATAGAACCAATTTTGCTTGGGTCAGTATACTCGACTTGTGTATCATGATTTTAGCTTAATAGACCCCTTTATTCGTAGCCAGTTCTCGGACATCCGAAATGGTAATGGCGTTATTATTGCTATTCCATTGTACTGTTTTACCTGTTACTGGATTATCCCATTGGTCTTTTAGCTCAAAGGTAGCAGTTGCCTGCTCCTGCCCATTAGCAACAATAGTTTGCGGTTTGATTACCAGAATACTATTTTGTGCTTTTGCCGCGGAGGCAATAAAGTGAATTGTGGTTTCTTCTGTTGCGTTATTGAGTAATTGTGCAGTTACCTTGGTGTCCCCAGATGTATAACCTGACAATTCGGCCTGTGCCTGACCTCGGTGATTAGTCTGTGTGGTGCAGGCTACCCTGTGTGAAAAATAACTTTTCCTTTGTTTCATAAATGGGATGTAATACATCGATTTGAGAGTTGCTAAGTGAAAAATCTTTATCTGCTTCAAGGCGAATTTGCGCGTTACCAGTTCGATTTAACCACTGCGCAATAGAATCATTTGCTGTTGACATAGCGATATTGCGAGCTAGATTTTCAGCTGAATCTACACTGGGTTTGTTTGATAGAAATCGACCTGCTTGTGAGGTTAGTTGGGCGAATTTTATTTCTTTAGGGGTTGGTGTTGCCGTCGGCTTGTGCTGTTTTGGGTTATCCCACTGAATTGTGGGCAGGGGAGCCATTGGGATATCTAATTCTTCACCTGGTTTTAATTGCTCAAATGAATGGGCAAAGGTACGAAACTGATTTAATTTTCGTAGTGAATCAACGGACATATTATATTTTTTGGCGACAGAGCTCGTGCTTTCGCCCTCTTTTAAGATATAAGGCTGAGTTTGACGGTCGTTCAATATGGCTGTATTTGGCAATAATTTGTGATTATGGCTATTTGCACTATTAGCCATAATGGGGGTGAAGGTACATGCCAATGGGAAACTAATTTGGGTAATAATATTTAACCAAGTTATTATTTTATAGTTTTTGGGAATAGGATCCCGTGATCCGGTTTTCATTAAATAGCTCCGAATAGAATAAATAAAAGATATGCTTAAGGTATATTTCAATGGAAAGGTCTAGGGACTTATTTCCGCTAATATAATATTAATAGAGTGATGTTTAATTTATTTTATTGCTTTATTTGGTAGAGTATTATTATTAATGGTCTTGTTTTTTTATGAAATCGTCGAGAAATTAAAACCATATTATAATTTATATGGTTATTTTATTTGTGTAACTGTAAGTGTAATTTTTTCTGATAAATTATCAGGTAGCTTTGTTATTTTATTGCTCATCATGATTAGCTCGCTATTTTTCTCTATTCGGATACTAATTCCTAGTTTTTCCATATTGTTAGCCGTATTTTCGAGTAAGTTAATTTTAAAATCGATGGTTTTATCCGCATCTTTAGAGCGTAATTGATAGTTTAATAAATTCTCCGTTGGTGATAGTAAAGTATCTATTGGACTAATAGATATAGTTATCTCAGAGTTTTCAGGAATGATTGATGGTGAGTAAATAACCCCTTGTAATTGATGGTTTGAAGAATTTTGAATAGCTTTAGGGAAATAGCTACAACCGAGTAATGTGCTAATAAAAAACAGAGAAATTAAAGGTTTATATATTTTATTTAGCGTTCCAATGATTAACATGATAATAACTCAACTTATTGAAATGAGAGGGAAAATACTTTCTGAAAGAAGCATTTAATATATGCATAAAGTGTATTTTGTGGATAATATTTAGATAAAACAGGCATTTCTGATTTTTCGCCAGTATATAAAATGCCAATTCTTGGTAGTGTCATAATAAGATTTTCATCTAATTCAACTTTTTTAAATGATTGGCGGAGTTGCCTTACTAGCTTGTAATAGCTGCTTTCGGTAACAATTGTTCCTCTTTTTTCCCAAACTTCGTACATAACCTCTCTTTTATTACTCTTTTTTACGAGTAGTAATTTTAATAAGCAAGATTCATTTTCTGTCAGGCTGATAGATTTTTTTCCTTTGGAAAGTGTCCTCTTTAATGGGTTATAAACCACTTCCTCGGATAACAAAATCATGGGTTCTATTTCCGCGTATTCCATATTACTCATATATTTTCCTATAAGTGATGACTGAGTAAGAATTTAGTCATATCCTAACTTCCGCTAAAATATGCTTCAATATAAAAAAACAAGACATAGTCATAAATGAAAAAAATTAAGTCGTTTTTTTACAACCAGTCTGAATTTATTGTTAGGATAAATTTAACTTATATTACTAGGATATATATATCAAAAAAATATACATAATTTTTATTTTTTGGAGGATGGGAAGGGAGTATAAAGAAGATGAAAAATCATTAGAATAAGTGAGCGTTTTACTCCCCTAAAAAATGTATTTTATATTGATAATTGAAATAGGTTTTTAATCCCAATCATCATCATCGTTACCATCAACATTAAAATGAGATAAATTCCTGTTAAGTTGCTCTGTAAAAGGCTGATTCATTAAATTTATTGCCATATAACGATTCAGCCCTTTTGTGAATTTATCATAGAGGGAGGGAAGGGAATCACTCGGAAGTGATTTTAGTGTTTGAACGGTGCCAGCAATAAAATTCTCTTTTTCATTTTTTTTAAGCCGTGTGAGGGTGCTGAAAATAGTGGAGAAAAAGTCTTTATCTGTCTCTTTTGATTGTAACTGTTTAATAAATTTATCTATTTTCTTTTGTGATTCAGCTGAAATATCAACAATATTTTTTACTGTTTTCGGTGCTGAGAATTCCACATGTTTAGTCGCCGTTTTTATCCTATCCTGTAGGTGATTTTTTGAGATTGCTGTATTTTTTAGTGTTGGTTCATTAATCGGGTTATTTGCCTGTATCTTCATTTTTTGGGTTCTCCGTGTGTATTTTTTCGATAAGCTTTTGGTAGGCTATTTTTCGTTCATTAAGTATTTGGCAACGCGTTGGGATGGAGAAAATTTGTGGTAGCGTATTTTTAGTCGCAATTGAGGGCGAAAAGTCGCAAATTTGATTATTACTTTCTAACGCAATTGATCCATAATCAGCGTGAGAGAGTATTGTAATATTTTGTTTTGTAATATTTAAATTCGATTGCATATTCGCGGGTAAATGTAAGGTGATTTTTGATGTCATTTTGCTTTTCTGAGCGAAATAATGCGCAATAATTTCTTTTAATCGGTCATCATCAAACAGTGCCATGAGCAGATTTTCTAATTTTTTTTGGCTTTGATTAACCTGTTCTTGAAAAGTAATTTCACTGTGTTCCAACTTTGTAATAAAATCATGCAAAAGTTGTTTTATGCCATCATCATATCCTTGCTGGTAGGCAGTTTTATGCAATTGAAGCACACTTTCTTGAGCGTGTTGATAAAGGTCATTAGATTTCTTTTTGGCATATTGTATGATGCTTTTTTTATATTTGAATGCGGTTAATACCTGTTTTTTAATCAGGACTTTTTCTTGTGCCATTGTCATTATTTGTGTTTGTGTTTGTGTTTGTGTTTGTGTTTGTGTTTGTGTTTGTGTTTGTGTTTGTGTTGACTTAGTTTCTACTTCTATTGACACGATGAAACGCCTCCTCAATCAGGTTCCAAGGTAAGATCTCTTTGGAATAATTTGAAATAAGTTGTTGTGTATTTTGGCTAAACATATATTTTGCGCGTAAAACATAAATATTGCCGAAAGGGGCAAGGCAAGCCAAGAGCTGAGCTGCACCAAAGGCAGATAGAAACTGTGGTATATTCTCTTTTTGAATCATATTCTTATGGAATGATTCCTTTTGCCATAAACTACCGAGTGTAATAGCAATTGTTGGAAATGCTTCCCAACTATTTGAAAACAGGCTGGGTAATACACGAGTATGATTGTCTGGCATTTTTAATGCGTACTTTTCAATCAGATATTGGTTATGCTGCTGTTGTAATTTTACGGGTAATTGATGATAAATTGGGGCGCTAAATTCCTGATGAAAGTAGCTCCCTGGTGCTAAGAAAATATTCTCTTGGTCAATAAGAAGTTTATTTAGTAATAACATCTAAATTACTCTCAGTTATTTCACTGGCTCTTTTCTTATTTGTTTGCTGTTTCAATATAAAAGCGAATAAGCTAAAGAGAAAAATAATCACGACAAAAACAGTTCCTATTAAGACAGGTTGAATACTATTTTCAGATGTTGGGTTTAATTGGTATTGGAGTGGCGGACGATTAATCACAACAACGGAAACATTATCGTAAGTCGTTTCTATAAAACTATTATTTAAAAAGAGTTTTATTTTATTCATCATCATTTTTGGATCTTCATTCCCTGAATAAGTCACCAAACTAGACACTTTTTGTATTGGTTTTACTGTGCCATTGCCATTTAATGGGTAACTTACATGCACCCGTGCATTGACGACATCAGGGATAGATAACAGGGATTGTTCTAAACGCTGTTCAATTAAAGATAATAAACGAGTTCGCTCCGCTTGTGGCGAAGCCACAAGTGAGTCGCTAGGGAAGGCCTGAATAATTTCAATTGGCTCTTTTGAGGGCAAGTTATATTGTTGTAATAAGTCAACGGCTAATACGAAATTATCAGGGGAAACTCGAATAGAGTCTCCATTTTTATTATCATGTTTACGGCTTGCTTCAATACCATGTTTTTGTAGAACAGCGAGCACCTCGTTACTTTGCCGTTGACTTAAATTACTTAACAATAATTGATTATCACAACCAAGTAATAAACTGATAAAGCTAATTAATAATAGTTTCTTTAAAATATTCATGATTATTGCGCTTTTAACACAGTATCAATAGCGGAAACACTTTTATGAGTGAGTGTACTAATCATACTCATCGCTAAATTGTAGTTACCGACTTGGTTTTGTATTTCAAGTAATTGAGCGGGATTACTGACATCCAGATTATTGGCTTTGCTGAGCAAATTTGCTTTTTCATTACCAACCGCAGCGGTATATTCCGAAAATAATTTTTTTACCTTATCCTCAAAGGAACCAATAGATATTGGCGAGGTTGTATCATCAGTAATACTAGATGATATGTCAGAAAGGGAGATAGGTGTAACCATATATTTATCCTATAAAATAAGAGCACCATAGTAATAGGTGCTTTTATTCAAAAATTAAACGTTACGAATAATCGCTTGAGCGGCGTCTTTAATTGATTTCATGACGTTACTCTGTAATTGGCGGGCCATATTATAATTACCACTTAGCGCGGTGATTTCGCCCAGTACTAGGGGGTTATCGACCTCAAGGTTGGTATCGTTGAGCTTGCCATGTAGTCGATCCGCAATGACTTTAGTTCTTGCACTAAGGCCAGCCGAAGCACGGTACATCATTCCCCATTTGCTGTCACTGACACCACTTTCTTCGAAGGTTGAACCTACCCATTGACCTGATTCTATTCCTTTATTATTCGAGTCTGTTGCTGTATTCGTTCCAATTTCTGGCATAATGTTTTCCTCTTGATTAATATTAAAAAGTTTTTTCGTTAAATAACCAATGGTTATTACCTAATAAAATATAACCATCTTCATTTGTGATAAAAGATTGGCCTACAAATTCATTATTGGCCAATGATATAGAGAATTGAATTTGCTGCTCTCCCCATTGTTGATAAAATGAATTTACAAAATTGATTAGTGAGATAGTTTGATTGTCGTTTAAGCTATCTTTAATCATAAATATGGTTTTATTATTTTTAGTGATTTTATGCCATTTGACGTGGCTTTCTGTTAATCCTAGTTCTGCATTTTTTAGTAATTCATCGAAATTAACAATGTTTGAGGTATAACCTGTATAGCAGATAAAGTAATTTTTGAATGTTTTTTCAATAAAATTATTACCTTCTACCATATTCAGGCTGGATAATGAATTAATGACTGGATTGCAGGGGTCAGTAATATCAATATTTAATAGATCAGGAATTTTATTTGATATTTTGTTTTCTATCTCATTTTCTAATTGGTTCTTCATTTTTATAGAGAAATTGTTGCGAAATTTTGTTTTCAGCAGTTGTTGCATACTCCAATCATAATCTCGCTGGGATTGAACTAATATGAGGGGCATGTTGTTATTGTTTTTTGTCACAATAATTTTTTGTGTGCTACCGATAAGCATGTTTTCAATAGATTGTAGTTGGGCATCTTTTTGTAACGTGGAATTATTTGGAAAAAAGCAATAACCAACAAGAATACAAACGAATAATGATAGACCAGTAAAAAATTTATAGTTGTATGGCGATTTATTAAATTTATTATATTTTTTTTCTGTTTTAATAGGCTGCCATTGCTTATCTTCAGTTATTAATGGTGTTTCCCAAGGTGTATCGATTTCTTTAAGTGAGAATGGGAATAGCTCTTTTAAAACAGTTTCTTGTAGATTTATGGGGATGATTTCACTCTGGTTTTTTGTGTGAAGATCGACTGCAATTTGGCCTTCATGGGAAATAATTGAGAACGTGAAAGTTTCTTGATGGCTAGGTATTGAGTAGCCAGTGAAACCTTCATCAGTCAAGTTAGCCTTATATGTGTCTTCCTCACCAATAATAATCAAATTGGCATTTAAATTAATTATTATTTCATGATCATGCATCTTGCCACTCATGATCTTCATCACGTAAGTCTGATTATGGATATCTGCCACGTATATAATCTCTGTAAAAATAAGTTGAATGTATTAGATAGAATAAAAAAAGTACTGTCAGCTGAATTAATCTTATTATTTATGACTATGTGAACACAGACTAAAGTGGAAAGTATTCCTTTTTATTCCTTTGTATTCGTTGGGCATATATTTCAAGCTGCTGTGTGAAAAAATCAATAGATGAGGCTTATATATCATGACAAAGAAAGATATCGCTGCACCGTTGGAAAATAAAAACTGCTGTTTTTCTTTGCAGGATAAATTGGTTTTGGTAGTACCAAATGATGGCGCGACGACTTTTTTTTATAAATCACCATATTCAAACTTAAATATTTCGTTTGATAAACAATCTATATTTATTACCAATGATGAAGCGTTAGAGAGTAATGAGAACCTAAACTGGGATATTTATTCAATAGCATTATCAGAGTTGATTGAAATTCTTGCTGTTATTGATACAGCGATGGGGCAATCATTCTTTTCGAAGAAGGAAAATTGCAGCTCAAGCGAACAAGTCACACAAGAATTTATCACATTGGATGAAGAGCTTTTTACCAGTGTCTCGATTAGAAATGTTGTTATCGATTTGGTGATTAAAATACACCCGTTATTTAACTGCTGGTGCAATGTATTACGTAAGTATGAAGCTTACGGAATGATGCGTTTTATTTTGGAAGCGGCACAGAGTGATAGGAATGCCAACATTAATCAGCTTTGTGCTCGTTATGGTGTATCAGCATCTTATTTTAGACAACTTTATCGAGAAAATTTTAATAAAACAGCAAAACGTAAAATTATGAGTGTTCGTATGGCGAATGCAATTTTACAGTTAATTGAGAGTGAAAGTTCAATTTTAGATGTTGGGTTAGAAGCGGGTTACTGCTCAGCCTCACATTTCACCAATGATATCAAAAAAGAACTGGGGTTAACACCTTCAGAAATAAGACATCTTGGAGCAAATTTATATGAGCAGTAAAAGAAAAGGGGCAATATTACTGACACTCCTTTTACTGAATTCTAATGTTTACGCGGCCCAATCTGAAATATTTGTTGCAGAGCCAGTCGCACACGAAAAAAGCCATGACACCTTCGTTGCGAATAATATTGCAGTAGGTAAGGTGTTTGAAGCAGTGGCTGAACAATTAAATAAGCCCATTATTTTAAGCAAATTAGCGGCCCAGAAAAAAGTCACGGGTAATTTTAACCTAGCGAATGCCGATGAAATGTTTAAGGCTCTAACACGTCGTATTGCGTTAGTGTGGTATGACGATGGCGCCAGCATTTATGTTTATGATAATAGCGAAATGCGCAGCGTTATTGTGCCAACACACCGCGTGAGTAGTGGGCAAGTGCTAAGTTATATTCAGCGTAATGGGATTTATGATGAACGATTCCCTGTACGTTCCCAAGGTGCTGATAACTTGCTCTTTATTTCAGGGCCCCCTCTGTATGTTGAGCTTATTAAAGCGGCTACGCTATACCTTGAGAAACAATTAAACCAAGAAGAGTCAACAAGCAGTGAAGTTGCTGTTATTTCATTGAAACATGCTTCTGTCACCGACCGGACATATTCATCCCGCGGTCAAAGTACAACGGTGCCTGGCATGCTGACCGTTATTAGTTCGTTATTTAAAGATAGCGGCAATATGGTAGAGGAAACCGTTAACATCCAGCCTGCAAAACTTAATGTATCTGGGGATTCAATTGATGAACTGATGGATGCGCCAATAGGGGAAGAAAGGCAGGAAAAAAAGCAGGTTATTGTTAACCGCTCTTCGGGGAAAAATGCACTTTCATTAGTGGCTCATCCAGATAGTAATAGCTTAATTGTTAAGGGCAGCCAAGAGCAAATAAACTATGTAAAACAGCTTGTTCGTACACTAGATGTACGTCGTCGCCAAGTTGAACTCTCATTATGGATTATCGATATCACTCGTTCTGAGTTAGATAATTTAGGCGTGAGTTGGGAAGTAGGAGCATTTAAAGCGGGTCGAGGGGCGATAGCCTTTAACCGTAGCACACTATCGAATAGCCAAGAGTTTCTGTTGCAAATTGATGCACTTAGCAAAAAAGGTAATGGGCATATCGTGTCGCGCCCTGTTTTACTGACGCAAGAAAATATTCCAGCGCTATTTGATAACAACACCAGTTTTTACGCCAAATTGCAAGGTGAGCGTATTGCGACGCTAGAGCAAGTGACTTACGGCACCATGATCAGTGTCATGCCACGTATTTCAGCGGGTCAGCAAGTTGAAATGGAAGTGAATATTGAAGATGGTGCACAAAGCTATGGGAGTGATGGAAAGGCTTCTAGCGTTGAGGGGTTGCCGTCTATTAATCGCACCAGTATTAATACGGTTGCACGCATTGCGAAGGACAATAGCTTACTGATAGGTGGTTACACTCGTGAGCAATATATTGAAAATGAAAGCAAAATACCTGGGTTAGGGGATATTCCTTGGATTGGCGGATTATTTAGTAGTTCCTCAGTTAACCAACAGAAAATGGTTCGCTTATTCCTTATTCAGCCACGTTTATTGGATGAAAATGAAGCGTGGGATGGTCGACAATTTTCAGAAAAAACACGTATTACTCAACGTGATAGCCAGCTGCATGGCACGGTACAATTTTTACAGCAATATATGAGTGAATCATGGCAATAACGCCAATGAATTACAGCAACCGGTTTTTATCCAATCTTCAGGATAAAAACCGTGCATCATCAAAGAGCAATAGTGATGACAGCGAGGAGGTTGCTCGTGGCTTAGGTGTTATTGATAGTAGTAGTGAATATGCATCAATGGCTATGCTAGCTGCAAGCCATGTGCGTCGAGGAAGCTCCCGAAAGGCGCCTGATGAAGAATGGACTCGTTTCTCTGAACGCATTTTAGATAATGATGCAGATGAAAAAGTGATGAAAATCGAGGGGTTGCTAAATAAGCAGCTTATGACACCGCAGCAATTACGTGCATTATTGTTGCAGTTTTTCCCAGACCCCAGCGATTTACTAATGGCGCTCGCAACATTAATTCATCGAAGAAAGTTAAAGCAGGAGCAAATTAACAACCTCGAGACATTAAATGAGTCTCTTCTGAATGATGAAAATGCGCGCAATGCTCAAGCTGGTGCAAATGTCGCCCTATTAGCGAAAGCATTTGCTGAAAAACTAAAACAAAGTGCTGGGAACCTGAGGGCTGTTTATCGTGAGTTTATTAATTATGATGGCCCTGTGGTTTATTTATATGAACAGTGGGTTGAAGAGCTAGAGTTTCAAGAACGTGAAAATATGATGCGTTATCTCGCTAGGGCATTGGCATGTGATTTGCAGGCCTTGCCATTGGGAGATGTCAATGTCAGTGAATTTGGTAATTTTTTTATTCGGGTAGGACGACTAAGAGAATTACAGTCACTTGACCATATATTTAGCCAGCAATTTTTTCTATCAGCATGTTTTCAAAATAATATTGAGATCAATAAACCCATATTGGAAAAATCGCTTAGCCAAGTTTTTACCAGCGGGATCCGCGGGCAAACAATATTTGAAGAAAAAGTAGTTTATTTTATTAATAAAGAACTTCGCATTGCTCATACCGAAATACGTGCTCAATTTTTGCAGTTATTACTATTGGCTTTTTCAATGATCCCTGTAGCGGTTTTTCCATCATTGGAAGAGAGAGAGCAATTATTGGAATCTTTAAAAAAACATATGAGCGATATTGTGGTTAAAGAACAACAGAAAAATAATAGATAGGAAATTCATAATATTTATGAAAAATGTAACAGGTTTTTTATTACAGATCCGACAGCGACCTGAATTAATGGTATTGGTGATTATGGTTATGGTCATCGCCATGTTAATTATTCCATTACCGACAGTTTTGGTCGATTTATTAATTGGCCTGAATATTATGATCTCAGTACTTATTTTCATGAGTTCTTTTTATATTACACGAGTACTGAATTTTCAGTCATTTCCATCCATTTTATTAATTAGTACATTATTTAGATTAGCTTTATCAATTAGTACAAGCCGCTTAATTCTATTAGAGGCGGATGCTGGTGATATTATTGCTACTTTTGGTGAGTTTGTTATCCAAGATAACCTTGTTGTGGGGATGGTGGTATTTGCCATTGTCACCATTGTGCAGTTCATCGTGATTACGAAAGGTTCAGAGCGTATTGCCGAAGTGGCTGCACGATTTTCTCTTGATGCGATGCCAGGCAAACAAATGAGTATTGATGCTGATTTGCGAGCAGGGGTGATTGATGAAGCGACTGTGAAAGAAAAACGTGGAGATCTCGAAAAAGAAAGTCAGCTATTTGGTTCTTTTGATGGTGCCATGAAATTTATTAAAGGCGATGCGATTGCGGGTATTGTGATCATCTTTGTCAATTTAATTGGCGGCATTTCTGTCGGTACCGCACAGCAAGGCATGGATATTTCGACAGCGCTGAATACTTTTTCCCTGTTAACGATAGGTGATGGTTTAGTTGCTCAAATCCCTGCACTACTAATTTCTATCAGTGCAGGCTTTATTGTAACGCGCGTCGGGGGAAATGATAAAAATTTGGGTGAGAATATTGTTTCTGAATTATTTGCTAATGATTTTACGATATTAATTACCGCATTGATTGTTCTTTTTATGGGATTTTTACCAGGGTTTCCAACAACTATTTTTCTATTTCTGTCTGCACTACTCATTGGGCTTTTTGCTGTGCGTTATTATAAAAAACGCAAGAAAATAACCACTCAGAAACAACAAGAAATAGAGAGTGTCACATCAGAAGCAACAGAAGGGGAAACGCAGCGTGTTAACCAAGATTTTGTTGATGAATATATTCCTGAGACGCTACCTATTATTATTTCAGTGAATCAAAATTATAAAGAACATTTAGAGGAAAATAATTTCTTATCTCGAATGAAAAAAGATGTTTTTATTCGTTATGGTTATCGAATCCCAGATATTGCAATAAATTATTCCCCAATAATTGAAGAAAATAAAATAGTAATATTAATTAATGAAGTCAAGGCGGGAGAATATGACATTTGCTTTTATGGCCATCGATTACTATCAAATACGGATGAGTTGGCATATCTCGGTGTGGATTTAACCGAGTATACAGATGAGTATGGCTCAAAAAATATTTGGTTTGATAACAAAGATAAAGAAAGTATTGAGCAATTAGGCTTGTATGCTCGCGATGATGTTTCAGAAATGATTGATTGTGTCAGTACACTTATGTTACGGCATATTAACGAATTCTTTGGTATTCAAGAAACCAAAAATTTACTTGATGATCTAGATGGTAAATACCCCGAATTGCTCAAGGAGTGTTATCGCCACGCCACTGTGCAGAAAGTCACTGAAGTTTTCCAACGTTTATTAATGGAAAAAATCTCAATACGAAATATGAAACTGATCATTGAGATTTTAGTGCAATGGGTACCCAAAGAAAAAGATAGCCTGATGCTTGTTGAGCATATTCGTAGTGGGATGGCGAGGTATATTTCATCAAGGTTTGCGGTGGACGGACGCCTCAATGTTTTAATGGTCAATTCAGAGTTTGAAGACATCATTCGACAAGGTATTCGTCAATCATCTGGTGGCGTGTATTTACATCTTGAGCCAGAAGCAAGTAATGCTTTAATTCAATCAGCAGAGCTTGCGTTAGAAAATAATTATTTATCAATCAGAGATGTGAACGTACTGGTTCCTGTTGATATTCGTCGTTTTGTGAAAAAAATCTTAGAAGGGCGTTTCCCTGAGTTAGAGGTTCTCTCCTTTAATGAAATTTCGGACACCATAAAAGTGAATGTAATTAAAACTATTTAAATAAGATAAGGAATGTAATATGAAATATCGTTTTATAGAAGTATTAAATGAATATTTAAATGTGATGGGGCGTAGTGACTTAATTAATAGTCAATTGGATTGTCATTCAAATATTCAATTAGAGATGAATGATTTACCTGCGATTAACGTTGACCTTTCATCGGATGAGCTCATTATTTGGTGTAATGTATTGCCATGCAATTATAGTCTTTTAGACTCAATGAGTGCATTGTTATTAAAATCCATCCTTGAATACCCGCCGCGTAATTTTCAACCTGGGCAACCTGCTTTAAATCTTGTTGAGAATGAATTGATTCTATCTGCGGTTTTGAAACCCTCTTCATTGAATGAAATGTCATTATTTTCAGATAGCTTTGAAGAGTTTTTTGAACGCGTTGTTGAATTACGCCAATTATTATCTGCTTAAATGATGAAATTTTTCGATATATGCGCACACCCTGTGCGCATTCATGGATGCCTTATTGAAGCGCCATTGCAAGGGGTTTTTATTGGCGAAATCTGCTTTATTGAACAGTCGATTTTGAATGCTCAAATTATTGCAAAAGCGCAGGTGGTGGGTTTTAAAGAAGGGCTTACAGTTCTAAGCTTGATTGGCCGTATTCAAGGGTTAACCCGTGAAGTTGTTATCAGGCCCAGTGGTTATCCTTTTGTTTTCCCTGTTGGTCAGCACCTTGCAGGTAAAATTTTTGATGCGACAGGGGAGGAAGTTGGGCGGCTAACTGAAGATGAAAGTGAAATTAATCATATTGATAATAAATTACAACGTATTGATAGCCCACCAATTAGAGTGACTCAACGGCACCCAATTGATAAACCCCTGTTCACGGGTATTCGAGCAATTGATGGGTTGCTAACCTGTGGTTTGGGGCAGCGTATTGGTATTTTTGCTGCTGCAGGAAGTGGAAAAACCTCTCTGATGAATATGATCATTAATCAGGCGGAAGCGGATATTCATGTCGTGGCGTTAATCGGTGAACGTGGTCGTGAAGTTATTGAATTTATTGAGGAGCTGAAATCTTCACCTCAAGCTGGACAGACTATTTTAGTTTATGCCACCTCGGACAGTCCCCCTGTTGAGCGTTGTAATGCCGCATTACTCGCCACGACGATTGCGGAATATTATCGTGATGAAGGCAAAAATGTCCTGCTTTATATGGATTCGATGACACGTTATGCAAGAGCCTTGCGTGATGTGGCATTGGCAACAGGCGAGTTGCCTGCAAGACGGGGTTATCCAGCGTCAGTATTTGAACAATTACCACTGTTACTTGAGCGCCCAGGGCGTCTCAAACACGGGGCAATCACCGCTTTTTATACGGTGCTATTAGAAAGTGAAGATGAGGCAGACCCAATTGGTGATGAGATCCGCTCTATTTTAGATGGTCATATTTATCTTAGCCAAAAACTGGCAGGCCGCGGCCATTACCCTGCAATTGATGTTTTAAACAGTATTAGTCGTGTATTTTCTAAAGTTACACAACAAGCGCATCAACAATCGGCGGCGCGGGTGCGTGAGATGCTAGGAAAACTCGAACAGCTTCAGTTGTATCTCGATCTCGGTGAATACCAACGGGGTGAAAATGCAGATAATGATGAAGCATTAGATAAGCAAACCAGTATTGACGCTTTTTTAAGACAACATATGACGGAGAGTCAATCTGTGGAAACACTGCTGGATGACTTAAATCAGTTGGCTTCATGAGTGTCAAAAATCTATTACAGTTGGCTGAGCGTCGCTTGGAAAAAACACGTAATGAGCAGGTACGATTACACTCACAAATTAATACGTTACAAAATGCCTCTCAAGATATGAGAGAACGAATCCTGATTTTATCTGAGCAGGTTGCTTTATATGAAAAATCCCAAGAACTCAGCCCGATCGCTTTTTGGGAACGCCAACGGTTGAAAGCGGCGGTACTCAGTAATATTGCCCAGTTTGAATATGAAATTGACACTATGTCGACTCAAATAGGCAAATATCAACTCTTAGCTAACCAAATGGCAACGCAGGCGCGAGTATTACAGGGTAAGTGTGAAAAATTCCAAAAATATCTTAAACAACAATCTATCACTAAATGTTTAAAATCAGAGCAACAACAGCATACTGAAATAGAGGAGCTCTTTATTCATGTCCGTAATAAATTCATCAAAGAGTGAAAGTGTTATAAGCAATTCTTATATGGGAACTGTAGAGCCCTCAGATAAAAAATTATCGGGTTACGTTCTAATAGGTAAACAAGAAGAGAAAAATACCAGTTTACAAATGATGGCTAAAAAAATAGCCATGAGTTTTAATAAAAGTAAAATACCATCAGATGTAAAACAAAATATTTTTTTTCAATCTAACGAAATAGAAAATCGTATTACGCCAGTAAATATCCAACCAACTAATATACTGAAAGAAAATGTTGTTTCTTCGAATGAGGAAAATAATCATTTAATTATAAAATCAGATTTTTTTGAGTTATTCAATTGTCAGGAAGAAAATATTATTGATGCTAATAATGTGAATCCGCTTGTTTCTAATATAAAAGACGAACCTCATGAAATTCAATTAACTAAAGAAGATGAGTTTATTTTTCTGCAACATAATGAATCTGATATCAATAAGAGCCAGGTGGCTTCCATTGAGGAGGAAGTAGATGACGTTTTATTAACACAAAGTGAGTTTGATGATGAAATTCCATTGATTAATCTAAATGGGATGCTTGCTATTCCATTACGAGATAGCCCCTTACCAGTAAAACCGTTATTTGGCCTGACACAAGCAGCACTTATGCCTAAAAGTACCCCGCTATATTTTGGCGCGGTTGATGAACAACATAATGATGGTACACATTTTATTCAATTATCTCATGAGGAAAAGAGTGGTCATCAGGTGGTGAATGTAGAGTTGGGTAGCGATAAAGAAACGGTATTACATAATGAAAAAGCGTCACATTTTTCGGATGTAGGTGCATTGGATGATCAGCAGTCATTGATTCAAACATTTGCTGATTTTAGACAAGAGCTGACGAAAAATGAGAAAAAAGCACCTGTTTTACAAGAGATGCTAAATATTGAGGACGCTAATATGGTTCAGAATAGTTCATCACGGATTGATGTGGTTGGTGAAGTGTATCGCCAGACTCAGGCTGCGCCATTACAAGGAACAACGACTAACCCTCAGAATATCAATCAACCTATTGAATATAATTCGATTTCTCATTCATTGCTTGCCAATGAAAATGAGCCAAGAACGTTAACTTATACTTTTCATCAATGGAAAAATACACCATCAGTGACTTTTGAATTGGCGACTAAAACCGAATTGGTTGCTCTGACCCAGAGCCAAGAAGTGCAAGAAACTCTAAAAGAAAATAAGCACTTACTAAATAGTGAACAAGATATTTACTTTCACCAAGAACAACATAAAGAGCGTGGACAACATCACCCGCAGCAGGAACATCACCAGCAAGAAGAAGATTAAGTATGTTGAAAATAAGGCGAATAAGCCAACGTGAAAACCAATTAAAAGATTGGGAGAAACAGTACCAAGTAACAGCAATCCTTAATAAAGATAATATCGGAAAACGTTATTTTAAAATAGGTTTAAAAAATGATGACCAGCAAATTCAATTGGTTATTGATGTGCATGGCTGGTGCCAACACCGTTGGCCTCATTTAGCCCATTACGCATGGGACGCAGTAGATAATCAAAGTATGTGCGAGATATTTAAATTTGAAAATGATAATAAACCTTTTTTTGCCCCTGCGTTTTACTGTTATTCCGTGGATGTTGTTAACAACAGTAAGATTGAAAGGTTTGGTTTATCCGTATTCGAAGATCAGCTTGGTACGGTAATTTTAGAGGTTCCATTTGAAGGGTTACCAGCTCGAAATCTTGCACATTATTCCTATGGCAATCTATTACTCTCCATGGATTGGGTTTTAGGATACAGCTATATCAGCGCATCATTATTAGGCTCTTTAGCGTTAGGTGATGTGCTGTGTATTCAACAATTAACATTGAATATGACAATCGCAGGGCAAATATTTGCACGGTTTCAAAAACAAGATGAGGGGGTATTTATGATTGAAGAACTTATTTCGACTGAACATGATGAAAATAACATACATGCTGCGGCAGATTATCAGGATGAAGTTATTCGCCCATTTAATATTAACGAGATGAATATTAAATTGAGCTTTGTATTAGGAAGTACAGATATTAAAGTTAATGAATTGCAGAATATACAATTGGGAACTGTTTTTTCAATTGGTGAAAATAAAGAGCGAGAAGTTAAAGTCTATGCGAATAAACAATTCATTGCAGAGGGTGAGTTGATTTATATTGGAGATAGTGATGACCTTGGTTTAGAAATTACTCGCATTATTAGCCTTGGTGATAAAAGAGTTTAATATGCCAACCGTTCCACAAGAAATTCCATTATTAGCGTTAATTGCATTTTCGACTTTACTCCCTTTTTTGATTGCAGCGGGAACCTGTTATTTAAAAATATCCATTGTATTGGTTATGGTACGTAATGCGATGGGGGTACAACAAGTGCCCTCAACGATGGTATTAAATGCTATTGCGTTATTATTATCTATTTTTGTCATGATGCCAGTTTTACAAGATGTCAATAATTATATGCGCCAAGAAAATGTGGATTTTAGCAATATAGAATCTATTGATCATTTTGTGGATGACGGATTAGGGCGTTATAAAACCTATTTGCAGAAATATTCAGACCCTCAGTTAGTGACTTTTTTTGAGTCTATTCAGCAAGGGCGTAGCGAGGACGAAATTAGTGCGGATGCTACTGCACCGACACTTTTTTCACTGTTACCTGCTTATGCATTAAGTGAAATTAAATCGGCTTTTCAAATTGGTTTTTATATTTATTTGCCTTTTGTTGTTATTGATTTAGTCATTTCCAGTATTTTACTGGCACTGGGCATGATGATGATGAGCCCTGTGACAATATCGGTACCCGTAAAATTAATTCTTTTTGTGGCGATTGATGGTTGGACTCTGATTTCTAAAGGGTTGGTGATGCAATATTTTGAATTAGCACAACATTGACGCGAGGTAATGAGATGGATGAGATTGTCTATGCCAGTAATAAAGCAATGTTATTGATTGTTATTTTATCGGCGATCCCAGTCATTGTTGCTACGGTTGTTGGGTTATTAGTGGGACTAATTCAAACAGTCACGCAGCTTCAAGAACAGACTTTACCTTTTGGTGTGAAGCTATTAGCGGTATTTGGTTCTTTATTTATGATCTCTGGCTGGCTAGCCGACAAAGTGATGAATTACGCTATTGAGGTCATTACAACTGCAATTCCCGCGGTGGGGCTATTTTAATGAGCCAGGAGTTGATTTCGTTGGCGTCATACTTATTTTTTCTCTTTCAACAGGGACTCATTAAGTTGGCACTTGCGTGGTTACGAATTGCCCCAGTGATGTTTTTTTTACCTTTTTTGAGTAATAAGCTGCTTAATAGTGGCATTATAAAAAACTGTGTCGTTGTGTACTTAGCTTTAGGCTTATGGCCTTTTTTCTCCGCAGCAGAAGTACAGTGGCAACAAGTTGGATTAACTGAAATTTTTCTTTATGAAATCACAATTGGTTTGGTGCTCGCCTTTATATTAGGTTTACCCTTTATGATAGCGAATATTATCGGGGAATTAATTGATACTCAACGAGGGGAAACTATCAGTAGTATCGTCGACCCCGCTAGCGGGGCGGAAGCATCGGAACTCGCTGTTTTCTTAAGCTATATTGTCTGCATGGTTTTTTTAGCCCAAGGTGGTATGTACCAGCTATCAATAATTTTTGCACAAAGCTATTACTTATTGCCTTTGGGGCAGGGGTTCTCTTCATTTAATAGCTTACCCCTAGGTGAATGGCTGAATAATATGGTTGTAAAGGGGGTTATTTTAGCTGCACCCATTATTGTGACATTATTTATTACTGAAGTTGCTTTAGGGTTATATTCACGATTTTGTCCACAATTAAATGCATTTTCATTATCTTTAGCAATAAAGTCGACTATCGCATTTATTGTATTTTTACTTTATTTCCAAAATGAAGTGCCTGACATTTTAGTCAATATGATTTCATTATCACCATTATCAAAAGTGTTCCTCTCAACGTAATAAATTTTAATAGGGGGAAAGGGTATGGCAGAGAAAACAGAAAAACCAACCGACAAAAAAATAAAAGATTCAGCAAAGAAAGGGCAGAGCTATAAAAGTAAGGACTCGGTAGCGGCTATTGTACTGGTTGTCAGTGCTTTTGTTTTTGAAGGAATAACAAATTTAAATGATTTAGCAATATTAACTAAAAAAATATTAATTTCACCAGCGAATATTCATATTGATACTTTGTTATGGGAGTTTTTCACTATTTTTATTCGTGTGCTATTACCCGTTTTATTAGCCTGTTTTTTAGCAGGAACGCTGATCTCATTATTACAGAGCCGATTTAGGTTGGCGACAGAAGCGGTAAAAATTGATTTCACAAAGCTTAATCCTATAGCGGGATTTAAAAAAATATTCTCACTTAATTCATTAAAGGAATTAGTAAAAGCCTTCTTATATTTGATTGTTTTTGCTATTTCTGCGGGCGTCTTTTTTTATTTCTGGCGCCACGAAATTTTTATGCTTTATCGCACGGTACTAGATGGCATGATACAGCAATGGGTCAATCTATCAACGACATTCATTGTGGTCTTTTTAGCGGTTGCGCTTTTGATCATCGTTATTGATATGATCACGGAGTTTTTCCTATTTATTAAGAATTTAAAGATGGAAAAACAGGAGGTTAAAAAAGAGTATAAGGATAATGAAGGCGACCCTCATATTAAGAGTGCACGTCGGAGCATACATCAAGAGTTATTATCTGAAGAAGTTAAATCAAATGTGCGTAACTCAACATTCGTTATGGCAAACCCAACGCATATTGCATTACTCATTTATTATGACCCTGATATCGCACCGCTACCGTTTTTATTTTCTAAAAGTAGAGGGTTACAAGCAAAAGCGATCATCAAATATGCCGAAAAACAGGGAGTGCCTGTTGTTAGAGATATTCCTTTAGCAAGAAAAATTTGGCGAAATTATAAAAAAGATAGGTTTATTGATGAAACTGGATTAGAAGAAATCATGAATATTGTTTCGTGGCTAATTCGGGTTGAGCTTATTCGCATGGGGGTAGATATTGATAATCTACTCGAGAAAGAAAATGATAAATAAATGACTAATTTATAAAGTAAGGCGAATAATAAATATAAATTAATAAATAAAATCGTTTTTTTAAAGCGGAGGTTTTTTTGATTAATTATTATGGAAATAAGTTTATTTTTTCATCATATATTAAATTTTAACGTAAAGGTAAATATATGAATAATACACAGCATTTAGAGGAGAAAAATGTCGATATGGAAGCATTGCTCGGAAATATTACTACTGCTTTGATGGAAGGTTCGACTTACAAAGATATTCATGGGATCCCACAAAGCACAATGGATGGCATTTATTCTTATGCTTATGAATTTTATCAGCAGGGTAAATTAAAAGAGGCCGAAACCTTTTTTCGTTTTTTAAGTATCTATGATTTTTATAACACTGACTATGTTATGGGGCTAGCGGCTGTATATCAGTTAACTAAGCGTTATGAAAAGGCAACAGAATTATATGCCTTGGCTTTTGTGCTAGCTAAGAATGATTATCGTCCTTTATTCCATGCTGGCCAATGCAATTTAATGATGAAAAAAGCCAGCGCAGCAATTCATTGTTTTGAGAGTGTTTTAGAAAGTAGTGCTGATGTGGATTTACAGAAAAAGTCACAGGCTTATTTAACTGCTTTAAAGCAAAACGTTTAAAAATGACTCAGAGAGATCTCCAAATGGTTGATATTTCAGATATTGGCAATAGCGCGCGAATTAAAAATATTCACACTTTTTTGCAAGGTAACAACCCATTAGCGCTAAGTGAAGATATTACAAAATCAGCACTTGCTTTAGAAGAAGCATGTGGCGAGCTGGTTTCTTCAGAGCAAACAAAGCGCGCTCGAATAGAAGGTTCACCACAACTGAGTAAGCCAAAGATGGCGAGAGCATCACAAGGAACTCAACCCGAAAGTAGCGTGAATTCAAAGACGTTATTCATTGAAACGTTTTCAACAATTCGGCGTCTATTGCACGAAGGTAATCTTGGTGAGTTAAGTAATCGTTTACAACTTTTAAACCTTGAATCGGCCTCTTTACGGGAGCAAGGGCAGTCATTGCTAGATTCTTTTGCGAAATCAACAGAAAAAATGCGTGATATTGGAATGCAACTTGTTGATGTTAAAGGGAAACTAGACTTAGCAAAAAATACGCTAGTCGGTACTCAAAATTTATCACAGAACCATCAGCTTTCTGTAGTAAATAATCTAAAAGAAATTACGAGTATTAAAAAACAATTGCAGGATAGCGAACAACGACTAGCGCAAATTAATACCCTTGAAAAACCGATTACGGAAGCTATTTATCAAGAGGAAGTTGCGCTTGAAAGAGAAATAGGTGTACTCGCTAATAAGCTGACTGAGCTAACCAATGAACAGAGCATCTTAGAAAGTACAGAGGGTGCTTTTAAAAGCGAAATCGAAACACTTACTCAAAATGCTCATCAACTTCAAGATAGGTTTGAGGTGCTTTTAGATAAGGAAGCTGAGTTAGCGAAAATTGCCGATAATGATAGCCAAAAATTAAATGCTTTTATGGAAACAGCGCCTAGGCCCGTCGAGGTTGATGGTGAGAAGTGGGAAAACACGTTAGCCCTTTTAACGATGCTAACAGCGCAACTTAAAAAGGCGATGAATGAAGATTCAATCCGCAATATGAAAGAGCAAGAAGCGGTAATGATGAAAATCAATGAAGCCTCTCGTAAAGACTCTGATGCAAAAGCCAAAGAGGCTGCTGAGTCTGAGCGTAAAGCCGCAGATGCCAACAAAGCGGCATCGTGTGCCAGCAAAATTTTCAGTTATGTGCTTTTAGCCGTTTCAGTCATTGCCACCGTGGCGTCTTTCGGAACCGCAGCTCCCTTAACCCTTGCAATAGCTGCTATTGGTATCGCGATGGCAGTAGCCGACATTGTATTGGAAGAAACAGGGCATGGGAGCTTGATGCAGATGCTTGCCAATGAAATATCTTCAGCAGTGACAGATATGTTAATTAGTTTTGGTGTAGATGAAGATAAAGCCAAACAAATTGGCAGTATCGTCGGCATGATTGTCGCCGCCATCGCTTTCTTGGCAATTTCGCTGCTTTCTATGGGATCGATGATAAAAAACCTCGTGAGTACGGTAAAAAATGCGGCTCAGTTGTTGCTTAAGAATGTGGGTTCTTTGCTTAAAAACACAATTAAAGCCATGCCAAAAAGTTTAACCAATGCGTTGGGAAATATTGCGACTAACACGGCAAAAGTGACAGATTCCGTAGCTGACGGTGCAGACAGCATGGTGAAATTATCAACGCTAGCGAAACTATCGGATAAGTTTGATGACGCGAGTAATATCGCGAAAAGTGTCAATCAGGCTGCGAGCAAGGTAGATAAATCCTCAGGCTTTATTTCACTTGGTGGGCAAATGGTGAAGGTCAGCGATCCCGTGGCGGATAGCGCAGATAGTGTGGTGAAGTTAACCAAATTGACGAAGTTAGCGGATAAGTTTGATGATGTAAAAGGGGTTTCTAAGTCGGCTAACCAAGTCACGAACAAAATAGATGATGTATCAGACACGGCGTCATCGACAGAAAAGCTCACTAAAGGTGTCAAAAGTCAGAGTGCAACGATGGCGCGTGTTGAAGTAGGGATGAAAGCAACAGGGGCTGGGCTGACAGTCACGAATGCTGCGACAACGGGAGGCCTTCGTTTGAATTCAGCTGCACATATTCGTGATATGAAAGAGATGTTAGCAGGAATGATGCTAAATAATGAAACCATTCAATCGTTAACTGAACTGCTTAATACCCTTATTAAAGCCATGTCAAAAAACAGTGAGCAATTTGATGAAATGTTCATGGGCATGATGACGTCTCTAAAGCAATCTGGCGATAATAAAGTCGATATATTAAAAACAGCTCGATTTGCATAATTTTAAAGGAAAACAAATGGATATCAAAAATTCTAAAATACAAGCTAGCATGATCAATAGTTTGGGTTTAATGCAGCCACCTGTTACACAAGACGGGCCAAATGCATCAACTGTAGAGAGTTGCAAAGAAATCAGTTTGCTGAATGTTCCGTCTGTTGACGTTGAGTTTAACACTGAAAAACCAGCCTTAAAATTGGCAACTAAAAAGGTTGATGATGAGCAATTATCCAGTGTATTAGGGCAATTTGCTTTATCCAATCAACCAATTCCTGTACAGGTTTTTGATGAAAATAAAGCGGTTTTTGAAAAGGTTTTTCAACATGTAACGCCATTAGATGTCGCTGAAATTAAACAATTACCACAGATTGTGAGTGCTATTTATAAAGAGGTACTCAATAATCAGGTTACGGTTACAGAGGGATCTAACGAGGTTAAGTCGGTTAACGAGGCAAAATCTAGCCAGTTTGTTGGTATTGTGAGTAGCGATATTCTACTTGAGTTGGCTAAGATCATCCGCAAAGTACTAAGTGAATTGAATATTTCAGACCGCAAAATTAGTGCAGATTTCTTAATGCTGAATGCCAAGATGGTGGAAGCCGCGGCAGAGTCGACCATAAAAGAAGGTAAAGAAATGATGATCGGCGCATTAGCGGGTTTTTGTACTTCGATGGCCATCAGTATGGCGGGGGCTGGGTTCCAATTAAAATCACTGCGCACTCAGAATCAGTCAATTAAAAATAATTTAGTGAAAGGCAATCAAAATAATTCCGTTGCTGATCGTTTAGGTGAATTAAACAAAAGTAGCAATCCATTAGCAAAAAGTCATTCATTGAGCTTAAAAGGTAAGGATGGCCAGGCAATAGATATGGTGGATAACCCAAGTGCATCTCAGCAAGCCACGGCAAGTCAACGGACAGCGGAATCTGCCCTACGAACGAATAAGCTTGGTCAAGCCGAATATCAAAAACATGACCAAGTGATGAACAGTGAGCGAACAAAAAGTAGTATCGCGGAACAAGGTGCTCGCTTAGCGGATAACGCAGGTCAAATGGCGACTTCGGCAAACCAAATTAATGTCAAAGAAGAAGAAGCCAATAAAATGCAGCAGCAGTCCGTGGCAGATATTGCTCGTTCAGTTTCTGGTGATAAAGATAAGCAGGTCGACAAAGATAGAGACTTAGTGAAACAGATGAATGAGCATTTGCGTGAAATTCGAGAAGGCCAGTTAAGGACTTTTCAAAGTGTTGTAAGGGGATAGTGATGGAAATTGTATCACAGAGAAATTATGCCAATACAATACCTGCGAACATGGCTGGGAAAATGCCAGAAAATCATCGTTCTCAGGTTAGTGAAAATATTAATATGGATATTTTAGCCGATCCTTATGAGCAAGGCGTTCAGTTTGCGAAAGATCTTGGGTTTTCTTTTAGTCCAGCGAACTTTCGTGAAAATATGGTGAGCTCTGATTTAGATAAAATTAAAGCACAAGGGCAAGCGGCTAAACGTGAGCTCAGCTATACCGATGATTTAGTAAACGGTTTGCGAACGAAAAGAAGCGTCACGGAAGAAAAGCTCGAAGATGGGCGCCCGCATATAAAGAGTGTGAGTGATCTCATTGAAAATATCCATTCAGGCTATCAAAAACAGTACGGTAAAGTGATAAAAGGTGCAACAGAGTTCATGCAAGACATGAATACTGCATTGGGTAAGATAAGTAGCCATATACAAGCAGGCAGCGACGGGAAAATAAAGTTTAACGGTAAAGCGGCTATATTAGATATTGATAAAACAGTAAGTAAGTATGCAGGATTAGGCTTCTGGGAGGATACGAATCACAAGCCCTCATTAGATAATTTTTTTGGAAATTGGGAAGCTAACATCTCTAATGCTAAGCTTATTATCCAGATACCTGAAACAAAAGGTGCATTGGATTTTTGGGAGAAAAAGCTCTCAGGGCAAGGTTTTATTGTTAAAGGTAATGGAACAAACATAAATATTTATCCTAACTTTAAGCCTATTAAGGAAATTTATTCGAGTATTAAAAATATTTCTATTGAATGGCGACATGATAATATTATGGTTCAAGAGTTTCAAAGTTTACAAACAGCGATAGATAGCCAAAAGAATGCAATTAATAGCAGCGTGTCTAGACTACTAGAAACTTTTCGTCAAGATAACAGCCATTTTGAAACATTAGTTCAATTGTTAATTCAATTAGTGAAAGATTTAAATCAGAATAATAGTTCTCTAGTCAATATGTAACTAATCAGAATTAAAAGTCACTAAAATTCAAATCATAATTTATTGTGAGGGTATCTCATGCATACAAGCGCGATCCATTCTAAATCCATTGAAGTACCAAGGATGATATCTGCTAATAACTCAGCATCTGTATCATCTAATATTTCGTCAATTCATTCTTCAGGAATGAAAGAGACATTACCACTGAACTCAGAAAAAAATGTGAGTACAGGCACGCCACTCATGAGAAAAGAGGAACTTCATCGTTTAAATAACCAAAAACAGGCCCAAAAAATTGCTCATCTATTAGGTGGTGATATTACTGTTGATATGGTTAAACATGCATTAAACTTTGATGGAATGGGGGATTTAAATCAGCAAGCTATGAATTATCGCCCAGAAAGTAGCTTGGTTGTTTTAACTTTACTGGAACCCCATGAAATGGAGGATGGGTTATTAGCATCAGCCGCTAAAATGGTGAAAGACTTGAACCAAACAACGAATGATACTTATAAAGTCATTCTTAAAAGTTCATTAAAACAATTTGATAAAAAACTTCAACAATCGTTATTTGGTATTAAAGGTGATAATTTTTTAATTATGAGTGAAAGGTTTAAAGAGATATATATTAAACCTAAATTTGAAAACATTTTAAAACCGTACTTATCCGAAAATATAATAAAACAGCTTTCGATGGATGATTGTTTACTCTCTTTGGAAAATAAACGTAAACAAGAAAAAATCTCGGTTTTAAATGACGCTTATCAAAAGGAAGGAAATACTCCATCTGTTGATAAAGCTCATTATATGCACAGCATGTTTAGCATATTGGAAGAAAGCTTAGAAATTATTAAGACATTAAAAACGACCGTTGATTGGCAAGAGCATTCTCCTCCCTCTAATTTAGAAAATTCGCCTTTACACGTAGCGGATGAAGTTGATGGAGCAGCGGGCTTACCTCAGTCCAAGACGTCATCACAGCATCATATATCAGGTAGTTATAATACAACGAATAACTATTACTTTAGTTCTCCACTCAGTGAAAATATCACAAAGATCAGTTATAAAGATCCTGAAGTGGATCACTCATCACCAGAAGAGTCTAAACCAACCAAGCAGAGCGAAGATCCCGTATTAGCACCTGTCAAAAATCA
Source organism: Providencia vermicola (assembly GCF_020381325.1). GTDB lineage: Bacteria > Pseudomonadota > Gammaproteobacteria > Enterobacterales > Enterobacteriaceae > Providencia > Providencia vermicola. The sequence continues at coordinate 112,185 of NZ_JAGSPI010000008.1, forward strand.
ATTTATAGCGAAACTGCCGCGCACTATATTAAACCAATCCGCGAAAGAGCCGGAAGTGGATTACGAATTTCCAAAGGTGAATAACTCTATTTACCAGAGCAAGGGCTTTGTTGCGAGTACGCTGCGTGGTAACCAAGATACACAGGCAAAGGTAAAGTCAGGACGTCAATCGGCCAAACAAGATGCCATACAGCAGTTTTTACCTAAAAATGGTCATCTTTTAGGGAGCTACTTAAGAAATGGCGAAGTGCCCGCCAAAGTCACATTATCAACGGAGGGCGCATTAATACGTAGTCAATCGGATAAAGAAATTTATCGTGGCACACGTGAAGTAACAAAAGTGGTCGTAGATACAGCGTCTTATCTGCCGAATAGCGAGACTCCGGTGACATTAACGGAACGAGGCGCATTGACGCGCGATCAAAGCAAAAAAGATGCTTACACCACAGGCCAGTGAGGGGTTAAATGGATATTAAACCAAACAAGATTCACTGGTTATGGCTGTTGGAACAAATCCAGCAAATACGGACCTATTCAGGGATCACGAATAGCTACACTATGGATTCTGCACTGATCGTAGACGTACATATTGATTCGCTGGAAATGTTAGAGTTAATCACTGCTATTGAGCAATATACGGGGCAGGGAATTAATGATGAAACTTGGATGAAGTGGCGTTATTTACGCGATATCGTCGATTACCTTTCAAATGTTAAATAACACCAAAAGCCACTGGATATTTAAATAGTGGCTTTTTGCTTTTCATTTTCTGAGTTATTTCGCCTAATCTCATCATAAAAAGATGTCTTCTTGTTAATTGTTTATTATCTATCTTTATAAATAGAAATTTAATAATTGATTTTTTGAATATAAAATTTGAGATTAGTCATCGTTATATCAATAAGCTAACATCGAAATTAACTATTTTTTATAAAATAAAATTAACATTAATTTTTCATGCCTTGAAATCGATCACAAAATAAATGGTTCAATAAATGTAATGTTCGAAATAATAATTTCAATTTAAGGGGTTGAAATGGACGCTATTTCGAGCAGGTATCAATTCATTCAAAAAGTTGCTATAGATGCGGGGAAGCTGGCAGTTCTTTATTACCATCAACGTGGGCAATTAAATATTGAAAAGAAGCAAGGTGATGGGCAAGACCTTGTTACAGTTGCGGATAAAAACACAGAGAATTTTATTCGCGAAAAAATTAACCATCATTTCCCTGATGACGCCATTTTTGGTGAAGAAGGCGGTTTTTCTCAAGGAAAATCAGGCTATACCTGGGTGGTTGACCCAATCGATGGCACCAGCGCCTTTATTTTTGGCCTTGCATCTTGGTGTGTTTCCATCGCATTACTTGATGAGCACAAAAATACGGTGATTGCGGCGGTGTATGATGCCGTTCATGATGACCTATTTCATGCAATGCAAAACCATGGCTGCTATTGCAATGAAACACATGTGAATGTTAATCCAGTCCATTCTTTAAATTCAGGCTTATTAGGTGTGGGCATTTCAACTAGAATGTCACCTGAAACTATTATTCCATTTTTAGATAAGTTACTCCATGCGAACGGCATGTTTGTACGCAATGGCTCGGCGGCATTGATGTTAGCTTACGTTGCAGCAGGTCGACTGATTGGCTACTTCGAACCACACCTCAACTCTTGGGACTGCCTCGCTGGGTTGTTATTAATCCAAGAAGCAGGCGGCACAACCAATGATTATTCTTCGAACCCCGATTTTCTAATGAAAGGAGGCTATGTTTTAGCGTCAAGCCCTGATGTCTATCAGCAGCTTGATACGTTCCTTAAGTAATTAAAGACAAAATATTAAAATAATTAAGAACGATAAAAGGGCAATAAAATGAGTTCTAAACTTTCCTTTTTTGATATTAAAAGACTCCCGATTGGCAAGGTCCCTCTCTCTGTACAACGTGATTTATGGCTACGCAAATTTATGGAACCCTTTTTGGTGATGTGTCTCGCCTACACAGGGATCTACTTTCTACGCTATAACTTTAAAGCAGCAACACCATTTATTATTGAACAAACAGATTTTACGTTAAGTGATTTAGGTACAGTGGGGTTTGGTTTCTCCATTACCTATAGCTTAGGGCGGGTATTGCTTTCCTATTATATTGACGGGAAGAATACCAAGAAGATACTCAGTTTCTTGTTATTACTGTCCTGCGCATCTTCATTTGCCATTGGGATGTTCTTGTTGTCTTCAGGCCATTCACTGGGAATATTTATTTTCCTATGGGCACTCACTGGGTTATTCCAAGCACCTGGTGGGCCTTGCTCAAATTCAACCATTAACCGCTGGACGCCAAGAAAAAATCGAGGCCGTTATATTTCATGGTGGAATGCCTCTCATAATATTGGCGCAATCTTAGCAGGGCCAATTGCTTTATTTGGAATGGAATATGCATTCAATGGCAATGTTGCTGGGATGTTTATTTTCCCTATTTTATTTGCCGCTGTTATCGCAACTTTTGGCCTGTTTTTCGGGAAAGATGACCCATCGGAATTAGGGTGGAATACGCCAGAAGAGATTTTTGATGAGCCTGTGTCTAAAGCGGATACCGCGGCAGAGAGCATGTCAAAGCGTGATATTTTCGTCAAATATGTGCTGAAAAATCCCGCAGTCTGGTTTTTATGTTTTGCGAATTTATGTGTATATACCATTCGAATTGGCGTCGATAACTGGAGTGTGGCATACGTTAAAATGGCGCTAAATTGGGATGATATTTCTGCAATAGGAACGATTACTGCACTTGAACTCGGTGGGTTTTTAGGTTCACTGACATGGGGTTATGTCTCAGATAAAATGGGGGGAAGACGCGCGTTACTCGGCATGTTGTGTATGATTTCAGTGATTTTCCCATTGATAGCCTATCAGAACATGACCAGCGTTTGGGGGATTTACATCGCACTGTTTTTTGAAGGGTTCTTCATTTTTGGCCCTGTGATCCTGATTGGTATTTCTATCATTGGGTTTGCGCCAAAATGTGCGACAGCGGTGGTTAACTCAATCCCAGGTTTCTTTGGTTATCTGTTCGGTGACGGGATGGCAAAAGTACTCGTTTCACGCATTGCAGACCCAAAAGGTGATGGTATTTCATTAGGCGGTTTAACGCTACACGGTTGGTCAGATACCTTTTATTTATTATTTGCAGCAACAGCGGTAGGTATTGTGATGTTAGGTATTGTTGCCATTTATGAAGAACGGAAAATTCGTTTAGATAGAGCTGGATAATTTTTTCAAGTACTTAGCCTTTTGTGACATCAAATGTGCGAAAGGCTGTCACTTCTTTTTTGTATCATTTATTTTCTCTGCTTTTCAGTCATATAAAATTCATATTTCTATCATCAAGTGATAATGCTCACAAAATAGGATCACCTCGTTTGCTTAATTCTACGCGCGTAGACTATGCTTTAAGTAAATAAAATCACAAACTATATTGTCTTGATTAATCGGCTTTGCGCCAATACCAAGGGTTTATGACTATGGTCACACAATCAAATGTTGAGACTAATCAACAAGCTGCACAAGAGCGGTTAAATACTCCCGAAGGGAAGAAAGATTTCCGCCGAGCGATTTTCTCATGCTGGTTAGGGACAACCATGGAGTACGCAGATTTTGCTCTTTATGGTTTAGCGGCAGGTATCATTTTTGGTGATGTTTTCTTCCCTGATGCGACGCCGATTATGGCATTGCTCTCAAGTTTTGCCGCCTACTCTGTGGGGTTTATCGCACGTCCGATTGGTGCTCTGTTTTTTGGATGGCTCGGGGATAAACATGGCCGTAAGATGGTTATGGTCATCACGATTGCATTAATGGGGTTATCGACCACATTAATCGGTGCGATACCTAGCCATGCACAAATTGGTGTTTGGGCGCCAGTCTGTTTGGTTATTTTGCGATTTGCTCAAGGGCTAGGTGCGGGGGCTGAGTTATCGGGCGGTACCGTGATGTTAGGGGAATATGCGCCAGTAAAACGCCGAGGTTTGGTTTCTTCGATTATTGCGCTCGGCTCAAACAGTGGAACCTTACTTGCCTCCATGATTTGGCTGATCGTGTTACAAATGGACAAGGAAAGCCTGATGTCTTGGGGTTGGCGTATTCCGTTCCTCGGTAGCATTTTAATTGCGTTAGCCGCATTATTTATTCGCCAACATATGCGTGAAACTCCTGTATTTGAACGCCAAAAAGCACAGCTAGCGGAAGAACGACGTTTAGCCTTGGAATCTGATGCGGTAGCACATCCCGTTGATAATCGTTCATTTTGGCAGAAAACAAGGGCATTTTGGACGATGGTTGGCTTGCGAATTGGCGAGAATGGCCCATCTTACCTTGCTCAAGGTTTTATCATCGGTTATGTCACAAAAATATTACTGGTGGATAAATCGGTTCCGACTACCGCAGTGCTAATCGCATCAATTTTAGGATTTGCCATTATCCCATTTGCGGGTTGGTTATCGGATAGGTTTGGTCGCCGTATTATTTACCGCTGGTTTTGCTTTTTATTAATGCTGTACGCCGTGCCTGCATTTATGTTGTTGGATTCTCGTGAGCCAATGATTGTTATTCCAACCATTATTGTGGGGATGGGGTTAGCGTCACTTGGGATTTTTGGGGTGCAAGCGGCATGGGGGGTTGAATTGTTTGGTGTGCGTAACCGCTATACCAAAATGGCATTTGCGAAAGAACTCGGTTCCATTTTGTCGGGTGGGACGGCGCCACTGGTCGCCTCTGCATTACTGTCCTGGACAGGGCATTGGTGGCCAATTGCGATTTATTTTATGGGAATGGCGTGTATTGGGCTCGTGACAACATTCTTTGCACCAGAAACACGAGGCCGTGACCTGAACTTGCCGGAAGATGCAATATAAGTGGTATATAAAAGCCAGAACGACTGTTATTCTTTGCAGAGAATAAGGGCAATCGAATAAGGAATGCAGTGTGTCTGATGAGAATAACCGTAAAGTGACGCGAGTAGATGTTGCTCGTGAAGCGGGAACATCGGTTGCGGTGGTCAGTTATGTGATTAATAACGGCCCCCGCCCTGTAGCGGAAGCGACAAAACAAAAAGTGTTGGCTGCAATCAAGAAAACGGGGTATCGCCCCAATGGGATTGCAAAAGCGCTTGCATCAGGCAGTACGCAGACATATGGGTTAGTGATCCCCGATATCTCAAACCCTTTTCTGGCTTCGATAGCCCATGCGCTACAACGGGAAGCATTTAAACATGGGCACGTTTTACTACTTGGGGATGCGGGTGATTCAAGAGCACGCGAAAAAGAGCTGATCAACAACTTACTGTTACGGCAGGTTGAGGGATTGATTTATACCAGTGTTGATAGGCACCCTTATATTGACCTGATCCAGTCGTCAGGTACACCGTGCGTCATGCTCGATAGAGTAGAAGCTTCAGAAGGTGTTAGCACTATTCAAGTGAATGAGAAGCTGGCGGCTTTTAAGATCACCCACCATCTGATAGAACATGGATATAAAAAAATTGGCATTATTTGTGGGCCAAATGAAATGCTCAATACGCAAGACCGCTTGAGTGGCTGGCAAGAGGCATTGGCAACAGCAAACCTTCAAGTACAGCAAAAATGGATTTTAGCGGGGAACTATACGCGCGATTGGGGTTATCAGGCAATTTATCAAATGCAACAGGTTGGTTTGCCAGAAGCCATTTTTGCGACAAATGAATTACAGGCTTTCGGTTGCTTAAAGGCGTTAGCGGAGCTAAAAGTGCGTGTTCCTGAAGATATTGCACTGGTTTGCTTTAATGGCACAATTCAATCTGAATATACCGTTCCTACGCTGACAACAGTCCGTCAACCCGTTGATAAAATTGCCGAAAAAGCGATACAAATCTTACAAAACTGGCCATATAAAGAAGCCATTTGTGAGGTGGAGTTTGAATTACAGATTGGGCACTCTTGTGGGTGCTAACGATTTAATATTTCAGGGAAAATTATGCGTGTAATTATTGATTGCGATCCAGGTAATGGCATTGCAGGCGCGAATGTTGATGATGGGCTCGCACTTGCGCTTGCGATTGCGGCACCTGAAATCCAGTTAGACATGATCACGACGGTTTCAGGCAATACGCCAAGTCGCGTAGGGTATAATGTCGCCAGCCATTTGGTGCGTTTATTAAAGGAAAATATCCCTGTTTACCGAGGTGCATCATCCGCCCTAGTTGAAGCCAGTGCTCCATGGCGGGAGCAGCTAGATAATGGTGCGCAAAGAGCACAACTGACTCACCTATGGGACAACCTTCCTTCAGTGCCTGTGTTACCTGAATCGATTCCTGAAGCGGCTTTACGTATTGGTAAACGGGTTTGTGAAAATCCGAAGCAAATCACCATTATCGCCATAGGCCCACTCACTAATATTGCGATGGCGATGCAGTTATTTCCTGAATTTGCGGAAAATGTTGCTGAAATTATTATTATGGGAGCGGTTTTTAATGTGCCAGGTTATGTGAAAGACACAAACTTTGGCTTAGACCCAGAAGCGGCTCATGCAGTCTTAAACAGTGGTGCGAATATCACGTTAGTTCCTATGGATGTAACGGTGCAAACCCAGATGGTGCATAGCGACCTCGACAGGTTTGCTGAGCTCGCCTCGCCACTGAGCCAATTTCTGGTCAGTACTCTGCGCCCATGGATAGACTATTCGCGAGCAACGCGGCAACTTGAAGGCTGCTGGATCCACGATGTATTAACCGTGGCATGGCTATTGGATAAAAGCGTGGTGACTTATGAATTGCAACAAGTGGATATTGAGTTGCAGGGGGCGTTAAGAGGAAAAAGTTACCGCCTCGAGCCACTGCGACTACGCGTGGGGATCCCAGCGTTAAAAACTAAACCTATTAGAGTGTTGCAGTCAGTTGATAACCAAAAGTTATTAGCGTTAATTTTTCAAACCATAAAAAGCTATTCAACGAAATGATAGCGCCGATTGGCGCTATCAGACTACGGACAAACCGATTAGGTTTGACTGCAGGTTGGTTTTGAAAAAGACTAAGGAAAATCAATTCATTGATTTTCGGCTGATAACACAAAGCAGGAAAAACCACGCTTTTATCCTGCTTTGTCAACAACCTCATAGCGCCGATTGGCGCTATCTTGCATGAGTGCTATGCAACAGATTTTTGCATAACACCATGGGCAAGGTTACCTTTATGGAAGCTTGCATGTCTTGGTGAAATACGTGCGACGGCTTCAGCGGAGCAAGACGCATCAACCAACACGAAACTTGCATCATCTCCTTTTGCAGGCCACACCTGCGTTCCTTTTTCATCTAGCGGCAGAATGTTGCCTGTCGCGATTGCCAGTGAACGTGATAACGAAAGTTCGTCAGGGCGGGTATAAAGCTGTGCGTATAAATTGGCTTTTTCCAGCATATCCCCAAGGCCAAATGGCGACCAATGGTCAACCACGCTATCTGTTCCGGTCATCACAAATACACCATTTTTATTGAGTGTCTTCAGTGGCATATGCAGTGTGCCAATCGGCACTGTTGAGGCAATGGTGATTTGTTGTTCTGCTAGCTGTTTTGCCGTTTTTTCAGCTTGCTCTGGGCTCAGCGTTGCGAGAGCAAATGCATGGCTGATGGTGACTTTTCCACGTAAGCTACGGTTTTCATCCACAGTTTTGATCATGTACTCAATAGCGGCAAAACCCGCAGGGCTGGTTTCATGTAGATGAATATCCACGCCTTTGTTGTAATCCAAGGCGATTTGGAACATGGCATCAAGGGATTTTTCCATCGCCCCATCGACATTAGTCGGGTCTAAGCCACCGACATAATGAGCGCCTGCTTGCATAGCTTCACGCATTAATGGCACTGATTTAGAGAGTAAGAGCCCATGTTGCGGGAACGCGACAATTTCGCAGGTCAAATCTTGTTGATGTTCACCCAGTACTTTTTGTAGTGCCTCTAAATTTTTCAATCCAGAAACGGGTTCGATATTGCAGTGGCTGCGTGCAATGGTTGATCCTTGGGATTGGATCAAGTTGATCAGTGCGTGCGCTCTTTCTTCGGTGAAAGGTTGCAACTCGGGCAACATTTTTTGCTCAAGTGCGATCATATCCATAATCGTTTTTCCTTCACGGGAAGCAGGAGCTTGCCATGGGCCGCCATAGAAGGTCTTATCGAGGTGAATATGCATATCGCGAAATGCAGGTAACATCAATTTACCTTGTGCACTATAGGCATTTAAGGTGCTATTGGTATGTTGTTTATTCGGTAAAACCGCAACAATTTTACCTTGATCGATTTCAATGGTTTGCAAGGCCGTTTTCGTACCGATTACCGTTGAATCTCGGAAATTAAACCCTGTTTCAAGTAATACATCATCGAGGTAGTAGTGCTTGTCGGTGATGCTTGAAATAGCGGATTGCCCTGTGGGTTCATTTTGTGCATGGGCGATACTCGACATCGCGCCAAACAAGGTGCAAGCGGCAGCTACTTTTGCGCCTGTGGATAGGAACTCTCTTCTGCCGGATGGTCTTTCTGCTGTCATAGAAACTCCTTTTTTGGATGGCACTAACCGCCCAGATCATGTTCAAACGATCTGGGAGATTATTAAACTGCGAGACGGATAAGACATTCGCGGATCCTAATGAAGCGATCAGCGAACCCAATGTTTATCCTTTAACGATGTGGGTACCTGTTTCACCGCGTAAGGCTTCAGGTAATTTTTCAGGGGTAGTGATAATCACGCGCTTACCGCCGTTAGCAATAAACGATAGGCTTGCTTCAATTTTTGGCAGCATGCTACCCGCAGGGAAATGCCCCTCTTCCATATAGCGTTGCATATCGCTGGTGGAGGTTTCACCAAGGGCTTTTTGCTCAGGTTTACCGAAGTGAATACACACTTTTTCAACACCTGTTGTGATGATCAAAATATCTGCATTCAGTTCTTTTGCGAGTAGCGTTGTTGATAGGTCTTTATCAATTACTGCATCAACGCTTTTGTATCCACCATTTCCATTATCAATGACAGGGATACCACCACCGCCAGCAGCAACGACGACATAATCGTGCTCTGTTAAGGTGCGAATGGCTTTTGATTCAATCACTCGCTTTGGTTCTGGAGAGGCAACAACACGGCGATAACCACGGCCAGAGTCTTCCACAAAATGCCACGTTGGATTAGTTTGTTGCAATTCGTTGGCTTGTTCTTGCGTGAAGAATGCACCAATTGGCTTTGTTGGGGCACTAAAGTTCGGGTCGTTTTTATCCACTTCCACTTGCGTGACAACCGTAATCGCTTGGCGATTATGGCGCTTCGCAAGGACGTTAGTGAGTGCTTGCTGAACTAAATAGCCGATCCCACCTTGTGTGTCTGCAACACAGTTAGCGAGCGGTGTTAATGGCAAACCTTCGGTTTCGTGCGCAATTTCAGCACGACGCAAATCCAGCCCAACTTGAGGTCCATTTCCATGAGTTAAAACAATGTTGTAATCGCCTTCAAGCATGTCGCTAATATGGTGCGCGACTTCTTGAACCGCTTTTTCTTGAGCTTCGATAGACTGGCTGTTGTTATCTTTGATAATACTGTTGCCCCCGATGGCAACAACCACGAGTTCTTTCATTGTTAATATTTCCTGATACAGAGAGTTCGGATAGTAGGTGTGCAGCACACACCTACTAGGCAAGGTTGGCTACGTTACACTGACTTGCTGAGCTTCTCAGACTTTTCAGCTTGTTGTTCTTCAACCGATTTACGGCTATCTAAAAAATGCTTGAGTACAAATAAAGCCGCCATCATGAGGTAAGCGTAAACAAACATCAAGGTTGAACCGGTTGCAATTCCTACCGCTGGGGAGTGAATAATTCCAAAGAACACTAATATTGCACCTGCAGCCGCGGCAATCGCACCACGTAATGGTTGATTGAGGATGGCGAAGATAGCAATACAGCCCCACAACATACTGGCTAATGGTGCGCCGTTACCTAAATGAACAAGTCCTTGGTAATAAACGCCTTTGTGTAATAGAACTTTAGTACCTATCGCACTTGCAGAGGTGCCTGCAGCGCCCATTACACTGTTCACCATGGTCAGTGCCCAGTTGGCAATCCATGGGAATAAACAGATAAAGATGACAGGGACTTCCACTTTTGGCGTTTCTCGCACCACTTGGTTTGCGGTAACGACCCCGATGAATACCAGAATTGGCACGATAGCGGTCATTGGGATGATAGCTAACATAAATGCACCAATACCGAATAATGGCACGATAAACATGGTGATACCTGATGCTAAGGTATAACCCACGCTTGCGCCCATTGCTTTCCAACCGGCGTGGCCCACATAAACAGTGACAGGGAATGGGTTACCCATAAAGCAACCAACTGTGGAAGATAAACCGTTCGCTAACATGACTTTACGTGTGTTGTACTCATCACCTGCCGCGTGCGCACTTTCAATGTTTTCAAGGTCAAAGATATAGTTTGCTAAGCCCAATGGTACCGCGGATGCTAAGTATGGCAGTGCGTGTGGTAAGCCTTGGAAGAAGCTATCAATGTGGATACCTGGAGGGTTAAAACCAAATGACGCCATAGAGTCTTTAATCGCTTCGGCACTTTGTAAGCCAGAAACCCATGCTAATACAGTACCTGCGATTAACAGCAGTAAACCTGTTGGAACGCGAGCAAAGATAGGCTTTTTACCGAACCAGTTAATGAAGATTAACAGTAAAACCACAAAAGAAACGGTCGGTGCTTCAAACGCTTGCAGCATTGGGTTCATCGCTAGAAGCAGTAAACCTAAGCCAGACAAACAAGATAACAGCACGGTACGTGGGATCATCTTACGGATAGTTTCACCTAAGAAGGAACCACCCACTAAGATCATTGATTCTACAAAACACCAAACCAAGGCGATTTGAATGGCAAACTCGGCATTCTGCGTGGTTTGGTACACGGGCATGATAACTAAGAAAGTTACGGTGAAGATGGACGGCGCACTTGGGCCAGAAGGCAGTGCGGTCACATCATTACGACCCGTTTGTTTGATCATTTGCTGACCAAAGTAGGCATAACTGATGCTGGCGAGTAAAACGGCGAAGCCAAAAGCGGGAGCGATGCGGCCGTAAACAATTTCGGATGGGATCCCAACGACGAAAATTAATAAGCCCATCATGGTGAGGAGGTTGGTCAGGTTATTGGTCATTAGGCCGAAGTAGGCCGCCAAGTCACCGCGTTTCCATTTGATATTAAATATACTCATTTTAAGTATTCCCCTGTATACCCGTCATTACCCTTCATACTTTAAGCTGCAACTGCGTTGGCTGCTCTCGGCTACACAGGTCACATACTGGTGTATGCTCCCTGAGATATCCTCGTTTGCCGCCTTGCTGCAACTTAAATTATTTTGGGTAACTGCTTACTCATTTTAAGCCGCAACAGAGCTGGTTTTGCTTTACTTCTGTATGTTAATAATTTGGGTATTGATATTTTATTATTGCCCGACTAAGGTCGGGCGTTTATTGATTAAATGGAAACTAAGCGTATTTTTCCGCGTAGGCCAACATCGCTTTTTCAAAGCAATCAAACGGCGGGTGAACAATACCTGCTCCAATCATACCGATACCTGCATCTTTATGGGCAATTGCTGTATTGATGACAGGTAAAATACCGCTGGCGGAAACTTTCGTAATATCAATGGCAGTTGGGATACCCATAAAGCCGAGCAATGGGATAGTCACATTCGGGTTTTCGCCTAATGTGATTTCGCGCATTTGACGAGAGAAATCCACCGCTTCTTCTACTGTACCGCCGACTAATGCCACGATTGCGGGGGCCGTTGCCATTGCAAAGCCGCCGATACCATAGGTTTCAGTGATGGCAGAGTCACCAATATCTAAGCCTGAATCTTCAGGTTTATAACCTGCGAACATTGGGCCGATAACTTGTTGTGAAGGGCCGGTAAACCAATGACCTGGTAAGCCACTGATACGCAAGCCAAACTCGTAACCGTTACGCGCCATCGTAGTGACCACGGTGCTGTACTCAATGCCGTGTGCCGCATCCATTGACGCTTTACACATAGCCATCCATGTTGGGCCTGAGAAATAGTCACTGCTTGCGACGAAATCAAACACGTCTTTTTGTTGTGCGACAGAGAAATCGGTTTGGATAATCCCAGTGGTTAGCGCTTGGATAAGCAATGTAGTGCCCGCGTTATTACGGTTATGACACTCATCCCCCATATGCAGTGCTTGTGCTAACATCAAACGCAGGTCAATTTCACCGACAATTTTCATAGCGTCACGTAGCATTGGACCCAAGACATCACGCATCCAATTTAAACGGTCAATCACGCTTTGGTCGTTTGCACCCATGCGCAGAATTTTTGCCATTTGCTCACTTAAGTTAGTGAACGCGCGGTTACCGTAAGTCTTGTTTTCAACGATGTGCATAAACATCGATGCAGACGTCACACCCGCCATGGAGCCAACACAATCATGTTCATGGCACGGAGAGAAAATAATTTCACCTGATGCCGCAACTCGCTCAGCATCCGTTAAATCTTTCGCGAGACCTTCAAAGACCAAAGCACCTGTTACTGCACCTTTCATTGCGCCGCACATATCTTTCCATTCCACTGGCGGGCCTGCGTGTAAAATGGTGTTTTTTGTCATCCCTGGCACAACATTAATCGCTTGGTCGTAGCCGATTAATACAGGTTGAGATTGAATAATACGTTCAAGAGCTTGTGCGTTAGCGGCTTCAATTTTTTCTTGCAGCGCGGCATTTCCTTCGATTTGGTCGAGAGCACGAATAACCGCAATGTTACCTTGTCCTGGTGGTGTCCACGTTAAGTGAGTCACTGGAACATGTTGTTTTTTCAGGTCATCACTGAACATCTCAATACCCACATTGATGACACTTAATGGTTGCTTAAATAATGTCGTCATTATGCATTCTCCCCTTTCCACACAAACTCACGTCCTAATAACCCAGTATTGGTGCTGCTGCTTGCCCAAATCACACCTGCATCGGTCAGCATTTTGACCTGTGCATCCATATTCGGCGTATCTTGGTCGGTACCCAGCACATAACCTAAAATTTCGAGTTCACGGCCGTCTTGCTTGGCAATGTTTTTCGCTTCTTTGATAGCGTCAATCATCACGCCAACAGGGTCTTCGTGAGAACCAAAACCAAGGACGAAATCCATCATGATGACGCCAACTTCTGGATCACGGGCTTCTTGCAGTAAACGCTCAATACGGTTTGTAGGGTCGATCATTGGGTGTGGTTTACCGTTGGTAAAGTCATCATCACCAAAGTCAAGGAACGTGTGGGCAATGCTTTTGTTTAAATCTTTCAAGCGATATTCAGGGTTTGGCTGGATATTGCTGTAAACATCGTCATATTTTTCCAGTGCCGCAAACATGGCTTCATCACACAGCGTACCGCCACAGAACAGGCCACGAATGTATTTTTGCTCAGGTTTGAGTTTAGCTCTCACTTCATCGATTAATGGCAGGTTCAGTGGGTGCAGGTCTAAATCTTCTTTACGAATCCCTGTCAGTAGAACCGCTTTCAGTGCCGCCTCTTTGGTGCCTTGTGCAAAGGTCAGCCCTGGTTTGTCTTCTGGTAGTGGCTGGCTACCTAAGAAACAAACAACAACGGGTTTATGGCATTTTTCAGCTTGTTCAAGCACTTTTTTCGCAACCGCTGGTGCGGGTGGCTTAGAAATCAATGCGATAACTTTCGTTTCTTCATCCGCATCAAGCATCTTCAGGGCATCAATCATCATGATACCGCCGATTTTTTCACTTAAATCGCGACCGCCTGTACCGATTAATTGAGAGACGCCAGCGCCGAACTCATGGATACGCACGCTCAGCTCTTGGCTACCTGTACCTGACGCACCAATAATCCCAATACTGCCACGGCGTACATTGTTACCAAAGCACAGTGCGGTGCCATTGATAATCGCGGTTCCGCAGTCAGGGCCCATCATTAATAAGCCTTTTTTACTGGCAAATTGTTTCAGAGCCAATTCATCTTCAATAGAGACATTATCGGAGAACAGCATGACGTTAAGGTCATTTTCTAACGCAATGCGCGCTTCACGAGCAGCAAATTGCCCATTGACAGAAATCACTGCTAAGTTGGCATCTGGAATGTGTGTTTTCGCGGAATTGATAGTGGCGTATTTTGCTTCATGGGATCCGCCACCTTGGTTTTTCTTATTAAATAATTCTTCGATAGCAATTAATGTTGCATCGTTGGCTTCATCACTCGGCCCTTTAATTACAATCATTAAATCGCCATTTTTGGCTTCTTCTAATTCAGCAGTTAATAACCCTAAATTACGTAGAACGCCTTTATTCATTTCCGTTGCCATCGCGACAAAAGCTTGCTCAACATTATCGAGCTGATTGGCTTTAGTCGAAATAGACATCAGTGACACGGAATCAAAATAGGTATTTTTCTTTATGACAACTTTAGTCGACATGTCTTTCTCCGAAATAGTGAGTGAGATACAAAGCGTCGCGAAGGCCAAATAGCATGTCGCTGCCTGAACTCGACCCGATATTTAAAATCTCTAAAAATTGTGGATAAATATTTGTCTCTTGCGCATCAACTAATGACTGAATTAATTGCTGCATGTTTTCACGATATTCTTGGTTTAAAACTTTTTCTAACGTGATGGCGCTAATGGGGGTCGTTTGGCTTTTGCTTTGTGTTATTCCTTGATAAAACGCAGGGAATAAAGCTGAAGCGGGGTGACCTTTTAATAACAAAAATGCCATTAACCCAACTAAATAATCATCACCTGAAGGCGTAAGCCCAATACCCAACCCAACAAATTGCTTAATACACTTGGCGATACTTTGTTGGTCTTTATTAATTAGTGATTCAATGAGGTTTAAACGTAATTGAATCAGTTGTTTTGATGCTGTTAGATAAAACAAGTTGTTTCCCTGATAATTAAATAGGGAGCTTGAGTTATCCTGTAAAATAAAATCCAAACATTGAATTTGGTTTGCTATATAGACTAAATAGTTTTTATTAATTAACTTTTTAGAATTAAAATCAATTTTTAATGGTTGCCAGTGTTTACATAAAGAAAATGAAATTGTGTAACTTTCGCCAATATTCCATTCTTTATTTGAGAGATAAATAGGGTCTCCTGCTTTTAATTTTAAAAGAGAAAAATCAGTATTTATTAATCGGCAACTATTTGGTGCATTATCTAA
Source organism: Providencia vermicola (assembly GCF_020381325.1). Taxonomy (GTDB): domain Bacteria; phylum Pseudomonadota; class Gammaproteobacteria; order Enterobacterales; family Enterobacteriaceae; genus Providencia; species Providencia vermicola. The sequence continues at coordinate 127,440 of NZ_JAGSPI010000008.1, forward strand.
CGAAGAGCAAAGTAACGTATAAAGGGTATTCTCTACCGTAAAATTAATCGCTTTATTGAATACCTGCTCTACTTTTCCTAAAGACTGCGGCTGATGTAAAAGGTTGAGAAAATGGTTATCAGCCGTGAGTCCGTATAATATTTGCCGATGGGATATGGATGCGTTCACATGCCTCCTTATCTCTACTCGTCATACTTCAAGTTGCATGGGTGTTGACTATGTGCAATTTGAATTATTTAGAGTATATGGTTTAGTTACGCTCCGGCAGCAACCAGTAGTTCAGCAATTTCGTGGTAACCTTTCTCACGTGCAAGCTCTAACGGCTTTTTGCCATATTTATCCGTCATATGTGGGTTTGCACCATGGTCTAATAGCAACTTCACGATTTGTTGCTGTTTCTCGCCACCGTCATTTAATACGATAGCTTCAAGTAACGGAGTCCAGCCCACAAAGTTAGTATGGTTGACATTGATTTCTGTTTTTTCGAGCAGTTCACGGACTATTTCAACGTGGCCTTTTTCACTTGCTGGCGTGATACCCACACCACCAAAACGTGTTAATAAATCTAAATTCGGTTTTGCAGGTAACACTAGGCGTAATAATGTTAAGTCGTTATTCAAGCAGCTTAATAAAAATGGGTTAAAACATGTTTGGTCTTGTTTATCGATGTCTGCGCCTGCACTAATTAGAAAAGAAACACATTCATAATGTTTATTAAGACTTGCATTCACAATAGCGGTACGGCCTTGGCGGTTGGTTGTGTTGATATCCACACCTTTTTCAAGGCAACTTTTTAATAAATCTAATTGCCCTTTTTCAGCAGCGGTTAAAAATTCTTGAGCAAGTGTGCTGGCGGTCATTATTTTCCCCTTAGGTTGGCTTATTGATATTGCCAACATAGATAAAGACAATTTAAAGATTATTTATGATGGTTAGAGCATACCAATTGCGATTAATAAAAAGAATCCATTTAAATTTAATTCATCAATGGGAGGCTCTATTGTTGAATGAAATTCAATAATCAGCCTTTTTTGTGCGTGTACGCATTATTTTTCATCCTTTTTTGACGTTTTTTGCCTGTTTTTCACTCGTTTTTATCGATTATTTTTAATTAATAGAGAGTGGTAAGATATCATTATTCTGTTCTGTGACGTATATCAAATTGAAGGTTTTGTGATTGTTAAATTTGTGATTAATTTGATCGTAGTTAGGGTAGATGTTAATACTTGGTTTGGGTATTTAATTCAATAATATTAAGTATTTTGATTATTAATAGTCTCTTAGCTTTTGTGGATAAAATAACAGCTTAAGACAAATAAGATTAAAACACTTCTTCTTGGCAATTATTCTGTTAAGCTATCAATAAATCGGTTGAAAAATAGCCTGATTTTCAATCTATTGAATAATATTCACATAAAAAGCCAATTTGATTAAAATTAAAACACTTTGGGAAGGCGAGTATGAACTCAATTTTTACTGAAGAAAATTTATTGACCTACACTACCGCAGCTAAATTTGCGAGCTTCAGTAAAGCCGCTGAAGCATTAGGTATTACCACATCGGCCGTGAGTTATACTATTAAGCGTATTGAAACTTATTTGGATGTCGCGTTGTTTATTCGTGATACTCGCAATATTGAATTAACAGAAGCAGGTTATTATTTTTATCGTAAGGCAACGGACTTACTGAATAACTTTCATTCTATTCAAAAAAGTATTTATTCTATTGAACAAGGTATTGAAGCGCGGGTACGCATCTGTATTAACCAACTTTTATATACCCCTTACCATACGGCTAAGTTACTGCAAATATTAAAGAAACAATTTGCCACTTGCCAAATTACGGTTACCACCGAGGTGTATAACGGTGTGTGGGATGCGATTATTAATAACCATGCGGATATTGCGATTGGTGCGCCAGGAACGCTAATGGATGGGGGCGGGATAGATTATACGGAAATTGGTGCGATTCATTGGCAATTTGCCATTGCGGCAACGCACCCACTTGCACTGATGCCAGAGCCGATTGCTGAAAGCCAGTTGCGTCTTTACCCCAATATTATGGTGGAAGACACCGCAGATACGATAAATAAACGAGTTGGTTGGTTATTGCACGGGCAAGAAGCGATACAGGTGCCAGACTTTAATACCAAATGCCAATGCCAAATATTGGGTGAGGGGATCGGATTTTTGCCAGACTATATGGTGAAAGAGCACGCCAAGAGTGGCCGATTAGTAGTCAAAAATATTCAAAACCCGCGGCAAGATTCCAATATGCTATTAGCCACACAGCATTCAGCTACAGGGCAAGTAACTCAGTGGATACGCAAATCGTTCACGGAAAATGGGGTTTTAGCTGAGCTTTACAGTGACTTGCTAAAACCCATTAGTGGGTAGGTAGTCAGTGAGTGGCAACAACCAACGCTTTATTGATGGCATCGGGGATCACGCTACCGTGGCTTTTACCCTCAAATAAAGTGAATTCACAGGTTCGCTGGTGGGTTTGAATTTCAGTGCACACTTGGCGGGGACTGATCCAACTTTTGCGGTTTTGGTAGTTTTGTACTTGTTCTGCCGTTAACTTGGATAAATCAGGGGTCTCTTCTAAGCCACCCAAAGTGACAAAAATAGGTGCTGCGGCTTGTTTTTCAGTGAGTTTCGCTAGCTGCACCATTTCACCTTTCCCCCACCACAATGACGGACTGGCTGAAACATAGTACTGAAAATCATCAGGTTTTTGTTGATAAGCCATTAAGGTGAATAACCCACCAAATGAATGGCCAAATAAGGTTTGTTTCTGCTTATCAATAGGAAATTGCTGCTCAGCCCAAGGGCGCAATGTTTGGCTGATAAATTGGTACAATGCAGGTGCTCCCCCACCATGGCTAAAGTCTTCCCCAGATACGGGTGGGGTATAGTCGTAGGTGCGTAATGCCTTTGGAAAGGCTTCATCAACGGGGTAGCCGATGCCGATAATAATGGGTAGTGAGTTTTTATTGAGTGTTTCCACGGCGCGGTTGACGACGTTTGGATATAACCCATTTCCATCAAGCATATACAGCACAGGGCGCTTTGCCGTGACGTTATACGGCACGGCACTGTAAATGCGTAGTGCTCGGTCACCATAAGTCATATCCGTCTGTTTAATATCGTAAAATTGCGCGACATTGTCATCCAAAGGCGGAATACTTTGGCTAGGGCGAGCCATTGCACTGCTTGCCATCATGCACAGTAGTAGGCCGGAAATTAGGAATTTATTCATATACTCGTCATCCTTCAAGCTGCATGGTTGTTGACTACGCTCAGCTACCCGAATCACATACTTTTGTATGCTCATCGGGATAGTTTCTCTTGTCGCCTACATGCAACTTGAATGGTTTATACTCGTCATCCTTCAAGCTGCATGGGTGTTGACTACGCTCAGCTACCCGAATCACATACTTTTGTATGCTCATCGGGATAGCTTCTCTTGTCGCCTACATGCAACTTGAATGATTTAGAGTATGGAATAGGTAGCCTACAAAAATTAAAATTAGAAACTGACGTTAACGTTCGCCCAATAACGGCGTCCATCTTCCACATCCCAGTTTCCGCCACCTTTGGCATCAATTTTATCGCCTTTTTCATTAGCAATATTTAATACCGCAAAGTTCAATTTGGTATTTTTCAATAACTGATAGGTTGCGCCTACATCCATGGTGGTGTAGCCACTGCGGTAGCGAGGGACTGAAGCACCATTACGTTGCGCTGCCCACACTTGCTTACCTTCGTAATGAGCACGAGTATACAGAGTTAAATCTTCATTATAGTTCCAATCTAATTTCGCATTGGCTAAATGCTTTGGTGTTTTATCTAAAGCATAGCCTTTTAGGGATTGCCCACTAGTTAGCTTTTCATCATCACTTTTACGCTCTGAGTCGGTATAGGTATAGTTCAAGCTCAGCTTCCAATCTTCGGCAATTGGAATGCCAGTTGCGACTTCAACCCCTTTAATATTGGCTTTACCAACATTGTCATAGGTATACAGTTTTAGGCCAGTAAGTGGGTCATCTCCCCCCGTGTAATAACTGGTTAATTTATTTTTAAAATCCGTATTAAAGAACGTTAAGCTTGCATCAAAGCCCGACTCATGGTTATAGGCAATGCTGATTTCCTCACTAACACTTTTTTCAGGTTTTAGATCAGGGTTACCGTGAATGATACCTAAGCCTTTTTCAGTAGACGTTCCATAATTAGGGCTGATTTCACGTAACGTTGGTGCACGGAATGCCGAAGAAACGCCACCCTTAATAGTGATCTCATCCGTCAGGTAATAAACTGCATAACCGCGAGGGTTCCAGTGATCTCCATAAAATTCATGGTGATCTAAACGTAGCCCACCCGTCAATATTAGGTTTTCTGTTGCTGTGAACTCATTCTCTAGGAAGAAAGCGTGCTGCTCTGCGGTTAGTTTTGCATTTTCAGTTGTTGAAGAGCCTGTTGATGAGGTGTCTTTTAACTTAGCATGTTGAAATTGACCACCAACAGTTAAAATATTGTCAGGTAAAAACGCGACAATTTTTCCATCAACAACGGTATTGGTAATTTCAGGTACGCGAGCCTCGTAACGATATTCCGTGATCTTAGTTGCTGGGTCTGTAATGTCTGTTTTGGTTCTTTTTTTCGTATTTTCTTGGTAAACACTTAGTTCAGTATTAAACGAATCCCAGTCCCCTTTATAGGTTAATGCAAAATGGTTACGGTCATTGTGGATTTCTGAGTGTTTATTTGCTCTTGGCTTACCATTAAAATCACTGGTTGGTGCAAGGGAGTTACCCGGTTTTTCTTCTCGTTCTTGTGTGGTTCTACCTGCTTCTAAAAGGAAGGTTTGGTTTTCAGTTGGTGTAAAACTTAACTTAGCGGTGAGGCTTTTATTGTCTTTTTTATGGTGGCCATCCGCTATCTTATCTTCCTGACGATAATCACCACCACCGTATAACTGTAAGCCTAATTTATCTTTAATGAGAGGGCCTGACAGATAGAAGTTACCGTCGGTGGAATTACCGCTATCACTGTTTTCTTGGATAATCGCACCTGTGGTTACGCTGCCGTGCCACTCATTGGTCACTTTCTTGGTGATGATATTGATAACACCACCCATTGCATCGGAACCATACAGTGAAGACATTGGTCCACGGATCACTTCAATGCGTTCAATGGCTTCGACGGGCGGCATAAAGCCTGCTTCAAAACCACCGCTGCCATTTGGGCGTGATTCACGGCTGTTTTGGCGACGGCCATCAACCAGTATTAAGGTGTATTCACCGGGTAAGCCACGGATATTAATATCTTGTTTATTGGCAGCACCCACAATGCTAACACCTTCAACGTCTTTAACTGCGTCAGCAAGGTCGCGCACAGGCTTGTTTTGCAGCTGTTCGGCGGTGATCACCGTAATACTGGCAGGGGCATCGCGTAATTGTTGTGAATAACCCGATGCGGTGACGATAAGTTTGTCTGAATCTTCTGCTGCTGTCGTACTAAATGAAGCCAAAGCCGCGCAAATACCTGCGGCGACAAGTGTGTAGTGATGTTGCGTAGTCATAGTAATCCCTAGCAAATAGAAATGAGAATGATAATTATATTGTTTGCGAATAGTATCACTAAAACATATTGGAAATAAATAATTGGCGAGCTAATTTCTGGTCAATATTTGATCTCAGTTAATAATTTTCCCGTATGGCAAAAATGAACTTGATGATTTTTGCCAAGCTTAACGAAAAATTAAGGTTTAACTTTGGTTTATGGAGTTTAGGGTTAAGCGAAATTACAGTAGCTCGAGCGTCTACTCGGGAATTTTATGACTTATGAAACACATCTTTTTAGCCATTTTATTATTTTTCATTTGCTTGAATACACAGGCAGAGGAAATTCGTTTAAGCGTCACAAACCCAAAAAACGTGATGGCGGTTGATGTCGTCAGCATTCCTGGAAAATTTGTGGCAAAAAATGAAATTTCGATTGGTTCTCCATTGCAACAGCAAATGGTCACCGCAGTATTTGTGGAGGAAGGGGAGTGGGTTGAGAAAGGGCAATTGCTCGCGACGCTGGAATCACCAGTCCAAAGTGCTGGGGTTAACCAATTAAAAGCAGAAATCGATAAAGCTGCTGCATACATTAAACAACAAGAAGCGCTCAGCGCTCAATCTCAACAAGAACTGCAACGGTTATCGCCGCTGGCAAAAACAGGGGTGATTTCGGCGAATGAATTTGGCAAAGCTAAGTCAGAGGCCGCTGCACAGAGCGCATTGTTAACCGCTAGCCGTGCAGAGCTGCGCCAGCTCAAAGCCCAATTAATGCGTGAGCAAAGCCAAGAAGACAAATCAAAAATTATTGCTCCTGTTTCAGGGGTGATCAGTGAACGTCATGCTATGAACGGGACGCTGACTGACAATAGTTTGTTATTTAAGTTAATTGAAAACAACGAGTTGGAATTTGAAGCCTACGCACATCCTTCAGAGCTCTCTCGTATTGTGGGCAGCAACGGCGTGACACTTAACCTCGATGAAAATCAGTCAATATCGGGGAAATTACGCTATTTATCGCCAAAAATAGATGCATTAACCCAACTTGGGAAAATTCGTGTGGCGCTTACTGAACCAACCAAACAAGTGCGTTTAGGTGAAACGGGCACAATGGTGTACCACAATTCTCCCCGTGAACAGTTGTCGCTGCCTTATAGCGCCATTCGTACAGAACCTAATGGAGAGCGTTTTATTTTTACCGTGACAGGCGGCAAAGTGCTCAAACAAAAAATACAGATTGGCAAAATACAGCAAGGGCGAGTGGAAGTGTTAACGCCACTTGCGCCAAGTTTAGATGTCGTGGCTTATGCACAAGCTTTTTTATCGGATGATGATATTGTTGTGCCTGTAAAGGATAGCCAATGAAATTACAGTTATCTTCTTGGGCCATTACTCGGCCGATTCCGACAATAGTGATGTTTTTGGCATTAACTATCGCAGGGTTATTCTCCTTTAATCAATTACCTGTAACTGCCAACCCTGTGGTGACGTTCCCGATTGTCACTATCACGGTAACACAAGATGGTTCTTCGCCGACGGAGTTGGAAAATGCGGTAACGAAGCGGGTTGAACGTGCGGTATCTGGGATACCAGGTATTCGCCATATTACTTCCTCCATTAGTGAAGGTGCATCGACCACGACGATTGAATTCGATCTCAGTGTTGATGCCCACGTAGCCACCAATGATGTGCGCGAAAAGATGGGGCAAATCCGTGGTGAGCTACCGCAAACGATAGATGAACCGCTGATTAACCGCATCGATGTTGAAGGGGGCGCGATTCTACGTTACGCCGTTTCGTCTGAGACGGAATCACTCGCAGATTTATCTTGGTTTGTGGATGACACCGTGAGTAAGCAACTGATTACGGTACCAGGGGTGCAAAAGGTCAGTCGTTTAGGGGATACCGAGCGGGTGATCCGCATTGAGCCCGATGCGAACAAGCTGGCAGCGATGCAAATCTCTATAGCCAGTATTAATGAATTACTGAAAAATAATCACCAAAACTCAGCAGGCGGTAACTCAAAATATAATTCATTGCAGCATACCATCCGAGTTTTAGGTGAAAAATCGGCAGCGGATGACATTAAAAACATCATGCTACCAGTCGATAACCAGCAATCTGTTCGGTTGGGCGAAATTGCGAATATTTATGATGGCCATAAGAATGTGAAATCGATTTCTCAGTTTAATGGCCTGGACGTGGTGGGTTTTGCGGTTTATCGTGCCAAAGGTTCAAGTGATTCCCAAGTTGGAAAAGGTGTTGCAAAAGCGGTTGAACAGCTGCAAAAGGCGAACCCAGATATTGATATCCGCCTGATATCTTCCACTGTTAAATATACGGAGTCCAGCTTCTTTTTAACGATTCAAACTTTGCTAGAAGGGGCTTTTCTCACCGTCATTATTGTCTTTTTCTTTTTGAAAAGTTGGCGTGCAACTTTGGTGGCTGCGGTCGCATTGCCATTATCGATTTTGCCGACCTTTTTTGTTTTAGCATTATTCGATTACAGCTTGAACAGTATTACGTTACTGGCTTTAACATTGGTTATTGGGATATTAGTGGATGACGCGATAGTTGAAATCGAAAATATCCAAAAATATATCGAGCGGGGTGAGCGCCCTTATTTAGCGGCGCTTAAAGCGTCTGATGCTATCGGTTTTGCGATTGTGGCTATTACATTAACCATTGTAGCGGTGTTCTTGCCTGTCAGCTTTATTGGTGGCTTTGTTGGGCAATATTTTGTGCCATTTGGTGTGACAGTCTCAGCGGCAGTATTGTCTTCATTGCTCGTCGCTCGTTTGGTAACGCCTTTAATGGCAGCTTATGTGCTGTTACCGCAAAAAGGGGCTCATGATGGCGTAAAACCGCCAAATTGGATAGCACGTTATACGCGGTTTTTATCGTTAACATTAAAGCATCGGAAACTAGCGTCAGCGTTAGCGGGAAGCTTTTTAATTGGTTCAGTCGCCGTGACTAGCTTGTTACCTGTCGGTTTTATGCCAGATGGTGATATCAGTATCAGCCAAATCAATATTGAGCTGCCACCAGGCACACCTGTTGAGCAAACACAGCAAAAAATTAATGAGATAACGAGACAGTTAAAAGATAGGCCAGAAATTATTTCAACTTATACGGTTGCAGGGATCGCGGACGATTCAGAAGGCGTGGCTCAACACAAAGGCGAAATGATCCTCACTTTGGTTGAACCAAGTGAACGTGAATTATCACAAAAGCAATTTGAGCTTGAAATAGGGAAGTGGTTAAGTGAAAAAACAGATGCACGTTATACCTTTAGCAATAGCAATGGTGGCAAAGAGTTTTCTTTAATGTTTACAGGGACAGACCCTCAAGAGCTTGAGGCATCAATGCAAAAACTGCGTGATGCGATGGCCAAAGTGGAAGGGTTGAAAAATGTTCAGGTCATGAAACCGTTATTACGTAAAGAGCTAATTGTTAAGCCCAATTTAGTGGATATTGGCCGAACGGGTGTCAATGTTGAGGAAATCGCCAATACATTACGTATTGCGACTATGGGGGAGGCTAACTCACGTAGTGCCAAATTTAATTTGCCCGATAGGCAATTGGCGGTGCAGGTTATTTTACCTGAGCATCAGCAAAATAATATTGATGTACTGAATAATTTATATGTGAATAGCACAGGGGAGCAAGCTGTACCGTTGAAATCGGTCGCTAAAATAGACTCCAGTGATGGGCCTTCACAAATTGAGCGGATTAATCGACAAAGGCAAATGTCGATAGAAGCCAATTTGGAAGGATTAACACTTGGTGAGGCCCTGGAAATTGTGGCACAACTCCCTGAATATCAGCAATTACCCCACAGTGTTTCACAAGTGGAATATGGTGATATGGAATATATGATTGATATGTTTGAGCGCTTTGGTACCACGATGGTATTCAGTATTTTGTTGGTCTTTGCCATCTTAATTGTGCTGTTTAAGGACTTTATGCAGCCAATCACCATACTTGTCGCGCTACCGTTTTCTATTGGCGGTGCCATCATTGCCCTTGTTTTATATGGTGCGATGATCGATTTACCTGTGATTATCGGTATTTTAATGCTGATGGGGATTGTGACAAAAAACTCGATTTTGCTGGTGGAATTTATTCTTGAAAAGCAGCGCTCGGGAATGCCAAGAGAAGCGGCAATCATAGAGGCAGGTCAGGAGCGTATTCGGCCAATTATCATGACGACATTTGCTATGATTGCAGGGATGATCCCCTTGGTATTAACCAGCGGTGCAGATGCAGGGTTTAGGGCACCAATGGCGATTGCGGTGATTGGCGGCTTACTGAGTTCGACAATTTTGAGTCTGTTATTTGTGCCCGTGATTTACAGCTTGATGGATGACTTAAAACATAAATTATTACCGCAGTTGGCAAAACTAACATCAGTGACGCAAGAAGACCGCAATATTAAACAGTGGTAAATAAAAGCTGTAATGTGTTGGTTATTGCTTTAAACATTGCGATTGCTGGAAAATTGCCACTAGCCTATATTTAGGCTATATTTAGTTCGTGAGTGTCGTATTGATTAGGAGTAGACCATGAAAATAGAGACTATTAGCTATATTAAAAAGCATGCTGCAGGGCTTGAATTATCAGAGCCTATTTTAGTAACTCAAAATGGCATTCCTGCTTATGTCATTGAATCTTATGAAGATAGAAAAAAAAGGGATGATGCAATTGCATTACTTAAATTACTTTCTATTTCAGAAAAAGATAGTAAAGAAGATAAATTATATTCACGTAGCCAATTATTGGATACGCTCTAAACGACCCATGATTGGAACGATTGGATGATAGTCAATTTTAAGTATACAGAAACGTTTATTAGCTCGTTAAAGGAATTAGGTATCGGGAGAAAACAGGCTAATTTACTCCTTGATAAATACGAAAAATATTTACACCCATTTCCAGAGTGTTGTTCAATACCAGAATATCTTCAAGATATTGGTGTCACAAGGTATAGAGGATATTTGTCACCAGAAAACTATACAATCCTCTATACGTATGAAATAGCCGAAAATACGGTTATATCCCATGCCAGCATTCATCAACGTCAAGATATGATGAGGTTATTATTTAATCGAATGATAGAGCGCTAAATATTTTAGTCATATTTAAAAAGCATCAAAAAAAGAAGAGTTATTATCGAATTAATGTATTCAATATATTTAATTGATATTGATTTTATTCAAATTGAATAAAAGTTATCTAATTATGACTAATTTTATTTAAATTAATCATAAAATGAATCTATTATAATAAGTTGTTATCTTTTTATTTATTTTATATTTATCAATGAATTATTTATTTTTTATGGTGATTGTTTTATTTGTAAAATATTAGCCCTTGCTTTATTGTATTTACTTCCTGAATATAGGGGGAGGATTAATATTGGTTTTAGACCCTGAGAGTTATTATGAGTCAATCAACCCATTCAGAAACAAATAATCAAAAAACGAAAAATGAAAAACGCCGAACAATATGGATGACCATTGCGACAATAATTATTATTTTATTATTTGTAGCCTATGGTGTGTATTGGTTTTTAGTTTTGCGTTTTCAAGAATATACCGATGATGCTTATGTTTCGGGTTTGCAAATCCCCATTATTGCGCAAACAACAGGCAATGTTACTCAAGTCAATTTTGAAAATACTGACTTGGTGAAAGCGGGGGATGTTCTGGTGGTGTTGGATAAAACCAACGCTCAACTGGCATTCGAACAAGCTAAGCACGATTTAGCAACTACGGTACGCAAAACCAAAGAGCTCTACATCAACGGTGATGAATATCAGGCGCAAATACAGAAAAACCGTATCTCACTTGCGCAAGCTCAGAAAGATTACCAACGCCGTGCTGCACTTGGGCGCAGCGGAACAATTTCAAAAGAAGATTTACAACATTCCCAAGAAGCAGTGCAGCTCGCACAAGCGGCGTTGGATATTTCCATTCAGCAATACAATGCAAACCGCGCGTTATTGCGCAATACCGCATTAAGAAAACAGCCTGCCATTCAGCAAGCCGCTGATAGTGTGCGCAGTGCGTGGATAAATTTACAACGTACTGAAATTAAAAGCCCAATGACAGGCTACGTTTCACGCCGAAATGTGCAAGTGGGTTCCCAAGTTAGCCCACAAAGCTCTTTAATGGCGATAGTGCCTGTTCAACCTGTTTGGGTGGATGCTAACTTCAAAGAAACCCAGCTGGAAAAAGTGCGCATTGGGCAGCCCGTTACCCTTAACAGTGATTTTTATGGTGATGACATCGTGTATAACGGCACAGTAGTTGGCTTAGACATGGGAACAGGAAGCGCATTTTCATTATTGCCTGCACAAAATGCGACGGGGAACTGGATCAAAGTGGTTCAACGCTTGCCTGTAAGGGTGGAGCTTGACCCTGAGCAGGTGGCAAAACACCCATTGCGTATTGGCTTATCAATGAATGTTACCATTGATATTAAAGACCAAAATGGCCCTGTGTTAGCTGAAGTTCAGCGTACAACGCCCGCGTTTGAAAGTGATGTGTTGGTGCTAAAATTGGCAGATGTCGACCACATTATTGATGGCATTATCAGTGATAATGCGGACTAGCTCGTAAGGAGTGATTGTGGCAGATATCCAACCCCTAAAGGGTGCGAAGCTAGTTTGGGCAACCATTGCATTATCCCTTGCGACTTTTATGCAAGTGCTCGACTCCACCATCGCAAACGTCGCTATCCCGACAATTGCGGGTAACCTTGGTGTTTCCGTCTCGCAAGGGACATGGGTGATTACCTCGTTTGGGGTGTCGAACGCTATTTCGATTGCTATTTCGGGGTATCTTGCTAAGCGTTTTGGTGAAATTCGTGTTTTCTTGTGGGCGACGGCACTTTTTACTTTATTTTCATTACTTTGTGGCTTCTCAGATAGCCTTGGAATGTTGATTTTATATCGCGTGCTACAAGGTGCTGTTGCAGGACCTGTTATTCCTTTATCCCAAAGTTTGATTATGCGGTGCTACCCACCGAAAATGCAGAATATGGCATTGGCTTTTTGGTCGATGACTATCATTTTAGCACCTGTATTTGGCCCCATTTTTGGTGGTTATATTAGTGATAACTTCCATTGGGGCTGGATATTCTTTATGAACGTGCCTCTTGGTATTTTCGTGATTATTGTGGGTTCTATTATCCTTAAAGGAATGGAATCGACGGTGGTTAAAGTACCGTTCAATGTGATTGGTTTGGCGTTATTATCCGTTGGCGTTGGTTGCTTACAAGTCCTGTTGGATAAAGGGAAAGAGCTGGGTTGGTTAGCGTCAAATGAGATTGTGATTTTAGCTGTTGTTTCTGCTATCGCTTTAGTGTTCCTCGTGATTTGGGAACTGACCGATAAAAACCCGATTGTTGAGCTGTCTTTGTTTAAATCGCGCAATTTTACCATTGGCACCATCTCGGTCAGTTTAGCCTATATGGCGTATTTTGGTGCGATAGTGTTATTACCTCAATTGCTGCAAGAGGTGTACGGTTATACCGCAACGTGGGCGGGGCTTGCACTTGCGCCGATTGGCTTGTTACCTGTTTTATTTTCAGCGCCAGTGGCGAAATTATCCGACTTTTTGGATATCCGCTGGATAGTGACCTTTAGTTTTGTTTTTTATGCTATTTGTTTCTTCTGGCGGGCGTATACCTTTGAGCCGAGCATGGGGTTCTCCGCGGTAGTTTGGCCGCAATTGGTGCAGGGCATGGCGGTTGCTTGTTTCTTTATGCCATTGACAACATTGACCTTGTCGGGGCTTCCCCCTGAAAAACTGGCATCGGCTTCCAGTTTGGCAAACTTTTTCCGAACGCTCGCTGGCTCAATTGGTACATCAATCACGACCACGATGTGGAGCGACCGTGAGTCTGTGCATCATAGCCAACTCACGGAGTTTATTACGGATTATAATCCGGAGTCTTTAGCAATGTACCAAGGCATGGCTGCTCATGGCTTAAGCACAGAGCAAACCTCAGGTTTTATTGCACAGCAAATTACTAGCCAAGGGTTAATCATAGCGGCGAATGAAATTTTCTGGCTATGTGGTTGGGTGTTTATTGCGCTGATCATTACCGTTTGGTTTGCTAAGCCGCCATTTGGTAATAATGCGAAGTAATAGTGAATGATTGGGAAGCGCTGTTGCGGGGCTTCCCAATCAGTTTATAGCTGAGATTTTGGGATAATATTCTCAAACTGAAGTACAGGGCGGTTGGCCTCTATTTCGGTTAACGGCTCAGTTTCTTTAAATGTAGTTAAACAGCGAGTGACTAGGTTCTGGTAGTCTTTGGTACCGTTACTTTTCCACTCAATTTCCTTTTCTGATAGTGTTCGTAACACTTTTGCTGGGGTACCCACGATTAGGCTATTTTGTGCAAATATGGCCTCCGCTTTAACAAATGCACATGCGCCAACAATCGAATTTTCACCAATCACCGCACCATCCATAATCACGCTATTCATCCCAACTAAAGCATTACGTTTGATATGGCAGCCATGCAAGATAGCCCCGTGTCCGATATGGCCATCTTCTTCAATAATGGTGTCGAACTGCGGGAACCCATGCATCACGCAATTATCTTGCACGTTAGCTCCATCTTTAATAATTAACCGCCCAAAATCGCCTCGTAAGCTGGCATTAGGGCCAATATAAACATTTTTACCAATTACGACATCGCCAATAACGACCGCAGTGGGGTGGACAAAACTGTCTGGACTAACAACCGGCGTGATACCATCAATTTGATAAAAAGGCATAAGGGCTCCTTAACGGTTAATTTAGGCGGCGATTTCCCGCAATACCCCACCAAAACGCCGATAATAAGCGCTGGAAGGTTGGGGAAGCTCACCCACTGTCGTTTCGCTATTTTCTGAAACATATTGCGTTGCAGCTTGGTCGATACGTTGATAAATATTGGTGCACAAATGACGCGCAATATGCCCTTCCCATTGAGGCGGTAAAAGTTCGTCAGGTAATAGCGGGTCTTTGAGCGTGACGCGACGATAAAAGTGAATTAAAAGTAGCCGTAGCTGAAAACAATGTTCAGGGCTGATGTGTGTTCCCGCATTATCCTTGAGTAACAAGGCCAATGGCCTGAATAAGGAAATAAATTGGTGATAATGCTCTGAAATATCTTGCAAAGACCATGCCTGAGACACGAGGTCTTTCAGGTTTTTTTCTGAGCGGCTATAAGGGTAGTCTGCATGGAAATAAATGGCTTGCTCAGTCGCATTGAGCTCATTTAATAACGCGGGTACATCACTTTGTGCACAACTTGGTGCTGCCATTAAGGATGTATTAAACTGCCCGAATCCTAGCCAGCTCAGTTCTTTTTTTAATCGAATTTTTTCTTCTTTATCAGCCGCTTCTAATAACAATAAGTCCCACTTTCCATCCCAATCAGGTTGCTCTGCGAGGTAAATTTTTTGCTCTGCCCGCCGAAACCGACTTTGCCCACGGGCTGAAATTCGGTAGTAGCTGCGTCGGCCAATTTTTTCGACATCTAACCACCCCTCTTTTTGTAAGCGGAAAACAGAGGTACGCACAAAGCGGTCAGTAAACCCCATCGGTTCTAATAACTTAGTTAGGCTGCCTAACCAAACCTCGCCTCCTCGGTGATGTAGTGCATCGCCGTATAAGGAACTAATGAGCGACGTACCACTAATGGGCTGACTGGCGATGGCATGTTGAATAAATTGGTCGAGCTTGGTATTCATTTATGTTTCATCCATAAATTTTTTGTATCAGAATTCTTCCTGAATAGTAGACATAAAAGTGAATATTGTCTCGTATCGTTTTTTATTAAAGCGTGTTGTATCAGGATGGCATATTAGGTAATCCATTCTTAATATGCCTTAATCCGTTGATTAAATTGCAATTCGGGTGTCAATGACACGCTCGGCTTTACCTTGTGACCGTGGAATATCGCCACAATTTACGATACTGACCCGCGTGCTGATCCCAACCATGGATTTGATACGGTGTTTTAAATGATGGCAGATATTACAGCGCTCATCGTAAGTGAGTTGCTCTGGATGTTTGAGCTCAACGCGGACTGATAAGTTATCCATATTGCCTTGGCGACCGATTTCGAGTTGATAGTGGGGTGAGAGTTCTTTGAACTGCATAATTTGTTCTTCAATTTGAGAAGGGAACACATTCACGCCGCGAATAATCATCATGTCATCAGAACGACCCGTGATTTTGCCAATTCGACGCATGTTGCGATTTACACCCTTCATTAGGTGGGTTAAATCCCGCGTACGATAACGAATTACAGGCATTGCCTCTTTTGTAAGGGTAGTAAACACTAACTCACCATGTTCACCATCCCCTAATGTTTTGAGGGTTTCGGGGGAAATAATTTCAGGGTAAAAGTGGTCTTCCCAGATAGTTGGGCCGCTAGAACCTGAGTCAGCACACTCCATAGCAACACCCGGCCCCATTACCTCTGATAATCCGTAGATATCTAACGCTTTGATGCCAAGGCGCGTTTCGATTTCAGTGCGTAGAGATTCTGTCCAAGGCTCAGCACCGAACACGCCTAATCTAAGTGAGCACTTACTAGCATCACCACCCATAATTTTCTCAAGTTCATCAATAATACTTAGGCAATAGGATGGCGTCACCATAATGACATCAGGCTTAAAATCGGCAATTAATTGTGCTTGTTTTTCTGTTTGCCCACCTGACATTGGAATAACGGCGGCACCAAGGCGCTCAGCACCGTAGTGTGCCCCTAAACCACCTGTAAACAAGCCATAACCATAAGCAACATGAACTTTATCGCCACGTACTGTCCCCGCAGAGCGTAAACTGCGTGCAATCAAATCCGCCCAATTATCAATATCACGCTGTGTGTAGCCGACAACGGTTGGACGCCCAGTGGTACCTGAAGAGGCATGAATACGAATGATTTGATCCATGGGGACGGCGAAGGTACTGAAAGGGTAGTTTTCCCGTAAATCCTGCTTAGTGGTATACGGAAATTTTTCGATATCACTTAATTGTTTAAAATCATCAGGGTGTACACCCGCATCATCAAACTTTTTACGGTACATTGGTACATTTTCATAGGCGTGAGTGAGTGTCCACTTCATTCGAGAATACTGTAATGACTCGATTTCATCACGTGAGGCAAATTCAATTGGGTCGATGCTATTTTGTATCATGCTCATAATTGCCATTCCTCATAATTATTATGTTAACCAGTTTTCGTTGATGACGTTGCTGGTTTTCGCCTGAGCAGGTGTCAGATTTCAGGCGATTATTATTGATATGAATGCGTTTTTCAGACTCGTTCGATAATCATGGCGATGCCTTGCCCTACGCCAATGCACATGGTACATAGGGCATAGCGACCTTGTTTGCGATGAAGTTCATTCATCGCGGCAATGGCGAGTCTTGCACCGCTCATCCCTAATGGGTGACCTAAGGAAATCGCGCCACCATTGGGGTTTACGTGCGGAGCGTCATCGGGTAAACCTAACCCCCTCAATACGGCGAGAGCTTGTGCTGCAAAGGCTTCATTTAGCTCAATAACATCCATTTGGTCGATAGTTAAACCCGCCATTTTCAATACCTTTTGCGAGGCAGGGAGCGGGCCAATCCCCATTAATCGAGGCTCAACACCACAAGTGGCCGTGGCAACAATACGGGCGCGTGGGGTTAAACCTTGCTGTTTCGCAATTGTTTCGGATGCAATAATCAGAGCTGCGGCGCCATCATTTACGCCAGAGGCGTTTCCTGCCGTGACAGTGCCATTTTCACGAAACGGTGTTTTCAGCTTTTGCAGTTGCTCAAAGGTGGTTTCTGCACGAGGATGTTCATCTTCAGTGACCACGATTTCATTTTTTCGCTGTTTAATGGTGACAGGGACAATTTCTTGCGCAAATATACCGTTAACTTTAGCCCGTTCAGCGCGCTGCTGGCTGCGTAGTGCAAATGCATCTTGGTCTGCACGGTTGATCTGGTAGGTTTCTGCCACATTTTCAGCCGTTTCAGGCATGGAATCAGTACCGCATTGTTGTTCCATTAATGGGTTGATAAACCGCCAACCGATTGTGGTATCAAAGACTTGCGCTTGGCGTGAGAAAGCCGATTCTTGTTTCCCCATAACAAACGGTGCGCGGCTCATTGACTCAACGCCCCCTGCAATCATTAACCCTGATTCACCTGCTTTAATACTTCTCGCGGCAAGCGCGATTGCATCTAGCCCAGAACCACATAATCGGTTAATGGTTGTGCCTGAAACCGACATGGGCAAGCCAGACAGCAAACCCGCCATGCGAGCCACGTTACGGTTGTCTTCGCCCGCTTGGTTTGCGCAACCTAAAATAATGTCGTCAGTCAGTGACCAATCTAACTGCGGGTTCCTTGCCATTAACGCTTTTAAGGGTAAAGTCGCGAGATCGTCAGGACGCAGAGAAGAAAGAGCACCACCATAACGGCCTATCGGAGTACGTACACCATCACAAATATACGCATCAATCATGGCAAATCTCCTCTAAGCGGTGCCCTAAACGATGAGAGCGGCCTTGGAACAAGGCAAGTGTTTTGCCATCTTGGTTAGTTATTTCGACGTCATAAAGTCCGTTACGTTTGCCTTGATGTTTCACTTTTGCGGTGGCAGTGAGTAAATCCCCTTCAAAGCCTGGGCGGATGAAATCAATGGAGCACATAGACGCAACAGCAGCATACCCTTGGCTATTACAGGCGTAGGCAAATGCAGTATCGGCTAGGCTAAAAAGTTGCCCGCCATGGCAGGTTTTATGGCCATTAAGCATATTTGCGGTGATTGGCATTTTTAATTGCGCAAAGCCATCTTCGACTTTCTCAATCGACATACCCATTGCCTTTGCACATGCATCATCACGATACATAATATGAGCGGATTGTTGAGCAGTCGTGATATTCGGTACAGAAATCATAGCAACTCCTTGAAAGATAAAGACTGATAATCTGCAGCTAACTGCCTAAGTAATGGGTTGGGACGATAACGACTATCCCCATAAAATTGCGCAAGTTGCTCAAGTACCGATAACACACGTGGCCAGCCGAGTTGAGCTCCCCAAGTTAATGGACCCTTGGGATAATTCACCCCAAAGCGCATGGCATTATCGGTATCTTGAACAGTAGCAACCCCTTTATTCACGACATCGAGTGCTTCATTACATAACATCGCGACCGTTCTCATTGTTAAGAGTGCAGGGTAATCAGGCAGTACAATCACGTTTTTCCCAAGGGATTGAAAAAAAGCAATCGCGTGCTGGTTTTGTTGCGCATTATTTTGTTTTGCGCAGGTGAGCGTGATGGCTGTTGCGGAAAGGTAATTCGCCGATAAATCAAATAAAACCACCGCTTGCCCTGAGCGCTGCGCATGAAACGATGCCAATTCACCATTTGTTAACATAATAATAACGTTATTAACAATAAGGGTAGGGGATTGATTCGGCTGTTGTGTCAATCCTTCGAGTGAGATCCCATTTTCGGATAAAAGCTGCGCAAACTCAGGAAATATTTGCCAATCGCCACGAACTTTTACAGTTTGTGGGTGGTTAAGATGAACTTTTGCGGCAAATGACGCAGTGGGTTGTGGTTTATTATCATCATAATGATAGAAACCTTGTTTTGATTTTCGACCAAAATGCCCTGCTTGCACTAATTCTAATTGCATTAATGAGGTTTGAAAGCGTGGGTCATAACCGAATGCCTGAAATACGGATTCAGTCACGGCATAGTTGACGTCATGGCCAATGAGATCAGTGAGTTGCAATGGCCCCATAGCAAAGCCTCCTGCATCCCGCAGCACACTGTCTAACGTGGCTGGGGAGCCCACTTGCTCTTCGAGGGCGCGTAAGGTCTCTGCATAAAAAGGTCTTGCTACGCGATTGACAATAAACCCAGGTGTTGAGCGGCAAATAACGGGTACCTTACCCCATGAGAGAGTCAATGCTTTCAATTGTTCAATAACTTCTGGTGATGTTTCTAGGCCACGGATCACTTCAACCAATTTCATTACGGGAGCGGGGTTAAAAAAGTGTAAGCCAGCAAGCCGTTCAGGGTGTTCCAATTGGCAACCAATCGCTGTAATCGATAATGACGATGTGTTACTCGCAAATATTGTTGATTTATGGCAAATGCCTTCAAGTTCACCGAAGATAGACTGTTTTATTGCTAATTTTTCGGCAACAGCTTCTATGACGAGTTGGGCACTAGACAACTCAGACAAGTGTTGAGCAACATGAATATTGGCGATCAGTGCTTCTGTCGTTTTCGACTCAGCCTTTCCTTGTTCCACACGTTTACGCAAGCGTTGCGTCATCGTGTCTAATGAACGGGTTAACACATCTTGGTTAACATCAAACAGTAAAACGGTGAGACCCGCAGTGGCTGCAACTTGTGCAATACCAATACCCATGGTGCCTGCACCAATTACGGCGACTGTCTTGATGGTGGAATTCAAAGGGAGTGTCATGGTTATCTTCCTTTGAACAGGGGTTCACGTTTGTTTAAAAAGGCATCGACCCCTTCACGGTAGTCTTCGCTACGTCCCCCTAAACGCTGCAAATCGCGCTCAAGGTCTAGTTGTTCATCTAGGGTGTTGGTTGCTGCGCAGTAAATGGCTTTTTTGATTAGACCGAGGCCGTAGGTAGGTTGTGTCGCAAGGTGTTGAGCGAGTTGCTGAACAGTGTCTGTGAGTGCTTCATTTTCAGTAACTTGCCAGATCATTCCCCATTGCAATGCTTGCTCTGCGCTGATTTTGTCCCCCAATAATGCCATGCCCATCGCTCTGGCGTGCCCAGCTAGCTGAGGCAAAAACCAGCTTCCCCCTGAATCGGGAACTAAACCTAGGCGGCAAAATGACTGAATAAAGCTGGCACTTTTAGCGGCGATAACAATATCTCCAGCTAATGCGATAGCTGCACCAGCGCCTGCCGCGACACCATTGACGGCGCAAATAATGGGTTTAGGTAAGGCAGTAAGACGGCGGATCAGTGGGTTATAATAGGTTTCTACAGAAAAACCAAGATCAGGCGCTTCGCTACCGACGCTGACATTACGATCGTTAAGATCTTGTCCTGCACAAAAACCACGGCCTGCCCCTGAGATCACTAAGCAACGCACCGTGTCGTCACGTTCTGCAATTTTGATGGCATCACTCAACTGACGATGCATTTCATCGTTGAAACTATTGAGCCTATCAGGGCGGTTTAAGGTTATCGTGAGAACCCCATTTTCCAGTGCGGTAAGGATCATCGCTTCGTTTGTCATGGTTATTGTCCTGTAAACTGAGGTGGGCGTTTTTCAAAGAAGGCCGTGATCCCTTCTTGCCGATCTTGCGTGCCTGCTAAGGCCACAAAATATTGGCGCTCCAGCTGTAGGCCCTCAGTAAGGTGGTTATCTTGGGAGTGGACTAAGGCTGCCTTTGCTGCACGCACGGCTAAAGGCGCATGCTCTGTAATACGTTGTGCAAGTCGTTGAGCACGTTCGACCACTAAATCGTCAACACAAATTTCACTGATTAAGCCCGCTTGGAGTGCGTGTTTGGCACTGATCGTTTCTCCTGTCAGTACCATTTGCATTGCTAAAGACTTACCTACTGCACGAATCAAACGCTGGGTACCGCCCGCTCCAGGCATTAAACCGAGGGTA
Organism: Providencia vermicola; assembly: GCF_020381325.1. Lineage (GTDB taxonomy): Bacteria > Pseudomonadota > Gammaproteobacteria > Enterobacterales > Enterobacteriaceae > Providencia > Providencia vermicola. Next base: position 148,695 of record NZ_JAGSPI010000008.1, read on the forward strand.
ATTTCGGGTAACCCAAAACGGGCAGATTCCCCTGCAATCACCATGTCACAGGCAAGTAGTAGCTCGAAACCTGCCCCGAGTGCATATCCATTGGCGGCAGCGATAATTGGCTTTGATATCATGGATAAACGACGCCATACTTGAGGGCGTTTATCCGTTATCGCGTTAGCGACAGTTTGCTGTTGTAGCTCTTTAAGATCCGCGCCAGCAGCGAAGAAACGCGGGTTGCCAGCGATGACTATCGCACCGATTTCCTCATTGTTATCAGCGGATTCAAGATGTTGTACCAGCAACTCAAGGCATTCGGTGCTAAGCGCGTTACGCACTTCGGGGCGATTCAACGTTAGAGTAAGAACACGCTGATTTTGCTGAGATAAAATCCAAGGGTTTTTCATTGCGTTTCCTATACGTCAAAGTCTAAAACAACGCCATCACCCTTTGGCCAAGCTTGGCAACTCAGGATGTACCCATCGGCAATCTGGTCTGGTTCAAGACTGTAATTGACGCCCATTTCCACTTCTCCTGAACGCAATTTGCATTTACAGGTTGCGCACACGCCCCCTTTACAGGCGTATGGCAGGTCAGCGCCTTGGCGTAATGCCGCATCCAAAATGCTGTCATCTTGACTGTCCATACTGATATCCAAAGTACGACCATCAAGGTGAATACTGACTTGGCGAGTTTCATTGGATTTGGCGGCAGTGGGTTTAAATTTTGCTCCTGATGTGTTGAAACGCTCAGTGTGTACGAATTCTTTTGGTATACCGTAATTCACGAGGGTGTCATGCACCTCATCCATCATACTTTCAGGGCCGCAGATAAATGCGCGGTCAAATTGTTTGAAATTTAATAATGTGTTGCCTAATGCAGAAAGCTGTTGTTGGCTAATACGCCCGCTAAGGAGTTCACTGTCTTGAAGCTCTTGGCTAAATAGATAAAGCACTTGGAAACGCTCAGCAAAGCGGTTTTTTAAGTCTGAAATACTCTCTTTAAACATCACTGAACGGCTATTACGGTTACCATAAATCAACACAAAATGGCTTTTAAGTTCAGTTTGCAATGTGGCTTTAATGATTGAAAGCAGTGGGGTGATCCCAGAGCCTGCTGCAACAGCAAGGTAGTGTGCATGGATATGCGTTTCAGGCTGGTAGCCAAACTGCCCCTGTGGGATCATGACATCGAGGCTATCGCCGACATTGAGCTGTTGATTAATAAAATTGGAAAAGCGCCCTTCATAAATGGCCTTCACACCTATTTTCAACGTTTCGTCATCAGGTGAACTACAAATGGAGTAGCAGCGGCGCAAATTTTCACCGTTAATTAAGGCTTTTAAGGTGAGATGCTGTCCTGGACGGTAACGATATTGTTCGCGCAAGGCATCAGGAATATTGAACGTCACCGCAACGGCGTCAGGGGTGTCGCGCTCAATGGCAGCAATACTTAAACGATGGAATACAGTCATATGAGTGCCCCTAAATACATTTAAAGTAATCAAATGGTTCTAAGCATTCGGCGCACTTATATAATGCTTTGCATGCGGTTGAACCGAATTCACTAATTTTTTCAGTCTGTTCGCTATCACAGCGTGGACAACGAATAGCCCCCTTGTGCTCGGGGTGCTCGCAAGAGGTGCCTTGTGGCGGTGCAATGCCAAATTCACGTAAGCGCCTTTTGGCATCTTGGCTCATCCAATCGGTGGTCCAAGCAGGAGTTAACATGATTTCAATATCAACCTGTTCAAAACCCGCATTGCCCAAAACCGTTTTAATTTCATTGAGTAAAAATTCGGTTGCAGGGCAACCCGAATAGGTTGGTGTAAAAATTACTTTCCAACCCTGATTATCTGGAAGCACTTTGCGGATCATGCCAAGATCAGTAATAGAGAGTGCAGGCAGCTCTGGATCGGGAATTAGATGCAGCTGTTGCCAGATCTGATGAACTTGGGGTGATTGAAGCTCGTTGAATTGCAGTCTCTGTTCCATCACATCACCACTGGCTATTTGGGTAAGCGCGTTGCATAAATTGCAATTGCGTTAACAGCAGGCCGAGATGTTCAGTATGGCTGCCTTGCTTACCCCCTAAACGATAAGCATCTTTCTCAGGTATGCTAAGCGTGGCTTCATCAAAGGTTTCATTGATGGTGTTTAACCATGTGTCTTTCAAAGAACGAGGATCAACGGCAAAACCCGCTTCGCTGAGGGCGATTTCAATGTTATCTGCGTGAAAAAGTTCACCAGTAAAGCGCCATAATGCATTAACAGAATCTTGCATTCGTCGATGACTTTCCTCTGTACCATCCCCTAAACGGATCATCCAATTACGGCTAAAACGCAGGTGATAAATCGCCTCTTTAAGGGATTTTTCTGCAATGGCCGAAAGTTGTTCATCGCGGCTATGGATCAGGGCTTGGTAGAGTGGAACATGGTAAGCGTCCATAAAAAATTGGCGCACCAATGTGTCGTCAAAGCCGTTATTTGGCTGTTCAACGAGTAATAGATTGCTGAATTCTCGTTCATCACGTAAAAAGGCCAGCTTATCTTCATCACAATCGGTGCCTTTTAGCTGGGCGGCGTAGCTTAAAAAATTGCGTGCTTGCCCCAGTAAATCCAGGCCAATATTAGAGAGTGCGAGGTCAATTTCGATTTCAGGTGCATGCCCGCACCACTCACACAGACGTTGCGCAAGAATTAATGGCGAGTCACCGAGCCGTAGTGCGTAATGATGGAGCTGTTCTTGATGATTCATAAGGTGCTCCTTACATGTTTTTAATGCCATCAGGGATGGTGTAAAACGTTGGATGGCGGTAAACCTTGGTGTCCGCAGGGTCAAAGAATGTGCTTTTATCTTCAGGCTGTGATGCAATTAAATGGGCTGCTTTGACGACCCAAATGGAGCAACCTTCGCTGCGTCTAGTGTAGGCATCACGGGCGTTTTCTAGCGCCATTTGGTCATCTGCGGCATGTAAGCTTCCGACATGGCGGTGAGCCAAACCTTGTTTACTGCGAATAAAAACTTCATATAAAGGCCAATCTTGGTTATTCATGGTATTTTCCTTTTTTGAGCGTTGGTCAGTAAACTACGCTGCGGATTTTATGGACTTTTGCTTACGACTATGTGCCATAGCACCTTCGCGTACCCATGCTCCGTCTTCCCAGCCTTTACGCTTTGCACCCAGGCGCTCATGGTTACAAATGCCGTTACCTTTAATCACTTGGTAAAACTCTGCCCAATCAATTTCCCCAAAGCGGTAGTGACCCAGCTCGTCATCCCACATGAGATCAGGATCAGGAATGGTCATACCGAGTGCTTCGACCTGTGACACAGTGTTATCGATAAACTTTTGACGGAGTTCGTCATTACTGAAGCGTTTGATTTTCCACGCCATACTTTGTGCACTGTGCGGAGAATCGGAATCATTCGGGCCAAACATGGTGAGAACAGGCCACCAGAAGCGATTGATCGCATCTTGCAACATCGCCTTTTGTGCTTCAGTGCCTTCTGCTAGGGCCATCACGGCTTCGTAACCTTGGCGTTGGTGGAAACTTTCTTCTTTACAAATTTTCACCATTGCACGTGCATAAGGGCCGTAGGATGCACGGCATAGCGCGACTTGGTTCACAATTGCGGCTCCATCGACTAACCAGCCAACTACGCCTATATCAGCCCAACTCAACGTGGGGTAATTAAATATCGAGGAATACTTCATTTTTTCATCAAGCAGCTTTTGGTAGATATCTTGGCGAGAACAGCCAAGGGTTTCTGCAGCGCTGTATAGGTAAAGGCCATGGCCAGCCTCATCTTGAATTTTGGCAAGTAAAATAGCTTTACGGCGCAGCGTCGGTGCGCGGGTGAGCCAATTGGCTTCAGGGAGCATTCCCACGACTTCGGAGTGGGCATGTTGGCCTATCTGGCGAATAAGGTTCTGCCGATAAGCATCGGGCATCCAGTCCTTGGGCTCGATGGAAATATCCGCTTCGATTTTGGCCTCGAAGTTAGCCTGATTTTTCTCGTTCATTGATTTTTCCATTAAGTGATTCGAAAAATATTTTTAAATGAAAATAGTGAATCATGTTTATTTAACATTGATGCTAGGAATATTTAACATAAAGATCAATGTTCATTAACTTAATTCTGCGAGGCACTTCACAAGGTATTATTTTAAATTCATTAAAATCAATTATATATATTCATTGTTTTTTGTATGGATTTGAATGGTAACTTAGGTTTATACAAATTTGTTTTCAATTTGTTAAATTTAAATTAGCATCTATGATTATTTTTATGATACATATCTAAGTATCATTTTTGTTTATTTACTTTATTTCTGGGGTGAAATATGCAGCATTTGACAAGTTACATTATGGGGAAGTGGGTACAGGGTAATGGTAAAGAGCGGGCGATTTATCATGCACTTACCAATCAGGCTTTATACGCGGTGACAACCGAGGGGCTTCCTTTATCTGAGAGTCTGGCCTATGGGCGAAAAGTTGGAGGGGAGGCGCTATCTGCTATGTCATTCCAGCAACGGGGGCAGATGCTTAAAGCGGTAGCCAAGTATTTGTTGGAGCATAAGGCGGAACTCTATGCTATTTCAGCGCAAACCGGGGCAACAAAAGCAGATAGCTGGGTGGATATTGAAGGGGGGATTGGGACATTATTTGCCTATTCAGGTTTGGCAAGTAGAGAACTCCCCGATGACACCATTTGGCCTGAAGGTGACACAGTTCCCTTGTCTAAGCAGGGGCAATTTATTGGTCATCATATTTTGACCTCTCGCCGTGGCGTGGCGCTGCATATCAATGCGTTTAATTTTCCTTGTTGGGGAATGCTAGAGAAACTGGCACCTACGTGGTTAGCGGGTATGCCTGCCATTATCAAGCCTGCGACAGCATCGGCTCAAGTCACCCAAGCGATGGTCAAGCTGATGGTTGACAGCGGTCTTATACCTGAGGGGGCTATTCAGCTGATTTGTGGTGGTGTCGGGGATATGTTTGATCACCTTGATTTTGAGGATGTCGTCACGTTCACAGGGTCTGCCTCCACAGGGCAAAAACTTAAATCCCATCCGCGCATCATAGAAAAATCAGTGCCTTTCACCATGGAAGCCGACTCACTGAACTGTGCGATCTTAGGGGATGATGTGCAGCCAGAACAGCCTGAATTTGCATTGTTTATTAAAGAAGTGACCCGTGAAATGACCGCGAAGGCAGGGCAAAAATGTACGGCCATCCGTCGCATTATTGTACCGAAAAATCAATTAGACAATGTTAAACAAGCACTGCTTAAACGGTTATCGGCGACGACGGTTGGCGACCCTGCAGTTGATGGGGTTCGTATGGGGGCGTTGATTAATTTAGAACAGCGCCAAGATGTACAGACGAAAGTGGATTATCTACGAAACAATGGCTGTGAAGTACTCTGTGGTGGGCAGTTTGAACAATTAGCGGTCATCGGTGCTGATAGCCAAAACGGTGCCTTTTATCCTCTGACATTATTGTACTGCGCAGAGCCATTTAAATCTTCGGCCGTCCATGAAACCGAAGCATTTGGCCCTGTTGCGACCTTAATGAGTTATGAAAGCCTTGAGCAAGCGGTGCAACTTGCCATTCTAGGGGGCGGTAGCTTGGCGGGCACATTAGTGACAGCGGATGCACAGGTCGCTCAGTCAGTGATCCGAGCAAGTGCACGTGCACATGGCCGCATGTTGGTATTAAATGAAGCATCGTCGACAGAATCAACAGGGCACGGCTCACCACTACCTCTACTAGTGCATGGTGGGCCTGGGCGTGCAGGTGGCGGTGAAGAACTGGGTGGATTGAGAGCGGTGAAGCATTATATGCAGCGCACGGCCATTCAGGGCAGCCCATCGATGTTAACCGCGATTAGCCAGCAGTGGATCCGTGGTGCAAAGACGGTGACTGATGTTGTTCATCCATTTCGAAAACATTTTGAAGACTTAGTGATAGGCGATACGTTGCTCACAGCAAGGCGTACGGTGACCGAGGCCGATATTGCTAATTTTGCTTGCCTCAGTGGTGATAATTTCTATGTGCACGTGGATAAAATCGGGGCGGCACAATCACTGTTTGGTGAACGTATTGCCCATGGGTATTTTGTGGTTTCAGCTGCAGCAGGTCTGTTTGTTGATGCAGGCGTTGGGCCAGTTATCGCAAATTATGGCATGGAAAACTTGCGTTTTATCGAACCCGTAAAAATTGGCGATACGATACAAGTTCGTCTAACGTGCAAGAAAAAGATAAAAAAACCACAAAAATTAGCCGAAGATAAACCAAATGGGGTCGTTGAATGGGATGTGCAAGTCTTTAACCAAGACGATACGGCTGTGGCACTTTATAGCATTTTGACGCTGGTGGAACGCCGTCATGGGGATTTTCATTAACCATAATTGTGACGAAACGGTTACAAACAAATAGGTGCTTTTTCAATCATTTTCTGTTGTGATGGGAAATCGCTAACAAAATGTCAGGAAACAGAGATGAAAACGCACCATCAAGCGGTTTATCAGCAATTTGATGAGCAAGCCAACGCCTATTTAACCAGTCAAGTTCATGCACAAGGTGAGGATTTACTCGCCTTGCAGAGGTTGCTACAGGGTTGCCAAGCTGAGGATGTCCTTGACCTTGGCTGTGGTGCAGGGCATGCGAGTTTTTACACAGCACCGCTGGTTAAATCTGTCACGGCATATGATCTGTCCGACTCGATGCTGAGTGTTGTGGCGAAGAACGCGCAAGAGCGCCAACTAACTAATATCACGACCTGCAAAGGCACTGCTGAACAACTGCCGTTTGCAGATAATCATTTTGATCGGGTGATTAGCCGCTATTCTGCACACCATTGGCATGATGTTGAAAAAGCGCTGCGTGAAGTCCGCCGTGTATTGAAAGTGGGTGGAAAAGGCATTTTTATTGATGTGGTTTCACCTGGCCACCCATTGTTGGACATTTATCTGCAAACCGTTGAAGTTTTAAGGGATACATCGCATATTCGCGATTATTCTGCTGGGGAATGGTCAGGGATGTTCAACAATGCAGGGCTATTTGTTAGTGGTGTTCAAAGTTTCCGTTTGCCCCTTGAGTTTACCAGTTGGGTTGAACGGATGCGAACGCCACAACCTTTAGTTGAGGCAATTCGTCAATTTCAAAACACGCTCAGCGATGAAGTGAAACACCATTTTGCATTACAATCCGATGGCTCATTTACTTCTGATGTGATGCTATTCGAATTTCATCGCCAATAAGTGCTTATTTTGCGATAAACTGCGCTTGGTTAAGTTGGCTGAGCGCGGTGTTCACGGCAAAAATTTCACCTCGGACATCGGGCACACCAAAGGCTTTTAAACGCGCACTGTGTTTGGTTAAATAAGCGTTTGCCTCTTGCTCAGAAGCAAACATGTAAACTCCACCTGCCATTTGAGTTTGTTGGTTTTCAGTCCAAATCTTCCAGATAAAGCCAGGTTCTTGGTTGATTGACTGAGCTAAATCATTCATTGCCGCTGTCATTTCTTCGCCCCACGGGCCTTGGTATGGGAAGTCTACTTGTAAAATTACGCTCATCGATTGCATCTCCTTATCATTAGGCTTGCATAATAACCCTTAACACAAATAATAACTTTGCTATTTATCGTATTTAAGGCTATTGCGCTTACCTGCTTCAAACGCTTCCAGTGTGTTTAAACGTGCTTGTTTGTGATCAACGATAGGTTTCGGGTAATCAATGGCTATATTGTTTTCTTCTGCCCATTCATGGGGGGTATGGATATATTTATCAGGGACGCCATTTAATTCAGGGAGCCAATAGCGGATAAACGTGCCCTGAGCATCAAACTTTTTCCCTTGTGTGGTCGGGTTGAAAATACGAAACCAAGGGGAGGCATCCACACCTGTAGAGGCTGACCACTGCCAGCCGCCGTTATTCGCCGCTAAACTTCCATCAATCAGCTGGGTCATAAAGTATTTTTCCCCTTCCCGCCAATCAATAAGTAAATCTTTGACTAAGAAACTCGCCACAATCATTCGTAACCGATTATGCATCCAGCCTGTGGTATTCAGCTGCCGCATGGCTGCATCCACAATTGGGTAGCCCGTTTGTCCGATTTTCCATGCCTCAAAATCGGTAGGTGAATCATTCCAATGAATATATTGTGTCCAATGAATAAAGGGCTGGTTGTGGCACAAACGAGGAAATGCCACTAAAAGGTGAGTATAAAATTCACGCCAAATTAATTCATTTAACCAAGTGAATGCGCCGCTATCAGGGTAATCAAGAAGCTGTGGGTTTTCAGCTTGTAAACGATTGATGCATTGGCGAGGGGATAACACTCCAATTGCGAGGTATGGCGATAGCTGGCTGGTGCCATTAATAGCGGGGAAATCTCTATCATGTTGGTAATCTGTCACTTTTTTAGCGCAAAACTGCCTGAGCTGCTTTAAGGCAGCTTGTTCACCTGCCGGGAAAGATTGCGCGATGTTTTGAGGCTCATGAGGAAATAGCGGCAGGGTTGTTTCAATCTCTAACGGCTTTGAACGCTGAGCAGGGGCACGTAAGGAACGGTAGTCTGTGACAGTGAGTTGGGTTAGAAAAGCACGGCGAAATGGGGTATAGACTTGGTACATTTCACCTTTTTGATTTATTACTGTGCCAGGTGGGAGCAACAGCGCATCATCAAAAGTATGGATATGCATTGGTGGTGCTTGCTCTATCAACCACTCATCACGTTTCTTTTCATTCCATTCATACTGCCGATTGAAAAACAAAGCATCCGCTTGCTGTTCTTTGGCGTAATTCAGTACCCATTTAGCGGCATCTACAAAATTACCCACAGTATGGCAAATGAATGGAATACCTAACTTAGCAAGGGAATGTTGTAATTCGACAAGGTTTTGGTGAATAAAGGCGATCTGTCGTGCAGAGACATCATGCTGTTTCCACTGTTCGGGTGTGGCAGTATAGAGGGCGATGACATTGGCCTGCGGGTCAGCGCAGGCCGAGGAAAGGGCTTTATTATCGGTGACGCGTAAATCATGACGAAACCAGATAAGATGCTTGGCTGCCACCGCTTTCCTCCTAGGCGTTAATCCAATTTAGGATGCTGATTAATTAACGACTGGCGTTTTTTCTCAAGTTCAGCAATTTGTTGGTCAATATCTTCAACTTTTTGCTCAATATTGTCAAAATGTTCACTCAAGATTTCCTTCGCCTCAGCTTTATCCGACGCCGCTGGTGTTGCACCCCGCAACGGTTTATTGGCTGTTTCTGGCATGCGAATACCTGTGTATAAGCCAATTAATGCAATCACCATCAAGTAATAGGCTGGCATATATAAATCTGTGGTTGATTCGACTAACCAAGCTGCAACAGTTGGGGTCGCACCTGCAATTAATACTGAGATATTAAAGGCGATGGCTAAGGCACTGTAACGAATATGCGTTGGGAAAATCGCGGGTAAAATTGATGCCATGACCCCAGTAAAACAGTTTAGCAATATCGCAAGGATCAGTAATCCGACAAAAATTAACCCAACTGAGCCGCTGTTAATTAGCATAAAAGCAGGGTAAGCCAATAGCACTAAACCTACGCTACCGATAATAACAAATGGGCGACGGCCAATTTTATCACTGGTTAAGCCAATCACGGGTTGAACAAATAGCATACCAATCATAATGGCGATAATTATTAGCACACCATGGTCAGTTGAATAATTCAGGTTATGCGATAAATAACTTGGCATGTAAGTCAACAACATGTAATACGTGACATTAGTTGCAATCACTAAGCCAACACAAATTAATAAGCTTTTCCAATGCTTCGATGCCACTTCGCGTACTGAAACTTTGGGTGGATTTTGAATATTGGCTTTGTCTTGTTTTTCCAGCGATTCAACATGCTGTTGGAAAGCAGGCGTTTCTTCAAGGGAATGGCGCAGATATAACCCAATAATCCCTAAAGGTAAGGCTAAGAAGAACGGAATTCTCCAGCCCCAATCATGGAAATTTGCCTCTCCAACAATACTGGAAATCAGCACGACTACGCCTGCACCTAGCACGAAACCTGCGATAGAACCAAAGTCTAACCAACTGCCCATAAAGCCACGCTTACGGTCAGGTGAATATTCGGCAACAAAAATTGCAGCTCCTGAATATTCCCCACCGACAGAGAAGCCCTGTGCTAATTTAGCGATTAATAACAGGATGGGTGCCCAAATACCGATGCTTTCATATGATGGGATCAAACCAATACAGAACGTACTTATCGCCATAATGATAATGGTCATCGACAATACTTTTTGCCGACCATACTTATCACCTAAGATACCAAATACCACTCCCCCTAACGGCCTAACTAAGAAAGGCACGGAGAATGTCGCTAGTGCAGCAATCATCTGGACGCTCGGTGATGCGTCTGGAAAGAAAACTTGACCTAATACGTAAGCTAGGAAGCCATATACACCAAAGTCAAACCATTCCATCGCATTACCCAGTGAAGCAGCGGTAATTGCTTTCTTTAATTTACCATCATCAATGATTGTAATGTCATTAATATTTAATGGTTTTTCTTTTTTCTTCTTGAATTTCATGAAACCATCCTCTTATTTGAATTTCAACAACGAGATAAATCACATTTAAGGTGTGGGTTTTCATACTTAAACAACGTGCAAAGTCCTATCATTTATAATAGTCGCTGTATGAATTTTTGATCAGTTTTTAAAATTTAAAATTGAGCTAAATAATGGAGTAATACAGTAGAGGTAGAGAGAGAAATAGAGAGCACTTTTTTTGTAAATAGAGCAAAATAACCACCTGAAAATAATCAAAGTCGTGACTAATAATACATTAATATCGCTGGAATGTAAAATACTTGGCTTTTAATGCCGAAAAAAAAGAATTTTTAGCGTTTTATTTTAGCTGGTTAGGTCTATATCAACATGTTACTTATATCAATAATGCATTAGGCTAACAATGTTGATTTAAAATAATAAAAACATTAATAATCAATCAGTTATATTTCATTTTTGCTGATTTAAACTATGCTAAATACTCCATGAATATAGGGGGTAACATGAATAACTCCGTGAAAATATCAGCGATTAATGTTTATCATCCAGCCCAAATTAGGGGGAATGATTATTTTATCGAAAAACATGGCGATATTAGAAATATTAATAATCTATTTGAATCATTAGGTAAGCGACAGCGTTATGTTTCTGACCTTGAAAGTGAAAATGTATTAACGATGGCATTTAAATCAGCAAAGCCGATAGTGGATGATAGTAATATTGATATTATTATTTTCGCATCAACGACACTAGAGTATTTATCGCCAACTCATGCATTATTTATTCATCGAAAATTTAATATTAAACACAATTGTATTTGTATCGATATGAATATAACTTGTTTAAGTATGTTAGCAGTTCTTGAACAAGCAGCTATGATGCTGAAATTAAAAGCGTCCTATTGTAGAGCATTGGTTATCTCTACAGATCAAATTTCTCGATATGCAAAACCAGATGAGCTTTTCCCTGAGGCTTTATTTGGGGATGCGGCGGTTGCAGTGATACTCGATAAAGTAAAGGACAACTTAGGCGCTGGGCTCATCGATAGTCAATATTACACTGATAGTCAGTATGCCGATACGATTGTATTTCCACACTATGGATTATCACATAGCCAAAATATGCAAGAAGAGAAATTTTACTGGGATAATTTTACAGGGGAGCTCTGTGTACCCTTTGCGATAGAAGCCATTCAATTTCAGTTGGAAAAACATCATTTAAAAGTGAATGATATTTCTTGTTTTTTCTTTTCTCAATTTTCAAAGAATTATATTGGAATGATTAAAAATGCATTAAATATTTCCTGGGAGCAGATTGAATATATTGGTGATGAGTATGGTTATACAGGCGGAAATAGCCCATTAGTTGCCTATGCACATCGTTTGAAAAAAGGGCTACTTCATGAAGGTGATATTATTGTATTTTGGTCATTTGGTGCAGGGTATCAAACTGGTGTTTTACTGTGGAAAGTGTAACTTAATCATTCTCAAATTGATTGGGTAATTATGCCAATCATTTTACGATATTCTTATGGCAGTGATTAATATTAACAATAGTCTCTTAATTTATTCCGTTATTATCATCTTCTTTTGATAATAACGGAGGATTGTGTCGTTCTGTTTTATAATGGATTTGATAAGTAGGAATGAATAATTGACTTGGTTACAATCAAATAAATGATTGTAAATAAGTTTGATAATCAGAGAGTACAGTAAGATTTAAAATGAATTTTGCTAAACTCTAAAAGAATACGCGTTGTATTTTATCAAGCGCGTATGACATCCGACTGAGAAGAGTGCCATTATGAAAAAACAGAGTGTTGCATCCTATATTGCAAAAGTACTTGATAATGCAGGTGTTAAACGTATTTGGGGCGTTACTGGAGATTCATTGAATGGCTTAACCGACAGTTTGCGCCGTCAAGGGGCAATTGAATGGTTAGGCACTCGTCACGAGGAAGTAGCTGCATTTGCCGCGGGCTCAGAGGCCCAGCTTACTGGGCAGCTAGCCGTTTGTGCAGGCTCTTGTGGGCCTGGAAATATGCATCTTATCAATGGATTATATGATTGTCATCGTAACAGAGTGCCTGTATTGGCGATTGCAGCGCATATTCCATCAAGTGAAATTGGCAGCAATTATTTCCAAGAAACCCACCCAACAGAACTATTTCGTGAATGTAGCCACTATTGCGAGATGGTCTCTAACCCAGAACAAATCCCACAAGTGCTTGGCATTGCGATGCGTAAAGCAATTCTGAACAAAGGGGTATCCGTTGTTGTCATTCCGGGGGATATTGCATTAAAAGATGCACCAGAGACCGCCAAAGAAACATGGTATCAGCCTCAAGCCCCATTGATCATGCCACAGCGCTCTGAAATCGAACAATTAGCGCAAGCCTTAAATGAAGCTAAAAATGTCACATTATTTTGTGGTAATGGCTGCGCAGGGGCACATGATGAAGTGATCAAACTGGCAGAAACGCTAAAAGCACCTGTAGTTCATGCATTGCGCGGTAAAGAGCATATTGAGTGGGATAACCCGTACAGCGTGGGAATGACAGGTTTAATCGGTTTTTCATCGGGTTACCATGCAATGATGAACGCGGATACGGTTGTTTTGCTCGGAACGCAATTCCCATATCGTCCTTTCTACCCAAATGATGCAAAAATTATTCAAATTGATATTAATGCAGGGAGCTTAGGTTCTCATTGCCATATCGATATGGGGCTGATTGGTGATATTAAAGCCACTCTTGATGCATTACAGCCACATTTACAGGCTAAACAAGATAAAAAGCACCTTGAGAGCGCGTTAAAGCATTATGACGAAGCCCGTAAAGGGTTAGATGACCTTGCAAAACCAGGGCATGAAGGGCTCATCCATCCACAGTACTTGGCAACTAAAATTAGTGAGCTGGCCGATGATGATGCAATCTTCACCTGTGATGTGGGGACGCCAACGGTATGGGCAGCACGCTATTTGAAAATGAATGGTAAGCGCCGCTTAATTGGCTCGTTTAATCATGGTTCTATGGCGAATGCGATGCCACAAGCAATTGGTGCGCAAGCTGTTGATAAAAAACGCCAAGTGGTTGCCATGTGTGGTGATGGTGGATTTAGCATGTTAATGGGGGATTTTATTTCTCTTTCACAAATGCAATTGCCAGTAAAAATCATTATTCACAATAATGGGGTATTGGGCTTTGTGGCAATGGAAATGAAAGTTGCGGGTTTTTTAACAGCAGGAACAGATTTGCATAATCCGAATTTTGCTGCAATTGCGAACGCTGCGGGTATCAAAGGTATTCGTGTGGAAAAAAGTGAAGATCTCGACAGCGCACTTAAAGAGGCTTTTGCCCACGATGGCCCTGTGGTGGTGGATGTCTTAACTGCAAAACAAGAGCTTTCAATGCCACCAGAAATTGCGGCTCAGGAAGCTAAAGGTTTTAGCTTATATATGTTAAAAGCCATTATGAGCGGGCGCGGTGATGAAGTGGTGCAATTAGTGAAAACTAACTGGCTACGTTAATACCTATTGTTCGTTCATAGAGAAGCCTAATCAATTGATTGGGCTTTCTTTTTATCGGCCATAAATTAATAGCCTGCGGCAGATTGACTCCGCCATAAATGTGCTGCAACTAGCGCTCGCCACGGGGAAAATTGCGCTAACCATTTCTCTGTCTCTTTCGCGGTCGGTTGTTCTTGGCTGTTTAATAAGGTTTGTAAATTACGCCTTACCGCAACATCGCCATGCAAAGAGCCATTGAGATAATTAAAGCCCCGCAAGAGTGCATAACTGACCGTCCAAGGGCCAATTCCTTTAATTTTGAGCAGTTGTTCTGTCACCTCGTCGGCATTGTCATGAGTCACTTGTACAGATAAATCAATCTGTTGGGTTTTAATTGCTTCACATAACGCCCTAAGAGCAACAATTTTCCCTAATGAAAACCCTGTTTGTCTGAGTGTATCATCACTGACTAAATCCACTTGTTGGATATCAGGAAAACACCAAATCCCTGATGAATGCTGTACCCCAACAGCTTGTATAAAGCGCCGACGGATTGCGATAGCGGCATGGACACTAATTTGTTGCCCAATAATCGCCCACACTAAAGCCTCGAAAGCATTAGAGGACTGATAAATTCTTAATCCCTTTTGTTTTTCAATGAGTTGACCAAGCACGGGGTCTGTTAGGTAGTGTATTTCAAATTCATTAACGGGTTGATGTAAACCCAACAAGTGTTTCCCAAGGGTGCGCAGCTCTGTTTCAGTTGGGGAAACATCCGAAGAATCAATATCTAAAGAAATTGTTGCATGTTGGTTTTCAATGGCTAACCGAATGTTGGCGGGATGATTTTGCCAAATTAGGCCTTTTTGCAAACAATTGTCGACGACAATCTCTGCCACATTTTGTTGGTCTCTTAAATGGAAGGCAAAAAAATCTGCAGAGCGATAAGGTTGTGGGAGAAGTAAATTAACAGTGAATGTTTGCATTATGATGACCTGATAAGATTTTTCTTTAATCCCAATATATTGTGTATTGGTGCATTAGGTAACTCATATTTTAGTGAACAAGTATGTTATCTTAATAAGATGGATTATTTCGTCACTGACATGGTGTTTACAGCGAATAAGGAAGTGAAATGAAAACTGAAGATCGCAGTTCATCTCATAACCCTCCAGCCTCTCCTAAGCCTAAACCTGAACTAACAGGGATAGGTGGTTGGCTGATTTTACCCATGTTAGGGATCGTGCTATCCGTTATTATTCTTCCATTTGCAATTTACGGGCAAAATATCCAGGTTATTGAGTATTGGGATGAGTTAACGAACTCCCAATCCGATACATTTATACCCTTATTTAAAGAACTTATCTATTTTGAGCTTTTAGGAAATGCGATTTTATATACTTTATTGCTTTTCTTGTGTTATGTCTTTTTTACGAAGAAAAAGCTCACAATCAAAATTTATATTTTCTTCCAGCTATTTGCTTTAGTGCTGACTATTTCAGATATTATATTGGCAGGAGCATTGTTAGATTTAGAGGTTGAAGCATCGGATATTCGCGACATTTTTCGTGCCCTAATTGGCTGCGCAATTTGGATACCGTATTTTTTGGTTTCTAAGCGGGTAAAAAATACTTTTGTGAATTAAATACCGTCATTGAGGTGAAGTGATGATTTATTGCAAAAGAGTGTATGACCCTGTGACTAAGGATGATGGCTATCGTGTCTTAGTCGATAGGCTATGGCCTCGAGGGATTAAAAAAATCGATTTACAGTGTGATGAGTGGAATAAAGAGGTGGCTCCCTCTAATGAGTTACGAAAATGGTTCCATCAACATACCGATCAATTCGAGCAATTTGTGCAGCGCTATTGCGAAGAATTGAATAGCACCGAGGCTTGGCAAAAGTTAGTTGAGCAGGCGGAGCAAGGTCATGTGACCCTATTGTATAGCGCGAAAAATACAGAACATAATCAAGCGATTGTACTCAAAAAATACATTGAAGAAAAAATACAGGATACAAAGGTTCGTTAAATGGAGAATTCTCAATCCACGGTTCAATTAGAGCAGGTTGTCGCTCAAGTCATTCCACAACCTGCCCCGAAAAAGTCGCTTGAAGGGCTAGGTGGTTGGTTAATTTGGCCAGTTATTGGGCTGTTTTATATGTTGTATAAAATGGTCATGATGCTAATGCAAGAAGTCTCTCAAGTAAAAACAGTTTGGCCACTTGCTACACAAGTGGGTTCTGATTTTTATGTGCCTGGCTTTTCAATGGGTTATTACCTATTGCAAACGGGTTATGGGGTTATCATTGCATTACTATTGTGGACCTTTATTGCGGCAGTTAAATGGAAAAAAAGTGCGAAGTGGTTGTTTATCATAACCATGTTGCTATATACCTTGATGGTGTTTGTTGCCCGCTTTGTATTCCCTTATACATTCGGTATGGAAATTAATTACTCAAACGTTATCACAGCGATTAATGGCAGCTTCTATTGTGTGTTATGGATACCGTATTTTTTAGTTTCTAACCGCGTTAAAAACACGTTTATTCGTTAATAATTAACCACCTCTTTTGAAGGTGGTTAATTATTCTATTCGTTAGCAAGATTCAATGTATGGGTAATATTGCAGCGCTCAATAAAGGCGTTATCATGGGAAACCAATAGCAATGTACCTTGGTAATTGTTTAATACATCCTCTAGTAATTGCTTCGATTCTAAATCCAGATGGTTATCTGGCTCGTCGAGTAACAAAATCGCAGGTGGATTCGGGCTATGGGTCAGTGCTAATAATGTGGCTTTGAGCTGTTCGCCCCCACTCAGTTGTTGTAGTGGTAGCAAGGATTTATCGCCTCGAATCCGTAACATGCCCAGTTGTGTCCGCCATTGTTCAACCGTAAACATGGGCTGGTGTTGGTGGAGTGCCTCGCCAACGGGTAGCGTTTTATCCAGTAAGTTTAGGTGCTGGTCTAAGTAGCAAAAACGTCCACTTAGGCGGGATTCACCCGATAGGGCTTTCAGGTGCCCTGCAAGTACTTTAAGTAAGGTGGATTTACCACAACCATTATCACCTTGAATATGCCAATGTTCCCCACTGTATACGGTGAATGATAGTGGCGATAAATGGCCATAGGGTAACGAAAGATCGGAAGCGAAAACCGTCACTTTTTTCCCCTCACCCTGATAGGCAATGACCATCTTTTGCTGCTTAATATGGTGCATTTTCTCTTGGTTTTCTTGTCGTTGGCCTTGTAAATTATCCATCACCCGCTGATGGCGGTCGGCAACACTAGACTGCCTTTTTTCTGCACGGTTTTTCTGCATATCGAGTAGCAGTAAGGACTGAGAGCCACCATAACGGATTTTTTCTCCTTGTTTTTTCCGCTGAGCGGCTTTTTGTAATGTGGCTTGTAGTTGCTTTTTCTCTTGGTTAAGACGTTTTTCTAAACGCGCAGCTTGGGCATCAATCGCCGCGATTTCGAAATTCTTCTGCGTGTCATATAACCCATAGTTCCCTCCGTATTCTTGCAAGCTTTTCTCGGTGAGTTCAAAAATTGTGTCCATTTCATTTAACAGTGCTCGGTTATGAGAGATAACAAGGCTACCTGCTCTGTGCTCAGTCAGTTTTTGGCTTAGCCATTGACGGCTTCTGGTGTCTAAGTGGTTATCTGGTTCATCAAGCAGTAGAAAGCTATCTTGCTGTAAAAAGGCACGACATAGTGCAAGGCGCGTTCGTTCGCCACCACTGAGATGGACGATAGGGGTTTCCATCGAAACGGGCAATCGTGCAGAATCTAACAAATTTTGCCATTGAGACGGTAAATGCCATTTATCGTCGACTAACTCAAAATCGCACTGTGAGCCATTACCTGCTTCAATGCGAGAAAATGCATGATACAGCTCCGTAATACCTAAAGCATCAATCAGCGTTTCGCCTGTTAAGCGGGTGAGCTGATTAATATGGATAAAGGGCATATTCCAATGCACATTCCCCTGCGTAGGTGGTAGAACTTGAGCTAGCAGCTGCATCAGCACAGATTTACCCCGCCCATTATGGCCAATTAAGGCATTTTTTTGGCAAGACAATGTCCCACTTAATGGTGGAAACAGGGCTGTTTGGTTAAATTCGATATTCAGTTGTGAAAAGTGACACGCAATTGTCATAGGCACCTCCAAAAATAAAGAGTGCAGACAACGTCGTTGACTTATCAAGAAGCGTCGATGAATAGCGTTGCCTGCCAGGAACAGAAAAATGAATACCAAGGTGGTATTGGAAAATATTTTCTGGCAGTGCTTAATTCATCGTAGGGAGTACCTGCTAAGTTAAGAGATAGGATAAAAGACGTGCATATTATAGGCAAAGAAAATCAATTTAAGCAACATATAGGCTGTAAATATAAAAAGACCAGTCAATTGACTGGCCTTGGACTAATAACAACGAGATTTTGACGATTATGCAGAGGTGTGCTCTGACAACCATTGTGCAATGTGCTGTTTTTCTGAATCATTCAACCACATGCCCAATTTAGTACGACGCCAGATGGCATCATCTAATTCGGTTACCCACTCATTTTTCACTAAGTAGCGTAGTTCGGCTTCATACACATTCGCGCCGAATGCTTCACCGAGATCACTGAGCGAGCTCGCGCCATCCAAAATCAGCTTGCTGTTACTGCCGTAAGTTCTTGCATAACGCAGTGCGATCCCTTCAGGAAGCCATGGATAATGTTTGCGTAATACGCGTGCATAACCATCACGATCACAACCTTCGATATCACCACCCGGCAATTGACCATTTTTCGTCCACGGACTACCTGCATTTGGGTAATAAGTCGCCAATTTATTTACAGCGGCTTCGGCTAATTTACGGTAAGTGGTTAATTTACCACCGAATACGGATAGTAATGGCGCTTGGCCTTGCTCATCGTGAATATCTAAGGTGTAATCACGAGTAATTGCTTGCGGTGAGTCAGACTCATCATCACACAATGGGCGAACCCCTGAGTAATCCCATACCACATCTTCAACCGTTAACTGTTTTTTGAAGTGGTCGTTATACACTTTAAGCAAATAACTGACTTCTTTGTCGTCAATTTTGACGTCTTTTGGATCGCCCTTGTATTCCACATCTGTTGTACCGATGATTGAGAACTCATCCATCCACGGAATAACAAAGACAATACGGTTATCCTCGTTTTGCAGGATGTAAGCTTGTGGTTCATCGTGAGCGCGTGGAACAACGATATGGCTACCTTTAATTAAGCGAATGCCGTATGGCGATTTTAATTTCAAACCATCATCAAAGAACTCTTTCACCCAAGGGCCCGTTGCATTAACCAGTCCTTTTGCTTTCCAAGTGAGAGTTTCACCCGTACGTAAGTCTTGTGCTTCAACAACCCATAAGCCATTTTCGCGGTAAGCACGAGTCACTTTTGTGCGAGTGCGAACTTCACCATGCTTACGTACCACTTCTTGAGCGTTTAGAACAACCAAACGCGCATCATCAACCCAACAATCTGAGTACTCAAACCCTTTGGTTAATTCAGATTTCAGCACAGAGTTTTGGCCGAATTTTAAGCTTTTACTGCTTGGCAGGCTGACACGCTTGCCTAAATGGTCATAAAGGAACAGGCCAATACGAATCATCCAAGCTGGACGCAAATGTGGTTGGTGTGGTAAACGAAAGCGCATTGGAAACGCAATGTGCGGTGCGAGTCGTAATAAGACTTCGCGCTCAGCCAGTGCTTCACTGACTAATCTGAATTCATAATGTTCGAGGTAGCGTAAGCCACCGTGGATCAGCTTTGAACTCGCTGATGAGGTTGCACTCGCTAAGTCTTGAGCTTCGAGCAGTAATACCGATAATCCACGACCTGCAGCGTCAGCTGCAATACCAGCGCCGTTGATCCCGCCGCCGATGACAATCAAGTCTTTAGTTTCCATGCATCCCCCTGAGATGTTCGAAAAACTTTCAATAATGTTCGTTTTCGCTCATTTGATTGTAGTCAAAATGAATAGTGATGCCAACTATTATTAATAAGAAAAATAACAACTGCGTGATATTGGTAACAATTTTTTTTCAATAACCACAAATAAAATAATGGTATATAGGCAGGGAAAAACATTTTTGAGCGAAAAAGAACACAGAACAGCGAGAGGTGGGGGTTAAAACAGAAGGGGCGTATTAATAAACACGATAGCAGTGCAAGGGCACCGCCATCATGAACATAATGATTTGATTAGCAAAGTTCGAGCTGGACGTTATGTTGCTCAATCACTTTGAGAATGCTGTCTGGCGGCTGTTTGTCGGTAAATAAATAGTCGATTAAGTTCATATTACCGAGATTGACCATTGCATTACGGCCGAACTTAGAGTGATCGGTGACCAACATGACGCAACGTGAATTTTCAATAATGGCGCGTTTTGTACGCACTTCATGATAATCGAACTCCAGTAGCGAGCCATCCATATCAATGCCACTAATGCCCAAAATGCCGTAATCTAACCTGAATTGAGAGATAAAATCGAGGGTGGCTTCGCCGACAATTCCGCCATCGCGTGAACGCACTTCGCCCCCCGCTAAAATTAAGCGGAAGTCTTCTTTTGGCATGAGTAACGTGGCAACGTTTAGGTTATTAGTAACAACACGCAGGTTTTTATGGTTAACCAACGCATGAGCCACAGCTTCAGGCGTGGTTCCGATATCAATAAATAGCGTCGCACCATCAGGAATTTGGCTCGCGACATGTTGCGCAATACGGGCTTTTTCATCTGACCACATGATTTTACGGTCATGATACGCCGCGTTTACGGAGCTTGAAGGCAGTGCTGCGCCACCGTGGTGCCGCTGAATTTTATTTTGTTCAGCGAGGTCATTGAGGTCTCGTCGGATGGTTTGAGGGCTAACCTCAAAGTGCTCGACAAGTTCTTCAGTACTGACATATCCCTGAAGACGCACAAGTTCAACGATTGCATCATGTCTCTGGGTTTGTTTCACAGCGTTAGCCTCTAATTATTAAAATGTATTATCTGGAACTCTGGTGTTTAATAAAGCTGTGCCTATTATCCCACACTCCCATCAATAAGCCGATAATTAACCCTGAAGTGTGTGCGGCATTTGCAATATGCATCCCTAAAATATCGAAGTAACCAAAAAAGAGCCAGATAATTGAGAAAATCATTAACCCTCGGGGAACATTCACGCCGCTTTCTGGGTTGCGCTCACCGGTTAGCCAAACGTAGCTAACTAGGGCATAAACGACACCCGATAAGCCCCCAAAGTTGTTTTCGCTAAACAGCGATTGTCCCCAGTTACTAAACAGGGCGGAGACTAATAAAATAGTAAAGAGCTTTCCTGTTCCTAGCTTGCGTTCAACTTGGCCAGCTAAAAACCACCATAGCGCAAGGTTAAACCCAATATGTGACAGTGAAAAATGCACAAAGGCGGGGCTTATCCAACGCCAAAGTTCTGATTGTTGGTCACCAATTGGCCACGCTAAGTAACGTAATACTTCACGGGCATCAGTCATTTCTACCCAAAGATATACAATAATCGATAGTAGAATAACAGTAATTGTGAGTGGCCCTGATTGTTCTTTCAGGTAACCCCAAGTGAGAAAATTACGATATTGAAATTGCATATCAGCATTACCTGTTTGCCAGCTGGCAGCAAGGTAGCGCGGGTCATTTGGGTTTTTCAGGAAAGTATCAAGCTCTTGACGGACTTGATTGAGAAATTGGTCATCCTCCAACCAAAGTTCATACAGCGCTTGTTCTTGGGATGGCTTAAGGCTTAAATGGATATTCCGCCCAGCCATATAGTCAACAAATGCTTGCGCCATTCTTGGGTTAGCAAAGGAAGTGATGTGGATCATGAATGCGTTTTCTCGTCTAGAGCGCCGTGACGGCTTGTGGATATTCCCTTAACCAGGCTTCAAACCCGCCATTAATACTGTAAACAGATTCATAGCCGATGTTGATCAGGTACTGTGCTGCACCTTGGCTGCTGTGCCCGTGGTAGCACATTACCATAACGGGTTGTTCATAATCTGTTTGTTCTAAAAATTGGCTCAGCGACTCATTGGTGAGGTGATAAGCACCGCTAGCATGACCTGCGCGGAAGCTTTGTGGATCACGTACATCAACAAGTACGGCAGTGCTTTCCAACCAATGTTGATAAGCTTGCTCTGGTGTTAGTGTCTCAAAATGGTCCATAAAATACCGGATATAGCGGGGAAAACCCCATAAAAAACGAATTCGGCACCTGTAAGCAGAAAAACAGGTGCCAGATATCAGTGGCAATTAGTAGAAAGAGTGCTCGCCACGTTGGTGCTCAGTCAGGTCTTTAACGCCTTTTAACTCACCATCAAACATTTTCAGTAATTCTTTTTCGATACCTTCTTTTAAGGTGACATCGACCATAGAACAACCGTTACAGCCACCACCAAATTGCAGGATAGCAAAGCCTTCATCGGTGATTTCCATTAGGGAAACACGGCCGCCGTGGCTGGCTAATTGTGGGTTAATTTGTGACTGTAAAACGTACTCAACGCGCTCAATTAATGGTGCATCATCAGAGACTTTACGCATTTTTGCGTTTGGTGCTTTAAGCGTCAGTTGTGAACCCAGTTGGTCGGTAACGAAATCAATTTCGGCTTCTTCTAAAAAAGGCGCGCTAATTTCATCAACATAAGCAGATAATTTTTCGAACTTCAGTTCCTTATCTGTTGCTTCAACAGCACCTGGTGGGCAGTATGAAACGCCACACTCAGCTGTTGGTGTACCTGGGTTGATGACAAATACACGGATTTGGGTTCCTGGCTCTTGATTTTCCAACAACTTGGCAAAATGAGCCTGTGCTGCTTCAGTAATATTAATCATAATCATTTGCTCAATAATAGTTGACTGCTTTAGTTGGTTATAATACGCCCATTTACCCCTTTCCTACAAGGTGCGACAGAGTGACCATGCATCAACAGTGCGGGCACCCGCACAAATCAACAATTGTGCCGCCGCATTCATTGTCGAACCTGTCGTGATAACATCATCAAGAATGGCGACATGTAGGCCAGAAACCGCAGTTTCTAAGGTAAACGCTCCCTTTAGGTTTTTTCGGCGATGTTCACGTTTTAATGTAATCTGCGCCAGTGTATCACGACTACGGAGTAATGAATTTTGCGAATAGGGGATATTTAACCATCTGGATAAATTTTCGCCTATTAATGCCATGTGGTCAAATCCTCGCCACCATAATCGGTGACGATGCAAGGGAATGGTCATAATGAGGTCGGGTTTTTGCCATGTATTTTCGCGGTAACCCTGTAGCCAAAATAAAACAAAAATGCGCGCTAAAGCAAAAGCAAGCTGAGATTGTTGATTAAACTTAAAGTGATGAATAAGCTTACGCAATGGAGCTTGATAGGGCGTGACGGTAATTAAACGTTGCCAAGCAGGGGGCTGTTTTAAGCAGCGACCGCATTGCAGTGTTTCGAGTTCACTGGGCAGTGCACAGCGTGAGCAGCACTTCGGCATAGTTGGTAAGCTTTTTAGGCAAAAACTGCAAATACCTTGGCAGCTTAAATTGAGTGATTGATGGCATAGCCAACATGCCCCTTCCATTGATAGCATAATGATATTCCGTTAAAAAATGTTGATTGAATAAAGAGAGTGTAACCATGGCAAAGCTATATTGGCAGACCGTCGGCGAAGGAAAACAAGATCTTGTGTTGCTGCACGGGTGGGGGTTGAATGCGCAAGTTTGGCAAACAATTATTCCTCGAATCGCTTCGCATTTTCGTGTTCATCTCGTTGACTTGCCAGGTTATGGGCGGAGCCAAGATTTTGCACCGATGAATATTCAATCTATGGCGGATATTTTGTGGGGATATGCCCCGAAAAACGCTATTTGGCTAGGGTGGTCTTTGGGGGGGCTCGTTGCCAGTCGAATTGCACTGGATCACCCTCATGAAGTTCAAGGGCTGATTACCGTTGCATCCTCCCCTTGCTTTAGAGCCGATGGGGATTGGGCAGGTATTCGTCCCGAAGTGTTATTGGGCTTTGAGCAGCAGCTTGCCGCAGATTTTCATCGCACTGTCGAACGCTTTTTAGCGTTGCAAACTTTAGGCACGGAAAGCGCCCGCAACGATGCTCGCACCTTAAAATCAGTGGTGCTGGAACAACCTATTCCGACGGTGGAAACGTTAAATGCGGGGCTTGAATCATTGCGAACAGAAGATTTACGTGAAGAATTGAAAAGCCTGCCAGTGCCGTTCTTACGGATTTATGGTTACCTCGATGGTTTAGTGCCGCGAAGGATAGTGCCTATGTTGGATGCGTTTTATCCAAACTCTCCATCCGTGATTATGCGTAATAGTGCTCATGCACCATTTATTTCACACCCCGATGAGTTTTGTGAATATTTGTTGGATTTTCAAAGTCGGTTGGAAGAGTAAAGCGAGTAAGCCGCTGAGGTTGTGGCTTACTTTATCTTATATACAAAATGGGCGCAGTCGGTGCTTTCTGGGCAGCCTTTGCAGCTGGAGCCCGTTAAGCAGGCGCTTATATCCACCTGCTCAATTTTCCCTAAGCTTTCCAACTTTTCCACCATCGCTTTTATCATTGGCGTTGGGGTCTTAAGTTGTTCGCTAAGTAGCGCGATGTCAGCTTGCCCGTATAAAGCAATCAAATCTCTCACTTGTAGCAAGCTGACCATCGTTTAGTCCTTAGTGGCAGGTATTGCTAGAGCAGCCAGAGCACTGCTGTGCGGTTTTGCTTTTAATATTCAACGTCACGCGGCTACGCATACGACGTAGGAGCATGAACAGGGCGATATTAAATACCACAACAGCGATGATGGTAATTAGGCTACTTTGTGGGTGCTCACTGAACGTCGCGGTTTGGTAAAACAGCGCTGACAGGCTATAGGCCACATTCAGTCCCCAGAAGATGGAGAAACTCATCCAGCTTTTGTTCGTTTCACGAGCAATTGCCCCCATGACTGACACACAAGGCACATACAGTAAGACAAAAATCAGGTAGCTATAGGCAGCGATACCTGAGCCAAATTTCGCGGCCATGGTGCCCATTGAGCCTGATTCCATTTCGCCATCTCCTTTGCTAGCTTCGATTGGGTTCGATAACGCGCTTAGGGTAAAGGTTTCTTTTAAGCTATCCCATGTTTCAGATACCGCATCTTCCAGCTCATCCCATAAGTTGAAGGACTCTGCATCGAATGGCTCCGAGGTAATCGCTTCGGCGGTGTAGAGGGTATTTAACGTCCCAACGACCACTTCTTTTGCCATTGCACCGGTAATCAAGCCCACCGTTGCTTGCCAGTTGTCGGCGTGAACACCGATTGGCTGCAATGCAGGGGTGATCACTTTACTGACGGAAGCCAGAGCTGAGTCATTAATGTTATCAACAGGTTTACCTGAGAATGAGAAGCTATTGAGTGCGCCGATAAAGATACTCGCCACGACAATGACCTTACCTGCACGCACCACGAAGCCTTTTAAGCGCTGCCAGGTTTGGATCAATAATGTTTTGACGTGTGGCACGTGGTACACGGGTAATTCCATCACGAATGGCGAAGCTTCACCACGCATTAGGGTATGTTTAAGTAGAAGCCCAGTCAGGATAGCCACCACAATCCCTAAAATATACAGGGAGAACACGACACTCGCGCCATTTTTACCAAAGAAGGCTGCGGCAAATACCGCGAAGATTGCCAACCGTGCACCACAAGACATAAACGGCGCCATGAGGACGGTAATCAGCCTTTCACGTGGGGCATCTAGGGTACGAGCGCCCATAATAGATGGAACGTTACAACCAAAACCGACGATTAATGGGACAAACGATTTGCCTGGTAGGCCCAGCGCCTGCATCAATCTATCCATCACGAAAGCGGCACGCGCCATATAACCTGAGTCTTCTAGAATAGAAAGGAACAGGTACATCATCCCGATTTGTGGCACCAATGGTAGGACGGTGTTAATACCACCACCGACACCTTGTGCCAAGAAGATAGTGAGCCAATCAGGGAAACTAAAATAGGCACCAACCCACTGAATACCATGAATAAATATTGCCTCAGAAGCCCCTTCAAAGAACGGCTGGAGTGCCCCACCAATATTGATGGCAAGGACGAACATCAGGTACATCACAAACAAGAAAATGGGTACGCCTAGCCAACGGTTGAGGATAAATTTATCCAGTGATTGCGTCAGTCTGTTAGGTTCAGCGGCACTATTGTTGATCGCCGCTTGGCAAATGGTCGCAATAGATTGATAACGCGCATCAGCAATCAGCAGTTCAGGTTCTTCATTTAATGTTTCAGTGAGTTGCTGGCGAGTGGCTTGTAATTGCATTTCTGAAATTTCAGCACGTTGGCGACTATAAATATCCCCTTCAAGGATTTGTAAGGCCAGCCAGCGACGTTGTTGGTGGCTAAATTGTTGAGCTGAAATTTGTTCAGATAATGAATCAACAGCTTGTAATAGCTGTGGTGGATATTCAACAAGGGCTTTTTGGTTATTTTGCGGATGAGTATCAATGGTTTTTTTCAGTTTATCGATACCCGTTGCACGGGTTGAAACCATTGGGATCACAGGGCAGCCCAGCTGTTTTTCCAGTTTAACAATATCGATATCAATATGTTGGCTTTGGGCGATATCCAACATATTCAAGGCGACAATACAGGGGACGCCTAACTCAACGAGTTGTAGTGTGAGATAGAGATTGCGTTCTAGGTTCGACGCATCGACGACGTTAATCAACATGTCAGCTTCGCCACTTAAAATAAAGTAGCAGGCGATTTGTTCGTCGAGGGAGGTTTGTTCTGAAATGGTTGTGAGCGAGTAGGTGCCAGGGAGGTCGACAAGCTCAATTTTGTGGTCATCCGTGTGAAAGCGGCCAACCTTGCGCTCAACGGTGACGCCAGCCCAGTTACCAACACGTTGCCTTGACCCCGTTAGCTGGTTAAAAAGGGTCGTTTTACCTGCATTGGGGTTACCAATTAAGCCGATAGTCAATCGTTTCATAGTGTTTGCCAATAATCAAAAGAGAAGACTTAAGCGGTAGGCGCTTCATCAAGGTTTAGTAGGGCGAGGTCCTTTTTGCGTAGCACTAAGCTGACGCGGTGAGTTTCGATTTGTACAGGATCGCCAAAAGGCGCTAAACGCACCACTTTAAAAACGGAGCCCGGTAATAAACCGAGAGACAATAATTTTTGTCGGTATGCAGGGCTTATTTCGGGAGAGAAGCCCAGAATTTTGTAACTGCATTGAGGAAGTATAGCCATAGTGTCTTCCTATTATCTTCCTAACGATTCAATTCATAATGATACGGATAATTATTGTTAGAAAAGTTTGTGTCCACAAGCAAAACGCAGAGTAAAACAAAAATAAATCTAATTAACAATGAGAATCATAATCATCCACCTTTTGTTATATTTAGCCTCTTTTTTCGTCAATTTGACTTGATGTGGATCAACGAAGCATGGAGTTAGCGGTGTTTTTTAGATAGCGATGGGATAAAGCGAAAAGAATTGGCTGGGTTGATTTTTGAACAATATATTGGATTTATTTATTAATTTAGCAGTGAAGATATTTCTAGAAAATACTAAATACCCCAATGAATTTATTGGGGTATTTAGCTTAGTCAGATTACTTTTTTTTGCCAAATGCAGCAGCAAGAGCGTCGCTCATAGCACTGTTGCCTGATGAATTCGCGTTTTGGCGCGAGTTACCACGAGGTGCAGGGGCTTTACGTGCGTTTTTATCTTGCGCTGGCGCGGCTTTGCGAGGTGAGCTGTTGGAATCACCTGCTTGCTCGTCCAAACGCATGGTGAGGGCGATACGCTTGCGGGCAATATCCACATCTAACACTTTCACTTTCACAATATCGCCCGCTTTCACCACTTTGTGTGGGTCTTCGACGTAACTATTGGAGAGAGAAGAGATATGCACTAAGCCGTCTTGGTGTACGCCGATATCCACAAATGCACCAAAGTTGGTCACGTTGGTCACTGCACCTTCTAAAATCATGCCAGAAACGAGGTCATTCATCGTTTCCACACCTTCTGCAAAGGTAGCGGTTTTAAATTCAGGGCGTGGGTCACGACCTGGCTTTTCTAACTCTTTGATAATATCCGTAACGGTGGGTACACCAAATTGTTCTGTGGTGAAATCACGCGGACTCAGTGTGTTGAGCACTTGAGAATTACCCATAATGTCTTTCAATGGCTGGCGTACGGTTTGCAGAATTTTTTCAACAATAGGGTAAGCTTCAGGGTGAACTGTTGATGCATCTAGCGGGTTCTCACCATTAGTGATACGCAGGAACCCTGCACATTGTTCAAAGGCTTTAGGCCCAAGACGAGCTACTTTCAACAACTGTTTTCGGTCATTGAATTGGCCGTTTTCATCACGCCAATCAACTACGTTCTGCGCGATCATTTTGCTCAAGCCTGCAACACGAGTCAGCAAGGCGACGGATGCAGTATTTAAGTCTACACCAACGGAGTTTACGCAATCTTCAACGACGGCATCCAGTTTACGGGCGAGTTGGGTTTGGCTAACATCATGTTGATATTGACCCACGCCAATAGATTTCGGGTCTATTTTAACTAGCTCAGCTAGCGGGTCTTGTAAGCGACGAGCAATCGACACAGCACCACGCAAAGACACATCCAAGGTTGGGAATTCTAGCGCAGCCAGTTCAGAGGCCGAGTACACTGACGCCCCAGCTTCACTGACAATCACTTTTTGCGCAGTCACTTCAGGGTATTGTTTTTGCACCTCCGCAAAGAAACGTTCAGTTTCGCGAGACGCGGTACCGTTGCCAATCGCCACTAATTCAACGTTATGTTTCTGGCACAATGCCGCCACGATGGTTGCTGCTTTCGCTGCTTGCCCAGTGTGCGGGTAGATAGTATCGGTCGCGATCAGTTTCCCTGTCGCATCCACAACCGCAACTTTCACCCCGGTACGTAAGCCAGGATCGAGACCCATCGTTGCACGCATACCTGCAGGCGCGGCCATCAGTAAATCGCTGAGGTTACGGGCAAAAACATTAATCGCTTCTTCTTCAGCTTTTTCACGTAGAGCGCTCATTACTTCTGTTTCTAAATGCAAAAGCACCTTGACGCGCCATGTCCAGCTAATGACCGCTTTGCGCCATTGGTCGGCAGGGGCGTTGCTCAAACGCACATCTAAGTGGCGAGTAATAATCTCTTCGCAGTAACTTTCTTTGGGTGGCTCATCAAACTGTGGGTCACAGTTTAACGAAAGTTGTAAAATACCTTCGTTGCGACCGCGGAACATCGCCAGTGCGCGGTGTGAAGGCACTTGAGAAACGGGTTCTTGGTGTTCGAAGTAATCGCTAAATTTGACGCCTTCTGCTTGTTTGCCTTCTGCAACGACGGAAACGAGGTGCGCATTTTTCCAAATATAGTCGCGAACTTTCGCCAATAAAGCTGCATCTTCGGCGAAACGCTCCATCAGGATGTAACGTGCGCCATCTAAGGCAGCTTTCACATCCGCCACACCTTTATCTGCATCTACATAAGTTTGTGCGAGTGCTTCAGGGGATTGACTTGGGTCTGCCCACAGCGTATCCGCTAATGGCTCCAGCCCTGCTTCAATGGCGATTTGCCCACGAGTGCGACGTTTTGGTTTGTAGGGTAAGTAAAGGTCTTCAAGCTCGGTTTTATTGAGTGTGCTGTTGATTGCAGCAGCGAGTTCAGGGGATAACTTTCCTTGTTCATCAATCGATTTGAGAATGGTTTGCTTACGGTCGTTGAGTTCGCGTAAGTACCCTAAGCGGCTTTCTAGCTGGCGAAGCTGAGTATCGTCCAACCCTCCGGTAACCTCTTTACGGTAACGCGCGATAAACGGGACAGTATTGCCTTCATCCAACAATGTGATGGCAGAAAAAACCTGTTTCGGTTGGGCTCGCAGTTCTGCTGCAATAATTTGGCTTAGAGTTTCATTCATGTCGTGTTTAAATACCTACTGAAAGAACAGTTAAAAAATTTACTGCACTGTTATACTTGGTGGTAGCAAGAATTTCCAGACTGAATTTCGGTCTATTGGTAGGAAAGTCTCAGATTATGTTCTATAAAATATTATAATTATTGTCCTTATTGACTAATATTCTAAGGTTATGGCGAAAAGTCTATTAATAACGCGTGAAGGTTGGGATACGCTCGACAAAGAGCTTAAGTATCTGTGGAAAGAAGAGCGGCCTAGAGTGACCCAATCGGTCTCAGAGGCTGCGGCACAAGGCGATCGCTCAGAAAACGCTGAATATATTTATGGTAAAAAAAGGCTGCGTGAGATAGACCGACGCATTCGTTTTTTATCTAAAAGATTGGATCAGCTCAGGATTATCGAGCCAGATCCTCGCCAAGAAGGCCGTGTCTTTTTTGGTGCATGGGTTAAACTTGAGGATGATAATGAAAATATCAGAATATTCCGCATAGTTGGCGCGGATGAGTTTAATCCTGCAAAACAATGGATTTCAATTGACTCTCCTGTTGCACGCGCTCTGATTGGTAAGCAGGTTGATGATGAAATTACGGTGAACACGCCAGGTGGGGATGTCACCTATTTTGTTTTAGAAATAAGCTATAAGCCACTAACCGACTGAAGTGTAAAATGATTCATTAAATCTATGGTTAATGGTAAATTAGTGAACATTAAACGTGTTTTTGTTCACTTTTAGAACAATAATTTGAAAGATGCACATCTTGAGGGCTACAAAATGCAGGAAAGTTATAAAGTTCTTGTCGTCGATGATGATATGCGTTTACGTGCACTGCTGGAGCGTTACCTCACTGAACAAGGCTTTCAGGTCAGGAGTGCTGCAAACGCCGAACAAATGGACAGGATCCTGACGAGGGAATCTATTCATCTGATCGTGTTAGATTTAATGCTTCCAGGTGAAGATGGCCTATCAATTTGCCGTCGTTTACGTAGCCAAAATAACCCAATCCCGATCATTATGGTTACAGCAAAGGGTGAGGAAGTTGACCGTATTGTTGGTTTAGAAATCGGGGCGGATGACTATATTCCTAAACCGTTCAACCCACGTGAGCTGCTGGCCCGTATTCGCGCCGTATTACGTCGCCAAGCAAATGAATTGCCAGGTGCGCCATCTCAGGATGACGCAGTCATTACCTTTGGTAAATTTAAGCTAAATCTTGGAACGCGTGAAATGTTCCAAGGTGATGAAAATATGCCATTGACCAGTGGCGAGTTTGCGGTATTAAAAGTGTTGGTTTCTTATCCAAGGGAGCCGCTATCTCGTGACAAGCTCATGAGCCTAGCAAGAGGCCGCGAGTACAGTGCGATGGAGCGTTCTATTGACGTTCAAATTTCGCGTCTGCGCCGCATGGTTGAAGAAGACCCAGCGCACCCACGCTATATTCAAACGGTTTGGGGCTTGGGCTATGTGTTTGTTCCAGATGGAAGTAAAGCATGAAGCGACTGAGGTTCTCACGACGTAGTACATTTTCTCGTTCGTTGTTTTTATTTGTTGCGCTGCTGTTCGCGAGCTTAGTGACCAGCTATATGGTGGTATTGAATTTTGTTGTGATGCCTAGCTTACAACAATTCAATAAAGTCCTCGCGTACGAAGTTAGAACATTGATGACCGAGAAAATGGTTCTACAAGATGGAACCTCAGTGCGGGTTTCCCCCGCTTTGCGTAAGAAAATCTACAATGAATTAGGTATTACGTTCTATGCCCATTCTGCCGCCATGGAGGAAGGGCTGAATTGGGCTAAAGAGTATGATTTTCTGAGCGAACACATGTCGCAATACTTAGGCGGTAAGGCAAATGTTCATCTTGAACTTGGCCGTGAGTATCCGATTTTGTGGTTAACGTCTTATCTCGCACCAGATATCTGGGTGCGAGTTCCTCTGACTGAAATTGGTCAAAACCAGTTTTCCCTCGTTTTTAGGTATACCTTAACCATTTTCCTCACCATCTTTGCAGGGGTATGGCTGTATATTCGTTACCAAAACAAGCCATTACTTGAATTGGAATACCATGCAGGGGAGGTCGGTAAGGGCTTTGTATTGCCCCCGATGCAAGAAAAGGGGGCAACGGAAGTTAGGGCAGCAATTCGGTCTTTTAACCACATGGCCGCAGGGATTAAAACCCTTGAAAATGACCGAACTGTCTTGATGGCAGGGGTCAGCCATGACTTAAGAACACCATTAACTCGTATCCGCTTAGCGACAGAAATGATGAGCCCAGAAGACAGCTATCTGGCAGAGTCTATCAATAAAGATATTGAAGAGTGTGACGCGATTATTGGCCAATTCATGTCTTACCTGAAAACGGGTCAAGAGATGGATATGGAATTCTGCGATCTCAACGCGATTCTGATGGAAGCCGTCAATTCAGAAAGCAGTGTGGTTGGCGAAATTGAAACGGCGTTAGAACCAGGATCCATGATTGTGAACGGTAACCCGTTGGCCATCAAACGTGCAATCACTAATATGATTGTAAATGCGTACCGCTATGGAAATGGCTGGATAAAAGTCAGTAGTGGAAAAACCGAAGATTTTGTCTGGTTCCAAGTGGAAGATGACGGCGCGGGTATCAAAGACGAAGATATCCACCGCTTATTCCAACCGTTCGTGCAAGGCGAAAAAGCACGAAGTAATACAGGGACAGGCCTGGGGCTAGCGATTATACGCCGTATAGTGGACGCCCATGAAGGGAGTATTGAGATCCACAAAAGTGAGCGCGGCGGGTTTGCGATTAGGGCTTTGCTTCCTCTCAAAGAAAAAGAAGACTGATATCTCGTCATATTTCAAGCCGTAGGGGTGTTGCCTGCAGCTTGAACTATTTAGAGCTATCCCTTTACTCTTCACACTTTGCGCCGCAGCGTTGTTGGCTGCACTCGGCTACTCGGGTCACATACTTGTGTATGCTCCCCGAGCTAAATACTCTTCACACTTTGCGCCGCAGCGTTGTTGTCTGCACTCGGCTACTCGGGTCACATACTCATGTATGCTCCCCGAGATACCCTCGTTTGCCGCCTAGCTGCGACACAAATTGTTTTGAGTATTATCTGTATTCAAGCTCCTTTGGCGCCTAGCTGCGACACAAATTGTTTTGAGTATTATCTGTATTCAGGCTCCTTTGGCGCCTAGCTGCGACACAAATTGTTTTGAGTATTATCTGTATTCAGGCTCCTTTGGCGCCTAGCTGCAACACAAATTGTTTTGAGTATTACTTTATAGTTACAGGATAAAAATATTTTCGCTTTTATGACAGCCTGTCATTTTTCTTTTTCAAACATATTTTGATGTGACATTTATTTAATTATTTGAATTTACTTTGTTTTTATTTTTATCCTTCCTGGTTTTATCTCGTCCTCAGTGAAAAAATAATCAATTGTCATAAAACTGTCATAAAAACGACATGTTGTCGTAACTAAATTGTCCTATTTTTCCTACCGTGACATACACCCAACAATTTTATACTTGATTGTTTCTATACATCCCCGGAGGGATTATGAAAATGACGCGTACCACCTTAGCAAGCGTAATGGCAGCAACTTTATCTCTGACTGCAATGTCTTCTTTTGCTGCTACCAGCCTGACCGGAGCTGGCGCGACCTTCCCTGCTCCTGTTTATGCGAAGTGGGCAGACTCTTATCAGAAAGAAACAGGTAATAAAGTGAACTATCAGGGGATTGGCTCTTCTGGTGGTGTAAAACAGATTAATGCAAAAACAGTTGATTTCGGTGCATCTGATGCGCCATTGACTGATGAAAAACTAAAAGAAGATGGTTTGTTCCAATTCCCTACCGTTATTGGTGGTGTGGTGTTGGCGGTTAACGTAAAAGGTATCGAATCAGGTCAACTGACTTTAGATGGCAACACATTAGGTGATATCTATTTAGGTAAAATCACCAAATGGAACGACCCAGCTATTGCAAAATTAAATCCGAAAGTGAGCTTGCCAGACCAAGCTATTGCGGTGGTAAGACGTTCTGATGGCTCAGGTACTACATTTGTTTTCACCAGCTACTTAGCAAAAGTCAGTGCGAGTTGGAAAGATGAAATCGGTGCGGGCTCAACCGTTAACTGGCCGAAAAACAGCGTAGGCGGTAAAGGTAACGACGGTGTTGCCGCATTCGTACAACGTCTGCCAGGCTCTATCGGCTATGTGGAATATGCTTACGCAAAACAAAACAATCTTGCGTATACTAAGTTAGTGTCTGCGGATGGCGAAGCTGTATCACCAACAGGCGAAAGCTTCAGTGCAGCAGCGAAAAAAGTTGATTGGTCGAAGTCGTTTGCTCAAGACCTGACTAACCGTGATGGTGCAAACGCTTGGCCAATCACGTCAACAACGTTCATCTTAGTACACAAAGAACAAGCCAATGCTGAAAAAGGTAAAGCCGTTCTCGACTTCTACAACTGGGCGTACGATAAAGGCGGTAAACAAGCAGAAGCGCTGGATTACGCCGTTTTACCTCAAGAGGTTGTAACAGCCGTTCGTGCAGCATGGAAAACAGAAATTAAAGATAGCCAAGGTAAAGCATTGTTCTAATGCACCTCGGGTTGGAAATGGCGGGTAAGTACTGAGGAACAGGGCTTACCCGCTCATTGTTGTAACACAATCCTACAGTACAAGTAGGAATGGAAAGAGAACAAAGCGCATGGCCGAAAAAACAACGGCATTTAGAGCTCCCAGCAAATCAGGTGATATAATTTTTGGTGCACTGGTAAAGATTGCCGCGCTAATCACCTTATTAATGCTAGGTGGCATTATTATTTCCCTTATTTTTGCATCTTGGCCAAGTATGCAGAAGTTTGGGTTTTCGTTTTTATGGACCAAAGAGTGGGATGCGCCTGCAGAACAGTTTGGTGCCCTTGTGCCAATTTATGGCACCATTGTAACCTCGTTAATCGCCCTGATTATCGCCGTCCCTGTCAGTTTTGGTATCGCGTTGTTCTTAACGGAACTTGCGCCAAACTGGCTAAAACGCCCATTAGGGATTGCTATTGAATTGCTCGCCGCCATTCCCAGTATCGTTTACGGGATGTGGGGCTTATTTGTTTTCGCACCACTCTTTGCCGAATATTTCCAAGAGCCAGTTGGCAACGTGATGTCGAGTATTCCAATTGTCGGCGAATTATTTTCAGGCCCTGCATTCGGGATAGGTATTTTAGCGGCGGGGATCATCCTCGCGATTATGATTATTCCATACATTGCGTCTGTAATGCGTGATGTGTTTGAACAAACCCCAGTGATGATGAAAGAGTCAGCCTACGGGATTGGCTGTACCACTTGGGAAGTGATTTGGAACATCGTATTGCCGTATACCCGTAACGGGGTAATAGGCGGGGTGATGTTAGGGTTAGGCCGTGCATTGGGTGAAACCATGGCGGTAACCTTCGTGATTGGTAATACCTACCAGCTCGATAGTGTGTCCCTCTTCATGCCAGGAAACAGTATTACTTCTGCATTAGCGAATGAGTTTGCGGAAGCAGAAAGTGGCTTACATACCTCAGCGCTGATGGAACTTGGGCTTATCTTGTTTGTTATCACGTTTATTGTGTTGGCGATTTCCAAGTTGATGGTAATGCGTCTTGCGAAGAATGAGGGGCGTTAATATGTCAGAATCTCAACCTTTTATCATCAATGAGAAAGAACGTGCACGCCGTCAAGCATGGCGTCGCCAAGTTAACAGAATGGCACTGCTTGTCTCAATGTTGACCATGGCATTTGGGCTGTTCTGGTTAGTGTGGATTTTATTTTCGACGGTGACCAAAGGGATTGACGGTATGTCCCTTAACCTGTTTACCGAGATGACGCCACCACCGAATACGGAAGGTGGTGGTTTAGCGAATGCGATCGTCGGAAGTGGTTTATTAATCCTGTGGGCTACCGTGATTGGAACACCTTTAGGAATTTTAGCGGGGATTTACTTGGCAGAATATGGTCGTAAATCATGGTTAGCCTCTGTAACCCGCTTTATTAATGACATTCTGTTATCAGCACCATCTATTGTTGTCGGTCTGTTTGTGTATACCATCGTGGTTGCGCAAATGCAGCACTTCTCTGGATGGGCTGGGGTGATTGCACTGGCATTGCTGCAAATCCCCATTGTTATTCGTACCACTGAAAACATGCTGAAACTGGTACCAGATAGCTTGCGTGAAGCGGCTTATGCTCTTGGAACGCCGAAATGGAAAATGATTTTATCCATTACATTAAAGGCATCTGTATCTGGGATTATTACAGGGATCTTACTGGCAATTGCGCGTATTGCGGGAGAAACCGCACCGCTCCTGTTTACTTCACTGTCGAACCAGTTCTGGAGTACAGATATGAGCGAACCAATTGCTAACTTACCTGTAACTATTTTTAAATTCGCAATGAGCCCATTCTCCGAATGGCAAGAGCTCGCATGGGCTGGGGTGCTGTTAATTACCCTGTGTGTCCTGCTGATTAACATCATTGCCCGCGTTGTGTTTGCACAGAAAAAACACTAAGCGCCCAGATAAATAAAGATTTAGAGAGAAAGTAACCATGATTAATGCAAACGAAATTGCGAACAGTAAAATTAAAGTCCGTGACCTCAATTTCTTTTATGGCAAGTTTCACGCACTGAAGAATATCTCTTTAGATATTGAAAAAAACAAAGTGACAGCATTTATCGGACCATCAGGTTGTGGTAAATCGACGTTATTGCGTACATTTAATAAAATGTATGAACTGTACGGTGAACAACGCGCTGAAGGTGAAATTTTACTGGATGGTCAAAATATCCTGACGGACAAACAAGATATCGCATTATTACGTGCAAAAGTGGGGATGGTGTTCCAGAAACCAACGCCATTCCCAATGTCCATCTATGACAACATTGCATTTGGTGTACGTTTATTTGAAAAGCTGTCTCGTGTGGAAATGGATGAGCGCGTGCAGTGGGCACTTACCAAAGCAGCGCTGTGGAATGAAACCAAAGACAAATTGCACCAAAGTGGTTACAGCTTGTCGGGGGGTCAGCAACAACGTCTGTGTATTGCGCGAGGTATTGCAATTCGCCCAGAAGTGTTATTGCTGGATGAGCCTTGTTCAGCATTGGACCCTATTTCCACAGGGCGCATTGAAGAGTTAATCAGTGAGTTAAAATCAGAGTATACGGTCGTGATTGTTACCCACAACATGCAACAAGCGGCACGTTGTTCTGATTACACAGCATTTATGTATTTAGGTGAACTGATTGAGTTTAATCATACCGATAAGATGTTCACTACCCCAGAAATGAAGCAAACCGAAGATTATATTACTGGCCGCTACGGTTGATATGGAGCCGACGATGGATACGCTGAATCACAATAAACATATATCTGGGCAGTTCAATGCGGAACTGGAACATATCCATACTGAATTAATGACAATGGGAGGGCTGGTCGAAGAACAGCTCACCAAAGCCATTACGGCAATGCATAACCAGGACGAAGCCCTAGCGCGCGAAGTTATCGAAAATGACCACAAAGTCAATATGATGGAAGTGGCCATTGATGAAGAGTGCGTCAAAATTATAGCCAAGCGCCAGCCAACGGCGAGTGACTTGCGACTGATTATGTCAATTTCAAAAACGATTGCGGAGTTGGAAAGGATCGGCGACGTTGCCGATAAAATCTGCCAAACTGCATTGGAGAAATTTTCGCAGCAACATCAGCCGCTTCTCGTCAGTTTAGAATCGCTAGGCCGCCACACAGTGCAAATGTTGCATGATGTGCTAGATGCGTTTGCGCGAATGGATCTCGAAGAGGCGATTCGTATCTACCGCGAAGATGAAAAAGTTGACCAAGAGTACGAAGGTATTGTCCGTCAGCTCATGACCTATATGATGGAAGACCCAAGAACAATTCCAAGCGTATTAACAGCGCTGTTCTGCGCACGCTCAATCGAGCGTATCGGTGACCGCTGTCAAAACATCTGTGAGTTTATTTTCTACTATGTGAAGGGGCAAGATTTCCGACATGTGGGGGGGGATAATTTAGAAAAAATGCTCACCAAATAAATTTTCGTCATCCTTCGTGCTGTGGCGGTGTTGGCTTTATTCGGCTACTTGGGTCACATACTTATGTATGCTCCCAATTTTCGTCATATTTCACGCTGTGGCGGTGTTGACTGCACTCACTCACCCAAGTCACATACTTGTGTATGTTCCTTGGGATGAGTTCCTTTGTCGCCTAGCCACAACGCGAACTATTTAGAAAATTAAATACTCACTATGTTTTGTGTTGTGGCGGTGTTGGCTTCATTCATCTACTCGGGTCACAGACTTATGTATGCTCCTAGGGATAACGTTGTTTGCCGCCTTGCTACAGCACGAACTATTTAGAGCATTGATACATTTGAACAGTTATTTCCTTAATAACTATTGGTGTATATTTTTAGGTGCAATGTATCTAAAAATTTAGCTTAAGGTTTTTATACAGACTTTCTTCTTGCTCAATAAGAGTCTATTGATGGTGTAAGCCATATTTGGGGGCCTTTGTTATAGCGGTTGCCCCTTTTTTGTATCTCTTCATATTCCATTAAGTTATAAATATATTATTTAATATTATTTCAGGTGCTAAGAGATAGTTGATAGCTTGTGATGGTCGATTTACATAAATTTACCACTAGGGGTATTCAATGAAAGCTCGTATTCTGACGACTGTTTTACTTACAGGTTTGGCGCTGACAGCGAATGTCGCTAGCGCAGATAAATTAGATGATATTAAACAAGCGGGTGTGATCCGTATTTCCGTATTTGATAGCAACCCACCGTTTGGTTTTATTGACCCACAAACAAAAAAATTAGCAGGTTATGACGTTGATATCGCACAAGAAATTGCAGATGGCTTAGGTGTAAAACTTGAACTGCGTCCAACGAACCCTGCAAACCGCATCCCACTGCTGACATCGGGTAAAGTAGACTTGATTGGTGCGAACTTTACGATTACTGATGAGCGTGCAAAACAGGTTGATTTCTCAATCCCTGATTTTGCCACGGGCCAAAAATTTATTGCCCGTAAAGGTGTATTAAAAACCCCTGATGATATCAAACCACTGCGCATTGGTGCGGATAAAGGAACGGTGCAGGAAGTGACGCTGCGTGAACGTTTCCCAGACACCAAAGTGATTTCTTATGATGATACCCCGCAAGCATTCGCAGCGCTGCGTAATGGTAACGTGCAAGCTATCACGCAGGATGATGCAAAACTAGTGGGATTACTAGGTAACTTACCTGAGAAAGTTAAAGCGGACTTTGAAATTTCCCCCTTTAGCTTAACTAAAGAGTATCAAGCTCTGGCAGCTAGCAAAGGCGAAACGCGTTTAGTGGAAAACGTGAATGAAACGCTGCTGAAATTGGAAAAAGACGGTAAAGCTGAAGTCATTTATAACCGTTGGTTTGGTCCAGACACCAAAGCAGCACAGCCACGCGGTGACTTCAAATTTGCCCCATTGAGTGAGCAACAACCACAGTCGTAATCGACAATGGCAAGTACTGAGTAATTTGAAACCCTGCACTGTGTGCGGGGTTCTTGGTTATACGGGGTGAGGTTTTTCGTCACAGGGTGTGAAAGAAATAGGTCGTGAACTATGTTTGAGAAATTTGTCAGTGGTGATTTTTGGTCTGAGCATCTTCTAGCGCCTCAGTACCTTGAATGGTTCGGTTATGGCTTTGTTTTAACAGTCTGGATTTCGATTTGCACCATTATTGCCGCTACCTTTTTAGGCTTTTTAGTTGCATCAGCAAAGGATAGCCAGATTGCCTTTCTGCGTTGGGCAGTCAGTATCTATATTTCTATTTTTAGAAACACGCCTTTGTTGGTGCAGTTATTTTTTTGGTATTTTGCCTCGGGGGAAATACTGCCTTCAGCCGCAATGGAATGGCTCAATACTCCCCATGAAATCAACATATTTCGGATTACCGTGGGCTGGCCGTCCTTTGAGTTTTTAGCCGGTTTTATTGGGTTAACGTTATACACTGTCCCTTTTATTGCGGAAGAAATTCGTGCAGGGATCCGTGGGGTACGCCAAGGGCAAAAGTATGCCGCGTTCGCACTGGGGCTCACTTCATGGCAAGCAATGAAATTAGTGGTCTTGCCTCAAGCGGTCAAAATCGCGATGCCGCCGTTGTTGGGGCAATATATGAATGTCGTTAAAAATTCCTCATTAACCATGGCAATTGGCGTCGCGGAGCTCTCTTATGTATCTCGCCAAGTCGATAGCCAAACGTTACAAACCTTCACCGCATTTGGTGTGGCCACCGTGTTGTATATCGCCATTATTGCCCTGATGGAAGGTTGGGGACAATGGCGCGTGCAACGAAACTTGGCTCAGGGGGTATAATATGGACTTTTCAGTGATTGAACAAAATTGGCAATATTTACTGTTTGGTACTTTCCCTGATGGCCCGTTAGAAGGGGCGGCGTTGACACTCGTGATTAGCCTGCTGGCAGGGGCGGCATCGATTGTCTTAGGGACACTAGGTGGTATTGCTTTGGCAATGTTACGTGGTTTTTGGGTTAATTTATTCGCGGCAGTTTTAGGTTTTTTCCGTGCAATTCCAGTCATCATGTTAATATTCTGGACTTACTTCTTGTTGCCCATTTTGTTAGGTACGGAAATTCCTGGGATCACCACTGTGGTTTGTGCACTCGCCTTAATCACTTCTGCTTATTTAGCACATGCTGTGAAAGCAGGGATCTTAGCGATAGGTGCAGGGCAATGGCAGGCCGGGTTGTCCCTTGGTTTCAACCGTTGGCAGGTATTGTGGAATATCGTTTTACCTCAAGCATTGCGAATGATGGTGCCGTCATTTATCAATCAATGGGTGGCGCTGATTAAAGATACCTCATTGGCCTATGTCGTTGGTGTGGCTGAGCTATCTTTCTTAGCAACTCAAGTGAATAACCGCGAAATGGTTTATCCGTTGGAAGTTTTTTTATTCGTGGCATTTATCTATTTTGTGATGTGTTTTACGGTAGAAATTATTGCCAATGTGGTGGCGAAAAAACTCAGTGCACAAAACGACCCGCACAAGTCTGTGGTAAAACGCAGTTTATTGTTTTGGCGTAGACAAAAATTACTGGCGCTATCCTAAATTTTAATGGCGGTTTTATACCGCCATTCCCCAAATTCTATTTTTATTCTTTTGCTTGATTCATCGCGTGTTGTATCAGTTAGTTAGGACATTTTGCCCATTGAATTTTACGCAATCGTTTTCTTTTTCGATTTTTAATTGTAGTATAGGGCGAAAAAAACTTTTTTTGGGCGCGATATCTAATGAGTAATCAATCTTCTAGCTCGGCACAATCGCAGAGCTTGTTTCAGCGTGTTTTTAAATTACAAGAACACGGCACAACTGCACGAACTGAAGTTGTTGCTGGCTTCACGACCTTCCTGACGATGGTGTATATCGTCTTTGTTAACCCACAAATTTTATCAATTGCAGGCATGGATATTAAAGCCGTGTTTGTTACCACCTGCTTGATTGCCGCTATAGGCAGTATTTTGATGGGCTTACTGGCTAACTTACCGATTGCGGTCGCACCAGCGATGGGGCTGAATGCCTTTTTTGCGTTTGTGGTAGTTGGCGCGATGGGGTATTCATGGCAAGTCGCAATGGGTGCTGTTTTCTGGGGCGCAGTTGGCTTGTTTATCCTGACATTATTCCGCATTCGTTATTGGATTATTGCTAATATTCCCCTGAGTTTACGTGTGGGGATCACCAGCGGTATCGGTCTGTTTATTGCGATGATGGGGCTGAAAAACTCGGGTATTATCGTGGCAAACCCAGACACTTTGGTATCTATCGGTAATTTAACACATCATAACGTATGGTTAGGGGCGTTGGGCTTCTTTATTATTGCCATCTTAGCGGCGCGTAATATTCATGCGGCGGTGTTAGTGTCGATTGCGGTGACTACGTTAATTGGTCTGGCGCTGGGGGATGTAAAATACACGGGTATTTTCTCTATTCCACCAAGTGTTACCAGCGTCGTTGGGCAAGTGGACTTCGCTGGCTCATTAGATTTAGCGTTATCTGGCGTGATTTTTGCTTTCATGTTAGTTAACTTGTTTGACTCATCGGGTACCATGATTGGTGTGACTGACAAAGC
This sequence comes from Providencia vermicola, assembly GCF_020381325.1. Taxonomy (GTDB): domain Bacteria; phylum Pseudomonadota; class Gammaproteobacteria; order Enterobacterales; family Enterobacteriaceae; genus Providencia; species Providencia vermicola. Next base: position 190,934 of record NZ_JAGSPI010000008.1, read on the forward strand.
GGGGATCACCAATGAACGCGGAACTTTCCCTCGTATGAAGCAAGCCCTATATGTTGATAGCTTAAGCTCTGTAGCGGGTTCGGCGATGGGAACCTCATCAGTTACCGCGTATATTGAAAGCTCTTCAGGGGTTTCAGTCGGTGGGCGTACGGGGTTAACGGCAGTTGTTGTGGGTATCTTATTCCTATTAACCATGTTTATCTCTCCACTTGCGGGTATGGTTCCTGCTTATGCAACTGCAGGTGCATTGATTTACGTAGGTGTGTTGATGACTTCAAGTCTGACTCGCGTGAAATGGGATGACTTAACTGAATCAGTACCTGCATTTATAACCGCAGTTATGATGCCGTTTAGCTTCTCGATCACAGAAGGTATCGCACTAGGGTTTATCGCATACTGCGCGATGAAAATTGGGACAGGGCGCTGGCGCGACCTGGGTCTGTGTGTGATTTTAGTGGCGGCGTTGTTCTTGCTCAAAATGGTGTTAGTCGACGCCTAAAATGCTCGTCATATTTTGCGCCGTAGCGGTGTTGGCTGCGGTTGCTAACCCTAGTCACATACTTATGTATGCTCCTAGGGATTAGCAACTCTTGCCGCCTTGCTACAGCACAAACTATTTAGAGCATTAATGAGTCACATTTTGCGCTGTAGCGGTGTTGGCTGCGGTTGCTAACTCTAGTTACATACTTATGTATGCTCCTAGGGATTAGCAACTCTTGCCGCCTTGCTACAGCACAAACTATTTAGAGCATTGGAATAATTAGAATTACCAAGAATGTAATTCAAAACGATACTCTCCATTCTTGGTACAACCGATTTTGAATATCCTTCAGTTTCGTTCCCTTCTTTTTGCTTGCATGCAACTCGAATTATTTAAGGTATAATCAATAAAGTACTATTGCGAAGGCAGGGTGGAATAAAAAATCCGCTGAAATTGCAAACTAGTGCTTTCCCCCTTTATGGGATCCTGCTAGATTTCGCAGCAGAAACTGACTTTATCAAGGTATCAGACCATGAATGCACCAAAAAAACCGGCAGCTAAGCCAAAGAAAAAATACCGTAAAACCAAAGAAGAATTGAACGCGGAAGGCCGTGAACGTAAACGCGAGAAAAAACATCGTGGTCATAAAGCTGGCAGCCGTTATGAAGAACAAGCATCCAACAAACAAAATGGTGGGCAAAACGCCTCTGCTGACCCGCGTTTAGGTAGCAAAAAACCAGTCCCTTTAATTGTGGATGAAAAACACATTACCAAACCTGTTGTTGAGAAAAAACAGCCAGTCGTTAAAGAAAAACTGACGCCTGAAAAAGAGTTAGAACTGTTAGAAAGCGATGATCGCTTAGATAGCTTACTTGCGCGCCTAGAAGATGGCGAAGCGGTTAACGCAGAAGAGCAAAAATACATCAATACTTGTTTAGACCGTATTGATGAACTAATGAGTATTTTAGGCATTGAATATGCTGACGAAGAAGAAGAGGAAGAAGACGAAGATAAACTAGATGACATCATGCGCATCTTAAAAAGCAAATAACTTCGTTTAATCATCCCTCGCGCTAGCGGGGGATGCGCCTGTTTTTTTCTACAAACACACTTTTCTTTGATGTTGCATCAAGTCTCTTTTCTCTAACATCTTTATAATATCACTATGTAGTGAAGCTTTTTCACACTCACCGAATAACAAATTAAATAAGGTGCAACCCGTCGTCATGGTTTGAGCTTTTGGTCAATTGAGGAATGTTATGTCAGAGCAAAATATTGTTTGGGATCTTTCTCTCATTCAAAAATACAATTATTCAGGGCCTCGTTATACGTCGTATCCCACCGCTTTGGAATTTAATCAAGACTATGATGAACAAGCGTTTATTAGTGCGACAACACGTTTTCCAGACCGCCCGTTATCGCTCTATGTCCATATTCCTTTTTGCCATAAGCTTTGTTACTTCTGTGGTTGCAATAAATTAGTGACACGCCAAAAGCATAAGGCGGATGAATATTTAAAAGTTATTGAAAAAGAAATTATTCAACGTGCATCTTTGCTAAAAAACCGCACTGTCACACAAATGCATTGGGGCGGAGGTACACCAACTTATCTTGATAAAGCCCAAGTTAGTCATTTAGTCGGCTTATTGAAAAAACATTTTCATTTTGCAGATGATGTGGAAATGTCCATTGAAGTTGACCCGCGTGAAATCGAACTTGATATGATTGATCACTTACGTCATGAAGGCTTTAATCGCCTAAGTATGGGCGTACAAGACTTCAATAAAGAAGTTCAGGTGTTGGTAAATCGAGAACAAGACGAAGACTTCATTTTTGCCTTGATTAAACGCGCTAAAGAAACAGGCTTTACATCAACCAGTATTGACCTAATTTATGGTTTACCAAAACAGACCTCAGAAAGCTTTGCTTTTACACTGAAAAAAGTCGCTGAGTTATCACCCGACCGTTTAAGCGTGTTTAATTATGCTCACTTGCCAAATTTATTTGCCGCGCAGCGCAAAATTAAGGATGCGGATTTACCAAGTGCAGAGCAAAAACTCGATATTCTACAAGACACGATTGCAACGTTAACCAAAGGTGGCTATCAGTTTATTGGGATGGATCACTTTGCCCGGCCTGAAGATGAACTTGCTGTAGCGCAGCGTGAGGGGATATTGCACCGTAACTTCCAAGGCTATACGACCCAAGGTGATTGCGATCTCTTAGGGTTAGGCGTTTCGGCGATCAGTATGTTAGGGGATAACTACGCGCAGAATCAGAAAGACTTAAAAACTTATTATGCACAGGTTGAAGAGCAGGGGCATGCCCTGTGGCGTGGTTTAGTCCTAACGGATGATGATTGCTTGCGCCGTGATGTGATTAAAACATTAATTTGTAACTTCCAACTAGATTTCGCACAAATAGAAGCCCTATACCCGATTGATTTTAAATCTTATTTTAAAGAAGATTTGGAATTGCTAAAACCAATGGCAGAAGATGGGCTGGTGGAAATAACCGAAACAGGTATTAAGGTGACACCACAAGGGCGCTTGCTGATCCGCAATGTTTGCATGTGTTTTGATGTGTATTTGCGGGGGCAGATGAGGCAGCGGCAGTTTTCCCGTGTCATCTAAATACTCGTCATATTTCGCCCTGCCGCGTTGTTGGCTGCGTTCGCTAACCCTAGTCACATACTTAGTGTATGCTCCTAGGGCTTAGCTTTCCTTGCCGCCTAGCGACAGAACGAACTATTTAGAGTATTGAATATTCGTCATATTTCGCCCTGTCGCGTTGTTGGCTACGTTCGCTAACCCTAGTCACATACTTAGTGTATGTTCCTAGGGTTTAGCTTTCCTTGCCGCCTAGCGACAGAACGAACTATTTAGAGTATTGAATATTCGTCATATTTCGCGCAACAGCGTTGTTGGCTATGTTCGCTAACCCTAGTCACATACTTAGTGTATGTTCCTAGGGCTTAGCTTTCCTTGCCGCCTAGCGACAGAACGAACTATTTAGAGTATTGAATATTCGTCATATTTCGCGCAACAGCGTTGTTGGCTGCGTTCGCTAACCCTAGTCACATACTTAGTGTATGTTCCTAGGGCTTAGCTTTCCTTGCCGCCTAGCGGCAGAACGAACTATTTAGAGTATTGAATATTCGTCATATTTCGCGCAACAGCGTTGTTGGCTACGTTCGCTAACCCTAGTCACATACTTAGTGTATGTTCCTAGGGCTTAGCTTTCCTTGCCGCCTAGCGGCAGAACGAACTATTTTGAGTATTACATTGTGATATCAATTCTGGTTATCAATCTTTTCAATTAGCTGATAAGCGGCATTAATGCGGTCGGGGATCGGATACCATTTATTAGCAAGGATCACCACGGCGACTTGTTCTTCGGGAATAAACACAGCATAAGTGGCAAAGCCATTGGTTGACCCTGTTTTATTATAAAATGCACGGGTTTCTGGTGGCATTGCGGGTTTAATTGCTTCGACTTTTTGTGGCTGTAATGCCATTTCATCACGGTTACCTTGTTGTAATTGTGATAAAGAGACTGGCCACGGGTAACTTTCCCACATCATATCTTGCACAAATGAATCGGTTAAATATAACCCCGTGTGGGTATCTTCAACGGCTTCTTGCCACGATTTTGCGACTTTTACCGTTTGCATGTTAATTTCAAGAAAACGAATTAAATCCTTCGCGTTCGATTTTAAACCATAAGCCTCAGCATCTAGAATTTGTGGAGTGACTCGTACAGGTTGGTCTTTTTTATTGTAGCCTTGTGCATAATTTTTTTGCTGATTCTTAGGTACATGAATATAAGTGTGCTTGAGGCCAAGAGAAGGTAGCATCAATTTTTCCATGGCTTGTTCAAAAGGCATTTTTAACTGTTTTGCTGCCACAATACCTAATAATCCCACCCCTAAATTAGAGTATGAACGAAACTGACCAATCGCTTTTTCAGGGATCCAGTTTTGGTAATAACGCGTTAATTCCATTGAATTTGTTATTGTTTCAGGTACAAACAAAGATAAACCCGATGTATGGGTTGCAAGATTCATAACGCTAATGTGGTCAAAGGCAGAACCTTTTAATTCAGGCAGATAATGACTCACGGTTTGTGAAAAATCTAATTTTCCCTGCACTTGTGCATAGGCAGCCAAAGTCGCTGTGAAGGTTTTAGACAGCGATCCAATTTCAAACAGTGTATTGTTATTGACAGGCTCTTGGGTTTGTTTGGATTGCACGCCATAGTGGTAAATATAGCGTTTGCCTTCCATGGAAATTGCGACAGACATCCCTGGGATACCTTGCTGTTTCATCAGCGGCTTAATAATGCTATCGACATCTTGTTGGTTTAAAGCGTTAGCTGAAATGGCAGTAAAAGCCAAACTCAGGGCGATAAAAATCCGCCCCTGACGAAAAAGATTTCTCATAGAGTTGTCCAATTAAATAAAAGTTTAAGTTATTGATAGCTGATTTTGAAAAGTACTTTAGTACGACAAATAAGTGCCGTAATATAGCATTTATTCGGTTAAAGTAGCCGTTGAGCAAGAGTATGCGTGTTTTAAGCTATTTTTTAAAACGATATAAAATTCGATGAGCCAAAAGAAAATCTTATGTCAGGAAATTACCGTCATCGCCTTCCACTTAATGCACTTCGTGCATTTGAAGCCTCTGCAAGGCATTTAAGTTTTACGCGAGCTGGGCTTGAATTGAATGTCACTCAGGCTGCAGTAAGCCAGCAAGTTCGGTTGCTGGAAGAACAGCTAGGTTTGGAATTATTCATTCGTTTATCAAGAGGGTTAGCATTAACAGATGAAGGTTTGGCTCTGTTACCTGTGCTGAGTCGTTCTTTTGATCAAATCGAATCGTTATTGTTGCAATTTGAAGATGGCCATTATCATGAAGTGTTAAGTATTTCAGTCGTGGGAACCTTTGCAGTAGGTTGGTTATTACCGCGTTTAAGCAAATTTTCTGATTTATACCCATATATTGATTTACGTATTATGACCCACAATAACGTGGTCAATTTAGCGGCTGAAGGTGTTGATTTTGCTATTCGCTTTGGGGAGGGCTTGTGGCCATTGGTGGAAAATATGCCATTATTTACAACGTCGCATACGGTGTTATGTTCAGAAAAAGTGGCGACTGGCTTAAAATCGCCAGTGGATTTAAAAGAACAAAAGTTACTGCGTTCTTACCGTAAAGATGAGTGGGAAAAATGGTTTCTCGCTGCGCAAATAGATCCATGGCGAGTGAAAGGTCCTGTATTTGATTCTTCTCGATTAATGGTTGAGGCGGCAATCTTAACTGAAGGTGTAGCCTTAGTCCCGAGCTGTATGTTTGAGCACGAAATTAGCGCAGGCACACTCGTTCAGCCTTTCGATATTGGTGTGACGTTAGGGGGATACTGGCTAAGTCGTTTAAAGTCGAAGCCGATGACATCGGCAATGATGATTTTTCAGCAATGGATATTAGAAGAGGCGCAATTTAGTTAAGCCAGCACAACAATGTGACTGGCTTAGGTAAAGTTAATTTGCAGTTTATCTGAGGGCCATGCTTTAAAACACAAGCGTTTCGGCTTCATAGAAACTTTTCTTGTCATGAATAAAATTATTTGCATGATTTAATGGGTTATAGTCAGTGAAAAAATAGGCGGGGTCGATATCGAATATTTGGCAAAGTTGGAATAACGTATCAACATGGATATTTACCTCTCCATTTTCATAGCGAGATTGATGTTGTTGGCTAATTCCTAACAAGGTACTGAGTTCCTTGCCACTCATTCCGTAGCTTTCTCTTAATGACCTAATTTTCATACCAACAGATGTGGATATTTTTTTGTTCATAATATGCCTTAATAGATGTTTATTAATATTACTTCGGATGTTGTTACTTATTCTAATTTAGCTAACTCTTTTATATCTTTATCCGATAATAAATCATAAAAGTTAACTTTAAAGTAATTAACATATTGGGCTAAACGGTCTAAATTAATACGGTTTATTCCCCGTTCATACCTTGATTGCTGTTGCTCACTAATTCCAAAATCATTGGCAATTTTCGATAATGAAATTCCTTTCATTTTCCGATAGTAAGTTATTTTACGACCGACTAATTTTGATGCAGGGTAATATTTCTGCATAGTTGACTCCTTTTATATCGATAAGACTATTTAAAAATGATTACTTTGATATAAAAAAGAATATTAAATTAAAATTAGTTTTTTATGTTGAATGATTACTCTAACAGAGAGTAATTCATATAAAAATAGATATTGATCATTAAAATAAAAAATTTTTAAAGCAGGTTAAATTATAAGTGCTGAATTTATTTCATATTGAAACATACAATATTCTTATTAAGAATATAATTAAATGAGTGTTTCGATTTAATAATATAATATGCTTGTGTTTTTAATGTTATTTTCTATTTTTATCCAACAGTTTAATTGCGATGCCTATTTATGAGTTTCCCCAAAAAGAGTGCTGCGCCTCTCACTACACATTGAATTATTGATCCTTAAAGCGCAATATTGGTTTGCATAAGCAGAAAAGGATGATAAAAATCCAATAATGAATAAATGATAAATTTCACTAATCCTCCTTCATACTTAAGTTAAGTACATCAAAAATTTCTTGATTTTCTTTTTCATTTAAAATAAAGAATCTTTCTAATTCAATTCCAAATATATTGGCATACTCATTTAACCTATCTAAATTAATTCTGTTTATCCCTCGTTCATATCGTGATTGTTGTTGTTCGCTAACACCAATGATAATTGCAAGTTCATGAAGGGACATCCCTTTCATTTTTCGATAATATGTGATTTTATTTCCAATAATTCTGGATACGGGATAATACTCAGGCATTTAACCACCTCTAATCAGAAATAGAGCAATACACTATTTATTCGCATAATTAATGATAAACAAGATTAAACTCTAAATGGCTACGAAATGAACCAGGCTCCATACCGCTACCGTATCCTACCACTCGAGCTGAAAATGAAAATTCTACACTGCGAGTTGGGTAATGAACTGGAACAGAAATCTTATCCCCATTTTTGATTGTGACTTTATTAGCAGTGTTGGCTAAATTCAGGGCGACATTTTTTGCTGTACCATTATTAATAAAATAGTCGGGTGTAGTGGTATCCGGTGTACCACTCAATGTCATGATTGCTTCCGTGGTTGATAAAGGGCAATTTTTTAATTTTACTGAAAAATCCACCCAAGGGGATTTTTGAGTATCTTTAATATTCCAAATATTAATTTTCTTCAGGTCAATCACATAGTTTGTGGTGTCTAATTCACACGGCATCGCCGTAACATAGCCATGAACATTGATATTAATTTGCTGGTCGGCGGCAAACAGTGAACCAGATACCAGCAATAATGAAAGTGCAAATTTTTTCATTATGTAATTCCTTTGCTTATAAATAGGTAATGGTGGCGGTAATATTGGCAGAAATAGACCCTGGTACCACATTACCCACGGCACTGTAAGCACGAGTACGTAATGGAATGGCAATATCAGATTGCCCATTGAGCGGCACCTGTAACACTTTTAAATTACCTAAGGGGGTTGCTCCGTCATCGCTTTGTAATTGCACGGCAACATTTTTTGCAGTACCTAAGTTTTTATATAAGCTACTGGTGGTATCCCCTGTTTCAGCTGTGCCTGTAAAGGTTAGTTTGATTTGGTTCACAAATGATGAGCAGTTATTTAAGTGAATATTAAAGGTATTCCAAGCGGAGCCTGTTTGTGCGCCATCAAATATATCCATGGGCAAACGTTTTAAATCAATATCGATATTATTGCCACCTGAAATATTACAGGTAGCGGCTTTAATATTGCCGGTAAAATTAACCGTAATATTGGTAGCTGCAAATGAAGATAAATGCACAGCGAATAAATTTATCGATAAAATAGTGAGTAATATTTTTTTCATGGCATTATTCCTACTCATAACGAATATTAATAGTGGCTGTACCATTTGCAGGGCCTGGGGTAATTTTATCGGCGGTTTTAATATATCGCGCTTTCCAACCGAAAATATAATCACCCGCGGTAGCATTATTTCTTATCGTTCTTTTACTTCCCAATGGGATAGGTGTTTTATTGGCATCGATAATTTGTATTGCAACCCCAGTGGCTTTGTTTGTGCCTGAAAGTGCGAGTTGACCTTGTGCGGCATTTACAGTGCCGCTGGTTGCTGTGACAGTTGCTTTAATATTGGTACCTGCTATGCAGTTTAATGTAATGGGGATATCGACTTCTGTACTGGTGCTACCAACCGTAGGGAACTGAGTATCGTACCAATCACCTAAGTTAATTGTTGGTACGGGACTTTTTAATGAACAGCTGAGTACATTTATTCGATAGCCACTTTGAAACCGTAAAATAGAACCTACAAATCGAGTTCCTACGGTTGTGTTATATTGTGTTAAATGAGCCACTTCCCCACTTCTTATTGTACCCGATGTGGTAATGGCTCCAGTTTTTATTATATCAATAACCCAAGATGTGGCTCCAAACCCCCAACTAGTTTCAGTTTTTTGAGATTGAATAGGAATATAACCACTATTGCCAAATGTATTTAGCCTAACTCTGATTCCAATTCCAGGAATGGCAGTTGGTGCAATTTTACTTGCATTACTACTCCAGCTATTAACATAGTATAAATCTTGGTACCCACCGCAATATTGCGCATTAGCATTGGCGAAATTGTAGCCTGATAAACCTGGAAAGGCAGCAACACTATGTGTTGTTATAACATAATTATTGGTCCACGTATTATCATATTGTATATTCAGTGTGCTATTGGGTATATAAGCTGCCAGTCTATTTGTGGGGTTTTGTGTGCAAGCAGCACTCGCATACCCTGAATATAAATATAAACAGCTAGCCGCTAATATTGATGGATAAATTAATTTTTTCATTTTCTATTTCCTTATTATCGGCAAACCGCAGTAGTTTTATATAACCCCATATAATCTGAAATCCCTGCTAAGTTATAATTCACTTGGCATTGTTGTTTCTCGTTATATTGAATAATAAATTGACCACTTTCCGCTAAACCGGATAAATACACTTCACCGTCATTGCCGACTAGGCTATTTAATTGGTTGTTATCGTTAAAGATGGCCTGCGCCCCAAATGGTACGGGCTTGCCGTCTGCAAAAGTCAACGCCATAATTGCGCGATAACCGACATTCGCCGCAAAGCTCGCTTTTACTAAGGCACCGCGGCTTGGTGCGACGGTTTGGCTGGTTAACTCCATTTCGGTATTATTGGGTAACGCCGAGGTATCGATATCCACGGCATTTTTGCGGTAAGCCGTCACGTACGGCACTAACGCATAACCTTGGTTATTGGTTACCACGCCCGCTTGATTCATAATCGGCACATCCCCTGCATTCGGGATTTCCACAAGAGCAGCAGTCTCACCTAATTGTTGGCCTAACACTAACCCGTTTGAATGTGCGACTAAGCTACCGTTCACTCCGTAATAGAGGTTATAGTTGTCTTTGCTATAACCCGAACCACCAGAAACTTCACCGTATTGTCCTTTATAGGATGCGTTCAAGTTACCTGTTGTTCCCGTTTCTTGGTTGGTAAAGCCTTGTTGCATACTCCAATTTAAACGGTTATTAAGCTGAGATGCAGAAACCCCCATGCTGCCTGTGCTGGAGTCACGGCTGCTATGATTACTGACAAAGTTGATGTACGCCGTGTCATCAAATAAATTAAACGGAATATTCACCGAGAATGTGAATAAGTGGTCTTCATCACTCTGATTTTTCGTTCCTGTTGTATATGAATAGCTGCGGGTATTTTTGTTATAGGTATAATTCAGCCCGTAACTGATCCCCTGCCAGCTATTGTTATAACCCAGTGTGGCGGACTGAGTTTTGCGGTCACTGTTCCAATAGTCTTCGTTAACATAACCTGCTGAAATCGAACCGTAAGCATCCCCAAGATTTTGGCTTAAGGTAATTTCCCCTCGATTACGGCGGCGTTCGATTTCAGGCACATAGTTGGTATCACGGAAGGTATCGAACACTTCCGATAAACTGTAAAACCCTTCAGTGGAATAGCGGTAACCCGCTAATGCGATATTGGTGCCGATATCATTCAGGTTTTTGTTATAGCGAAAACGGTATGATTGCCCGCGCTCTTTGAGGTCACTACGCAACTTAGCGTGGGACTGGGTGATGTCTATGGACACTGCCCCAAATCGACCTAAGTTTTGCCCCGCACCTACTGAATATGATTGATAATCTTCACTTAACTGGCTACCACCGTAGGCAGTTACGCCATAGGGCAAGCCATAAACGACAGTAAACTGGCCAAACTTAGTTTTATCTACATGGCTGTCATAAGCGCGATATTGCCCCGCGGTGGCGCTATAGGCTAAATACCCCTCGCGCTGCAACACAGGCAGTGATGCAAATGGCACGATCTGCACCTGTTCGCTGCCGTTCGACTCTTTTATCGTCACATGCAAATCACCGCTACCCCCAGTCGGGTACAGATCACTGATTTCAAACGGCCCTGCAGCCACGTCGGTTTGGTAGATGGTATAGCCATTTTGGCGAATAGTGATTTGTGCATTGCTGCGCGCTATTCCACGGACCACGGGGGCATAACCGCGTAAACTTTCGGGGTACATATCGTCATCAGTAGCGAGCTGCGCCCCACGAAATGGCACGCTGTCAAATACTTGAGAAGGTGATACGCTGTCTCCGAGGATTAACTGGCTTTTTAGGCTATTGATCCCACGCGAGGCATAAGTGTAAATGGTGTCCCATTTATTGGATTGCCCGCTGCTATTTGACCACGTCGTGTAGTTGCGCAGGCGCCATGGGCCGATATTAATCCCAGGGCGCAGGTTTACGTAGTTTGATGTGGTATCTTCGCCACCTTTACGGTCAGTATTCTTCGACCCACTGTAGCTGTAATTAAGTAGCAGGGCGGTGATGCCATTGTCAATATCCGCTAAGTCTACGTAACCTCGCGGGTTTTTCGCCAATGCGATTTGTGGAATGCTTAAATACAAACGTTGAGAATCAAAATCAAAGTCGCTTTTGGCATCGGGGATCGCGGCCAAATTGACACAGCCATCTTGGCTATTGTTTAATTCAGGGTAATCTGCAACTTTAATATCAAAACTTTTTAAATCATCCAGCGTCAAACAAGGTGCTAATGTATTGTTGCTATTTTTATCGAACTTTAAATTTTTGGCGCCAATTAAATTAGTGTTCACATAAATATCGACATAATAACTGCCGGCTAATTGTTGGTTATTTTCAAATTGGCTTAAATCCACCGCCTCTTTATTTGGCAGTTCTAAAAAGTCAGGATCAAAATATGTTTTTCCTTCTGCCGTATTATTGTTGGTCGGGTTTTCTGCGTATAAAGGTACCGTATAGCCTAAATAAATGAATAGGCTAAGGCATATTTTATTTATTTTCATGGTGACAACCTACAAAGATATTGGGCTATATTTTTGCTTCAGACGCCTCAGCGGCAGAGCCATAATCATTAATTACTTCCCATTTCACGGTGCCGTGGGCGGCGTTGTCATTGATGTCAAAGGTCGCGCTAGAAAAGGGTGCAGCGTAGGAGACATCACTCACTTTTTTGCCATTAAATGAGATACTTTGGAAATTCATAAAATAGGGTGTTGGGTTCTTTACGGTTAATTGGCTACCCGTTTTAGACCATGTCAGCTTTTTTTGTTGTTCTTCAAAGTTCACGTCTTTAATGGCAGAAGGTCGGTAAATTAATTTCATTTGTGTTTTAAAGGCAATCTGCAAAGAATTTTCCGTGCGTTCGGTCGCTGGGATAGTTTTAATATTGAGCCAAAATAACGATTCTTTATCTTTGGGTAAGGTATTCGCGGTTAAAAAGATACGCAGTGCATTGGTTTTATCGGCATTTAATCGGAATAGTGGTGGTGTAATAGTAAAATCCGATTGTTTTTTTTCGTCGATACCATCAATCCACGATTGAATTAAATAGGGAATTTTATCAGGGTTTTCGACACTGATACTGACATCTTTATTCCCTTCATTATAAATAACACGAGTGCCGCCAATAATTACACCCGCGTTAGCCGTTTGTATAAATAAGAATAAAGATATAAAAAAACAAATTAAGCGTTTCATATTATCACCTAGTAATACAGGAATAAGGTTTAAGTCCGTTTAAACCTTAAAGTCCAATTAGTTATAATTGATTGTGAACGTTGCGGTGCCGTTAGCAGGACCCGTTGTTACCGTGTCAGACTTCGCAATATAACGCGCTCTAAAATCTAAGTTATTTTCCACATTTTGCTGTAATGGGTAGTTTTTAGATGCTGTAAACAGTGGAACAACGGTATTTACATCATCGGTAATTTGGATCCCTACACCTGTAGCCACACCCGCTTCTTCTTTCAGTTTGATAACCGTGTCATCCCCTAAATACGAGTCAGCATCGAATTTTACGGATGCTGTGGTGACGGTGGCAGGGCAGTTAATTAATTTGATGGTGAATTTAGTGGCAGCGGCAGTGCTTCCAGCACTAGGTAATGCGGTTTTAGAGACTTTCCCTAAGTTTACTTTTAATGCATCAGAGCCCGCTGCTAATTCACAGGCTTGGTCGGTAATTTCACCCGTGAAATCGATAGTTCCGTCAGCGGCCAATGCATTATTAATAGCAAAAATAGACGACGCTGCAATTAACGTTGCGATGATATTCTTTTTCATTTATGACTCTCCAAGGAAGATATTTTATTTGATGGTATTGAGAGCGGGCTAAATATTCGCTTACTCAATAGGAGGGTATTTTGTGATTATTTTTTTAAATAAACAAGTCAGCGAGGAAATAGAATTAAATAATAATTTAATTCTATTCTTGGTTTTTTTAGAATAAAAAACACATTATGTGTTAGGGAATGGGGTTATATCGTGAAATGAAAGATATTTTACTTTTTATTAATGAAGCGCTAAAGTTAAATAAAAATAAAAAACCAGTAATAAATTTAGTGTGATTTTAAAGTTTTATTCCTCTCGTATAGTGTGATTTTTGGGTTTTTAATCTTAAGTTAAATTTTCTTTTTGTTTGGAAAGAAAACAAAATAACGGAAAATAATGATTGATATTGTAATGTCTAAATGCGTAATTCAAAATGGTATAGTCTAATTTCATTATTTTTATAGAAAATATCTTCATTATTGCTAACAAGCCTTATGATGATAGAATAAAAAAAACACGATAAAGAAGATGTTTATTTTAGTCGTTAATTTTTAGGTTTTAATCATAAAGTGGAATTAACCTATTTGTAGAGGAAATAGTGCTGTTCAGGTGATAATAATAGCTCCGCTTCAATAAGTTGTTTGTTGGTGGTCTGGCAATTAGGGCTTTGATTTTCATGTGGTACTATGAAATCAGACATGAGAACTTCTACACTAACCCCAAAAATTTCAGCAATACGGAATAGTGTATCAACATGAATGCGTATCTCTCTAATAATTTCACTGAGCTAAATAATATATATAATTCTATTGAAATGAATCATTAATGTATTGTATTAATTAGAATATCGTACCTCAATGGTCAATATAAGGAGTGGAATATGGCTAGGTTGTCTAAAATAGAGCATGCTTATTTTTTCTAATATTAAACGATAATAAAACTATTTTATATTTAATATAAAGAAGTAGAGTTCTTCTCTACTCCTTTTTGAATGATTGTTAAAATCAAGTGAAGTTACTTAATTTTATTGTGGTTTATTCAATGCCTAATTCTTTTAATTTACGGGTTAGGGTATTTCGCCCCCAGCCTAATAAACGGGCCGCTTCCTGTTTATGTCCATCGGTGTGCTTCAGTGCGCAGTTAAGTAGAGTGCGTTCTAATAGCGGCACTGTTTGTGCTAGTAAATCGTCTTTACCTGCTGATAATGCGTGATCAGCCCATTTTTCCAATAATTCAAACCATTGTGCATCTGAGGTGAATTGATGCACAGATAAAGAAGCCTTTGCTGGTTCATTAGCCTTCAGTTTATTGGTTTCAGTATTTTGTATTGAGTGCTCTTCCAGTAAATCATCTGGCAAATCTTGCGGTAAAATTTCTTGGCTTGCCGCCATAACGGTCAGCCAGCGACAGACATTTTCCAATTGGCGAACATTACCTGACCAATAATAGCGCTGCAGAATTTTTTCACTGTCAGGGTGCAGTACTTTACTTTCTACACCTAACTCTTTTGCAGTATTTTGTAAAAAATAGTGTGCAAGACGTGGAATATCTTCCGTTCGTTCTCGCAAAGGAGGAAGTTGAACTCGAATTACATTTAATCGGTGAAATAAATCTTCACGAAATAAACCTTCTTTAACCCGTTTTTCAAGATCTTGGTGGGTGGCGGCAATAATTCGCACATCCACTTTCACAGGAGTATAGCCACCAATACGGTAAAATTGCCCTTCAGCAAGAACACGTAATAACCGTGTTTGTACATCAAGGGGCATATCCCCAATTTCATCTAAAAATAATGAACCGCGGTTGGCTTGTTCAAAACGCCCTTGACGAACTTGGGTTGCCCCTGTGAACGCGCCTTTTTCATGACCAAAAAGCTCCGACTCGATGAGATCTTTTGGAATAGCGGCCATATTCAGGGCAATAAATGGTTCATTAACTCGTGGACTATGTTGGTGCAACGCGTGAGCAACGAGCTCTTTCCCTGTCCCTGACTCACCGTTAATCAGTACGCTAATTGATGAGCGCGATAAGCGGCCGATAATGCGGTACACCTCCTGCATTGCAGGCGCTTCACCGATCATGGTGGATGATACGATCGGCGCTTTTTGCTTTGTTTCACGCCCCGTGTGGTTCTGTTCACGGCTATGATTTAACGCACGTTCAACCAATGCCACAGTTTCATCGATATCAAACGGTTTAGGCAGGTAATCAAAGGCACCAGATTGATAAGCATTAACGGCAGCATCGAGGTCTGAATGAGCTGTCATAATGATGATTGGCAAAAGGGGATGGGATTGCTTAATGGTATTAAGTAGCTCAATACCATTGGTTCCAGGCATGCGAATATCGGATAACAAAACATCAGGGAGTGCGTTTTCCAATGCAGCAAGTACCGCATCAGCACTGTCAAAGCAGGTGCAGACAAATTCTGCACTGTTGAGTGCTCGCTCTAAAACCCAGCGAATGGAACTGTCGTCATCTACGACCCAAATTTTTCCCTGTGACATGGTTATCCCCTATTTTTTGATGGGTAGATAAATAGAAAACTCAGTGTGCCCAGGCCAACTCGTAAACTCGATTTTCCCAGCATGTTGGTCCACTAAACTTCGCGCAATTGACAGGCCAAGCCCTGTCCCATCAGGCCGTCCACTCACCATTGGGTAGAAAAGCGTATCTTGGATAGCTAATGGGATACCAGGGCCATTATCTTCAATATCAATACGCGCAGCTAACCGATAGCGCTCCCCTTGTAGCATGACTTGAAATGCAGTGCGTGTGCGTAGTGTGATATGACCGCCCGTATCAGCGACGGCTTGTAGCGCGTTACGGGTGATGTTCAGTAAAACTTGTTCGATTTGATCGGGGTAATAGTCTAAATCGGGCAAACTTGGATCATAGTCGCGAGTTAATGTGACATTAGCAGGTTTTTCGAGGGAAACTAAGCGCACCACATTTTCCATAATATGGTGAATACTTTGCTGAGTTTTTGGTCCTGGATACTGTGGCCCTAGCAATCTATCGACCAAGGCTCTTAAGCGGTCGGCTTGTTCGATAATGACTTGAGTATATTCATTTAATTGTGGGGAGGGCAGCGCCTTAGATAACAACTGCGCAGCACCTCGCAATCCACCTAGTGGGTTTTTTATTTCGTGAGCCAGACCGCGGATCAGCTCGCGCGCGGCAAGTTGCTGTGCATTTTGCGCCAATTCTTGGCTAAGGCGCCGCTGGCTATCGAGCTGAGATAGCTCAACTAAAATAAATTGTTCTGAAAAAGGCTGTGCGCTAAATGACATTACGTGGGAATGGTTGTTAAACACCAACGTGACCTCATTTTCAGTAAAACTGTGGCCTTCTTTTAAACTATTGAGCATTAATTCATCATTGAGTGAGCAATAGCTAAATAAGAGTGGAAGGGGAGTACCATAGAGTTTGCGCTGACTTTGGGTTAGGATTTGCAATGCGGCATGATTGGCATAATGGATAACCAAATCGTAATCCAAAATAAGCACGCTATTAATGAGGGAGTCGAGGATTTGTTCGGGTGCTGGCAAATGTTCGGTTTTCATGTCATGTCACTCCTGCACTATTTTGGTGCATTATACCTGATAGACCAAACAACCGATATTTGATTTTTGTTTCTTTGGTGCAGTTTTAGAGAGAAAAGGCCCCATCAAAAGATGGGGCAAGTGCTTCACGGCAACAAAGACTATCAGTGGAACGGCGTGTTACACACTGTAGTACATTTCAAATTCGAGCGGGTGTGGTGCCATACGGACACGTTGGATGTCAGCACGGGTTAATTCAATGTACGCATCGATAGCATCATTTGTGAATACACCACCACGAGTTAAGAACTCGCGATCGTTATCCAGTTCCGCTAGTGCTTCATCTAAAGAACCTGAAACAGTTGGGATTTCTTTTGCTTCTTCTGGTGGTAAGTCATACAGATTTTTATCCATTGCATCACCAGGGTGGATCTTATTGATAATGCCATCAAGACCCGCCATTAACTGCGCTGCAAACGCTAAGTATGGGTTAGCTGCTGGGTCAGGGAAACGCACTTCAATACGACGTGCTTTGGTACTTGCAACCACAGGAATACGGATAGATGCAGAGCGGTTACGTGCAGAGTAAGCTAGCATTACAGGGGCTTCAAAGCCTGGAACTAAACGTTTGTATGAGTTCGTTGTTGGGTTTGTAAATGCGTTCAGCGCACGAGCATGTTTAATGATACCGCCGATATAGTACAGCGCCATTTCAGATAAACCGCCGTATTTGTCACCCGCAAACAGGTTCACGCCGTCTTTTGATAAAGACATGTGGCAGTGCATACCTGAACCGTTATCACCGACTAATGGCTTAGGCATAAAGGTGGCAGTTTTGCCGTATGCATGGGCAACATTGTGTACAACATATTTATAAATCTGAGTTTCATCCGCTTTTTTGGTCATTGTATTAAAGCGGGTAGCGACTTCGTTTTGGCCTGCAGTTGCCACTTCATGGTGATGAGCTTCAACAACTAAGCCCATTTCTTCCATTGTGGTACACATTGCAGAACGCAGGTCTTGTGATGAGTCTACAGGTGGTACTGGGAAGTAACCGCCTTTAACGGCTGGACGGTGGCCTTTATTGCCGCCTTCGTATTTTGTGCCAGTGTTCCATGCCGCTTCGATATCATCGATATGGTAGTAGCTGCCGTGCATATTGTTGCCGAAACGAATATCGTCAAAAACGAAGAATTCAGGTTCTGGACCAAATAACACGATGTCAGCGATACCGCTTGAACGCAGGAAATCTTCCGCACGTTTGGAAATGGAGCGTGGGTCTCTGTCGTAACCTTGCATGGTACCTGGCTCTAAAATATCGCAACGGATAATTAAGGTCACATCAGCAAAGAATGGGTCTAACATTGCCGTAGATGCATCTGGCATCAGTACCATGTCAGATTCGTTGATGCCTTTCCAGCCACCAATTGATGAACCGTCGAACATCTGGCCTTCTTCAAAGAAGTCTTCGTCAACTTGGTGAGCAGGGATAGTGATGTGTTGCTCTTTACCTTTTGTGTCGGTAAAACGCAGATCAATAAATCTTACATTGTGCTCTTTAATTAACGATAAAACATGTTCAGCGGACATTCTCGGCTCTCCTGGTCGGGTCTAATCAACAAACCGCATCATATTTTGCGTTTGTTGGTTTGTCTGGCATGGCGGCGGTGATTAATCACATTAATGCACGTTGCTCGCTCACTATAAATACTATAAGCGAAAATCGTGCCAACTTTTAAAAGAATAGTAAATACGGATTGTTACGAGAGAATGTCAATCGATTGAGTTAAAAATAGTCACAATTTGCACTTAGTTGGTGCGTTTTTGATGATGAGCGCACTATTTTAGTGCAAGGAAGAGAAAGGGATAGAGAAAAAAGCCAGCTTTGTGCTTAATAATAAGCCCAAAGCTGAATTGGCAGACATTATTTAACGAGCGAGGAGGTGTTATTCATCATCACTGTTGGTTAATAAGGTATTCACTTCTTCAATCTGTTTTACGGCATCATTGATAATGGAAGCAATTTGACGCGTTTGTTCTTCATTCAATTGTTTCAGAACCATTTTGTGGCGCAGTAGGGCTTTAAAGCGGCTGACTGCCATTTCAATGTCTTCTGCTAAATTGCTGCCTTGTTGCATATCACGTGCTTTCGCCAGCTTACGAGCAATAACCGCTTCTGTTTCTTTATTTTGTGCTAAGTGCGCAGCGCCTTCTGGCGTAATAGTAAAACTTTTGCGATTGCGCTCAACAATTTGAGACTCTAAAAAGCCTTGTTCTTCCAATAGTGTTAGTGTTGGATAAATAACGCCTGGGCTAGGGACATAGAGGCCATTTGAGGCTTCTTGGATGTCTTTAATGATTTCGTAGCCATAGCTTGGTTTTTTCGCCACTAATGAAAGAACCATAATGTGAAGATCCCCGTGGTCGAATAAGCGACGTAGGCCTTTGCCTCTTCCGCGGCCTCTTTGACGCTCATCACTGTGGCCATGACGGCCTTCACCGTGGCAACGTTCACCGTGTCCGTGGCCATGACGGCCTTCACCGTGGCAACGTTCACCGTGTCCGTGGCCATGACGGCCTTCACCGTGGCAACGTTCACCGTGTCCGTGACCATGACGGCCTTCACCATGGCAACGTTCGCCGTGTCCGTGACCATGACGGCCTTCACCATGGCAACGTTCGCCGTGTCCGTGACCATGACGGCCTTCACCGTGGCAACGTTCGCCGTGTCCATGGCCATGACGGTCATCACCGTAATAATGGTCGCCGTGGCTGCGATGTTTACCTTCATGACAACATTCACCATGACCATGGCGGCGTTCACTGTGCCCATGACGGCCTTCTCCATGGCAACAGCCATCGTGGTGGCCGCGCTGATTTTCGTCATGGTGTGCATAATATACATGACGACAAGATTTAATTAGCATATAGTTACTCCTTAGTTTGTAACTTTAGATATATCGAATTCATTTTGTTGTTTCACTATATTTAGATATATCTAATTAGTCAATTTAGATATATCTAAATAACATAAAAAGACATTAAAAATGGCGGTTAAGAAAGAAAGTCTATTTTTTGTTCTTTTTTGGGGCTGCTAATATTAAGTTTTTAGCGTATTATTCTGTCACTTCGTGGTTTCGCAGAGATGATGCTCATTATTTTGTGGGGAAATCTGGCACTGTTACGCAACTGAATGTTTTTTCGTTAAAAACTTTTTATACAGTGATGGGTTTCACATTTATTCCACTTGTGCGGAAAAACGTGTAAAATAACAGCAAATTAACGTAGAAAGTATGTTTGGGTAATTAGAATACCACAAAAAACATATTCCTTTCCTGTCAATTAAACGGTAAAAATCCTTGTCAATTCAAAACTTAAGAAACATCGCCATCATCGCTCACGTTGACCATGGCAAGACAACACTGGTTGGTAAATTATTGCAACAGTCAGGTACGTTCGGCGAACGTGAAACTGTTGATGAGCGTGTTATGGACTCCAACGACTTGGAGAAAGAGCGTGGTATTACCATTCTTGCTAAAAATACTGCAATCCAATGGAATGGTTATCACATCAATATCGTAGACACCCCAGGCCACGCCGATTTCGGTGGTGAGGTTGAGCGCGTAATGTCTATGGTTGACTGCGTTCTGCTGGTTGTTGATGCGATGGATGGCCCAATGCCACAAACACGTTTCGTTACGCAAAAAGCGTTCGACCACGGTTTGCGTCCTATTGTTGTTATTAACAAAGTTGACCGCCCAGGTGCACGTCCTGATTGGGTTGTTGACCAAGTATTCGACTTATTCGTGAACTTAGGTGCAACGGATGAGCAACTCGATTTCCCTATTGTTTATGCATCTGCATTAAACGGTATCGCAGGTCTTGACCACACTGAAATGGCTGAAGATATGACGCCGCTGTACGAAGCTATCGTAGAGCATGTTGCGCCACCAGCAGTTGATGTCGATGGTCCTTTCCAAATGCAAGTTTCGCAGTTGGATTACAACAGCTACTTAGGTGTTATCGGTATCGGCCGCATCAAACGTGGTGTGGTTAAACCTAACCAACAAGTGACTATTATTGATAGCGAAGGTAAAACTCGCAACGGTAAAATCGGTAAAGTACTCACTCACTTAGGTTTAGAGCGTATCGATTCACAACAAGCTGAAGCGGGCGATATCGTTGCGCTGACAGGTTTAGGTGAACTGAACATCTCTGATACTATCTGCCAAGTGGGTAGCGTTGAAGCACTGCCTGCATTAGCAGTTGATGAGCCAACAGTTAGCATGTTCTATTGTGTTAACACCTCACCATTCTGCGGTAAAGAAGGTAAATTCGTGACTTCACGTCAGATCCTTGACCGTCTGAATAAAGAACTGGTTCACAACGTTGCACTGCGTGTTGAAGAAACTCAAGACCCTGATGCATTCCGTGTATCTGGTCGTGGTGAGCTGCACTTATCTGTTCTGATCGAAAACATGCGTCGTGAAGGCTTCGAGCTAGCGGTATCTCGTCCAAAAGTTATCATTCGCGAAATCGATGGTCGTAAACAAGAACCATTCGAGCAGGTGACTTTAGACGTTGAAGAACAAAACCAAGGTGATGTCATGAAAGCGTTAGGTGAGCGTAAAGGCGACCTGCGTGACATGATGCCAGATGGTAAAGGTCGTGTGCGCCTTGACTACATCATCCCAAGCCGTGGTCTGATTGGCTTCCGTACTGAGTTCATGACAATGACTTCAGGTACTGGCTTACTGTACTCAACATTCAGCCATTACGACGATGTTCGCCCAGGCGAAATCGGTGGGCGTCAAAACGGCGTGCTGATCTCTAACGGCCAAGGTAAAGCAGTTGCTTACGCGCTGTACAGCCTGCAAGATCGCGGTAAACTGTTCTTAGGTCACGGTGCTGAAGTGTATGAAGGCCAAATCATCGGTATTCACTCACGTTCGAATGACTTAACGGTTAACTGCTTAACGGGTAAAAAACTGACTAACATGCGTGCGTCAGGTACCGATGAAGCAACAACATTGTCACCACCAATTAAAATGACTCTGGAACAAGCGCTTGAGTTTATTGATGATGACGAATTAGTTGAAGTGACTCCGCAGTCTATCCGTCTGCGTAAGCGTCACCTGACTGAGAACGATCGCCGTCGTGCAAACCGTTCTAAAGAAGACTAATTTTTAGATAAATTAGACAGTGAAAAGGCGCCTGTAAGGCGCCTTGAGGTTGTTGACAAAGCAGGATAAAAACGTGGTTTTTCCTGCTTTGTGTTATCAGCCGAAAATCAATAAATTGATTTTCCTAATTTATTTTCAAAACCTATTCAACCTGCAGTCAAACCTAATCGGTTTGTCAGCAGTCTGAGGCGCCTGTAAGGCGCCTTTTTTTATGGATTGAGCTGCGGGTAAACCCCAGGCCCGATAGGTAAGCCAGCAAAGTACCAACCGACCAGCAATAGCATCCAAACAATAAAAAATACAATTGGATACGGTAATATTAAAGTGTAATAAGTCCCTAGCTGTGCATTTTTATAGTAGCGTTGTAAAAAGCCTAAAAATAACGGAAGGAACGGAGACATTGGTGCAAGGGGTAACACTGCGGAGTCAGCGATACGAAACACAATCTGTGCGAATGCAGGGTGAAAGCCAAGTAATACAAACATCGGTACAAATATTGGTGCCAGTATTGACCAAATGGCGGAGCCACTGGCAATAAACATACACAGAAACGCAGATAAAAACATTAAGCCGATAAACGCAGGTACACCTGTCATTCCCAAGTTTTCGAGCAAGTCAGTTAGACCAATCGCCATGAATTTCCCCATGTTACTCCAGTTAAAGAAAGCAACAAACTGGGAAAGTGGGAAAACCATCACAATGAAACCTGCCATGCTTTTCATTGGGTCAACTAATAAGTCTGGGATATCATTCGGCTTTTTGATTTGTTTGGTTGATACACCATAGGTAATGGAAACGACGAAAAAGAAAATAATAATGACAGGAACGATACCCTTGATAAACGGCGAAGGGATCACAGTATCAGTCACTGGATCACGCAGTGGTGCGCCTTCTGGGGCAACCATGAGCGCAACTAAACCGATAAAGATTAATGCAGATAAGCCACTCATCAATAAGCCACGATTTTGAATTGGCGTCAATTCTTCGAGTCGGTCATGTGACGTGCCTTCCCACACAGGTAAACGGGGTTCAATAAATTTGTCTGTCAATAGCGCACCTGCGATGGTTAACACAATCACCGATGTGGCCATAAAGTACCAGTTATCGATAACGCTGACATGTAGATTTGGGTCAATCATCATTGCCGCTTCTGTACTGATTCCGGATAACAAGACATCGGTGGTGACAATTAATAAGTTTGCGGTAAAACCCGAAGCGACTCCAGCAATTGCGGCTAATAGGCCAGCGACAGGATGACGACCCACCGCGATAAAGATCAAGGCACCTAGTGGTGGCATGACAACTAACGCCGCATCTGAAGAAATATGGCTAAAAAAGGCGATAAACAGCACCATATAACTGGCATAGCGCTTATTAATACCTGATGCCATTTTGTACATTAAAGCTTGAAGTAAGCCTACTTTCTCAGCTAAACCCGCCCCAATAACTAATGCGAGAATGGCACCTAGGGGAGCAAAGCTACTAAAATTCTTAACGATATTAGGTAAAATCCATTGCAACCCCTCCACGCTTAATAAGTTTTTGACGCTGACCATCTCGTCATTGGCGGGGTTTTTAACAGATAAATCAAACCAAGATAATACAGCCGTCGCAATCATCAGCACGGCAATTAAATAAACGAACAAAATGAATGGGTTTGGGATTTTGTTTCCCACGCGTTCTATCCAGCGAAAAATTGCCCCGGGGCTTTTGTGCACAGTTGTTGAGTCGCTCATAGGGTTTCCTTGTGTCTATCTTCATTGTTATTGTTATGACTTATGGGCGGGTAAACCCCGCCAGTATTAAGGAACTGCTTATTTTAATTTTGAAGGCTTAACATCTTTTGGAATAGGGCACTGATAAGGGGTAACTTGCCTTTGCTGCGTAAATTCAGCTTTTGCTTGCGCTAACAAATCGGGCTTCAAGAACAACTCAAGGGCGCTAGAGGCCATGATTTTCCCCGCAAGTAGCATCCCTTTATGGGCAATAGAGGTGCGCCCTTGTGCCACTAATTGCCAAGTATGCAGTGCGGTACCAAAGGCAAAACATGGGCTAAAACATTGAACGGTAGGGGCAACCCAACTAACATCACCCACATCGGTTGAGCCGTACATTAACTCTTTGGACTCAACGTAAGGCAGTACTTCATTCGTGAGTACTTTATTGCCTTGCCTTTCATACCAACGTTTGCCTTCTTCTCCTCCACTGCGGGCAGCATTCAGCTTGGCATTGCGTAAATCATCTTTCGTCAATGTATTGTGAATTTGCTCAGCAAATTGGCGTTCTTTATCGGTATATTCAGGGATGCCAAATTCAGTTATGTGGTTAAACATGGCGTGTTCTAGCGTCCGATTAGGTACATAGTTTGAGCACGCTTTATCAAAGCGGACTTCTAGTTGCGTCCCTGTCATCAGGGCAGCCCCTTGTGCAATATTAATCACACGTTGGTAAATATCTTGTGCTTCATCAAGTTGAGGGGCACGGACAAGGTAGAGGGCTTCTGCGTCAGCTTGCACGACATTTGGGGATGCGCCCCCCGTGTTGGTGACGGCATAGTGTATCCGTGCGTCTTGAATAATGTGCTCGCGTAAAAATTGCACGCCAACATTCATCAAGGTGACGGCATCAAGTGCACTTCTACCTAGGTGTGGGGAGTTTGCTGCGTGGGAAGCTATACCTTTAAAGCGAAAGGCTGTTTGAATGTTAGCAAGGGATTGCACATTAAAGACGCCACTAAATGATTCAGGATGCCATGTAATCGCGGCATCAATATCATCGAATAATCCCTCTCTGACCATAAATGTTTTACCCGATCCGCCTTCTTCCCCTGGGCAGCCATAAAACCGTACAGTGCCTGGTAAGTTATTTTTGCGCAGCCAGGCTTTGACAGCAAAAGCGGCCGATAATGCGGCGGTACCGAGTAAGTTATGCCCACATCCGTGACCATTACCATTTTCCACTAAGGGATTCGGCTCGCTACAAGATGAGTGTTGGCTTAACCCTGCGAGTGCGTCATATTCGCCCAATAATGCAATGACAGGTGAGCCCTCACCATAGCTGGCGATAAACGCTGTTTCAATATCACCAACCCCTCTTTCAACGTGGAAGCCCTCTTGCTCTAATGCGTCAGCCAGTAAATTAGCAGAATAGGTTTCTTCAAAGCGGGTTTCAGGGTGATCCCAAATATTGTCGCTTAGCGCGGTAAACTGGGCGCGATGATTTTCAATATAATCACCAATAAATGATCTGAATTGTTTATCCATTTTTAGCTCCGAATTCAGGGAGGTGCAGGGCAATAGTCGACAGCGTTTTTACTGCTGTTATCATCACATTTTCATCAAAATCAAAGCGTTCATTGTGGTGACCTGCACTGAGATCTGTACCAAAAATCATGTAAGTGGCTTGGCCTCCACGCTCTTTTACGCGTTCCATGAAATAGGTCGCATCTTCCGAGCCTGCGGCTTGGTGGCGGTTTTTGACGATAGAGGTTAATTCAGGAAGCTGGTTTTTTGTTAAATCGCAAATAAAATCAACCCACTGATTGCTTGGGTGGCTACTTTGTGCGGCTCCCATCAGTTTGATATCAAAAGCGACATCTTGCATTTTGGCGGCGCCTTCAATAATGTGCATCGCTTTTTCGTAGACAAACTTATTGATTTCATTGGTTTCCCCGCGTGTTTCAACTTTGAGCAGTGCCGTATCGGGAATGACATTGCGGCCAATACCTGCTTGTAATACACCGACATTAATGCGTGAGCTTCCTTCACTGTGACGCGGGATACCATATAAGCCTAGGGTTGCATGAGCTGCGGCAATTAATGCATTTTTTCCATCTTCAGGTTTTGCACCTGAATGTGCCGCAACACCTTGATAGGTCACATCAAACTTTGTGGTAGCTAAAAAGTTTTTACTGCCGCAGACGACTTCGCCTTTTGGCACACCTGTACCGATATGGATAGCCACAAAGAAATCGACATCATCAACCACACCTGCTTCCATCATGGATTTGGCACCTCGGGTACCTTCTTCCGCAGGTTGAAAGATAACCTTGATGCGACCAGACAGCTTCGCTTCATATTGCTTGAGAATACGAGCAAGCCCAAGGCCGATGGCGGTGTGCCCATCGTGGCCGCACGCGTGCATCATGTGCGGATTACAGGAAGCAAAACCTTCATTATGTGGACGGTGTTGGCACGAATGTTCTTCATTTAAATCAAGGGCATCCATATCGACACGAAAAGCAAGTGTTGGGCCTGGACGGCCAGTATCGAGTGTAGCAACGATACCCGTGAATCCCCCTGAAAAGTGAGGTAGCCATTGGGTTAAAGCGCCTTGTTCAATCGCTCTTTTTTCTTGTTCTGCCAATTTTTCTTCGGAGGGAAGACCCATTCGCGCCTCCGCTTTAACGACTTCTTTGCCCAGTTGCAGTTGGTAACCAAGTTGATGCAGTTCTTCGGTAACAAGCGTTGCTGTACGAAATTCAAACCAACCTGATTCTGCATATTGATGAAAATCACGCCGCCATGCTTGTAATTGTTGTGCCATCTGTTGGATGGTGCTATCTAAGTCAGTATTCATTTTGTATCTCTTTTAGTTATCACAAGAAAAGTCAGTACAGGGATATTGAAATAGGGATGTGTATGAGTTTTAAAATTAAAATTCGTTTAATTTTAAAAAGTAGTATATTAATTTGCTTTGGTTATTTTAATTTATAAAAAATTATTTAATTTGCTAAATGTTAATTTTTTGTTTCTCTATTTTCTGACTGTACACAATCAAATTAGAGTGAAAAAGATACAATTATCTTTAGCTATATAACTAAAAGTTATCGGGGGATTGATATGGCACCACCCATAAAATTAAATCAGCTCAGGGCGTTCGTCGAAATCAGCCGCCATGGCAGTATTCGAGCTGCCAGCCGTTTTCTACAGCTTTCTCAGCCTGCATTGACGAAATCTATTCGTGAATTAGAGAGCAGCTTGGGAGCTAAACTGTTCATTCGCAGCAACCAAGGGATTTATTTAACCGAATGTGGGGAGGGTTTTTTACGCCGTGCAAGCTTGATTCTTGAAGAATTACGGGTCGGGCAAGAAGAGATTTCACAGCGCATCGGATTGATTGGTGGAACGGTGAACATCGGTGTTGCAGGCAGTATTGCTCGGTCATTAATGCCAAAAGTCGTCACTCAATTTCACCGCGATTACCCCAATATCAAATTGCGCATTATGGAAGGGCAACTCTTAACGATGCTAACTCAATTGAGGCAAGGGGAACTGGACTTCACGATTAACACTTATTACCCAGGAAGCTTGGATGCGGAGTTTACTTTTGAGCGACTAATGCAAAAAGAATACAAAGTGATTATGCGTAAAGATCACCCCTTACGGCATGCGAAGTCGCTTACTGAATTAGTGGATTGCGATTGGACGATGCCAACCCCAAAGGGCACATATTACAAGCAGCTCGCCGATGTGTTCTCCATGATGGAGCGTCCCATGGATTTCAGTGTGACCTGTGAAACCTTAATTGGTTGTTTAAGTTTAGTTGCACAAAGTGATTTTTTAACCATTGTGTCAATAGACACGGTCGATGAGCCTCTCTTTGAGCAACGGTATATCGCATTGGATTTAATCGAAAAATTACCTTATGCCACGTTTGCGCTCGTGCAGCGTCGGGACGCAACGTTAACGCCGGCAGGGGAACATTTAGCGCGGTTATTCCGTATTTATTGCCGTAGTAAAGAGCCTGCGTAAAAGTGATAGATAGCCTTGTTAGTGTATCTGAAGTAAAAAGGGTTAGGTCGGCAGCAATTTTCTGGTTTAGTGCTCAATCAATAAATTGACAAAATAACGTGAATTATCACCAATTAGGGCTGTTCAGTTGGACGAATAATGATTAAAGTAAATTTAGTGAATAACAAAGAGGAAAATTTATGCTGTATATCTTCGATATGGGTAATGTGATTATTGATATCGACTTTAATCGTGTGTTTGATAAATGGTCTGAACTGAGCGGCACACCAAGTGAAGAAATCAAATCACGGTTTACTTTTGGCAATATCTTTCAATTACATGAGTGTGGAAAAATTTCAGATATAGAGTTTGCAGAGCTACTTTGTGAAGAAATGGGGATCACTCTGAGCTTTGAAGACTTTGCTGAAGGCTGGCACGCTATTTTTATTTCGTTAAGACCTGAAGTGATTGACATTATGGAGCGCCTGCGTGAGCAAGGGCACCGTGTTGTCGTCTTATCGAATACTAACCGTCTACATTTAGACTACTGGCCAGAACACTACCCAGAAATTGCAGCTTCCTCCGATTTTCTCTATTTATCCCAAGATTTAGGTATGCGTAAACCTGATCCTGAAATCTTTAAATACGTTCTGCAATCCGAAGAATTTGAAGCAGCAGATGCCGTTTTCTTCGATGATGTAGAGGAAAATGTTAAAGCCGCGCAAGCTCTTGGTATCCATAGTATTCATGTTGTGGATAAAGATACCGTTCCTGAATATTTCCGTACTTACGATTTTAGTGCTGAAGTTGAATAATATTTGATATTGAAGATGGAGCAACGGCTAACGTTGCTCCATCTTTTTGTGCAGAGTAATCATGATTGCATTAATCCAGAGAGTCACTCATGCGAGTGTGGTTGTTGATGAACAAACTGTTGGGCAAATAGACTCAGGTTTGTTGGTTCTGCTTGGCGTCGAAAAAGACGATGACGAGCAAAAAGCAAAACGCTTATGTGAAAAGGTGCTGGGCTACCGTATTTTTAGTGATGAACAAGGGAAAATGAACCTGAATGTTCAGCAAGCGGGAGGCAGCTTATTGGTTGTCTCACAATTTACGTTAGCGGCGGACACCAAAAAAGGCATGAGACCCAGTTTTTCTGGCGGGGCAGAGCCTGAAAAAGCCGATAAACTGTACCAGTATTTTGTGGAACAAAGCCGTCAGCATGGCGTCACGACTGAAACTGGGCAATTTGCTGCTGATATGCAAGTGAGCTTAACTAATGACGGCCCTGTGACCTTTTGGCTGCAAGTGTGATTCCATTTTTAAAGGGGGAAACGATGTACCATTTACGTACACCGAAAGATGAAATTGAATTTGCAACTTACTACCACTTTCGTTGGGAAATGTTGCGAAAACCCTTCAATCAACCCCTCGGTTCTGAAAAAGACGGTTATGATTTAACGGCTCACCATCAAATGGTAGTGGATGATAAAAACCGTATTTTAGCGATTGGCCGTTTATATATTAATGCCGATAACGAAGGGGCAATTCGCTTCCTCGCTGTTAACCCCGTCATGCAAGGTAAAGGGCTGGGGAAGTTGATTATTATGGCTCTGGAGTCAGTTGCACGGCAAGAAGGTGTAAAACGTATTGTTTCCAGTGTGCGTGAAGAAGCCGTTCCTTTCTTTAATAAGATGGGGTTTGAGAATAGGGGGCAAGTTGCAGGGCAGCTTAAAACACCTGTGCGTCATTATTTAATGATCAAGCCAATTGAAACCCTAGACCAAATCTTACATCGCCCTGATTGGTGCGGTGAATTACAGCAAGCATGGCATAAATACATCCCGTTAAGTGAAAAAATGGGTGTTCGCATCGAACAATATACAGGGACCCGTTTTATTACGACAATGCCAGAAGCGGGCAATCAAAACCCCCATGAAACTATTTTTGCAGGTAGTCAATTTTCACTCGCAACATTAACAGGTTGGGGGCTTATTTGGCTGTTAATGCAAGAGCATCAACTGGGTGGTGATATTGTATTAGTGGATGCAAACATCCGCTACGGCAAGCCCGTGAGTGGCAGGCCAACGGCAATTGCGGATTTAGCGAATATGAGTGGTGATCTTGACCGCTTAGCGCGAGGCAGCAAGGCGCGAGTTAAACTAAAAGTGGAAGTGAGTAACCCAAATAACCAAGTTGGTGCAGTTTTCAGCGGGGTTTATATGGTGCTGCCTGTCGAAAAAATAAAGTAGAAGATATTATTGCAAGTTGAATAATACGAAGAAGGCAGGTCAACCGACCTGCCTTTTGCTTGTTCACTATTGAGCCATTAAAGAAGGAGCTTGTGGTGTTGCATCTTGTGGCACTGGTGTTGTTCCGATGTTAGGTGCTTCTTCTTGTGTTTCTACTGAAGAGGTCACAACCCCTTTTACGACCGTACGATATAAGCGCTTACCTTGAAGGGGCATCGCCATCAGCTCGCCATTTACGCTTTTAGCAACTGAAGGTGCGAGGAAATCACCCTGTAAGGTTGCATCAAAATCCCCAATAACTTGTGCTGGGAAACCTGACCATCCCCATTGATTTAAATCGATTAAATCAATGTTAGTCCCTGAGGCTCGTAGCAAAAATGGCACTTTCTTCGCTTCTTGTTTCACTAATACACCAATCTTGCTGATGCCTCTTTCCGTACTGACTGTTAAACTTGCTGCTGCGGAGGACTTCCCACTCTGACGTACTTCTAAGAACGGACGACGGACTAAAACTTGGTTAATTGTGCCGCTATCGGCATTGAATGTCGCCTTACCGCTCCAAACTCCCCACTGTTTTTGCTTAATGAGGTCAACATTTTCAATGTTGGCGCTTAACGCTGTGAATTCGAACGGGAATTCTGGCTGGATATTCATCAGCAACGATTGGGAGACAGTGAATTTTTTGATGGATAGGCCCGATAACCAAGAGGGCGCGGGTTCAGCAAAAAAAGCGAGCCAAGTTTCTGGTAGGGTGTATAAAATGCCGCCTAACTTACCTTCATTAATGGTAAGAGTTTGATCATTACGTTGCCAAGCACCACTTAAATTAAATATGCCTTTGTTATAGTAACCTGATAACTTGTTGATGTTTAGTTTGTCTCCATCAATATTCAAGTCACCAATTAGTGTACTTAGCTGTTGATCTTTCATGACTAATTGGTCAACATTAAAGCTAATTTTACTTTTAGGGCTTGTCCAGCTACCTCTGACCAAACTTAGCTGATCGATTTCTGTACTTAGCCCTGAAAGCGCCCAATCTTTTCCTTGAATATCAATGTTAGCTAATTCAAGGTTTTTGATTTGAATGGTTCTATCACTCTTAATTGCATCAAATAATGTATCGAAATCAATACTGTTTTCCCAGCCAACCTTATTCATTGCCAATGAGTCAATCGTAATTGCACCATCAGTAAATACTTTACCTTCACCTGCAATATAACCGTTATTTAGGTATGCACTCGCTTTGCTGATTTCAGTGACTTGTTCTTGTAACTTTCCAGTCAGTGCCACATTTTTAAATGGTAATTCATTAATTTTTAATTGGCTGGAGGTGAAACGAAAGTCGCCATAGCCAAATGGATGATTTACTGTCGGCCTCCATGGCGTGATCCCCCCAGTAAACCCTGTAGCGAAAATAGTGTCATCACCCTGTTTAAGAGTTAGCTGACTATTTTCAAATTGCAGAATATCCGCCGAAATAGGCAGTGGTGTTGACTCAGGGGATAAGGTGGTAGAAAGCTCACCTTGTGTGATGATGAAGCGGCGGATCGCTGTACCACTGAAAATATTGCGCCAATTTACATCAACCACGATTTGACGTGCTTCTAGGGACAAGTCTTTATTTTGTGAAGCTAATTGCACATCTTGGAAGATGAATTCGCCAGGGTTGGAAAATTCATGTCCCATAATCCCTACATGAATATCGTAGTCAGTAAACTTGCTAAGAAATTGACTCGAATAGGATGCTCCCCAGCGCGTTTGTAACCCAATGTAGGCGGCGATAAACAATAGCAGCAGTAGCAAGAATGCATAGGTAACAAATTTAATTAACCATTTCACAGCTAGCTGCTCCTCAAATTTGTGGGGGAATGCGTTTAATATCGCGATAATTTAAGGATAGCATACAGAAGAACCGCCAGAATATTCAACTCTAGCGGTTTAGATGGACGATTATTTTTCGAGAGGGAAAACTAAATTCAGCACAATTGCTGTTAATCCGCCTGCGGCAATACCAGAAGAAAACAAGGTTTTCAGCCAGTCTGGGGCAAATTGTAGAATTAACGGCTGCTGTGAAACTCCCATCCCAACAGCGAGTGACAGCGCGATAATCATAATCGCCCGGCGATTAAGTGGCTCGCGGGAAACAATACGCACACCAGATGCCGCAATCGTCCCAAACATCACAATGGTTGCACCGCCAAGAACGGGTTCAGGGATTTGCTGTACAAAACCTGCAACAGCAGGGAATAGCCCTAGTAAAACAAGCATCAATGCGACGATATAACCCACATAGCGGCTAGCAACACCAGTTAATTGAATAACCCCGTTGTTCTGACCAAAACAGGAATTCGGGAAGGTATTAAACACGGCGGAAACCATTGAATTTAAGCCGTTTGCTAATACGCCACCTTTAATGCGTTTCATGTAAAGTGGGCCTCGAACGGGTTGTTCAGAAACGTCAGAGGTTGCAGTGATATCACCAATGGTTTCCAAAGAGGTTACCATAAAGATTAAGATCAGGGGAATCAACAAGTTCCAATCAAATGATAAACCATAATAGAAAGGTTCAGGTACAGTGATAATAGACTGATTTGGCTCAGTTGGCTGCGCATTTGGTAGCATATCCATCCACCAAGCAGCAAGATAGCCTACTGCCATTGCTATAACTAAAGAGGCAACGCGTAGATAGGGGTTTTTTTGGCGGTTGAGCAGAATAATGACTGCGAGAACAATGCCTGCCAAAATTAAATAGTCAGGGGAGCCAAAGGTATTATCGCTAATTGCGCCATAACCGCCACCAATAGAGGTGAGACCGACTTGGATCAGTGATAATCCAATAATCATTACAACGACACCAGAGACCAATGGCGTAATGACACGACGCGCTAAATGTAAGAAGCGAGACAAAATAACCTCAGTGAGCGCAGCAACTAATAACGTACCAAATAGCGCCGCCATCATGGACGGAATATCTGCTCCACCTTGCTTGAGTGCAACACCCCCCATAATTAAAGGTGCAACAAAGTTGAAACTGGTTCCTTGGATAGATAATAACCCTGAACCAATAGGCCCCCATGCTCTAATCTGAATTAAAGAGGCAATACCAGAAGCAAATAAAGACATGCTAATAATGCGCTGGGTATCATGTGCAGGTAGCCCGAGGGCTTGGCAGATCAGCATTGCAGGGGTGATAACAGCAACAAACATCGCGAGGAGATGCTGCCCAGCCGCGAATAGGGCTTGGGGAAGCGGTGGTCTGTCTTCTAATTTATAGATAAGCTCACTTTGGGTGTTTATCGTTGATTCCGTATTTTGTTTTTCAGACGTTGCTGTATTCATTGCCTTCATTTCCCACCAACAAAAAACGCATTGTAAAGCGACTAAATTAAAAAGCAATCGTTTGCGCAAAATAAATATTGTAAATAGTTAAACTAAGTTCATCACATTTTTATATCTTTTAACTTGTATTTATAACAGTTTTTTTTTCTAATCTGTTCACCTGTTTTTGGCGTTTTAAGGAAGAAATTAACGTCTTACTAATATTTAATAATTTTAACAACAGACGAGGTACGTAAATGTATCATCTCGATGTCTACGGGACTTTGGTAGCAGCTACATTAGTATTACTGCTTGGACGGAAACTCGTTAAAACCGTTCCTTTTTTAGAAAAATACACGATTCCTGAGCCTGTTGCAGGCGGATTGTTAGTCGCTTTTAGTCTACTTTTGCTGAAGCAAATGTTTGATTGGAGCTTGTCTTTCGACTTATCACTGCAAGAACCGATGATGTTGGCATTCTTCGCCACCATTGGTCTAAATGCCAACCTAGCGAGTTTAAAAGCAGGTGGTAAAGCATTGTTTATCTTTATTTTTGTGGTTGTCGGTTTATTACTTGTCCAGAATACTGTGGGGATTGCCCTTGCAAAACTACTGGGACTAGACCCATTAATGGGGCTACTAGCTGGTTCAATCACACTCTCTGGCGGCCATGGTACTGGCGCGGCATGGGGGAAAATATTCTCTGAGAGCTATGGTTTTAAAAGTGCAACCGAAGTTGCAATGGCATGTGCAACATTTGGGTTGGTCTTAGGGGGATTAATTGGAGGCCCTGTTGCACGATTCCTAACGCGAAATATTCCGACGCCAGGTACACTAGAAGACGATAAAGACGTTCCAACAGCGTTTGAAAAACCACAGTCAGGCCGTATGATAAGTTCAATGGTACTGATTGAAACCATTGCCTTAATCGCTATCTGTTTATTAGTCGGTAGCTACCTTTCGGGTTTATTAGCGGAAACGGTGTTTGCTTTACCGAAATTTGTGTGTGTTCTTTTTGTTGGTGTGATCCTCAGTAATGGCTTATCCATACTGGGCTTTTACCGGGTGTTTGACCGTGCGGTTTCTGTATTAGGTAACGTTAGCTTGTCATTGTTCTTAGCGATGGCATTAATGAGCTTAAAATTATGGGAGTTAGCATCATTAGCTATTCCAATGATTGTTATTCTAGCCGTGCAAGCGTGTGTAATGGCGGGGTACGCGATTTTCGTTACTTTCCGTGTGATGGGCAAAAACTACGATGCGGCTATTTTAGCGGCAGGCCACTGCGGTTTTGGTCTTGGTGCAACGCCAACAGCGATTGCAAACATGCAAGCAGTTACAGATAGATTGGGGCCATCGCACTTAGCATTCTTAGTTGTACCAATGGTTGGTGCATTCTTTATTGATATTGTGAATGCAATAGTCATTAAATTGTATCTGATGTTACCCGTTTTCCCGACGATAGTGGGATAATTAATATTCTAATCATTGATAGTAAAACAGGTATTGCCGTGAAAAATTTCACGGCAATTTTCGTTTAAGGGAGTGTATTTAGAACGTGGATTATGGATTATGCATGCCCATATTGCTCGCGCTCAGGTAGCCAGCGTTCAATAATTTGTTGTGCATTTTCAGGATATTGTTGTTGAATATGGCGAGCAATGCGCTGCACTTCTGGCAACATATATTGATCACGAAGTAAGTCAGCCACTTTAAATTCAGCATTACCTGTTTGCCTCGTGCCTAATAATTCCCCTGGCCCACGAATTTCTAAGTCT
This sequence comes from Providencia vermicola, assembly GCF_020381325.1. Lineage (GTDB taxonomy): Bacteria > Pseudomonadota > Gammaproteobacteria > Enterobacterales > Enterobacteriaceae > Providencia > Providencia vermicola. The sequence goes on from NZ_JAGSPI010000008.1 coordinate 225,976, forward strand.
TTTTGGGCGATGACGAAACCATCATTGCTATCACGTAAGACTTGTAGGCGTTGCTTGGCGATATGAGTGAGAGGTGTTTTATATAAAAGTACACAGTGAGAAGCAATCGCCCCACGACCTACGCGCCCTCTTAATTGATGCAGTTGAGCAAGGCCTAAACGCTCAGGATTATCAATAATCATTAAACTGGCATTGGGGACATCAACCCCAACCTCAATCACAGTTGTTGCGACAAGTAGCTGAATTTCATTATTTTTGAATGCCGCCATAATACTTTGCTTTTCAGCAGGCCTCATTCGGCCGTGAACGAGGCCCACTTTGAGTTCAGGGAGTGCTAGTGCCAGTTCTTCACTTGTCACTTCAGCTGCTTGGGCTTCTAATAGCTCAGAATCTTCGATGAGTGTACATACCCAATAGGCTTGGCGACCTTCGTCAATACAAGCTTGGCGTACACGTTCGATAATATCACTACGTCGTGTATCAGGGATGGCGACGGTAGTCACGGGTGTTCGCCCAGGAGGAAGTTCATCAATAACCGAAGTATCTAAGTCTGCATAGGCAGTCATCGCCAGCGTGCGTGGAATTGGTGTAGCGGTCATAATAAGTTGATGAGGGTGAAACCCTTGCTGCTCTCCTTTTTCACGCAGAGCGAGGCGCTGGTGAACGCCAAAACGATGTTGCTCATCAATGATCACTAAACCTAAGCGATTAAACTTCACTTGCTCTTGGAAAATAGCATGTGTTCCAACTACCATTGAAACCTCACCACTTGCAATAGCTTCCTGTTGTTGCTCCCTCGCTTTCCCTTTTTGTTTGCCAGCAAGCCAACCGACCTTGATGCCCAATGGTTCGAGCCATTGTTTGAAAGTATTTGCGTGTTGTTCAGCTAAAATTTCAGTCGGTGCCATTAAGGCAACTTGCTTACCATTTTCGATAGCACATACAGCGGCTAATGCAGCAACAAGGGTTTTTCCTGAGCCCACATCTCCTTGAATTAAACGCATCATTGGTGAGTCTTTCGCGAGATCAGCTTCAATTTCATCCACAACACGGTTTTGTGCATTGGTTGGTGAAAAAGGTAACTGTGCGAGCAGTTGTGCCTTTAGCTTGCCCTTGGAGGTTAACCGTTGTGCATACAAACGTTCGTTACCAGCTCGAATTGCTAACATACTTAAGTGGTGAGCTAACAATTCCTCAAGTATCAAACGTTTTTGTGCAGGATGATGACCTTTTTCTAACTCACTGAGTGCAACATTGGGGGGAGGGTTATGCAGTAATCGTATTGCATCAGGCAGGCTTATCATGCCACGGCTCAGTTCTTCAGGAAGTAACTCTTTAATTTTATTGTTATCAAGCATGGCCAAAGCTTGATCCATTACTTTGCGTAATGTGGTTTGGCGAACACCTTCTGTGGTGGGATAAACTGGTGTCAGATTTTCCTGCAGCGTAATATTGCCTGTATCTTGCGAAACTTTATATTCAGGGTGAATAATCTCAGGGCCTGTATTACCTCTGCGAATTTCGCCATAGGCGGTAACTTGTCGGCCTTCTGCTAAGTTGTTTTTCATCGCAGCAGAGAAATTAAAAAAGCGCAGTGTTAAGTTACCTGTTCCATCAGTAATGAGGCTGGTCATCATTCGCTTTCGACCAAAAACCACTTTTGTTTGGATCACTTCACCTGTGATAGTCGCTGTTGTTCCAGGTAAAAGGTCTTTGATTTGGTACAAACGGGTATGGTCTTCGTAGCGAAGTGGAAAATGAAGAAGTAGGTCTTGAACGGTGTTCAAACCGATTTTACGCATTTTTTCTGACTGGCTTGCACCAATTCCATGCAGTGAAGTCAGTGAAATGGCATCAAGTAGCCCACTATTCATATTTTTTCCTTTTCCTTAACCAAATTGTTGTCTTTTCATTTTTTCGGTTAGTTGCATTTGAACCCACCAATCATCAGTGGCTTCAATTTGCCCTTGTTCATTGATATATGGACGCGGTAAGCCTTTGCGTTTAGCCACTTCAGCAAGTACAGGATAACCCCCTTCAAATAGCCACTCTTGCTGCTCTTGCGCTGACAGCGTGCTGTGTTGGCGGTCATACATGCCTGCTAATTGCCGTTGCCTTTGCGCTTCATAGAGTATTAAGGCAGAGGCGACAGAAACATTCAATGATTGCACCATACCCGCCATTGGAATAATGATGTGCTTATCTGCCAGTGCGAGCGCTTGCTTTGAAATACCTTTTTTCTCTTGTCCCACCATAATACAAGTTGGGCGGGTATAATCAATTTCGCGAAAATCAACAGCGCGCTCAGATAAGTTTGTCGCTAATACCTGCATATTTTGCGATTTTACTTGTGAAATAGCATCTTCAGTTGATTGATGAGAGATAACCTTTACCCAACTGTTACTACCCGCGGCGGAAGAGACGGATAATTTAACCTGTTGGTCTGGCCAAATAGCATGAATTTGGTGAATACCCACAGCATCAGCGCTGCGGACTATCGCAGAAACATTATGGGGTTTATGAATTTCTTCAAGGCAAATCGTGAGGTCTGGCTGCCGCATCGCCATCATTTGGCAAATGCGGCGATAGCGGCGTTCATTCATATTTGTTAGTTACGGTTTCGGCTTACTCGTAGAACATCTGGCATGATACGTATCTTACGCATAACATTTGCCAGCTGAACACGGTTTTTAGTGGTCAGGCGGATAAAGGCACAGTATACACGACCATCTTTCTCCTCAGTATTCATACTCTGAATGCTTGAGTTGGCATCATTAATTGCAGCCGTAAGGTTTGCAAGCGCACCTTGATGGTTAATCATGTCTACTTTGATTTCAGCGATGAAATCGGTATCAGTTTCGTTATCCCATTCAACGGCCATAAATTTATCGGGCTCTTTTTGGTAGCCACGGATATTACGGCAAGATTCATGATGAATAACTAGGCCTTTTCCAGGGCTAATATGTGCCACGATAGGGTCACCAGGAATTGGGCGGCAACATTTTGCAAAGGTGATTAAAACACCGTCAGCACCTTTGATAGAAAGTTTATGACGGCTTTCAATGACAGCTTGATCTTCTTGTGTGGCCTGCGGATTATTTTGTAAGTTACGCGCGACAACAACACTCATTGCGTTGCCTAAGCCTATTTCGGCAAGCAAATCATCAATAGAATTGAGCTTCATACGAGCCAGTTCAGCATCGATATGATTTTGAGGAATATCGGCGAGTTTATTTCCTGCCCCTAATGCATGATTAAGTAACCGTCGACCAAGATTAATTGAGTCTTCGCGTTTTAAATTTTTCAGTAGCTGACGAATTTTGGCGCGAGCTTTTGAGCTGACAACAAAATTAAGCCAAGCGGCATTTGGGCGTGCACCTGGTGCTGTAATGATTTCAACGGTTTGACCACTACTCAATGACTGAGATAACGGATATGGTTGTCGGTCAACACGTGCACCCACACAAGCGTGTCCAATATCAGTATGCACCGCATAAGCAAAATCAACAGGGGTTGCACCTGTTGGTAACTCAACAATACGGCCTTCGGGGGTGAAAACGTAGATCTCATCAGGGAATAAGTCTGATTTCACGCTTTCGATAAATTCAAATGAGCTACCTGCACTTTGCTGTAATTCAAGCAGGCTTTGCATCCAACGCTGTGCTCTGACTTGCGCTGTAGTGCCTTGTTCGCCTTGCTCTTTATAGGCCCAGTGAGCAGCAACCCCCATTTCTGCCATTTGGTCCATATCCTCGGTGCGAATTTGGACTTCAACTGGCACGCCGTGTGGCCCAATTAAGGAGGTATGCAGGGATTGATAGCCGTTAGCTTTAGGGATAGCAATATAGTCTTTAATACGCCCTGGGCGTGGTTTGTATAAGCTATGCATCTGACCTAAAACACGGTAGCAGGTATCTACATCTTTGACGATGACCCTAAAAGCATAGATATCCATGATGGAATGGAAACGTTGCTCTTTTTGGTGCATTTTACGGTAGATAGAATATAGGTGTTTTTCTCGACCACTGACACGACAAGGAACACCGGCTTCAGTGAGTCGACCGTCAATTTCAGAGAGAATTTTTTGGATCATCTCTTTTCGGTTACCACGAGCCGCTTTAACGACTTCTTTGATAACTCTGTAACGGTTAGGATAAAGTGCTTCAAAACCAAGCTCTTCGAGCTCTGTTTTTATATGATGTATACCCAGCCGATGTGCTAGCGGGCTATAAATCTCTAGGGTCTCACGAGCAATACGACGACGTTTATCAGGCCTTAATGAGCCTAATGTGCGCATGTTGTGAGTGCGGTCTGCCAGTTTAATCAAAATGACGCGAATGTCTTTGACCATCGCCATAATCATTTTGCGGAAGTTTTCTGCTTGAGCTTCTTTTTTGTCGCGAAAGTTTAGCTTATCAAGTTTGGAAACACCTTCAACAAGACCTGCGACGGTTGTTCCAAACAATTCTTCTATGTCCTGAAATGTTGCTGGAGTATCCTCAATCACATCATGAAGTAGCGCAGCCATAAGAGTTTCATGATCCAGACGCATTTGGGCAAGAATACAAGCAACAGCGACAGGGTGAGTAATATAAGGCTCACCACTTGAACGGGTCTGTCCTTCATGGGCATCCCGTGCGACAACATAGGCTTGTTTTAGTAATTCAACTTGCTCCTTAGGGAGGTATTTTTGAATAACTAAATTAAGGCTTTCAAACAGATACAAGGCAGACCCACCTTAGTAATTAGCGACGACCTTCAGCGATTGCCGAAACTGCCTGCATTTCAGCTGCTTCTTGCTCTTGCTGTTCTTGGCGTTCACGCACATCCAAAATGTGACCGTTAATTAAACCTTCTTCTACTTCACGTAGCGCGATAACTGTGTATTTATCGTTTTCTTCAGGAACTAAAGGGTCTTTTCCACCAGTTTGTAACTGGCGAGCTCTGCGTGCTGCGACCAATACGAGGTCAAAGCGGTTACCAATTTTCTCTACTGCGTCTTGAACAGTTACGCGTGCCATAAGTGTGCTACTCCAAAAGAAATAAAAAAATGACCTGATATGATACTGAAACTATTCTCAGTCTGCTAGCAATTTGCTGATTAAAGCATCATGTCTCTGAACTTGGCGCCCTAATTTCAAGCGTTCAGTGCGGATAATGGACTGTAAATCGCCTAATGCGGTATTGAAATCATCATTAACGATAAGGTAATCATACTCGTTGAAGTGTTCGATTTCACCTACTGCTTGTGACATTCGTTTTTCAATGACTTCATCACTATCTTGGCCACGGCCACGTAGCCTGCGATAAAGTTCGTCTTTGGATGGTGGGAGAATAAAAATACTGCGCGCTTCTGGCATTCTAGCCCTAATTTGTTGCGCTCCCTGCCAATCTATATCAAGAAAAACATCCACTCCACTTTTTAAAACGTCTTCAATAATAGGTTTAGACGTTCCATAGTAATTTCCAAAGACACAAGCGTGCTCTAAAAAGTCACCATTTTCGACCATTTGTAAGAAATCAGTTTCTGATACAAAGAAATAGTGCTCACCATGAACTTCACCAGGGCGTGCAGCTCGAGTTGTATGAGAAACAGAAACCTGCGTGTCATACAACGGTTGTGTTTTCAATAGAGCCTGAATAAGGCTTGATTTACCCGCACCACTAGGCGCAGAAACAATATATAACGTACCTTGTATCATGATGATTTCTTGAATAGTCGAGGGTTAAACATAAAAGACGGAGATAAACCCCACATAGTATACACATACTTCCATCAACATGCAGCGATATCAATACAACATAAATAGTAGAGAATAGAAATTTGATCTATGAGTAATCTGCGAGCAGCTTCCAGAAATTAATTGAGCATTCTTGAAAATCACATCTGTCTTGCGAAGCTTTTCGCAAAAAAACACATTTTAGCGTGAGCGTTAAGAAGAATACTTTCATGCTTAAAAGGATAAAGCGTATCGAGTATAGGGAAAGTTAATTATTTAAAAGGAATTGTTATGGCATATTTTACGGATAAATTTAGGGATAACTTAGCGCTTATTATTGGTATGTGGATGGTTGGTTGTTGGGGCATTGGCAGCTTAGCCTTTGGTTCCAGTCATGTTGAATTAAATGAGCATTGCAAATTAGGAAACATGAGTGAGATTGAGCAAGAAAGCCATCGGTTAGGTGCTCAGTTACAGGAATGGAATCAGGTCTATCGGTTATCTGGTAATAGTCAAATTAGTGATGAAGCTTATGACCAATTACTTCATCAATGGCAATCTTTACGCCGTTGCCAGCAACTTTCTGAAAAACTTCCCGAAGTTGTGTTACCTAAAAAAGTACAACTTATTAAACATCCTATTCCTCATACAGGATTGAAAAAGCTAGCCGAATCTGAGGTATATAAATGGGTTGATTCTCGCCGTGAAATTTGGTTACAACCGAAAGTGGATGGCGTGGCAGTGACCCTTGTCTATCAAAATGGTTATCTTGTTTCTATGATCAGCCGTGGTAATGGCATTGAAGGCTTAGAATGGCGCGATAAAGCCGACTTTATTCCTGCAATTCCAAAGCAGATTGATATACATAAAAACGTCATTTTACAAGGTGAGCTTTTCTGGCGATTGAACCAGCACATCCAAGCAAAAAGTGGGGGAGTAAACGCCCGAAATAAAATAGCGGGTTGGTTGATGCGTAAGGCGCAGCCAAAAGTTCTTGAGCCTGATATCGGAATATTTATTTGGGCTTGGCCAAACGGTGAATCAGACCCAATGAAACAGCTTCAGGATCTAGCTCAATTAGGGTTTCCCTTAGCAAAAAAATATAGCCACAAAATTGAAAATAAAACTCAAGTAAAGCAATGGCGTGAGCACTATTATCAAAATGAACTTCCCTTTGCCACAGATGGTATCGTACTAAAAAGTTATCCATTTCCAGATGTGTTTGCGTGGAAACCAAATCAAAATAGTTGGGCGGTTGCTTGGAAATATCCACTGCGTAGAGTGGTTTCAGCGGTTAAGCATTTACAATTCAAAGTTGGCCGAACAGGACGAGTTAGCGTTGTTGCAACGATTAACCCCATCAATCTTGAAGGGAAAACTATCTCTAGAGTCAGTATTGGGTCATTGGCATCATGGAGAAAAAAAGATTTACTTGAAGGAGATAAAGTCTTGGTTACTCTTTCGGGTCTTGGAACACCTAAAATAGAAGACGTTATTTGGCGGCTTGAAAAGCGTACATACCCAGATCTTTCTACTTTTGATAGTTTTAATTCGCTTAGTTGCATGACATATACAAAACGCTGCTTACAACAGTTTGTTGCTCGTTTAATTTGGTTCGGTAAAAGCTTAAAAATTAAAGGAGTGAATGAGGCCACATGGCGTGACTGGGTTGAAAATCATCAGCTAACTGAGTTAACGACATGGCTTCGACACGATTGGCAAAACGCGCTACCAAAAAACAAAAAAAATACTTCTTCAATCGAACAGTTTCAATCAGTTAAGTTTCAATCAATCCCATTATGGTTAAAAGGTTTAGGTATCCCCTTACCGAAAATAAAAATTGAGCAAATCATAGCGCTAGAGGGCCTTTATAACAGTTCTGAAATTGAACGCTTAAAGCTAACCCAAAAGCAAAAGGAAAAGTTAGAAAAATGGTTAGCTGAGCCTGAAATTCAATCTGCGTTACAAGCTATACAGAAATTTAAAGCAAATGAGCCATTAACTGAATAAATTAATAGCTCAATAAAATAGACGTTAATCTTGGTTTTCGTAGTTAAATATCGGTAACCCAAGTCGGTAGCGAATTGCGATTAAGCGTGCGCTTAACCCGACAACAAGGGTAATAATAACGACGATATCTTGGGGGAGTGGAGTTTGTAACAAACCGATATAAATCCAGGCAGCTGCGAAAGAGACTCCAGCATAGACTTCTTTTTGGAAAACCAAAGGAATGGTATTACACAGCATATCCCTAAGAACGCCACCAAAGACACCAGTAATAACGGCAGCAATTGCGGCAATAATAGGGCTATAATTCATATCGAGCGCAATTTGAGCACCAAGAATAGAGAAAACGATTAGCCCAATGGCATCCAAAATAAGAAATAGGCGGCGCAAGTGTTTCATCATTGGCGCTATCCAAATAGTGACAACAGCTGCGCCAGCAACAGTTAGGATATATTCTGGGTGTGCGACCCAGCCTAATGGATAGTGTCCAAGTAAGATATCACGCACAGAACCACCGCCTATAGCGGTTGCAGAGGCAATAATAATGACACCGAAGACATCCATTTTACGTCTACCAGCTGCCAGAGCGCCTGTCATTGCTTCAGCGGTAATACCTATAATATAAAGCACACTTAATAACATAATGGTTTTATTCAATATTAAAGTTATTGCTAAAGGGTAATATTACTTTTGAAATTTCTCGACTGAGATTTTCTAGTACCATGCAAATTAGATTAGTTAAAGTAATCCGATAGCTATATTAAATGATGTGAAAGGATAACAGATTGAATAGTAAATTGCCTTATAAAGAAACACGTTTAACAAACGATAATCGGAGCCACCAACTTACGAACATTAATGTATGGACACCTGATAGCTTGTGGATAGCTTATGACATTCGACCTAATGGCAGTTCATTTACAGGTTTATCGATAGAAAAAATTCATGTAAATACATTGCAAGAGGTCGAAATTTATCGAGCTAACTATGGTGCGCATGTTGGTGTCGTGACGGTAAGTTCACAACACCCTCCTCAATATGCATTTATTCATGGCCCAGAATACCCTGATGAGCAATGGCATTATGACTTTCATCATCGCCGTGGTGTATATGTCCATGATGATCAACTGAATGTGGCTTGTCCTATTGATGCGATGTGTATTTCACCGCCTTATATTGCAGGTGCACTGAGGGGAGGGACTCATGTCCATGTGTATAGTCCTGATGGTAAATGGTTAAGTTTTACGTATAACGACCATGTAATGCATGAGTTAGATGTGACGTTAGATCAACGTAATGTGGCTATTGCTGTACCCGCAGGGGCTGTTAATGTTGAGCCGAAAAAACATAAACGTGAGTATAATGGTGACTACTTTTGTTGTGTTGTGAGCCAGACGGTTGTAGAACCTAAGCCTGATAGTGATGAAATTAGCCGTGCCTATGAAGAAGGTTGGGTTGGGCAACGAGGTTATCAAAAACAAGATGGCCAATGGCAAGAAAGGGCACTTGTTTTTATTGGGGATACACATACTCAGGATGGTGAGGTCATTCCTGAAATTTTCATTGTGGATTTACCTTCACAGCCTCAATGTTGTATGGTTGCAGGGGAAAAACCAATTCAGGGGACGGAATTGAGTCTGCCTGCACCACCAAAGGGTGTACATCAAAAGCGACTTACTTATACTCATCAGCGTAAGTATCCAGGTTTAGCAAAACAGCCGAGGCATTGGCTTCGCACTTCACCAGATGGTAAATCAATAGCTTGTTTGATGCATGATGATTTTGGCAATGTGCAGTTATGGTTAGTTAATAGTGTCACGGGGGAGTTAAATCAAATCACTCATGGTGATTCTTCAATACAATCTGCATTTAATTGGGATAGTAAAGGTGAGCATATTTGCTTCGTGTACGACAACAGTGTGACCATTTGCCATATTGCGACAAAAACATTAATTAGATTAACTGAGCGTACTGAACAAGCGCCTAGCGCTGATGCAGTCGTGTTTTCGCCGAATGATAAACTTATCGCATTCATGCGAGACATAAACGGTTTTAGACAACTTTATACCGTAGAAACGGGTTTACATTGTTAGAATGATATTAGCAGGTCACTATAATTATGAATAAAAGAGAGGTAGTAAACTCTTTTATTCATAAATGACTTTATTTTATTCTGAATAGTGCTCTAATTATTTTAATAATGTAATTTTTTAAGTTGGGTATTCAATATGAAAATATTTCAGATAAGTGTCGTTAAATATTGCATTTTCGAAAATATAACAAGAAAAATTAGTGTCACTAATAAATAGAAATTAACGCAATATATATCCCATTTTTAATCAGAGATTAAGATAGATTTCTAACCTGAATGAGTATTATTCTTTCTTTTCTTTTTTATCCAGATCTTCTAATCGCTTCTTAGGGGAGTCCTCTTTTCCATCATCGCCTGATCTTGCATAGTCTAAAGGGATTAGAAGTGTATCCATAACAATAGAAAATGGCAGGTCAATCGCAAGTAGAGGCCTAACTACCCAGCCAGTTTCATCATCTTTAATCATTTTAATACTATTTTTTGAACCTGGGTAATAACCATTAGAGGGGCCTGCATGAGTCATAATACTTGAGCAGCCGCTTAAAAATAGCGGTGTGATAAGAGCAATTAATCGTGCTACATGTAAACTCGGCATATGGTGGTTAACCTATATTTTGCTGATTATTCCTGATTTTCATTCATCATATCGAAAAACAAAAAATTCACAATCGCAGTGTTGTATTATTATTTAATTAAATGACATACATTTTCTTAATTAATATTTAATTATATCTTATTGACGAAGATTGTTTCTTTTTTGTATTTATTTTATGAGTTGTGAAAAACTTAGAAAAAGAAAGAATGATTATTTTGATATTTGTTATCAATCTGAAAATTCAAAGACATAGAGATTTTAATTCATTCTAAAGTGTGCTCTATGACACATCTTACTCTGTTTCTATTTGGCATAATCGATTCAGTAGTATGTTTTATCGCCGATGTAGGTTTGGTTTCTGGGTAACTTGTCGTCAAAAGGATGCGGTCTATGAGTGAACTAGCTCTTACTGTAAGTTTGTTGGCGTTGGCTGCCGCTCTAGGGTTATGGATAGGAAACTGGAAAATCCGTAATGTTGGATTGGGAATTGGTGGTGTTCTTTTTGGCGGGATCATTGTCGGGCACTTCGCCCAAAGCTATGGCCTACAACTTAATAAGGACATGCTGCACTTTATTCAAGAATTCGGTTTAATCTTGTTCGTTTATACCATCGGTATTCAAGTTGGCCCTGGTTTTTTCTCTTCATTACGTGTTTCAGGTTTGAAGCTTAATGGTTTTGCATTAATGATTGTGGCGTTAGGCGCAATAGTTACAGCCATTATTTACAAAGTTGCCAATATTCCACTCCCCATTATTCTGGGTATTTTTTCAGGTGCAGTGACAAACACCCCGTCTCTTGGGGCTGGCCAGCAAATTCTGACAGATTTAGGATCAGACCCAAACCTTGTAGGCCAAATGGGAATGGGCTATGCAATGGCCTATCCGATGGGGATCTGTGGAATATTACTGGTGATGTGGTTAGTGCGGATTATTTTCAGGATTTCAATCGATAAAGAAGACTCAGCCTTTAATAGTACCAATATCCAACAGCGCGATACATTGCAAACCATGAATATTGCGATCCGTAATGCCAACCTTGATGGCTTAATGATGCAAGATATTCCATTGCTCGGAAGTGAAGCGATTGTGTGTTCAAGGCTAAAACGTGGCGATATGCTGGTTGTTCCCCAGCCAACAACAGAAATTCATTTAGGCGATTTACTGCATGTTGTTGGGCAAAAAGACGACCTAAATAAAGTACGTTTAATATTAGGGGAAGAAGTTGATGCTTCTTTATCTACATCAAGTTCCATTTTGCATTCTGTTCGCGTGGTGATTACTAATGATGCTGTATTGAGTAAAAGGCTTAAGGACCTGAACTTAAAACAAAAATATGACGTTGTTGTCACACGATTAAACCGAACAGGGATTGATTTAGTTGCAAATAATAATTCAGTACTGCAATTCGGCGACATTTTAAATATTGTTGGGCGGCCAGAGTCCATTGAAGCTGTCACGGCGTTGCTAGGAAATGCCAAACAAAAATTACAACAGGTGCAAATGTTACCCGTCTTTTTAGGTATAGGGCTTGGTGTGGTTCTTGGTTCAATTCCTGTTTTTGTGCCTGGTTTCCCAGCCGCATTAAAATTGGGGCTCGCTGGTGGGCCACTAGTTGTCGCACTGATTCTGGGTCGAATTGGTACTATTGGACGCCTGTATTGGTTTATGCCTCCAAGTGCTAATCTTGCATTAAGAGAGCTTGGCATTGTGATGTTCCTTGCTGTTGTTGGGCTAAATTCAGGCGGTGATTTTATTGAAACACTGACCAGAGGCGATGGATTAACCTGGATTGGTTATGGGTTACTCATTACGTTTGTTCCCTTATTTATTACCGGTATCGTTGCCAGGGTGTTTGGTAAAATGAACTATTTGAGCTTATGTGGTGTATTAGCAGGCTCAATGACGGATCCTCCAGCGCTAGCATTTGCTAATAACATTCACCCAACGAGTGGGGCACCTGCTCTGTCTTACGCGACGGTATATCCATTAGCGATGTTTTTGCGGATTATTTCTCCGCAATTAATTGCGATTCTATTTTGGACTCTTTAAGGTTTACGCATGATATGCGGAGTTTTTTTAATTGAAATGTTGAAAATATTTAATATTTCAATTAGATAGTTAATTTGGTGTAAGGTAGGGAGTACGACAGTGAAATGAGGTATCCGAACATATAGCAGCTAAAAGTGCTTTTGTTCAAGCTATAACCAAACAAAAAAGATGTTCTAATAGATTTGAATGATATTCGTATTGAAAAAGTTATTTGATTTCAATTACGGAGTTCTCGCTAATTTTTCGCCCTCTCAATTTGAAAGGGCTTTTTTTCTTAAAACTAGCGAGTCAGACGCAGTTAAAACAAGATTTCTTTCTCGTCTAGCAAGTCACTTCCTGATATGCTTTTTCTAACTCTTCCGCTAATATTTTGATCCCTTGCTCTATTTTTTCTGGCTCAGGAACGTAATTCATTCGCATGCATTGGTGTGCATGTGGCCAATCTTGTTCAATACCAGGGAAGAAATAGTGCCCAGGTACCATTAGGACACCACGCTTTTTCAAACGTTGGTATAACTCTAAACTATTAATTGGTAAGTCTTTAAACCACAGCCATAAGAAAATAGCACCTTCTGGCTTGTGAATGAGGCATTTATCTTCGGGTATATAACGGCGAATGATCTTAATAGCTTCTTCAACACGTTGCTGGTAGAAAGGGCCAATAACATTCTTAGATAATGAGATTAAATCATCCCTTTTAAGCATTTCCAGTGCTAATGCAGGGCCTACACCACCAGGTGCGAGGCTAATAATACCGTTCATATTACTGACGGCTTCAATGATTTCTTCATTGGCAATTATGATACCGCAGCGCGTGCCTGGTAAGCCAAGCTTAGATAAGCTCATACAAAGAATGACATTTTCATTCCAAAATGGCGTAGCTTCACTAAAAATAATACCTGGAAAAGGTACACCATAAGCATTATCTATCAGCAGTGGAATGTTGTGTTGTTTTGCTAATTGATCTAAGTGCTCAACTTCTTCATCTGTGATCACGTTCCCTGTTGGATTTGTAGGGCGAGATACACAAATAACACCAATATCATCAGTGACTTCTAAAGTATTAAAGTCAACACGATATTTAAATTGGCCATTAGGTAAATATTCAATTTGCGGTTTGTTCGCAACAAACAGGTCGTCATCAAGGCCTGAGTCCGCATACCCGACATATTCTGGGGCAAGAGGAAAGAGGACTTTACGAGTGATACCATCTTCAAAGCGACCGGCTAGCAGGTTAAATAGGTAGAAAAAAGCACTTTGGCTGCCATTTGCTAGCGCGATATTTTTCGCACTGATGTTCCAGCCTAGTTTTGCTTTTAGCGTTGCCGCAAGCGCTTTCAACATGGCATCTTTGCCTTGAGGACCATCATAGTTGCATAAAGTGTCCGTCAATTGGCCATTTGCACACATTTCAGTTAATAATTCTTGGAAGTATCTATCCATCTCAGGGATATGAGCGGGATTACCACCACCAAGCATGATCGAGCCAGGGGTTCTGATGCCCTCATTCAAGTCTTTCATCAATAATGAAATCCCTGAATTTTGAGCGAACTTATTACCAAATTTAGAAAATATCATTGCATTAATTCACATATGTCTATTAGGTTGTTAATGGAATTTAAAACATACTCCGCCAAACCATAGAGTTCAACCGCTTATTTTATTTGTTTGCTGGTTTTAAATATCTTATTATGGGAAATAAATGGCTTATAATTTCAAACGTTAAAGAATTGATAGCTTATTTTTCTTTATCAAGGATACGAATCAGTCTATAAGTTCTGAATTATTTAAACTGGCAACAGTGAATTAAGTGGTCATTTATCATGCCTGTTGCTTGCATGAAGGCATAGCAGGTGACTGAGCCAACAAATTTAAACCCCCGCTTTTTAAGTGCTTTGGAGAGTTTTTTTGAAAGTTCTGTTTCCGCGGGAACTTGAGATGAGCTCTCCCAGTGGTTGATAATCGGCTGGTTGTTGACAAACTCCCATAGAAAAGTTGAAAAGTCCTCTCCATTTTTCTGCATCGCTAAATAAGCGTTGGCATTTGCAATAATGGCATTGATTTTTAAGCGGTTTCGAATAATACGTGAATCTTGCATTAAGCGCTCAACATCTTTTTCATTCATACATGCAATACGCTGAGGATCAAACTGGTGGAATAACTCCCGATAGTTTTGGCGTTTTTTTAAAATTGTGTACCAAGATAACCCCGCTTGCTGTCCTTCCAAACAGATCATTTCAAACAAATGTTGGTTATCATGATTCGGTTTGCCCCATTCATTATCATGGTAGGCGATATATTCAGGATCTTGATTGACCCAATGACAACGCGTCAGTGATGTACCCATTTTTCATCCTTTTTCCAATCATAATCAACTTGCCTCAAAAAACACAACACTTATACTGTATAAATAACCAGTTTAAAAGGGGCGAAAGTATATTTTTTTATTTTTAGAATAAATACAGACAGATTCAATGCTGTATATCTGTCGGTCAAAGGGTATACTGACGTACTTTCATTAAATTTAACGTATCGCGTGCGGATCTAACATGCAAAAGTTTGATACCAAAACCTTTCAAGGTCTTATCCTAACATTACAGGATTATTGGGCGCGTCAAGGCTGTACCATTGTTCAACCATTGGACATGGAAGTCGGCGCAGGAACCTCCCATCCAATGACGTGTTTGCGTGCATTAGGCCCTGAGCCTATTGCTGCGGCATATGTCCAACCATCTCGCAGGCCAACGGATGGTCGCTATGGCGAAAACCCAAACCGTCTACAACATTATTATCAATTCCAGGTGATCATCAAACCATCACCAGATAACATCCAAGAACTGTACCTCGGCTCATTGAAAGAGCTAGGGGTAGACCCAACTATTCATGATATCCGCTTTGTTGAGGATAACTGGGAAAACCCAACACTTGGTGCTTGGGGGCTTGGTTGGGAAGTGTGGTTAAACGGGATGGAGGTTACTCAGTTTACTTACTTCCAACAAGTTGGTGGGCTGGAATGTAAACCTGTAACGGGTGAAATCACTTATGGTTTAGAACGTTTGGCAATGTACATTCAAGGTGTCGACAGTGTGTATGACCTTGTGTGGTGCGATGGCCCGTTAGGCAAAACCACTTATGGTGATATCTATCACCAAAATGAAGTTGAGCAATCCACCTATAACTTCGAATATGCAAATGTCGATTTTCTCTTCAAATGCTTCGAAGAATATGAGAAAGAAGCGCAACATTTGTTAGCATTGGAAACACCACTTCCATTGCCTGCTTATGAACGCATCTTAAAAGCCGCTCATACTTTCAACTTACTGGATGCGCGTAAAGCCATTTCTGTTACTGAACGCCAACGCTATATTTTACGTATTCGTGCCCTCACTAAAGGGGTTGCTGAAGCGTACTATGCTTCACGTGAAGCGCTTGGATTCCCTATGTGTCATAAGAACTAAGAGGCTGTCATGACTCAACAGACTTTCCTTGTGGAAATCGGCACCGAAGAGTTACCGCCGAAGGCTCTTCGTTCATTAGCTGAATCATTTGCAGCAAACTTTACTGCGGAACTTGATGGTGCTGACATCGCTCACGGTGCAGTAACTTGGTTTGCTGCTCCGCGTCGTTTAGCGCTTAAAATCGCCGATTTAGCAGCATCACAACCTGATCGTGAAGTTGAAAAACGCGGCCCTGCTATTGCCCAAGCATTTGGTGCAGACGGACAGCCGACTAAAGCGGCGGAAGGCTGGGCGCGTGGTTGTGGTATTACTGTTGATCAAGCAGAGCGTTTGACGACAGATAAAGGTGAATGGTTACTGTATCGCGCACAAATGAAAGGCCAAGCTGTCAGCGAATTGCTGGTGGATATGGTCAGCCGTTCATTAGCGAAACTGCCTATCCCTAAATTGATGCGTTGGGCAGATAAAGACACACAATTTGTGCGTCCTGTTCATACTGTTACACTGCTACTGGGTAGCGATGTTATTGACGGCGAAATTTTAGGCATTAAGAGCGCGAGAACGATTCGTGGTCACCGCTTTATGGGCGAAGCTGAATTTACGATTGATAATGCGGATCAATACCCAGCGATTTTACGCGAACGCGGTAAAGTTATGGCGGATTACGAAGAGCGTAAAGCCGTTATCAAAGCGGACGCAGAAAAAGCGGCCCAAGCGCTGGGTGGCAAAGCAGACTTAACAGAAAGTTTATTAGAGGAAGTGGCTTCATTGGTTGAATGGCCAGTGGTGTTAACCGCAAAATTTGAAGAGAAGTTCTTAGAGGTTCCTTCAGAAGCGCTGGTTTATACCATGAAAGGTGACCAAAAATATTTCCCTGTTTATGATAATGCAGGCAATTTAATGCCAAATTTCATTTTCGTGGCGAATATTGAATCTTCCGATCCACAACAGATTATTTCTGGTAACGAAAAAGTTGTTCGTCCTCGTCTAGCCGATGCGGAGTTTTTCTTTAAAACTGACCGTAAGCAACGTTTAGAGGATAATTTACCACGCCTAGAAACAGTCTTGTTCCAAAAACAATTAGGGACATTGCGTGATAAAACGGATCGTTTAGAAGCTTTAGCGGGTTGGATTGCCAGTAAAATTGGTGCGGATGTTAACCATGCAACTCGTGCAGGGTTATTAGCAAAATGTGACTTAATGACCAACATGGTCTTCGAATTTACTGATACACAAGGTGTTATGGGGATGCATTATGCACGCCATGATGGTGAATCAGAAGACGTTGCATTAGCACTTAAAGAGCAGTATCAACCACGTTTTGCTGGTGATGAGCTGCCTTCCACTGATGTTTCTGCTGCATTAGCACTTGCAGAGAAGATGGACACATTAGCGGGTATTTTCGGGATCGGTCAGCACCCTAAAGGGGATAAAGACCCATTTGCTTTGCGCCGTGCTGCATTAGGTGTTCTGCGTATTATCGTTGAAAAAGGTTACCAGCTTGATTTAGTGGAAATGACTGAAGAGGCTGCACGTTTATACGGTGATAAATTAACCAACAAAGATGTAGTCAATGATGTGGTTGAATTTATGCTTGGCCGTTTCCGTTCTTGGTATCAAGAACTGGGTTATAGCATTGATACCATTCAGGCGGTATTAGCGCGTCGTCCAACGCAGCCTGCCGACTTTGATGCACGCGTGAAAGCCGTAACGCATTTCCGTACATTGGAAGAAGCACAGGCCCTTGCGGCGGCAAATAAGCGAGTTTCAAATATTCTGAGTAAATCAGATGAGAATTTATCTGATACTGTTTTAGCATCCGTGCTGAAAACGCCAGAAGAAGTGAAGCTAGCGACACACGTCGTTGTTCTGCAAGATAAGCTGGCACCAATGTTTGCAGAAAGAAACTACCAAGATGCACTTGCTGAGCTCGCATCTTTACGTGATGTCGTTGATGAATTCTTTGAAAATGTCATGGTAATGGATGAAGAACAAGCGGTTCGAGTGAATCGTTTAACACTTTTAAGCCAGTTACGTGAGCTATTTTTAAAGGTGGCAGATATTTCTTTACTGCAATAAGGCCAAATTGCACATTTAATGTGCAGCTGAGTGTCTTTTTATAAAAGTTAATCTGTTTGATAAATAAGCGCTAAATTGTATTTAGCGCTTATTTTTTTAGTGTGTTTGGTAAAAAAGCAAAGAAACCTTACCTTTTTGGTGGTTTTATCAGCAAATGAACGGAATTCAATAAAAATGGGTTGACGATCCCCATTCTTGGCAGTATTATTCACACCGTTTTCGGCGAGTAGCGCAGCTTGGTAGCGCAACTGGTTTGGGACCAGTGGGTCGGAGGTTCGAATCCTCTCTCGCCGACCAAATTCCAAAACCCACCTCATAGAGGTGGGTTTTCTCGTTTTAGCTCCCCGCAATTTTAAACCTTTCGACTATTATTTTTTCAGATTAACTTTGATTGCAATCTATTGCTGTATTTGGTGTTATACACACCTACGGTTTGAGTTTTCCTCATGAATTACGTACTGGCTACAATAAAGCTTATTTATTAGCTCAAGTTGTTTATGGTGCTGATAAAGGTATTTTTCATGACAAGGACTCGTTAATGAAAACCAAGCATGTTAACCCCTCTATTTTTCTTATCCTTTATTTTGTTGCACTGATAGCGGTGATACCAAAAGGTTTTGCAGCGCCAAATAGCCAAAATGCGGATGTGAACCAGCTTACGCCCCTGCCTTGTATCATTATTAACGTTTTTAATTTAATGGGTATGGAGCGGTTACCCAAGATTAAACCTAAGCAGATAAAAATCTGGCGTGGGATGATTGAAGGCCGATGTATGACTCCGTCTGAGTTACTTACCCATGCGGATTATATAAATACAGAGCTAATTAAAGCGGGCTATTTAACGTCTTATCTGTCTTACCCTGAACAACCCTTGTTTTTGAACATTTTACAGGCCGAGGTTATTACAGGGACTATTTCGAATATTCATTATCAGGGGGGAGCCAATATTTTTCCTTTTGAAACGGGTGATGTTCTAAATTTACGACATATTGAACAGGGTTTGTATAATCTACAAAATGCAGCTTTAGTTCCTTACCGTATTGATTTAGCGCCTGATGACATGAATCCTCAGGCAACTGAGATTGTTGTCGTTGGTGGGAATCAACGTGATCAAAGAGGAATATTGTCTATTGAATATCGTCCTTTTGATAGTCAGTCTAAAGCTGTCATCTCTCATGATGTTATTTTTGCTAATCCGTTACGGATAAATGATTCGCTGTATTTAAATGCAAATCATTCTTTAGGTTCTTCGAATGGAAATAAGCTACAAGCTATCGCGCTTGGTTATTCGCTGCCATATCGTTATTGGTTGTTTTCTCTTTATAGTCATTACCAAAATAGCCAAACAAAGATACTAATTAATGACATCGCACTAGAGATGCAGCAACGTAATCGGGCATTATTACTGACTGTACAATATATTTTTAATCGCACTGAAAATAGCGTTACTTTATTTAATGTTAGTTCGCAAATTCAAACTATTGATACCTTTTTAGCAGGGCAACGCTTGGTAACGCAAAGGCGGCTAGCTAGCTATTTGTCTGGTGACCTGATTTATCAGCACACTTTTTCACGAGGCCAAGCGACGGTATCTTTGAAATATAAACAAGGGAACCGTTTGTTTGGCGCTAATGCGACACAAATTACAGGGTTAGAACGGCCTCAAATTTACCAGCTATCATTTTCATCAGCTTGGGGAAGCTCATCTATTTATTATCAGAATAGTTTAGATATCCAATTGAGCCGCTCTAAACTCGATGGATTGTTAGAGCGAGAAGCTTTTTTTGGAAGAAACGGCGTGCAGGGTTTTCCAAATACAGATGGTATTGAGATGGGAGACAATAGCTTAAAGCTACACAATGAAGTGAGTTGGGATATACCGAGGGAACAAACTCAGTTGTATAGTTCTATTGGAATGGGGGTAACGGCAAATGATAGAACAACATTTTGGCGAAAGAATGCCTTATTAGGCTGCAAGGCTGGAGTGAGGGGCTCAATAGGGGCAATCAATTATCATGTTTTCCTTGAAGCGCCTATTTGGCAAGTTAATCAGGTTGTTGCTAATAGCCTCCATTCAGGTATCCAAGCGAGTATGCGTTATTAGTCAATAAGTTAACAACAGTATGAGAGGAGTGGGGAGCGTCTTAGCCAATTGTAGCTTTTATCAACAATATCATAGAATTTTATGTATACAGCTTGAATGATTAAAAGGAACGCATAAAAATTATTTTATTCTTTAAGTTATCAATTGGTTAAAATTATGTTTAGCATGAACAGGCGAATGTTTTTAATATGGATAAAAAATAAACTAAATAATAACATGCTAAAATAATTTCAATCCTCATTTCCTTCAGTGTTTTATTTCAGCAGCTATTGGGTAAAACGCTATATTCGTTCAGTAATTCAGCACTTAATCACAAATATAAAAATAAATAACCCCAACACAAAACACTAATCATTACTAATAATATGGTTATAACGCCTGCTTATTGATCGTTTCATTGATATTTTAGCCTAAATTAGCATGCTAATTGTTTCTAATATGTTACGAGTTTTGTGTGTGATGAGTCAATGCAGCTATTGACGAAGTGAGTGACAGTTGATTAATTGCTCAATGAATAACAAAAAATACAGATACTACTTCTGTCATTTTAATGGCGGGGTTAGTCATCGAGCAAAAACAACATGAACACCACAGGAGCATACAGATGCGCTCTATTAAAAAAACAGGTCTACTTTCAGTAGGATTAACACTAGCAGCATTAGCGGTGTCGGCATCAGTACAAGCTAAAACATTAGTGTACTGTTCAGAAGGTTCGCCAGAAGGCTTTAACCCTCAGTTATTTACGTCTGGTACAACATACGATGCAAGTTCAATTCCACTGTATAATCGTTTGGTTGAGTTTAAATTAGGTACTACAGAGATTGAGCCAGGCTTAGCAGAGAGCTGGGAAGTGAGTGATGATGGAAAAGTGTATACTTTCCACCTACGTAAAGGCGTGAAATGGCACTCAAACAAAGAATTCAAACCAACCCGCGACCTTAATGCGGATGATGTTATCTATACATTCATGCGTCAAAAAGATGCAAACCACCCATATCATAAAGTTTCTGGCGGTAGCTATGAGTACTTCATGGGAATGGATATGGATAAAATTATCGACAAAGTTGAAAAAGTCGATGATAACACAGTAAAAATTACACTAACTCGCCCTGAAGCGCCATTCTTAGCGGATATGGCAATGGACTTCGCTTCCATTTTGTCTGCGGAATATGCTGACCAAATGTTGAAAGCAGGAACTCCTGAAAAAGTTGACTTAAACCCTATCGGAACGGGCCCTTTTGTTTTACAACAGTATCAAAAAGACTCCCGCATTTTATATAAGGCGAATGACCAATATTGGGGAACAAAGCCAAAACTTGACCGCTTAGTATTTTCAATCACGCCTGATGCTTCAGTACGTTATGCGAAACTGCAAAAAAATGAATGCCAAGTTATGCCGTATCCAAATCCAGCTGACTTAGAGCGCATGAAACAAGACAAAGATATTACCTTGTTAGAGCAACCAGGTCTGAACGTGGGGTACCTCTCTTATAACGTAGAGAAAAAACCACTGGATAATCAAAAGGTTCGTCAAGCATTGTCAATGGCAGTGAACAAAGATGCGATCATCGAAGCGGTTTACCAAGGTGCAGGTCAAAAAGCGAAAAACCTAATCCCACCAACGATGTGGAGCTATAACGATGCCGTGACGGATTATGAATATAATCCAGAAAAAGCCAAAGCACTGTTAGCAGAAGCAGGTTTCCCGAATGGGTTTGAAATTGATTTGTGGGCGATGCCAGTTCAGCGTCCATATAATCCAAATGCACGTCGCATGGCCGAAATGATCCAAGCAGACTGGGCGAAAGTTGGTGTGAAATCAAAAGTTGTTAGCTATGAGTGGGGCGAATACCTCAAGCGTGCTAAAGACGGTGAGCCACAAACGGTCATGATGGGTTGGACTGGGGATAATGGGGATCCAGACAACTTCTTCGCTACATTATTTAGCTGTGCTGCGAAAAAACAAGGTTCTAACTACTCCAAATGGTGTAACGAAAGCTTTGAAAACCTGATCCAGCCTGCTCGTATGACGGCAGACCACAACAAACGCGTTGAGCTGTATAAACAAGCACAAGTTGTGATGAATGAACAGGCTCCAGCGCTGATCATTGCTCACTCAACTGTGTTTGAACCAGTACGCAAAGAAGTGAAAGGCTATGTGGTTGATCCACTGGGTAAACATCACTTCGAAAACGTCGATATTGAGAAGTAATCGTATCTAATCTGTCTATGCCCTTCGTTGCTGGTTTGGAACGAAGGGCGTTTTCTTCTTTAAAAGAAGCAGAGAAGTTCAGTTGTTTGTGAGCACCCAGAAAAGTGATTTTCTGAGTAGCCAAACGGACTAAGAGCCGTCAACGGCATTATTAAAGAGATTCAGGATATGCTGCAATTTATCCTCCGACGATTGGGGCTTGTGATCCCCACGTTTATCGGTATTACATTACTCACATTTGCTTTTGTCCATATGATCCCTGGTGATCCAGTCATGATCATGGCGGGCGAAAGAGGGTTATCCCCCGAAAGACACGCCTATTTAATGGCTGAATTAGGGCTAGATCAGCCACTTTGGAAACAATATCTGCATTATATCAATGGCATATTTCATGGCGATCTAGGGATTTCCCTAAAAAGTCGCATTGGCGTATGGGAAGAATTTGTTCCACGCTTTTTAGCAACTGTTGAATTAGCCACCTGTGCCATGATTTTCGCGATTTCTGTCGGGATCCCTGTTGGGGTATTAGCCGCAGTTAAACGCGGGTCGATTTTTGACCACACCGCGATTGGGCTTTCCTTAACAGGTTATTCAATGCCGATTTTCTGGTGGGGGATCATGCTCATCATGTTAGTGTCGGTACAGCTTGACTTGACGCCTGTTGCAGGGCGAGTAAGTGACACAGTTTTCCTTGATGATTCACAACCACTCACGGGTTTTATGCTTATTGATACCCTAATTTGGGGGGAGAGTGGTGATTTTGTCGATGCGTTAGAACACCTTATCTTGCCATCCATTGTATTGGGGACGATCCCATTAGCCGTTATTGTGCGAATGACACGTTCTTCTATGTTGGAAGTATTGGGTGAAGACTACATCCGTACCGCACGAGCGAAAGGCTTAGGTCGTGCAAGGGTTATCCTTATTCATGCTTTACGTAATGCTTTGTTGCCAGTGGTCACCGTGATTGGCTTGCAGGTTGGGGTTATGCTAGCGGGGGCTATTTTGACCGAAACCATTTTCTCATGGCCAGGGTTAGGCCGTTGGTTAATCGAAGGGCTACAACGCCGTGATTACCCTGTTGTTCAAGGCGGTGTGTTGCTTGTTGCCACATTGATTATCTTCGTTAACTTAGTGGTCGACGTGCTGTACGGCATTGTAAACCCAAGAATTCGTCATAAGAAATAAGGAGCGCTAAATGTCTCAATCTACTGAGCCAACCGTTGTCAGCGCCCCACAGCCGATGACACCGTTACAAGAATTTTGGCACTATTTTAAACGCAACAAAGGGGCCGTTGTTGGGATGTTTTACATCATCCTGATGGTGTTAATCGCGATTTTTGCAGGGATCCTAGCCCCTCATGCTCCAGATGAGCAATTCCGTGACTTTTTACTTGCCCCACCAGTTTGGCAAGAGGGCGGAACGTGGCAATTTATTTTAGGCACCGATGACGTTGGGCGCGATTTATTATCTCGCTTGATGTATGGCGCTCGTTTATCACTGCTAGTTGGTTGCCTTGTGGTCGTGCTTTCATTGATCATGGGGGTAACAATTGGTGTGATTGCGGGTTACTTTGGTGGGGTCGTTGATGCGCTGATTATGCGTGTTGTTGATATCATGTTGGCGTTGCCAAGTCTGTTATTGGCCTTAGTGCTGGTGGCTATTTTTGGCCCTTCTATTGTGAATGCTTCTATTGCATTGACATTCGTGGCGTTGCCTCACTATATCCGTTTGACGCGTGCAGCCGTTTTGGTCGAAGTAAACCGTGACTATGTGACCGCTTCGCGAGTTGCGGGTGCAGGGGCTATTCGTCAGATGTTTGTCAATATTTTACCTAACTGCCTCGCGCCCTTAATTGTTCAGGCATCGTTAGGGTTTTCGAATGCTATTTTAGATATGGCTGCTTTGGGTTTCCTTGGTATGGGGGCTCAACCTCCAACGCCAGAGTGGGGAACAATGCTGTCTGATGTGTTGCAGTTTGCACAGAGCGCATGGTGGGTCGTGACGTTCCCAGGATTAGCAATTTTATTAACTGTATTAGCGTTTAACCTGATGGGCGATGGTTTGCGTGATGCATTTGATCCAAAACTCAAGCAGTGATGAGGTAATCTAATGGCACTGTTAAATGTAGAACAACTTTCGGTACATTTCGGCGACGACAAAGCTCCGTTTCGCGCCGTTGATCGGATCAGCTATAGCGTTGAAAAAGGCCAAGTCGTTGGGATTGTTGGCGAGTCAGGCTCAGGAAAATCGGTTAGCTCTTTAGCCATTATGGGGTTAATTGACTACCCTGGAAAAGTGATGGCGGACTCATTAAAGTTCGATGGCCGCGATTTATTGTCTATCCCTGAAAAAGAGCGCCGACAAATTGTCGGTGCCGATGTCGCGATGATTTTCCAAGATCCGATGACCAGCTTGAACCCATGCTTTACAGTGGGTTATCAAATCATGGAAGCATTAAAAGTTCATCAAGGTGGTAATAAAGGTACTCGTAAGCAACGAGCGATTGATCTACTTGATATGGTGGGGATACCTGATCCTGAATCACGTTTGGATGTGTATCCGCACCAGTTATCGGGTGGGATGAGCCAACGAGTGATGATTGCGATGGCGATTGCCTGTCGTCCTAAGTTATTGATTGCAGATGAGCCAACAACCGCACTGGATGTAACGATTCAAGCACAGATTATTGAATTACTGTTGGAGTTACAACAGCAAGAAAATATGGCTCTGGTGCTGATTACTCACGACCTTGCATTGGTTGCTGAAGCCGCTCACCACATTATCGTGATGTATGCAGGGCAAGTTGTCGAGTCAGCAAAAGCGAGTGATATCTTTAAACATCCTCGCCACCCTTATACACAGGCGCTATTACGTGCGCTCCCTGAATTTGCGACGAATAAATCACGTTTAGCTTCGCTTCCAGGCGTGGTTCCTGGTAAATATGACAGGCCAACGGGTTGCTTGCTCAATCCGCGTTGCCCGTATGCCACAGAGAAATGCCGCCAAGAAGAGCCAATGTTACAAACCGTTGGTGATCGCCAAGTTAAATGCCATATGCCGCTTGATGATATGGGGAGGCCAACACTATGAGTGACAAACATGCTACACCACTGCTAAAGGCGGTGGATTTGAAAAAATATTACTCTGTCAAAAGAGGCGTTTTTGGTGCAGAAAAGACGTTAAAAGCACTTGATGGCGTTTCATTTGAGCTCGAAAGAGGCAAAACATTAGCTGTTGTGGGAGAGTCTGGTTGTGGTAAGTCGACATTAGGTCGCTTATTGACGATGATAGAGCACCCTTCTGATGGTGAACTGTATTATCAAGACCAAAACTTGTTGATTAAAGATAAATCAGCTGAAAAATTACGTCGCCAAAAAATTCAAATCGTCTTTCAAAACCCGTATGGGTCTTTGAATCCACGCAAAAAAGTGGGACAAATATTGGAAGAGCCATTAGTGATTAATACGACGCTTTCGAAAGAAGAGCGGAAAGAAAAAGTATTATCGATGATGGCTAAAGTCGGTTTGAAAACAGAGCATTATAGCCGTTACCCACATATGTTTTCAGGTGGTCAGCGTCAACGGATTGCAATTGCACGCGGTTTGATGCTTGACCCTGATATTGTGGTGGCTGATGAGCCAGTGTCTGCGCTGGATGTGTCTGTACGTGCTCAAGTGTTAAATTTAATGATGGATCTTCAACAGGATTTAGGCTTGTCTTATGTGTTTATTTCCCATGATTTATCCGTGGTGGAGCACATTGCCGATGAGGTGATGGTGATGTATTTGGGGCGTTGTGTGGAAAAAGGGACGAAAGAACAGATTTTTAACAATCCTCTGCACCCTTATACACAAGCGTTACTTTCAGCAACCCCAAGACTGAACCCAGATTCACGTCGTGAACGCATTAAATTAACGGGAGAATTGCCAAGTCCGTTGAACCCACCTCCTGGCTGTGCTTTTGCTGCTCGTTGCCGCCGTGCATTTAGCCAATGTACACAATTTCAACCGACACTGAAAGAATATGACCAGCAGCTTGTCGCATGTTTTGCAGTCGATGAAGATGAAAAACACACGATTGTTGTAAGTTAAGTTTTTGAATGGCAGAAAGCCCCTCTTTCTGCCATTTTATTTGTGGAGTTAGTGCATAATTCTCTTCGAGTTGTATCTTATCTTAAATATCCAATCTTTCTTTTTAAATTACTCTTTTGCGGATAAAATCAAGTATACTGACAGATGTTTTTCGTTCTTCTTTAAAAAGCGGCTTGATTAGGAAGGTTGTGGCCAAATGAATACGCAAGTCCAACGCTCACTAACATTAAAAAGTATGGTTGCATTTTTTGCGATTACATTACTCTCACTTGCGCTTTTTTTAGCTATTCAATTCAGTTACTTACTAGAGCAGCGTAAGCAGGATTACTTAGATCAGCTCAGTAATGCTGTTGTGCAAATTCAAAAACCATTAACAGATTCTCTGCTAAGCTCAGATCTTAACGAAGCGAAAAAGTTGCTTGTGAGCTTAAAAACCTCTGGCATTATGGGAAAAGCGATAGTTACTGTTGATGATGCTACCGTCATGAATTTAAGTTTTGCGACGCCAAAGCCGATACCTGAATGGGCAGAGTATATTGTGGGCATTCCTGTGGAAATGACAGTGCCATTATATGCTTATGGCAATGTCGTGCTACAAGCCAAGCCTCAAGGTTATTTGACCTTACAGGTAGATTCGAACCGAGTTTATCGATTTGCATTAAATACGCTTGCTTTAATGACGACCACTTATTTGTTGTTGGTTTTGATTATCGCAATTGCGATGACCTGGTGTGTTAGCCGTATGATTGTTAGGCCATTGCGTAAAATAGCGATTGAATTGCAAACTAATGAATCGGTAAATCAAGTCACCGTATCTAGTTATCATCACGATGATGAGCTTGGTTTATTGGCAAAAGGTTATAATCGTCAAAGAAAACAACAAAAATCAGACTAAGCCATGAACATGCTTTCAGCTTTATGGTCTAATATCGTTAGAGTGGTGGCAATGAAAGATTGGATAAAGCCATACGATATCGTTTAACCCAGTAAGTTCGCGTTTTTCGTTAACTTATTCGTTGTAATTTGCGGTTAAATATAAAGATATAAAACACATAGGGGTTTACATGCAGGGCTTGAAAGTTCGGTATATTATCAGTGTTGTATTACTGTCAGTCGCGCAATTTGCGCAGGCTGAACCGTTACAACCCGATCCAGCATGGCAGCAAGGAAAGCTAGAAAATGGCTTTAGCTGGCAATTATTACAAACACCACAGCGCCCGAATGACCGTATTCAGCTCAGGTTAGCCATTAAAGCAGGCTCATTATCAGAAAAAGCGAGTGAAAAAGGTTACAGTTATTTAATCCCTAAAATGGCGCTACTTCATCAAACAGAAGCATTCCCGACGGCGACTTTACAAGAGTTTTGGCGACAGGCTACTGACCCTGATATGCCAATTCCCCCTGCCGTGGTTTCTTATGACTACACAATTTACAGCCTAAGTTTACCGAACAACCGCCCTGATTTAATTAAACAGGCGCTGAGTTGGCTGTCAACATCAGTAGCAGGTGCAACATACACAGAAGCAGCATTGCACAATGGGCTAGAAGCTCAAAATGTGCCTGTCGCAACGCTACCATTAAATGCGAATGATCCCGTTTGGCGTGCGCGTTTGAAGGGTTCAGCCATGATGGGATATGACCCAGGCCAGAAACCTAGTGGGAATGTTGATCTCGCAGGTGTGAATGATTTTTACCAAAAATGGTACACGCCAGATGTGATGACACTCTATGTAGCGGGGCATGTGGATTCACGGATGTTGTCCGATACAATCTCACAAACGTTCTCTGGGCTGCAAGGAAGACGCTCAGAACCTGTTTCTGTGGCGGTATTATCCACTGTTAAACCACAGTCTATTGATATCCTGCAGGATCAACCAGCGCAAGATACCCTGTCTTTAATTTGGGATATTGATTGGTTACCAATTAATGATTCAAACGTTTTATTACGTTATTGGGCGAGTGATTTAGCGCGTGAAGCAGTTTACCGTACGTTACAAAAATCATTTAACCAAAAATTCAATCAAGATGAAGTTGTTCCTGGTTTAGATTGCCGAGTGCAATATCAAAAAGCAACTTGTACGCTTACCGTTACAGCAGCACCAGAAAAAATGGCTGCAGTAGCAGACCTTGTAGCGAGTGAACTAGCAGCAATTAATCAAAACGGGATTTCACCTGAGTTGTTCGATGAGATGATCAAAGAAAAACAGGTGCAGTTGTCTCAGTTGTTTGCTGCGTATGCACGCACCAGTACGGATGTGCTGATTAGCCAGCGTTTGATTTCCCAGCAAAATGGCGTTGTGGATATCGCACCAGAGCAATATCAACGCTTAAGGCAGGCTTTTTTAGCTGCACAAAGCCTTGAGCAAGTGAATATGGAAGCGAGACGTTTACTGTCCCAAGAGGCTGCTTTTGTTTTAGCACAGCCTAAAGATAAGCAAACCATGGATGCAGAAGAAATTCGCCAAAAATTTAATAAAGTCCTTTGGCCGAAAATTCCTGAAACTCCAGAGCCAACTACAGTTGCGCCAGCAACGCCGGCCGCCCAATAATCGATAAAAAGATAGCCTGCGTAAATACACAGGCTATCTTTCTTCCCAGTAATTATTGTTCAGTCAATAATGTTTCAATCACGCTAATCAGTGTGTCTCTTGATTCTTTGTCATCCACAAAGCCCGCCGCGCTGGTTTTTGTTACTGGTGAATAGTAAGCCACAGACCCCCAAAAACCTAAATGGGAATAAAGGGTGATACCGTTAACTTCACTGACCATAATACCCAAGCGATAGCTTTCAGCATCTTTATGGGAACCGACACTTAACATAGTTTTTAGCGTTTCGTGTGAAGCAAAAACTTGCCCTTCAAATAAGGCTTCTAAAAATTGGGCCATTTGTTTGGCGGACATAATCAACCCGCCGCCGCCATAGACATCCATAGAGGCATGAATATGGGTTCCTTCAAACTTGCCAAGGTATTGTTTTGCCCTTGGCGATGCACTTTGTGGTGGTTGTTCTAAATATTCCCAATAAGCACTTTCTAGGCCGATTTTATCAAATTTGAGTAATTCTCGAACAGCTTGACCAAGGGATTGTCCTGTTATTCGCTCGATAATATCGCCGAGTAGAATGTATCCAGTATCTGAATAAATAAAAGACTCTGAGGGGGCAATAAAGGGGAAATGCTTGCGTACATACATCTCAACTTGTTCAAGACGGCTCCATTGGTAATCTGGGCGCTTTATGACCTCTTTAAGGTAATCTGCATCAGCGTGGTCGAGTAACCCGCTACTGTGACTGAGTAAATGGCGAACGGTGATTTGTTGGGTGTTGTATTGAGTACTTAGTAATGAATCATATTGTGGGTCAATCAGCTTGGAAATAGCATCATCAATATTAATTTTTCCCATTTCAGCTAAACGTAAAATTGCTGCAGCGGTAAAGGTTTTCGTATTACTCGCTATGCGTAATGGGGTATTGACGGTAAGCGGGGCGTTATCCAGTGATGCACCTCTGGCGCAAAATGTACCAACGCTTTTTTTAAGTTGGTTATGGTAGTAGAGAGCTACCCCGCAGGATAAGTTTTCCAGTTGTGGGAATACGTTTGTCATCAAAAGTCCTTATCAGGCCGTCAATTGGGAATTTCCCATATTACCCATTATGTGAAGACGTGATGCACGCTTTAAATGCGCTAAATGCAGGTACGTGGTAATTTTCACGATAAATCAACAGGGTGTCACAGGTCGTGATTGGAATACGGCCTAATCGCAATGGCGAAATTGGCATCGACTCGATAAGGTGCTTGGGCAAAAGTGCAACACAGCTTCCCGCAGTGACGCAAGCAATCATGGCGTGGTAAGAATTCATCTCCTGAATATTCCAGTCTAAATTAGCGGGGATCCCCAACCACTGCTCGGCAATATTGCGATAACTGCATCCTTGGGTAAATGCGGCGAGTGAACGAGTTTTAATGTCAACATTATGGCGAGCACTGTGATCGTGTTCAGGGAGTAACAATTGCAATTCTTCCTGCCAAATAACCTCTGTTTTAATACCCATTTGTGAAAACTGGCTAGGCTCATAGAGTGAAGAAGGTAGGGCAACAAAAGCACAATCCAGTTTTCCTGTATGCACTTGCTCAAGGAGCGATAGAGAAGACCCCGTGCGTAGTAATAATCGCGTGGTTGGGTTTTGTTGGTGAAATTGCGCTAGCGGTAAAGGTAACCGACAAGCGGCTGTACTTTCCATACTCCCAATTCGTAATTGTCCACCATCTTGGCCACCGCTTATCACATGGCGAGCTTCTTCTTCTAATGCGAGCAGGCGCTGTGCATAATCAAGAAATTGCCTGCCTGCTTCGGAAAGTTCAAGGCGTTTATTTTGACGGATAAAAAGTGACTCGCCCAAATCCGCTTCCAATTGTTGGATTCGGGTGGTGATATTTGATGGCACGCGGCCTAACCGAGCTGCCGCACGCGTAATGCTGAGTTCGATGGCAACAGTGCAAAATATTTTTAGAGATTCAGAGTTCATTTTCTTTTTATGTGAATGTTATGCTATGTTTATTCTTTAAATAAGAACGTAAAGTGTACCCTGACATCGAGACAAAGGAAAGATAATGAATAACTCAAATGCATTTCTACAGCGCTTAGGTTTACGCTATCCCATTATTCAAGCACCGATGGCGGTTGTTTCAACACCAGCATTGGCAGCCGCGGTTTCAGAAGCGGGTGGTTTGGGGTCATTAGCGTTAGGGGCCAGTTCTGTTGAACAAGCTCGGCAATTGATTACACAAACGAAAGCCTTAACAGACAAAGCGTTTAATGTGAATGTATTTTGCCATCTAACGCCTAAACGCAGTCAAGCAAATGAACAAGAATGGGTTGATTATTTATCATCACAATTCTCGCAATTCAATGCGCAGCCGCCTGAACAATTGGGTGAAATTTACCTCTCATTTCTCGACAACCCCGACATGTTGGCTTTGTTCCTTGAAATGAAGCCCCCAGTAGTCAGTTTTCACTTCAATGTGCCATCAGCCGAGGTTGTTAGTCAGTTAAAAGCACAGGGGATTTATACCATGGCTGCAGCAACCAATCTGCAAGAAGCTCAGGCGATTGAAAAAGCAGGTATTGATGCGATAGTTGCACAGGGAATTGAAGCAGGTGGTCATCGTGGGATGTTTGATGTAAAAGCGCCTGATGATGAACTCACTATGCAAGCGCTGGTGAAATTATTGTCACAGCATACCCATCTGTCAATTATTGCTACGGGTGGGATTATGAATGGCCAAGATATCAAAGCCGCATTAAGCAATGGTGCGGCAGCTGCACAGCTTGGCACCGCATTTTTGTTATGCCCTGAATCTGCGACGAATGCAGGCTATCGTACAAAATTAAAACAGCAAACAACAGATAATACCGCGTTAACATCGGCGATTTCTGGACGTCCAGCTCGTGGGATTATAAATTCGTTTATGGAAGCAGGAAAAAAATATGAACCGAGTAAATTGCCAGATTACCCAATCGCCTATGATGTGGGTAAGCAGCTGAATGCCGCTGCGACAAAAGCAGGGAGTGACGAATTTGCGGCTCACTGGGCAGGCCAAAATGTGGCGAAGGTACGTGAATTGCCCGCTGCTGAACTCGTCGAGATACTGGCTAAAGAGTTACAATCGTCGTGTGATTAGGCAAATCAGGGGGATAGTTCCCCCTGATTAAATGACTAGAGTGTGGCTTCTTGTTGTGAGCCTTTGGGTTCGTCCGTCGCAATCCATGCGGCACAAAATAAGGTTAAGCGAGCAAAGAAGTAGAAGAACGCCATTAGACCTAGCACAGAACCAAATGCGGCACCTGAAGGTGATGACGCCAAATTTGGTAAAATCCACGTCATTACTGATTTAATAATTTCAAAGCCAATCGCGGCTAATAGTGTGCCTTTGAACAAGGAACGGCGGCGGTGTTGCATGCGTGGTAGGATCCAAAATATCCATAAAAACAACAGGAAGTTTGCTGTGATGGATATTCCTAAACCAATTAACGTCCACGCTGGCTTTAGCCACTCAATACCATCTAAGCCCAGTGTGCTGACGATGGTGGCTTGAGCTGAACCTGCAACAGATGTCAGGGTAATGGTGACAATCAGCGCAATTAATAGGCCAATTAAAGCAAAAAAATCACGAATGTAGCGGAAAACGATATTTTCTTGCTCATCTTCATTTCGTTCCCAAACAGGCCTTGATTGTGCCAAAATCGCTAACCGTAAGTTATTCACCCAGTTAACGCCTGAATATACGGCTAATGCCAAACCTGTTAAACCAACAGTTGTCCGCTGGCGAATTGCGGTATCAATCGTTCTTTCTAATGTATTGGCGAGAGTGGGATCAGTAATATTGGCAGAGATGCCGCGAACCAGTTTTTCAAGGAGTTCAGGATTACTGGCTAACACAAAACCAGCAGCAGCAAAGGAGAACATCAATACAGGAATTAACGAGAGAAAAGAAAAGTAGGTGATTGCGGCTCCAAACTGGTTGCCCATGCGGTCAGTAAAACGCTGTGCGGTACGAATTAAATGTGCAATAAAAGGGATCGCGGTAACAAAATTCACCACACGCATAGAAAAAGTGAGCGCTTTTTTACTGCCATCGAGGCTTTTTGTCAGTGTCGCTTTCAGTTTATTGGTTTCTTTTTGTTCGTCTTCCTGCCTATCTGACATTGATGTCCCTCTTATTTTTACTGCTAAATTAGTGCAGTATTTCGAGCAATTTGCTGTTTATTAACGATAACCTGCCATTACTATAGCGTAAATTTACGGATAACTTTACTCCAATGCCTATTTTTCAATGAAAACAGGCATTGAAGTGCGGTTAATAATGAAATGAGAAAGACTAAAGCGCGTCTTTGTAGGTTTGTAATTCAGCTTGAGCTTGTTTTAATTCTTCTTGTGCTTCAGCTAATTTGCGCTCACGTTTTTCGATTTTACTGCGGTCATTGCCCTTTATTTTTTCTTCTTGTAACTCCGCTTCGCGCTCTTGGACTTTTTCGGTTTTTTCGGCGACATCTTTTTGGCTATCACGGTATAAAGATTCAGGTGTGCAATAACGGTTTACATTGTTTAACGCCTGCTCTAAACCATTAACACGATATTGGTTACCATGTTGTTTGGCATATTTAATTTGTTCTTCGATATTTTGTTTTTTAATTTCACAGCCATTTTGGCCTTTAGCAGCCATCGCAGATGCACTAGTAAAAAAAGCTGCATAAATTGTGGTTATGATGAGTAACTTTTTCATTTTTTTCCCCTAAATATATCAAAATTTGTGTTTAGGATAGCGTTTTATGGCATTTAGGTCATGTAAATTTTACTGTCTCCATGACTGTGACAATTATGAGCAAATTTCGCTATAATGGCGCACAAGTATCAATACGGCCTATTTTTTATTCAAAAAGGCGCTCTTTTACGCATCTATTTAATAGTAACTACGATGGTGGTTAGTGTTGAATTTCCTCAGGAAATAAACGTTACATGTTAAGTTATCGTCATAGCTTTCACGCAGGCAACCACGCTGATGTGTTAAAACACACAGTACAAAGTTTGATCATTGAATCTCTCAAAGAGAAAGAAAAACCGTTTTTGTATTTAGATACGCACTCAGGGGCGGGTCGTTACCAATTAACGGGTGAGCATGCAGAGAAAACGGGTGAATACCTCGACGGGATTGCACGTATTTGGGCGCAGCCGGATTTACCTGAGGAATTACTGCCGTATATGAATATCGTGCGTCGCCTTAATGATGGCGGGCGCTTGCGCTATTATCCGGGTTCACCGTTATTAGCCAAATTTTTATTACGTGAACAGGATAAACTGGTATTAACCGAATTACATACCAGCGACTATCCTTTATTACGTGGCGAGTTCCTGAAAGATAATCGTGCACAAGTTTCTCGCGAAGATGGGTATCAACAACTGAAATCAAAATTACCACCACAAAGTCGCCGTGGTTTTATGTTGATGGATCCCCCTTATGAGATGAAAAGTGACTATGAAGCAGTGGTAAAAGCCGTTGTTGAAGGGTACAAGCGTTTTGCTACGGGGACTTATGCGATTTGGTATCCGGTAGTACTACGCCAACAAATTAAGCGCATGGTCAACCAATTAGAAGCAACAGGCATTCGCAAAATTCTACAAATTGAGTTAGCTGTGCGTCCTGATAGCGACCAGCGCGGTATGACGGCATCAGGAATGATTGTTATTAATCCACCTTGGAAACTTGAGCAGCAAATGAAAAATGTGCTGCCGTGGTTGCATAAAACGCTGGTTCCAGAAGGCACAGGACACACGTTAGTTGAGTGGATTGTGCCTGAGTAATTTACCTGATTAATAGGTTATGCCAATTGAAATAACAGGCGTGGCCTATCGTAAATCGCTATTTATCTCATGACAATGAATAGCGACCTGCGAGAAAATGAATCAATAAGTCATTCAATAAATGGGAATAACCAAATTATGAGCAAACATTACGACTATATTGCAATTGGTGGCGGAAGCGGTGGTATTGCATCGATGAACCGTGCGGCGATGTATGGACAAAAATGTGCCTTAATTGAGGCGAAAGCATTAGGCGGAACATGCGTTAACGTCGGCTGTGTACCGAAAAAAGTGATGTGGCATGCTGCGCAAATTTCAGAAGCCATTCGCAATTATGGTCCTGATTATGGTTTCGACACAACCATTAACCGTTTTGATTGGAAAACCTTAATTGAGAGTCGTACTGCTTATATTGATCGTATTCACCAATCCTATGACCGTGTATTAGGGAATAATAAAGTGGATGTGATCAGCGGTTTTGCGCGTTTTGTGGATGCGCATACTGTTGAAGTGAATGGTGAAACCTATACTGCCGATCATATTTTGATTGCAACAGGTGGTCGTCCTGTGATCCCTGCGATCCCAGGTGCAGAGTACGGCATGACTTCTGATGGCTTCTTCGAACTGGCGGATTTACCAAAACGCGTGGCGGTTGTTGGCGCGGGTTATATTGCCGTTGAACTGGCGGGTGTGTTAAATGGTTTAGGGGCTGAAGCGCATTTATTTGTCCGTAAACATGCGCCATTGCGTTCATTTGACCCACTGATTGTCGAAACGCTGGTGGAAGTGATGAACACCGAAGGGCCAAAACTGCACACTGAATCAATTCCAAAAGAAGTGGTGAAAAATACCGATGGTTCATTGACGTTGAAATTGGAAAACGGCCATCAACAGACTGTTGATGCATTAATTTGGGCTATTGGTCGTGAGCCAATGACAGATAACCTGAATATTGAAGCAACAGGTGTCGCGTTAAATGAAAAAGGCTACATCAAGGTCGATAAATACCAAAACACTAACGTTGCAGGTGTTTATGCGGTTGGTGATAACACGGGTGCAGTGGAATTAACACCAGTGGCGGTAGCTGCAGGGCGTCGTTTATCTGAACGCTTGTTTAATAACAAGCCAGATGAGCACTTAGATTACAGTAATATCCCGACTGTTGTATTCTCGCATCCGCCAATTGGTACTGTCGGTTTAACCGAGCCAGAAGCCGTTGAAAAATACGGTGCAGGCAATGTGAAAAGCTATAAATCATCATTTACGGCGATGTATACCGCAGTGACTTCCCATCGCCAACCTTGCCGCATGAAGTTAGTTTGTGTTGGTGAAGATGAAAAGATTGTTGGAATTCATGGTATTGGTTTCGGTATGGATGAAATTCTTCAAGGTTTCGCGGTCGCATTAAAAATGGGCGCAACCAAGAAAGATTTCGATAATACCGTGGCTATCCACCCAACCGCAGCGGAAGAGTTTGTGACGATGCGTTAAGCATTGGCCATCTAAATTTAAAAGCTAAGCTTTGATGAGCTTAGCTTTTTTTTAATTATTATTTAATAGCTTTAATGAAAAATATACATACAATTAGAAATATTATTAATATGGGAATGGTTATTGAGTCATGACAGAGGAACTTAAAATAATTGCTGATTTTTTGACTAATAATTCTGTTAGTATTATTTTTATTACTTTAATTATTATTTGTAGAGCATCTATTTCAAATTTTATATCGAGACTAACTTCTTTATCATTTAAGAATGGTTCATCTTCTATTGGCATGGAGGCTTCGAAACCAACAGATAACAACAATTTGGCAAATGAATCTGCTAGTTCAGGTGAACACTTTATTACAGGTGAGGTTGTTTCTCAAGCCGAAGTTCATCAAGATATGTGGTTTCGAGATATGCACCTTGCATTTTCGGAAGGAAGAGTTGATGATGCTGAACGTATATTCAAAAAACATTGGATTAACGAAGTTAATGATATTGAAAGGCTAAAAGATGAAGCAATGTATTTATATTTCAGATTTGAAAAAGCTAAAGACAATTCGGCAATTGATAAATTAAAAGAACTCACAAAAAAAGCAGAAACAGATGAGTCTAAGTATGATTGCCTTTCTTGGCTTTCTTTTTGTTATCGTGACAGTATGGATTATTCAAGTGAAGTAAAACTATGGCAATCTGCATTGGAAAGTATTTTATCCGAAGAAATAAACATGAAGGTATTTATCAGTTTAATTTATGCTTTAGATCATGATAAACAATCTATAAAATCAAAAGAGATGTTAATTGAAAAACTTAAGAATACTAAAAATATAACCTTTAAAGGAATGATATACTCAGCTCTATCAAGAATAGAAGGTTCATTAGAAAATATGCAGTTGTCAGTTTTTTGCAAGGATAAATCAGTAGAATTTGATTTGTATAATAGATCTGATTTATTTGATTCAGCTTATATAGCTAGTGAAGAAAATTATAATGCTATATCGATAAGTAATTATATAAAACTAGTCAATATTGATTCAGATAATTCAAATGCAATCAATAATTTGGGGGTTATAGCGGATCGGCTGGGTTTACAAGTTAAAGCGGTTGATAATTATAAAATGTCTTCTTCTTATGATAATACGCTAGCAATGGCTAACCAAGGATATTTATTGTTAAATGCAGGATTTACAGCTGATGCAGAAGAAATAGTTTCTAAAGCTCTTCAATTTGAGAATCCTCATAATAATATTCATGCCTTAATTATAGAAATTAATAAAAAGAAAGAGCTTCAAGAAAAGGAATGGAGTGAACTTAAAGATAAATCTTTGGAAAAACAAAGGTTAATTAGGCAATATACAGAACAATATTATCTTGGTTCCCCAAATGATTTAGAGGGAAATTGGTTATCAAATCAAGATACAGTGATTTCTATAATGGTCGAGAATGAAAAAATACATTTGAGTTGGAAGGAAGAGGTGGGTGGAAAATATAATGTTGAGCTAATAGGTGAGGTTTTCGGAGCTTCATTTAAAGGGCGATTTATTAAGAAGGCTGAAAAAAATAATACTTTACTAAGTTTTAATAGTGACATTGATATGCTTTGTTTCGGATATTTCTATAAAGAAGAAAAACATTTTATATTATTCTCACCAGAGATTAAAAATGATTTTCTTATAGTCTTATCCAAAATAAGTAGTTAGTATAGATAGTAGAGTATATTTCCAAAATTAATCTACTATCATACTCCTTACTCGTTAGATTATTTTTCCAGCAACTCTGCAATTGCAGGGATGGTTGCTAAGCTATCAAGGTATTTTTGCATTGCAGGCGTGGCTTCCATAATTTGGTATTTGACTAAAAACATCACAAATGCCCCGACATACACATCGACAGCGGTAAATTGTTCGCCACAAATAAATGGGTTAGCACTATTTAAACCCACTTCTAAGCAGGCCATTGTGCGTTCAACAGAGCCAAAGCCAGACGATTTTTGCTGTTCTTCGTTTAATTGAATACCTAAGCCATTGACTGTAAAGGCTGATTCAATTGGCCCTGCCGTAAAGAAAAACCAGCGATAATAAGCAGCACGTTTTGGATCATCCAGTGCAGGCGCTAACCCTTTTTCAATGAACTTGTCTGCTAAATAAGTACAAATCGCTGCAGTTTCAGTGACGATAGCATCTCCATCAACTAATGCAGGCACTTTCGCCATCGGGTTAATCGCGAGGTATTCAGCAGTGTGCATGTCTGCGCCATAGCCTAGCTCAATGCGTTTGTAAGGAACATCTAGGATTTTTAATAATAAATCGACGGTATTGCCGCGTGACATTGAGTTAGTAAAAAGGACGAGTTCGCTCATGGTTATTCCCTTATATGAAGTTGAGTGCTTACTATAAGGGAGGGCAGTGTCAGAAATTGTCAGGAGAGACACACAACACGTCTTTTTGCCATCGTGCTAATAGATATTCCTTTGGATACGGTAGGTTATCGGAAAGTGCAAAATACGACTGAATACGATCCAAGCGAAAATGACGGTAGCTTTCTCGTAATTCACACCATGCCGCTAAGACTTGGGAATCTTTCATATAACCAATGGCAATTGGCCAAATAACGCGTTCAGTTGATTGGTTTTGGCCATCAAGGTAAGTCATGCGGGCTTTGCACTCTTTTCGTAAACTTAAGCGTAGGTCCTTAGCAATTTTATCATTGATGTCATAATAATGAGTTGTAGGGGCAAATAAGGTGTTTTGATTGAGGATCTTTTGGGCATTCCCCGCGACCACCGCATTGATTTTACTGATTGCACGTATGGCTGAATTTTTGAGCTCAGTATCGGCATTACTTTTTACCCAACGCAAACCTAAAATCAATGCTTCTAATTCATTTTCATCAAAGGTTAATGGGGGTAATAACAACCCTGTCTTGAGTTGGTAACCGATACCTGCTTCCCCAACAATTTCAGCCCCTTGATTTCGGAGAGATTCTATATCGCGGTAGACTGAGCGAATACTTACTTCCAACTGGGAGGCAAGGGCTTCTGCCGTAATTGGATAACGATTTTCTTTTAAGATTTGTAATAAAGTCAGCAAGCGTTGAGTACGAGTCATAAGTCTTGTTTATTTTCATTTAATACGTATTGCGCCTATTCATGTAAGTAATAGGCACAATGTGCGCAGTTATTGGCTTTTTTGCCACCAAGACACAATATAATCAGCCACTTGTTCTGGATTATTGATGTCAAGCTGTGGCACTTGAGTATCAATGATTTCATTACTGGCGACAGCGACTACATAGTTATCGATCAGGCCATTCAGTGGTTTTCCAACCTCAGATCGAAATAACGCGATTTTATCGATCGTCTCATGTTTAAATCCTTCGACGAGAATCAAGTCTAAAGACGCAGGATCAAAACGGCTGGCTAAATAATACAGATCCATTTCTTTGGCTTCTGGTGTTTCTGTCATAAGCGCCCAGCGCTTTTCGCTGGCGACAAGGGTTTGGTCAGCACCTGCTTTACGTAATTCAA
This sequence comes from Providencia vermicola, assembly GCF_020381325.1. Taxonomy (GTDB): domain Bacteria; phylum Pseudomonadota; class Gammaproteobacteria; order Enterobacterales; family Enterobacteriaceae; genus Providencia; species Providencia vermicola. The sequence continues at coordinate 265,759 of NZ_JAGSPI010000008.1, forward strand.
AGCTGTCTTTACCCGGTTTATCCACCTCCATATCATGGTGGGTGTGCTTGATTAAACCGACACGGACGTTACGTTGTCTAAGCAGTGGAATGACTTTTTTTAATAATGTTGTTTTACCCGTGCCGCTGTAGGCGGTAATTCCGAGTAGGGGTAGCGTATTTTGTTTCATGGCTATTTTTGTTGTAACTCCCAGTTACGGCTATCTTCCGGCGTATTCAAGTTAGCGAATGAACCAGATTCTGACGAGAACGTAATGCCTTTTGCATTGATTTTCTGCATAAATAGCATCAATTTACGATCACCTCTGGCGAGGTAATTATCGAGTTGGGATTGGAGACTTCGATGTAACAGGGCGAACGTGGGGTGTTCGCGTTCGGTATCTTGAGCATAACAGGCCAAATGCTGCTCTTTTTCCATGAACATTTTTTCCGCTAAATTCAATGGGAAAGAAGGCACATCGCAAGGGACAAATAGCAGCCAATCGGTTTTGGCACAATGAAGAGCTGCTTGCATACCTGCTAAAGGACCTGAAAAATCCGCATTTAAATCCGTAATAACCGTCAATTGGCTTTGACGATATTCATCTTGATTACGATTGGCATTAATCATCACTTGGTGAACTTGGGGGGATAAGCGTGCGAGGATATATTGGTATAAAGGCTTGCCTAACAAGGGCACTAAGCCTTTATCTTGCCCGCCCATACGTGTTCCGCGGCCACCTGCCAGTATGACCCCTGTAATTGACTGTCGAAATGACATATTCAATATCCTTGAATATCTTCAAGAAAATGTTTCAACTTACCTGCAAACACTTTCGCGTATAGTAATTGCTAAAATTTATTCTATTTTGCTATAAAATCAATGAATATTCGTACGTATTGGCGCTAAACTTTACGTAGATTGACAACAGTTCGCTTTTTCTCTTGTATGATTATTGATAACTTGTATCGAATATTCGTGATAAAGGAATAAACATGAAATGCCATCGCTTAAATGAAGTTATTGAGCTTCTGCACCCTGTTTGGAAAGATAACTCAGATTTAAACCTTGTTGAATTATTGCAGAAACTTGCTGATGAAGCGGGCTTTAAAGGCAGCTTATCTGAATTAACGGATGATGTATTGATTTATCATCTGAAAATGCGTGGCACGGACAGTAACGATGTGATCCCTGGACTAAAAAAAGACTATGAAGATGACTTTAAAACAGCCATTTTGCGTGCTCGTGGGATCATAAAAGACTAAATCATGAATGAGATAGAACCTTCGAATTTCCATTTTAGTGGAATTTCACCTGACTTGATTTTAGACGCGCTAATGGAAGCGGGGATTTACCTAGAATCAGGACTGACTGAATTAAACAGCTATGAAAACCGCGTTTTTCAGTTTCAAGATGAAAATCGTCAACGTTATGTGGTGAAGTTTTATCGACCTGAACGTTGGAATCGGTCGCAAATTCAAGAAGAGCATGATTTTACGCTAGAATTACATGATGAAGGACTGCCTGTTGCAGCCCCTCTTGAGTTTGCTGGGCAAACGGTGTTGGAGTTTGGTGGATTTATGTTTGCTGTTTTTCCGAGTATCGGTGGGCGGCAATATGAAACAGACAACTTATTTCAGCTCGAAAGTGTAGGGCATTTATTAGGGCGCATTCATCAAATTGGTCAGCGCAAAAACTTTGCATTTCGTCCGACAATAGGCGTGGATGAATACCTTGATAAACCGCGCGATATTATTGTTTCAAGTTCATTGATAAAAGAACGCGATAAAGAGCCATTTGTAGCATCGTTGGATAAACTGATTGCGCAGGTCAAACTGCAATGGCCAACAACCTTATCTACCCTAAGACTGCAAGGGGATTGCCATCCAGGCAATATCTTGTGGCGTGATGAGGCTTGGATGGTGGATTTCGATGATGCGCGCAATGGCCCTGCGATTCAGGATTTGTGGATGCTGCTCAATGGCTCACGCCAAGAGCAAATCATTCAATTAGATACGTTATTAGAAACTTATAATGAGTTTTCTGATTTTGATGTAAAACAGCTGAAGCTGATTGAGCCGCTTAGGGCGATGCGTATGGTTCACTATCTTGGGTGGATTATTCGCCGTTGGCAAGACCCTGCGTTTCCTCGGGCGTTTTCATGGCTACAGGCTGATGATTTTTGGCAAAAGCAATCTCTTGAGTTTGCGCAGCAAATTGAACGGTTGCAGGATGCTCCTTTGCAATTAACCCCGCAGTTTTAACATTTAAGTCTTTGTTTTTGGAGAATGTAGTCTATGAAAAAAATTATGTTGGCTTTGCTTGGTATTGCCATGTCTTTTGGTGCTGCAGCGGCAAATTATACAGAAGGTAAAGAGTATACCGATGTTAAACCTGTGCAAAACCTGCCACAAGTTTTAGAATTTTTCTCTTTTTACTGCCCACACTGTTACCAGTTTGAAAGTGTGTATAAAGTGCCACAAACGGTAGAAGCAAACTTACCAGAAGGCGTAAAAATGGAACGTTATCACGTTGATTTCTTAGGGCCTTTAGGCGCTGATTTAACACAAGCGTGGGCGGTTGCTATTGTATTGAAAGCAGAAGATAAAGTGACGCCAATTCTGTTTGAAGGCATCCAAAAAACACAAACTATCAACAGCAAAGCTGATATTCGTAATGCTTTTATCAAAGCAGGTATCTCTGGTGATGAGTATGATGCAGCACTGAATAGCTTCGTGGTCAAATCTGTGGTGGCAAAACAGCAAAATGCGGCCCAAGATTTAAAACTGCGTGGTGTGCCAGCATTATTTGTTGATGGTAAATATCAAGTTCGCAACAACGGCATTTCAGTTGATAAAGCGGAAGACTATGGCAAAGAGTTCTCCAATGTGGTGAATTTCCTAGTGAATAAAAAGTAAGCCTTCTTGATGGTGGCAAATCCTGCCACCATCAAGCGATTTCTATTCACCACTGAATCAATATCCACAATTCGACGACTCCTTTCATCTTGTGTTAAATCAAAATATTTCTTAGCTAACTCATTGATTTTCAATTCTTGTTTTTATATGCAAACAACCGCTTTCTTATTGAATTCAATCAATAACATAAATATATACACACGGTTATCCACAGGATATTCCCTTACGTAGAGTGATTAATCACAGGATGAATAATCACTCTCATGGCCCGTATTGGCGATCATTTGTTTGAAACTGGTCTAGATTTCAACAGAATTTCGGCAGAGGGTTGGCGTAATGTAAAACTTGGGATGTATCTGAAGCCACATTATGGCATCCTATAACTCTTCATTCCCGATTAACAAGATGATGACAGACTATGGCTCAGATTGCAGAAAACCCCCTTATTTTGGTTGATGGTTCTTCCTACCTATACCGTGCTTATCATGCATTCCCTCCGCTGACAAACAGCGCAGGTGAGCCTACAGGTGCCATGTATGGCGTGCTCAATATGTTGCGCAGTTTAATGCTGCAATATAAGCCTAGCCATGTCGCGGTTGTCTTCGATGCGAAGGGAAAAACGTTTCGTGATGAATTATTTGAAAGTTATAAATCTCACCGTCCACCGATGCCTGATGACTTGCGGGCACAAATAGCGCCATTACATGAAATGGTTGAGGCGATGGGGTTACCGTTGCTGGTTGTTTCAGGGGTAGAGGCTGATGATGTTATCGGGACGTTAGCCCGTGAGGCGAGTCGTAAAGGTATGCCTGTTTTGATCAGCACGGGCGATAAAGATATGGCGCAATTAGTTGAGCCAAATATCACTCTTATTAATACCATGAACAACACTATTTTAGGCCCCGATGAAGTCAAGGATAAGTACGGTGTACCTCCTGAACTTATTATTGATTTCCTTGCATTGATGGGTGACTCATCAGATAACATTCCGGGTGTACCCGGTGTCGGTGAAAAAACGGCATTAGCGCTGTTACAAGGTATTGGTAGTTTAGAAGCCATTTACAACGACCTTGATGCTATCGCCCCATTAGGTTTTAGAGGCTCAAAAACCTTAGCCCCTAAAATGGCGGAAAATCGTGAACTTGCGTTTTTATCTTACCAACTTGCGACGATCAAAACCGATGTTGAGTTAGATAAAAAATGTGAGGAATTACAAGTAGCTGAGATTGATGCAGATAAGCTTCATCAGTTATTTAGCCGCTATGAATTTAAACGCTGGTTAGCGGATGTTGAAAATGGCTCTTGGATGGATGGCAAAGGTTCCAGCACTAAAGCCGCTCCAACACCCGCAACGGCAACAGTGAAAGCCACAGCGCCTGCGACACCAACACTCAGCGCTGAAAACTACCAAACTATTTTAGAAAAAGCAGATTTAGACCGCTGGGTTGAAAAGCTGAGCGCAGCCTCTTTATTTGCTTTTGATACCGAAACTGACAGCTTAGATACGCAAGAAGCGCGTTTGGTCGGCATGTCATTTGCTATTGAAGCGGGTCATGCGGCCTATTTACCTTTAGGCCACGATTACCTTGATGCACCCGCTCAGTTACCACTTGATGAAGTCCTTCAAGCGATGAAACCGATTCTTGAGAGCGAAAAAATTCTCAAAATTGGTCAAAACCTGAAATATGACGCGGAAGTTTTAGAAAACTATGACATTGAACTCAAAGGTATTGGTTATGACACCATGCTGGAGTCCTATGTGTTAAATAGTGTGGCAGGCATGGGGCGTCATGATATGGACAGCCTTGCAGAACGCCACCTTAACCATAAAACGGTCAGTTTCGAAGAGATTGCAGGTAAAGGTAAAAAGCAGCTGACGTTTAATCAGATTGCGCTAGAAGAAGCCGCGAATTATGCAGCTGAAGACGCTGATGTCACCTTGTTGCTGCATCAAGCACTTTATCCGCAAGTAGAAGCGGAACCAAAACTGAAGCACATTTTTGAAAATATCGAAATGCCACTGGTGCCTGTGTTAGTTCGCATGGAGCGCAAAGGGGTATTAATTAATGCAGCGACACTGGCAGCACAATCCAAAGTGATCACGGCGCGTTTAGCTGAATTGGAAAAAGAAGCATTTGAGCTGGCGGGTGAAGAATTCAATCTTGCATCACCAAAACAGTTGCAGACTATTTTATTTGAAAAACTGCAATTACCCGTGATTAAGAAAACGCCAAGTGGTGCAGCATCAACGAATGAAGAGGTATTGGAAGAACTAGCGCTTAACCATGCATTGCCTAAATTGCTCTTAGAGCACAGAAGCTTAGCCAAACTGAAGTCGACCTACACGGATAAACTGCCACTCATGATTAACCCGCGTACTGGCCGCGTTCATACTTCTTATCATCAAGCCGTTACGGCAACAGGGCGTTTATCTTCACGAGATCCTAACTTACAAAATATTCCTGTAAGAACAGAAGAAGGGCGGCGAATTCGCCAAGCGTTTGTGGCGCGTGATGGTTATAAAGTCATGGCGGCTGACTATTCACAAATTGAATTACGTATTATGGCGCATTTATCTCAGGATAAAGGCTTACTTACCGCGTTCGCAGAAGGGAAAGATATCCATAAAGCAACCGCCGCAGAGGTGTTTGGTGTTCCTCTTGATGAAGTGACTAGCGATCAACGTCGTAGTGCAAAAGCCATTAACTTTGGCTTGATTTACGGTATGAGCGCTTTTGGTTTAGCGCGTCAGTTAGGCATCCCGCGGGGTGAAGCTCAGCGTTATATGGATTTATATTTCGAACGTTATCCAGGTGTTCTACGCTATATGGAAAATACGCGTTTACAGGCATCTGAACAGGGTTATGTTGAAACCTTAGAAGGGCGTCGATTATATTTAGCAGATATAAAATCCAGCAACGGTATGCGCCGTAAGGCCGCAGAGCGTGAAGCGATCAATGCTCCAATGCAAGGCACTGCCGCTGATATCATCAAAAAAGCGATGATTGCTGTCGATAACTGGTTACAAACGGAAAAACCACAAGCAGATATGTTAATGCAAGTGCACGATGAGTTGGTCTTTGAGGTCAAAGAGTCTGAGCTAGAACGCGTTCAAGCTCAGGTACAAGCCCTGATGGAACAAAGCTTGAAGCTTGATGTACCGCTCAAAGTGGAAGTTGGTATCGGGAATAACTGGGATGAAGCCCACTAGTTTTTGATTAGCTTAAAGTTGAGAAGCGCCTAATGAAATTTTATTAGGCGCTTTTTTTATGAATACGTTTTGGGTAATTATGCGTTTGGTATTATTGACTGTAAATTGAACATAATTACTCGATAATTCACTGAATTTTAACTTGAAAAATTAAAAATAAATGACATTTTTATGCGATGTAGCTCTCATAAATATGTAATAAAAATACGATTTTTTATCTTGAATTGAATATATGGGTAGCTGAATCGTAATAAGCTTTGAAAAAAAACTACAAAAAGACTTTTTTTCGAGCGGAAAATAAAGTACATTAATAGGCGTAGGGTACAGAGGTAAGATGTTCTATCTTTCAGACCTTTTACTTCACGTAATCGGATTTAGCTGAATATTAGCTGCTCCAGTCAAAGTTTTTGACTGGAGCATTTTTTTATCTAAAATTCAGGTGATTAGATTTGAGGCAGGTCAGTGAGCCATCAGTGACTCACTTGTTTGGGTCGGTTATGCTGGCGTGTTATACCAGCTATCTAGCTTAATTCGCAGTTTATCAACACCAATCTTTTTCAGTGCAGAGAAATATTCAACCTCAATATCCCCTTCTAATGGTGCCAGCGCTTCACGCACTTCTGTAAGCTGTTTCTTTCTTGCGCCTGATGCCAGCTTATCAGCTTTTGTCAGCAAGACTAAGACTGGCACATTCATAGCGACAGACCATTCAATCATCTGCATATCGAGATCTTTTAGCGGATGACGGATATCCATTAAAACAACGAGGCCTTTAATGCACTCTCTCTTTTGCAGATATTCGCCAAGTGCTTGTTGCCATTTGCGTTTCATTTCTTCGGGAACTTCGGCATAACCATAGCCTGGAAGGTCAACAAGGCGTACACCTTCTTCAACTTCAAATAGGTTGATGAGCTGAGTTCTTCCAGGTGTTTTACTGGTGCGTGCTAAGCTTTTTTGCTGTGTTAATGCATTTAATGCACTGGATTTACCTGCATTTGAGCGGCCAGCAAAAGCCACTTCAATACCCGTATCTTTGGGTAGATGACGAATATCGGGTGCACTGATGACAAATTTTGCCATCTGATAGTTATGATTCTTAATTGCCATTTGTCGTTCTCCCTGAGTTAGCCTCAAAAGGCGGGGGGATTATAGCTTTGCTTAGCCTCTTCCGACAACTCGAAATATTGCCAGCGCTTGGGTAATCCTATAATGAATGACCAGTTCAGAGTAGAAAAAGTAGGCAATGGAGAAATAATCACAATTCTCGACGTTTTTTATCGAAATTGGTCTACAATCTAACGCAATTAGTGATTTTCAAGCTTTTGGCGTAAATATAGGTAAATCTTTAGCAATCTTGAAGGCTTCGCTCTAGAATTGCCTAATTGTAGTTGTAATATGTCATAACGAAAGGGATCTTACATGTTAAAACGAATTTTTGTGCCACTTTTGGCCGTCTGCGCAATGAGCGCCTCCTCTTTTGCATTATCTGCAGGTGAGACTTACATCAAATTAGTCACATCTGCGGGTAATATTGAACTAGAATTGAACAGTAAGAAAGCACCAGTGACGACAGAAAATTTCGTTCAATATGTTAATGAAGGTTATTATAATGGAACAACCTTCCACCGTGTTATTCCTGGTTTTATGATCCAAGGTGGCGGTTTCGATAAAGATTTACAGCAAAAACAAACTCGTGCGCCTATCAAAAATGAAGCGGATAATGGCTTACGTAACTTACGTGGTACCATTTCAATGGCCCGTACAGCAAATAAAGACAGCGCAACCAGCCAGTTCTTTATTAATGTTGCGGATAATGCATTTTTAGACCACGGCCAACGTGACTTTGGTTACGCCGTGTTTGGTAAAGTGGTTAAAGGCATGGATGTTGCAGATAAAATCTCTAAAGTGAAAACTGAGAATGTTGGTCCATACCAAAATGTTCCCGTAGAGCCAATTACAATCATTTCAGCTGAAGTGATTAAAAAGCCTTAATGCTGTTTAGTGGGTAAGCGAATGCGTTTACCCATTTTGCTAGTCAATAAGTCGTTTTTTAAGTTCGCTATAGATTTCATCACGCCTATCTACCGCAATAACGGTTACGGTGACATTAATATTACCGTAATCCTCACTTTTCACTGTATAAGCAAGACGATACGCGTTATTTTTGAGCTTAATTTTATAGCAATTATGCTGTAGTGAAAGCCGATTCTTTGGCAACGTTAGTGATTCATAAGACTCCATTCTCTTTTTTAAAATCTTTTTAAATTTTTCTTTTATTGCTGAATTGAGCGAATCCCATTCCTTATTAGCTCTATTTTTAGCTCTAATTTAATTTTTGTCTATTAAACACTCGAAAAGTTTGTCTGAATTTCATCGTTTTATAAAGTACTTTTACTTCCTTGTATTTAAAGTAATTCTTAATCTCATCATGAAATTGTTATGGGAGTGTAAATATAATCCCATGATTTTTATATGGAAATTTTTATGGATAAAAAGCATTCCTTGACTTAAATAGGCTATTTTCCTGCCTAGGCTGTGCTATGATAGCCGCCCTTTGTTATTTTTCGTGGTGTTTTAATCATCGGTCTGATTGCCAATATCCGAAAAATATGCATGGGATATAATATATAATGATAAAAATCAGTCGGATAGGCTACTATGCTTCTACTTATTGATAATTACGATTCATTTACTTACAACCTTTACCAGTACTTTTGTGAGTTAGGTGTTGAGGTTGTTGTAAAACGTAATGACGAAATTACCATCGAAGAAATTGAACAGCTTTCGCCTACGCATCTGGTGATTTCACCTGGGCCATGTACACCAGATGAAGCTGGGATCTCCCTTGAGGCGATAAAGTATTTTGCGGGGAAATTGCCTATTTTGGGGATTTGCCTTGGCCACCAAGCCATAGGGCAAGCTTTTGGCGCATCAGTCGTCAAGGCCCGTGAAGTGATGCACGGAAAAACATCCGCAATTCATCATAACCATCAAGGTGTGTTTAAAGGTTTGAACCGCCCATTGACGGTCACTCGTTATCATTCTCTCGTTATTGCAGCAGAGACACTTCCTGTTTCTTTTGATGTATCAGCATGGTCACTGAATAACGGTGATGTAGATGAAATCATGGGAATACGGCACAAAACCTTGCCAATCGAAGGCGTTCAGTTTCACCCTGAAAGCATTTTGAGTGAACAAGGTCATGAGTTATTGAATAATTTTTTAAAGTATTAGTCTGGCAATATTACTAATAATAAATTAATTATGCATATTTCCCCCTTGCCTATTGCTCTTTTGTGGTTTTTTATTCATATTTGATGCTTATATTTTCACTTAAGCATCCAGTTAGAGCAGGTGAGGGGTATGACAGAACAACAATCAGTAAATCGGCAGACTTTTGACCAAGTCATGTTGCCTATATTTTCGCCCGCTGAGTTTATTCCAGTAAAAGGCGAAGGCAGCCGAGTTTGGGATCAGCAGGGCAAAGAATACATTGATTTTGCAGGCGGAATTGCCGTTTTAGCGTTAGGGCATTGCCATCCAAGTTTAGTCGCAGCAGTCCGCGAGCAAAGTGAAAAACTCTGGCATGTCAGTAATATTTTTACTAATGAACAAGCCCTTAAACTCGCGCAAAAGATCACTCAAGCGACATTTGCCGATCGCGCATTTTTTGTGAACTCAGGTTCAGAAGCCAATGAAGCGGCTTTTAAGCTAGCGCGTCGTTATGCCATCACAAAATACAGTCCTTATAAAACCAAAATCATTGCATTCAAGCAGGGGTTCCATGGCCGCACACTATTTACTGTTTCGGTCGGTGGGCAAGCTAAATACGCAGATGGCTTTGGGCCAAAGCCTGCGGACATTATCCATGTGCCTTTTAACGACCTTGACGCGGTTAAAGCAGTGATCGATGAGAATACCTGTGCGGTAGTGTTAGAGCCTGTGCAAGGGGAAGGAGGCGTCACTGCAGCGACTTCAGAATTTCTGCAAGGTGTTCGTAAGCTGTGTGATGAAAATAATGCCTTATTGATTTTCGATGAAGTGCAAAGTGGCATGGGCCGTACAGGAAAATTATTTTCTTATATGCACTATGATGTGACGCCAGATATTTTAACCACAGCCAAAGCATTGGGTGGCGGTTTTCCAATTAGTGCGATGATTACTACTGAAGAAATCGCAAAAACCATGGAAGTTGGTTCTCATGGTACAACTTACGGTGGTAACCCATTAGCTTGTGCGGTGGGGAATGCAGCATTTGATATTATTAATACCGAAGAAGTTTTAAAAGGTGTCGAAAAACGTCGCGAGCTATTCATTGCTCATTTAAATAAGCTGAATGATAAATATAACATTTTTTCTGAAATCAGAGGAATGGGGTTATTAATCGGCGCGGAGTTAGATGGCAAATTATTAAACCGTTCGAAAGATATTTTGCAAGCCAGTGCAGTTGAAGGCTTAATGATGTTAAATGCAGGCACTAATGTACTGCGTTTTACGCCTTCACTGATTATTTCTGAAGAAGAAATTAACAGTGGTATGGCAAAATTAGAGACGGCGATTGGGAAGTTGCTGGGTTAATTGCGATATCAAAGGTGCAGAAATGATCCTCTGCACCTTCACCTTAATTAAGCCTTTTCGCTATGCTCTAAATCTTTTAGCTGATTTTTTAATTGAGTAAAACGCATTTCTTCTTTTTTTATTTCTACTTGAAGGTGGCCTAAATCATTAAGGGTTTTCTCTGCACCTTTTAGTTTAGCATCTAAATTTTTAGTGTCTGGTCTTTTATCATTTAATATTTTTTGTTTTGAATTTTCATTTAATTGGAAGTTATATTCCTTGCTAATATGCATGTCTCGTAACATTGTTGCTCTATTGATATATATTTTCCCATTAAACTGATATGTTATTTTTTTCGGCTTCACTGTAATATGTGTTTTTTTATGGTGAACCTCTGCCTTTTTTGATTTTTTGTTTTCTAACTCATTATTTTTTAGATTAGTAATATTATTATTCTTGATATTCTGATTTTCAGCCTCATCTGAGCTATAACTTGATTCATTAGTTGTTTCTGAAAAATAACCTGAGGAATTAGAGTTTAGGCTCTCATTACTATTGAACATGTTTTTTCCAGATGCAAAATTTATTATTTTCTCTTCATTTTTTTGAAGAGAACTGAGTTCATCATTTAATTTATTAATGACTCCATTCATAGTCTCTATAGTAGCACTAAATTTACTATCTCTTTCATTAGATGAAGAGAGAATACATTCGTTAATTAAACTTTGGACAGATTTTGTATATTTGAATTTGTCATCTAACTGGTTAAAATTTTTATGGGATGATATCTTTTCTTCGAGTTCGTAAATTCTATCTTTTAGGTTCTTAGCTTGATCAAATTGTTTTTTATCCTTACCTGAAAATGATATCGGAGGGTTTTTTTCTTCGTTTACAGACTCTGTATTTTGCTTGCTAGTCTTTTGTATTTCAGTCATTTTATTTTTATTATAAAACTTAACGCTGTATAAATCTTCCTTTCTAGGATGCAGTTTATTTTTAACTACTAAAGCTTGAATCTTACCTGTTGATTGTACTTTTTCAATCGAATTATAAAAGAATTGTTTTATTTTGTTGATACCAAAATCATTAATTAAAAATTTTTTTTGGTCTATATTAATTAATTTGGTATTAGAGTTTTTGGTTTTCATGGGCATATTTTCCAGTTTGATTTTTGTTGGTGAATTATTTTCGATGGTGATGTTGTTTTTAAAGATATCTGATGGGGAAACTAAATCATCTTCATAATAAGTATAAGGCAACAAGAGTTTTTCAACTGGTGGTGAATAGGGTAGTCGACTTAGCTCGGGTTGTGATCTTTTTTGAAACTCACAGCTCTGAGTAGCGAAGTTTATTTTCTTATAATTCCCAAGGTTTAATGCCTTAATAATATTTAGATTATCAATGACAGAGGGGGAGGATGCTTTTTTTTTATTGTTAATGTTACTAATTATACTGGTTTGACTATTTACTTTATTCTCTAACTTCATAACGAATAATCTCCGAACAATGGTTAACTCCCATTATCTTAGTTTGATTATTAGTCAGGAAAATATAAAGAAACGATACTCATTAAAAAATGATATATAAAACAATCGTCTTTTGGGAAAATAGCGTTATATCCATGATACAACGCTATTCGAAAGTGTGCGCCCCACCAAGGGAGTGAGGCGAAAGGTTAGTTATCGAGTGCCGTAAACAACAATGGTTTTACCATGCGCGGAGATTAAGTTTTGATCTTCCAGCATTTTCAAAATACGGCCGACAGTTTCACGGGAACAACCAACGATTTGGCCAATCTCCTGACGGGTGATTTTGATTTGCATCCCATCTGGATGTGTCATGGCATCAGGTTGTTTGGCTAGATTCAGTAGCGTTTGTGCAATACGGCCTGTTACGTCTAAGAAGGCGAGGTTGCCCACTTTTTCTGACGTTGTTTGCAGGCGGCTTGCCATTTGCGCGGAAAGGCGCATTAAGATATCAGGATTAACCTGAATCAATTGACGGAATTTTTTGTAAGAAATTTCAGCAACTTCGCAGGCGATTTTTGCTCTAACCCACGCAGTACGTTCTTGACCTTCTTCAAATAATCCAAGCTCACCAATGAAATCCCCCTGATTCAGGTAGGAGAGGATCATTTCTTTGCCTTCTTCATCTTTGATTAAAACAGCCACTGAACCTTTAACTATGTAGTAAAGGGTTTCTGCTTTCTCACCCTGATGGATCAGTGTGCTCTTGGATGGATACTTATGAATATGGCAGTGTGACAAAAACCATTCAAGAGTAGGGTCTGTTTGTGGCTTGCCGAGAACCATTAGCGTTATCCTCTGTATGTTATTGCAGCCATCCGGAAAAAGCGTACCAGAAAGGCTGGCTTTAAAGTCACTAGCTTAGCATATTAATTTGTCTTATATACCCTAAATAACAGAAAGAGCAACATTGCATCAATCGCTTTTCATGGTTAGGGTAAACAAATTGATATCAACACTATAATATAATCAAATAAAACGTTGAGTTTTGATCTTAATCCTATCAACTAAGTATTGTTTGTAGCATATCCGATGCAGAAAGTCTTCCCTGTATCGCTTCAGCAGAATAAAGCTGATATAACATTCTTTATATCTATGGAACAATGTAGCCTTTAAATCGATTTCATTTCAAGGGGAATAAAATGGAAGCAAGAGTTAAATGGGTGGAAGGGCTCTCTTTTTTAGGTGAGTCAGCGTCAGGCCACCAAGTGATGATGGATGGCAATGCAGGCGATAAAGCACCAAGCCCAATGGAAATGGTGTTAATGGCAGCAGGTGGTTGCAGTGCAATTGATGTGGTATCCATCTTACAAAAAGGCCGTAATGATATTACCGACTGTGAAGTGAAATTAACCTCTCAGCGCCGTGAAGAAGCGCCTCGTTATTTCGTTAAAATCCATTTGCATTTTATTGTAACAGGGAATGAATTAACGGATAAAGCGGTTGAACGTGCAGTTCAGCTTTCTGCTGAAAAATATTGTTCAGTCGCGTTGATGTTAGAAAAGACCGTTGAAGTGACGCATAGCTTTGAAATCAAAAATTAAAAATAAATTTAATAGTTATTGATATATTTTAAAAATAAGATGCTTATTCTAATTAATGGTAAGCATCTTATTTAATAATCAAAAAAACAATTTAGTTATGTTTCTGAGTAATTAGCTTTTCGACTATTGGCATCATAATTAATTCCATTGCTAAGCCTAATTTCCCTCCTGGCACGACAATCGTATTCATCGCAGAGATAAACGAGCCAGATATCATTGATAGTAGATAGGGAAAATCAATCTGTTCAAGTCCACGAAAGCGAATAACAATAAAACTTTCATCTTGTGAAGGAATGGCTTTCGCTGAAAATGGGTTTGAGGTATCTACAGTAGGTACGCGCTGGAAGTTAATATGGGTACGGGAGAATTGTGGCGTGATATAGTTAATATAATCCCCCATTGAACGCACAACCGAATCCATGACCGCTTCTCTAGAATGCCCACGTTCAGTGGTATCACGGATAAGTTTTTGTATCCACTCTAAGTTCACAATAGGCACAACACCTACTAGTAAATCAACATGTTGCGCGACATTGTGCTCAGGTGTCACTATCCCACCGTGTAAGCCTTCATAAAACAGCACATCCGTTTTTTCAGGTAATGATTCCCAAGGCGTAAACGTACCTGGTTGTAAGCCATAAGGTACGGCTTCGTCGTAGGTATGTAGATATTTACGCGATTTCCCACAGCCCGTTTTGGCGTAATCCACCAGTGTTTGCTCAAGGAGCGCAAAGTCATTGGCTTCTGGGCCAAAATAACTAATATGGCGGCCTTGTTCTCTGGCTTTGCGAATCGCCATATCCATTTCAGGGCGCGTATAACGGTGGAAGCTGTCCCCCTCTAGTGTGGCAGATTGAATATTTAATTGGTGGAATATTTTACGAAATGCTTGACTAGTTGATGTTGTGCCAGCACCGCTTGAACCAGTGATGGCAATAATCGGGTGTTTTTTGGACATAGCGGACTCCCTGTGTTGCGCTTATGGCCACTATTTCAGAAACAGCGAACGAAGCGGGTTAGCGGGCTTTAGGCATGAAATTAACGGATTCATGCAATTCTGACCAGACTAGCACAATTTCGCCAGAAACTAACTGTCGTTTCACATCGTTCACTTTATCTTGCAGGCTTTTTTCTTGGGCGCCATAGTCAGTGCCCTCGCGTAACACATAGCTTTCAATCAGATTTCCCAGTGTTTCAGGCGTAAGTTCTCGCCAAGGAATAATCATTTTTTTTCCTTATTTAAATAAGGGATTAGCCATTGTGGAATTCGGGTTTCTAACCACATTTTGGGCTTTCTTAATGTGCCACTCACAAAGCCCACATGACCACCGTGTTCCGTCATCTGATACTCCACATTTTTAGGTAAATGCGATAGATCAGGAACCACTTCTGGCGCCATAAACGGATCATCTTTGGCATGAATAATTAACGTTGGTTTGGTGATATAGGCAAGCTTAGGGAGTGCGCTACATTTTTGATAGTAATCCGTCGCATCATCAAAGCCATGAATACGAGCAGTGATCACATCATCAAATTCACGGATCCGTTTAAGTTGCTTTAGCTGTAATAAATTTAACGGCAATGAACCTGGATAGCGAACGAGTTTGCGAGTCGCATTGCGTTTTAAGCCATTGAGTAAATAGCGTTGATAAAATTGGGAAATCCCTTTTTCCATCCGCAATGAACAAGCTTCCAACATGAGCGGTGCGGAGACCACGACACCTGCATCCACATCTGCATTTTGACCACTTTCGGCTAAATAACACGCTAACATATTGCCACCAAGGGAATAACCGACCGCAGCTGTTGGTACATCACCAAAGGTGTGCTTTAGCCAACGCAAAAAATAACGTGCATCACTGGTTTCACCTGAATGATAGATACGCTGCTGGCGATTCGGTTCGCCGCTGCAACCCCGAAAATGCATGATGACACCTAACCAACCTTGGTTTTGTGCGCTTTCTAACATGCCGTGGGCATAAGGGCTTTTAAAATTACCTTCTAACCCATGAAAAATAACTAAACGCGGCTTATGTGCAGCGAGCTCAGGTTTTTCGCTCCAAGCAAGATCGATAAAATCGCCATCAGGCAATTCAAGTCTCTGCCAAAGAGGTTTAATTTTCGGTGTCCTGCGAAAAATTCTTGGCAACAAAGTTTGGAGGTGTGGATTCTTAGCCCAACTTATCGGACGAAAGTTTTCTGACATAGCCTTATTTTATTTAATGGGGACTCTTGTGAGTCACATAACATACTGTTATTTTTTTGTGATGCAAGTAAACAAATTTGAGTTTGAGGATTAAAGTATAAATGACACTGGGGCTGATTTTTTCACTTTTTACATTTCTATTCATTGCCGCAGTCACACCTGGCCCTAACAACATGTTGTTGACCTCAAGCGCTGCAAACTATGGTTTTCGTCGTACTATCACATTATGCCTCGGGATCATGCTAGGTATGCAGTCTATACTTTACCTCTCTGCATTTGGGATTGCTGCGCTTTTACTGCTATATCCTGCTATCCATATCGTGTTAAAAATTGCGGGCAGTATTTACTTATTGTGGCTTGCATGGAAAACCGCCACAGCAAATTATGCACCACTTAAAGCAAATAGCGAAGTGGCAAAAAGCGTCACTTGGTATCAAGGTGGTTTATTGCAATTTTTAAACCCAAAAGCATGGATGATGGGTTTAGGTGCCGTTGGTGGGTTTAGTCTACCTGGCGAGTTATTCACTCAGTCAATTGTTATGATGAGTATCGCTTTTGTGGTTGTGAATTTGGCGGCAGGGCTTATTTGGATGGGGTTTGGCTCGTTAATTAGCCTGTTTCTTCGTAGCCGCCGTGCATGGTTTATCTTTAACTGGACGATGGGATTACTGACCGCACTGTGCGTGCCATTGATTTGGTTGGAGTAATGCCTATAGCCAAGAAGCTAAATATAATTAGCTTCTTGGCATATCTATATATGAAAAGTACGGTCGTGACCCGTTGGTAATTCGATGGTTAGGCTAAGTTTTCCACCCATCGCTTCGACGTAGCGTTTTAACGTGGCAAGCTTTAGGTCATTTCCCCGTCGTTCAATTTGTGTAATCGCAGGTTGAGAAATACCTAAGTTTTCAGCTAGCATTTTTTGGGAAATATTCAGTTCTTCTCGTAATAACTGGAGACCTGTTTCGAGTACCATTTCTTCAGTTAACGCTTTGATTCTAGATTGGCTTTGAGGGGAACGTTCAGCAATTGCGTCACGCAGTGTTTTCATTTTTTTTCTCCATGAGTGCAAGGTATGCCATAAATTCATTATCAGCAATTTGAATCATTGTTTGATAAAAACGTTTGTTATTACTTTTATCTCCCGCACATAACACAATAGCTTGACGTTTGAAATCAAAGGCAAAAAATGCGCGTAGAGCCTTTCCTGAATGTTGAATTCTTAACTCTTTCATATTGCTATATTTAGAGCCTTTAATGGTATCAGCATAGGGGCGAGGCAGTTTAGGGCCATAGGCTTCTAGGTTTCCAAGAGCGGCTAAGACCTTCTCTTGAACCGGTACGTTTTGCTGATTTAGCCAATTTTCAAAATGAGAGGTTAGTATTACTGTCCACACGATGCATCCTTGCATAAGTGATAATCCATTGTTAAATTTATAAGTTATAACTTATATTGTCAATACGAAAAAGCAGCCATCAGGCTGCTTTTTTATTAGAGCGAGATTAACTTAAATCGACGCCTTTACTGCCAAATAGGTAAGTAAAGAGGAAACCGCAGACATACGAAACCAGTATGCCGCCCGCGTACACGGCCATTCCTGCGAGAACGCCTTGCCCTGAGGTCATTAAGGGGATCGCGATTAACCCAGATGGGCCAAACACCGTATTTAAACCGACGGGCAAACCCATCCATGCTACCGCACCGATAAAGAACCCCCCTGCTGCACCACCTAAACATGCTGTCACAAACGGTTTGACGCGAGGGAGTGTGACACCGTAAATCAACGGCTCGCCAATCCCTAAGAACCCAGGGAACAGAGCACCACCAATTTGCCCGCGGGTTACAGAGCCTTTTTTGGCTTTCACGTATAAGGCAAGCGCCGCGCCGACTTGGCCTGCACCCGCCATTGCCAGTATTGGGAATAGCGAGTTAAACCCTTGTGCGTCCACTAAGGCAACATAAACAGGGATAAACCCTTGGTGAACCCCAAACATGACCGCAATTAAGAACAACCCAGCTAAGACCGCGGTACCAATCGGGTTACCATTTAAGTGCATAAATAACCAAGACATTCCGTCGAACAGCCAAACACCAATTGGCATGATAAAGATAAAGGTTGCTGCGCCGACAATTAACAGAGTAATGGTTGAGGTCAGAATAATATCAAGGCTGGATGGAATAATTTTGCGGACTTGTTTTTCAACCCATGCACCAAAGATACAAGCAATTAAAATCCCAATAATGTTGCCACGAGGGTCAATGTGCCAACCAAAGAAGTTAGACATCCCCGAATAGAAGCCTTTTGTTGCTTCTGGGTCGTAGCCTAAAATAAATAAGGCGGCAATAATTGCACCGTTAACGCCACTCCCCCCAAAAGCTTTTTGGGCGTTGTAGCCAATTAATAACCCCATAAAGGTAAATAACCCCTTACCAAATATGGCGAGGTAGGCAATGGCACTTTTTAACCAAGCCAACTGCTGGGAGTCTGGTGGGAACAGGTTTTCATTGGTGACTAATAACCCAAGTAATGATGCGATCCCCATCAACAGACCCGCCCCAATAAACCCTGGAATTAATGGGGTAAAAATGGTGGCAAACTTTGATAGAAAGCGATGTACCGCGCTAGTTTGTTTCTTTTTTAACTGCTGCTTATTGGCAGAGGCAATTTCGTTCAGGTCTTGAGTTTGATGAGGTGATTCATCGTGCTCATCTTCTGCATCCTCTAGCATTTTATTCATTAAGTCCGCGGCGGTTTGGGCTTTACCTGGGCCTAGGACAATTTGTAGCTGCTCGTCGCTTTCGATAACACCAAGCACGCCCGGGATTTGTTTCAGTGCGGCTTTATCGACGAGTTGGTCATTGTTGAGTGTCAGTCGTAAGCGAGTCATGCAGTTACCCGCTAATTTTATATTGCGATGACCCCCAACCTGTTGCAGGATCTGCTGCATCATTTCTATTGTTATTTTAGCCATACTATTTTTCTCATTAAAATCCGCATGTTAGGCGGAAGATGCCATATTGAGTGCCGTACGAATAAAACCGTTATTGTTGGTGAGCAGCTGGCGAGCCTCATCGGCATTCAAGCCTGATAACACCATCAAAATAGCCGTCTTACAGTGCCTGTCACATTGTTGAAGTGCGTTTTCAGCTGTGGTTCGGTCACAGTCAGTTGCCTCCATAACAATTTTAGTTTGTCTTTCAATTAACTTGGCATTTGTGGCTTCAACATCCACCATCAAGTTGCCAAATACCTTACCGATACGGATCATCGCGCCCGTGGTGATCATATTCAGCACTAATTTTTGGGCCGTTCCCGCTTTCATTCGTGAAGAACCTGTGACCACTTCTGGGCCAACAACAGGGGTAATTGCGATATCTGCCGCATTGGCGATGGGGCTATTTGGATTACAGCTAATGGCAGCTGTCGTGGCGCCGACAGAGTCTGCATAAGCTAAAGCGCCTAACACATACGGAGTACGCCCACTTGCTGCGATACCAACGAGCACATCTTTTTCATTAAATTGGATATTTTTCAGGTCTTGTTCACCTAACTCAGGTTTATCTTCTGCGTTTTCGACGGCACGAAAAATGGCTTGGTGACCGCCTGCAATGAGGCCGATGACTTGCTCATGAGGAGTCCCATAAGTTGGTGGGCACTCACTGGCATCAAGTATGCCTAAACGCCCTGACGTCCCTGCACCCGAGTAAATCAACCGACCACCGTTTAGAAATGCGTCTGCGACTTTATCAACTAACTGTGCAATTTCGGGCAAGACTTTTTCGACCGCTAAAGGGACTTGTTTGTCTTCGTTGTTAATCACTTGCAGCATTTGCAAGGTAGGAAGTTGGTCGATATGTGTGCTTGCGGCATTGCGGCTTTCCGTTACCATTTTGCTTAAGTCGATAGTCATGAAAATAGCTCCTAAATCAGATATTGTACCAATATTATGGAATTATTTATTCCTTTGGTGTGATTGAAATCACGGTGTTATCTATTCTAACTTGCGAATATAAAGGAATATTTTGTCATTTATTTCAAATTAAAGAGTAGCTTTTCATTGAATTTATTCGATTATTTTTAACGTATCGATTAAGTTTTTTTGGAATAATTTATTATTATTTTTTTGATGACTTGAATTTACACCTTTTGGGGGCTCACTATGACATTATTGGATGTCATCACGTATTCACTACCGCGATTAGCGGAAAATCAGCGGAAAATTGCGCAATTTATCCTAGAAAATCCAGAAAATATATTGAGTTTGTCTTCATCTCAACTGGCTGAGAAGCTAAATGTCAGCCAGTCTGCTATTGTGAAGTTTAGCCAAAAAGTAGGCGTTAAGGGGTACCCTGCGCTGAAATTGGCTCTGAGTGAAATCATTGGGCGTCAGAAACTTAATGAAGGGACGGCTCATACTGCATTGCATAATCGAATTGCACCGAATGATAATCTGATGGTGGTGGCGCAAAAGCTTGCGATGGAGAAAAACCATTCGATAACAGAGACAACAAAGCATATTGATTTCAAGCAGTTTGAAAAGGTTGTGGCGTTAATCGATAAATCTCAGCGGGTGCAGATAGTCGGCATTGGCGGCTCAGGGCTCGCGGCAAAGGATTTAAGTTATAAGCTGCAAAAAATTGGGATTACTACATTGGTCGAATTTGACCATCATGTGCAAATTGCAGCGGCATTAACTTTAAATTCCAATGATGTACAGATTGTTATTTCGTTTACGGGTAAGAGAAAAGACATGCTGAGTGCAGCGAATATCGCTCGTAAGCAAGGAGCATCGGTTATCGCGATAACGCGTGATCGACATTCACCACTGGCGCAACTCTCTGATTACGTTCTTGAAAGTATTGCGGAAGAAGATGAGTGGCGTAGTTCATCTATTTCATCTCGAACAGCACAAAACACTATAACAGACCTCATTTTTATGGCGTTGCTACAAAAGCGTGAAGCCAAAGCCAAGTCCTTAGTCATGAATGCGAGAATAGCAATCAATAATTTGGATGAATAGTATTTTGTCTTATAACTTATCGATAACTTTGCAATACATACCTATTTGCGTTAAGACTAAAGTCATAAGCATTTAAATTTGAAATATTCAAAGGGGAATTATTGATGAGAGCACTCATTGTTTATACTGAGTTAACTGACGAAGATTCCGTTATTAGTCACGCGGTTGCAAGGCTAGCAAGTGAGTTGAACGATGAGCACGTTGAAACTGTGGTTATTCGGGATTTTGAAGATGGGATGGCTTATATCCGTTCAAATACGAGCATCGATTGCTTGCTATACGGCCGCGATATGTCAGATAAGCAAGAGCAAACCCAAGCTCATCAATTAATTACTCAGCTTCACCGTCGACAAGAAGATGTCCCTGTTTTTTTACTGAGTGATCGTGAAGAAGCGCTAACCGCTTTTGACCGAAAAATGATGGAGCAAGTTGATGAATTTGCTTGGATTTTAGAAGATTCAGCCGACTTTATTGCAGGGCGTGTCCTTGCAGCGATTATTCGCTATCGTGCGCAATTGCTGCCGCCATTAATGAAAAGTTTAATTAAATACAGTGACATACATGAATATTCGTGGGCGGCACCAGGGCACCAAGGTGGGGTTGGTTTTACCAAAACACCTGCAGGGCGTATTTATCACGATTTTTTTGGTGAGAATTTATTTCGCACAGATATTGGGATTGAGCGAGTCGCAGTGGGCTCATTACTAGACCATACAGGAGCATTTGGTGAATGTGAAAAAAATGCCGCGCGTATCTTTGGTGCTGACCAATCTTATTCGGTGGTTGTCGGGACGTCGGGTTCCAATCGAACGATTATGCAAGCTTGCATGACTGATGACGATGTCGTCGTCATCGACCGAAATTGCCATAAATCGATCGAGCAGGGGTTGATCCTGACTGGGGCGAAGCCTGTGTATATGACACCTAGCCGTAACCGCTATGGTATTATCGGTCCAATCTATCCGAAAGAGATGACACCCGAAGCCATTGCTGAAAAGATCGCTAAAAATCCATTAACATTAGACAAAATCGGTAAACGCCCTGCCTATAGTGTTGTCACTAACTGTACCTACGATGGTGTCTGCTACCATGCACGCAAAGTTCAAGATTTACTAGATAAATCATTGGATAGAATCCATTTCGATGAAGCATGGTATGGGTATGCACGCTTTAATCCGATTTATCATAACCACTTTGCTATGCGGGATGAGCCCAGAAATGGCGATGAGCCGACGATTTTTGCTACTCACTCTACACATAAGTTGTTGAATGCGTTATCCCAAGCATCATTTATTCACATACGAAATGGTCGTAACTCGATTGATTTCAATCGCTTTAATCAGGCCTACCATATGCATGCCACTACCTCGCCGCTGTATGCCATTTGTGCCTCAAACGATATCGCGGCGGATATGATGGATGGTAATAGTGGGCGTTCACTCACCGACGAAGTTATTCGTGAATCTATCGATTTCCGTCAATCATTGGGTTATTTGTATAAAGAGTTTCTCAATGATGACGAATGGTTTTTTAAGCCATGGAATCAGGAAATGGTGAAAGACCCTGCGACAGGGAAACGCTATGCTTTTGAAGATGCCCCTGTTGAGTTGCTGATGAAAGAGCAGAGCTGCTGGGTAATGAACCCTGAGGATAAATGGCACGGTTTTAAAGATATTCCTGAAAACTGGGCGATGCTAGACCCTATTAAAGTCAGTATTTTGTCACCAGGAATGGGTGACGATGGCAAACTGCAAGACACTGGCGTACCCGCAGCACTGGTGACTGCATGGTTGAACCATTATGGGATTGTGCCAACACGGACAACGGATTTCCAAATTATGTTCTTGTTTTCCATGGGTATCACTAAAGGGAAGTGGGGGACTTTGGTGAATGCGCTACTCTCCTTTAAACGCCACTATGACAATAACACCAGTTTGAAAAAGGTGTTACCTGAAGTGGTGGAAAGTGCTCCTGAAATATACGGACACATGGGGTTACGTGACTTAGGCGATAAAATGTTCGTTTACTTGCAAAAAAATAACCCAGCAGGGCAGCTGAACCAAGCGTATGAACAATTGCCTGAAGTGGTGATGAGCCCACGAGATGCGTACCAAGAAATTGTCGCTAACCGCGTGGAAGCGGTTCCGCTCGATAAACTCGCAGGGCGTATCGCTGCCAATTCGATTATTCCGTATCCACCAGGTATCCCAATGTTGCTATCAGGGGAAAGTTTTGGGGATAAAAACAGCCCACATATCGGTTACTTACACAGCCTACAAGCGTGGGATAGTGAGTTCCCCGGCTTTGAACATGAAACCGAAGGAACTGAAATTATCGACGGGCAGTATTATGTGATGTGTGTGAAAAATTAAAATGCATAAAGATTGGGTTCCCCCGAGTCAGTCGGGGGGACTCAATCTATTAGGCGGTCACTTTCTGTTTTTTATTAATAAAATCTTTATAATACATCACATTATTAATTTCATCTTGCAAGCGAGGGTCATTATTAATTTCCCAAATATCAACAGCCTGTTGAAGATTTAACCAATAATCTTTACTGGTGTTAAACGCTTTTGCCAGTTTGAATGCCAAATCGATTGATAATTTACGGTTATTATTAACGAGGGCACTAATCGTGTTTCTATGGACGCCTAATAACTCGGATAACTCATTGATCTTTAGCCCTGTTGGCTCTAGGTATTCATAAAGCAACACATCGCCGACACTGGCTGGCTTTCTCGTCGCTTGCATGTATTTCTCCTTTCTATTTTTAATATCTTAAACTTAGAAAACTACTGTTAACTTTCTAAGGTTTAGACATCTTTATGTGGATCTAGGTATAAATTTTTAATTCCATTTTCCCAGACAAAAATTAAACGGTATTGGCTATTTACTCTTATGGAATAACAGTGGGCTAATGGTGGATTCAGTTTCTTTAACCTGTTCCCCGGCGGGCTTCTTATGTCATTTAAAATCATAGCCGCATTTAACATGTCTAGTTTTCGGGCAAGTGTTGAACTGATATCTGCAGGAATGGCTTTGTAAGCCGTGCCATATTTATAAAATAACGCTAAATAGTTGTCTCTAAATTACAATCTACAGTCATCATTATTTTGATTCATTTTTCCTCCTTGAAAATGTGAATAGTATAAATGACGGTATAATCACGATAGCATACTAAACACAAATGCACAACAGCACTGTGCGTGAGTGCATTTTAGTGGGGGTAGATAAAGGGATATCGGTAGGGATTATGAATGCAATATTCTAAAGGATAAAAAATAGCGCCTGTCTTATGATAAAGTTTCAAGCGCTAGATTATAGGGTTATTTATTTGATGAATGACTAGATAGCGTCAAACTCACCAGTCATGGTTTCTAACTGTTCTTGCAGCTCCATCCACTCCATTTCAACGTCTTCAAGGGCGGATTTTTGCTCCGTTTGTTTTTTCAAACATTCGGTCAGCTCTGCTTTTTTATCTTGCTCATAAATTGCAGCGTCAGAAAGCTTCGCTTCTAGTTCGCTCAGGGATGTGGAGTATTTCTCCATCTGCTTTTCCAACTCCGTGATTTTTTTACGGATTGGTTGAGTTAGCTGGCGGAACTCCGCTTCGCGACGTTTTTGATCTTTCCTATCTTGCGCGGTGACTGTTGCCGCAGCGGCGGGTTTGTCTTTCTCTTGCTGGTCACGCACTTGCTGCAATTCGAGTTTGTTTTGCTCGGCAAGCCATTGTTGGTAATCTTCTAAATCACCATCAAATTGCTCTACCGCACCGCCGTGAACTAAATACAGCTCATCAGTAGTGGTACGCAGTAAGTGCCTATCATGGGAAACGACGACTAATGCACCTTCGAATGCCATCAGGGCTTCGGTAAGGGCTTGGCGCATGTCTAAATCCAAGTGGTTGGTTGGCTCATCGAGTAACAACAGATTCGGGCGTTGCCAGACGATGAGTGCCAGTACCAAACGTGCTTTTTCCCCACCTGAGAAACGGCCGCTAGGGTCTGTCACTTGGTCGCCTTTAAAACCAAAGCCACCTAAATAGTCGCGCAGCTGTTGCTCTGTTTGCTCTGGAGCAAGGCGTGCGAGGTGTTGTAATGGAGATTCTTCAGGGTGCAGGTATTCCAACTGGTGCTGGGCGAAATATCCCAGTTTGATGCCTTTGGCGAGGGAAATTTCACCCTGTAATGGGGGTAAATCACCTGCTAGCATCTTAATTAACGTGGATTTACCCGCACCGTTACGCCCCAGTAACCCAATGCGTGAACCTGGCACTAAATTCAGCTTAATCGACTGCAAAATGACTTTTTCACCGTAACCCGCGCTGACTTTTTCCATCTTTAATAGTGGATTTGGTAAACTTTCAGGTTTACGGAATGAAAAATGGAAGGGGTTATCCACATGAGCAGGTGCGACCATTTCCATTCTTTCCAACATCTTAATACGGCTTTGTGCTTGCTTTGCTTTGGTTGCTTGCACTCTAAAGCGGTCGATATAGCTTTGTAGGTGTGCGGCCTTAGCCTGTTGGCTTTCATACAGCGCTTGTTGTTGAGCCAGTTTTGTTGCGCGCTGGCGTTCAAATGAAGAGTAGTTACCGGTGTATTCGAAGAGAGTTTCTTGTTCGATATGCAACACTTTATCAATAATTGGGTCGAGGAAATCCCTATCATGGGAAATCAGGATCAGTGTGCCTTGGTAGCTTTTGAGCCATTTTTCTAGCCAAATCACCGCATCTAAATCAAGGTGGTTAGTTGGTTCATCAAGTAGCAACAAATCAGAGCGGCAAAGTAGCGCTTGCGCGAGGTTCAAACGCATCCGCCATCCACCTGAAAAAGATTTTACTGGAGAGTCTAATTGCGCTTGGCTGAAACCTAAACCATGAAGCAAACTTGATGCACGCGAACGGATGGTCCACGCATCGATAGCATCCAACTGCCCATGGACGACAGCAATGGCATTACCATCATTTTTTTCATTGGCTTGGGCAAGTTTTTGTTCAAGGGCGCGAAACTCACGGTCACCGTCAATGACATATTCGAGCGCGGGCACATCTAATGCAGGGGTTTCTTGGTTGACCCATGCCATAGACCAGTTGCTTGGAAACGTTGCAGAGCCTGCTTCAGCTTGTAATTCGCCTTTTAATAGTGCAAGCAGCGTCGATTTACCGCAGCCATTTTTACCCACTAAACCAACTTTTTGGCCAGGGTTAATCGTTGCCGTGGCATTGTCCAAAAGAACACGAACGCCTCGACGAATTTGGAGTGAAGAGAAAACAATCATAGCAACCGTCTATTAAAAATATGTTAAATTACCAATGTATATACTCTAAATAATTCACGGTGCAGTTAGGCGACAAGCAAATGAGTCGCTAGGCGCCTACTTAAGTAGGTGACTAGTGAGAATGCGCGTAGTCAACAACACTGCAACGAGAAGTATGATGAGTATAGCAGGCAGCATGGTAACGGAAAATTATCCGTCTGACACGCCTTTGAGGAGGGAAAGATGTCAAATACACCAAAAGTGCTGGTGGTCTATGCCCATCCAGACCCTGATGAATCTATCGCCAACAAGGCATTGCTTGATGCGGTGCGTGATTTTGAACATGTCACGGTACATGATTTATATGCGACATACCCCGACTATTTTATTGATGTGACCGCGGAGCAAAAGCTGTTGTGTTTGTATGATGTGATTGTTTTTCAGCATCCGCTCTATACTTATAGTTGTCCCGCATTGTTGAAAGAGTGGTTTGACCGCGTATTAACTCGCCGTTTTGCCACCGATATGGGGTACCAAAAATTAAAAGGCAAATATTGGCGCTCAGTGATTACAACAGGAGAACCTATCCATGCCTACCAGCACGATGGATACAACCGTTATCCGCTAACAGAAATACTTCGTCCATTTGAGTTGACCGCATTAATGTGTGATATGCAATGGCTGGAGCCGACTATTATTTATGCGGCTCGTCGGCAGCCTAAAGCCCATTTTCAACAGCTTATTGATGACTACCGTCAATGGATACAACAACCGCTGAGTGCGGGAGGGCTTTCCTAATGTCAGATATGGGGCTATTTGAATCTGTTATCATTTTCCTCTGCGCGGGTGTCATCATGGTACCCATTGCCCAGAAAATTCGTTTGGGCGCGGTACTTGGGTATCTATTGGCGGGGATAATGATTGGGCCATTTGTACTTGGCTTTATCCATAATGTTGATGATATTTTGCATTTCTCTGAAATGGGCGTCGTGTTCCTAATGTTCTTAATTGGCTTAGAGTTAAAACCCTCTAAGTTATGGGAACTGAGGCGTTCGATTTTTGGTGTAGGCACCGTTCAAGTTGTGGTCACCGCAGCAATCATGGCATCACTGTTGTTTCTAGCCAAATTTTCATGGCAAGCCGCTATTGTGGGTGGACTGGGGATGGCGATGTCATCAACAGCGATGGCACTGCAACTCATGAACGAAAAGGGCATGTCCAATAAGGAAAGCGGCCAGCTCGGTTTTTCTGTTTTGCTATTCCAAGATATGGCGGTGATCCCGATTATGGCATTGATCCCCTTATTGGCAGGGGATACAGCAACCAGCGACTGGCAAAAAATTGGCTTAAAAGTTATTGCTTTTTTTGGGTTATGGGTGGTTGGTCGCTACTTATTACGTCCGATGTTTAGGCTTGCCGCGAAATCGGGGGTACATGAAATTTTCACGGCAGCAGCACTTTTGGTGGTGCTAGGTTCAGCATTGATTATGGAAAGCCTTGGTTTTTCGATGGCGTTAGGAACCTTTATGGCAGGGGTGATGTTAGCGGAAACAGAGTTTCGCCATGAATTAGAAATCAACATTGAGCCATTTAAAGGCTTATTGCTAGGGCTGTTTTTTATCTCTGTAGGGATGTCGCTTAACTTACAAATATTGTGGACTTATTTACCTCAGGTATTGATTGCCGTGGTGGTCTTGGTGGCAGTAAAAGCGTTGGTGCTGTATTTGCTTGGTTTTGCTGCACGGCTGCGTAATGGTGCTCGAGCCCAATTTTCTGGAGTCTTAAGCCAAGGCGGTGAATTTGCCTTCGTTATTTATGCGACGGCTTTTGGGGCAAGTGTCATTGATGAGCGCCAAATGGATCTTTTGCTGGTGGTGGTCACACTTTCGATGATGACAACGCCACTTGTGATGCAGCTGATAGATGCTTATTTGAACTACCGCTATAATCAGCAACCTGCATCCAGTGAAAAGCCATTTGTGGAAGATAACGACCCACATGTTATTTTGGTGGGCTTTGGTCGTATGGGGCAAGTGGTTGGGCGTTTATTAATGGCCAATAAAGTCAAAATCACGGTACTTGAACAAGATGTGACTGCGATTGGCACAATGCGTCGCTACGGTTATACCGTGTATTACGGTGATGCGCGAGAGCTGCAATTACTGCGTTCAGCGGGGGCTGATAAAGCCAAAGCCATTGTGATCACCAGTGATGTGCCTGAGGAAGTGATGGAAATTGTGCGAATTTGCCAAGAAAACTTTCCTAACTTGCATATTATTGCGCGAGCAAAGGGCCGTCTGGAGGCACATGAATTATTGCACAGTGGCGTAACCGACTTTAGCCGGGAAACATTTTCTAGTGCCTTGGAGCTCGGTAGCAAAGCATTAATTAGTACAGGTATGCATCCACACAAAGCCTATCGGGCAAAACAGCATTTCCGTCGTTTAGATATGCGTATGCTGCGAGATGTCTATCCCGAAAGTGAAAACAGTGATAGCGGGCAAATTTCACGCGTGAAAGAAGCACGTCGTGAACTCAACGAGCTATTCGAAAAAGAGATGCAAAGAGAACACCGACAGCCACACAGTTGGAATAATGAACAATAAGGGTAAGAAATGGCTTCAACACGTAAGCGTTTTATTGCAGGCGCAACCTGCCCGAAATGCCAATCACAAGATACGTTGATGATGTGGCGTGAAGATAAAATTGATGTGGTGGAGTGCGTCAACTGTGGCGATCAACAACGCCAAGCGGGGGAGGTTGCCACTGAGCACGTAAGGCAAAAAGAGCAGGTGATTGGTATTTTTACACCTGAATAAGAGAAATTTGTCAATTCTCAATACATCATCATTGTTTTTCGGTACAATTGGCAAAAAATTTTCCCCTTACGGGTAGTAGGAGATGTCATGAAAGTAGCAAAAGACTTGGTGGTCAGCTTGGCTTATCAAGTAAGAACAGAAGACGGTGTTTTAGTTGATGAGTCCCCGGCAAGTGCGCCACTGGACTATTTGCATGGCCGTGGTTCTTTAATTTCTGGTCTGGAAAAAGCGTTAGAAGGCCGTTCTGTTGGTGAAAACTTTGATGTTGAAGTGGCTTCTGACGATGCATACGGTCAATACGATGACAATTTAGTTCAACGCGTTCCTAAAGATGTCTTTATGGGTGTTGATGAGCTGGAAGTTGGCATGCGTTTCTTAGCTGACACTGACATGGGCCCAGTTCCTGTCGAAATCACAGGGATTGAAGGCGACGAAGTTATCGTTGACGGTAACCACATGTTAGCAGGTCAAAACCTGAAATTTAATGTTGAAGTCATGGGCATCCGTGAAGCAACAGAAGAAGAAATCGCACATGGCCATGTTCATGGCGCAGATGGTCACGACCATGACCACGACCACGAAGGTGGTTGCTGTGGCGGTGGCGGTCATAGCCACGGTTCAGAAGGTGGTTGCTGCGGTGGTGGCGAAGGTCACGGCCACGGTCACAAGCATGGCGGTTGCGGCTGCCACTAATACGACGTATTAGTGCTTGTTATAGAATAAAAAAGGAAGCGAAAGCTTCCTTTTTTGTCGCTATCAATAATGTGGCGGCGGTGTTTCTTCTTCTGGTCGCGCCAAATGGGAATCTTGCGACGATTTCAGCCTCTCCGTGACGATGCGTAAATGTTCTTGCATCCGCGTCAACTGCATTTGCTGGTCAGTAATCACTTGATTTAGTTGTTCGATAGCTAATTCTTGGAAAGCTACTTTGCTTTCTAAAAGTTCTAAACGTTGTTCAAATGAATGAGATGAGTCCATTTTCGACTCTCCTTAGGCGTTTTCATCATAATCAAACCATCATAATAACCGAACATTACAAATCAACAGATAAGTTTTAGTTAAACATATAGGCGATGAAACCTCTTTTTGTTAATGTTGTCTGAAGAAATGATTATACTGTTTCTATACAAATAAATAATGAGTCCCCAAAGCATTAGGGGCATTATCATAAAATGAATGGTAAACATTGGGTTTACTGTTCAAATAGGTTCGCATTAAAATCATCGGAGATTAGGATGAAATCACTGTTTAAGGCAAGTCTTCTGGCAACAACGTTGGCACTTACTTTCACTGCTCCGCAAGTTATGGCAGCGGAAGCTAAAGCACAAAGTAGCGCATTTAAAAATGCAGAAGAGCGCAATGCCTACGCACTGGGCGCTTCTTTAGGTCGCTACATGCAGAATTCATTAGAAGAACAAAAAACCATTGGTATTAACTTGGATAACGCACAACTGCTGGCGGGTGTTCAAGATGCATTCAATGGTAAAAGCAAAATGACCGATGCGGAAGTTGAAGAAACTCTGCGTCAGTTCGAAGGGCAGGTGAAAGCAGCCGCCGACAAAAAAATGAAGGACGAATCAGCAAGCAATGAGAAAAAAGGCGCTGAATTCCGTGAAAAATACGCTAAAGAAAAAGGCGTAGTGAAAACCAAATCAGGCTTACTGTACAAAATTGAAAAAGACGGTACAGGTGCTAAACCTAAAGCAGATGAAACCGTTGTTGTACATTACAAAGGCTCTCTGATTGATGGTACTGAGTTCGATAGCTCTTACTCACGTAACGAGCCACTGACTATTCCATTAAACTCAGTAATTAAAGGCTGGACTGAAGGTTTAGTAAACCTGAAAAAAGGCGGCAAAATGCAGTTAGTGATCCCAGCCGATTTAGCGTATGGTGAAAACGGCGTGCCGGGTATCCCAGCTAACTCTACTTTAGTTTTTGATGTTGAATTATTAGATATCAAACCTGCTGCTAAATAAAATAGATTTTAGTTGTTATCAAGCCCGAGGCATTTGTCTTGGGCTTTTTTATACAAATAAGAAAATTAAGCTATACATAGTTATCGATTAAACCACACTAAAAATTAAGATGTTTTTGTTTTTTGCCATGAAAGCTCCTTATTTAAATATAAAGAAAATACAGTGGGTAATATGGTTAAAAATATAAAAGTTTTAGGTGAATTTCTAATAATATGGAAAGGCGTGAAATATGAAATATCAAGATTTGATAAATAGAAAACAAAAAGGTTAATCGCATCAACAATTAATATTAATGAAATGGCTAACATGAAAATGCGTTTAATTATGGATTTAATATGTAATGAATAACTTAGCACAGAGGTAAGTAGCAGTGACCGCATTGCCATAATCAGTAAAGTAAAAATGATTGAATAGATGGTCAGCTCATCAATGTGCACTGTGATAGTGCCGGTGATTAACAGTAATAAGACATATATTTCATTGAATGAAACTATTAGGAAGTAAATAATTAGCATGTAGATTTTTCGTTTAATCAAAATAAACCTCATTAATTAATTTGGCATGTGGATAGAATTACATCATTATTAAGTTTAAATAATTGAATATAATACCTTGATACTATTCTGGCCAAATAAAATGGTAAGAAATTATAATTTTATAGTTTTAATTATGGTTTCGATTTAAATGTATTATTAATGAAAACTCATTAAAGAGAATGAAAAATTTATATTTACCAGCAAGTAAGTTGTTTTTTTGTTATAAATTATGCGGAATCAAGGCTTATGATCCAGTTTTAGATAAGTCACTGCCTGGCGTGGCAACAGAGTCTAACCGTGGTGAATTTTCGGCAAAAAAATCCCCAAATTGTTTAAAACTTGTGATAAAACAGACTGTCTTGCATTCATTCGCTTGACGGCGACGTCTTGGAGTTTTAACTTCAGAAGACTCTATTTTATTATTTATCATCACAATTGTTGATTATACGCGGTGCAATAAAGGCAAATTAGTCGAATAATGAATGCCTTATTAGTCAACTGGATGAAATGTTTACATTAGAAGGATGATGTTGAAAATGTCAGATTCTTTACAGTCACACG
The DNA here is from genome assembly GCF_020381325.1 of Providencia vermicola. Classification (GTDB taxonomy): domain Bacteria; phylum Pseudomonadota; class Gammaproteobacteria; order Enterobacterales; family Enterobacteriaceae; genus Providencia; species Providencia vermicola. Next base: position 297,876 of record NZ_JAGSPI010000008.1, read on the forward strand.
ACCTCAGCGATATTAATATACTGGATAACCAGCCTTTTGCTGAAACCGACCACGAAATCTTAAAATCATACGAAGCGGCGGTTGATGGCTTAGCAATGCTAATTGGTGGGCACTGTGAAATCGTTCTTCACTCATTGGAAGACCTGAATTGTTCTGCGGTGAGAATTGCTAACGGCCAGCACACAGGGCGTAAAATTGGCTCCCCAATTACTGACCTTGCGCTGCGTATGCTGCACGATATGGCAGATGAAGAATCTAGCGTCTCTAAAGCCTACTTTACTAAAGCGAAAAGCGGCGACTTAATGAAATCAGTGACGATTGCGATCCGCAACCGTAAGCAGCGTGTCATTGGTTTGCTGTGCATCAATATGAACTTAGATGTGCCTTTCTCCGAAATTATTCAATCGTTTGTTCCAGAAACAAAACAAGAAGTCACTTCAGATGTAAACTTTGCTTCATCCGTTGATGACTTAGTCGCTCAAACGTTAGAATACACCATTGAAGAAGTGGGCGCTGATCGTAACGTATCGAATAATGCGAAGAATAAACAAGTGGTTCTGAACCTTTATGAAAAAGGCATTTTCGATATCAAAGATGCAATTAACCAAGTTGCTGATCGTTTAAATATCTCAAAACACACCGTTTATTTGTACATTCGTCAGTTTAAGAGTGGTGAATGAGTCACGCTAATCCATTAACGTACTGTATCTTGGTGACGGGCCCAGCATATGGGACGCAACAAGCTGCAAGTGCGTATCAATTTGCCAAAGCCCTTCTCGAAGAAGGGCACACGTTAAAAACCGTGTTTTTTTATCGTGAAGGTGTGCTGAACGCAAACTTACTCACATCTCCCGCAACGGACGAGTTCGATTTACTCAAGGCTTGGCAGCAACTGGCAAAAGATGCAGGTTGTGAGATGCATATTTGTGTTTCTGCGGCGTTACGACGTGGCGTCGTTGATCAAGAACAGGCTCAAAACTTATCATTACCAGTCAATAATTTAGCGAGTGGGTTTATGATGAGTGGGTTAGGCAGCTTAGCTGAAGCTATGATGACAACAGATAGAACCCTTCAATTCTAAGAAAGTAAGGTATCGCGTGAAAAGAATTGCCTTCGTGTTTACGACAATGCCCCATGGAAATGCAAGTGGGCGAGAAGGGTTGGATGCCTTGCTGGCAACATCTGCATTAACGGATGAAATTGAAGTGTTTTTTATTGCAGATGGCGTCTTTCAACTTCTTACAAATCAGCAGCCAAAAGCTATTCTTACGCGGGACTATATCGCAACATTTAAAATATTACCGCTATATGACATTGAAAATATTTATCTTTGTCGGGAATCCCTTCAGGAACGTGGACTATCGGAAATGAGCGAGTTTGTAGTTACTCCTAAAATGCTCAGTTCACTTGAAATCCAGCAAAAAATAGCTGATTGTGATGTGGTGCTGAAATTTTAATCGATTGTTTGTATTTTGAGCTTGGGTTGTTTTTTGATCTATAGTAGGATCGCTTCTATGCTTTATACATTAGCAACATCTCCGTTTAACTGTGATTTTTCGGCTATACTTCGCCTAATTACAGATAAAGACGCGGTTTTATTGATGCAAGATGGCGTGGCTACTGCAATATCACAGTCACCTTTCCTTGATGCATTACAAAAAACGGGGGCACAATTATATGCCTTGGATGTCGATATTAACGCTCGAGGGTTGCAAAATACCCTATCACCCGCCGTTTCTGTGATCACATATCAAGGTTTTGTGAAGCTAACAGAAGTCCAAAAACAACATTTTGCCTTATAAAGGCACTAAAAGTTGTATATTTCTTGACACCTGACTCAGTCGGCAATAAAATTTCGCGTCCTCGTGTATCGTCATGTTGGCGAACGAGGTCAAAATCCGTGTTTACGAAGCAAAAAAACCAGGAGCTTTTTTAATAATGGCAACTATTAATCAGCTGGTACGCAAATCTCGTAGCTCGAAAGTTGTGAAAAGCAACGTTCCAGCACTGGAAGCTTGCCCGCAAAAACGTGGCGTATGTACTCGTGTATATACTACCACTCCTAAAAAACCAAACTCAGCATTACGTAAAGTATGCCGTGTTCGTTTAACTAATGGTTTCGAAGTATCTTCCTACATCGGTGGTGAAGGCCACAACTTGCAGGAACACTCCGTAATCCTTATCCGTGGCGGTCGTGTTAAAGACTTGCCAGGTGTGCGTTATCACACCGTTCGCGGCGCACTGGACTGTTCTGGTGTTAAAGACCGTAAGCAAGCTCGTTCTAAATACGGCGCGAAAAAACCTAAGGCTTAATGGATTACCGTTAAGTAAGGCCAAACATTTTAATCTTAATGTCAAAATACTCTCGTAGAGTTTTGGACAAACCTGAATTAACAACGGAGTCATATCCATGCCACGTCGTCGCGTAATAGGTCAACGTAAAATTCTTCCAGATCCTAAGTTCGGATCAGAATTACTGGCCAAGTTTGTAAATATCCTGATGGTAGACGGGAAAAAATCTACTGCTGAAGCAATCGTATATAACGCACTTGAAACCCTTGCTCAGCGTTCTGGTAAAACTGAACTTGATGCATTCGAATTAGCACTGGATAACGTGCGTCCGACTGTGGAAGTTAAATCCCGCCGTGTTGGTGGTTCAACTTACCAAGTTCCAGTTGAAGTTCGCCCGGTTCGTCGTAATGCCCTGGCAATGCGTTGGATCGTTGATGCTGCTCGTAAACGCGGTGATAAATCTATGGCACTTCGCCTGGCAAATGAATTATCAGACGCTGCTGAGAACAAAGGTTCCGCTGTTAAGAAACGTGAAGACGTTCACCGTATGGCAGAAGCTAACAAGGCGTTCGCACACTACCGTTGGTAATAATTTCTTACCTACATTAGTGATGTATCTCAGGGTAGCCATTTGCTACCCTTTATATGAAGCATTGAACGCCCACGAGAGAGGAAAAAATGGCCCGTCAAACGCCCATAGCACGTTATCGTAATATCGGTATCAGTGCACACATCGACGCCGGTAAAACCACAACTTCTGAACGTATTCTGTTCTATACTGGTGTAAACCATAAAATTGGTGAAACTCACGAAGGTTCTGCAACAATGGACTGGATGGAGCAGGAGCAAGAGCGTGGTATCACTATCACATCTGCTGCGACTACTGCATTCTGGTCTGGTATGGCAAAACAGTATGAGCCACACCGTGTAAACATCATCGACACCCCGGGACACGTTGACTTCACAATCGAAGTAGAACGTTCTATGCGTGTTCTTGATGGCGCAGTAATGGTTTACTGTGCGGTTGGTGGTGTTCAGCCACAGTCTGAAACTGTATGGCGTCAGGCTAACAAATATAAAGTTCCACGTATTGCGTTCGTTAATAAAATGGACCGTATGGGTGCGAACTTCTTACGTGTTGTTGAGCAATTAAAAACACGTTTAGCAGCTAACGCAGTTCCACTGCAATTACCAGTCGGCGCAGAAGAGTCGTTCACTGGTGTTGTTGACTTGCTGAAAATGAAAGCAATCAAGTGGAGCGATGAAGACCAAGGCGTTACCTTCGAATACGAAGATATCCCTGCGAACATGCAAGAAGCAGCTGAAGAGTGGCACAACAACCTGATCGAAACCGCAGCAGAAGCATCAGAAGAACTGATGGAAAAATATCTGGGCGGTGAAGAACTGACTGAAGCAGAAATTAAAGCTGCATTACGTCAACGTGTTCTTGCAAGCGAAATTATCCTGGTTACCTGTGGTTCTGCATTTAAGAACAAAGGTGTTCAGGCGATGCTGGATGCAGTGATTGATTACTTACCTGCGCCAACAGATGTACCTGCAATTAATGGTATTCTGGATGACGGTAAAGACACTCCTGCAGAGCGTCACGCAAGTGATGATGAGCCATTCTCATCATTAGCATTTAAAATTGCAACCGACCCATTCGTTGGTAACTTAACGTTCTTCCGTGTTTACTCTGGTGTTGTTAACTCAGGTGACACAGTGCTGAACGCAGTTAAAGCGAAAAAAGAACGTTTTGGCCGTATCGTACAGATGCACGCTAACAAACGTGAAGAGATCAAAGAAGTTCGCGCTGGTGACATCGCGGCGGCAATCGGTCTGAAAGACGTAACGACAGGTGATACTTTATGTGCAGTTGATGCACCAATCATCCTAGAGCGTATGGAATTCCCAGAGCCAGTAATCTCTGTTGCAATTGAACCAAAAACGAAAGCTGACCAAGAAAAAATGGGTATCGCATTAGGCCGTCTGGCTCAAGAAGACCCATCATTCCGCGTATCAAGTGATGAAGAGACTAATCAGACTATCATCGCTGGTATGGGTGAATTGCACTTGGACGTTCTGGTTGACCGTATGCGTCGTGAATTTAAAGTTGAAGCGAACGTTGGTAAACCTCAAGTTGCTTACCGTGAAGCAATCACTGCTAAAGTGACTGACATCGAAGGTAAACACGCGAAACAGTCTGGTGGTCGTGGTCAGTACGGTCATGTCGTTATCGATATGTTCCCACTGAACAAAAACGATAAAGACGGTCTGCCAATGGACTACGAATTTGTCAACGAAATCAAGGGTGGTGTAATTCCAACTGAATACATCCCTGCGGTTGATAAAGGTATCCAAGAGCAGCTGAAATCTGGCCCATTAGCTGGCTACCCTGTTGTTAACATGGGTGTTCGTCTGCATTTCGGTTCTTACCATGATGTTGACTCCTCTGAACTGGCGTTTAAACTTGCGGCTTCAATCGCGTTTAAAGATGGCTTCAAAAAAGCTAAACCTGTTCTGCTTGAGCCAATCATGAAAGTCGAAGTGGAAACACCAGAAGACTACATGGGTGATGTTATTGGTGACCTGAACCGTCGTCGTGGTATGATTGAAGGTATGGATGACCTGCCTACTGGTAAAGTCGTTCGTGCACAAGTACCATTGTCCGAAATGTTCGGTTATGCTACTGACCTGCGTTCTCAGACACAAGGTCGTGCTTCATACTCTATGGAGTTCCTGAAGTACAATGAAGCACCAAACAACGTTGCACAGGCTGTTATCGAAGCTCGTAACGCTAAATAATCGATTTTATATCGGTTAACTACTTTAATTTAAGTTCCTTCTTTATCGTGAAGAGGGAACTCCATAAGGAATAGAGTCGTGTCTAAAGAAAAATTTGAACGTTCAAAACCGCACGTTAACGTTGGTACTATCGGCCACGTTGACCACGGTAAAACTACTCTGACAGCAGCTATCACTACTGTTCTGGCAAAAACTTACGGCGGTTCTGCTCGTGCATTCGACCAAATCGATAACGCACCTGAAGAAAAAGCGCGTGGTATCACCATCTCTACTTCTCACGTAGAGTACGATACTCCAACTCGCCACTACGCACACGTAGACTGCCCAGGACACGCCGACTATGTTAAAAACATGATCACAGGTGCTGCACAGATGGACGGTGCAATC
>NZ_JAGSPI010000009.1:0-181875 GCF_020381325.1 Providencia vermicola
CCGAACTCAGCAGTGAAACGCCGTAGCGCCGATGGTAGTGTGGGGTCTCCCCATGTGAGAGTAGGGAACTGCCAGACATTAAATTAGTGAGAAAGCCACCCATAGGGTGGCTTTTTTGCGTTTGGGGAATGGGGACAAGAAAAGGCAAGGATGACGGGATAAATAGCGCGAGCTAAGCGAATCGGTAATCTCCTCAGCAACTCACCGTTGTGTCATCACTGTGCTGTGTTTTTGTGTTCACACTGTTATGGCTTGTGATTAAAACGGAGAAATGCTCGTACGCTTATCAATAATCCCCCAACAACTCACCGTTATGTCATCAATGTTCTGTGTTTTTATACTTACGCCGTTATGGCTTGTGGCTAAAGTGTAGAAATCCTCATAAGCTTATCAATAATTCCCTCAGTAACTGACTGTTGTTACTTCATTTTTCACCTGAATAGATCTTCCTCATTTCACCTTCCTAAATCGTCCCTTTCTGTGTTGATGGTACTGATTGTCATTGTTCTGGCTTATGATGATGTGACCTCCTAGGCTAATCCGTTGTTGATGTCGTCATTAACTAATTGAAGATTATTACTTTTTTTATCCTGTGCGATTTTTATCTCCTTATTACTTGTGAGCATTCATTAGTCTTCATCGCTGGTGCTGATAAAGTGACGTTTATACAGGAAAAGAGGATGAAGGGTCGATATTGATAGAGGTGAGAAGCCAATCTGTTGTTAACTTGGTAATTAACTTATATGGTTATGACACTGTTTGTCGTTTAGATGAACTTAATTGCGGGAAAGTATCTTCTTTTTACGCTGTCAGTTACTTCCTGTGATTAATGACCACCTTAGCAATTAATTGTTATGTCATTACTGTTCAGTATTCAGTGTTTTTGTGCTCACGTCATTATGGCTTGTGACTAAAGTGTAGAAATCCTCGTAAGCTTATCAATAATCCCCCAGCAACTCACCGTTGTGTCATCAATGTTCTGTGTTTTTGTGCTCACATCGTTATGGCTTGTGATTAAAACGGAGAAAACCTCGTAAGCTTATCAGTAATCCCCTTGGTAAGTATTTTAACATTTAACAATGTTGTTATTTAAAATAATAGCATTACTTAATTATTATTAATTCTCTCTAATGAATAATGGCTGATAGTTGAAGTTTAAAAATAAAAAGTTAGCATTTAATATAAGTAAGTGAAAAGGGGAGTTGATAATTATCTTGTTCTTTATTCTATTTTTTAGGGGGAATATGATTTTATTAAATGGAAAAAACTTGAAACTTCATGATATAAAATTAATCATGAACGGCGAGTGTATTGCTGTGGAGGGCGCAGCAATGGAACAATTAGATAAAAGCCACAAAGTATTAATATCAGAAGCAGAAAAAGGTGCAAAAATATACGGTCTAACAGTGGGGGTTGGTTTAAATAAAGATACAGAATATATAAAATTAAATGGAAAATTTACTGAAGAGCTAATTGAGAAATCGACTGTTTTTAATAAAAAATTAATACGTGCACATTCTGTGGGAATAGGTAAGTTTATAGATAACTGTTTAGCTAGGGCTTTAATGGGGATTCATATAAACATGTTGCTCAACGGTTATAGTGGAATTCAGCCTAGAATAATCAGTAGTTATGTTGAATTGCTTAACAAAAATATCATTCCTTGTATACCCAGTATTGGCTCGATTGGTCAGGGAGATATTACTATACTGAGTCATGTAGGACTGACAATGCTAGGTGAAGGAGAGGTAATTTACCAAGGTAAAACAATGTCTTCTTCAAAGGCACTTCAACTTGCTGGAATCACACCCATAGAGCCCTGGGCAAAAGATTCACTATCTTTATTATGTTCAAATGCTTATTCTGTTGCTATTACAGCGGTTGAGTTATTAAAACTAGAGCATTATATAAATATAAGTGAGTTGCTGTATTGTTTAAATCTACAAGCCTTAAATGGTAATCTCTCACCTTTAAATCAACGGGTTTTGGATGCTTGTGTTTACCCTGAAGTTATTGTAATGGGCGCTAAACTTAGAAATTTATTAATTGGTTCTTCGCTAGAGTTTCATGATGACGAACGACACTTACAAGATCCATTAAGCTACCGCTGCGGGGTATATCGACTAGCAGAATTGCGTTTAAGTTATGAACAAGCGAAAAAGCAACTTCTTATTCAAGTTAATGGTTCAAATGATAATCCATGTGTGCTCACTAAAAATGTAAATAATAGTTTGACTGGGAATAATGATCATCAGGCTGTGCTTCCAACTGGAAACTTTGAAACATTACCTTGGGTCTTAGCCGTCGAAAAATTAAGTTTAGCGATAGCTCATAATGCATTAGCAAATGTACAGCAGATAGTAAAACTCAATGATCCTTATTTTACACAATTAACTCGATTTTTGGGTAATAAAACAGCATTTCATGCACTTGGGGCTATTGAAAAACCAGCAGTTGCTTTGGGGATGAGAATTAAAAATCTAGCAATGCCTGTTTCATTGGATTACTTTTCTGTCGCCGGTGGTGTCGAAGATACAGCGACAAATGCACAATTAGTTGCTGAGAAATTACAAAATCAATTAACATATGGATATGAGTTAATTTCAATTGTTTTTTTATGTGTGGTGCAAGCGATTAATTTAAGAAAATCGAAAGATATCTCTTATTTAATATCTCCAAAAACAGAGGGTGTTTATCGTGCGATAAGCGAACTTATAGAGTTAAATGGTGAGGATAAATCACTTTCAAAAGAATTAAGACTGATTAATGATTATATTTTAAATTGTAAAATATAATCTTAATAATATTATTTAATCTCTATTAAAATTTAAAGATGGGTATTTAGTCAGTATTTTTTTAAACCAAGGAGTGAAGATATCTGGTTGTTGGTTAACTTCATAAATAAGTTTAGAAATACTAATCCAACGGATGGATGAGACTTCTTCTACATTGGGATAAACCATTTTATTATAATGGCCAACATATAGGTGGTCATATTCATGTTCAATTAACCCACCATTTACATCGGCTCGGTATATAAGAGAGCCTACATGGGTTAGTGGTGTAGTAAAGCCTAATTCTTCTTGAAGTCTACGCTCGGCTGCACTTTGCGTTTCTTCATTGGGTTTGGGATGGCTGCAACATGTGTTAGCCCACTGACCAGAAGAGTGGTATTTATGTGGTGCTCTTTGTTGAATTAAGAGCTCATTTTGCTCATTAAAAACGAAGATAGAAAAAGCACGATGTAAGCGACCGAGTTGATGTGCGAGTAATTTGGGCATAGTGCCGATAGCAATATCATCTTCGTTAACTAAAATTAATTCATCTTCCATCGACCTGATTCCTATCATTAAAATTATTGCTGTAGTTTATTATAACTAAAAAAAACAAAATTGTAGAATTGAGCTATTTATCCATAATACTTAATTTATGTTCACAGTGTATTTATTTTAAAATGGCAGCTATATTATTTGTACTGCCACTTTTAATATTTATTTTTGTTGTAAAACCCAAACAGCAGCTTCTACACGAGATTTTAAGTTTAATTTTTTAAGTAGGTGTTTCACATGTACTTTTACAGTACTTTCTGCGATATCGAGTTTACGAGCGATCATTTTATTAGAAAGCCCTTGTGAGATTAACTCTAAAATATCAGCTTCTCTTGGTGTTAGGGTCGCAATATTATTTTCATTATTATTAGGATTATCACGTAAAGATTCAGCAAGAACTGATGTGAGTGTTGGACTAACAACTAGTTTCCCACTTGCAGCTTCTTTAAGTGCGATAATAAGCTCTTCTGGCTCCATATCTTTTAATAAATAGCCATCAGCACCACGTTTTAAAGCATTCACTAAGTCATCGCTATAATTTGAGACAGTGAAGAGAATGATCCGCCCTGAGAGCTCTCTTTTTCTTAACTCATCGAGTGTTTCAAATCCATTCATGCCTGGCATATTGAGATCTAGAAGAATGAGGTCAGGATCTTGTTCTTCTGCGATTTGAATCCCTGTTTTTCCATCACCAGCTTCACCTATAACGTATAATGAAGGTTCTAAACTAATCAGTTGTTTCACGCCATTTCGTAGCATCGGGTGATCATCAATCAGCAGGATGGTTGATTTGTCATTTGTTGTATTTGTATTTTCCATAGATGATTCTCTCTGGTGTATTAAGCATCAGATAAAGGGAAAGTTACCTTAACCTCTGTTCCGCCTTGAGGTCTGGGAATAACAAAACATTCGCCATTAAGGCTAAGGGCTCTTTCCCTCATAATAATTAAACCATAGTGATTGAGTTTGTCGACATTTGCAGTGATTCCAGCTCCATCATCGATAACTTTGATACAAATAATACCTGAATTTTGTGTTAATGAGACTTCTGCCCAACTTGCATTAGCATGTTTTAAAATATTACTTAGGGCTTCTCGGATTATTTGTATAATATGAATTGATTGATGTGGAGAGATGCTCTTCGCTGGAATATCATAGTGTAACTTAATTGTATAACCCATCCGCTCACTAAATTCACTAATCGTACTCTCTAAAGAGGGGAGTAGTCCTGGTTCAGTTAATTTTAACCGAAAAGTAGTTAAAAGCTCCCTTAACTGACTATAAGCGGTGTTAATTTCGCTGCGCATTTCAGTTAATAATTGCTGAGGTTTTTCGGGTAATGGTTCAGGTTGCAATTGTAGATAGCTAATTTGCATTTTTAAACAAGATAGTGATTGTGCAATTGAATCATGTAGTTCACGTGCAATGGCCGATCGCTCATCCATAATTAATAATTGTTGCTGTTGTTCAATTTGGTGTTCCATTGCGAGCATGCCAGATATTTGTTTAACTAACATTGAGACTAAATTGTTTTGTTCATCAGATAGAGTTTGACCAGCCATTATTTCACCGATAATGACACCATAACGGTGCATGTTATCTGACAGCTCCCACTGTAAAACTGTGATTTTTTCATTTGCTAATAAACTTTCTTGCTGCTCACTTAAATGGTGAGATTCACCATCTAATCCTATCGATTGACAGTTGATTTTGTGAAAGTAAGCTTCATTGCTATCTTCATATAACCGTAAACTCAGGTTATTTAATATTGTAATATTTTTCAGTTCAATCAGGACTTTTTGCAGTCTTAAATAAAGTGGTTCAGATGAGTGAAGAATTTGATTCGACTGGTATAAATAGGACAACACACGATTTTTTTTCGTAAGGTCGGCCGTTTTTTCTGCCACCCTTTCTTCTAATTGGTGATAGCTTTGCGCGAGTTCTTCTGACATTTGGTTCAATGTTTCACCCAATGCATTTAACTCATCTTGTCGGTTATTTTTTGGATAGCGTTGACTGAAATCTTTTTGTCCAATGGCGGTTACCATTGATAGCAATTTCATCCATGGGTAGTAAATTTTTCGCCGTAAATGCCATATAGTGCCCATGAGTAGTAAGAATACTAAACTAATAAATATGAGCTGTGTCATAGCGACATAGGCTATCTTTCTTTCAGTTTTTTCGTCAATGCTGTGGACTAACTCATCAAGCTTATTAACAAATGAAATAACTTCATATCTTGCGTCATTTGGTGTATTTGCATTTATTAATGTAGGGCGTAATGTAAGCAGCCAAAAGTTGTGAAGTTCATTAAATTGTGGCGTTAAATCTTCAACTTTGACGACCTGGGTGAGTTCAGGGCTTAGTAAATCGCTTTCTAGAGAATCTAAGTAGTGTTGATTTTGCTGATTAAGAGGAACTAATGAGAGCAGCCGGTAGCTCTGCATGCGTAATGAACCCGATTTGTTGATTGCGTGAGCGTTACCTTGAACGCTGATAATCATTCGATTTGAAATCGTCATTCCTATAATTCCAAGGATAGCAATTAGCAACATTAGGCCAATAACTTGGTTAATAATAGAGAATCGACGATACAGAGTCGGCATTTATAGTTCCTCAAAAATCCGTGGTACAGCTAGTTTTAAGATTAGGTTGTCGATATTGTTCATAAAGGTAATCTAATTAAATATACTACCTTAGTATTAACTTAAAGAACTTACTTTGCGTATAACGCGCTGAAAATAGAAGATTAAAATCTGAGATTATCCTTACTTGTTGATATTAGTAGATAAAAATAGGCTACTTTGTATTTTTTCTGACAATGGTTACGTATTATAACGTAAATTAAAGATGAGTTTCTTTTGATTTAGATCAGATTAGACGTTTTATGATTTCTAAAAGGCAGGTTTAACAACCCCTCAAATACACGAAACTTGAACTTATCGGTATGTGTTTTATTATATATCGATAGTATGAGATAAAGTAAAATAATAGGAATCTAAGTAGAAACGTTTTTATTTCATCATGCGAAAAAATAGAATACTGCGGACAAAAAGTAGTATTCTATTTTTGATATTAGGCTTTTTTAATTTTCTTGATTAAAGATAAAACCATAACAAGGCACATACCAACAATGAACCCAAAAAATAAGTTAATTATTGTCGGTAGGATAAACTGCATAGTACTCCCAACAATAGGGGTTAATAAGGCGGTGAAAGATATTTCTTCAATCCATTCAGATAGATAGCGAATTCCATGAGTGAGGATACCTCCTCCAACCATAAACATTGCGGCTGTACCGACAACGGAAAGTGTTTTCATCAAATATGGTGTGGCATAAATAAGCCCATTGCCCATTTTTTGCAGTAATGCTGATGTTTTCTTTTGCAGATAAAACCCTAAATCATCAAGTTTAACAATTCCAGCAACGAGCCCATAAACACCTATAGTCATAATAACAGCAATAAAAGATAGTACTGCGAGTTGATTAATAATCGTTGTGGTAGATACAATGCCTAATGTAATTGCAATAATTTCAGCGGATAAAATAAAATCAGTGCGAATAGCGCCTTTGATTTTTTCTTTTTCGAATTCAGCCAGTTTTTCTTCAGGCACCGAGTGTGTTTTAGCTGCTAATTTTGCATTAGAATGAAAAATTTTATGGGCAATTTTTTCTGCTCCCTCAAAACATAAGTAAGCGCCACCTAACATTAATAAAGGTGTGATAGCCCAAGGAATAAACGCGCTGATCAATAGAGCGAGTGGAACCAAAATTAATTTATTGAGAAATGAGCCTTTAGCAACGGACCAGACAACAGGAATTTCTCGTTCAGCACGAACGCCTGATACTTGCTGAGCATTTAAAGCAAGGTCATCCCCTAGAACCCCAGATGTTTTTTTCGCGGCCATTTTTGTCATCATTGCGACGTCATCAAGCACGGCTGCAATATCATCAAGTAAGGTCAGTAAACTACTTCCAGCCACAAGAAACCCTCAATTAAGTTTGTTTAAGATGTCGTTAATGTTTATTAGGCTGATTAAGTGATAATTAGTTCATTAGAGTTTATAACATATTCGAAATTTTAATTATTCCTTTAAGAAGAATGCCTAGAGTTATTGGATTATGAAATTTTTATGACAATGGAACCAATGTGGTTTCTTCTTTTCTAATTTAGGGCATTTCTAAAAACTCATCAGGTGAGTTTGTTTATGTTATTGAGCAATGTTGCATTGGGTTAGCACTTTTAAATTGATTGGTATAGGGTTAATACATGTCTTCTCAGCCAGTTTTGAGTATTGTTGTTGCGGTTTATAATGGTGAAAAGTTTTTACCTCAGTTCTTTGATAGTCTACTAGCGCAAAATTTAGAAAATTGGGAGCTCATTGTTGTTAATGATGGCTCTAAGGATAATAGCGAAGGAATTATCAAAGAGTATGAAGATAAATTCAGTCATCTGAAGATTTTGTCTCAAGAAAACCAAGGCGTGTCTGTTGCTCGTAATACTGGAATGGTTGAAGCGACAGGGAAATACATTACATTTCCTGATATCGATGATGAAATTAGCCCGAAAATGTATGGCAGATTGCTAGAGATTGCATTAGCGGGCGACTTAGATGTTGCAACTTGTAATGGTACCTATGTTTATACTAATGGCGATGTACCGAAAGCGATATTTCCGCCAAATAAGGTTGCCTCTACAGGGGTGATAAGTGGCCCTGAATGGTTAGAAAAAGGGCTAAGCTCACGTAAATTTTTGCACGTAACTTGGTTGAATCTATACCGTTTAGATATGCTGCGCCAACATAACTTTTTCTTTGAGCCGAAGCTGCATCATCAAGATATCCCTTGGACAACTGAGGTCTTATTGGTTGCGAAACGTGTGCAATTTATTAATGAGCAATATTATCGCTATTTGATCCACAACCAGTCTGTTTCTCATTCGTTGAGCGGTGACGAACGGTCAGTACGTAAAATTAATACTTATTTGAAAATTATCGATATGTTATTAGCAATTTACCAACGTTATCCTGAACAAGTCAAACAAGCACCTGCGTGTATTTGGCAAGTAGGTAAAGAGGGATTAGGCGTTGTTCAAGCTTTACTTGCGATTAAATCCCCTGAAATTCGTAAAGAAATGGTGCAGCAATTTTTCGACAAAGGATATTGGGAAATTGTGTGGAACCATGCGACAACGGTAAAATTAAAGTGGCGTTTAATTAGGCGCTATACGAAATTAAAAGATATTATCAAAGGCTAGTATTTAAAGCAGGTAGCTTATGCAGCGGGATAAGCTACCTTTTTACTATTTATCTAATCGCTTTAGCGCATCGATAAACATTTCCCATAACCGCTGGTTATTAAGCTTTGTCGCCACTTGTGTATGGCAATCCGCGGGGGCTTGAGCGCGAAAGTCGGTGACTGTCATTCCAAGTGTTAATGTTCCTTGAAGTTCAATATCAACAGGGGCTTTGCATGTTTCTATCATTGATGAGTCAATAACATAGGCAACAGCACAAGGGTCATGAACGGGTGCATGGTCGCTGTAGCCGTTACGTTGGCGATACCCTGCTGTATAGTAGTTCAACGATTCAACAACAAATTGGCTAATTGGTGTATTGAGCGCGGCAATTTCAGCCATGATGGCATCTGTTGGTTTCGCTTGGTGAGTTAAATCCAATCCAACCATTGTTAATGGCCATTTTTCGTTGAAAACGATATGCGCGGCCTCTGGGTCGATGGCAATATTAAATTCGGCGACAGCTGAACGATTCCCCGTATGGTATCCACCACCCATTAGCACGATTTCTTTCACTAATTCAACAATTTCAGGGGCTTTTCTTACCGCAAGGGCGATATTTGTTAGCCCACCAATGGGCACTAATGTAATCGTTTTTGCAGGATGAGCTTTAAGCGTATCGATGATCAGGTCAACAGCATGGCGCTTATCAAGGGGTAATGTCGGTTCAGGGAGATGTGTGCCATCTAACCCACTAATTCCATGCACTTCAGCAGCATTCTGAATGTCTCTAACTAATGGGCGTGAGCAACCTGCAGCAATCGGGATATGTTTTGCGCCCGCAAATTCAAGGAGCGCGCGCGCATTGTGAGTGACTTTTTCTAGGGTTTGATTCCCCACAACGGTGGTGACAGCTAATAGTTCCACACTTGGATTACCCAGCGCCAATAAAATTGCCATGGCATCATCATGGCCAGGATCACAATCCAGAATAATTTTGTGTGAAGACATCGTATCTCCTTGTCTAAAACGCTTTTATTGATGAGGTAGACTAAGAAATTATGGTGAAATTTCCTGTGATCCGCTTCTTGTTTATCTGTCATCATTCAAGTATTTAGTAACAAAATATTAATACTTTTGGACGATACTGTGATTTGATTAACATATTAATAACAAGTGGTTTGAGCTTATACAAATAATGTGTTTTTTATACTCTTTTGGCTTAATGTATTTATGAGCCATATTTAATTTATTAATAAGTTAACAAACTTGGGGGCGGAATGGATAATTATCTCACTAAATTACCTGATGTGATTGATTCTGTTGCAACTAACCAGTTTTATCCTAATTTATTATCATGGTTATCATCCTTTATCGCTTTTGATAATGCCATCGTGTATGCCTTTGAAAAGGATACGCCTCCACGTTTCCTTTCAAAAGTTGAACGACGAAACAGTGATAGTGTGAATCGAATCTATCAGCGAGGCGCTTATTTAATGGATCCTTTTTACCAAGAGATCCAAAAAGGAGGGACGTCCAAGGTTCTCACATTGAAAGAATTGGCACCTAAAGGTTTTTATCATACAGATTATTACCTGAATTTTTATCGCAAAACGGGTTGGTGTGACGAAGCAGGACTGTTGCTGGAAATTTCTGCGGATAGGCAATTGGGAATATTTTTTGGTAATGAAGACAGACCATTTTTCTCTGAAAAATACACTCAAGCCCCCTTAAAAGAAGCGTTTGAAATTATTTGCAGCATGGCTCGATTGCATAAAGAAGTTTCTCCCAATGCGGTATCGAACCACTATCAAAATGCAGATAGACAAACTCGTTTCGGCCTCACACCAAGGGAATGTGAGGTAGTGGAGTTGATTCTGGAAGGCAAAGGGTCACCTCAAATTGCAGAGTCGCTTTTTATTAGCCTTGGTACAGTCAAAAATCATCGTAAAAATATCTACCAAAAATTGAATATTAACTCGCAAGCTGAACTATTTAATCTATTAATGAATCGAATAATTCAGTGACTGTATAACATGAGTATAAATACAGTGAGAATAATTAATGTCCATAATTATATCTAATAATCATATAATTGCGTTTTTTTCGTTATGTTAATTTAAATTTTTTTGAAAAAATATATTTAATTATTATTAATATCGAAATATTTAATTAACCAATTGAATTAAAAATAAAAAAAATAATTTAAAAATATTTTGTTTTTATTTAAATATTCTACCTGGCTCACATTTGTTAAATCTTTGTTTTAAATGTCCCTAAAGGGCTATGTAATTGTTAATGTAAGGTTAAGATAATCGAGGTATTGCAAGATACTAAACAGGGTATCCATTATGAATAACCAAGTAGAATCATTAACTTATTACGCAGCAACAAAGAAATACGATTTGCGTTTTCCAACACTGAAAGAAGATCTTGATGTGGATGTCGTGATCATCGGGGGCGGTTTTTCAGGGATCCACACAGCGCTTGAATTATGCGAAAAAGGGATCACAAACATCGCTATTTTGGAAGGTCGCTACCTCGGTTACGGAGGATCAGGACGTAATGGTGGTCAAGTGATGGCTGGAATTGGCCATGATATCGATGCAATCAAAAAATATGTGGGCCCAGAAGGGTTAGAAACCATCTTTAAGCTTAGCAATATGGGCGCAGGGATCATGCGTGAACGTATTGCTAAATACGATATTGATGCGGATTTTTGCCGTGGATATGCTTATTTAGGCAGCAATGCTCGCCAAGAAAAAACATTACGTAGCTGGCTGAAGGATTTCAAATCTGTTGATCCTGATGAAGAAATTGAATTTTATAGTGGCTCAGAACTAAAGCAGATTATCGGCTCAGATGCTTATACCTGCGGTATCAAGCACATGGGCGGTGGGCATGTACATTCATTGAATCTCTTACTGGGTGAAGCAAAAGCAGTTAGCGAGATTTATGGCGCAAAAATTTTTGAAAATAGCCAAGTTTTGAATGTTGAGTATGGTAATACCATCAAAGTCAGAACGGCGATGGGAACCGTTAAAGCACAGAAAATGTTATGGGCATGTGATTCATTCTTAAATGGCCTTGAGCCCACGCTTTACCCAAAAACCATCAACACCTACGCTTATCAATTAATGACAGAAGCGCTATCTGACGAATTAATTGAGCAAATTAGCCCGATTCGCGGTGCGTATAGTGATATTCGCCCTGTGATTGATTATTACCGGGTCACTAATGAAAACCGCCTATTATTCGGTAGCTCAACGCATTTTCTTGAGTATATTCCGTCTGATTTAAAAGCCTGGAATCGCAATTTAATGTTGAAGGTTTTCCCTTATCTAAAAGACGTCAAAATCGAATTAGCGTGGGGTGGCCCGATGGCCTGTAGTGCGAATCTCTTCCCGCAAATTGGTTCTTTGCCTCAACATAAAAATGTGTTCTATGCACAGGGATATTCAGGTTTCGGCGTAACGCCAAGCCAGATCGTGTGCAAAGTGTTGGCTGAAGGCATGGTGGAAGGTTCTCATCGTTATGACTTAATGAGTTCAATTCCTCACGCCAATATTATTGGCAAAGACAGCATGCGTAATGTGATTGTTTCACTTGCGAAAATCATGCACCAAACATCGGGTTACTGGCAAGGCCGCCGCTAATTCGTATCCGTATAACTATTTTATTGAAATCGATTGAAGGTAAACATCATGATTAGTCCATTACTGCTGAATAAACCGCTTCCAGAGCTGCTGAATATTGGTAGCGTAACAAACTTAGGCTCTGTAGTTGTCGAAGGTGACCCACAAGCAAGTGTGGCGATGGTTCATGGCGAGCCAACGGATAACCTAACTTGCGGTATTTTTGCGTGTACAACAGGCAAATTCAAAATGGTTTATCCGTTTGATGAAATGGCGACAGTGCATGAAGGCTCCGTAAAACTGACTGACATAAAAACGGGTGTGACGGTTGAGTACCATAAAGGTGATACATGGTTTGCTGCGAAAGGTACTGAAGTCTTATGGGAAATTGATGCCCCGCGTTTCGTTAAGCACTACCTAGCTTGTGTGAATGCTTAATTAATTTCTATTTAGTGGAGTGATTGCGATGAGTGAGTTAACCCTATTACCTGAAGTCAGTGAATTTCTGAAACGTCAACATGGGCATTTTATCAATGGTTTGCCGGTTTCTGGCAAGGGTGAAACTTTTTTTGACGTTGTTAATCCAGCCACTGAACAGGTTATCGCTAAAGTCAAAGAAGGGACGTTAGCAGAAGTGGATGCTGCAATGAGTGCGGCACATGCGGCATTCAAAGGCATTTGGGCAAATACCACACCGATGGAACGTGGAAATTGCCTAAACCGCCTTGCGGATTTACTGGAAAAGCACCTTGAAGAACTCGCGCAGCTTGAAACCTTATGTTCAGGGAAAACGATTCAACTTTCCCGTTTCCTTGAGGTGGGGTCGGCGGCGCAGTTTTTACGCTATTTCGCGGGGTGGGCGACAAAAATTAGCGGTGAAACGTTAAATGTTTCACTGCCATCATTTAATGGCGAAAAGTATTCCGCGTTTACACAACGCGAGCCTGTTGGGGTTGTTGCAGGAATTATTCCATGGAATTTCTCCATTATGATTTCCATTTGGAAATTAGCGGCTGCATTGACGTGTGGCTGCACAATTGTCTTGAAGCCGAGCGAATTTACGCCATTGACGATGTTACGTGTGGTGGAATTAGCGAAAGAAGCCGGTATTCCTGATGGCGTGATTAATATCGTTAACGGTGGTGGTCGCGAAGTAGGACCCGCGCTTATTCAACACCCTCTGTGTTCTAAAGTGACCTTTACGGGATCGGTACCGACTGGGCTGGCGGTAGGGCGCACAGCGATGGAAGGGAAATTAACCCGTGTGACATTAGAGCTAGGGGGGAAAAACGGCGCAGCATTCTTGGCGGATTTACCTGTTGAGAAGATCGTTAATGGCATTATCGAAGCGGGTTACCTTAATCAAGGGCAAATCTGTGCAGCGGCAGAGCGTTTTTATATCCCATCCAAATTAATGGATGAGGTACTGGCTGAACTTAAAGTCCGTTTATCTGCGATGAAAATAGGTTCTCCATTAGACGAAACAACCGAAATGGGGCCGCTTGCGAACAAAGCCCATTACGAAAAAATCCTCAGCCTATTTGAAAAGGCGCGCCAAGATGGCAGCGAAATTATTTATGGTGGCCAGCCGATTGCAGGTGCGGGGTATTTTGTTCCGCCGACTATCATTCGAGCGAATAGCCCAGACGATGCGTTGATGAAGGAAGAAACCTTTGGCCCTGTCGGCACCTTCTTAAGTTACGATGATGAAGAACAACTTATTGAGATGATGAATAGCACGCCATTTGGCTTAGCAGCCAGTGTATGGACAAACGATCTCAGTAAGGCGATGCGGATGATCTCTCGTATTGAAGCGGGGACGGTTTGGGTGAATATGCACACTTTCCTTGATCCTGCAGTGCCATTTGGCGGTATTAAGTCTTCAGGTATTGGCCGTGAGTTTGGTAGTGCCTTTATTGAGTATTACACTGAGTTAAAATCTGTCATGGTGCGTTATTAGTGGTTAATTTTGAGTATTAATCAACTGCTTCCCGGCCATTGTGCCGGGTTTTTTTATGCTTTTATTCGCGAGGTGATAAAAAATAGGGCTATGATAGCTGTATCTTATTTCTGAGCTAGGTGGTGGTATGAAGACGGTATTGATTACTGGTGGAAGCCGAGGAATTGGTCGTGCAACAGCACTACAACTCGCACGGCTCGGTATGCGAGTGCTTATTAATTATAAAAGTGACCATCAGGCTGCGGAAGGGGTTGTTGCAGAAATTCAGGCGGCTGGAGGCGTCGCGTATGCATTACCATGCGACATTAGCAGTGAAAGTGAGGTTGTTAAGCTGTTCGAGACCATTAAGCAGCAACATGGTGATTTGCACTATTTAGTGAATAACGCGGGTATTTTATTTCAGCAATGCAGAACGGAAGCGTTAACAGCACAGCGAATTAATACCGTTTTTGCGACTAATGTCACTGGGCTACTGATATGTTGCCGAGAATTTATTCAACTGGCTCATCATTTCAACCATTTTGATAAAAAAGCGATTGTGAATGTTTCATCCGCGGCAGCGCGTTTAGGCGCACCAGGGGAATATATTGACTATGCTGCATCAAAAGGCGCAGTGGATTCCATCACAAAGGGACTATCGTTAGAATTAGCTGAATTAGGGGTACGTGTTAATGGCATTCGTCCTGGCTACATTTATACGCAGATGCACCAAGACGGCGGTGAAGCAGGGCGTGTTGATCGAGTTGCGGCACAGTTACCACTGAAAAGAGGCGGAGAACCTGAAGAGATTGCCGAAATCATTTCATGGTTGTTAAGTGATGCTTCATCCTATGTGACGGGTTCAATTATTGATGCGGCAGGTGGTCGCTAGTTAATTAAAACTTTTCCTGATGAATAATAAACCCTGATGACACAAGTTCAGTTCGGTTAGTGACATTGGCTTTAGTGAAGATATTACGCAGATGGGTTTTTACGGTGGATAATGACACGCCCAATAACAACGCAATGCGCTTATTGCTCGCGCCTTCACGAACCAAATGAATGATTTCTTGTTCTTTTGGTGTGTAAGATACTAAAGAATCAGGCAAAATATCAAACGTCATCAGCTCTGCAACAGGTAAAATCGCATTTAACCGCATAATTTCGTGTTGCGAGAACGGGCTGTCTCGCAGTACTGAAACTCCAGCAATAATTTTATTTTTCCGGCGAATAAAAATCTCAGCCATATCGGTTAGATTATTAGGTTGCATAAAATCATGAAAAAAAGCCTGATTTTGCTGACGGATTTCAGGTGCCATTCTGACTAATCGTAAATCATCCTCTCGGAATTTATCGGGATGGAGAGGATCGAGTTGATGAAAATAAGCCAAATAGTCTCGATGCATTTGAGCAGGGATCCCATATAACACATAGTTATCGGGCTGCCAGTGATCGTTGACCAAGTAATACACTGAAGCAGAAATAGGAATAATGTGCGCAATGGTATTTAGGCAGCAATCAATCAATGTTTGCTGGTGGTCGCTAAACTGAGGTGGGCTCATTTGATCCCCTTCCATAGTGAGTCAGATAATTATCATGCGCTTTCTTTTTATTAACATAAAGCAAACATGTTAATAACGTGAGGTTGATAACAGTATTTAAAACAAGTAAAAATTGGCTCAGTCTTGATTTGTTAGGATTTGGTATCTTTTGTTAATTAATTATTAATATATTAATGATTGAAATGATTGTTATATATTGATATTCAAGTATATATTTTTATTCCTGTTGGTTTTTTTGGTACTTTTCGAATAGTTACAAGAACTTCCCCCTCTCTCTGGGTATCGTTCTTTAGGACGATGGTCGCCTCTTTGTGCTTCTTTCTATAGTGGCAATGTAGTCACGCTTTTTTTACAAAAAATTCACATTCATGACTGCGTATAGAGCGAGAGGGAAGCAAAATGAATTTATCCTCAAAATTAACGTCACATCTCGAAAAGGGGAAAGTTGGGTTCCCAACGACGCTGGCGAGTTCGGCGGGTCTGATTATGGCAAGCCCTGTTATTTTAACCGTCACCAGTGGGTTTGGTATTGGTGGCGATACGTTTGCATTAGCCGTGCTACTGAGCTTCATTATGATGCAGGCACAGCTCACCACTTTTTCAGAGGCCGCGGCGATTTTACCCACCTCTGGCTCCGTGTATGACTATATTTCTTGTGGTATGGGGCGCTTCTGGGCTATCACTGGTGCATTATCAGCGTATTTGATTGTGCACGTCTTTGCTGGAACCGCAGAAACTATTTTGTCGGGGATTATGGCGTTAGTGAACTTTGAGCATCTGAATACGGTACTGGAAACTAGTAATTCGTCTTGGATGGTTGGTGTGGGTTTAGTTGTCACTTTCGGCATCTTAAATGCTTTTGGTATTGAAGCGTTTGGCAAGGTTGAAGTGGTGCTGACTTTCGCCATGTGGTCAACACTGGTGATCTTTAGTATTACGGGTTTGATGTTACCGTTTAACGTACCGATGGAAGGGTGGTTTGGTGCAGAGCTAAATATCTCTGATCCGACTCTGGTTTTAAGCTTTGTGGGAATGGCGATGTTTATGTTTGTCGGCTGTGAGCTAGTCACACCGATGGCGCCTGAAATTAAAAACTCAGCTAAAGTGATCCCTCGTGCCATGACAACCGGTTTATTCTGCGTGGCCTTATGTATGGTGCTGTTTGGTGCTGCGCTGGCCAATCAAGTCGAAAACGTGGTGGTTGACCCACAAACAGGCACGCGCTTATTGGAAACACCGATGGCAATCCCAGCTTTTGCTGAGCGAGTTATGGGGGAGTTTGGTAAATACTGGATTGGTGTCGCACTGCTATTAGCGGGTGGGGCAACCATCAATACACTGATGGCCGCTGTACCGCGTATTCTATATGGTATGGCATTAGATGGGGCATTGCCGCGTATCTTCACGTATTTGCACCCACGTTTTAAAACACCCGTATTCGGCATTTTAGTGGCTGTGATGATCCCATGTTTACATGCTTTTGCTATCCAAGGCGACCTTGATCGTATTATTCCTCTGGTGTTAGCGGCAGTGTGTTCTTGGGGAACCGCGTATTTATTAGTGACTATTTCCGTGGTGCTATTGCGTATTCGCCGCCCTGATTTACACCGAGCTTACCGCTCGCCGTTTTTCCCAATTCCTCAAATTATTTCGAGTGTTGGGATTATTTTAGCGATTGTGTATATCACACCGCCAGGTATGAATAAGTCTGATGTGTATATTCCGTTTGCGATAATGTTAGGTTTAACGGCCAGTTATGCACTGATTTGGACAGTATTTGTTCAGAAGGTTAATCCGTTCAAACCCGTTGATGTTGAAGTTGTTCTGTCTAATTCATTTAGAGATGAAGAGCATGAGGAGGTACAACTTGAGCCATTACGTCACCTCGCCTAAACCTTCGTTATTACAGCGACTGGGAGGCTTAACCAAAAAACGGTTACCAACAGGTTACCAAGCTGGGTTAACGTTAAATCGCATTGAGCGAGACATGGCGCCTTATCCATGTGAGTGGGGAGCACCAGGTGTGCTCCTTATCCAGCCGCAACCTTCGTTGACCATTGACGTCACTGAGCGCGTTAGAAAACTCTTCCTCGCGTTTATTGTGTACAGCCGTTTTTCAGTGTCAGGTTTTTGTGATGAAAATTTAAATGCAAAAATTGTTGTGAAAACGCGTGGTAGCGTGAGAAAAAAACACATTCATTTTGTGTCGAAGCAACCGGATGGTCAAAAAGTGATTGATTGGCTGAATGCTTACCCAATTATCAGAGAGACACTGGAAGAGTTAGATTTTAATTCATGCCAAATGACTTTTAATCATGGTCAGTGGCGTTGTGAAATCGAGCCTTTTACCGCATCGGAACTTGTTAGCCGCGTTCCAGCAACAAGACGTTATTTGAAAATATCTCAAAAACAACGGCACCGGTTACTCAGTACCCTTCAGATGATTAGCCAACTGATGGAAAAACATACCGCTACCCATTGAGTTTAAAAAGGTTTTTTGATAGTAATAATTATTATCAGTTGACTCCTTGGAATTAGATGTGAAATCTTTGCCGCTTTTAGGTTGTATTCTGTTTTCCTGCGCAGCGATGGCAACGCAATCTGACTGCATTCGTTTAGGTGAGCTTTCTTCTGTGGAAGGCGTTCATAATAACGAAGGCCATAGCTGCGTTTATTTTGAGGCTTTGCAGCAAGATTTTATTAAGCAGCGCGGAGAGGGGCTCTCTCAAGTTGTTTTATTAAATGCTGACAAGCAGCCTGTTCGTGTATTACAGGCATATGGTTCCGACAAAGAACCACATACAGCTGATTACATCGTGCCGACAAATGGTGTGTATTACCTGGATTTACAAGGCTCTCCAGGTAAATCATGGCAATTACAGTTTGATGTGAGCGACTATCAGCCTTTGGTGATTAAAAAAGATAACGAGCCCATTAGCCCTAAACTACAAAGTTTGCTTAATGAACATTATCATCATGGTGATACTCATGCGTTTTGGCAGGCGGTTGCCAAACAAGGGACGCCGCTTATTGAAGACCTTGCAGGTCGACAAAAGCGAGCGACATTTTTATGGCGCGGAGCAAAGTCCAATGCGTATATTTTAGGAGCGCCTTCGGGGAATCATGAAAGAATGGCGCAAATAGAAGGAACGGATATTTGGTACCGTTCTTTCATGATTCCAGCGGATACATTAACTCAATATAAAATTGCCCCTGATATCCCTACCGTACCTGAAGGCGGTTTTGCACAGCGCAAAGCCATTTTAGTCACCGCTCAGGCTGACCCTTACAACTCACAAAGTATCCCTTCTGACTCAACGGATAAATATAATCGTTTTTCCTTGCTATCACTAGCACCGAATATTCGCCAGTGTCAATTTCCTGCTATTGAAAAAAAACACATTCAAGGACAGTTAGAAACCTTTACCTTATCTAGCCAAATTTTGAATAATGATCGGCAAATTACGGTATACCGTCCAAATGTTCCGATGAAACAGCCTGCATTATTGGTACTTTTGGATGGGCAAATCTATCTGCATACTTATCAAATGGCGAAATTTTTTGATAGCTGGATGAACGAGGGCTCTCTTCCACCAATGAATATTGTGTTTGTCGACAGCATTAGCTCTGATAGGCGCGGTGAAGAGCTGCCGCCGAACACGCTTTTCCCGCAATTGCTGGTGGATGAATTAATGCCGCAATTGGTGAAAAAAGGTATTGATGCGAAAGCGGAACATACCATTATTGCGGGATCAAGTTTTGGTGGATTAGGGGCTACGTGGAATGCATTACAACACCCTGAAATATTTGGCAATGTGCTGAGTATGTCAGGGTCTTATTGGTGGGCGCCAAAAGGGGAAGATCCTGAATGGTTAATCAGTGAAATAGAAACGATGCCATCGAAGCCTATTCGCTTTTTCCTCGAAGCAGGCTTATTTGAACAACGAGGAAGCTGGGGCGGGATCATTCAAAATCATTATCAGTTATTAGAAGTGTTGAAACATAAAGGCTATTTAGTGGATGCCATTGAATTACCCAGTGGGCACGATTATGTTTCTTGGTGCGAAACATTATACGAAGGTACTAAACAACTGTCTTCTCAGTGGTAATAGCGTGTTAATTTCAACAAAAAAGCAGCTGATTACGCGCTGCTTTTTTCACATTTATGACAATCGTCTTCATTTCGCCACAAAAACGTCATTCAACTGTCATCTGGCTGCTTTAGCATGCCTGTCATTATTTGAAGCATACTTCCTCTTTTTTCATTATTGAATGGCAAGGAAAACAGTTATGACTGGTAATTTTATGAAATCCCTTTTAGCTGTCACAGTCAGCGCATTAATGTTAGGTAGCACCCTTCCAGCTTATGCGGCGGATAAAAATGATGCAGTTTCAGAGAACCGCGCAGCGCAAGGCGATATCACCAAATTTGGTGGTGCACGCCGCTTAGCGACCGAGCAAACGGATATCATGAAAGCCGCATTACATAATGGCAAAGCAAAAAACGTAATTTTATTTATTGGTGATGGTATGGGGGATTCAGAAATCACCGTTGCACGTAACTATGCAGAAGGGGCTTCTGGATTCTTTAAAGGTATCGATGCATTGCCAATTACAGGGCAATATACGCATTATGCGTTAGATAAAAAGACACAAAAGCCTGATTACGTCACAGATTCAGCGGCATCTGCGACAGCATGGTCTTCTGGTGTGAAAACCTACAATGGGGCTTTAGGGGTAGATGTCTTTGGTAAAGACCACGAAACCTTAATTGAAATTGCTAAACGTAACGGTAAAGCGACAGGTAACGTGACGACCTCTGAAATTCAGGATGCAACGCCAGCGGCGCAATTCTCCCACGTGACGGCACGTAAATGTTACGGCCCAGAGGAAACTTCAGAAAAATGTGGAACCAATGCCCTTGAAAATGGTGGTCGTGGTTCGATTTCTGAACAGTTATTGGTAACCCGTGCGGATGTGACGTTAGGCGGTGGGGCGAAGAGCTTCACACAAGAAGCGAAAGCAGGTGAGTATAAAGGCAAGACGCTTGAGCAACAAGCGATTGATCGCGGTTATACTATTGTGCGTGATGCTAAGTCGCTGAATGATATAAAAGTGGCAAACCAAGACAAACCTCTACTTGGATTATTCCACGATGGAAACATGACAGTCGCGTGGGAAGGGCCAAAGGCTGTGCACTATGGCAACATCAACAATGCTCCGCTGGAGTGTAAGCCGAACCCGAAATTAGATCCAAACGCACCAACCTTAGCGCAAATGACGCAAAAGGCTATTGACCTATTAGAAGTCAACCCAAATGGTTTCTTCTTACAAGTTGAAAGTGCGTCTATCGATAAACAAGATCATAAAGCCAACCCATGTGGCCAAATTGGTGAAACAGTGGCTCTTGACCAAGCGGTTCAAGTGGGCTTAGATTTCGCGAAAAAACATGGTGATACATTAGTTATTGTGACTGCCGACCATTCACATTCAAGCCAAATTATTCCAGAAGGCACGAAATCAACGGGGTTAACTCAAGCGTTGATTACCAAAGACGGCTCTGTGATGGTGGTGAATTACGGTAACTCTGAGGAAGATGATTCACAAGAGCATACTGGTGCTCAGCTGCGTGTTGCGGCTTATGGCCCGCACGCTGCGAATGTGATGGGTCTGACTGACCAAACCGATTTGTTCTTTACCATGCGTGATGCAATGGGATTGAAGCAATAAACCAACCCTGTAGTGTAAATTCTCCGCAATATGGATGTTGTGGGGAATTTTTATTTTATGTTCCCATCTCTTTTGAATTTCTTGCCTTTATTTCAACCTTGTCTTAACAGCTTATTGAAATGGTTGAACTTGTTTTTTTATCGGTTATCTTGGAAAACAAATTTACCTGATAACAATAAAGCGCGTTTATATTGGCGCTGATAATGAGAGTAAGATCATGAGAGAAATTCGCGAATTACAACGAGATGAAATCCCTTCTGTTTGGTCAATCGATCGCACTGAATTAATTGAGCACCTTTATTTACACCAAGAGGGCAAACTGGTGCTTTCGAAGCAGCGTTTTGATATGAAAGGCTGGCCAGAAGGCGAACCCGAGGCTTATACCCCACATTTATTAGACAGTTATGACCAAGGCGCTATTTTTCTGGGTGTTTTCGAACAAGGAAAAATTATTGCGGCTGCAAGCGTGGATAATATTTGGCGAGGGGAGCAAAAGAATTTACTGCAGTTGTCCTTTTTACACGTGAGCCATGCATATCGAGGCAAGGGGATTGCGGGAATGTTATTCCAACAATGTGTAGACATTGCGACTCAAAAAGGGGCGAAAGGGCTATATATCTCTGCAACGCCATCTGAAAATACGGTGCATTTTTACCAATATATGGGATGTGGTTTGATTGAAACGCCAGACCCAGAGCTGTTTGCCCTGGAACCAGAAGATATTCATTTTGTTTATTGGTTTTCTTAAGTTATCTATTTTGTAAAAATCGTGTTAATTTAGGGGTGTTTTCGCAGAAAAACGATTGAAATTTACTAAAAAGTAGATATGATTGATAATCATTATCATTTAAGATTGTTGAGGTCACTATGCCAACTAGCATATCAAAAACCGCAGGTTTACGGCGTATAGGCGCTGGCCTATGGGGTGTCTTTGCCGTGGTATTGCTAAGCATTGCTTATGTCCTCAGCAATATGGGTTTTGATAACCTAAGAGTGGTGATGATCACTATGATGATCGCAACAGCGGGGATGTTATTTAATCGCGGCTCTCGCCGTTTATTGATTATTCCAGCTGTAGTTTCATTATTGTGCTTTCTGATGGCTTTTGTGTTGCAAAGGTAGCTTGATTTGCGAAAGTGTTAATTGAGCTGAATGTAATTTGGGAAGACTTCAGAAAAATGCGCGTAAGGCTGCTGGGGAAATAACATTCACTGAGCAGTGGTGCGAAAGGGGGGACTTGAACCCCCACGTCCGAAGGACACTAACACCTGAAGCTAGCGCGTCTACCAATTCCGCCACCCTCGCAATACTGTTTCGTCAATGCTGAACTACTGTGTTTATCTAAAGTTAGTGGTGCGAAAGGGGGGACTTGAACCCCCACGTCCATAGGACACTAACACCTGAAGCTAGCGCGTCTACCAATTCCGCCACCCTCGCAATGCCAAACCTAACTTTTCTTACAGCGATAATACGCAGCGGATTTTAGGCTAATTTTAGCGGACGTCAATATTTTTTTAATCATCTATTTTTTGTTTGATTAAAAAACGGCCAGCCTATGAGGCTGACCGCTAAATGGCACGATAACACGGCCATTAACTAGCGTTTTGTGGCTTGGTATACCTTGAATTTACCTGTTTTTGCTAGCACTTCATGGCTACCAAAAGCTTTATCTAATAAGTCTGGGTAAGGCAAAAATGCATTGGCAACAATGCGCAAGTGACCGCCTTTTTTCAGGAATTTAGGGGCTTGGTAAATCATGTTTTCAACGGCACTGTAGCTGGTGTTTAGCCCATCGTGGAAAGGTGGGTTAGAGACAATCCAATCGAATTTGTCGTGAATATCTGAATAAGCATCACTGGCGATGATGGTTCCTGTGAGTTTGTTCGCTTCAAGTGTTGAGGCTGCGGAGTCTAATGCGCAGGCGCTAACATCACTTAACGTCAGCTTAACGTCAGGGTTTTGCGTTCCAATGACGGTTGCAAGAACACCATTACCACAAGCGAGGTCGAGAACATCGCCTTTCATTGGTTCTGTTAATGTTGAAAGCAGTAAATCACTGCCGATATCTAACTCATTATGACTAAACACGCCAGGAAGTGCATTAATTCTAACCGTATCAAGATTATAGTGACGCCACCAGCGTGCAATATCAAAGGTGGTTGGTTGCTCTAATTCACCATAATACAAGCCACAACGGCGGGCCGAGTCGATTTTTTGTAAGGTAGCGATACCTTCCATGATGGATTCTGCGCTTTTGACGCCACTGCGGTTTTCGCCGACAATAAAAATTTGACTACCCGCAGCAAGATGGGTGCACAGATCGTCCAGTTGGAAGCAAGCTTCTTGTTTATTTTTTTGCCAGAAATAAATCAATGTATCGCAAGGCTGAATAAATTCAGCGGGTGTGGTTGATGAAAATAAAACCATTTCGCCCATCAAAGGCTGTAGGTTTTTCCAACGATGGTATTGATTGGTTACGACGCGAACACTTGCTGCTTCGAGAGTGGCAGCCAATTCATCCTGAATGTCACCAGCCAAAATGACATGACGATCCGTAAAATGCTCAAGATGGCGCTGGATAACTTCACTGGCCGGTGTCAGTAATGACATATTCTGTCAATCTCCTAAAATGATAAAAACTGCTAACACCATACCAGAAATGCGAGAAATCGCATTGCTCTGTTGGCGCTATTAATCCCCTTTGATAAGATGGGGTTGTAAAATAGCGACTGGAAAAATAAATGACACGACGTGACAGGCTTTTAGAACAAATGGGGATCACTCAATGGATGGTGAGAAATCCAGCTGTGTTACGTGGTGAACGTGGTGTCAGGATCCCAGCGTCGACTAAGCTTATTATTATTACTGATGAGAACCTTGATTTAAATAGCCAGCTGTTAAAAGATATTTTTCTTTCAATGCGAATTGCACAAGATGATGTGGTTTGCATTAATTCTGAGCAGCTGAATTTAATCCCAACGCCAATAACAATTCCTTGTTGGGTTCTCGGGGGGGAAATCCACCCAGAAGGTTCAAAAATGACGTACTTTTCACCTGTTTTGTCTGAGCTTATGATGAGTATCAGCGCCAAACAGGCACTATGGAAACAAATTTATCAATATGATGAAAATTTCAACACTAAAGCAATCTGATCTTGCTACTGCCTTCTTAATTGAGAAGTTAAGCCATGATTTTCCATGGACTGAGCGGGTTTTTTATGGGAACCAAGGGGAAAAGTATCATAATCTGAAAATTTCTATTAATAATCAGATTGTTGGTTATGCGATAACGCAATGTGTTCTGGATGAGGCAACGTTATTTAATATCGCTATTCACCCTGATTACCAAGGCAAGGGATATGGGCGTTTATTGCTAGAACAATTGATTAGTGAGCTGATAAATAAAGGCATTATGACGCTTTGGCTAGAAGTCCGAGAATCAAATGCTTCTGCATTGCATTTGTATGAAAAGCTCGGGTTTCATGAAGTCACTGTACGAAAAGACTATTACCCTGCTAAAAAAGGCCGAGAAGACGCATTCGTCTTAGCGCTCACCCTGTTTGACTCCCAATGATTGCTCCTAAAAGCGAGTAAAAAACCCCAGCACATGGCAAATGTTCTGGGGTTTTTATTGAGCGGCTATAAATTCACTTTTTAACTATTTTTCGGGTAATACAGGTTCATTGGGCATTGAGAGAGCTTCTTTTGTCTGTCTTTGGACAGCGGCCTGTGCATTCACTTCTTCGTTCAGCCCTTTATAAGTGGAATAACACATTAGCAGCATCATCATGGAAAGAGGGACTGCCATGGCAACTAGCGCTGATTGTAATCCTGATAACCCACCCGTCATGATGAGTACAACTGCAATCGCAGCAATCACAACACCCCAAATCGTTTTGGTGATGTGAGACGGGTTAGGATTACCGTTTTCACTGACCATGCCCAAAACAAACACCGCCGAGTTTGCTGAAGTAATAAAGAAGATCAACACCAATGCAATGGCAAGTACACTAATGAAGGTAGATGCAGGGAAATAATCTAAGAACTTAAATAGCGCAGATGTCACATCGGTTTTCACTGCATCCGCGAGCGCTGTTTGCCCTAAGTTTTGAATTAAATGAATCGCCGATCCGCCCATTACAGCAAACCATGCAAAGGCACTTAATACTGGAATAAATACTGCACCAATCATAAATTCTTTAATGGTTCGCCCTTTCGAAATGCGCGCAACAAAGCTACCGACTAATGGTGCCCAAGCAATCCACCAGCCGAAGTAAAACAGTGTCCAGTTAGCAATCCAAGTACCGTCATTATAAGGTTCCGTACGAAATGACATACTGACAAAGTTTTGTACGTAATCGCCAATACCTTGGAACAACACTTTTAAAATGGTTTGTGTTGGACCAGAGATAAAGATAAACGCCATCAATGCTAGGGCGAGGATGATATTGAGATTGGATAGATGTTTAATTGCGCCTTGTAAACCTGAAATAGTCGATGTGATATACACAATCGTAACCAGCACAATAATGCCAATCTGAACATAAATACTAATGGGCAGTCCCCATAAGTAATTCATTCCACTGTTAACTTGAAGTGTACCAAAGCCTAATGAGGTCGCGATCCCGATAACAACGGATAAGATCACTAACACATTGATCAATTTACCCATCGTCCCGTAGATCCGGTCGCCAATTAATGGATAAAACACCGAACTGAGTGAAGATGGCAGTTTTTTTCTAAATTGGAAATAACCAAGAGCAACACCGACTAACGCGTAGCAAGCCCATGCGGAAACCCCCCAATGAAGGTAAACATACTGCATCGCTGATTTTGCGGATTGCTCCGTTGATCCTTGGCCAATGGGGGGACTGATGTAGTAGGAAACTGGTTCTGCAACTCCCCAAAACATCAAGCTGATACCAATAGATGCGCTGAATAGCATAGCAATCCACGTCACTGTGCTGTATTCAGGTCGATCGCTGTCATCACCAAGACGAATATGACCAAATTTAGAAAAACCAAGAAACATGCAGAAACTAAAAAAGATAAAAACAGAGCCCAGAATGAACCAACCTAGGTTGTTATAGATAAAGCTCAGAGCAGAATGTGAAAATGCTTCCAGTTTGTCGGGGATAAATGCGCCCACACTGATGATCGCCAAGCTAATGGCTAACGACACGTAAAATACGGATTTCTTATGATTCATCATACCTCTTCTCCAGTTGCTCACTTATTTTTTGTCTTTTATGAGAGTTGGCTTGCAGGGAATGCCTGTTTATTTTTTAAGGGTACAGCTAGTTGTGGTTACTTTGGGTTTACAGAGAATAGCCATGCAAAGATTGTGTAGTCAACAAGTAATTAACCAATTATTAACAGTTAATTTGATTTAATTTCATTTAACAGTATGATTTTATTGATATATAAAATATTGTTTGAATATCATGCAATATTTTGTTTGATCATTTATGCGATCTTCGTTAACATCCACAAAAAAGATGTTAACTATAAGTTTACATAAGTGAGGGCAATTATGAGCAATGCAGCTAAAGTCATTTCGATTAATGATCACCTTGATATTGATAACGCATGGACAATCCCTGCGCGTTATTACACGTCTAATGATATTTTTGAATATGAAAAAGAAAAAATCTTTGCTAACTCATGGGTTTGTGTTGCCCACGTTAGTGAAGTTAAAGAAAAAAATTCCTACATCACCCGTGAATTGATCGGTGAAAGCTTAGTGATTGTGCGTGGTCGTGATGATGTTTTACGTGGTTTTTATAATGTGTGCCCACATCGCGGGCACCAATTAATTAGCGGTGATAGTGGTAAAGTTAAAAATGTGATTACTTGCCCTTACCATGCGTGGGCTTTCAAACTCGATGGGCAATTAGCCCATGCGACAAACTGTGAAAATGTGAATAACTTTGAGTCTGATGCGATGTCACTGAGCAGCTTCCATGTGACTGAGCATGCGGGGTTTATTTACGTAAATATGACCGTGGGTGAGCCGCAACCGATTGAAGAACAACTGCCTGGCCTTGCTGAAAAAATGCAGGAAGCTTGTGCGGTGATTGGCGATTTAAAACTGGCGGCGCGTTTTGTTAGCCATACACCAGCCAACTGGAAGACCATTGTTGATAACTATATTGAATGCTATCACTGCCCTACCAACCACGTCAGTTTCGCCAGTTCTGTGGATGTGAATGTTTACGAGCACCAACTTCTGGATAATTGGACGGTACAAATTGGTAAAGCAAAACCGTCTGAATCTTCTTATCAGTTTGATGAATCGGTTTTAGACCCGCGCTTCTTTGGTTTCTGGATTTGGCCAAGCACCATGTTCAATATGCCGCCAGGAGGGGACTTCATGACGGTTATCTATGAGTTCCCAGTGAACGCTGGGGAGACCTTGCAACACTATGATATTTATTTCCTTAATGAAGAATTGACGGAGTATCAGAAAAACTTAGTGGAATGGTATCGCACCGTGTTCCGCCCAGAAGACCTACGCTTAGTTGAAAGTGTTCAAAAAGGGCTGAGATCGCGGGGCTACCGTGGTCAAGGACGTATTATGGCCGACAGACAACGCAGTGGGATCAGTGAGCACGGTGTGGCGCATTTCCACAAAATTGTTGCTGGTGCACATACCGAAGAATAATGAAAGGAGCCGTCACATATGCAGACAGTCACTCACCCGATGCTTTTTCGTCAGTCTTGCTATATTAATGGGCAATGGGTTGATTCAGATAAAAAAATTCCTGTGACGAATCCTGCTGACCAATCTGTGCTGGGAACTATTCCCAGCCTAACGGCAGCACAAGTGGATGACGCCATTGAACAGGCTTACCGTGCAATGGACAGTTGGAAACAATTGACCGCGAAAGCACGTTCGATCATTTTACGCCGTTGGTTTGAGCTGATTGAAGCCAATGTTGATGATCTTGGCCTGATAATGACCCTCGAACAAGGTAAGCCGCTGCACGAAGCTAAAGGGGAAATTCGCTATGCAGCCTCTTTTATTGAGTGGTTTGCGGAGGAAGGTAAGCGTGTGTATGGGGAAACCATCCCCCAAACTGTTGGTAGCAACCGTATTTCAACGATAAAACAGCCGATTGGTGTCTGTAGCGCTATCACACCGTGGAATTTCCCTGCGGCGATGATCACGCGAAAAGCCGCCCCTGCTTTGGCTGCGGGCTGTAGCATTATTATTAAGCCTGCAACAGAAACACCTTTTACTGCTCTCGCATTAGCGCAGCTGGCGGATGAAGCCGGTATTCCAGCAGGGATATTTAACGTCATCACTGGGGATTCTCGAGTTTTAGGGGAAAGGCTGACTAAACATGAGCTTATCAGCAAGTTTTCATTTACAGGTTCAACACAAGTCGGTCGTGTGCTATCGGAACAATGTGCATCAACCATCAAGAAAACGTCGTTAGAACTTGGTGGTAATGCACCGTTTATTGTGTTTGATGATGCGGATATTGATAAAGCGGTAAATAGTGCGATTCAGGCAAAATTCCGCAATGGCGGGCAAACCTGTGTTTGCGTTAACCGTTTCTACCTTCATGATGCTATTTTCGACGAATTTAAGACCAAATTCGTGACAAAAGTCGCCAAATTGAAAGTCGGAAATGGGTTGGCGGTTGGCACAGATATCGGGCCAATGATCACTACACGCGCTATTGATGGTATGAATGCATTATTGCAAGACGCATTGGCAAAAGGTGCAAAGCAGCTGGTATTGGGCAATGAAATCAAAGAGCAAGGTCATTTTTTCAATCCAAAAGTACTGGTGGATATTGATGATTCGATGGACATTGTGCACGAGGAAATCTTTGGACCTATCGCAACGTTGATCCGCTTTACTGATGAAAATGAAGTTATTAAGCGAGCAAATAATACCATTTATGGACTCGCGGCTTACTTCTTCTCCCGTGATGTGAACCGTGTTTATCGCGTTGCTGAAAAACTGCAAAGTGGCATGGTGGGGATCAATACAGGGTTGATTTCTAATGAAGTGGCACCATTTGGTGGGGTTAAACAGTCAGGATTGGGTAAAGAAGGGTCTCGATATGGTATTGAAGACTACTTAAGTATCAAATACCTGTGCTTAGATATCGGCGAATAAGAGGGACGCGGTGATGAGCCAAGAAAAAATTGCAGTGAATGTCAGCCGAATCGAACAAGTGAGTTCAACCGTTAAAATGTTCGAATTTGTTGCCCAAGAAGGAAATTTCCTGCCTTTTAGTGCTGGCAGTCATGTCACTGTACACATGGGGGAGCAAACGGGCTTACAGCGCGCTTATTCGCTGATTAGCGACCCAAAACATAGAGGCAGTTACTGTATTTCCGTTTTGCGTGATGAAAATTCGAAAGGTGGCTCGGCATTTATGCATGAGCAGCTGTCTGTTGGCGATTGTATTCATCTTTCACCTGCTCAAAATTTCTTTTCCCTGGAACAAGATAACCAGTGTAAGCACTTGCTAATTGCTGGAGGGATCGGTATCACACCGTTTTTGTCTTATTTGTATGAATTAGAGCAAGGCGGTATGGATTTTGAGTTACATTATTGCTTTCGCGATGTGAAAACCGCTGCGTTTGTCGAACATTTACAACAGCGTATTGGTTCACGCTTACACCTTTATGATGGCAGCCAAGGGCAGAGGATGTCTGTCGAGCAATTGATTCAGTCTCAGCCTTCGTCTAGCCATGTGTACGTGTGCGGCCCTCAATCATTAATTAATGAGGTGATTGAAAAAGGTAACCAATATCTAGGAGACTCACAGGTACATTTTGAAAACTTTGGTGAAGTTGCCAGTGAAGGGGATTCTTTCGAAGTTTACTTTCAACGTTCAGGCTTTAGCTTAGAAGTTGGCAAAGATATGTCTATTTTACAGGCTATTGAAGCGGATAAGCGCATCAATGTGGAATGTTTATGCCGTAATGGGGTTTGCGGAACCTGCGAAACCGCGATCCTTGAAGGCGAAGCTGATCATCGTGACCACTATTTAGATGACGATGAGAAAGCAGAGCAAAAAACCATGATGTTGTGCGTGTCTAGGGCAAGAAGTAAGCGTTTAGTACTTGATTTATAAATGTATTCCCCCACTGTTATTTGTGGGGGGAGTATCAAATTGGTTTGAGTTCAAACATCAAAAAGGGTTGGTTTTCATCATTAAAATGTTGATATGCAGTAATTTGTTTATCTTGAAACACGATTTGCCCACGGCCTGTTTGGCACACTTCTTCTAGCCATGTTTTGTGATTAATGATGAGTTGGTACAATAAACGTTGCAGTTCGAGGTAGTCAATTTCAGTGGATTGGCTACTCAAGTTACTGGCAAGGATTTCACCCGCTTTGTCAGTGAAAGCGACTAAGTAATTGAAGTGGGAGAGTAAAACATCAAAATAGCACTTAATTTTTCGTAGGCGTAATTCGCTATTCTTACGTTCGGTATTATCAAGGCTGATCCCAACTAATTTAGTGACTTTACCATTTGGCCCTTTAACCCCTGTGGCGCGAGAAGTGATCCAACGGTACTCGCCTTCCCAGTTAATTTTAAAATCCATCTCATGGGCACCGCCTTCACGAATGATTTTTGAGTAACCATTCACCAGCTTCTCTTTGGACTCAGGCGCCATCAATGCCCAAAAATCTTCATTAGTCGTAATTTTAATGCCATAAACGGCTTCGACATTATCTGAGTAGTTTAATTCCCCTGTGAGCAAATCCCATTCCCACGTTACGATATCGGCAGATTCTTGCAGGTGCACTTCGTTGATGTTACGCATCACCCCTGCATTGGTGACCGTAATTTGGTTGTTCGTATATTCGCCGTATTTTAACCAAATTTTATCGACATCCAGTAACGTTGCCAATTTATCAAGGTTGTCTTCGTCGATCATACCACCTTTCGTCCACTTATTGACGGCGGTTCGGGAGACGCCAAGGGCTTGTGCCGCCTTAAGTTGGCTCATTTTCTTTTGTTTGAGTAGTTTTAATAAACGTTCTTTGAATGTCTCAGTTTCTGTCATCAATTGGTATCAACCTTTACTGAAGGTGTTGCCATAAATCCATTTTGCAAATGGGCCGCAAGGTACTGTTCGAGATTTTCAATGAAAACTCTAAGATTAGCACTTGTTCGAATACTTCTCGAATAAACGGCATAAACATCTGCGGTTTGGTACCATTCTGGGAGAACACGCACTAACTGTCCAGATTCTAATTCTGGCAAGACACTCCACAATGATCGCAGTAGGATGCCTTCCCCACTTAAACACCATTGCTTTGCAACCTCACCATTATTCACGGTGAGTTGACTGTTCGGGCTAACGGTCATGCTTTCTTGGTTGTGGGCTAATTTCCACACCGCGGGGGCTTGATTGCGTTCTTTAATCGCAATACAAGAATGTTTTTGTTCAAGTTCTTGTGGATATACTGGGTAGCCATTTTTTTCTAAATAGCGAGGTGCGGCACAGAGTATGCGTTGATTGGCAGCGATACGCCGTGCAATAAACTGATCGGAGATAGTGCCTCCGATACAAATATCCACATCAATGTTTTCATTAATAATATCAACGGATTTATCTGTTAACGTGAGGTCGATAGCCAATAAAGGGTACTGAGCGCGTAATGATAGGATAAACGGATTGATATAAGTGCTGCCAAACCCTGTGCTACAACTGATCCGCAGTGTACCACGGATTTCTTCCCGGCAAGCATTGAGCGTTTCTTGCATATGTTCAAGTTCCGCTAACATCAATTCACTGCTGCGTAGAATAATTTGCCCTTCATGGGTGAGCTTAATTGAGCGTGCACTTCGAAAAAATAGTGTTTGCCCCAGATTTTCTTCCAACAGTTTGATTCGTTTAGAAATATAGGCAGGTGAAACCAATAGCTGTGCTGCCGCTTGAGAAAAACTCATTAAGTGGGCGACAGTGACAAAAACGCGAATGTCCTCTAACGCAGGGAGCTTGTTCATAGTTTGTAAACCTAAGGATTACAGTTCATGTCTATACTTTATCACAGCAATCCCTAAACTGGAGAAAAACACACCTAATTCATTTATCAGAGGTTTTCACCATGTCACAATTCAACATAGCGGTTATTCCAGGCGATGGTATTGGTACAGAAGTGATCCCCGAGGGGTTAAAAGTTTTACAAGCCGCTGCGAGCAAACACAATGTAAAACTCAACTTTACACAATTTGATTGGTCATGTGAAACCTATCACCGCACTGGGCGTATGATGCCAGAAGACGGTTTAGAGCAACTGAAAAAGTTTGATGCGATTTTTCTTGGTGCAGTAGGTTTCCCTGGTGTACCAGACCATATTTCGTTATGGGGTTTATTGTTGCCTATTCGCCGTGCATTTAACCAGTATGTTAACCTGCGCCCAGTTCGCTTATTTGATGGGATTAAATGCCCACTGGCAGATAAAAAACCAGGGGATATTGATTTTTATGTGGTGCGTGAAAACGTAGAAGGAGAATACTCCGCTATTGGTGGTATTCAATATGAAGGCACTGAAGATGAAATGGTGTTGCAACAGAGTATTTTTACCCGCAAAGGCACTGACCGTATTTTAAAATATGCATTTGAATTAGCGCAAACTCGTGAGAAAAAACACCTGAGTTCAGCCACTAAATCTAACGGATTATTCCACTCTATGCCGTATTGGGATAGCCGCGTGGCTGAAATGGCAAAACACTACCCAGAGATTAAAGTCGATCAATTCCACATTGATATTTTTGCGGCAAATTTAGTGCGCATGCCAGAGTTTTACGATGTGATTGTTGGGTCAAATTTATTTGGGGATATTTTGTCTGATTTAGGCCCAGCCTGTACTGGAACCATTGCGATTGCACCGTCTGCCAATATCAACCCAGAAAAAGAGTTCCCATCGATGTTTGAGCCAGTCCATGGCTCAGCCCCTGACATTGCAGGGTTAAATATTGCTAATCCAATAGGGACAATTTGGGCGGCAGCGATGATGATGCAACACTTAGGTTGCCCTGAAATGCACGATAGCATTATGGTTGCGGTGGAAACGGCGATTAAAGAGCGCCGTCACTTAACCCGTGATATGGGTGGAAATGCAAGTACTCAGGCGTTAGGCGATGAAATCACTCAATTGATTTTGTCGTAATCCGTTCGTTATTTAAGTCATTTTTATGTCACATCGGGGTATTGTTTTTACCATACCTCGATGCTTTGATTGTTAATACCCCCAAGATCTGCGAAAATATCCGCCAATTATGTTTAACAAGACGGATTTGCACCGCTAAATGCTACATTAAGCTAAGACGCGTGCCGCTATAAATCTGTATTCAGACGAAAAGAACGGTTAAATGACAGATCAGAATTTTCTACAGGAAGTTAGCACGCGTAGAACGTTTGCTATCATCTCTCACCCCGATGCGGGTAAAACCACGATTACAGAAAAAGTATTGCTGTTCGGGCACGCTATTCAACGTGCAGGGACAGTAAAAGGCCGTGGCTCCAATCAGCATGCAAAATCCGACTGGATGGAAATGGAAAAACAGCGTGGTATTTCGATTACCACATCTGTGATGCAGTTTCCGTACAATGATTGCTTAGTTAACTTACTGGATACCCCAGGGCACGAAGACTTCTCTGAAGATACCTATCGAACGTTAACTGCTGTTGACTGCTGCTTAATGGTTATTGACTCTGGTAAAGGGGTTGAGGATCGTACTCGTAAACTGATGGAAGTTACCCGTCTGCGTGATACGCCAATTCTGACTTTCATGAATAAACTCGACCGTGATATTCGTGATCCAATGGAACTACTGGATGAAGTGGAAAATGAGCTGAAAATTGCTTGTTGTCCAATCACTTGGCCTATTGGTTGCGGTAAGTTATTCAAAGGGGTTTATCATTTACTGCGTGATGAGACGATTCTTTACCAAACAGGTCAAGGTCATACAATTCAAGAAGTTCGTATCATCAAAGGGTTAAATAACCCTGATTTAGATGCGGCGGTAGGTGATGAGCTGGCAGCACAATTGCGCGATGAGTTAGAGCTGGTTCAAGGCGCTTCCCACGAATTTGACCATGATGCGTTCTTAGAAGGGGAATTGACGCCTGTTTTCTTCGGTACTGCATTAGGTAACTTTGGGGTTGACCACATGTTAGATGGTTTGGTCGAGTGGGCGCCAGCACCACAAGCCCGCCAAACTGACGTGCGTGAAGTTGAAGCCACAGAAGAAAAATTCACGGGCTTCGTCTTTAAAATCCAAGCCAATATGGACCCGAAACACCGTGACCGCGTTGCGTTTATGCGTATTGTTTCAGGTACCTACGAAAAAGGCATGAAGTTACGCCAAGTGCGAATCAAAAAAGACGTGGTAATTTCCGATGCATTAACCTTTATGGCTGGGGATCGTTCTCAGGTCGAAAATGCCTACGCTGGGGATATCATTGGTTTGCATAACCACGGGACGATTCAAATTGGTGATACGTTCACTCAAGGTGAAGAACTGAAATTCACGGGGATCCCGAACTTTGCACCAGAGCTGTTCCGTCGCATTCGTTTACGTGATCCACTGAAGCAAAAACAGCTGCTAAAAGGGCTGGTTCAATTATCTGAAGAAGGTGCGGTGCAGGTGTTCCGTCCATTAACCAATAACGATTTAATCGTCGGTGCGGTAGGGGTACTACAGTTTGATGTGGTCGTTTCGCGTCTGAAAAGCGAATACAACGTTGAAGCGATTTATGAAGCGGTTAACGTTTCAACGGCACGTTGGGTTGAATGTGATGACGCGAAGAAATTCGAAGAATTTAAGCGCAAAAATGAGCAAAATTTAGCCCTTGATGGCGGTGATAACTTATCGTATATCGCACCAACGATGGTGAACCTCAACCTGACCAGCGAACGTTATCCAGACGTTCGGTTCCGTAAAACACGCGAACACTAATCTTGTTTTGAACCCGCTATTTCATCATGAAGTAGCGGGTTATCTCTTCCTGATGCTCTTTTAGAGAGCCTTTTCCTGTCTTTAAAACTATTTCATCAAGAATATTCTGTCTTTACCCTTGAACCACTTTATTTTTTCTGTTTTTTTACTTAGGCTAGTAACGTTAACTCGTTTACCACAGTGAAAGGAAGGTTCCTATGAAAAAGGCAATACTATTAAGTAGTTTTACTGCTATTGGATTGAGCTTTGCACTCACTGCATGCAGCTCATCATCAGATGGCGCGCTGAAAAAACAAGCTTCTGAAACGTGGGATAGTGCGGCCAAAACCGTTGAAATGGCAGGTAAAGATACGGGGAATGCTATCTCTAGCGGCGCAAAAAATACGGGCGAATACATTGATGATTCGGCAATTACTGCGGATGTGAAAGGCAAATTATTGGGCACCAAGGGAATTTCTAGCAATAGCGTATCCGTGAAAACGGTTAACGGTGTAGTCTATCTTTCAGGTTTTGTGAAATCTGCTGACCAAATCGATAAAATTACGCAGGTTGCTTCCCGCGTTAATGGGGTGAAATCTGTGCAAAATGGATTGGTGCTTGCTAACTAATCTGTAAATAAATGTCTCAATAGCCCAAATTGATGAACGTTTATTGTACAATGTCGATAGAATGAGCTTTCAAAGGGAAGCTCATTCTGTTTTTGAGTCAATGAAAGCTATTCAAGTCATTCAGGTGTATTATGGGAAAACACGTTTCAGTCACTTTAGGCACTATTGAGCCTCTCGCATTTTTAGATAATATCAACTCAGGAAAAACCGCACTGATTTGTGAAGGTGGCGGGCAGCGAGGGATTTTTACTGCAGGTGTACTGGACGAGTTTCTGATTTCTGATTTTAACCCATTTGATTTAATGATTGGTACCTCCGCAGGGGCGCAAAATTTATCTGCTTATATCTGCGGGCAAGCAGGCTATGCACGCCGTGTGATCACTCGTTATACCACTAATTCTGCGTTTTTTAATCCACTACGTTTTATCCGTGGGGGTCACCTCATTGACCTCGATTGGTTGATCGAAACCACAGCAAAAGAGTTCCCTTTGAGAATGGAAGCGGGGCTGGATCTCTTGGATTCAGGCCGTGAATTTTATATGGGGGCTAGCCGTAGTGATGATTTTTCTGCTGAGTTTTTACAACCCAATGCAGATACTTGGCTGGATATTATTCGTGCATCGAGTGCAATCCCTGGGTTCTACCGCGAAGGCGTTGAATTTGATGGCACGTTATATCACGATGGTGGGATCAGTGCGGCAATCCCTGTTGAGGAAGCCTACCGACGTGGGGCTGAAACAATTGTGGTGATCCGTACTGTGCCATCCCAAATGTATTTCACCCCTGAATGGGTGAAAAGAATGACGCGCTGGTTGGAAGGTGAGAATAACGGATTACAGCGCATGGCGGCGATGTTGAAAGTGCATCTGAAAAGCTATCGCAAGACGCAAGAATTTATTGAAAATCCGCCTAAAGATGTGCAAGTTTTCGAAATTTACCCACCTGTTCCGCTAAAAAGTAGCGCATTGGGGAGTAAAATCTCTTCCTTAAATGAAGACTATCATACAGGGCGACGTTGTGGACGTTATTTCATGGCAGCGCTTGGTGCAGGGTTTAATCAGAGTCAAAACAGCTTCAGTCGCACTTTGGCACAGAAGATGGAACTCAATCCCCTTGAGATTGATATCGAACCTTCAGAGCAAAATGCATCAGTGCCTGAAGATCTAGTGCCAGAGCTTGCTGAGGCACCTTCAATTATATTGCCAGTGAATGAAAATCGTAATGGATAAACCTCAATTTATTGATACTCACTGCCATTTTGATTTTCCGCCTTTTAGTGATGCGCTTAGCGAAAGCTTGCACCTTGCACAACAAAGTGGCGTAGAACAGATTGTTATCCCTACGGTGAGTTTAGATAACTTCGCTCGTGTGTGGCAATTGGCGCAGCAATACCCTCAATTGCATGCAGCGATGGGGTTTCATCCTCTGTATATCAGTCAGTATCAAGATGCACACTTTGATGTATTAGTGGATTACCTTCAGCAGAAAAATACAAACTGTGTGGCAGTAGGGGAAATTGGGCTCGATCTATACATGCCAAACCCGCAGTTTGAGCGCCAACAGCAATTGTTAATTGCGCAGCTTAAGCTGGCAAAACAGTTTGATTTACCTGTCATTTTGCATTCTCGCAAAACGCATGACCCGCTAGCAGCGATATTGCGCCGTATTGATGTGCCAGCTCGTGGAGTAGTACATGGTTTTTCGGGGAGCCTATCCCAAGCTCAAGCTTTTGTTAAACTCGGTTATTATATTGGTGTCGGGGGAACAATAACCTATGAGCGTGCTAATAAAACTCGCTATGTGATGTCGCAATTACCACTCACATCATTATTGTTTGAAACTGATGCGCCAGATATGCCTGTCTCAGGTTTCCAGGGAGAGCCCAATCGACCAGAGCGTATTGAGTGGGTTTTTCGTTCATTTTGTGAGCTTCGCCACGAATCTCCAGAAGAAATCGCTCAACAACTTTACAATAATAGCCTGTCGTTATTTAATCTGACAAAGTAAAAACAGTTAAAACGATAAGTAATGCTTATATAAATCTGTTTCCCATCTGATTTAATCCATTCAGCTTTTACTATGACTTATGACACCTTTAGC
This sequence comes from Providencia vermicola, assembly GCF_020381325.1. Classification (GTDB taxonomy): domain Bacteria; phylum Pseudomonadota; class Gammaproteobacteria; order Enterobacterales; family Enterobacteriaceae; genus Providencia; species Providencia vermicola. Next base: position 38,086 of record NZ_JAGSPI010000009.1, read on the forward strand.
GCCTTTCCAGATAAAACTGACTGAATTTTGTGATTGTTATCACATTATTTGAATTTTCAGTGTTTCTTGCACCTCGTATTTGTGATGAACATTGCGAGTTATTCATGATGACTAGGTATAATCATCACACAAAGAGACAAGGCGACTTACACGTTTCCTTATATATCAACCTAGAATCAAGTGAACAGGGATCCTTCCATGCAACTCATTATGAGTATTATAGGAATGGCGGTACTCATCGCGATAGCTATCCTATTTTCTAGCAATCGCCGAGCGATAAGACTTCGCACTGTAGGTGGTGCTTTTATTATCCAATTGGCAATCGGTGCATTAGTGTTATATGTCCCTGCTGGGCGCAGCGTGCTACAAGGGATGTCTGATGGTGTTTCTAAAGTCATCGGATATGGTCAAGATGGTATGAGCTTTATTTTTGGCGGCTTAGTGTCCGACAAAATGTTTGAATTATTTGGCGGTGGCGGCTTTATTTTTGCTTTTCGCGTTCTGCCTATTATTGTGTTTTTCTCATCATTGATCGCTGTACTTTATTACTTAGGTATCATGCAGTTGGTAATTAAAGTATTGGGTGGCGGTTTACAGAAAGTCCTTGGCACATCACGAACTGAGTCCTTATCTGCGACGGCGAACATTTTCGTGGGGCAAACTGAAGCACCTTTAGTTGTTCGTCCTTACATTGCAACCATGACCACTTCTGAACTGTTCGCGATTATGTGTGGTGGTTTAGCGTCAGTGGCGGGTTCTGTGCTAGCGGGTTACGCACAAATGGGCGTGCCAATGGAATACTTGATTGCCGCATCATTTATGGCGGCACCAGGTGGTCTGTTATTCGCAAAACTGATGGTTCCTGAAACAGAAGATGTGCGCGATAGAGTTAACGCGACTGATTTAGTTGCAGAAGATGAACGTCCTGCAAATATTATTGACGCCGCAGCAGCGGGAGCATCGTCAGGGATGCAATTAGCATTGAACGTTGGCGCTATGTTATTAGCGTTCATTGCATTGATTGCATTAATCAATGGTATTTTAGGTGGCATTGGTGGTTGGTTTGATTATCCGCAGCTGTCCCTTGAGTTGCTATTAGGTTGGTTGTTTGCGCCTATTGCTTACTTAATTGGTGTGCCGTGGAGCGAAGCCACTATTGCGGGCTCATTTATTGGTCAAAAAATTGTTGTGAATGAATTTGTTGCGTTCATGAATTTCGGTGAATACATGAAGGCAGATGCAGAAGTGATTGCAGCAGGTAAGCAAGTGCTATCTGACCATACAAAAGCCATTATTTCATTCGCATTGTGTGGTTTTGCGAACTTATCGTCAGTGGCAATTTTGCTGGGTGGTTTAGGCGGAATGGCACCAAATCGCCGTGGCGACGTTGCGCGTCTTGGCATGAAAGCAGTCATGGCAGGAACATTATCTAACTTAATGAGCGCGACTATTGCTGGCTTATTCTTGACCTTGGGGGCAGCTGCGGTAGCATAAAGCATCGTGTAAGATTTTAGGCAGGTTTATTCAGCCTGTTCACTATAGAAGCGGAAGGGCGTAGCTCTTTCGCTTTTATTTTTATCGGTTATATTCTTTTGCTATCTTTTATATTCAACGGCAGAATTTCAACTATTCTTAACTTAGTCAATTAATGATTGTCTAAGGCTAGAAAAGCCATTTGAGTGAATAAATTAACAGTTGGATCGGGTATAATGAGATCTGATTCACATAATTATATTTAATAATGTAACATTCAGTCGATTAATGTGATTTGTAGCACATAAAGTGACGCTGTTCCATGGTCAAATAGACACTAGTAAGCTGCTAATGGAACTGCTAGTTCTCAGAGTCGAATGACTCTAGGGCATCGTGCGGTGAGAAGGAACTCAGCTGCTCAGTTCGGAAGCATCCGGCTGGCATCTTTAAGGAACCAAGCCCGCTCGCCAACAAAGAACGTGTCGTTCTGAAGAATTAATAACGTTGGAGAGTTATATGACTGATTTAAAAGCAGCCGCACAACGCGCGCTGACCCTGATGGATTTAACCACATTGAATGATGACGACACTGATGCAAAAGTGATCGCATTATGCCATCAAGCCAAAAGCCCTGCTGGCAACACAGCGGCAATTTGTATCTACCCTCGTTTCATTCCAATTGCGCGTAAAACTTTGCGTGAGCAAGGCACACCTGACGTTCGCATTGCGACCGTAACCAACTTCCCACATGGCAATGATGATATTGAAATCGCATTAGCAGAAACCAAAGCGGCTATTGCTTATGGTGCGGATGAAGTTGACGTTGTATTCCCATACCGCGCGCTGATTGCAGGCAATGAACAAATCGGTTTTGATTTAGTCAAAGCATGTAAAGACGCTTGTGCAGCTGCCAATGTGTTACTGAAAGTGATCATTGAAACAGGTGAATTAAAAGATGCTGCGTTAATTCGTAAAGCGTCTGAAATTTCAATTAAAGCAGGTGCTGATTTTATCAAAACCTCAACAGGTAAAGTGCCTGTTAACGCAACATTAGAAAGTGCAGAAATCATGATGCAAGTCATCAGTGATATGGGCGTTGCAAAAACCGTTGGTTTCAAACCTGCGGGTGGTGTACGTACCGCAGAAGAAGCTGCGGATTACTTAGCATTAGCAGGCCGAATTTTAGGTGACAATTGGGCTGATAGCCGCCACTTCCGTTTTGGCGCATCAAGCTTACTAGCAAATTTATTAAACACGCTGGGTTACGACGTTAAAAAATCAAGCAGCAATTATTAATTTTCGCATTATTGTTAGCCGATAAATTCGACTTTAAAGGAGTATATCGTGTTTCTGGCACAAGAAATTATTCGTAAAAAACGCGATGGTAAACCATTAAGCGAAGAGGAAATTCGCTTTTTTATCAATGGTGTTCGTGATAATTCTGTTTCGGAAGGTCAAATTGCTGCACTGGCAATGACCATCTATTTTAACGATATGACGATGCCTGAGCGTGTTGCACTGACGCTGGCTATGCGTGATTCAGGAACGGTGCTGAATTGGAAATCACTCAACCTTAACGGCCCGTTGGTGGACAAACACTCTACAGGCGGTGTTGGTGATGTGACTTCCCTGATGCTAGGCCCAATGGTCGCTGCATGCGGCGGTTATGTCCCTATGATTTCAGGCCGTGGTCTGGGTCATACAGGTGGTACGCTGGATAAGCTGGAAGCTATCCCTAATTTCGATATCTTTCCTGATGATGTTCGTTTCCGTGACATTATTAAAGGTGTGGGTGTGGCAATTATTGGGCAAACCAATTCATTAGCACCAGCAGATAAACGCTTTTATGCAACCCGTGATATTACTGCAACAGTTGACTCGATTCCGCTGATCACTGCATCCATTTTAGGTAAAAAACTGGCTGAAGGCCTTGATGCCTTAGTCATGGACGTAAAAGTCGGCTCTGGCGCATTTATGCCAACCTATGAGAAATCAGAAGAACTGGCAGAGTCAATTGTCAAAGTGGCAAATGGCGCAGGGTGTAAAACGACGGCATTGTTAACCGACATGAACGAAGTGTTGGCGTCCAGTGCGGGTAATGCGGTTGAAGTGCGCGAAGCTGTGCAATTCTTAACTGGCGAATACCGTAATCCACGTCTGTATGAAGTGACAATGGCACTTTGTGTGGAAATGTTGGTTTCAGGCTCGTTAGCAGCTACTCGTGAAGAGGCTCGCCAAAAACTGCAAGCGGTGCTGGATAACGGTAAAGCGGCAGAAGTGTTTGGCCGTATGGTTGCAGCACAAAAAGGCCCAGTAGATTTTGTTGAAAATTATGACAAATACCTACCAACTGCCGTGCTGAGCAAAGCCGTTTATGCACCGAAAAACGGTATTATCACGCAAATGGATACGCGTGCATTGGGGATGTCCGTTGTGACATTAGGCGGCGGTCGCCGTAAAGCAACAGACCCAATTGACTACAGTGTTGGTTTGAGTGATATCGCGGCACTTGGCGCGAAAGTGGATACACAAACACCATTGGCAATTATCCATGCAAACAGTGAAAAAGCATGGGAAGAAGCGGCAAAAGAAGTGCGCGCAGCAATGGTGATTGGTGATAATTCCCCTGAGCAAACGCCGATGGTTTATCGCCAAATCAGCGAGTAATACAAATAGATTTTAGTGGTATATCGTTCTAATAAATACCGCAGGAGAAAAATATGAAACGCACATTTATTATGGTTTTGGATTCCTTTGGGATCGGCGCTGCACACGATGCACATAAATTTGGTGATGAAGGCTCAAATACATTGGGTCACATTGCAGATGCTTGTGCACGCGGCGAAGCGGATATTGGTCGTAAAGGGCCTCTGCATTTACCTAATTTAACAAAATTAGGTTTAGGTAAAGCAGGAGAAGAATCAAGCGGTTCATTCCCTGCGGGTCTTGATCCTAATGCTGAAATTATCGGTGCATATGGTTACGCAAGCGAGATTTCTTCTGGTAAAGATACCCCATCAGGCCACTGGGAAATCGCGGGTGTGCCTGTGTTATTCGATTGGGGATATTTCTCTGACGAAGAAAACAGCTTTCCACAAGAACTGCTAGATACTTTAGTTAAAAAAGCTAACCTGCCAGGCTACTTAGGTAACTGCCATTCATCTGGTACTGTCATCCTAGACCAACTGGGTGAAGAGCACATGAAAACTGGGAAACCAATTTTCTATACCTCTGCAGACTCTGTATTCCAAATTGCGTGCCACGAAGAAACGTATGGCTTAGACAAACTGTATGAGCTGTGCGAAATCGCACGTGAAGAGTTAACAAAAGGTGGTTATAACATCGGCCGTGTTATCGCGCGTCCATTTGTTGGTGATAAAGCAGGTAACTTCTCACGTACGGGCAACCGTCACGATTTAGCGGTTGAACCACCAGCACCAACTGTACTGAAAAAATTAGTGGATGAGAAACAAGGTGAAGTTGTTTCTATCGGCAAAATTGCGGATATTTACGCACACGTTGGTATCACTAAGAAAATTAAAGCAACAGGTATCGATGCACTGTTTGATGCAACAGTAGAAGAAATGAAACTGGCGGGTGATAACACTATCGTGTTCACTAACTTTGTTGACTTTGACTCAGCATACGGTCACCGCCGAGACGTTGCAGGTTATGCAGGAGCATTAGAACTGTTCGACCGCCGTTTACCTGAATTAATGAAACTGGTTAAAGAAGATGACATTCTGATTTTAACAGCTGACCACGGTTGTGACCCAACTTGGCCAGGTACAGATCATACACGTGAGCACATTCCAGTTCTCATTTATGGGCCAAAAGTGAAACCAGGTTCATTAGGTCACCGCGAAACGTTCGCAGATATTGGTCAGACAGTCGCTAAGTATTTTGATTTGTCGCCAATGGATTACGGTAAACCAATGCTTTAATCCCAATTACCCGTCATACTTTGAGCTGTAGCGGTGTTGGCTGCACAAAACCACCCTAATCACATACTGATGTATGCTCATAGGGATGATTTTGCTAGCCGCCTAGCTACAACTCAAATTATCTAGGGTAATGAGTTAATTAGGGTAATAATTGCTTAGGGTTATGGAATTCTGATTCTAATAATAAGGTGGGGGACCACCTTATTTATTTTAAAAATATTTTATCGTTTAAAGGGAAATAATCATGGCAACTCCACATATTAATGCAGAAATGGGTGATTTCGCTGATGTCGTTCTGATGCCAGGCGATCCATTACGTGCAAAATACATCGCAGAAACTTTCCTGCAAGATGTCCGTCAAGTGAACAACGTTCGTGGCATGTTAGGTTTTACAGGGACTTATAAAGGTCGTAAGATTTCTGTCATGGGTCACGGCATGGGTATCCCTTCTTGCTCAATCTATGCAAAAGAATTGATCACCGATTTCGGTGTAAAAGTGATTATTCGTGTAGGTTCATGTGGCGCAGTGATGGATGATGTGAAACTGCGTGATGTTGTTATCGGTATGGGTGCTTGCACAGATTCTAAAGTTAACCGCCTGCGTTTCAAAGACCAAGATTTCGCGGCAATCGCAGACTATGATTTAGTTCACAATGCGGTTGAAGCAGCAAAAGCCAGAAAAGTTAACGTCCGTGTGGGTAACCTGTTCTCTGCTGACCTATTCTACACGCCAGATCCAGATATGTTCAAAGTGATGGAAAAATACGGCATCTTAGGTGTTGAAATGGAAGCTGCGGGTATCTATGGTGTTGCGGCAGAATACGGTGCACGCGCACTGGCTATCTGTACCGTATCAGACCATATCAAAACTGGTGAACAAACCACTTCTGATGAGCGTCAAACTACATTTAATGAAATGATTGAAATCGCACTGGACTCAGTACTGTTAGGCGACAAATAATCGTTTGATTTGATAAATAGCTTTCGATGAATGCCACGTATAGCGTGGCATTTTTTTGCTTAAATAGCGACTAGATACCTGAAAGGATCATATCAACAGCAGAAATAATTTTGGTATGAATGCTTGGTATAATACAAACAAGGTCATTTGGTTTGAGTTTATTTTTAGAAACGGTTGTAATTGATTTTGTAATAATTACATGATGGATGCCGTGAATTGTGATTATTGGTGATAAGACTTTTATTTGCGCATTTTTTTGTGATAGCGGAGCAATAGGCATAATTACTCGTGAATGATAGTCATCAAGTAAGTTATTTTGGATATCAATAATATAAGGGTATTGTTCTTTAGACTTAATGGACTTATTACGGTATACGGCATATTGCAGCATCAAATTACTCCATACTCACCATCATCAGTAAATAGACCCGCTTGCTCTTCGAATTCATTGAATGCATCAATGGCGATTTTATGTATTTCTTTCCATTCCGATTTAGGTGCTGATTTAACTAAAGCAGCAGGACTCTTATGAGGAAGTGTTTGATTTAATGGCTTAGATAAATGATTTTGCATTTTATTTATTATCTCAAATTATGGAGGCACAGAATATTTATTAGTTTAAGATAGCTCCAAGCCACTCGCAATGAATAGGGCGAATTTTAGGACTAACTTTTTATTCGGCTCATCATCACGGCATCAACGTATTGCCCGTCACGAAACGCATAATCTCGCATACGGCCTTCTTGCACAAAGCCAAATTTCTCATATAGCCCGACTCCGCTACCATTTGTAGCGAACACTTCGAGCTCAATGCGGTGCACATTCAACCAGTTATCGCAGTAATCTACCATCACTTGCATCAGCTTTGAGCCAATGCCTTTTCCTTGGTGTGTTTCGCTAACCGTGATGCCAAAGGTGGCCACATGACGGCGGCGAACTTGGCTTGGTTGGCTAATAACCAGTAATCCGACAACGATATTATCAATGGTGGCGACAAACTGCGTCACAAGCGGATCATTCGCCCCAAGACGCGCTTCCCATGTTTTTTCTGTTGGGTATGGTAACTGTAATGTATTGGCGTAAGCCGAATAGTCCGTGTGAATTTGTGTGATGGCAGGGATATCTGCCATTGTCGCTCTGCGTATGATTACGTCACTCATGATTTTCTCTTATTATCATTTTCTAGAAGGATATTAATCACATTAAAAATAATATATGTCAACTAACAATATTATATAAATCAAGTAGTCACATTACATTTTACTGGCTGGATTTAAAAACAATAAAGGAATCGCTATCTGATATCGAAAGCCTGTGGGCTTATATATGATTTTTATGTTTTTTACCTAAAAATAGGAAATTTAATATGAAAATCCCTAAAGCTATAAGCCTAACACCCCAAAATCATGCTAAAAAACAAACGGATCCATCAATTTCATTGAATGATATGGTAGATAATATTATTAGAAGATATAACTTTTATAAGGGTTCTAGCCATCTAATAATAGATAAAATAGTGAGTTTGAAGAATAGTGTGGGTGATGATGGAATGAAGGAAATACAGGAGGCATGGGCGAAAAAGAGTGAGGCTAATAAGAAGGCGAAATATAAAATTGATAAGTATTTTCATCGGGGTATGAAAGCTAGCACAAATTATTTTTCTTCGTCTCCTGAACAATCACTTCCTGCTAAAAAAACACAAACTGAGCAAAAAGAAAATACACTTGATAAAGTGACTGAGCGAAAATCACATAGTGACGATTTATCTAATGATTCAATAAAAGAAAAACAATTAAATCAATCGGGATTAAGTGAAAAAAAACCTGAATTTCAAAAAATTCTTCCACATCATACGATAGAGGAAGCAATTAAAATTAAAGTGATTTTTGACAAGATTTCGGGACGCTCATTAAATTTGATTGAAGCTAAAATTAAGGAAAGATTTAATGAGTTAAAATCAAGTGAAACACCCGAAAAATTTGAAATTGAAATGTTAAATATGCAGGGGATATTAAAAAAATATGATAATGAATTAGTATGTAAGAAAATAGATACAATCATTAATAAATATTTAGATGAGCATGAATTGTATATTAGAGAAAACAAAAATCTGATAAGCCGAGTTTGGTACGCCATAAATTCCGTATTTGGGTTGCAAAGTATTACCCCACGGAAACTCAATGAATTTAAAATGGTAATTGTAGATAATTTTGAAAAAGAGCCTATTGAAAATATTGAAAAACACGCATCTGATTTAAAGCAAAGAATATCAGATTACACTCATGAAAATATTGCTAAAATGGTTAATGATTTCATTGATATTCATTCAATAGATAGAATAAATGAATTGAAGAGTGATGAAAAACTCAGTGTTGCAAGTAAAACAGAATTATTGGAACCTAAAGGAAGTGTAGCTACGGAAGAGTTATTGAAGGAAGTCAGTTTAAAGAAAATAGTTTCACATATATTCAATCGAGTAATTAATAATATACGAAGACTCTTTTCTAGAAATTAATCACAAATTTCGGTCATATAAGAGTATGGTAAACAATAAAAAAATGAGCCCGTTATACCTACGGACTCATTTTACTAATGCATATTAAGGCGTCATCATAAACACTTTGCTGTTTTGCCCTAAATATTGACGAGCCAAACGGTTTATATCTTCAACTGTGAGTTGGCGCACAATGGCTTTTTCTTGGTTCAAACGTTGATATAGCCCATCATCAGCAGCGATTTGTGCCAGTGCTTCTGTCCAATAGCTTGCACTGTCAGTGACTTGCGAATGCTCCGTTAACCAAATATTTTTGGCTTCCGTTAACTCTTTTTCACTCACACCCGATTGGCGAATTTGCGCAATGGTTTTTTGCGCGATTGCTGTCATTTCCTGCGCACGCTCAGGGGAGGTGGTGAAGTTCAAGCGAGCAAGGTAATAAGGCTGCGGTTTTTTCGCTAACATTTGAGAGAAACCGAGCGCATAAATTCCGCTGGCTTTTTCACGTAGTTCCCCGCGTAAGCGTTGGCTAACAAGGGTATCAATCAATTGCAGTGCGAGTTGATCTTGCTGTGTCCAAACTGCAGGCGCCGCAAATTGAATGCTCACCATACTTTTATCGCTGCTACTGATCGGGTAGGTTTTATTGAAACTCGCCATTTTTGGCATGATGCCTTGGTCGCGTGATACCAATTTTTGGTCATTAGATGGCAGTGAAGCAACCCATTTCTCTAACATTGGTTTCAGATCTTTGCTATTCATCGCCCCTGTTATGACCAACGTCATATCCGCGGTTGAGGTGACTAATTGGCGATTGGCTTGTTGCAATTGTTGTGCGGTGAATTGCTGCCAGCCACCTTGAGGATTGATGACTAAAAATTCACCGTGGGTATAACTTTCCTGATTGATATTATCGAGGAAGGTTCGCTCCACAGGCGTTTTCGATAAATTTAACGCAAAAGACTGTTTTTGTTGCTCGAGTTTTTCCCCGCTAAATTGCGGCGCAGTGAGTTTTAAATTCAGTAGCTGTAATGCGGTTTCGAGGTTATCGACAGGGGTTTTACCACGAAAGCCGTGTGTCAGTAACTCACTGTAAGGGCGTAGCGAAATTTGGTTTTGTTTTGCGAGCAGCGCTAAATCACGCGCGCTGTAGTGACCATAACCGCTGCTTTCAGGCAGTTTCAATGCCCAGTCGGTTAAACCTGCAGTTTGTTGGGTTTCTAAGGAACGGCCACCTGGTAATTGAAGGTTAAACTGAATATCATCTTTAAGATTTTTATCCGTTTTAACAATCACTTTGATGCCATTACTTAATGTCCATTGCTCGGTTTTATCAACGGGCAATTTGGCTTGCTCAACAATAGTGCCTTTTGCCACTTCAGGCAGTTGCAAGGCAATGGCTTTTGAGCGTAACGTAAATGGCCCTGGTGAGCTTTGGCGGACGTTGAGCCATTGGGTATTAAATGTGGATTTATCCACGGTTGGGGCATCAGTATCTGGGCCAATCAGCGCTAAGCGTGGGGAAGCCACTTGTAGGAATTTTGCCACGTGTTGCTGTAACGTTTGTGGTTTTATTCCATTAATCAATTGATAGCTGCCATCCAATTGCTGGCGTTTATTCCACATTGGCATGTCATACTCAAGGGCGGTCGTCAGCTGCCCTGCCAGATAATCATTGCTGTAGCGTTGTTCAGAGGCGGCTTGTAAGCTGAGCTTTTTCAACATCGCTTGTTTTGCACTATCGAGCTCTTCTTGGGTTACAGGCTCAGTGGCTAATCGCTGTAATTCCGTAAACAGAATTTGAGTGGCACCTGCATAGTCATTGCCTTTCGGGTGGATAATCATCAGTTGCTGTAAACGTTGGTTATCCAGCATTGCACCTTGCTCATTGATACTGATCGATGGCAGAACACCATTATCCACCATCACCGTAAAGCGTTGGTTTAAAATGGCGAGCCATAAACTGTCTAATAAGTCTTCTTGTTGCCCTAAGCGGGTATTCAGTGGTGCGCTAACATCTTTTTGTAAGGAAAATTGAACATAACGTGCACCTTGTTCCTTATCAAAAATTCCTTGCACTAACATATTGGTGGAGCTAGCAAATTGCTTCCATTGCGGGTTATCTTCTGCCACTTTTTCAGGTTTAGGTAAGGCAAATAAAGTATTGACCTGATGGCGAACTGAAGAACTATTAAAGTCACCAATCACTAACAGGGTCATGCGTTGTGGTTGGTACCATGTTTGATAGTAGTTTTTTGCTTGTTCAATTGGTGCTTGGCGCACGATATCGAGGGAACCAATTGGGTTACGTTCTGCATAACGGCTGCCGTGGTAACGTAATTTTTCAAGACTATCATTAATGCGGTAGCCCATCCCTTGGCGTAAGCGCCACTCTTCGACAATCACAGGGCGTTCTTTTTCAAACGCCTCTTGGTCGAACGTCATATTTGAGGCCCAGTCTGCCATGACTTGCAAGCCAGTCTCTACCTGTTTCGCGGTTGCATCGGGTAACGACAACTTATACAGGGTGGAATTTAAACTGGTGATGGCGTTAACGTGGCTACCCAGCTTCAGCCCTTGCTGTTCAAGCTGTTTAAAGCCCGTTGTACCGGGAAAATGTTTGGTGCCTTTAAAGGCCATGTGCTCGGTAAAATGCGCAAGACCAAGCTGCTGTTCATTTTCTTGCAATGAGCCGCTACTCACTAATAAACGCAACTCAACACCCGGCTGGTTACGCTGTAAGAGGTAAACTTGCAGGCCGTTATCTAATTGATAATGCTGTAGATCGCTACGCACAGGCAGTAAGGTTTGCGCATTTTGGCTGGTGGCAACACTACCTGCACAACCTCCTAGCAGTAAACTGATGCAAGTAGCAAAGGTGATTTTACGAAGCATATTCAGGTGTTCCTGTCATTACAGAGTCAGTACGGATAGACTCTGATAGGTGAATTTTTTGTTCTGCAAATTGCGCAACAAAGCGTTGGTGGCTAACGAGTACAATAGCGCTATCGTGTAATTCTGCTTTTAACAGTGCGAGTAATTCCAATGCACTGCTTTCATCCAGCGCCGATGTAGTTTCATCAAGCAGTAAGAGTTTCGGGCGATTAAGCAACAAACGCGCAAACATGATGCGTTGTTGTTCGCCTCCAGATAGGCGGTTGTTCCAGTCCGTTTCTAAGGCGAGCTGATGGTGCAGTTTTTCTAACCCCACTAAGGTCAGCGCATATTGAAAATCGTGTTGGCTAAATTGGCTAGCAGCTTGCGGGTAAGCTAGTAAGTTATCTAAGCGGCTGACAGGTAAATACAAGCGCTGTGGGATCCACATGACGTGCTCTGTGCGTGAAATCGTACCGCTAAAGAACGGCCAGTGGCCACTGAGTGTGCGCAGTAAAGTGGATTTACCAATACCAGAGCGTCCTGAAATTAATGTCAGTTCCCCTTGTTTGGCCGTAAAGTTAACGTCTTCAACCAGTAGGCGGTTATCTGCCGTTGATACGCTAATTTTGGCGGCTAGCGGTGCATGTTGTTCATCAACAGTGACTTGCGCTTTATTGTCGTTTTCCAGTAACACCACGAAGTTATATAAACGGGAGACGGTAGCTTGCCATGCCGCAATTTCTTTATAGGCGAAAATAAACCAGCCCAAAGAGGTGGCAACGCTAGTGAACGCTTGGCGCAATTGCATTAATCCACCTAACATAATTTCCCCTGCAAGGAATTTAGGTAAGGCCAATAAAACAGGCGCTAATGCGGTGACTTGTTGGTAACCCACAGTGTAAAAAGATAAGTTTCGCTCACAGCGGATCAAACGGTTCCAGTTAGTGATGATTTCACCAAAACGCCCCATTAACTCTTTTCTGTCTTGGTTTTCACCGCGCTGCCCTGCGATGGCGTCACCGTGTTGGCGGCAGTTAATGAGCGAGCTACGGTAATCGGCTTCACGGCGCTGCTTATCCATGTGCAAACGGCGCAGTGGAAAACCAATCCACTGGGTGAGGGCGATACCAATTAGGGTATAAATGATACAAGCCCAGAACATATAACCAGGGATAGTCCAATCGCTATCGGCAAAGTTGAATGACAGGCTACCAGAGAGCGTCCATAAAATTGCCGCGAATGAGATGAGTGTTAACATTGAGTGTAAGAATGTCACTACCAGGTTGAGTGTCGATTCAATCAATAAACGAATGTCTTCAGCGATACGTTGGTCGGGGTTGTCGGGCTCTTGGGCGGTGAGCCTTAACAGGTAATGTTTACTGTTGGGGGATAACCAACGGCCAAGGACTTGCTCAGTCATGCCTTTACGCCAACGGATAATCAACATTTGTTTGAGGTAATTTCCCATGACCACTACAAAGATTAACCCGCTGACTAAGATAACAAAGTACTGTAATAAGCCATACAGTGCTTGGCCATCAAGCTTTTGTAGCGCGTTATAAAAGTCGCCGTTCCACATGTTCATTTTGACGTTGAACCACACGGATGACAGCGTTAGCCCCAGTGAGGCGAAAAGCAGTATCCAGCACAAAAGGGCAGCACGCTGCCCCCAAAAAGGTTTTACTAAATAGAAAAATTGTTTCAGTGTCTTCATGACGTTTTATTCATTTGTTGTTTTAATAGCTCACATTGCCGATAGGCGTACGGGTATTACAGGTCGTAATTCACTTGTAACCAGAACTGACGGCCTGGATCGTAGGACTTCAGCACGCGGTCTTCGAAAACAAAGCGATCAGCAATATTTTTATTATTCAGAATATTGTTCACCTCAACCGAGAAACCGAAACCATGAGCAAAGTCGGGTTTCCAGCCGAGGCGGGTATCCCATGTGTATTTGCTGGCAAAATTTTGCTTGGTGTATTTGCGTAATTGGCCATATTCAGGATCAACAGCGTAGGCGTTGTCGTACCGAACGGCTTGGCTGCGGGCTCCCCACCATTGAAGGCGGTTATACCAAGTAACATCGTATTCATCCCATACACTGGTAAGTTCGAGGTTTAACTTGATGGGTGAGTTAAAGCTGGTTGAAGGTAGTTTTGAGGCGTCAATAACTTTACCGTCATACCAGACTTTATTCAGATTGACTTTATTGGCGGGATCGAAAGAGTTATAGCCAGCATCTTTTGGTGTATTACTTTCTGTTTGTTGCCATGTGAAAGACGCATTCATAACATGAGAAGCTTCAGCCCATTCCCATGGTTGGCTATTTTTCACGGATAAAGTGACTGTATCATGAGAACTACGACCACCATTGTCATACATGCGAATACTGCGTTTGTCGGCATCGCGGGTGTCATATTTGGTGCGAGTTCTGACTTCGTCATACCCTTCACGGTGTACGTATTGTAAGCGCCACGTAGTCGAAAGGATCTCTTGTTGCAGTGCTAAGGTGAGCTCATCGTTATAGGGGGTTTTTAGTGAATCAATTCCCTCATAATCTTTTTTATTATCCCAGTCATTTAAACTTGGGTCTAATGAACATCCCCAATTACAGTTTTGCATTCCTGCATTTTGAGCGCCATATAAGGCATAGGTGAGCATTGAACGACCATAATAGCGATTGGCACCCGCTATTAATAGCGTTGAGTTATCACCAAAAACGTCATATGAGCCAGAAAGTCTAGGCGCGATATTTGTGCGGCTCACAAAATCATCGCGGTCTAAACGAACTCCTGGACGCAGTGTTAACTTGTCATATTGCAGGTTGTCATCAAGAAATAATGCGTAATTGGTATAATCTGCGGAGTGTTTACCGGCTTGGAAGCGAGTGACGTTAGTGAGTTGCCCATTCCAATAGTCATTTTTATCAATAACGCCTGAATAGTTATAACGATAAAAGTCACTATCTCGCTTATATGTTCCTTTGGTATAGCTTATTTCACTACCAATTGTAGGGGTATGACTAATCCCTAATCCATCATTCATTGGCGTGAATCGCATAACGGCTTTTGCTGTTTGGCTATTTTGTTCAGAAATTAAATCGCCTTGTCCACCACTACGTAGATATTTTCGGTTATCCCAATTATAGTCAGAATCCATTGCGAGAACTTCGACATAATAGTTCTGGTCATTAGCGCGTTCATCTTTTAGCTGTTGGGTACTTGCTGTAAGCTCTAACTGGCCCATATCAAATTGATGTTTGAAGATACCAGTAAAGCCTAGGCCTTTATGTGTACTGTCATAGCCAGAATTCATTATAGTGGAAGTAAATAAGCGACTATCATAGTTAGCATAGTTTGCGGAAAGGTCAAAAGAACTTTTATCAGATAGATCAAAGGTATATTTCAAAAAATAGTTATCGGAAGTTCTTTTTTGATTTTTTTTCCCTGTCAGCCCATCTGTCATTTCTAACTCGCCATCGCCGTTGATCATTGCGGCACCATCATTGGCGAGAGTCATCGGAATGGTCGAACTGCGGCGTGAAGCAGAGAAGACAATCCCTGAATTTTCGCTAACCCCTAATTCAAACCAGCCACCAAAGTCATTTTTATCGTAGCGATTTTGGAAACGTGCAGGGTTGGCAGTGTCATTCTTAGTGGTATCAATGCCTTGGCTTGAATCGTGGAATAAGTTGTTCCAGCCCGAACGTGTTAAGCGGTAATAGGCATGGGCGCTGTTCTCTCCTTGCCAGCGGCGGCTATTCACTTCAACGGTACCCCCCGTAAAGCCACCAAATTCGACAGGAATGTTGTTATCGTACACCGTCATGCTGTCAATCAGGCGGCTATCGATGTAAATCCCTTGGTCGCTGCTACTTAAGCGAGTTGCCGTTTCCCCTAAACCGCTATCGGCAGGGTCAAAGTCATTATTAAAACTCACGCCATCAAGGCGATAGGCATTTTGGTAGCTGCTTGAACCGTGGATTGACACGCGGGAAGGTTTAATTTCCCCTTGGTTCATGGAGTTGCTGTCATTGTTAGCAAATTGCACTGCAGGGTTGGTTTTCATCAGATCAGTAATGTTGCCATCACCCGTATTTTTTTGGCTGATCTCTTCGGCGGTAACATATTGCGGTGCTGACATCACATCGGTTGCAGGGTGATTTTGTACCACACCCGAGACTTGGGTTTCAGGTAAAACCAATGTGCCTTGGTTTAGATTTTGCTGACGGATCACGAAAACGCCGTTTTCACTGACAAGTTCTAACCCGCTACCGATAAGTATTTTTTGTAATGCGGTTTGTGCGGAGTAATTGCCAGACAGTGCAGGGGCACGTAAGCCATTAAGCTGACTTTTATCGTACAGCAGTTGAACTTGGCCTTGGCGGCTAATTTCTGCAACGGAGGTTGCAAGTGATTGTTCGGGTAGTGAAAATGCCAGCTCTTGTGCAGCTGCGGATTGGCAAACTATTGCGCTACCAACTGCCACAGCAAGGGCAAGCGGCTTTAACCGGCCTTGAGTAAACTGAATAGACATGGATATCCCTTATTCTTAAGCTGCACAAAAAGTGTGCGGAAAATAGTCAGTAAAAAACGAACTACTTAAGAAGAGGGTGAAATGAGAATTATCCTCACCTGCAAATGAAAATATTTTTCATTTATTTTTTTTGTTGTTGATAATCAAAATGTTATTTTTATCTTGATAGACAACTTGGACAGGTAATAGCGAAGGAAGTGCTTGAAAAAACAAATTCGGCTGGCGGATATTGATACGCCCTGAGATTTTACTGTTTGCTAATGTGGCAGGTGAAAGCTCAACATTGACGGCAGAATAGTTTTTGAGTTCAGCGAGTACTTCAGCAAGGGGTTTATCTACAAAAACCAATTCGCCAAAGCGCCAGCGCGCGACATCCTGCGCATCCACGTGTTGTCGGGTAATTTTGCTGCTCGGGCTGGCACTGATCGCGCTATCGCCTGCGAGCAAAAAAATAGGGTGGGAGTTTGGTTCACTTTGGAAGCTCACAATGCCTTGGCTAACATTCACCGAAACCTGCTGCGCGGCCTTATTCACTTCAAACTCGGTACCGACAACCTGAATGCGCCGTTGGTCAGTCTGAATAACAAAGGGGCGATAAGGGTTTGATTTTACCTTGAAATATGCATTTCCTTCATCAAGAAACAGGTTACGCACAGGTGTCTCATAGGCAATTCGGACACGGGTGTGGCGGTTGAGAAATAATTGAGAACCATCGGGAAGCGTGACTTCTTTTGGAGTATCAGTCGTCACCAACGTCATGTTATTCAATAACATGGAAGGTAGATGACTATAAGGTAAAAATAAAATAGCGGCGATAAAAAATGCGGCTAATGTATTACCCAGCGGCCGCCAGAGGCGAAAAAAAGGGCGTTTTTCACTTGCCTCTTTTTTAGCACTGGCAGGGCGAGGCATTGCATCAAAATCACGCCATACTGACGCCATTGAGTCATAGGCTTTTGCATGTTCAGAGGACGCCGCAAGCCATTGTTTAAATTGCGCGGTTTCCTGTTCACTGATGCGTTGGCTGTGCATTCGGGTAAACCAAAGCGCAGCCTCTTCATCAATGCGGTCTATATCCTCTGATTCGTGCAAAGGCTCGTGTGTCATGACTATTTATTGCCCTGATTATCAAGGTGTTTTTTACAATGAACTAGCGCCGCCGCAATGTGTTTTTCCACCATACTGATTGAGATTTCCATTCGCTCAGCGATTTCACTTTGTGATAACCCATCAAAACGATACAGCAAAAAAGCTTCTCGTCGACGAGGAGGCAAAGTTTCAAGGGCTTCACTTAACTGTTGAATACGTTGCTGATGCTCCAATATTTCACTGGGATCAGCTTCACGTTGCTCTAAACTGTGTTCATGTGCGATCTCATCAATGGTAGTTTCTGATTTCGTTTGGCGCAGGTTACGTCGCCAATGGTCAATCAACACATGATTTGCAATTTTAAACAGGTAAGCGCGGCTCTCTTTTACAGGTGTTTGTTCCTTGCGATTAAGCCATAGTGTAAACACATCCTGTGATAAATCATCAGCATCGTTGCTGTTGTCTAGCCGATTGCGGAAAAACCGAACAAGTTGGCTATAAGTTGACTGATACGCACCGCTAATTTTGCGGGCAAGGGATTTATCGATGGTCATTTTACTGGTGTCAATGTTATCAAAGTGCGCAAATAACAGGATGGGAGCCCTAAATGCGCTGATGAATAATCCGCTCAGATTACTTTTTATTATAAATCAATATCTTATTTTAATTATTGTGTTTTTAATAATAATAATGAATATCATTTTTGTTTGTATTATGCCTATAATCTGCAAAAAATAAAGTCGAGAGGCAGAATATGAGCAGTATAACGGGCAAGTTAGAACGCCCGATTTTCCGTCCACTGGGCGGTTTGGCGTTGAGTTGTCTTTTCCACGGAACACTAGCAATTATTTTTATTGGATGGTTTACGTCTTCCATCCCCAAAACAGGCGTATTGCCACCAGCAATTTCTTTGCAACTCGGGGTTTATCAGCTAGAGCAGCAAGCGGAGCCTGAGGTGAACCATGCGCCTAAACAGCAAGTGGTGACTCGCGAGGAAACCTTGCCAGAAGTGGTGGAAAAAGCAGAGAAATTGCCTGAAACTGCACTGGTGGATAACGGTACGTTAACGAAAGTGACGGAGAAAAAACGCCCACCAAAGAAAAAAATGCCTCAAGAGAAAAAAGTGTTTGAAGATGCCCCTGTGACAACCCAAGAGTCTGCAGTGACATCCGCACCCGCGTCAGGAAGTGAATCCAGCAGCAGTGCAAACTTTTCTAGCAATGCCTCAATGGCAGTAAGTGGTCACCAAGGGTGGCAAAGCGAAGTCCATCAACGCATTGCAAAAACAAAGCGTTACCCACGAGCAGCGCTGCGTTTTCGCTCAACAGGGGTTTCCCAAGTGAAAGTGGTGCTGGATAGCAAAGGGGAAGTTGTCACCGCGAGTTTGTTTAATTCGTCAGGCACAAAAATTTTAGATAAAGAGGCCATTGCAACAATTTCACGCGCGGCACCTTTTCCAGTACCGCCAGAAACCTTATTAGTTGATGGACGTGTTGAATTTATTGCTCCGATTGTGTTTGATACAACCTCAATTTAAGCGCTATTTTTCCGATTGTGACGGCTTGCGTTTTGACGCAGGCCGTTTTGGTCGATAAGGACGAGGCTCTTTTTTGCGCCGCAATCGGACTGGTTTTGCGCGAATAGCCGGCTCATCGCTTTGGTTATCTACTTCATTTTCTTCGTTATTTTCTTCAGTATTTACCACTAACGGTGGTGGCTGTTTGTGGCCTTTCTTTTTCTTCAATTTCAGTAAGGTATTGGCCAAAACAAAACCTATGCACAACGCGAATAAAATAAAAATACGTAATACATTGGTGCTGTTATCTGCTTGCTGAATTTCCGCTGCCAGCAATTCGGTATCAATTGTCAGGCGTAAGTAGCCTTTCGGTTCTTTCGCGCCTTGAATAGGGACAACGAGTTGATATTGAAAGTTTTGCAGCGAAGAATTATTGTCAATGGCAAGGCGTTCTTTGACTGTTGTTGGTTCTCCAACTTGAGTGACCAATGTCCCACTCGCGGTGTAGATACTCGCATCTAAAATATAGCGGTCTTTTGCCACATTATTTAAATTGGCATTAATTCGTTCCAAATTAAAATCTTTGCTGCCAGGAACAATATAATCAGATAAGCTGAAAGCAACCTGTTCAGCAAGAACATAAGTCAATTGTTTAAATTGCTCGATTCGGCTTTGATTTTGGCTATAACCTAAATAGGAAATGCCGTGCATCAGTAAAGTTACCAGCGCAACGCAGATAACGATAATGACAGTTTTATGTAGCCTGAAGGTGCGTTTCATTGCTTTATTGGTGCTCTCGACTTATTTTGAGTATAAAGATAGCCTTATACTCAAGTAATAGGGGTTTATATTTCGTTTTCACAGTAAAAACGTAAGGTTATAAAGCCTTAAAGTTTAGTATAGTGGCTTCGTTCGGCTACTCGCAACACATCATTATAAAAAAGTTATTTCGATTACAGGAGCGCATTTTCATGTCAACGAGTTTGACCTATTGTTACCTACCCGACGAAATCCAAAAATGGCCTGGTTTGCCTCTCTCTTTAAGTGGGGAAGAAGTGATGCCCCTTGATTATCGTGCTGGTGACAGTGGGTGGTTGCTCTATGGTCGCGGTTTAGATAAAGCGAGGATTAGTAATTTCCAACAACGTCTAGGAATTGCGATTGTGATTGTGTCTTCATGGCGCATTGATGACTACCAAGTTGTAAGGATAGCAGGCAGCATCACGCCAAGAATTAAAAAGCTCGCTGACGAATGTCTATTAGACGTGGTGCCATTAGGGCAAATCCCGCGCTTACGTTCTCCGGGGATATTGTTGATGGATATGGACTCCACTGCTATCCAAATCGAATGTATTGATGAAATCGCTCGCTTAGCAGGGGTAGGTGAGCAAGTGGCCGAGGTCACTGAGCGTGCAATGCAGGGGGAACTGGATTTTACCGAAAGCCTACGTGCCCGTGTCGCATTATTGGAAGGCGCAGATGCAGCTATCTTAGATAAAGTCTTAGAAACACTGCCATTAATGCCTGGGTTAACGAACCTTGTTCGTAAGCTACAAGCGATGAACTGGCATATTGCAATAGCCTCAGGCGGTTTTACGTTTTTCGCCGACAACCTAAAACAAAAACTCAAATTAGTGGCGGCTGTCGCGAATCAGCTTGAAGTGAAAAATGGCAAGCTAACAGGGAAAGTTAAAGGGCCGATTGTTGATGCAAAATATAAAGCGCAAACCCTAGTAAAACTGGCGGAAAAACTCGAGATCCCAATAGAGCAAACCGTGGCGATCGGCGATGGTGCCAATGACCTAAAAATGATCCGCAAGGCAGGTCTAGGCATAGCGTACCATGCGAAACCAAAGGTATATGCGAGAGCAAAAGTGGCGATTCGTCATGCGGATCTCATGGGGGTGTTGTGTGTATTAAGCGGGGGCCTGAAGCACGAGGAACGCTAAATATTCTTCATATTTCGTGCTGTGGCGGTGTTGGCTTCACTCGGCTGCTTGGGTCACATACTTGTGTATGCTCCCCAAAACATCCTCCTTTGCCGCCTTGCCACAACACGAACTATTTTGAATATTATGAGATTGATTTAACGTTAAATTAAGAGATAAAAGAGTTTGCTGTGGCGGTGTTGGCTTCACTCGGCTGCTTGGGTCACATACTTGTGTATTCTCCCGAAGACATCCTCTTTTGCCGCCTTATTCTTCATGGTTTGCGCTGTAGCGGTGTTGGCTGCGCTCGCTAACCCTAGTCACATACTGGTGTATGCTCCTAGGGCTTAGCTTCACTTGCCGCCTTGCTACAACACAACCCATTTTGAATATTAAGCTAATTTAATTTTCGAGATTTCAAGACTAAAGAACATTAGAACACTGTGGTTCGTCGGTTGTAATACAGAATAATTTTAACGAGGAGTTTGGTGTGGCGAAAGGGGTGAAAAGGGCGTTTGTCTGTAATGAATGCGGGGCGGATTATCCGCGTTGGCAGGGGCAATGCAGTGCTTGCCATGCATGGAATACGATTACGGAAGTGCGTCTTGCCTCAACAAACTCGGCTTCACGTAATGACCGTTTAACGGGATATGCAGGGAATGCGGCGGGGGTGAGTAAAGTTCAGAAACTCTCTGATATCAGCCTTGAAGAATTGCCTCGCTTTACGACAGGTTTTAAAGAGTTTGACCGTGTATTAGGCGGTGGTGTCGTGCCAGGAAGTGCTATTCTGATCGGCGGAAACCCAGGAGCGGGTAAAAGTACCTTACTGCTGCAAACCATGTGTTTGTTATCTCGCGAAATGAAAACCCTGTATGTCACGGGGGAAGAGTCATTGCAACAGGTGGCGATGCGCGCGCACCGATTAGGTTTGCCGACAGATTCGCTCAATATGCTCTCTGAGACCAGCATCGAACAAATTTGTTTAACCGCAGAGCAAGAACAGCCCAAATTAATGGTGATTGACTCCATCCAGGTGATGCATATGGCGGATATTCAATCGTCACCAGGCAGTGTTGCGCAAGTTCGTGAAACGGCAGCCTATTTAACGCGTTTTGCTAAAACGCGCGGTGTCGCCATCATTATGGTGGGTCACGTGACCAAAGACGGATCTCTGGCAGGGCCCAAAGTGCTTGAACACTGTATTGACTGCTCAATTATGCTAGATGGTGATGCAGATAACCGTTTCCGGACTTTACGCAGCCATAAAAACCGTTTTGGGGCAGTGAATGAATTAGGGGTGTTTGCGATGACAGAGCAAGGCCTCAAAGAAGTGAGCAATCCCTCCGCGATTTTCTTAAGTCGTGGCGATGAAATTACGTCTGGGAGTTCCGTGATGGTGGTATGGGAAGGAACGCGCCCACTGCTGGTGGAAATCCAAGCGCTGGTCGATCACTCAATGATGTCGAACCCACGCCGTGTTGCGGTTGGTTTAGAGCAAAACCGCTTAGCTATTTTATTGGCGGTGTTGCACCGCCACGGTGGTTTGCAAATGTCGGATCAAGACGTGTTTGTGAATGTAGTTGGGGGCGTAAAAGTGACTGAAACCAGTGCTGATCTCGCTTTACTATTGTCTCTCGTATCCAGTTTCCGTGACAGGCCATTACCGCGTGACCTTGTTGTCTTTGGCGAAGTCGGGTTGGCGGGTGAAATTCGTCCAGTACCAAGTGGGCAAGAGCGTATTTCAGAGGCGGCAAAACACGGTTTTAAACGCGCTATTGTCCCCCATGCCAATATGCCGAAAAAATCACCACCAGATATGAAAGTGTATGGGGTGAAGAAATTAGCGGATGCATTAAGTATTTTGGATGAGCTATAACGCTTAGAGCAAAAAGGAAAAACCATGGCTGAATTTGACTATCTAAAAAACGCGATCAAAAGAGCGGGCTATACGCTTCAACAGGTTGCGGATGCGACAGATATGACCAAAGGCTATCTCAGCCAGTTGATTAACGACAAAATTAAGAGCCCAAGTGCCCAAAAAATCGCCGCGCTTCATCGCTTTCTTGGGTTGGAATTCCCCAATCAGCAAAAAACGATTGGTGTGGTTTTTGGTAAATTTTACCCGCTACATACGGGGCATATCTATCTTATTCAGCGGGCGTGTAGCCAAGTGGATGAGTTGCACATTATTTTGTGCCACGATGAACCTCGTGATAAAGAGCTGTTCGTCAATAGCTCCATGTCCCAACAGCCTACGGTGAGCGACAGATTGCGTTGGTTGCTACAAACCTTTAAATATCAAAAAAATATTCATATTCATTCGTTTGATGAACAAGGTATCGAGCCTTATCCACACGGTTGGGAAGTGTGGAGCGATGGAATGAAAGGCTTTTTGAAAAAGCACAATATTAATCCAAGTTTTATTTATTCAGGGGAAGCGAACGATGCCCCCCGCTATAAGAAATACTTGGGTATTGAAACCATTCTCATCGACCCAGAACGCACGTTTATGAATATCAGCGGTAATCAAATCCGCCAAGCGCCATTTCGTTATTGGGAATATATTCCGACTGAAGTGAAGCCATTCTTTGTGCGTAAAGTGGCGATTTTAGGTGGTGAATCTAGTGGGAAATCCACACTGGTCAATAAGTTGGCCAATATCTTTAATACATCCAGTGCTTGGGAATATGGCCGTGATTATGTTTTTAGCCATTTAGGTGGTGACGAAATGGCGCTGCAATATTCGGATTATGACAAAATCGCGCTGGGGCATGCTCAATATATTGATTTTGCAGTAAAATATGCGAATAAAGTGGCGTTTATCGATACAGACTTTGTGACCACGCAAGCATTCTGTTTACGTTATGAAGGTAAAGAGCATCCATTTGTTCAAGCGCTAATCGATGAGTATCGATTTGATTTGGTTATCGTTCTAGAGAACAACACGCCATGGGTCGCCGATGGCTTGAGAAGTTTAGGCAGCGACAAAGACCGAAAAGCGTTTCAAAATTTACTCATTGAAATGCTTAAGAAAAATAATATTGAGTTTGTCCGTGTGGAGTCCTCAGACTACGATACGCGCTTCTTGGAGTGTATCTCATTAGTTCAACAGTTACTGATGTTGGACGAACTATAAATCCCCCAATAAAAACGGTGCTATTTGGGCACCGTTTTATTACCTCTATCCCTTAAAAGCGCAGACGTTAGAAGAATTAAGCGGCAATTCATTATATTCAAAATAATTCGGCTTGCAGGTAGGCGGCGAGTGAAACTAAGCCCTAGGAGCATACATCAGTATGTGACTAGGGTTAGTAAACGAAGCCAACATCGCTGCAAGCCGAAGAATAAAGAAGATTACTTCGTCATTCTTTTGTATTTCATCCGATGCGGCTGCAACGCTTCTGCACCTAACGTCCGCTTCTTGTAATCTTCATACTCAGAGAAGTTACCTTCGAAGAACGTAATATTACCTTCATCTTGATAATCAATGATATGCGTAGCGATACGGTCAAGGAACCAACGGTCATGGGAAATAACCATTGCACAACCTGGGAACTCTAACAGCGCATTTTCTAATGCACGTAAAGTTTCTACGTCGAGGTCGTTGGTTGGTTCATCGAGTAACAGCACGTTACCGCCCACTTGCAGCAGTTTTGCTAAGTGTAAACGACCACGCTCACCACCAGATAGCTCGCCAACACGTTTACCTTGGTCAACGCCTTTAAAGTTAAAGCGGCCAACGTAAGCACGGCTTGGGATCTCGAAATTGCCGATGCGCATGATGTCTTGTCCGTTAGAAATTTCTTCCCATACGGTTTTGCTGTCATCCATTGAGTCACGGAATTGGTCAACAGACGCAATTTTTACTGTCTCACCCAAGGTGACTGTGCCTGAGTCAGGTTGCTCTTGGCCTGAAATCATACGGAACAGAGTGGACTTACCCGCACCGTTTGGACCGATAATCCCAACAATGGCCCCTTTAGGAATGGAAAAATTCAGGTTATCGATTAATACGCGGTCGCCATAAGATTTGCTGAGGTTTTCAACTTCGATCACTTTGTCACCTAAACGTGGTCCAGGTGGAATAAAGAGTTCGCTTGTTTCATTACGTTTTTGATATTCAACGTTATTAAGTTCTTCAAAACGAGCCAGACGCGCCTTACCTTTCGATTGACGGCCTTTTGGATTTTGGCGGATCCATTCAAGTTCTTTCTCGATAGACTTACGGCGAGCGGCTTCAGTTGATGCTTCTTGCGCCAAACGTTCATCTTTTTGCTCAAGCCATGAAGAATAGTTGCCTTCCCATGGAATACCTTCGCCACGGTCAAGTTCGAGGATCCAACCGGCAACGTTATCTAAGAAGTAACGGTCATGCGTGATGGCCACAACGGTGCCTTCGTAGTCATGTAAGAAGCGCTCTAACCACGCAACGGATTCGGCATCCAAGTGGTTGGTTGGCTCATCGAGCAGCAGCATGTCTGGTTTTTCCAGCAGCAGGCGGCAAATTGCCACACGGCGGCGTTCACCCCCAGAGAGGTTTTCGATTTTTGCATCCCAAGCGGGTAAACGCAGCGCATCAGCGGCACGTTCCAGTTGGTTATCTAAATTGTGGCCATCTTGCGCGGAAATAATCGCTTCTAACTCACCTTGTTCTTTGGCCAGTTTATCGAAATCTGCACCTTCCTCAGCGTAAGCTGCGTAAACTTCATCTAAACGTGTTAATGCACGTTTAACTTCGCCAACAGCCTCTTCCACTGCTTCACGCACTGTGTGCTCAAGGTTTAGTTTAGGTTCCTGTGGTAAGTAGCCAATTTTTAAACCAGGTTGTGGGCGTGCTTCACCTTCGATATCGGTATCAATACCCGCCATGATGCGCAGTAATGTTGATTTACCCGCACCGTTGAGACCTAAAACACCGATCTTAGCCCCTGGGAAGAAGCTCAGAGAGATATTTTTTAAAATATGACGTTTCGGTGGAACAATCTTTCCAACTCGATACATACTATAAACGAATTGAGCCAAGTTATTTACCTTTTGTTTTATAAAGGGAATTTTAATTTTATGCAGCTTTATGTACTTCAAGGGGAAATACCCTAAAGAGCAGAGAAAAACCGCGATAAATTGTTTGTCCTGAACTATACCTGAACATCAGAGGATCATCCATCCCTCCCCGTTATCAGATGAGAGAGATAGACAGATAACAGCGGTGTTTTATTTTTAAACATTTACTTTTCTAGTGCTGACTGTATAGTGAATCGATACGCTATACAGGGAGTGAATTGTGATAAAAAGTTTTAAGCACAAAGGAATAGAGCGTTTTTTTAGGATGGGAATGACCTCAGGTATTCAAGCGAAACATATTACAAAATTACGGATACAGCTTACTGCGTTAAATACGGCCAAAAGACCACAAGATATGTCTGCACCAAGTTGGAAACTCCATCAGCTAAAAGGTGCAGATTTGCAAAGCCATTGGTCAATATCCGTCAATGGAAATTGGCGGTTAACGTTTAAATTTGAGGGTGAAGATGCCATCCTCGTTGATTATCAAGATTATCATTAAGGTGAAAATCATGAATAAAATGCATAACCCTGTACACCCTGGTATGGTGCTGCGTGAGTATTTAGAGGGAATTTCAGTGACAGACGCTGCGAAAGGGCTGGGTGTCACACGTGCAACATTATCACGTATTCTTAATGGTAGCAGTGGCGTTTCGGCAGATATGGCGATCCGCTTGGAAATGGCATTAGGAACCAGTGCAAAGATGTGGGTAGAAATGCAGGCTCAATATGAGCTGTGGCAAGCCTCTTTAGCAGAGCGGCCAGCAATCAAACCTTTATTTCCGACTCAAGTGGATACGGAACTGCATAAATGATACGTAAAAGACTGTAAAACAGGTCAATTCAGGAACTCTCCGCTGTTGCTCGATAAAAACTTTCGGTAGCATTAACATTATTGATATATGTTTAATATACCCGTAATCCTTCAAGTTGCAGCGCTTTTCGTTTAAGTATAAGTGACTGCGCTCAGCTAGCCGAGTCACATAGTTTATCTATGCTTCCCGTCTATCTTCGCTTGTCGCTTACATGCAACTCGAATTATTTGGGGTATATATAGGTTATGGGTTCTCCTGTATTTTGACTTTAGTTTAGCGATGGAGCGAGTGGATATGAAACGTTGGTTAGCGGCAGTTCCAGTGACAATGATGCTGGTTTCTAGCACCGTATGGGCAGATTCCCTACAGTCACAGCGGGATCGGTATCAAGCGATTAAAATTGCTTGGGATGCAAATAAAATGGATGAAGTGGAGCGGTTATTGCCGACGTTGCATGACTATCCTCTTTATCCCTATTTGGCTTACCGTGAGCTGACGCAAGATCTTGATATTGTTTCACCTCGTCAGGTTCAAGAGTTTATTAACGCCTACCCAACGTTACCTGTTGCTAAGAATTTAAAAACACGTTTTGTCAACGAACTTGCTCGTCGCCAAGAATGGAAATCACTGCTTGAATTTAGCCCTGAAGCGCCAAAACCCGCTGAAGCACAGTGTAATTTCTACTTCGCAAACTGGGCGGTAGGAAATAAGCAAGTGGCTTGGCAAGGCGCTGAAAAAGCGTGGCTAAATGGTCATTCCATGCCTGCGGCCTGCGATAAGCTGTTTAATGAATGGGAAAAAGCGGGCTATTTAAGTGCTGAAATGGTGCTTGAACGTATTAACCTTGCGATTAAAGAAGGTAATCCGTCGATTGCTAGCTATTTAGCAAAACGCCTACCTCCGAGTTATAAAACCATCGGTGATGCATTGATTAAACTGCAAAACGAGCCAGCTTCGGTGGTTTCGTTTGCCAAAACAGTGACACCAACAGACTTTACACGCCAAGCGACTATTGCGGCATTCAACCGCTATGCTAGGCAATCACCAGACGCAGCTCGTACGGCATTAAGCAGTGTCAGTTCTGCGCAAAAAATGAATATGGCGGAGAGCCAACAGTTAAAAGACAGCATTGCATGGCAATACATGGGGGATGTGACGCCTGAACAAGCACAGTGGCGTGATGAGACGATTCAGGAAAGTCATTCAGCTTCTTTGAAAGAACGTCGTGTTCGCCTTGCGTTAGGCCAAGGGGATAAAACAGGTGTAGCTTCATGGTTAAGACAGCTTCCAGCTGAAGTGAAGAACAAGGAAGAGTGGCAATACTGGCAAGCTATCACGCTAATTGATGCAGGGAAAAAAGCGGAAGGCGAGACACTACTTCGTCAGCTAACTGAAAAACGCGGGTTTTACCCAATGGTCGCCGCGCAAGTGTTAGGGATTGATTACCCTATTTTAGTCAAAAGTGCAGTAAAACCAGATGAAAGTATCAGCCAGTTACCTGAAGTCCAACGCGTGAGAGAGCTGATGTATTGGGAAATGGATAATTTAGCGCGTTCAGAATGGGCAAGCTTGGTGGCATCCCGCCCAGCAAACCAACAAGAACAACTGGCACGTTATGCGTTCGATAATAAATGGGCGGATCTCAGCGTGCAAGCGACGATCACGGCAAAACTGTGGGATCACCTTGAAGAGCGCTTCCCATTGGCGTGGGATAAAGAATTTAATCTGTATACCAAGTCAAAAGATATACAAAAAAGTTATGCAATGGCAATCGCCCGCCAAGAAAGTGCTTGGAACCCGCAGGCACGTTCACCTGTTGGTGCGACAGGTTTGATGCAGTTAATGCCAGCAACCGCAAAACATACTGCGCAGAAGCAGGGGATTGATTATGTGAATACGAGCCAGCTAACTAACCCAACGATGAATATCGAGCTAGGGACGGCTTATCTGGAAGATGTGTATCAGCAATTTGGTAACAACCGTATCTTAGCCAGCGCAGCCTATAACGCAGGCCCATCACGAGTGACACGTTGGTTAGGAAACAGCGGTGGTCGCATCGATGCCGTGGCATTTGTTGAAAGTATTCCATTCTCGGAAACTCGCGGGTACGTGAAAAATGTGCTGTCGTATGATTTATTTTATCGTCATTTTATGGGGCAAAAGGGGAGTAAGGTTTTACTTCCCCACGAATGGAATATGAAATACTAAAAATACTCTTCATATTTCGAATAATAGGGGTGTTGGCTTCATGTGTTAGCCCTAGTCACATACTTGTGTATGCTCCTAGGGCTTAGCGTCACTCGCCGCCTACCTACAATCCGAACTATTTTGAGTATTAAGATTTGTCATATTGCGAATTGTAGGAGTGTTGGCTTCATGTGTTAGCCCTACTCACATACTTGTGTATGCTCCTAGGGCTATCCTCGCTGGTCGGCTAGTCACAACTCAAACTATTTAGCGTATTAATGCAGTAACTAAATGAAATCTGGTTATTTTTTGTATTATTGAAGCTTGAAAAGCGTTTGGTTGATGATTTCTAATTAGAGTGTGTTATTATTTGTACTAGTTAAATAGTATGGATGGATAAACGATGACAGCAAATCAACACCATGATCCGGCGCTAACAGCCGATGAGAACGCTGACTGGCTGCGCTTTGTGAATTTACTTCAATTGGCCTTTGAACAAGATATTCAATTGCCAGTTCTGCAATTATTACTCACCCCTGATGAACGAACGGCACTAGCGACTCGAGTCAGAATCGTACAAGAGCTGATGCGCGGTGAAATGAGCCAACGAGAACTAAAAAATGAGCTCGGTGTTGGGATCGCAACAATTACACGTGGGTCTAATAGCCTAAAATCAGCGCCTATTCCTGTGAAGGTGTGGCTGGAGCAACAACTCCTCTGATATTCGTCATACTTCGCACGATGACGTTGTTGACTGCTCTCGGCTACTTGGGTCACATACTTGTGTATGCTCCCCAAGCTATCCTCGCTGGTCGCCTAGTCACCGCACGAATTATCTAGAATATCTTTATTTGTTATACTTTGAATTAGTGCATATAAAAAAAGTATGGTTTCCCATACTTTGGTGTGTATAAAAGTGGTGCTTTTGCCGACATGCAATTTTAATTATTTTGAGTATAATTAGTCTTCGACTTGGTTTAGCTCTTTATAAATTTCATGCTTAATGGGAACCAAAGCCAATATCAAGGCTTGTTGGTAAACACTGGTGCGGGTTAATACACCGTCAGTGAAAAAACCGATGGCACCACCTTGTTGTTTGATATTATCGATACCCGTCAAAAAGGCCATTTCATCGCCGAGTTCACGACCTTCGCGAATACCTGCCAGAATTTTTTCTGGGATCATAATACTTGCAGAGCGAGACTCACCGCGAATTTGTTTGTGTTCAATGACAATCCAAGCGAAAGTCATGTCATCATCAATACCTGCTTCAATACCGACCCAAAAGTCGGCTTCAGGGCGAACTTGTCTTGAAGCCATCACGCGTTGCCTAGCACCTGTACGGGTTTCATTATTACCGATAGGTTGCTGTGGAACACTGCTATCGACATTAATATCTTCAATTTGATAACTGCCTGGCCCAAATACAGCATCGAAAGCTAGATTGATCGCTTTAATTTTGGCAGGGTTAGTCGTTGCAGCTATAACTTGGTACATTCATTATTTTCCTTTGAACACATACTTCGAAAAGTAATAACGGAACACATCTATGTTACAGGTTTATCTTGTTCGCCATGGCGAAACTGAATGGAATTTGGCTCGTCGCATCCAGGGACAATCTGATAGCCCTCTGACAGCCACAGGACGATTGCAAGCAAAGCAGGTGGCTGAAAGGATAAAATCAGAAGGCATTACCCATATTATCACTAGTGATATGGGGCGCACACTAGAAACTGCACAAATCATTGCAAGTGTATGCGGATGTGAAATTATCACAGAACCGCGTCTACGTGAACTAAATATGGGCGTGTTAGAGCAAAGAGCGATTGAATCATTGACGGAAGAAGAAGAACAGTGGCGCAAAAGTTTGATTGATGGCACTCGCGGTGGGCGTATCCCGAATGGTGAATCCATGGAGGAGCTCTACACTCGTATGTTTGCCGCGTTAAATAGCTGCTTAGACTTGCCTGAAGGTAGCCGACCATTATTAGTGAGTCACGGTATTGCATTGAGTTCATTAATTAGCCGTATCATGGGGGTTCCTGCATACTCAGAGCGTCGTTTACGTTTACGTAATTGCTCGTTATCTCGCGTGGATTACCAAAACAGCCCTTGGTTAGCGAGTGGTTGGATTGTTGAAACGGCAGGGGAAGTTACTCATCTTACGCAACCCGCGTTGGATGAACAGCAGGGATAGTAGTGATAGGAAAAAGGCGTTTCAACGGTGAAACGCCTTCCAATTAAGCTGCTGCAGCAACATCCGTTTTGATAGGGACATAATAGTCAAACGTATCGATGTGCGTTTTGGGGTCATCACTGTCAGGTTTTATGTTATGTAACTCTATGTTTTTTAATCGATAGTGTTCGATATCATAACCTGGTCGACGGGTTAAATTGAGTTTTGGTAAATAAACACCGTAGATTTGATACAAAAACTCTTGCAGTGCATCACGAGTTGGCACGCCACTAAATGAAAATTTGACGTAATTTCCACTCGGTAGGGTGATATTCGAGTATTGATCCGTATTGAAACTCGCATCTTCTGGTTTTACAGCCGTGGTATAAAACACTGTCTGCTCATCCTCTTTTTCGGGATTATGGATCGCATGATGCAAGCCAAAAACCTCAGAGGCAATAGTTGTCGTGTTATCCAAATAGTAGTGCCAGAACGATTGGCGCATTTTCGAACACGCAGTTGACCATTCTTCGAGAGCATATGAACAGCTTTGTTCTAAGCCAACCAGTGACAGCTCAGGCATTTGCATAAACTCATGATCAATATTGACGTGGTTATCTAAAATAATTGGCGGGCAAATACCCGCGGCGCACCATTCTTCACTGCGGCGATAAAAAGCGGGCGTTAGGTTAAACTGCTTTTTAAAGGCGCGCGTAAATGTTTGTTGCGAGTCAAAGCGATATTGCAGAGCAATATCTAAAATTGGTCGGCTGGTTAAACGTAGTGCTACAGCCGCACGAGAAAGCCTTCTGGCTCGAATATAAGCGCCAATCGCTTGGTCAGTGACCTCTTTAAACATACGTTGCAAGTGCCACTTAGAGTAGCCTGCTTTTGCGGCGACATTATCCAGCGAAAGCGGTTTATCGAGGTTATCATCTATCCAGCGAAGCAAGTCGCGAATAATATTAGTTTGATCCATGTATATCCCCAGCCAATGCGACTTATAGAACAGATATAATCTATCAATGAATTGCTATTCTATATCAAGTTATCTTTTTCGTTTATAGTAAATGAGTTGTATTTGAGAATTAGTTAGAAAAGTGAATAATTAACTCTGTAACGGTGTTTTATTGGTTTAAATTAAATAGGAAACCCAGTATGCGTTTTTCCACATTAAAAAAGGTTGTATTTGCGTCATTATTAGCGGTGACGTCTGGTTCAGCGCTCGCTGAAGAAGTTGGTTCAGTGGATACTGTGTTTAAAATTTTTGGGCCAGACCATAAAATTGTTGTTGAAGCCTTTGATGATCCCGATGTTGAAAATGTCACATGCTATTTGAGTCGTTCAAAAACGGGCGGGATCAAGGGCGGGTTGGGGTTAGCGGAAGATACTTCAGATGCAGCAATTTCCTGCCAACAAGTTGGCCCTATTGAATTGAGCGACCGCGTAAAACGCAAGCCAACAAAAGGTCAGGTTGTTTTCCAAAAAAGAACGTCGTTAGTTTTCAAAAAGCTGCAAGTGGTGCGTTTTTATGACCCAAAACGGAATGCACTAATTTATTTAACTTACTCAGATAAAATGATCGACGGTTCCCCGAAAAATGCTTTAAGTGCTGTGCCGATTATGCCTTGGTGATGCTGAGAGAGTGATAAACACAAAAAAAGCACCTGAAAAGGTGCTTTTTTACGTCGAAAAATTAGAGTGCTAATTATTCGTCTAAATCACCACAGAAACGATAGCCTTCACCGTGAATAGTCGCGATGATTTCTGGCGTGTCTGGTGTCGATTCAAAGTGTTTACGGATACGACGGATAGTTACGTCAACCGTTCTGTCGTGTGGTTTTAATTCACGACCAGTCATTTTCTTCAGTAAATCCGCACGGGTTTGAATTTTGCCCGGATTCTCACAGAAATGCAGCATCGCACGGAATTCACTACGTGGTAATTTGTAGTGTTCACCAGCAGGGCTGACTAATGAACGGCTGTTAATGTCCAATTCCCAACCATTGAATTTATAGCTTTCAACGAGGCGGCGTTCTTCAGAACCCCCTGCTAAATTCATGGTACGAGATAACAAGTTACGCGCACGAATGGTCAGTTCGCGTGGGTTAAATGGTTTGGTGATATAATCATCAGCGCCGATTTCGAGGCCAAGGATTTTATCAACTTCGTTATCACGGCCTGTTAGGAACATTAAAGCGATGCTTTCTTGTTCGCGTAACTCACGCGCCAATAATAAACCGTTTTTACCTGGTAAGTTAATATCCATGATGACTAAATTGATATCATGTTCAGAGAGAATGTTATTCATCTCCTCGCCATCAGTTGCCTCATGAACCACATAGCCTTCCGCTTCAAAGATACTTTTCAGCGTATTGCGTGTGACAATCTCATCTTCAACAATCAAAATGTGTGGGGTCTGCATAGTTGCTACCTAAGTATTAAAATAAAAATACTGAACTCACAAGCCGTTTCCAGTTAGGTGGTTATTGATATTGTTCTCTGGAAAAACACGTTTATGAGTATAAATTTGTTTTGAAATTCAACAGTGACTTTATGTTGCCGTTTCTAGCAATTGACTCTAAAAGTGAATCAAAATATAAGCACTCTCCCAATATTGGGCTGTTAACAGCAATATAACAGCTAATACTGCATTTACCACCTAAAAAACTAACTTTTGTTGATACATATCAAAATCAATTGTAGCACGTTAACAAAAATTGTTAGGGAGATAATTATATAAATTAACTTGTGGTTTAGATATCAGATAGGAGCTTAAAATTGCAGGAGCTAATGAGAAGGATTCCTGTTGGGGGTTGATATTAAAGCATTAAGTTTTTAGCGCGCTAAATATACCATAATTAATAATGCTCAATTTGTGACCGGGTTCGAATTCTAGAGGGTTATTTGCATTGCCAGAAAACGGCTTTGGAGAATCAGTGATAGCGGGAAAATAAAATAAAAACACCTATCTTAGGTTTTTATGGTGTTTAGTTTGGAAAGCCTTTTATTTTATTTTAGTTAATTGGCTTTTTTTACAATTAAGAAACATATTACTCAGTATTTTTGTTGGATAGATACCAATAAAATCATATTGATAGGTAAAAATACTTAGTTCTGGGTAGGTGATTTTACTTGGGAAGACAAAATCAAAACAACAATGAATTTTTTGTTTTTAGAGATGTACATCGCTCACAGTAAAGTCAGGGTACGTGTTATTTTTGGTTATTTAATGACCTGTTTTGAATTAAAATTTTCAAAAAGATATTAAGCTGGTAATTTTGTATTTTATGGTGCTAAAAACTGTATTTTTTACATTTGCTCTGTTTTTATTCAAGGTTTGGCTCTTTTTATAGATAATTTTTAATCAAAAAAAAGCAATTTTAGCCATGTGTTTTTACAAATAAATTTGACAATTTATAGCAATTGCTTTAACCGTATAGGAAGAAACCTAATGGATTTAATGAGACAGACAGAATTTATGCGTAATATCAGCCTGACTATTATTATTACCACCACCACCGTAACCACAGGAAACGGGGCGGGCTGACGCATCCAAAAAATAAAAATGAAAAAGCCCGCATCCCTACCAGATGCGGGCTTTTTTTTGGTGTTAATTCAGGAGAGAAATACCATGCGTGTGCTTAAATTTGGCGGTACTTCGGTTGCGAATGATGAACGAGTACTGAATGTTGCTGACATTGCTGAAAGTAAATTAGCAGATGGGCAAGTGGCTCTGGTGTTGTCAGCACCAGCAAAAATCACAAACCATCTCGTTGCAATGATTGATAAAACGGTTGCAGGTCAGGATGTCATCACGCATGTGAATGATGCCGAAATGATTTTTGCTAGCTTGTTAAAAGGATTGAAAGAAAAACAGCCTGGTTTTGAATATGACAGGTTGAAAAAACTCACTGAACAAGAATTCGCGCAAATCAAACAAGTACTGCATGGTATTACTCTTCTCGGTCAATGTCCTGATAGCATTAACGCATCAATTATTTGTCGTGGTGAAAAACTGTCAATTGCCATTATGGAGTCCGTTTTAAAAGCTCGGGGTCATAACGTCACGGTAATCAACCCTGTCGAAAGTTTATTAGCCAAGGGGCACTACCTCGAGTCTACAGTTGATATTAATGAGTCAACAAAGCGTATTGCTGATCTGAATATCCCCAAAGACCACTTTGTGTTAATGGCAGGGTTCACTGCAGGTAATGAGAAAGGGGAGTTAGTCGTTTTAGGGCGTAACGGTTCTGACTATTCAGCAGCCGTATTAGCAGCCTGTCTACGCGCAGATTGTTGTGAAATCTGGACTGATGTTGATGGTGTTTATACCTGTGACCCACGTCTTGTACCAGATGCCCGTTTATTGAAAGGGATGTCGTACCAAGAAGCCATGGAGCTTTCTTATTTCGGTGCTAAAGTTCTTCATCCTCGAACAATTGCCCCAATTGCCCAGTTCCAAATCCCTTGCCTAATCAAAAACACCACTAACTTAAGCGCTCCTGGCACCCTAATTGGTGACGGTCAAACAGATGACAGCACACCAGTAAAAGGCATTACTAACCTGAACAATATGGCGATGATCAACGTTTCAGGGCCTGGAATGAAAGGGATGGTAGGGATGGCCGCACGTATTTTCTCAGTGATGTCTCGCAAGGGGATCTCTGTCGTGCTAATCACTCAATCGTCGTCTGAATACAGTATTAGCTTCTGTGTGCCCCAAGGTGAATTACAGCGTGCACGTGCAGCTCTTGAAGAAGAGTTCTATCTAGAACTTAAAGATGGCGTATTAGACCCACTGGATGTGATGGAGCAACTGGCGATCATCTCCGTTGTTGGTGATGGCATGCGCACATTAAAAGGTATCTCAGCGCGTTTCTTCTCGGCATTGACCCGCGGTAATATCAACATAGTAGCAATCGCTCAAGGTTCGTCTGAACGCTCTATTTCTGCGGTGATTGCAAATGAGTCAGCGACAACAGCGGTTCGTCTCTGTCACCAAATGCTGTTTAATGCAGAACAAGTGATTGAAGCATTCATCGTTGGTGTTGGCGGTGTGGGTAACGCATTGATTGAACAAATTCATCGCCAACAGCAATGGTTGAAGCAAAAACACATCGATCTGCGTGTTTGCGGTATTGCTAACTCGCGCGCGATGTTGACCAATATGCAAGGCATTGATCTTGATAATTGGAAAGACGAATTAGCGCAAGCGAAAGAACCGTTTAGTTTAAGCCGTTTGATCCGTTTAGAACGTGAATATCATTTCTTAAACCCAGTGATCATCGATTGTACGTCTAACCAAGAAATTGCTGAACAATATGTGAACTTCTTAAAAGATGGCTTTAACGTGGTGACACCAAATAAGAAAGCAAACACGTTATCAATGGATTATTACCATCAATTACGTGCAGCAAGTGAAACGTCAAAGCGTAAGTTTTTATATGATACAAACGTGGGAGCGGGTCTGCCAGTTATCGAAAACCTGCAAAATTTATTGAATGCAGGTGACGAACTGGTGCACTTTAGCGGTATCTTATCAGGTTCATTATCCTTTATTTTCGGTAAGTTAGATGAAGGTATGTCATTATCTGAAGCAACAACCTTGGCGAAAGAAAAAGGTTTTACTGAGCCAGATCCTCGTGATGATTTATCAGGGATGGATGTTGCGCGTAAATTATTAATTTTAGCCCGTGAAGCAGGTTATAAATTAGAGTTACAAGATATTGAAATTGAAGCCGTTCTCCCAGCTGATTTTGACAGCTCAGGCCCAGTTCCTGAGTTTATGGCGCGTTTACCGCAACTCGATGCGCAATTTGCTGAACGCATAAAAGCCGCAGAAGCGGAACAAAAAGTGTTACGCTATGTTGGATTGATAGA
Source organism: Providencia vermicola (assembly GCF_020381325.1). Classification (GTDB taxonomy): domain Bacteria; phylum Pseudomonadota; class Gammaproteobacteria; order Enterobacterales; family Enterobacteriaceae; genus Providencia; species Providencia vermicola. The sequence goes on from NZ_JAGSPI010000009.1 coordinate 75,026, forward strand.
AGAAGGGCGCTGCCAAGTTAAGATTGTTGCAGTGGATGGTAATGACCCGCTCTTTAAAGTCAAAAATGGCGAAAACGCATTGGCTTTCTATACACGCTATTACCAACCAATTCCTTTAGTATTAAGAGGTTATGGTGCGGGTAATGATGTTACAGCAGCGGGTGTATTTGCAGATATGTTACGTACTCTGTCATGGAAATTGGGAGTTTAATAAGTGATTAAAGTTTATGCACCTGCTTCAATTGGTAATGTTAGTGTTGGGTTTGATGTCCTTGGTGCGGCAGTATCACCCGCTGACGGCTCATTATTAGGCGATTGTGTGACTGTCGAAGCGGCAGAGACGTTTTCGTTAACAAATAAAGGCAAATTTGTTTCTAAGCTACCAAAGAAAAACGAGCACAATATCGTTTACCAATGTTGGCAGCTGTTTTGTGAGCGTTTGGGGAAAACCTTGAATGTGGCAATGACGCTGGAGAAAAACATGCCAATTGGCTCTGGCTTAGGTTCGAGCGCATGTTCTGTTGTTGCTGCACTGATGGCGCTGAATGAATTTGCGCAAAAGCCATTCGATGACACTCAGCTGCTTGGCATGATGGGAGAATTGGAAGGGCGTATTTCAGGTAGTGTGCATTACGATAACGTCGCACCGTGTTTCCTTGGTGGATTACAGCTGATTATCGAGCAAAATGGTATTATTTCCCAACCTGTACCAGCATTTGAAAATTGGTATTGGGTAATGGCGTACCCAGGAATTAAAGTCTCGACAGCTGAAGCGCGTGCTATCTTACCAAACAGCTATCCGCGTCATGATATTGTTAATCATGGGCGTTATCTTTCGGGCTTTATTCACGCTTGTCATACTCAACAGCCATTATTGGCGGCGACGATGATCCAAGACGTTGTCGCAGAGCCATACCGTACACAATTGCTGCCTGGCTTTGCTGAGGCTCGTCAAAATGCTAAAGAAATTGGCGCATTAGCTTGTGGGATCTCTGGCTCAGGGCCAACATTATTTGCCATTTGCGATGACAAACTCATCGCTGAAAAAATGGCTGCGTATTTGCAACAACATTATATTCAGAATGATGAAGGCTTTGTGCATATCTGCCGTTTAGATCTCGCCGGGGCAAGGACAATAGGGTAAACAATGAAACTGTATAATTTAAAAGATAACAACGAACAAGTCAGCTTTGCGCAAGCCGTCAAGCAAGGTTTAGGCAAGCAACAAGGTCTGTTTTTCCCACAAGATTTGCCAGAATTTAGCACTGCAGAAATCGACGAATTATTAAAATTAGATTTCGTTACGCGCAGTAGCAAAATTCTGAGCGCATTTATTGGTGATGAAATTCCAGAAACAGAGCTTGCGGCGCGTGTCAAAACGGCATTTGCTTTCCCTGCACCAGTTTCTAAAGTAGAAGATGACGTAGCAACCCTAGAGCTATACCACGGGCCAACATTGGCATTTAAGGACTTTGGTGGACGCTTTATGGCGCAGGCTCTGGGACAAGTTGCAGGTGAGCAACCTGTGACTATTTTAACCGCAACGTCTGGTGATACAGGTGCGGCAGTGGCGCATGCTTTCTATCGTTTAAATAACGTTCAAGTGGTCATCCTCTATCCAGAAGGTAAAATTAGCCCGCTGCAAGAAAAACTGTTCTGTACGCTGGGTGAAAATATTCATACGGTGGCAATTAAAGACGATTTCGATGCATGCCAAGCATTAGTTAAACAATCGTTTGATGATGAAGAGTTGAAAAAAGCGTTATTTTTAAACTCTGCGAACTCGATCAATATCAGCCGCTTATTAGCGCAGATCTGTTATTATTTTGAAGCGGTTGCACAGATCCCAGCGGAAAAACGCGATCATTTAGTGATCTCTGTTCCGAGCGGTAACTTTGGTGATTTAACCGCAGGTTTATTGGCAAAGTCCATGGGGTTACCTGTTAAACGTTTTATTGCGGCAACCAACGTGAATGACACTGTTCCACGTTATTTAGTCGAAGGTGAGTGGAAACCGCATCAAACTGTGGCAACCTTGTCTAATGCGATGGATGTGAGCCAGCCAAATAACTGGCCACGTATTGAAGAACTCTTCCGCCGCAAAGGTTGGTCTTTGAAAGAACTTGGATTTGGTGCGGTTGATGATGAAGTGACAAAAGATACCGTTCGTGAATTGGATAAAAAAGGCTATCTGTCAGAACCTCATGCAGCGGTTGCTTACCGTGTGTTACGTGATCAACTCCAAGCGGGTGAATATGGCCTATTTTTAGGTACCGCACACCCAGCTAAATTCAAAGAAAGCGTTGAGGAGATCTTAAATAAACAGATCCCTTTACCAAAAGAATTAGCAGAGCGAGCCGATTTACCGCTGTTATCTCATTTCTTACCATCTGATTTTGCAAAACTACGTGAATTTCTAATGAAATTAGCGCCTAAGCAATAATTTGATTTTCAAAACCTATCAGAGTGGTGACAAACTTAATCGGTTTGTCATCACTCTGAAAGGAAGCCTAATTAGTTGATATTACAATAATATTATCAATTAAATTGAGCTCCACCTATCATCACCATCTCGCCCATCTTTTCCATCTTTACCGCTATTTGGCCCTGAATCATCGCCTTTACCACTGTCACCACTTCCTGAGCCATCTCCACCATTCCCTCCATAGATACCACCACTACCGCCATTGCCCCCGTTACCATTGCTTCCTGGTGCTGCATGCCCACCATGGTTCCCGTGACCTTGAACAGTATGGTTTCCACCGTCCTGTCCGTTATCTCCAGCCTCACGATGACTGCCGTTTGTACCATTTTGTCCACTATTCGAGGTATTTTCTTGATTAATCAATTGAAAAGCATTTTTTTTCTCGAGTATTAGCCCACAATTGAATTGTGAGTGCGGATTAGTCATGGTGGTGGTAGTGGCTTCTTGAGATAAGCAATTAATCAATAGATTAAAGGAGTTAGTGGCGTGACTAGTAATAGAGATACTCATTAATAATAGAGAGCAGAGCGATAGAGTTGATTGGTTATTCATAAGCGCCTCCATTTCCCCCTTTAGACAAGGGGGAATTATTGATTGGTATATTAATTAATGGCTATTACCACCATTTCCACTATGATTCAGCCAGAGTTCAGATGTGACTAACGGCGGAGTCTCTAATAATGAGAGTAAAGATGATGTTGCAAAAGAGGAAATGGGGAAGAATAAAGATATAATTAAAATAGATATTTTATGCATATAAAATCCTTGATTAAAATGAATTAAATAAACTGCATAAAAAAGTCTAATTTATTATTTGTAATGTTCAATAAAGTAATGAGTTAAATGGTCTATTAAATTTATTTACAGTAAATATAAAATGATAGTGTAATGACTTCGGTGGGAATTAGATTTTTGCCATATTATTAAAGGGCATATAATATGGCTTTTATAAAAATCAATTAATCGTTTTTAAGTGCTTTTTTATTTCATTTTGAATATATTCAGATGAGCTATTTTTATTTAAATTCAGCATGACAATAGCTTTTTCATGTTCATTCATATCTGCAAACAAAGTTGCTGGCTTAGTTTGAATTTTTTTGAATTTTTTTGATTTTTCAACGTGGGATTGCATACTGTTTAGTATTGTAGGAGCCGTATTATTTTGGGTGAAACTTAAGGCAATGGCCGCTTTTTCATGGCTATCTAATTGGGAAAATGCCGTACTCATATGCGTATTTTTTTCAGTAGAAATACCCGCCAGGTTTAAATGTTGTTGGATTGCACGTTGGTTAGCCGCCGAACTATTATTTTCAACGAATGTTAATGCTGTTGCTGCATTTTTATGAGTATTTACGTCTGATTGTGCATTCGCTATATTATTGGTAGCAACAATAAAACCTAATGCAATAATAATTTTTTTCATTATCTATCCTTATTTAATTAAACGAATCTCGAATTTCAATAAGGGCATAATAATAGATGCATGCTGTCTTAAGACTGACAGTAAAATGACAATATTGCCATTTTATCTTTTAACTGTTTAGTTATTGGGTAAAAAAAGAGTAAATTGTGTTGAGTATTCATCAGATGCTACGTTAATAGTTCCTTTATGGGTCAATATAATGGACTTCACAATGGCGAGGCCGATACCACTTCCTTCATTTTTTCGCTGGCGTGATTTATCGACGCGGTAAAAACGGTCAAATAACTTTGGTAAATGTTCATCTGGTATTTTTTTTCCGGGGTTACTGACAATAATTTTAATGCCATTTTGGACATTTGCTAGGTTTATACTGACAGCGTTACCTTTAGGTGTATAGCGAATTGCATTAGAAATTAAGTTTGTTAGTGCCCTTCTTAGCATGTCTTTATCAGCTAAAATAATGTTAGCTTCACCAGTCATTGTAAGTTGAATTTCATTGTCTTCAGCTAAGAATTCAAAATAATCGAAAATAAGTGTAATTTCGGATTGGACATCCACTTGCGTTTTTTCTGGAATAAGTCGGTTATCATCGGCTTGAGCAAGAAATAACATGTCTGAAATCATTCGTGAAAGTCGGTTATATTCTTCTAGGTTTGAATAAAGGACTTCAACAAGCTCCTCTTTTGTCCGATTTTTATTTAGCGAAATTTGAGTTTCTGTCATTAAGTTTGTAATCGGCGTTCTCATCTCGTGAGCGATATCGGCAGAAAAATTAGTCTGCCGAACAAAAACATCCTCAATTTTTACTATCATTTGGTTAAATGATTCAGTGAGCTGCTTTAATTCTTTTGGTACGGATGTGGGGTCTAACCGAATGCTCAAATTTTCCGACGTGACATTTTTAATTTCGTCACTGACTTCTTTAAGGGGCTTAAGCCCTTTAATGACTAAAAAATAGACAATAATAATTGTTAGTAAACAGAGTAAAACAGCACTAATAATTAAGTTATTGATTAAGGAGCTCAGGTAATCATGATGAAAGTTAAGAGAAAGTGCGGTGACTAATCGATATTTTTTTGTGTCATCCGGCACGCTAACCTGAATATGGCTTTCTGCAATACGGTAATTTTCAAGATATTGGTCGTGATTATCTTTTTCAACATTATAGTTTTTTAATGCTTCAATAATATCTTTATTCGTATTGGGGGAAATTAACGTATTACCCTGATTATCTGAAAGGTAAACAGCAATATCTTGGTGCTCATTTAAAATGGTTTTTATACGCGAAAATTGTTCATTTTGTGAATCTGAGTTTTCACTTAATAAACTACTAATGGTTAAATTTATTTGGCTTAAGGTGTATTCGTCCTGTTGCTTAAAATGTAACACAACGGAGTTGATCATGATCCAACTAAATAATAATAAAGCCAGTGAGAGCGTTGCACCGATCAAAACGACGAGTCGAGTTAAGATAGAAACAGGCGCATTAAATAATTTAATCATTTTCTGGGATCTCTAATAAATATCCCATTCCTCTGATGGTATGGATCAATTTGGGCTCGTAATTGAGATCTATTTTTGATCTTAAACGCTTAATCGCCACATCAATGACATTGGTATCACTGTCAAAATTCATGTCCCACACTTTTGAGGCAATCAAAGAGCGAGATAAAACCTCACCTTGGTGTAAAACAAAAAATTCAAGTAGCGCGAATTCTTTACTGGTTAAATTGATTTTATCGTTGGCACGGGTAACGCGTCGTTTTATTAAATCGACATGAAGGTCTGCAATATGAAATTGAGTTTTTTGGATATTATTATTGCCACGGCGCAGTAATGTTCGAACACGTGCCAGTAATTCAGAAAAATCGAAAGGTTTGATTAAATAATCATCGGCTCCCAATTCGAGCCCTTTTACTCGATGCTCAACATTACCTAATGCTGTTAGCATTAATATGGGCGTATTTTTTCCCATCGCTCGCAAGTTTTTGGCAATTTCCCAACCATTAATATCGGGTAGCATCACATCAAGAATAATTAAATCATACGCTTCGGTTGTCGCCATATGCAGGCCTGTGATCCCATTCTCTATTGCATCAACCACAAAGCCAGATTCTGTTAATCCTTTGGATAAATATTCTCTAGTTTTATGTTCATCTTCCACAATAAGTAATTTCACAGTCACCTCAACGACAATATTTGTACGACTTCATTCTAAGCATTGAAATCCACAAATGTAAAATGACAAATTTGTCATTTTCATGTCATGAATCTAACAGAGGGTTTTTTTTACGATAACGCTAATTTAAATCACTAGAGGCATGGCTATACCATGTATTTTCTCAAAATATTATTGATAGCGAATGCCCTGCTTTTAAGTGGCTGTGTTTCATTAGCGCCTGAATACCAACGCCCAAATCTAAATATTCCGAACCAATTAAGCAGCAGTGCACCCACCTCAAGTGAAGAATCAACATTTTCAGTACCAAGCTGGCAAGCATTTATTCAAGACTCGCAACTGAAAGCAGTTATTCAGCGTGCGCTTGAAAAAAACAGTGATCTTTATTTAGCGGTATTAGATGTCGAAGAAGCTCGAGCCCGTTTTGGGTTAGCCAGTGCAGAAAGATATCCACAAATTAATGCGTCAATGGGAAGTGAGTATAGCCAAGGGTTACAGCAAGGCGCTGTATTCGATAAAAAATATAATGCAGGCGTAGATATTCGCTATGAATTGGACTTTTTTGGGCGAATAAAGAACTTAACTGAAGCGGATAGAGCTAAATTTATTGCCTCAGAAGAGATGCTCAGAGCGACTCAAATTTTAACCATTAAAACAGTTGCAGAAGCGTATTTAGATGTGGCGTATAACCAGCAACTCTTATTGATTGCACAAGAGACGAAAACCAGTTACCTCAATAGCCAGTCGATTGTGGCACAAAAAGTGGCAGCGGGAAAAGCGACATTGGCTGATTTAGAACAAGCGAGAGGGCAAGTCCAGTCAATTGAGATCAATATCGAAAACATTCACCGCGAAATTGCTAGAAATGAAAACTTAGTGAATTTTTTAACGAATGACTATATTCAACAAGTCAAAATGCCAGAAGGTGGTTTTGAGCTTAATTACCCGTTGATTACAGCCCCCTCAGTCTTATCGTCTGACATTCTATTAAGCCGTCCAGATATTATAGCAGCAGAGCAAAATATTATTTCTGAAAATGCCAATATTGGCGTAGCAAGAGCAGCCTTTTTCCCGTCGATTTCCTTCAATACTGGTGTTGCTAATAGTAACGACTCGTTATCTGGCTTATTTGACTCTTCTAATGGTGTTTGGAATTTTATTCCTAAAATCACCTTACCTATTTTTACTGGGGGAACAAATAGCCGAAATCTAGAGCTCGCAAATATTCGTAAAAATAAAGCGATAGTGAACTACGAAAAAAGTATTCAAGTAGCATTTCGTGAAGTGAAAGATGCGTTTGTTATTAAGTCGAGTTTGGAGAGGCAATTAAGTGAACAGGTACTGTACGTCAATACATTGCAGAGTGTCTTAACACAGAAACAATCAAGTTACCGCTATGGGGGTGCCACCAGCTACCTTGATGTACTTGAAGCACAGAGAAGCTTATTTACTGAGCAGCAAAATTTACTGAAGTTAAAAATCGAACAGCAGAAGAATGAGGTGACTTTGTTCTCTGCACTAGGTGGTGGGTTTATTAAATCATAAGGATAAGTATGAAAAAGTTAAACGGTATTATTTTTGTCCTTTCAATCGGCATATTCACTGCGACAGGTTACGCAAATGCAGCGGATCATAATCACTCTGTGTACCCTGAAAAAGTTGCAGAACCTGTTATTAATACGGAGGGGAAATTAATTTCTATTGATAAAGAAAATAAGAAATTAACGATTAATCACAAAGAGATTGAAAGTATTGGTTGGCCACCAATGACGATGCGCTTCACTTATGAAGATGAAAATATGATTAAAGGCTTACAAGACAATGACGAATTAAAATTTTCCTTTGAGCAAAAAGGCAATCTTTCAATATTGAAATCCGTCGAAAAAATAAACTAATTAGATAGAGAGATGTTATGTCATTAGTTAACCTCACTAAATTGCTGTTGGTTATTATTGTATCGAGCGTTATTTCAATCTTGTTTTATCGCTATTTTTTTGTTGAAGAAAATAATAGTCAACTGATGGAAAAACAAGAACGAACGGTATTGTATTGGTATGACCCTATGTATCCAAATACCAAGTTTGATCAACCAGGTAAGTCGCCATTTATGGACATGGATCTTGTGCCTAAATATGCCGATGAAAACCAAGGATCAGCAAAGAGTAAAGGAGTCACTATTAACCCAACTCAAACCCAAAATTTAGGGCTAAAAACGGTTGAGGTAAAATGGGGGCAACTAAGCTATGACCTAACATTTCCTGCCGAAATTACGTTTAATGATCACCAATTTGCGATTATACAAGCAAGGGAAAGCGGCTTTGTGGAAAAAGTATATCCATTTACCGTTGGTGAACGAATTCAAAAAGGCGTTCCAATTGCTGATCTAACGATCCCTGCGTGGGTTGAAGCGCAAAGTGAATATTTAGCGTTAAAACAAATGGGTGCTAACCAATCTGATCTTAATAGCGTGATCGAGCGCCTACGATTAAATGGAATGCCTGAAGGATCGCTCTCCCAATTTATTAAAACGGGAAAAGTGCAAACACGCTTTACCATTCAAGCGCCGATATCCGGTGTTATTACTGCATTAAATCTACGTTTAGGAATGAATATTTCTAAAGAAGTGATTATCGCCCAAATACAGGGAACTAACCCTCTGTGGGTGAATGCATCCGTCTCCCAATTAGCGGCGGAATTACTGACTAAACAAGCGCAGTTTTCTGTTTCTATTCCCGCTTATTCAACTCAGCAATTTATAGTGAAAAACTGGTTAATATTACCAAGTGCGGATCAAACAAGTCGCACCATCAATATCCGTGCAGAAATTGAAGATAACGCCAATGTATTAAAACCAGGAATGACCGCCTATTTAAATGTATTGGCGAAAGGCCAAGAAAGTTTATTAGTTCCCTCTCAAGCTATTGTGGATTCAGGGAAAGAACAACACGTTATTGTGGTGGGGGAGCAAGGGGAGTTTATCCCTAAGAACGTGCGTATTATGGCCGAATCCCAGCAAACAACGGCTATTTCACAAGGGTTGCAAGTTGGCGAAAAGGTTGTGACGCAAGGTATTTTCCTGATTGATTCAGAAGCAAGTATTGCGGGTGCATTAGCTCGAATGGAGGCGCTTCCCGTGCAATCCACGTCATTAAATCATTCATCGCATAAATCTAAGGAGTAGACTATGTTGGAATGGGTTATAAGACGCTCGGTTGCGAATCGCTTTTTAGTCTTAATGGGGGTGGTATTTTTAGTCATAGCAGGAATATGGAGTATTCGTAGTACGCCAGTGGATGCACTGCCTGACTTATCTGATGTGCAGGTGATCATCAAAACCACTTATCCAGGACAAGCTCCCCAACTGGTTGAAAACCAAGTTACTTACCCAATTACGACCACAATGTTATCCGTGCCAGGGGCGAAAACAGTTCGCGGCTTTTCTGCCTTCGGTGATTCTTATGTGTATGTGATTTTTGAGGATAATACGGATTTATATTGGGCTCGTTCACGGGTTTTGGAATATTTAAACCAAGTTCAGGCAAAACTGCCAAAAGGTGCAGTCGCCTCAATTGGCCCGGATGCAACAGGTGTAGGTTGGGTGTTTGAATATGCCTTGGTTGATAAAAACGGTAAACATAACTTAGCTGAGTTACGATCGCTGCAAGATTGGTTTTTGAAATATGAATTAAAAGCGCTGCCAAATGTTTCTGAAGTTGCAACAGTTGGTGGTGTAGTGAAGTCTTATCAAATTATTGTTGACCCACTTAAATTAACGCAGTTTTCAGTGACGTTACCTGAAATAAAACAAGCCGTTGAAATGGCGAATCAAGAGGCTGGTGGGTCTTCCATCGAAATTGCTGAAGCTGAGTTTATGGTTAGAGCCAATGGTTATCTGCAATCTATGGATGACTTTAATAAAATCTACCTGAAAATGGCAGAAAATAACGTCCCAATCTACCTGAAAGATGTTGCTCGTATTCAAGAAGGCCCAGAAATGCGCCGTGGTGTTGCTGAGCTTAACGGGGAAGGTGAAGTTGTCGGTGGGATCATTTTATTACGTTCAGGTGAAAATGCGCGAAATGTTATTAATGATGTAAAACAAAAGCTTGAAGATTTAAGTGCGAGTTTGCCTGACGGTATTGAAATCATCACAACCTATGATAGAAGCATTCTGATTGATAATGCGATTGATAACCTCAGCGATAAATTGTTAGAAGAGTTTATTGTTGTTGCTTTAGTTTGTGCAGTTTTCTTATGGCATTTCCGCTCTGCTTTAGTCGCGATTATTTCTTTACCTCTAGGGCTATTTATTGCGTTTATTGTTATGCGTTACCAAGGAATAAATGCAAACATTATGTCGCTTGGGGGAATTGCGATTGCGATTGGCGCAATGGTTGATGCGGCTATTGTGATGATTGAAAATGCCCACAAGAAATTAGAAAAATGGCAACATCAACATGAAGGGCAAGTTCTTGATAATACACAGCGTTGGAAATTAATTACTGACTCAGCAGTTGAAGTCGGGCCTGCATTATTTATCAGCTTACTTATTATCACGTTGTCTTTTATTCCCATCTTTACGTTGGAAGGCCAAGAAGGGCGTTTATTTGGCCCTCTGGCCTTTACCAAAACCTATGCGATGGCTGGGGCTGCTGCACTAGCATTAATCGTAATTCCGATATTAATGGGGTATTGGATCCGCGGTAATATCCCAAATGAAAATAAAAACCCACTAAACCGCTGGCTAATTGCAATATATAGCCCAATGTTATTAAAAGTGTTGGCATGGCCGAAAACGACATTGCTGATTGGCATTTTGTCATTGTTTACCGTGATATGGCCATTAAAGCATTTAGGGGGTGAATTTCTCCCGTCAATTAATGAAGGTGATTTGCTGTATATGCCCTCAACACTACCGGGGGTATCTCCTGCTCAAGCGGCGTTTTTACTACAAAATACCGATAAGCTAATCAAAACTATTCCTGAAGTTGATACCGTTTTTGGCAAGGTGGGGAAAGCAGAAACCGCTACTGACTCGGCACCGATGGAAATGATCGAAACCACCATTCGTTTAAAGCCACAGTCTGAGTGGCGTGAAGGGATGACACTGGAAAAAATTATCGATGAGTTAGATGAAACTGTGCGTTTGCCAGGGGTTGCTAATTTATGGGTTCCACCGATTCGTAATCGAATCGATATGCTTTCCACAGGGGTTAAAAGCCCGATAGGCATTAAAGTTTCAGGGAAAGACCTCGAAGAAATCGATGCATTTGCACAACAGATTGAAAAAGTGACGAAAACAGTCCCAGGGGTCGTCTCTGTGTTAGCCGAACGGCTGGTGGGCGGTCGGTATGTTGATGTCAAAATCGATAGGGAAAAAGCCGCTCGTTTTGGTATGAGTATCAGTGATGTACAGGTTTATATCTCTATGGCGACAGGGGGGGAGATGATAGGAGAAACCGTTGAAGGGATTGAGCGTTACCCCATTAGCCTAAGGTACCCACAGGATTACCGAAACAGTGTTTCTGCATTGAAACTATTACCGATTTTAACACCAAATAAGCAACAAATCGTTCTCAGTGATGTGGCTGATGTGGTAGTGCAAATGGGGCCACCGATGCTAAAAACAGAAAATGCACGGCCCACCAGTTGGATTTATATCGATGCGCGGGATAGGGATATGGTCTCTGTCATTAATGATATCGATATGGCAATAAAAAATAATATTCAAATGAAATCAGGGGTCAGTTACTCCTTCACAGGACAATTTGAATTACTTGAAAGAGCCAACCAAAAATTAATGTTAATGGTACCTGCTACCATCATGATTATTTTTGTCTTGCTCTATTTAGCCTTCAGGCGCTTTAGTGAGGCTCTGTTGATTTTATTAAGTTTGCCTTTTGCATTAGTGGGCGCTATTTGGTTCCTATATGGGATGAATTTTAATTTATCCGTTGCAACAGGGACTGGCTTTATTGCATTAGCTGGGGTCGCTGCTGAATTTGGTGTGGTGATGTTGATTTATTTAAGGCATGCCATTGAAGATAGAGAAAAACTGCAAGGAATAAACACATTATCCAATCAGGATTTAGATAGTGCGTTATATGAAGGGGCAGTATTGCGTGTCCGACCTAAAGCGATGACAGTTGCTGTTATTTTAGCAGGATTATTGCCAATTTTATTAGGAACAGGAGTTGGGTCAGAGGTGATGAGCCGAATTGCTGCCCCAATGATTGGCGGGATGATAACGGCACCATTGTTATCGTTATTTATCATTCCTGCTGCATATAAATTAATTTGCCAAATGCGCCATAAAAAATAGAAATTTTACAGGTATTAATCATTATTATTGATAAGGTAAATAGCAATGAAAAAGATAATTTTAGGTGGAATGTTTTTACTGTCATTTTCTGCATTTTCTCAAAACCAGAGCGTGCAACTGTATAAAGATGCCAACTGCGGTTGCTGCCAGTTATGGGGAGAAGGCGTAAAAAAAGCAGGGTATGACGTTGTGGTCAATGAAATTAGTTATGATGAATTGAACAAATTGAATGATGAGCTGAATGTGCCATACAACTTACGCAGCTGCCATATCGCAAAATACAAAGGTAAAGTGATTGTTGGGCATGTGCCTGTGAGCAGCTTAGACACGATTGATACGTTGCCTACGGATGTGGTTGGAATTTCAGTACCAGGCATGCCAATTGGCAGCTTAGGTATGGAGCAACCAGATGGGAGAACGCAGCCGTATTCCGTGGTTCAATTTAAAGCCAATGGCGAATACCGTTAGTTCAGAAAAAACTTCATTAAGTTGCAGGGGAACCTGCAACTTGTGCGAATAGCATTAACTTTCTAATATCAGCTCAATGGATTTCAGCTCTTCTTGGCTGAAATCGCGGTTTTTTAAGATCCCTATCGCGTCATCAATTTGGCTAATACGGCTTGCCCCAATTAAAACGGAAGTGATCCTATCATGGCGTAATAACCACGCTAATGCCATTTGGCTCAGCTTTTGATCGCGTTTTGCCGCAATTTCATTCAATTGTTTAACTTTTGCTAAGATAGCAGAAGTCAGTCGCTCAGGAGGCAGTGACGGATTACCTGCAGCTCGTGAGTCAGCAGGGATACCATTTAAATAGCGATCCGTTAAGATCCCGCCAGCAAGTGGAGAATATGCGATTGAACCTACGCCTTCTTCTTCAAGAACATCAAGCAAACCTTCTTCGGGCGTGCGTTCAAGCATGGAATATTTTGGTTGGTGGATAAGGCAGGGCGTTCCTAATTCAGTCAGAATGCCAATGGCCTCTTTCGCTAAATCGGCGGGATAGTTTGAAATCCCAACGTACAGTGCTTTTCCTTGGCGAACAATTAAGTCAAGGGCAGCCATAGTTTCTTCTAATGGCGTATCAGGGTCTGGACGATGGTGGTAAAAAATATCCACATAATCAAGTCCCATACGCTTTAAACTTTGATTAAGACTGGCAACCAAATATTTTTTGCTTCCCCAATCGCCATAGGGCCCATCCCACATGGTAAACCCCGCTTTTGATGAAATGATCATTTCATCGCGATAAGGTAGAAAATCTCGATGTAAGATCTGGCCAAATTTTGTTTCGGCAGATCCTGGTGGAGGGCCATAGTTATTGGCAAGATCAAAATGCGTAATACCAAGGTCAAAAGCATGGCGCAGCATAGCTTGGCAGTTATCAAACGATTTGTTATCGCCAAAATTATGCCATAAGCCTAAGGAAATCAGTGGTAAACGCAGCCCACTGCGGCCACATAAACGGTATTCCATTTCAGTATAGCGCTTTGATGATGCGACATAAGGCATACTTCACCTCCAAAATAGTAAGCAAAAATCACTCTGATATTGTCATAAACCCCAAATGTGAGCTGAGGAATCAATGCTAATTTAATTTAGTATGGTCGTTTTATCGTGAAATTGTGATGGTGTACGAAGAATTTTAGGATGTATTGAAAGCGACGGGTACTAATTGTGAGTCAATACCCGTTATTAGAGGATTAGATTTGTTCTGGGCGAGTAAAAATGAGCTCATTACCTTTAGATTGGCTTTCATCAAATTGATAACCTTCTAAATTAAAGTCAGGCAATTGCTCGGTTTTTGTCAGTTTATTTTGAATAATAAATCTGCTCATTAAACCGCGTGCTTTCTTTGCATAAAAGCTGATGACTTTATATTTGCCGTTTTTCTCATCAAGGAAAACAGGCTTAATAATCTGCCCATCTAATTTTTTGGTATTTACAGATTTAAAATATTCATCGGAAGCAAGGTTAACTAAAACTTTGTCGTTCTGCTGAGCAAGTGCCAGGTTCAATTGTTTGGTAATGATATCGCCCCAGAATTCATAGAGGTTTTTACCACGGGTATTCTTTAGTGGAATTCCCATTTCAAGGCGATAAGGTTGCATTAAATCTAATGGGCGCAAAATACCATAAAGGCCAGATAAAATACGTAAATGAGACTGGGCAAACTCGAAATCTGCTGGAGAAAAAGTCTCTGCTTTCATCCCGGTATAAACATCACCTTTAAACGCTAAAATGGCTTGGCGTGCATTTTCAGGGGTAAAGTCTGCGTGCCATTCTGCAAAACGAGCGGCGTTGAGGCCTGCCAATTTATCACTAATTTTCATTAAACTGGCGATATCCACAGGGGTTAACTTACGACATTCTTTGATGAGTTTTTGCGATTCTGCTAATAACTCAGGTTGCGTAAATTGCACTGTCGCAAGTGGGCTTTCGTAGTCTAATGTTTTTGCAGGTGAAATAGTAATAAGCATGACTTGACCCTTTATAAAAGAATAATAACGCTTACTTTAGCAAAAATTCATCCTAAATAGCTAATTGATGCAATAAGCCAAATCAATATTATTCTTTGTTATTGTTAGCTAACGAAATATTTCGCTAAAAGGATTCAGCTTGATATCAAGTTGCGAAACCGTTTGCCAATCAAATAGTTGCTTTTGACTAGATTTCCTTGCTTGCAGCAATATGGATGCATGATATTATCTGTAGACGGTGCGGCGATAGCCACAATTCCTTTATAATACGCAAAGTAATTCAAGTTGCAGCCTGTTAGCCAACACCGCTACAGCTTGGAGCATGACGGGTTACCCTAAATACTTCAAGTTGTAGGTAGGCGGCAAGTAAACGAGTTTCTAGGAGCATATATTAGCATGTGACTAGAGCGAGAGAGCGTAGCCAACACCGCTACAGCTTGGAGCATGACGGGTTACCCTAAATACTTCAAGTTGTAGGTAGGCGGCAAGTAAACGAGTCTCTAGGAGCATACATTAGTATGTGACTAGAGCGAGAGAGCGTAGCCAACACCGCTACAACTTGAAATATGACGGGTATAACAACGAGACTAAAGAAATGACCGATAAACTGACCTCCTTACGTAGTCTGACAACTGTTGTTGCTGATACTGGCGACATCGAAGCAATGAAGCTTTACAAACCACAAGATGCGACCACCAACCCGTCGCTAATCTTAAATGCTGCACAAATTCCTGAGTACCGTAAATTAATTGATGAAGCGGTTGAATGGGCACGTAAGCAAAGCAGCAATCGTGAGCAACAAATTATTGATGCTTGTGACAAACTGGCTGTGAATATCGGTCTGGAAATTCTGAAATTAGTTCCGGGTCGTATTTCTACCGAAGTTGATGCACGTCTTTCTTATGACGAAGAAGCCTGTATTGCTAAAGCACGTCATTTAATCAAAATGTACAACGATGCGGGTATCAGCAATGATCGCATCTTGATTAAATTAGCGTCTACTTGGCAGGGTATCCGTGCAGCGGAAAAACTAGAAAAAGAAGGCATCAACTGTAACCTGACTTTATTATTCTCTTTTGCTCAAGCACGCGCTTGTGCAGAAGCAGGTGTTTACCTGATCTCTCCATTCGTGGGCCGTATCCTTGACTGGTACAAAGCAAATACTGACAAAAAAGAGTTTGCACCACAAGAAGATCCAGGTGTGGTTTCTGTAACTGAAATCTATAACTACTATAAAGCACACGGCTATAAAACAGTTGTTATGGGTGCAAGTTTCCGTAATGTGGGCGAAATCATTGAATTAGCAGGTTGCGATCGCTTAACAATCTCCCCAGGCTTACTGAAAGAGCTGTCTGAGTCTGAAGGCACATTAGTACGTAAACTGACTGATGCGGGTAAAACGCAAGAGCCAGGTGCTAAACTGACCGAAGCTGAATTCTACTGGCAGCATAACCAAGATCCAATGGCAGTTGATAAACTGTCTGACGGTATCCGTAAGTTTGCTATAGACCAAGAAAAACTGGAAAAAATGATTGCAGATTTACTGTAATTTTTCTAGCGTCGTCAAAACCCAGCCAATTGGCTGGGTTTTTTTATGGCTATTTTTCATTGATTTATATCTCAATTTAAATATAAAAAAACCACAACGCTGCATGAAAATATGCTTCATGGTATGATATCGCACCTGTTTATGGGCAAATAAACAGTTTCTGATAAGTCAATTTTTGAGGTTTGTATGAATGAATTGCGCATAGGTCTGGTTTCTGTTTCTGATCGTGCTTCGAGTGGTATTTATGAAGATAAAGGCATTCCTGCATTAGAAGAGTGGTTAGCAAAAACGCTAACAACGCCTTTTCGTATTGAAACGCGGTTAATTCCAGATGAGCAAGTCATGATTGAACAAACTTTGTGTGAGCTGGTGGACGAGTTTGCATGCCATTTAGTGCTTACAACTGGTGGTACAGGGCCTGCTCGTCGTGATGTGACACCTGATGCAACGTTAGCCATCGCTGATCGTGAAATGCCAGGGTTTGGTGAGCAAATGCGCCAAATTAGCTTGAAATTCGTTCCCACGGCTATTTTATCGCGTCAAGTCGGCGTGATCCGCAATCAGGCCTTAATTTTAAACTTACCAGGGCAGCCAAAAGCCATTGCTGAAACATTGGAAGGGTTGAAAGATAAAGAAGGAAATGTACTAGTATCGGGGATTTTTGCCAGTGTTCCTTATTGCATTCAATTGCTCGATGGCCCGTATGTGGAAACTGATCCTGCAATCGTTAAGGCGTTTAGGCCGAAATCGGCGATTCGTACTGAATAAGTTTTGAATACAATCAGGTGAGCATTCACTCACCTGATTAAATACCATTATCAATAATTAGCCACGTTGTCCAATAGGTAGCACAGTTCTGCCGTATTGCTCATTTAACACTTCTGCGACCGCTAAATAGAACGCACTCGCGCCACAGATAATTCCTTCAAAACCTGCAAATTTTAGTAGCGCAGCGTTGCCCGTCAGATTGCCAATAGCAAGTAAAGCAAATAAGACCGTTAAGCTACCAAAAACAAATTGCAGTACAACGTTAGCTTTAAATGTGCCAAGAAACATGAAAAAGGTAAAAATACCCCAAATAGCAAGAAAAACGCCTAAAAATTCAGGCGAGGTGGCTTCGGCTAACCCCATAGTTGGTAAAAATAATAAACCAACTAATGCAATCCAAAACATCCCATAAGAGGTAAATGCGGTTGCGCCAAATGTATTGCCCTTTTTATATTCAATCAGCCCTGCGATAAATTGGGCAATCCCACCATAAAAAATACCCATGCTCAAAATAACGGATGAAAGCGGAAAAAATCCTGCGTTATGAATATTCAACAGGATGGTTGTCATACCAAAGCCTAGTAAACCAAGTGGGCCTGGATTTGCAAGAGAGCTAGACTGCATATAACCTCTGGTAAAATATATAAAATTCAAATAGATAAAAAGAAATAAACACCGCTAAAATGGCAGTGGCGGCGAATCATACGCAGTTTTAGTTGCCTAAACAATGATCACAAGACAGGTTTTTTTGCAATAAATGCAAATTTTTTTTAATTCCCCCCTTGATGAATGGATTTACGACCCCATCTTTAAAGCATCAACCGATATCTCTGTGAATTATTGCGTATTGAAAAATAATTTAGGCTCAGGGTGAAAAATACCCTTGAAAAAGAAATATTGAGCCGCATATAGATTGATATCGAAATCATAGTGAAAAGAATTCCTTTGGAGGCGTTTTAGATGGGTAAAATTATTGGTATCGACTTGGGTACAACTAACTCATGCGTTGCAATTATGGATGGTACTACCGCTCGTGTTCTGGAGAACAGCGAGGGTGACAGAACTACTCCTTCCATCATTGCGTACACTCAAGATGGTGAAATTTTAGTTGGTCAGCCAGCAAAACGTCAGGCTGTTACTAACCCAGAAAATACTTTATTTGCAATCAAACGTTTGATTGGTCGTCGTTTCCAAGACGAAGAAGTTCAGCGCGATGTCGCTATCATGCCATACAAAATCATTGCTGCAGATAACGGCGATGCTTGGTTAGATGTGAAAGGCCAAAAAATGGCTCCACCACAAGTTTCAGCTGAAGTTCTGAAAAAAATGAAGAAAACAGCGGAAGATTACTTGGGTGAGCCGGTTACAGAAGCGGTTATCACTGTTCCTGCTTACTTTAACGATGCTCAGCGTCAAGCAACTAAAGATGCGGGTCGTATCGCTGGTTTAGAAGTAAAACGTATTATCAACGAACCAACAGCAGCAGCATTAGCTTATGGTTTAGATAGAGAAGTCGGTAACCGTACAATTGCTGTTTACGACTTAGGTGGTGGTACATTCGACTTATCAATCATCGAAATCGATGAAGTTGATGGCGAAAAAACCTATGAAGTGTTAGCAACCAATGGTGATACTCACTTAGGTGGTGAAGACTTCGATACACGTTTAATCAACTACTTAGTTGAAGAATTCAAAAAAGAACAAGGTGTTGACCTGCGTAACGATCCGTTAGCAATGCAACGTCTGAAAGAATCTGCAGAAAAAGCGAAAATTGAGCTGTCTTCTGCACAACAAACTGATGTGAACCTGCCATATATCACTGCTGATGCAACAGGTCCAAAACACATGAACATCAAAGTGACTCGTGCAAAATTAGAGTCACTGGTAGAAGATTTAGTTAAACGTTCAATGGAGCCAGTGAAAGTTGCATTGCAAGATGCAGGCTTAAGCGTGAGCGAAATCAACGACGTTATTTTAGTCGGTGGCCAAACACGTATGCCAATGGTTCAAAAAGTTGTTGCTGACTTCTTTGGTAAAGAACCACGTAAAGACGTGAACCCAGACGAAGCGGTTGCAATGGGTGCGGCAGTACAAGGTGGTGTTTTAGCTGGTGATGTTAAAGACGTTCTGTTACTTGACGTAACGCCTCTGTCTTTAGGTATCGAAACCATGGGTGGCGTGATGACTTCGTTAATTTCGAAGAATACCACTATCCCAACAAAACACAGCCAAGTGTTCTCAACTGCGGAAGATAACCAAGCAGCTGTGACGATCCATGTTCTGCAAGGTGAACGTAAACGTGCGGGTGATAACAAATCACTGGGTCAATTTAACTTAGACGGTATCCAAGCAGCACCACGTGGTATGCCACAAATCGAAGTGACTTTCGACATCGATGCTGATGGTATCTTGCATGTGTCTGCGAAAGACAAAAACAGCGGTCGTGAGCAAAACATCACCATTAAGGCTTCTTCAGGCCTGAACGACGAAGAAATCGAAAAAATGGTACGTGACGCAGAAGCGAACGCAGAAGCTGACCGTAAATTTGAAGAGTTAGTGCAGGTTCGTAACCAAGCTGACCAACTGGTTCACGGTACACGCAAACAAATCGAAGAAGCAGGTGACAAATTACCAGCGGACGATAAAGCAAACATCGAAAAAGCAACATCTGAGTTAGAAGCTGCAGCGAAAGGCGAAGATAAAGCAGATATCGAAGCGAAAATCCAAGCTTTAGTC
The DNA here is from genome assembly GCF_020381325.1 of Providencia vermicola. GTDB lineage: Bacteria > Pseudomonadota > Gammaproteobacteria > Enterobacterales > Enterobacteriaceae > Providencia > Providencia vermicola. The sequence goes on from NZ_JAGSPI010000009.1 coordinate 94,968, forward strand.
ACTGCATCTGCAAAACTTCTGGAAATCGCACAGCAACAAGCTCAAGCAGGCGGTGCAGCTGGCGCAGAAGCTAAGAAAGATGATGATGTTGTTGACGCTGAGTTTGAAGAAGTTAACGACAAAGACAAAAAATAATGCCCTTAGCGGGCGCAGTAGCTGTAGCGAAGATGGTTAATAGTTACTGATACCGGATACGGGCGTTGAGGGAACTCTGCGCCCGTTCCGCATGTTAAGGGTAAATTAAATGGCAAAAAGAGACTTTTATCAGGTTTTAGAACTTGAAAAGAATGCTTCAGAAAAAGACATTAAAAGAGCGTATAAGCGCTTAGCAATGAAATACCATCCTGACCGTAATCAGGGCAATAAAGACGAATCTGAAGAAAAATTTAAAGAAATTAAAGAAGCTTACGAAGTTCTTTCCGATGAGCAAAAACGTGCCGCTTATGACCAATATGGTCATGCCGCGTTTGAACAAGGCGGAATGGGCGGTGGTGGCGGGTTTGGCGGTGGCGCTGACTTTAGCGATATCTTTGGTGACGTCTTCGGTGATATTTTCGGAGGCGGTCGCAGACAACAACGCCCAAGCCGTGGCTCTGATCTGCAGTACAACATGGAATTGACTCTTGAAGAGGCTGTCCGTGGAGTGACCAAAGAAATTCGTATTCCGACGCTAGAAACCTGTGATGTGTGCCATGGTAATGGTGCGAAACCAGGAACCAGTGCTGATACTTGTTCTACTTGTCATGGTATGGGCCAAGTGCACATGCGCCAAGGCTTTTTCTCGGTACAACAACCTTGCCCAACTTGTCACGGTCGCGGAAAAGTGATCAAAGACCCATGCAATAAATGTCATGGTCATGGTCGTGTTGAAAGATATAAAACACTATCAGTTAAAATTCCAGCGGGTGTTGATACGGGCGACCGCGTTCGCTTATCGGGTGAAGGTGAAGCGGGTGAGAACGGAGCTCCAGCAGGCGATTTATTTGTTCAAGTTCATGTATTACCTCATAATATTTTTGAACGTGATGGTAATAACCTGCATTGTGAAGTACCAATTAACTTTGCCGATGCAGCTTTGGGTGGTGAAATTGAAGTTCCAACCCTTGATGGTCGTGTAAAACTGAAAATTCCAGCAGAGACACAAACAGGTAAAATTTTCCGTATGAAAGGAAAAGGCGTGAAATCTGTGCGTGGAGGTCTGCAAGGTGATTTGATGTGCCACATTGTTGTTGAAACTCCCGTAAAACTGAATGAGAAACAAAAAGCGTTACTCAAAGAGTTTGGCGAGTCTTTAGGTGGCAAAAGCGGAGAAAAAAATAGTCCGCGTTCCAAAAGCTTCCTAGATGGCGTGAAAAAATTCTTTGATGATTTAACGAACAAATAATGTGTTAGTTATTTTATAAATTAGAATGGCTGGCCTGTGAAATACAGAACCAGCCATTTTTTTATGTTATTTAACCACTTCCCCGCTAGCAATAACGGTTTCGCGTACTTTATTTGCAAAGTCTTGTGCTTCTTGGATAATCACTTTTTCATCAGCGGTGAGTAATTGGCGGTCTTGCATCAAAACTTTACCGTCTACTATCGTATGGCGAACATTAGCCCCATTCGCACCATAAACAAGTGCGGCATATGGACTATACATTGGAACCATATTAGGTGATTTAGTATCAATAACAATAATATCTGCAAGTTTACCCGCTTCAAGTGAGCCTAATTTATCTTCCATATGCAAAACTTTAGCTGAGCCTTTGGTGGCTAGCTCGATAACAGTGAGCGGAGGCATTGCAGCTCGGTCTTTGTTCTCTAGTTTATGAATTTTGCCGACCAAATTAAGCTCATTTAATGTTGTTAGAGTATTACTCGACATTGGGCCATCGGTTCCTAACCCTACTCGAATACCTTTTTCTAACATAGTCGTGACAGGCGCAACGCCTTTTGCTGATTTGGTGTTGGCACTGATATTATGTGCGACACCGACATCGTATTTTTTCAGCAAATCCATATCTTGCTCATTCACCATAATAGCGTGTGCAGCAATGACTTTATTATTCAGTGCACCAATATCAGCCATGTATTGAACGGGGCTTTTACCACCTGTTCGCTTAGCAATTTCTTCTTGCTCGCGATCAGTTTCGGCTAAGTGGATCATGACTGGAACATTTAATTCTTGAGATAATGTTGAAATTTGCTGTAAATGTTCAGTTGAGTTGGTATATGGAGCATGGGGTGCAAAAGCTGGAGTTATGCGTGGATGGTCTTTGTATTGATTAATAAAATTCACTGCATATTGAATACCTTCATCTGCATTTTGTGCATCAGCAACAGGAAACTGGATCACTGTCTCACCTAAAACAGCTCTTAAGCCAATTTTATCAACCGTTTTTGCCACTTCGTCTTCAAAATAATACATATCGACATATGTTGTGACGCCCCCCTTAATCATTTCAATATTGGCAAGATTCGCACCCACGCGTACCATTTCACGGCTTACCATCTTGTTTTCTAGGGGAAATATATAACGATGCAAGCGGTCTGGAACATCATCCGCCAATGAACGAAAAACAGTCATTGATGCATGAGTATGGGTATTAATTAGACCAGGCATGACAATATCGCCTTCAACATTTAATACCTTTGGAGCTTGGTAATCTTTAGTCAGTTCAGGGCCACCGACAGCAATGATTTTATTTTCTTTAATAACCACAGTGCCGTTTTCGATAATCCGATTTTTAGCATCCATCGTTAAGACTGTACCATCAACAATCATCATATCCGCAGGTGTGGCTGAAAAACTGGCAAAAGAAGCCGTCATTGTTGCGAGGGCTAATAAGGATTTTGTAAAAGACATTGTTACCTCATATCTAAATGAAAAATCAGTTTTTATTCTTTATAAAAGGCTCAAGTGGATTTATTAAAAACCACACACTCTAATACCTAAATATAAGGGATTAATATTTATGTTTAGTCCCTTATTGCGGGCTAACTGCCAAGTTTGGCAAGTAAAACCCCCGATAAAATAACTATGCAGGCAAGAACTCGCATTAAGTTGAATTTTTCTTTTAAAAAGACAATCGAAAGGAACATTGCAAAGAGTACGCTGGTTTCTCTGATGGCTGCTACCATAACGATAGGTGCTTGGCTCATTGCCCAAATGGCAATGCCATAGCTCACTAATTGCATTAACCCACCTAATAACCCAGAACGCCAATATTGCTGAATACCGAGCACAAGTGTTGTGCGATATTTAATAATACCTGAAACAGTTAAGACGATACCATTTAATAAAAAGAGCCAAAGCGTGTAGACGACAGGGTCTTCACTGGCTCGTGCTCCGTGGCCATCTGAAAGTGTGTAGCAGGCAGTGAAAAAGGCTGTACATAAGGCAAAAGATAACGCTTTTCCTTTGATATTTAATTGAAATTTTCTTCCAGCAAAGGCGATGAGTAAAACACCACTAATAATGAGCAGTATGCCAATAAAACCTATTAATGGAATAAACTCATTGAATAATACAGCGCCAAGTAATGCCGTAATCAGTGGCGCGGAACCTCGTGAAATAGGGTAAATCTGGCTCAAATCACCGTGAGTATAGGCCTGGCTTAAAAAGTAGGTATAGCCAATATGGAACAATACCGATAAGGCCAACCAGTACATTGCTTGGGGAGAAGGTAGTCCTAACCAGAATATAGCTGGAATGGCGAGCACTCCCGAAAAAAAAGAGATCATGACGAGACCAAAAAAACGGTCATTACCAAATTTAACTAAAGCGTTCCAAGTTGCATGGCAAAAAGCAGCAAAAAGGACGGCGAGTAATACGTAAGTTGTCATAATTAACGTGTAAAAGTGAGTTTTTTGTCTGAAAAATAAAGTTATTTATTTTTGCTAAGCGTTTCGCAAAATTATTGTAATCCAGTCTCCCACATTAAAAATTATTGGGAAAGCCTTCGGACATAAAAAATCGATGATTGCCTCAAGATCGTCAAAAAAAGTAAATTATAAAAAACGAGAAAAAATTGAATTTATAAAGTTACTTTTTTAAAAAATTTATTATTTGTTTTTATAAAAGTTGTCTATAGTGAAATTAACGTTTCATTATCATTTTTAGTGATCTCTAACCTAAATATATCGTAAATTCCGATGATTAATGGATGAATAAACGATTTTTTACGAATTAATAATTAGCATAATATTAACATTCAAAAAATATTGAGGTTAAAAAAAATGACAGCAATTATTCGTAAATTTTTAAGGTTAGAAGCAGCAGGGGGCTTACTCCTGATTATTGCTGCCATAGTTGCTTTGATCATGGCTAATACGCCATTACAAGGGGCTTATCAGCAATTTTTAGAGATTCCGGTCTCGATTAAAATTTCAGACTTCAGCTTAGATAAACCATTAATTTTATGGATTAATGACTTCTTTATGGCTATTTTTTTCTTAGTCGTAGGTCTTGAGGTTAAACGTGAATTATTGGAGGGATCCCTTGCAAGTCGTGATAAAGCAATATTTCCAGCAATTGCAGCATTAGGTGGGATGATTGCTCCTGCTCTCGTTTATCTGCTTTTTAACGGTGGAAATGAAATTACTCAACAAGGTTGGGCAATACCTGCGGCAACAGATATTGCATTTGCTTTGGGAGTGATGGCGTTATTAGGTAAGCGAGTACCCACTGAGTTAAAGGTCTTTTTATTGGCGCTAGCTATTATCGATGATCTTGGTGTTATTGTGATTATTGCCTTTTTCTATACAAGTTCTGTGTCAATGATTGCGCTCGGCTTAGCTGCCTTATGTATTGCAATATTGGTCACAATGAATTGGCGCCAAGTGGAAAATACAGCAGCTTATTTAGTTATAGGGCTGATATTGTGGGTATGTATATTAAAGTCAGGTGTTCATGCAACATTAGCGGGAGTGATCGTTGGTTTCTTAATTCCATTAAGGGGCACAAACCAAACAAAACCTTCTGAAGAGCTTGAGCATGTCTTACATCCGTGGGTTGTCTATTTAATCTTACCTATTTTTGCATTTGCAAATTCAGGTGTGCAGTTGCAAGGTGTGACTTTTGATGGCTTGTTGAGTCCATTGCCACTAGGAGTTGCAGCAGGGCTGATATTGGGTAAGCCAATTGGGATTTTCTTATTTAGTTGGATTTCGGTAAAACTTGGCTTTGCGAAATTACCTGAGTCGATTAATTTGAAGCAAGTTTTTGCCGTTTCCGTGTTATGTGGGATCGGTTTTACTATGTCTATTTTTATAACTGGACTCGCATTCGATGGTATTGATGAGGTATATAGTACTTACTCACGCCTAGGTATTTTAATTGGCTCCACAGTGGCAGCCGTGCTCGGTTATTTTATGTTAAGAGTAGTCTTACCGAAACAAAAACAGTTAGCGTGAACTAGAATTATAAAGTAATTTAGTTAATTATTAGTAAGAATTTCCGAACTAATATTCTATGATATGCCGTAGTGTATCTTTTGTAGATACACTACGGTTATACATAATAAAAGCCCCTGATTCATGGGGACAGGTAGATATGTATGGTGAATAGCACCAAGTGTGGTTATTGACGATACAAAAGGAATCGATATGCGGGTTTCACATTTAAATTTTAACCATCTTTACTACTTTTGGCATGTATGTAAAGAGGGCTCTGTCGTCGGAGCGGCTGAAGCACTTTACCTGACTCCTCAGACCATAACGGGCCAAATAAAGGCGTTAGAAGAGCGTTTAGGTGGTAAATTATTTAAGCGGCAGGGGCGTGGTTTAGTGCCTTCCGAACTCGGGCAACTGATTTTTCGCTATGCAGATAAAATGTTTATGCTTAGCCAAGAAATGCTCGATATAGTTAATTACAGCAGAGAGTCCAACTTACTATTTGATGTTGGTGTTGCTGATACATTGTCAAAACAGTTAGTTAGCCGAATATTGGAAACGACAGTTGTTGAGCATGAACAGATTCACTTGCGTTGTTTTGAATCAACTCACGAGCTGTTATTAGAGCAACTTAGCCAACATAAGTTGGATATGATTTTATCTGACTGCCCAGTTGATTCATCACAGCAGGAAGGCCTGTTTTCCGTTAAATTGGGTGAATGCAGTATGAGCTTTTTTTGCCGTCAGCCAATACCGAAAAAGCCATTTCCTGAATGTTTAGAAGAGCGTCGCTTACTGATTCCTGGAAGACGTTATCTTTTAGGTCGGCATATTTTAGCTTGGATACGGAATAAAAATTTACAAGTTGAAGTATTAGGCGAGTTCGATGATGCTGCATTAATGAAAGCGTTTGGCATGCATTATAATGCTATTTTTGTTGCTCCTTCGCAGTACACACCTGACCTTTTAGGCGGAGAAGATATTGTAGAGTTAGGGCGACTAGAAAATGTAAAAGAAGAATATTACGTTATTTTTGCAGAAAGAATGATTCAGCATCCAGCAGTACAGCGAGTTTGCAATAAAGATTTTTCAGAATTATTTTCGGTGCCATTTGACAGGTTAGAGCGGTAAATTAAGCAAATAAAAAAACCGGCCTAGGCCGGTTTTTTTAGCTAATCAAGAAGCAAAATTACATTGCTTTAATTTGAGCAACTAAGTTAGCTTTATGACGTGCTGCTTTATTTTTGTGGATCAGGCCTTTAGCGGCGTGACGATCAACAATAGGTTGCATGTCATTGAATGCTTTCTGAGCAGCTTCTTTATCGCCTGCAGCGATAGCAAGGTAAACTTTCTTGATAAAAGTACGTACCATAGAGCGACGGCTAGCGTTGTGCTGGCGACGTTTCTCTGACTGAACGGCACGTTTCTTAGCTGATTTGATATTAGCCAAGGTCCAACTCCCAAATGTATTCTATTGAGGACAATTCAAAGGTCGAGGAATATGCCCTTTCGCCCTGCATTTGTCAATGGATTTGTGCAAATAAACATCGTGTACTTCGATGTCCATGCGCTGTGAATGGTGCAAGATTCTATCAGCAAATATGAGAAGAATACAGATCTCAGCGTGAAAAAATGCGTAATTGATGTCAGAAAATTAAAAACAATCACGATAGAAAAAAATTTTAGCCCATCAATAAGAGGGGAGTATGATATTTGCTCGCTTATTGATTGCTTATTAATCGCGAAATGTGTTTAGCTATAGGCATTGATGAGAAAACGATAAAAATTGAATATTTTTAGAGACCTCGGAACAAATTTGTTGTATTGATAATCCATTGGTTATCCCAACATTTTTTGATATCTATGCCTAATTGCTCATATTGGGTAGCATTGTGGCTTGTTGTTCACGTAAAATAGATGGCTATTAGGTCGTGTTAGAATCAAAAAAATAGGGTTTAATGTAACCTTTTGCGAACTAAGGTTAACCTTATGCGTCGTACAAGGTATAATCCTGCAATTTCCTCGGTATTGAGCCTGTTATGGAGCTAATTCGCGGTATACAGAATATCCGGGCGTGCCATCATGGTTGCGTGCTGACTATTGGTAATTTTGACGGTGTTCATCGTGGGCACCAAGTATTACTTCAAAATTTGAAACTCAAGGGTAAGGAACTTGGCTTACCTACGGTTGTGATGATTTTTGAGCCACAACCTCTTGAATTTTTTATTGGTGACAAAGCGCCTGCGCGTTTGACACGTTTAAGAGATAAAGTGAAATACCTCGCAGACAGTGGTATTGACTACCTTCTTTGTGTCGAATTTAACCAGCACTTTGCCTCTTTAACACCCACTGAGTTTGTCTCAGATTTACTGGTTGACAAATTAGGGGTGAAATATCTCGCTATTGGTGATGATTTCCGTTTTGGGAAAAATCGCATGGGGGATTTTGCCTTTTTGCAGCAAGCAGGTGAAGAGTTTGGGTTTGAGGTTGCTGATACAGAAAGCTTTTGTGATTCCGGTCTTCGCATCAGCAGCACGGCCATTCGTAAGGCAATTCAGGTTAACGACCTTGAATTGGCGGAAAACCTGTTAGGACATGCCTATCGTATTAGTGGGCGAGTGGTTCATGGTAACCAGCTTGGCAGAACAATAGGTTTTCCGACGGCAAACCTACCATTAAAACGTTTAGTCACACCAGTGACGGGTGTGTATGCTGTAGAAGTTTATGGTTTAGGTGATAAGCCTTTGCCTGGTGTGGCGAATATCGGCACACGACCGACTGTATCTGGAAAAGGAACGCAGTTAGAAGTTCATCTGATTGATGCCACTATGGATTTATATGGGCGTCATATCGATGTAGTGTTACGTAAGAAATTACGTGATGAGCAGCGGTTTGCTTCGTTGGAAGCGCTTAAGGAGCAAATTGCTAATGATGTAATTGCAGCAAGAGAATATCTCACTGCAATAGGAATCAGATAATTTAGCGGAAAATTGGAACTGAGAATCGATGAGTGACTATAAAAATACCCTGAATCTACCAGAAACAGGGTTCCCAATGCGTGGCGATCTCGCTAAACGCGAACCACAGATGTTAGAGCGCTGGTACAAAGAAGGTTTGTATCAGGCAATCCGTAAAGCAAAATCGGGCAAGAAAACTTTTATTCTGCACGATGGCCCTCCATATGCTAACGGCAGTATTCATATTGGTCACTCAGTTAACAAAATTCTCAAAGATATTATTATTAAATCCAAAGGGTTAGCGGGTTATGATTCCCCGTATATTCCTGGTTGGGATTGCCATGGCTTACCGATTGAACACAAAGTTGAACAAATCGTGGGTAAACCAGGTGAAAAAGTTTCCGCCGCTGAATTTCGTGCACAATGCCGTCAATATGCAAAAGAGCAAATTGAAGGCCAAAAAGCTGACTTTATGCGTCTCGGTGTGTTAGGTGAGTGGGATAAACCTTACTTAACCATGGACTTCAAAACCGAAGCCCACATCATCAGAGCGTTAGCAAAAACCATTGCAAACGGCCATTTAGTGAAAGGCGCTAAGCCTGTTCATTGGTGTACAGCATGTGGTTCTTCATTAGCTGAAGCTGAAGTTGAGTATTATGACAAAACTTCCCCATCTATCTACGTTCGTTTCCCAGCAGTAGATAGCAAAGCGGTGTGTGAAAAATTCGGGGTTACGAGTGATAAAACGCCATCACTGGTTATCTGGACAACAACACCGTGGACATTGCCTGCTAACCGCGCAATCTCGTTGAATCCTGAATTTAAATACAATTTGGTACAAGCGAATGGCGAATTAGTCATTTTAGCGGCTGACCTTGTTGAAGATGTAATGAAAACTGTTGGTATCGACGAATGGGCAGTTTTAGGCGAATGTGAAGGCGCTGCGCTTGAACTGTTGCGCTTTGAGCACCCATTTATGGGCTTTGATGTTCCTGCAATCTTAGGTGACCATGTTACATTAGATGCAGGTACAGGTGCTGTTCATACTGCGCCAGGCCATGGTCCCGAGGACTATGTGGTTGGCCAAAAATACGGTTTAGAGACAGCAAACCCTGTTGGGCCAGACGGTTGTTTCTTAGCCAATACCTATCCAACATTGGATGGTGTGTTCATTTTTAAAGCTAACGATTTGATTGTTGAGCTGTTAAATGAAAAAGACGCGTTGCTGTATAAAAAAGCAATCACCCACAGCTATCCATGTTGCTGGCGTCATAAAACCCCCGTTATTTTCCGTGCAACACCACAATGGTTTATTGGCATGGATAAAAATGGCTTACGCGAACAATCATTGAAAGAAATTGATATCGTTCAGTGGATCCCTGGTTGGGGGCGTGCACGTATTGAATCAATGGTTGAAAACCGCCCTGACTGGTGTATCTCTCGCCAGCGTACTTGGGGGACGCCGATGTCTTTGTTTGTTCATAAAGATACCGAAGAGCTGCATCCTCGTACATTAGAATTAATGGAAGAAGTCGCTAAACGCGTTGAAGTTGACGGTATTCAAGCATGGTGGGATCTCGATCCAGCTGAATTACTGGGTGATGAAGCTGAAACCTACCGTAAAGTGCCAGATACACTAGACGTCTGGTTTGACTCAGGGTCTACACACTTTGCCGTGGTTGATGCACGTCCTGAATTCCATGGTAATTCAGCTGACATGTACTTGGAAGGCTCTGATCAACACCGTGGCTGGTTCATGTCCTCATTGATGTTATCAACAGCAATGAAAGGTAAAGCGCCATACCGCCAAGTATTAACGCATGGTTTCACCGTTGATGGCCAAGGCCGTAAAATGTCTAAATCATTAGGCAATACGGTAAGTCCACAAGATGTCATGAATAAACTGGGTGCAGATATTCTGCGTCTATGGGTTGCTTCTACGGATTATACTGGCGAAATCGCGGTTTCTGATGAAATCTTAAAACGTGCAGCGGATTCATATCGCCGTATTCGTAATACTGCCCGCTTCTTATTGGCGAACCTTAACGGTTTCAATCCAGAAACAGACATGGTGAAACCTGAAGATATGGTGGTGTTAGACCGTTGGGCGGTTAGCCGTGCGCTTGAAGCACAACAAGAAATCACCAAAGCGTATGATGAATATGATTTCCTTTCCGTTATTCAGCGTTTAATGCATTTCTGCTCTATCGAAATGGGTTCGTTTTATCTGGATATCATTAAAGACCGTCAGTACACAGCGAAAGGCGATAGCTTAGCGCGTCGTAGCTGCCAAACAGCTCTGTTCCATATCGTTGAAGCATTAGTACGTTGGATAGCCCCAGTGCTTTCTTTCACTTCAGACGAAATCTGGAATGAATTGCCAGGAAAACGTGCTCAGTTCGTTCTAACCGAAGAATGGTATAACGGCTTATTTGGCTTAGATGAGTCAAATGAAATGAATAACAGCTTCTGGTCTGAACTGCTGGCGGTTCGTGGTGAAGTGAATAAAGTGTTAGAGCAAGCGCGTACAGATAAACACATTGGTGGCTCACTAGAGGCTGCGGTGACGTTATATGCAGATAAAGACTTAGCAAACAAACTGCAAAGTTTAGGTGATGAACTGCGTTTCGTTCTGCTGACTTCTCAAGCGACTGTCGCGGATATTGCAACGGCGTCTGCTGATGCGCAAGAGAGCGAGCTAAAAGGCCTTAAAATTGCCTTTAGTAAAGCGGAAGGCGAAAAATGCCCACGTTGCTGGCATTATGCGAGCGATATCGGCTCATCAAGCGAGCAACCAGAAATTTGTGGTCGCTGTGTGACGAACGTAGCCGGTGACGGCGAATTGCGTAAGTTTGCTTAATGAAGACGCCTATTTGTTCTACTGGCCTGCGTTGGTTATGGCTAACCATCGTGATTATCGTGGCAGATTTAGGAATAAAGCAGTTGGTGCTAAAAGACCTGAATCTGTATGAACCACATGCTGTAATGCCATTTTTCAACATAATGTACGCCCAAAATTTTGGTGCGGCATTTAGTTTCTTGGCTGATGAAGGCGGCTGGCAGCGTTGGTTCTTTGCGGGTATTGCTGTGGGAATTTCCATTATTTTAATGGTGATGATGTACCGCCAAAGTGCGCAAAAACGCCTCTCCAATATTGCTTACGCACTCATTATTGGCGGGGCAATTGGTAACCTTAGCGATCGTCTGGTTCATGGGTTTGTCGTTGATTACCTTGATATTTATGTCGGTAATTGGCACTGGCCAACATTCAACCTAGCTGATATGGCAATTTGTATTGGTGCTGCTTTAGTTATTTTGGAAGGTTTTTTACCAGAAAAGCCAAAGCAGGAAAAAGCCAAATAAATTGGTAGCACAATAGGTTACAATGTAATAACACACAGCCCAGATTTTCTGGGCTGAATTTTATGACAAAATAGGTTTGGTTTATGTCTACTCAAATACAGGCTCAGAGCGCAGTTTTACTGCATTTCACATTGAAATTGGAAGATGGCTCTACAGCAGACTCTTCACACGCACAAGGAAAGCCTGCGTTGTTTGTGTTAGGGAATGATTCGTTATCACCTGAACTTGAGGCTAAATTAATTGGGCTTAACGAAGGTGAAAAGAAAAATTTTTCATTACCTGGTGATGCTATTTTTGGTAAACATAACCCTGATTTAGTGCAGTATTTTTCATTGCGTGATTTTATGGATACAGGTATTCCTGAAATTGGGACTATCATGTTATTTACCGCAATGAATGGCAGCGAAATGCCTGGTGTAGTAAAATCGATCGAAGGTGAATCGATCACGGTTGATTTTAATCATCCACTCGCTGAGCAACAAATTAGCTTTGAAATTGAAGTGCTTGAAGTAGACCCGCAATTGGAGAATCACAATGCAAATATTAATGGCTAACCCTCGTGGTTTTTGTGCTGGTGTTGACCGCGCAATTAGCATTGTAGAAAGGGCATTAGAACTATACGGCGCACCTATCTATGTTCGTCATGAAGTGGTTCATAACCGTTATGTAGTTGATGATTTGCGTCAGCGTGGTGCTATTTTTATTGAAGAAATTTCTGAAGTACCAGATGGTTCAATCTTAATTTTTTCTGCGCATGGTGTGTCACAAGCTATCCGTCAAGAAGCACGTTCTCGTGACTTGACCATGCTATTTGACGCCACATGCCCACTAGTGACTAAAGTACATATGGAAGTCGCTCGTGCAAGCCGTAAAGGCAAAGAAGCGATTTTGATTGGGCATGCAGGGCATCCAGAAGTCGAAGGGACGATGGGGCAATATAGCAACCCTGAAGGTGGTATGTATCTTGTTGAAAGCCCAGAAGATGTTTGGAAATTAAAAGTCAAAGACGAAAATAATTTATCGTTTATGACACAAACGACACTTTCTGTGGATGACACTTCCGATGTCATTGATGCACTAACCGCACGTTTCCCAAGTATTGTTGGGCCTCGTAAAGATGATATTTGTTATGCAACAACCAATAGGCAGGAAGCGGCAAGAGAGCTGGCTGAGCGTGCAGATATTGTGCTAGTTGTAGGCTCCAAAAATTCTTCAAACTCAAACCGTCTTGCTGAACTTGCATCAAGAATGCAAAAACCTGCATTTTTGATTGATGGTGCAGAAGACATCCAAACTGAGTGGCTAACGGATAAAAATATTATTGGTTTAACCGCTGGGGCATCAGCGCCTGATATTTTAGTCCGCCAAGTTATTGATAGATTAAAAGAGCTTGGTGCAGACTCCGTTGTTGAACTGCAAGGCCGTGAAGAAAATATTGTTTTTGAAGTGCCAAAAGAATTACGAGTCGAAGTTAAAGAAATTAACTAATACATAGCAGCATATTATTCAAAGAGTCATTTTGTATCATCAAAGTGGCTCAGTCTTTTTTTATTCTGAGTTTTTCTTTCCTACTTTTCTTATCACCAACACTTTTTCTGATAATAAGCCCGCGTTCTACGTTTTTGTTAATAACTGTCGATTAATACTGGCAGAATCTCATCATGATGGTTAATCTGTAACGCAATAATAAATTAAATTGTTTGTGAAAAATATTGATATTCACGTGGGATATACAGTTTAAATTTAGTCATTTGCATCAATAATGAAAAAGGATGAACCATGGCAAATTCAGTGGTACGTGTTGCGATCGTCGGCTCAGGTGGTCGTATGGGGCGGCAGTTAATTCAAGCGGCACAGCAACAAGATGGCATTCAATTAGGCGCTGCTATTGAGCGAGAAGGCTCTTCGCTGATTGGCGCAGATGCAGGTGAGCTTGCTGGTGTTGGTAAGCTAGGAATTTATATTACGGATTCTCTTGATAAAGTCGTTGATGATTTTGATGTTGTTATTGATTTCACTCGGCCTGAAGGTACGCTGCATTATTTAGCATTTTGCAAAGCTAACCAAAAGGGCATGGTTATTGGCACAACAGGTTTTGATGAACAAGGGAAACAAGCCATTGCTGATGCGGCAAAAGTCATTCCAATTGTGTTCGCGGCAAACTTTAGCGTCGGTGTTAATTTAGTCCTTAAATTACTGGAAAAAGCAGCAAAAGTGATGGGAACTTACACCGATATTGAAATTGTGGAAGCTCACCATCGTCACAAAGTTGATGCTCCGTCTGGTACTGCATTAGCGATGGGGGAATCTATTGCGGGTGCGTTAGGAAAGGATCTAAACGACTGCGCAGTATATACCCGTGAAGGTTATACTGGTGAGCGTGAAGCTGGCACTATCGGTTTTGCAACAATTCGAGCAGGAGACATTGTTGGTGAACATACGGCGATGTTCGCTGATATCGGTGAACGCGTAGAGATCACACATAAGGCATCAAGCAGAATGACCTTTGCAAATGGCGCTATTAAGGCATCCTCTTGGGTTTTTGCTAAAAAATCAGGGTTATATGATATGAAAGACGTGCTTTGTCTTGATGATCTTTGATTTTTAATTTGAAATTACCATTATAAATCAATAGATTATTAATTATTTATTGGTTTATGATGGTTTTTATTATTATTTTATTTTAAATCACTATTTTCTTTTTAATTCATCTGTAAAACTGACTTTTGTTCAAGTTAATTTCCCTTTAATCTCAACTCAAGCTGCGTTATTATCAATTATGCAGTTATCTTACTTAGCAACCGTTTACTTATTCATATTGGCTATCATTTTCAGTGCTCACGTTAAGTAAACTGGGGGTGCTGTCTATAAAAGTAAGATAAAAGTGTAAAAAATGCATTTTTTTCTAGACAAGACCCTATCTCATCATTAGAATGCGCGCAATTTGCCAAAAATTTGCTTAAAAACTCATTTTGGCATTGATTTAGATCGCAAAATCTGAATTAATATGCAAAAAACGTGATTTATTATTCTCCGGAGGGTGTTTTGATTAAGTCAGCTATATTGGTTCTGGAAGACGGAACCCAATTCCACGGGCGTGCCATCGGTGCTGAAGGGGCCGCAGTTGGAGAAGTCGTTTTCAATACGTCAATGACCGGATATCAAGAAATAATTACAGACCCTTCCTATTCCCGCCAAATTGTTACTCTCACTTATCCCCATATTGGTAATGTCGGCACTAATGCTGATGATGAAGAATCCCCAAATGTTCATGCTCAAGGCTTAATCATTCGTGACTTACCATTGGTTTACAGTAACTTTCGTGGGCAAGAAGGGCTATCCGAGTATCTGAAACGCCACAATGTTGTGGCAATTGCAGATATCGATACACGTAAACTGACCCGTTTATTGAGAGAGAAAGGGGCGCAGAATGGGTGCATTATTGCAGGAGACAACCCTGATGTGGCGCTTGCGCTAGAAAAAGCACGTAACTTTTCTGGGCTCAATGGGTTAGATTTAGCAAAAGAAGTGTGTACTAAAGAAGCTTATCGTTGGAACCAAGGCTCATGGACGCTAGAAAACGGCCAACAAGGTGCTAAATCAGTTGAAGAGTTACCATTGCATGTTGTTGCTTACGACTTCGGTGCAAAACGCAACATTCTACGCATGCTAGTTGACCGTGGTTGTCGTTTAACGGTTGTGCCTGCGACAACATCAGCAGAAACAGTACTTGCAATGAATCCAGATGGAATTTTCTTGTCGAATGGCCCTGGCGACCCAGCGCCATGTGATTATGCAATCAAGGCGATTAAAACATTTTTAACAACGGATATTCCTGTTTTTGGTATTTGCTTAGGGCACCAATTATTAGCTTTAGCTAGCGGTGCAAATACCCTAAAAATGAAATTTGGCCATCACGGAGCAAATCATCCAGTGAAAGATTTGGATCGAGATGTTGTGATGATCACAGCACAAAATCATGGTTTCGCAGTCGATGAATCTACACTTCCCGATACATTGCGTGTGACTCACAAGTCACTATTTGATGGAACACTACAAGGTATTCACCGTACAGATAAACCTGCATTTAGTTTCCAAGGCCATCCTGAAGCAAGTTCAGGGCCGCATGATGCAGCAAATTTATTCGATCACTTCATTGATTTGATTAACGAATATCGTCAAACCACACCACGTCAAAACGCACAATAATCGGGAGCAAATCATGGCAAAGCGTACAGACATAAAAAGCATTCTGATTTTAGGTGCGGGCCCAATTGTTATCGGTCAAGCATGCGAGTTTGATTACTCTGGGGCTCAAGCATGCAAAGCCTTACGTGAAGAAGGTTATCGTGTCATTTTAGTTAACTCTAACCCTGCGACGATTATGACCGATCCAGAGATGGCCGATGCGACGTATATCGAGCCGATTCACTGGGAAGTGGTTCGTAAAATTATCGAAAAAGAACGTCCTGATGCAGTTTTACCAACAATGGGTGGGCAAACAGCGCTTAACTGTGCGCTTGAACTTGAGCGTAAAGGGGTTCTTGCCGAGTTTGGCGTGACGATGATTGGTGCAACAGCAGACGCCATTGATAAAGCCGAAGATCGTCAACGCTTTGATAAAGCGATGAAAAAAATTGGTTTAGGTACTGCACGCTCAGGTATTGCTCACAACATGGAAGAGGCGTATGCCGTTGCAGACGATGTGGGTTTCCCTTGTATTATTCGCCCATCATTTACAATGGGCGGAACGGGGGGCGGTATCGCTTACAACCGTGAAGAATTTGAAGAGATTTGTACGCGCGGTTTAGATTTATCGCCAACCAATGAATTATTAATTGATGAGTCATTGATTGGTTGGAAAGAGTATGAAATGGAAGTTGTTCGCGATAAAAATGACAACTGCATTATTGTCTGCTCAATCGAAAACTTTGACGCAATGGGCATCCACACTGGTGACTCAATCACCGTTGCACCCGCTCAAACCTTAACAGATAAAGAATACCAAATCATGCGCGACGCCTCGATGGCAGTTTTGCGCGAAATTGGTGTTGAAACGGGCGGTTCAAACGTTCAGTTTTCGGTTAATCCAAAAGATGGGCGCTTAATTGTTATCGAAATGAACCCGCGGGTTTCTCGCTCGTCAGCGCTAGCTTCTAAAGCGACGGGCTTTCCAATCGCGAAAATTGCAGCGAAACTGGCGGTTGGCTATACCCTCGATGAACTGATGAATGATATTACTGGTGGCCGTACACCTGCTTCGTTTGAGCCCTCCATCGACTACGTTGTGACTAAAATTCCACGCTTTAACTTTGAGAAATTTGCGGGTACCAATGACCGTTTAACCACGCAGATGAAATCAGTGGGTGAAGTGATGGCGATTGGCCGCACTTTCCAAGAATCGATGCAAAAAGCGTTACGCGGCTTAGAAGTGGGCGCAACAGGTTTTGATCCGAAAGTTGAACAGGATGATCCTGAAGCACTGACGCGCATTCGTCGTGAATTAAAAGATGCAGGTGCAGAACGTATCTGGTTTATTGCGGACGCATTCCGTGCGGGCTTGTCCGTTGATGGTGTCTTCAACTTAACCAATATTGACCGCTGGTTCTTAGTGCAAATTGAAGAGCTGGTACGTCTAGAGGAAGAAGTTGCAGAGTTAGGTATCAACGGCTTAACCAAAGAGTTTTTACGCGTATTAAAACGCAAAGGGTTCGCGGATGCACGCCTAGCAAGTTTAGTTGGTGTCTCAGAAGCTGAGCTACGTAAATTACGCCAAAGTTATGATTTGCATCCCGTTTATAAGCGTGTTGACACCTGCGCTGCTGAGTTTGCAACCGATACTGCCTATATGTATTCCACGTATGAAGATGAGTGTGAATCCAACCCCAACCATAGCAAGCCAAAAGTGATGGTTCTGGGGGGAGGGCCTAACCGTATTGGTCAAGGTATTGAGTTTGACTATTGTTGTGTGCACGCTTCACTCGCGCTACGTGAAGATGGCTATGAAACTATCATGGTTAACTGTAACCCAGAAACAGTTTCAACTGACTATGATACGTCTGACCGTCTCTATTTCGAACCTGTTACACTCGAAGATGTGTTAGAAATTGTGCGTATTGAGCAGCCAAAAGGTGTGATCGTGCAGTATGGTGGTCAAACGCCACTGAAATTGGCACGTGCACTTGAGGCCGCAGGTGTTCCTGTTATTGGAACTAGCCCTGATGCGATTGACCGTGCAGAAGACCGCGAACGTTTCCAACAAGCGGTTAATCGTTTGAATTTAAAACAACCGCAAAATGCGACGGTGACAGCGATTGAACAAGCTGTTGAAAAAGCCGCTGGAATTGGTTATCCACTGGTTGTACGCCCATCATATGTTCTCGGCGGTCGTGCGATGGAAATCGTGTATGATGAAATCGACCTGCGCCGTTATTTCCAAACCGCAGTCAGTGTCTCAAATGATGCACCAGTACTACTTGACCGTTTCTTAGATGACGCTGTAGAGGTGGATGTTGACGCGATTTGTGATGGTGAAATGGTGCTGATTGGCGGGATCATGGAGCACATTGAACAAGCGGGCGTTCACTCTGGTGATTCTGCTTGTTCATTGCCTGCTTATACACTGAGCCAAGAAATTCAGGATGTGATGCGTGAGCAAGTTCGCAACTTAGCATTCGAATTACGTGTACGCGGCTTAATGAATGTTCAATTCGCAGTCAAAAATAACGAAGTGTATTTGATTGAAGTGAACCCTCGTGCTGCGCGAACTGTCCCATTTGTTTCAAAAGCAACGGGCGTACCGCTGGCAAAAGTGGCTGCCCGTGTTATGGTTGGCCAGACATTGACTCAGCAAGGTGTGACGAAAGAAGTTATACCTCCTTATTATTCAGTCAAAGAAGTGGTTCTGCCATTTAACAAATTCCAAGGTGTTGACCCAATTCTTGGCCCTGAAATGCGTTCAACAGGGGAAGTCATGGGAGTTGGTCGTACTTTTGCAGAAGCGTTTGCTAAGGCGATGTTAGGTAGCAGCTCAACCATGAAAAAATCAGGTCGAGCATTGTTGTCCGTGCGTGAAGGCGATAAAACTCGCGTTGTTGATTTAGCGGCTAAATTGCTAAAACATGGCTTCGAGCTAGATGCAACGCACGGTACGGCGATTGTTCTTGGTGAAGCAGGGATTAACCCGCGCTTAGTTAACAAAGTACATGAAGGTCGCCCACACATTCAGGATAGAATTAAGAATGGTGAGTACGATTACATCGTGAATACAACTGCAGGGCGTCAAGCGATTGAAGACTCAAAACTAATCCGTCGCAGCGCATTGCAGTATAAGGTTCACTATGACACGACGTTGAATGGTGGTTTTGCAACTACAATGTCACTGAGTGCAGATCCAACTGAGAAAGTGATTTCAGTCCAAGAGATGCACGCATTGATTAAGTAATAAACGTGTATTGAATTGAGCCCCAGCGGTAGCCTGCCGACTGGGGCTTTTTTATATATTGCTTGAAGGGGAAAGGTGCAAAAAAAATAAAAAAAGGCAAAATGGTCATTGACTCTCACGTAACGTGAGGCCGTAACCTCAGTCTCACTTACAGGAGGAACGTATGCTATTTCAAGTGGGTGAAATCGCGGAAAAAACAGGGTTAACCATCCGAACACTTCATCATTATGAAGAAATTGGCTTATTGCTTCCAACTGCAAGAACCGATGCAGGTTACAGACTCTATAACATGCAATGTATTGAGCGATTAACGCAAATTCAATTACTGCGCCAAGTTGGAGTCAAACTCAAAAACATCGGTGAAATACTGGATGGCCAGAGTGGAGATATGGCAAACCTTCTGCAGGAACGAATTGCTTTATTAACTGAACAAATGCAGCAAATGGCAACATTGCGTTTTCGGTTGGAGCAACTTCAAAAACAGATGCAAATGGGCGATACCTTAACTCAGGTCGATTGGTTCTCTGTATTGGAGATGATGACGATGTTTGATAAATATTTTACACCGCAAGAGTTAGAACAATTACCGCTTTATACCGCACATACGCTGAAAAACCAAGAGTGGCAGCAACGAGTGGCGGCGGTGAATGCATTAATGCAACAAGGTATGACACCTCAATCAATTGAAGTGCAACAACTGGGTCATGAATGGATGGTTGCGCTGGAAAGAGATACGGGCGGAAACCCGGATTTTTTTGCAAGGTTGAATAAGATTCACTTAACAGACAACGCGTTAGCTTATTCATCAGGTATTTCTGAGTCAATGATCCAATTTGTTGCACAAGGGTTTAGTGAATATCAATTAGCGCTGTTTAAGCCCCATTTAACAGAAGCGCAGTTTGCGCTTGTTCGGCAACATTATTTTACTGCGGGACAAGTTTGGCCTGAGCTGATCGCTGGGCTGCATAATGCATTGAAAGCACATAAATCCCCAGACTCACCAGAAGTACAAGTACTGGCTCGTACATGGTTAGACATGTTTATTCAATTCACTGGGGGTGACCCAATCATTCAGGAAAAGATCCGCACAGTTTACCGTGAAGAGCCTAAAGTTTCTCAAGGTACTTGGATGACGCCAGAAATTGGGCAATATTTATTTTCAGCGGTGAATATTTTGATGGGGAAATAATGCAAGTGGCCGCAATATTGCGGCCATAGATATTTGTGTTATTTATTGCTACTTAATGCCTTGCGGTGTTTCCAATACATCACAATGGAGCCAATTAATCCACTGATTAATAAGATAACAGGGATGATCATTAATGCGCTAATAACCACTTGCTCGTGCTCTTTTACAAATGGAATTTGGTTAAGGGCATAGCCTAAAGAAACGATAATACCTACCCACAAAAGCCCGCTTAGCCAATTGAAAAACTGAAAACGGCGATGGCTTAATTCAGAGAGCCCCGCAAGTAAAGGCAATAAAGTACGAACAAAAGCTAAAAAACGACCAATAAGTAAGGCGTATAAACCTTGTTTATTAAACATATTATTTGCTTTTGCATGATACTCATCAGGAATTTGGGCTAGCCAACGCTTGACCGTTTTGGTTTCACTGAGCCATCTACCTTGCATAAACCCTAACCAACAACCCAAACTCGCAGCTGTGGCGAGCAATAAAATGGTTGGGATAAAGTGCAAAACCCCTTTGGCGATTAATGCGCCAGAAAGGATTAACAAAGTATCTCCAGGCAGAAAAGCGGCGGGAAGAACCCCATTTTCCAAAACAATAACAACAAAAAGTACGGTATAAATAACCCAAAGTACTTCGGGGTTGGAGAGTTTTAGGAAATCGTGATCCCAAAGCGCTAGTACGATTTCGCGTAGGACTTCCATAATCATTCCTGTATTTGTCTAAAAGCGAATTTCCTTATTTATATTACAGGAAAAAATAACATTGGGTTTGATTTGTTTGGGGTATTCATTCATTAGTCGATGAATTGCAGAAAGCATTTTGTGTCTTCTGCAATTTTGATTTTTCATTTTAAATACGTTTAAAAGCCAATTGCAGGTCATCAATTAAATCTTGTGGATGTTCAAGCCCAATGTGAACACGGAAAAAGGTACCTTCATTTGGGTGAAAATCATATTGCCTCATACTGATTAAATCTTCTTTTTGGTAACCCAAAATCAGTGATTCAAATCCGCCCCAGGAATACCCCATTTTGAAATGCGCTAAGTTTTCAATAAAAGCAGTGAATTGTTCAGTGGATAGACGTGACTTAAGTTGAAAAGAAAATAAGCCATTGCAGCCTGAAAAATCACGAATAAAAAACGCATGGCCAGGAGAGGATGGTAGTGCAGGATGAAAAACCTGTTCGACTTCAGGGCGTTCTTGTAGCCAGGTTGCCACTTGTATACTATTTTCTTGGTGTTGTTTTAGCCGTGTTGCAAGGGTGTGTAGCCCTCTATTCGCCATATAAACAGTATCAGGATCAGCTGTTTGCCCAAGCAGGTATGAATTTTCACGTAAAGTTTCGATGCAGCGCTTATTTGCTACTGCGACTCCTAACATGCCATCAGAATGTCCATTAATGTATTTTGTCGCGGATTGTATTGAAATATCCACATCGAACAATAGAGGTTTGAGCAGGACACCCGCAGCCCATGTATTGTCAATCATAATGATGATTTCAGGTGCTTTGTTACGTATAGCTTGAACGAGAGCAGGTAAATCGTGGACTTCCATGGTAATTGAACCTGGCGATTCTAAAAAGACAATGCGCGTATTCGGCTGAATCAAATCTGCAATCTTTTCGCCAATGAGCGGGTCAAAGTAGGTCGTTTTAACCTGTAATTTGGTTAAAATATGGTCGCAAAAATTCTGTGTTGGGTCATAAGCGGAGCCTGTGACTAAAATGTGCTCTCCTGCAGAAATAAAGGATAAGATCGCATTGGTGATGGCAGCAGCACCCGATGGGTAAAGTACAGAACCTGCTCCACCTTCTAATTCAGCCATGGCTTCTTGGAAAGCAAAATGGGTTTGTGTGCCTCGGCGGCCATAAAAAAGCACACCATCTGCACGATGCCGAGTTGCATGACGTTTTTCTTCAAGCGTGTCAAAGATAATCGAAGATGCTCGTTGAATGACGGGGTTTACACCTTTTTGTGTAAATTTAGGGTTCCGACCAATGTGCACTAATTGGGTTTCTGGTTTGGTGTTTGCCATGATCTTTCCTTTATAGTTTTAAATTTAGCCTATCCAGAGGCATGGATACTATGACGTTAATGCATTCGCGGGGAAATGTAACTTGAGTTTTCTTCAGTATTACAAAGTTCAATAAATCGTATTGGTATAGAAGAAGGGGTGAACACATTTGCCCATTGAATGTCTTTACTGCATTAATAAGAATAAACAAGCAATACCCGTGTAATAGGCGTGGACTTCATTGTTTGAGAACAAAAAATATAAAAAAAATCGTGAATACTAATGATAATTACTATCAATTCGTGCTGTCTTTGATATCATCAGCACCGTCTTTTTGAAAAGAGACGAACAGCGCGAGTTAAATTTCGCTTTTAAAGGTTAGTCGATGAATGGCACAATCATCGATATGAATTTTTTTATACAACACTAAAAAGAGAGTAAAGGCCAACTGATGCGTAAACTAACAGCTTCTATTCTATTGGCGTTCGGCTTGATGGGGACGGCAGTTGCTGAAACCACACCTGCAACAACACCAGCTGCGTCTCAAAATACATCATCGACACCCGCTGCAAATCCTGCGGCGCCAATGACAGCACCAAATGGTGAAGTTGCTCCCGTATCTTCTGAGCCTGCAGTCAATACTGCTGTTGTGAATGAAAATATCGAAATTGCGACAGAGGCGCCAACAGGGGGTTTTGATCAGGATTTATCTGTTTGGGGCATGTACCAAAATGCGGATAATGTCGTGAAAACGGTGATGATAGGTTTGGTTATTGCATCAGTCATTACATGGGCACTCTTCTTCTCTAAAGGCCTAGAAATTTTAGTTGCTCGTCGTCGTTTAAAAGACGAAGCGAAAGCGATCGCAGAAGTGAAATCCCTTGATGAAGCCGTGAAAATTGCTGAAGGTTTCAAAGGAAATAGTATTACACGAATGCTGCTTAATGAAGCGGTAACAGAAAGAGCATTATCGGCAAATAGTACCGACCTGTCTGGTACGAAGGAGCGGACGTCATTCCGCCTTGAAAGAGCCGTTGCTGCAATCAGCCGATATATGGGCCGTGGTAATGGTTACTTAGCGACTATTGGTGCTATCTCTCCTTTTGTTGGTTTGTTTGGAACGGTATGGGGTATCATGAATAGCTTTATCGGGATCGCTCATTCACAAACCACTAACTTAGCAGTGGTTGCGCCTGGTATCGCAGAGGCACTTCTTGCAACGGCAATTGGTCTTATCGCTGCGATCCCTGCAGTGGTAATTTATAACATTTTCGCCAGAATGATTAATAACTACCGTGGTCAGGTCGGGGATGTGGCTGCACAGTCTGCATTATTATTAGGGCGTGATCTTGATCTGGCAAATAGCAAAGCAAGGTAATTATTATGGCAATGCGTTTAGGTGACGAACAAGATGATAGCGGTGAAATGCATGAAATTAACGTAACACCGTTTATCGATGTGATGTTGGTTTTATTAATTATCTTCATGGTCGCGGCCCCCTTGGCAACTGTAGATATTAAAGTTGACTTACCTGCTTCAACCGCGAAGCCGCAGCCACGGCCAGAAAAACCAGTGTTCTTAACAGTTAAAGCGGATAGCCAGTTATTTATTGGCGATCAAGCTGTATCAAAAGAACAGCTTTCTTCAACACTTGACCAAGCAACAAATGCAAATAAAGAAACAACGATCTTCTTCCAAGCAGATAAAAGTGTTGATTATGAAACGATGATGGATGTGATGAATGCATTACGCCAGTCGGGTTATCTAAAAATTGGCTTAGTTGGAATGGAAGCGACTTCGTCTAAATAGTTAATATCAACGATACCAGCTGTTATTACGCGCTTTATCTTTAAGGGTAAAGCGCGTTTTTTATGAATCAAACAAAAGTGCATCAAAGCGAGTGTATAGCTGCCTGATTTTTCTATCGTATGCTAATTATTCTGTGTAATGTCATATTTATTTGTATGATTAAATCATGATTAAAAGATTTTTATCCTATTTTTACCAATTTTATTGGTTTTTGTTTGAGATGATAGGCCCTAATCTATACGCCAGCTACTCGTAATAAGAGTAACTGGCGCTCGAATAAAGTGATAAACCCAAATTTATATTAAAATAATTGATGTGTATTCGAAAATTTTTATCTGTTCTAAGGTAAGGTAATTGAATGAAAGCGTATTTCAACGTGATATTTTTGACTCAATTATAAGCTGAGCTTCTTTTTTTTATGCGTTTTCTTATTGAAAATGTAGCTTAGTGTAGTCTGAAATAGGGGATATTTGCCTACTTTCAATGTAATTAAACCGACAAAACATAACGAAAAATAAACCATTATATTTGAATGGTTTTATTAATCATGACTATTTTGTCAATATAATAATAAAACCATAGAAATTACATGGATAAATTAAAAAATTAAAATTTAGATAAAATGATTGTTTTTTATGGAAAAATTTAGGTTTGATAGAATGGATATAAGGATATAAATAAAAAAATGATTATTTTTATTTTATAGAAAGATAATGATTATGTAAGTATTTTTTATGAAATTAGAATTGAGTATTTATTTTAAATATATTTACATCAATGCAGCATATTTAAAACAATATAAATATATTTAATTTAAATATAAAGCAAATAGCGAATGAATAATAAATATGTATATATGTAAATAGATTGTAATATCTTAACAATAGGCTTTTTATGTTGCCTGGTTTCTTTAATTAATTGATATTATTGTATTTAATGGATTTTTGGTGACTTCTTAAGCTAAACAAAAAAACACTTGCGCAACCTAAGTGTTGGGCTATAATACAATCAATAACATTTAGAAACACTTTTAAATATTTTATTATACCAAGTTATTTATTTTTGAAATTTACTCGTGCTAGGGAAATAATAAAGCCATGCTAATTTTAAAAAATAATTTAGATTAGCAAGATGTTTAAGCTTTATATTAAAAATAGATATAACTACTTAATTGAGTAACTCAGGTAGAACATTATATTTTTGAGTCAACATGAATGTTATTACTGGAGTCAAATGGGCTGACTACAGACTACGCATAGCAAGCGAAGCCAGAAATGGCAATTTCATATTATACTCCTCTATAGATAAAATAAGACTACATTTCCAGCGTTACCTTTAAGGTAACGCTTTTTTTTACTTAATATTTTATCGAATACTAAATGCGCATTTGTTTCGCACCAACAACATAATCAGAATGGTATAACCGCCAATCTAGCACCAAATAGCCCTTATAATGCAGAAAATCAATCTTTTCTCTATTTTTTGACAAAAGAACTTCACGAAAAGAAATATCCGCGTATGATATTTTCACTTCGCTGTGGGGTATCGATATAACAGACTATAAAGATAATTATACAACGGCGAACTTCTCTGCCAGGATCTGGCGTGAATAAATTGGATGTAATAATGACTTGGTCTGATTTCAAATCTCACTATCTCATCGGTTTTTGGAAACCTTTGCCCGCAGTGATTGCCGCAGGTATTTTATCAACCTACTATTTTGGTTTAACGGGTACATTTTGGGCTGTTACGGGGGAGTTCACTCGCTGGGGTGGACACATTATGCAGCTCTTTGGCGCTCATCCAGAAACGTGGGGTTATTTCAAAGTCATTGGCTTTGAAGGATCACCACTTGATCGTATCGATGGCGTCATGATTATTGGTATGTTTGCGGGGTGTTTTGCCGCAGCGCTTTGGGCCAATAATATTAAATTACGTATGCCACAGCATCGTATTCGCATTTTCCAAGCTATTCTTGGTGGTATTATTGCTGGATTTGGTGCGCGTTTAGCGATGGGATGTAATTTGGCAGCATTCTTTACTGGGATCCCACAGTTTTCTCTACACGCATGGTATTTCGCTGTCGCGACTGCGGCAGGTTCATATTTTGGTGCTAAGTTTACATTGATGCCGATGTTTAGGATCCCAGTCAAACTGAAAAAAGTCAGTGCGGCATCGCCATTAACGCAAAATCATGATGTGGCGAAACGACGCTTTAAGTTAGGGATGATTATTTTTACCTTAGCATTGGCGTGGGGTTTTTATACCTTGCTTGACTCCCCAGTGATGGGTTTTGCTATCCTTTGTGGAATTGGCTTCGGCTTATTAATTGAACGAGCTCAAATTTGTTTTACTTCTGCTTTTCGTGATTTATGGATCACAGGTCGAACCCATATGGCTAAAGCCATTATTATTGGGATGGCTGTCAGTGCGATTGGTATCTTTAGCTATGTTCAATTGGGGGCTACACCTAAAATTTTATGGGCAGGCCCAAATGCCGTGATTGGCGGCTTACTCTTTGGTTTTGGTATTGTCCTAGCAGGTGGCTGTGAAACAGGTTGGATGTACCGCGCAGTGGAAGGCCAGGTTCACTATTGGTGGGTTGGTTTTGGTAATATTATTGGTGCCACTATCCTTGCTTATTATTGGGATGATTTAGGCCCTTGGTTAGCGACCGATTTTGACAAAGTGAATTTATTAGAGACCTTTGGGCCACAAGGTGGTCTGTTGGTGACGTATGCATTATTGGCAGTGGCTTTTGTGCTGATGTTAGTCTGGGAAAAGCACTTTTTCCGTAAGCGTACACAAAAATCACAGCAAACATCAGCGGAGGCAATATGAGTAAGAAAGAAATTATTCCTGATTATCGTTTAGATATGGTCGGGGAACCTTGCCCATACCCTGCGGTTGCAACATTAGAAGCGATGCCATCACTAAAAAGCGGCGAAATATTAGAAGTGGTAAGCGATTGCCCACAATCCATTAATAATATTCCATTAGATGCAAAAAACTACGGCTATACGGTTTTGGATATCCAGCAAGATGGGCCGACGATACGCTATCTCATCCAAAAATAACGGATACCCGAGATACCCGTCATACTTTGCGCCGCAGCGTTGTTGACTGCACTTATAGGCTTACGCCTATTCTCTAGTCACACGGTATGCTCTTAGAGCCTATTCGATTGTCGCCTAGCTGCAACACAAATTATTTAGGGTATCTTAGTGATACCCTAAATATTAAAGCGATTTAGGGGGCGTGGAATTATAAATGCCATATATAGGTGAAAGTTTAATTATTCGTCTTGCCAGCTAGCAATATCTAACACCAGTTCACATTCATCATCGATATATCCTCCAGTTGGAATAAACCCCAATTTTTTATAAAACTCAAATGGGCTTTCTTCCCCTTCTCCGCAGCTGTTATAAAGGCGCGGATAACCTTTCTTTTTTAGATAACGTATTACTTGGATTAATGCTTCGCGGCCAAAGCCTAATTTTTGATAAGGCTCTGCTATCATGAAGCGCCAGAGCATGATGCCATCATATTCGAGCTCGTCATCATCTAAACCAGAGTGCAGCATGATAAATCCAACGGGGGTATCATCCGCATAAATTCCTCTGTACCAGGCACAGTCTGAAAATTGCGCTTCTACCATAGAGTAAGCGTTGTCAGCGACCATATTACGTTGTGCCTCACTTAACGTGTGGCTAAGTAGGCAAATTTCAGAGAAGTTATCCGCAGTGACTTTTTGTAAGGTAACTAATGAATTTTCATCCACTTCAGGTTCGATAAGCTCTTTCATGACTATTCCTTCGATAGAATATTGACCATAATTCCAATAATGGAGGCTGATATTTATTATTTTTATTTAACAAATTTGAAACTAAAGTAAATTTGTTACAGGGTTGTAATTTAATCAACCAGAGATTTCACAACCAGTCAATGACTTAATTGTGGCTATGCAAGCGGAGTCTAAAAAGAAATGGCAACTTACTTTTTAGTGCGTTGCCATCGTGAGATAAGAAAGAAAATTTAAGAAGGGTTAGTGTTCTGCTTCACCGCCCAGAACATCAATCAAGCGAGCGATTAAGGCGCTCAGCTCGCTTGTCATTAGAACATAATCCGCATCAAATTTTTGTGCGTAATCTTCTTTGCCGATATCGTCATTTTGGTCTTTCAATGTATCACTGAATTTAAGTCTTTTTAGCGAACCATCATCAGATAACATAAATTGGATGCGTTCTTCCCAATCTAAAGCGAGTTTCGTGACGAGTTTACCCGCTTCAATATGGGTAGCAATTTCATCGGAGATCAAATCTTGCTTCTTACAGCGAATAATTCCGCCTTCTTCTAAGATAGCTTTTAGTTCAGCTTCATCCATTACAGCAAAGCCCTGAGGGAGTGAGCCAGAACGGATCCATTCGGTGAGTGTGAGTTCAATCGGATCTTTAAATGTAAGAGGAACGACAGGTAGTGAGCCTAAACTTTTACGTAATAAGGCTAAGTTATCTTCAGCGCGTTTCGCACTTGCCGCATCGACAATAATGAGTTGATTGACGGTATCAATCCAAATATAGGTTTTGCTAAATTTACTGAATGCGCGAGGTAGTAAGGTGTGAACGACTTCGTCTTTTAAGGCATCTTTTTCAGTTTTTTTGAGTTTTCGGCCTTGGTCTGCTTCGAGTTTCTCTATTTTATCCTGTACTTCCTGCTTAATGACAGGAGATGGAAGCATTTTCTCTTCTTTTTTCGCACAAATCAGAATTTGGTTACCTGCTGCGTGGGTTAAGGCATCCGCACCGTTCATCGGAGCAACCCAACCTGTTTGCATCATGTCTTGGCTGCCACAAGGGTGATAGGCAAGTGCGGCAAGTTGTTTTTCCAGATCGTCTGCGGAGAGTGCCAAATCTCGATTCAGGCGATAGACCAATATATTCTTGAACCACATGAAAAACCTACCTTTGTTGATAAATAGCCAGTTAGAGCAGGGGCCTATGATAACGAATTGTCAGTTATTAAGCGAAAAAAATATATTTGGCCTAAGGTGCTTATTAAGGAAGTTAAGCAATCCCTCAGTTTTTATCTCTTATACTTGAAAAAAGTATCCTAGGCAGGTCATGATGGTGAAGATAAACAAGAAAATCAAAGAGAGCTGCGCAATGAGAATAGGAATTGACCTAGGTGGCACGAAAATTGAAGTGATTGCATTAGATGATGATGGTGAAACCTTATTTCGTAAGCGTGTTTCAACACCAAAAGGTGACTATCCCGCAACACTCAACGCTATTGTCGGGTTGGTAAATGATGCGGAAACGGCAACTGGGCAGACAGGAAGTGTGGGGGTTGGAATTCCAGGAACCTTATCTCCTGTGACTGGAAAAGTGAAAAATGCCAATTCAACATGGCTGAATGGCCAGTTTTTTGATGCCGATTTAGGAAAATTATTAGGGCGTGAAGTTAAAGTCGCGAATGATGCGAATTGTTTAGCGGTATCCGAAGCGGTTGATGGCGCAGGTGCGGGGGCAAAAGTGGTCTTTGCCGTGATCATTGGAACGGGGTGTGGCGCAGGTATTGCACTTGATGGGCAAGTACACTCAGGGGGCAATGGCGTAGCAGGGGAGTGGGGACACAACCCATTACCCTGGCAAGATGATAGTGATAGGCAGTTCTTATCAAATGAAAACTGCTATTGCGGCTTAACAGGTTGCACAGAGTTGTTTGTCTCTGGGACAGGCTTTATGGCCGATTATGCTAAATTATCGGGTGAGACAAAAATAGGCTTAGACATTGTTAAGTTAGCTCAAGAAGGGGATAAATTTGCTAAAATTGCGATGGATAATTATTTGAATCGACTAGCAAAAGCATTAGGACAGGCGATCAATATGCTTGACCCTGATGTCATCGTGTTAGGGGGTGGAATGAGTAACGTGGATAGCCTCTATGAAGAGCTACCCAAACGAATTCGCTCATGGGTATTTGGGCGTGAGTGTGATACACCCATTCGTAAAGCGGTGCATGGCGATTCGAGTGGGGTACGTGGCGCGGCTTGGCTATTTTCGTCCTAATTTACGTTGTGGCGGTGTTGGCTGCACTCGGCTACTCAGGTCACATACTTGTGTATGCTCCCTGAGCTAGCCTCCTTTGCCGCCTAGCCACACCGAAAATTAGTTAGAAAATAATAGGGTTCTCCATTTGTTCTTATTTACGTTGTGGTGGTGTTAGCTGCACTTGGCTACTCATTTTTTCGTTATACTTCAAGCTGTGACTGCGTTGGCTTCATTCAGCCACTCTAGTCACATACTCGTGTATGCTCCTAGGGATATCTTCATTTTGCCGCCTAGCCACAACTCGAACTATTTAGAAAAAAGCGTGGATGTGATAAAAATCAACAAGAAATAGAGTGTTAGTTTTAATGTTTAAATAATCATCTTTTATTGCTTAAATTAAATTAATATTAATTAAAAATTAAATAATACGTATATTTATAAAACATAAAATTTAAGTTA
The DNA here is from genome assembly GCF_020381325.1 of Providencia vermicola. Lineage (GTDB taxonomy): Bacteria > Pseudomonadota > Gammaproteobacteria > Enterobacterales > Enterobacteriaceae > Providencia > Providencia vermicola. The sequence goes on from NZ_JAGSPI010000009.1 coordinate 125,637, forward strand.
AATAAGCTTCTCAATACTAAGTGATATCAATCACAATTCTTTTTTTCCTTCGAAAATTATTCACAAAACACCAGAAAAATAATTTTAGTTATTTGGCGTGAATTTGTCATGAATAATTCATTTTTGTGACAGATATAAAAATCAGGCTCGATAAAAAGATGAAAACCGTGATTTAGTCACAAAAAATGGTTACTGTTTGCAGTGTATTATCATTAAAAATTGATGTTATGCACATTGTGTAAAATTTTAATGCCATTTTTGTTGGTTATTTGCTCAATGGCATAAGGTGTGTATACGGATTCGAGAGGCAATTTTCTCTCAATAAAGGCAACTAAGGGGATCAAATGAATAAAGTATTGAAGCTCTCAACACTTGCTATGTTAGTCGCATTTAATGCGAACGCGGCAACGGTTGATTTACGTGTTATGGAAACATCAGACGTTCACAGTAACCTTGTAGACTTCGACTATTATAAAGATAAGCCAACAGAACAATTTGGTTATGTTCGTACTGCGACTTTAATTAAAGCGGCAAAACAAGAAGCTACAAACGCTGTACTTGTGGATAACGGAGACTTAATCCAAGGTAGCCCACTGGCTGACTATATCGTTGGTGAAGGCCTAAAAGATGGCGAATCTCACCCAGCGCACAAATTACTGAATACAATGGGTTACACCGTCGGTAACTTTGGTAACCATGAGTTCAACTTTGGATTAGATTTCTTGCATAAAGCCATTGAGGGGGCAAAGTTCCCATATATCAATGCTAATATTATTGATGCAAAAACAGGTAAAAACTACTTCAACCCATACATTATTGTTGATACGCCAGTTAAAGATAGAGATGGGAAAACGCATACCATTAAAGTGGGTTACATCGGTTTTGTTCCACCTCAAATTCTTATTTGGGATAAACCAAACTTAGAAGGCAAAGTTTTAGTTAATGATATTACTGAAACAGCGAAAAAATTTGTGCCGCAAATGAAAAAAGAAGGTGCTGATTTAATCGTTGCTATTCCTCACTCAGGTTTCTCTCAAGAGCCTTACAAGGCAATGGCTGAAAACTCTGTGTATTACCTCAGTGAAGTCCCAGGAATTGACGCCATTATGTTTGGTCACTCACACGGTGTGTTCCCAAGCAAAGACTTTAGCGATATCAAAGGTGTCGACATCGCAAAAGGAACTGTCAATGGTGTTCCCGCTGTCATGCCAGGTCAATGGGGGGATCATTTAGGGGTTGTCGACTTAGTGGTTAGTAATGACGATGGTGCATGGAAAGTGGTTGATGCAACAGCACATGCTCGCCCTGTTTACGATAAACCAAATAAAAAAGCCCTCGTTGAACGTGATGGTGACCTTGCGAAAATTATCGAAAAAGAGCACGAAGATACCCGTAAGTTTGTCGGTAAACATATTGGTAAAGCGTCTGAAAACATGTACAGCTTCTTAGCGTTGGTGCAAAGTGACCCAACGGTACAAATCGTCAATGATGCGCAAATCGATTACACCAAAAATTTCATTCAAGGTGACCCTGATCTGGCTGATTTACCCGTGTTAGCAGCAGCAGCACCGTTTAAAGCGGGTGGTCGTAAGAATTCACCTACTGAATTTATTGAAGTTGAAAAAGGTGATTTAACGTTCCGTAATGCAGCGGATCTTTACCTGTATCCAAACACATTGGTTGTGGTTAAAGCAACGGGTGCGGATGTGGTTGAATGGTTAGAATGTTCTGCGGGTATGTATAACCAAATCGACCCACAATCAACTGCGCCACAAAGTTTGTTGAATTGGAACGGTTTCAGAACGTATAACTTCGACACTATTAGTGGTGTGGATTATCAAATCGACCTGACCCAGCCTGCGAAATATGATGTTGATTGCCAAACTGTGAATAAAGATGCTAACCGAATCAAAAACGTCACTTACCAAGGTAAACCGATTGATCCAAAAGCAACTTTCTTAGTGGCAACCAACAACTACCGTGGCTACGGCGGTAAATTTGCAGGTACAGGTGACAGTAATATTGCATTTGCTTCTCCAGATGAAAACCGTTCAATTCTAGCTGCGTATATTGCGAAAGTGTCTAAAGAAAAAGGTGAAATTTCAACGAAAGCGGCAAACAACTGGTCATTTACACCAATTAAGACAGACAAAAAACTGGATGTTCGCTTTGAAACTGCACCAAGTGAAAAAGCGGCTAACTTTATTAAAGAAAATGCACAGTATCCAATGAAAAAAGTGGGTACTGATGACATTGGTTTCGCTATCTACCAAGTGGATCTAACGGCTAAGTAAGCATTTTAATTAACGTTATAGTGAGCCTGCCCTATTGGGTGGGCTTTTTTATATCAATAAAATGAGAAATATGGGGTAGGAAGGTATTTTTATGGTAAATAAATAACGCTCGGCGCATTTTACTGACAACTATCAAAACACGTCGAGCGGTTATTGATTTTTGACACCTAATAAATTATTCATAAAACACATTCAACATAGGTAGTTTACTGAGCTTATCGTATTCGACTTTAACATACTCAGATTCTATTTTTTTGCCATTTTTTAAAGAGCCTGTCATTGAAATGTCTTTTCCTTTTCGGTAGCACACAACATTGACACGTTCTTGGTTATTCGCATTTATAGCACATTGTGGTTCGTACACAGAACCAGTGAATGTGATTGTCCCTCCTGATGAGTTATTACTTGCATAGGTGAAAGAACAACTTGAAATGATTATAGCAACTACAGATGTGAGTAAAGATAAACGTTTCATAGTCCACCCCCTAAATAACACTGAGAACAGTGTTTTTTTGCCTTCACTTTTAGTGTAGTTCAATTATTAGTAATGCAAACTAAAATTTCTAAATATATTTAGATTTTAGTGTTAGAGTGGTTCAGTTCATTGATAAACATCAAGTTTTATTTTATTTTAATATCATTCGATTGATTGTTAATCATGTTTTTTTCTTGAGTTAATAACAAAGAAGGGAGGTGTGAAATTATCTTTTTATTTAAGTTAAATTTTATTGGTAAATATGTTCTTTGAATTTATTGTTACATTAAATAAATTTAAAATATAAAAGTAACTTTGTTTTCTATTTTTTTTATTAAGGTAATCATTAGTGATGATTTATTTTTGTGGGGATTTAATAAATGGTGAAAATAAAATGCCCTTATAAATAGTTTTATAAGGGCATTTCTTTTAAAAGCTTACTGTTTCATTTTATTTGAAAACTTTGAAACGTACATCGTCGTCCATAAAGGCTTTATCACCAGCTGGTGCATTAATTGAACCAAATACCATTTGAGCACGTAAGACCCAATTAGCAGGCGTGTTCCACGTTTTTTGTACATCGTTATCCACTAATGGATTGTAGTGTTGTAATGACGCGCCGATATTTTCTTGAGACAACGCAGTCCACACAGCGAATTGTGCAATACCACTTGCTTGCTCTGACCAAATTGGGAAGTTATCTGCATATAAAGGGAATTGCTCTTGCAAACCTTTTACAATGTCTTGGTCTTCAAAAAACAGGATAGAACCTGCACCCGCGGCAAAACTGTCAATTTTTTGTTCTGTAGCGGCAAAAGCTTGCTCTGGCACAATTTTACGCAGAGCTTCTTTGGTCATATTCCATAATTTCTTATGTTCAGCGCCAAACAGAATAACCACACGCGAAGTTTGTGAATTAAACGACGATGGTGAATGTTTTACAGCTTCTTTAATTAATTTTGTTACGTGTTCTTCAGATACAGGTAAAGCATCGCCGAGGTTATAAATAGTACGACGATTTTTAATCATTTCGATAAATGCGTTAGACATTTTAGTCTCCTAGATCTTCATTAGCGCACGGCATTTTATAGAATCTATCTTAGAAGCCGCAGTTCGTTTCAATAGTAACTACTATAACGGGGGAACGTTAAAATCATAGAAAAAAATTTTAACCGTAAGGTTCAAAATTTTACACTAAGATTGTTTTTTATAAATAATCAATAAATTCAATGTATTAAATTTATTTTTTTACAGTCTTTAGTTTTTGATGAGTTAAAATAGGGCATTGGGCATCAAATGGGTAGCAAAAAATTGAGGATATAAAGGGGAGAAGGCGTATCAAGCTAAAGGGTCTAGCGGGGGCGTAATCCCGCTAGACAAAAAATGATAACTAGCTTTACTTAATTGAGTTCACTGACATCTTTGGTAATTTCAATTTTGGTTCCACCAAAGTTATCAATGATATATTTTCTGACAGCTTCAGTGTGGTACAACTGTGCTAATTTAGCAAATTTAGGGTCATCTTTATTATCCGCTTTTACGACCAATAAATTAATATTGTTCTTGATAGTGTCATCATTTTGCTCTCTAAATAAAGAATCTTTTAATACATTAAGTCCACCTTCTTGTGCGGCAGTATTACCGATAATGGCAATATCGACATCGGGCAAAGCTCTTGGACCATGCGCATATTTTATTTGTCTAAATACCAAGTTTTTTGGGTTTTCAATAATATCGTTAGTCGACCCAGTCGCTTGATTAAAATCAGGTTTTAGTGTGATTAATTGAGCTTTTTCAAGTAATTTTAGTGCGCGTATATGATTAGCTGCATCATTAGGGATAGCCACAATGGCTTGTTTAGGCAAATCTGCAAGGTTTTTATGTTTTACCGAATAAATACCCATGGGTTCAAAATAAGTGGTGGAGATCGCTACCAATTTATTATCATGGTTTTTATTAAAATCTTTTAAAAAACCCCATGATTGAAATGCGTTGACATCAACGTCCCCATCAATTGTTGCTACATTAAGTGTGATCCCGTCATCAATGATTTTGACATCAATATCTAAATTTGCTTCTTTCGCACTCGGAGATTGCGCAATAAATTTCCATATATCAGCATCACTTCCATGGCTACCAATGATAATTTTTTGCGATGTTTGTTCTTGCTTGTTTGGTTTATCGGTTGAGTTTTCCTCTTGTGAACAAGCGGTTAGAGTAGAAAATGACAAAGCTAATAATAATGCAGATATTTTTTTCATTCGATTATCTCTAATAATTGTTGTTGGTGATATCTAATCAAACAAAAATGGTTTTTTATAAATAATATTTTATTCAGACTCTAAGCTTTTGGTTATATACAGAAAATACACGTAGACTCATTCGAAATTGTTATATCGATATAGTTTTAAATTATTTTTAGCAATATTTATTGTGGTATCTAATCAGATATTAAATATAAACGTGAAAATTCTTCACCATCTAAAAAATAATGTAAAAGGTTGATTAATTATGTCTTTAACACAATTGCCTATTATTGATTTACGTGAACTTGATAATCCTGAAACCAGAGATGATTTTTATAAAAAGCTACGTTTTATCGCTCGTGAAATTGGTTTCTTTTATTTAGTTGGTCATAACATTACACCTGAATCTCGTGAGCAGCTCTTAACCACAACAAAACAATTTTTTGCCTTACCAAAGGCAGAAAAAGAAATGATTTCTATGGAGCATTCACGCCATTTTCGCGGCTACACTGCGTCAACAGAAGAAAGCACTCGAAATCAACCTGATTACCGTGAACAAATTGATATTGGTGAAGAGTTACCCGCACTCGAACTGACAGAAAATGACCCAATTTGGTTTAACTTACATGGACCAAACCAATGGCCTCAGGCTTTACCCGCGCTGAAAGAGCAAGCGCTGGCATGGCAAAGTGATATGCGTGCTATTGCAGTGAAGCTCATCAAAGCATTTTTGGTTGCTTTAGATCTCCCTGAAAATAGTTTTGAGCACATTATTGCTGAACCTGCTCAGCATTTATTGAAGCTGATACACTATCCCGCGAGAGAAGATAATAACGATGGAGAACAAGGTGTTGGCGCGCATAAAGATGCAGGTATTTTAACCTTATTATGGCAAGACAACAGTGGTGGCCTACAAGTCGAAACGGATAATGGCTGGATTGATGTCGCGCCACTGGAAAATGCATTTGTCGTAAATATTGGTGAAGTGTTTGAATTAGCGACTAACGGTTATTTACGGGCTAACGTGCACCAAGTCGTGAGAAAGAAAAACAGTGATTCCCGTTATTCCATCGCTTATTTTATTACGCCGAGTGTTTTTGCTGATGAAGTGCCATTATTAACTTTACCAAGTTATTTAGCACAACAAGCTTTAGGGCCTGATAGCGACCCTCTCAACCCTTTATTTACCAATTTAGGAAAAAATGTGATTAAAGGCCGTTTGCGTTCACATTTAGCAGTAACACGCAGATTTTACCCTGCGGAATATGCGCAAATAATAAATAACAGTAATATTCTATAATAAATATAGTAAATTGATATTTATGAAAGAAAATCAGTTGGAGCTAAGAATGTCAGATCAAAGTTACAAAAAAGACTTAAATGGAAGGGCATTATCGCCTGAAACCTTAATGATGAGTTATGGGTATGACCCGCAGCTTTCAGAAGGGTCGATTAAGCCTCCCGTTTTTCTGACGTCAACGTTTGTATTTAAAACGGCTCAGGAAGGAAAAGATTTCTTTAATTTGGTTAGTGGGCGCACACAAGCGCCTAGTCACCAGAAGCAAGGGCTCGTCTATTCACGATTTAATCACCCCAACAGTGAAATTGTTGAGGACCGATTAGCGTTGTATGAAGGGGCTCAAAGTGCTGCTTTATTTTCATCGGGTATGTCAGCGATTACCACTTGTTTGATGGCGGTGTTACAACCGGGAGATGTATTGCTGCATTCACAGCCGCTCTATGGTGGAACAGAAACTTTGTTTCTCAATACGTTAAAGCGTTTTGGTATTACATCAGTGCCTTTTCAAAATGGCTGTGATTTAAACGCCGTTTTAGACGTGGCAAATAGTATTGAGCAAGGCCAAAAGATTGCAGCTATTTATATTGAAACGCCATCAAACCCGTTAAATACAGTGGTTGATATTGAGTTATTGAGCCAAGCGGCGAAACTAATTGGTCAAAAACAAGGTGGAGAAGCCCCATTATTGATTTGTGACAATACGTTGTTGGGTCCTGTATTTCAAAAACCTCTCGCATTAGGTGCGGATTTAAGTGTGTACTCACTAACTAAATATGTGGGTGGGCATTCGGATCTTGTTGCAGGGGCTGTTGCAGGTAGTCATGAACTGGTGAAAAAAGTCAAAGCGCAACGTAATGCCATCGGAACGCAATTAGACCCGCATTCCAGCTGGATGTTAGGGCGTTCTTTGGAAACGCTGCAATTGCGGATGGAGAGGGCAAATAACAGCGCACAAACGCTGGCTGAATTTTTACATCAGCACCCGAAAGTGAGCAAAGTGCATTTCCCTGCATTTTTTCCGAAAGGCAGTGTTGAATACCAAGTTTATCAGAAACAATGTACTGGTGCAGGTTCAACGTTCTCCATTAATGTTGGAAAAGATGAAGCCGATGCGTTCCGTTTTTTAGATAATCTCGCGATTTTTAAACTAGCAGTGAGCTTGGGGGGAACGGAATCATTGGCAAGCCACCCTGCTTCAACAACACACTCAGGTGTTGCACAAGCGGTACGTGAGAAAATTGGGATTAGTGATAATTTAGTGCGTTTATCTATTGGTATAGAGAATGTAAATGACCTAAAACATGCACTAGAGCTAGCTTTAGACGCCATCTAAGCGGTTAAACATTATGGAGAGGAATAGGTTTACTCCTCTCCATTTTCTTGACTAATTTAGCCGATATTGAGGTGGTAGCTCGCTAAAACCAAGGCCATTGGCTTTTTTCACATTAATCTGTACTGGAATACGCTCTTTCATCGCTTCTACATGACTAATAACGCCAATCATTTTCCCAGAAGCATTCAGGCTTTCAAGAGCATCAAGGGCAATATCTAGCGTTTCGGCATCCAAAGTACCAAACCCTTCATCTAGAAATAGTGACTCTAATTGTGTACGGTTGCTGACCATGTCTGAAAGCGCCAGTGCTAATGCCAAACTAACAAGGAAGCTTTCCCCTCCAGATAACGTTTTGATATCTCTGACAGAATCTGCCTGCCAGCTGTCGATAACTTGTAACTCTAGGTTAGCTTGGTGGCTACGTTGCAATATATAGCGACCATGAAGCTTATCGAGTTGTTGGTTGGCTAACGTCACCAAACAATCAAGCGTTAGGCCTTGTGCATAACGGCGAAATTTATCCCCTTCAGCGGAACCAATGAGTGCATTTAAATAACTCCAATCATCGTAACTGAGTTGGCTTTTTTCTATTTCTTGCAGTAAATCTTGTTGCTGGTGGCGTTGTTGTCTATCGGTATCTAAGCGATTAATAATGCGCCCTTGTTGTTGGTTATATTGTTTAATTTCCTCATCGAGGGTTGTGATAATGTCGTGTAATTGAGCTTCAGAAAGTGACGAGAAGTCTGCAGAACGCTGCTGACTAAGGGCTTCGAGTGCTTGCATGCCTTCTTGGTGGCGGGTCTCACTTTGCAATAGTGTTTGGCTGACTCGTTGCTTTAACGCTTCTAACTGTTGTTTTTCTTCAAGGTTTAACAATGCCTCAAGGAAGGTTTGTTGTGTGCTAAATGGGCTTTTTGCCAGTGCATCATCAAATTGTTCTTGCGCTTGTTGATGTTCTAATTTGGCTTTATTGAGTGTCTTGATAATCTCCTGCAAGCGACCATTAAGAGAGGCAATATTTTTATCAACTTCATTTAGCTGTTGACTAAGTTGTTCTTGAGCTAACGAAAGCGCCTCTTGTTGAGTATTCATCCGCTGGATAAATAGAGGGATAGGTAGCCCTGAAAGTTGCGTTTTGCGCTCCGCATTTTTTTGTTGAAGGACTATATTCGCTTGTTTAAATTGGGTTTCTTCTTTTTCAATTTGCTGATTGAGCTGCTTTAATTGTTCGGACTCTGATTTAAGCGTGGCGCTCGTGACCTCAATTTTTTGGTTTAGAGCCTGCGCGGTGACTTTTTGAGTATTGTAAAACTCACCACGTTGAGTGATATCACTCACCCATTTATCAAAGTTTTTACTTTCTGGTAAGTTCAGATCAAAATGGACTAGAGCTGTTTGAAATTGCTCAGTTTGTTCATTTTTTCGTTGCTGTAACTGAGCCAGTTCTCTCTGCGATTCATCAAATAATTGGGTTTGATATTTTAATCGCTCTTCAACGAGAGAAAGGCCTGCTTGTTGTTGAGATAAATACGTTTGCTGGTCGTGCTGCAACTGCTTAGCTTGCTGATATTCACGTTCTAGTGTTGTGAATTCATGGGTGATTTTTTGTTGTTGTGTCAGTTTAGTGGTTAGCTCATTGATAAATGCAGTCACAGCCTGCTCGTTCAGTGCTAATTCAGGTGTAAGTGCTTGCTCACATATTTTTTTCCAATTATGAACCAAGCTATCTAGGTGAGCTGTGGTTTGTTGCAGTTGTTGTGATTGCTCTTTGTGGCGTAGCTGCTGTGTTTCGCATAGCGTGGCTAACTTAGTTTGTTGTTGCTTAAGGTGGTCAAGCTGCTCAGTTAAGTGAATGAGTTGCTGTTGTGTTTCGCTCAGGTGAATGGATTGGTATGTTTGTACCGCTGGATGTTCTGTAGAGCCACATAGTGGGCACGGTTTTCCTGAAACGAGTTGCTGACGTTCTTGCTCTAAACTGACAATTTTCTGTTCTAATTGGTACTTTTCATTGGTTAGTTTGATGCGAGGTGCCAACTCATTGATTTGAGACTCAATCAGTTCGCGTTCTTTTTGTGTTTGGCTGCTCTGTTGCTGTAAATCAGTATGTTGCTGACTGTGTTGCTGTAATTGGGCTTGCGCACTAAGGTACTGTGACAACATTAACGGCAATAATTTGGCATGCTGCAAACGCGTTTGCAGTTGCTCAATCTGTTGATTAACTGCGTAAATATCATATTTCTCTTGCTCGGCTTTGTATTGCTGTTCTTGTTTTTTAAACGTGAGCGTGTGTTTTTCTAAGGTGGATGTAGTTTGTGTTAATTCTTCTGTGCGTTTTTGTTTATCTGCTTGCAGTTGTTCAATTTCGTTTGAGAGTTTCTTTTGTTTCTGTAACAAGGTATTGAGCTGATCTTCTAATTCAAAAAGAAAACGTCCTTGCTGTTTCCAACTGCCTATTTGAGCGCTGATATCTGCATCTTTTTGTTTTTCATTTAGAAATATGTTCAACTCGTTAAGTTGATGAGTTGCTTGTTGTATCTGGCCTTGTGTCTCATTTATCCACTGTTGTTTTTGTTCAAAAGTTACCTGCTTTTCAGCTATTTGTTGTTTTAATTCATGTTGCTGCTGCGTTAACTGCAAAATTTGGTTATCGAGAGGACGAACTGTTTCATCAATCATTTGGTTTTGTTGTTTTACAAAATCAATATGTTTGCGATATTCATCCTGAGATTGAATAAGTGTGGCTTGTAGCGGCGTTCGTTCGGCCTGTTGTTTTTTCAGATTGAGTTGTAACTGCTGTTGTTGTTCTGTGTATTCAGTGAGTTGCCTCTGTAGGCTTTCAATATTTTGCCAAAGAGGACGTAGCGACTCCGCAGGTTCGCCATTCGACAGTTTCTTTAGTTGTGGTTGCGCCGTTTGGTATTCAAGTTGGGCATTTTTTAGTTGATTATCAAGTGATTGTAATCTCACCGTGAGCTGGTTGTGCTGCTGCCACCAATTGAGTTCCTGTTGATGTTGTGCACGCTTTCGCTTTATTTCAGTTTCGTGTTTCAGTAATGTATTTTGCTGTTCTAGCAGCTCTTGGTGTTCTGATTCCGTAAGTAAATTAATACTCTGTGCTCTGGCTTTTAAGAGATCTAAATCCGTTTTTGCCTGTTTGTGTTGGTTAAAAATATATTTGGAGATTTGGCTATAGATTTCTGTGCCTGTAATTTCTTCAAGCAGGTCTGCACGCTCTTTTTCTGAGGCATTTAAGAAAGCCGCAAAATCCCCTTGTGATAACAAAATTGATTTTGTAAAACGACCGAAATCTAACCCTGTAATTTTAGCAATTTGGTCGCGAATTTCAGAGACCTTAACAGTAATGATTTTACCATCAGCGACTTGGGCAAGTTCCGCTTTCGGTGGTTGCAAGTTGCCATCGGGTTTATTCCCTGCGCGGCGTTGGCTCCAAAATGCGCGATAAGCCGTACCTTTGACTTCAAATTCCACTTCAGCAAGGCAGTCCCCGGTGTGGCGGGTCATCAGCTCGTTTTGGCTTGCGGAAATTGAATCTAACCGTGGCGTCCGATGATATAGCGCTAAGCAAATGGCATCCAATAGGGTGGTTTTCCCCGCGCCTGTTGCGCCTGTGATAGCAAATAGCCCCTGACTGGCAAACGGCTCTTGCGTAAAGTCGATTTTCCATTCACCTTTGAGAGAATTAATATTTTTGAGACGTAAGCTTAAGATTTTCATATCAATTACCCTTGCTCTTGGCGTAATGCGTCGTAGGATTGTTGGAAAAGTTGGGTTAGACGCTGTTCACGTTCAGGGTCTTCTAGCGTTTCTTCGCTAAGGCGGCGTAAGAAAACCTCTTCTACTGTAAGTTCATTCAGGGTTTCATTGGCCAACGCAAGGTTTTGTCCTTGTTTTTGCTTTCTCGCACGGCGCAGTAACACGACTTCAACGGGAAGGTTTTGTGTGAGTGTTTCGATGCGTTGTTGAATATCAGCGAGATAATCTTGAGAAGCTACCTCAATATCCAACCAAACTGCATTTTCGCCTTGGTAGTCTTGCCATACACTAAGTTGTTGTTCTATTTCTTTTAATGAGCCTTTAATCGTCTGTAAGGGCTGAAAAATAGGGATCGCTAACGGGGTGATTTCGGTTAATTCACTGCCTGTGAATTCAACTAAACAGACACTTTTTTGTTGGGCAGTTTCATCAAAACTGAGGGCAATAGGGGATCCGCAATAGCGAATATGTTGTTTTCCGCCAATCACTTGAGGGCGATGAATATGGCCAAGAGCAATATAATCTGCAGGGGGGAAGGCCCCTGAAGGGAAGGCTTCTAATGTGCCAATATAAATATCACGCACGGAATCAGTTAATTCTGCACCAATGACAGTCAAATGCCCCGTGGCAATAATTGGAATATCCACGTCGAGCATTGCGCGTTGTTCGAGGGCAAATTGGTAGCTGGCGAGGTAATGGTCATGAATAGCGGTTTGTAGCGAAAGCTGTTTTTCTTCAATACTTTGCCCTGCAACGCTCAATTGAATATCCCGAGGGCGTAAAAAAGGAATGGCACACACGAGGCCGATGGGTTGCGATTGTTTATTGTGTAGAGTGATAACATTCGGTTCACTGCCAGAGGTGACCACTTGGGTATTGAGGTAGCTTAATAATGCGCTTGATTCATTCAGAACGGAGACGGAATCGTGGTTGCCGCTCAAAATGACCAACTGGCAACCTGTTTTTTGCAAATCCACAATAAATTTATTATATAACTCGCGGGCATAGCTCGGTGGTGAGCCCGTATCAAAAATATCCCCTGCTACGATAACGGCATCAACGTGATGAATTTCGACTTGGTTTACTAACCAATCTAAAAAGTGTTGGTGCTCAGGCGCACGGCTTTTGGTAAAAAAGTATTGGCCAAGATGCCAGTCAGAGGTGTGAATAATGCGCATGAGCCATCCGTTCCTGTCTTTGATAAAGGGCATAAATTACTGCTATCCAGTATACCTGATCCTATCAAAACCTCGTGTTTTTCTCGTGTTATGGCGGAATTATTTCACTTAGATGACATTTACCCGCTAATATAAGGAGAAATATTTGATTTGCGAATAGACATTCATAATTCTGTCATAAAAGTGACGCATAATGCGTTCACATTAACAATGTCTTCTTATTTACAGGAACAATCATGGCAAGACGCATTCTAGTGGTTGAAGATGAAGCGCCCATCCGAGAAATGGTTTGTTTTGTATTAGAACAGAATGGTTTTCAGCCAATTGAAGCTGATGATTATGACAGCGCAATTGCACAGCTAGTTGATCCTCTCCCTGATTTGGTTTTATTGGATTGGATGATCCCTGGTGGTTCAGGTCTCCAAGTGATTAAACATATGAAGCGCGATAGCGCGACGCGTGATGTTCCCGTGATGATGTTAACAGCACGCGGAGAAGAAGAAGATCGTGTGAAAGGGCTTGAAGTCGGCGCTGATGATTATTTGATTAAGCCGTTTTCCCCGAAAGAGTTAATTGCTCGCGTTAAAGCTATCCTCCGTCGGATCTCTCCGATGTCGACAGAAGATATCATCGAAATGAATGGGTTAACGTTAGACCCAACCTCCCACCGAGTGACAAGTAATGACACCCCGATTGATATGGGGCCAACGGAATATAAGCTTCTGCATTTCTTTATGACGCACCCTGAGCGTGTATACAGCCGTGAGCAGCTCTTGAATTATGTGTGGGGTGCGAACGTTTATGTCGAAGATAGAACGGTGGATGTGCACATTCGGCGTTTAAGAAAAGCGCTAGAAACTGAAGGTCATGATAAAATGGTGCAAACAGTACGCGGTACGGGTTACCGTTTCTCTGTTCGTTATTAACGACAAACTAGGGAGAGACATGCGTGCTTGAACGCTTATCGATTAAACAGCTGGTTTGGGGGCTGTTTTTATTTATCTTACCCGCGCTCATTTTGTCCGTTTTTATCGGACACTTGTCTTGGCTGTTAGTGATTTCATTATTAGCAGCGCTTGTGTGGCATGGCTATAACTTACTGAAGCTCTCTTATTGGCTTTGGCTGGATAAAAGTATGTTACCACCTGAAGGGCGAGGGGGCTGGGAGCCGATATTTTACGGTATTTACCAGATGCAGCAGCGTAACCGTAAACGCCGCCGCGAATTAGGGCAATTGATTAAACGTTTTCGTAGTGGCGCTGAGTCTTTACCCGACGCTGTTGTGATGATGACCACTGAGGGCAATATTTTTTGGTGTAATCGCCACGCTCAGGCTTTGTTAGGTTTTCGCTGGCCAGAAGATAATGGCCAACATATTTTTAATTTATTACGCTACCCGGACTTTAGTCGTTATTTTTCAATCAAAAGCTACGACCAAGCATTAACCATTGAGCTTAATAGTGGGGAAATTGTTGAGTTCCGTATCTTGCCTTATACCGAAGGGCAGCTACTGATGGTGGCACGAGATGTCACTGAAAAACGTCGGTTGGAGAAAGCGCGTAGGGATTTTTTTGCTAACGTTAGCCACGAATTGCGCACACCACTTACCGTTATTCAGGGATATCTTGAGGTGATGGATGACCAGGAAGGTATGCCAGCTGTCAATAAAAAAGCGCTGAATGTGATGCAAGAGCAAGCCCATAGAATGGATAATTTGGTTAAACAGCTTTTGCAGTTATCCCGTATTGAAATAGCCCCGCAAATCAACCTTGATGAGCAGGTAAACATTCCTGTTATCCTCAAAATGATAGAGCAAGAAGCGTTAAGTTTAAGCCAAGGCCGCCAGAAATTTGAGTTTAATATCGATGAATCACTGCGAGTACATGGCAATGAGGAGCAACTGCGCAGTGCTGTGGCGAACTTAGTGTATAACGCTATTAACCATACGCCTGAAGGCACCATAATTTGTGTGGATTGGCGCAAAACCAGTCTTGGCGCTCAATTTAGTGTGAAGGATAACGGGCCAGGGATCCCGTCAGAGCATCTTCCTCGTTTGACAGAGCGTTTTTACCGTGTGGATAAAGCGCGTTCACGTCAAGGTGGTGGTGGAACAGGGCTTGGGTTGGCTATTGTGAAACATGCTGTTCAGCACCATAGCAGCCAGCTAGTGGTCACTAGCCAAGTCGGTAAAGGGAGTGAGTTCTCATTTACTTTACCGCCAGTGCTAATCGTTGATGATAAAAAATTAAAAAAATCCTAAATGATTCCACTTTGTTAATATAATCAAATTATTAATAAAGTGGATCCTACTTGTTTATCTATTAATTAATTCTGTTAATACATTATTTTTTTATATTATCCTGCCAATTAATGGTTTTGATATTATATATCCTACCAGTTAGTAAAAAAAATGAATGACAAAATGATGAGTTGATTATTTTTCGAGCAAATCATATAACGAGTATTGTGATTTTACTGAAAGGAATCACTGGTTCTGAAAATTAGTTTAGTTATTTCCTCTTGTTTTCGGGTTTGCTATTGCCTTTTTGCCCTATAAAAGTTCTACTTGTTGTCAGTTATTGGCGATTTTTTCTGTTTTTTGATTTTTCGTTTTGTCATAGGCAAGCAGGCATACTTTTTATATTGTTAATAGTATGTTTATCAGAATTCTATCTCGCTATATATATTTCAAAGGGTTGCTAAGTGCATACCCGTAATTTTTTATTTTCGCTACTAAAAATTAACATAATATGGCTCATCGTTTATCATCAAGAGATATCATCGCATTAGGTTTTATGACCTTTGCGTTATTTGTCGGGGCAGGCAATATTATTTTCCCTCCGATGGTTGGCTTACAGGCAGGGGAACAAGTTTGGACCGCCGCACTTGGCTTTTTAGTCACGGGTGTGGGTCTACCTGTATTAACCGTTATTGCATTGGCGAAAGTTGGGGGGGGAATTGAAGCCCTGAGTACGCCAGTGGGGAAAACAGCGGGTTTACTGCTAGCGGTAGTCGCTTATTTATCTGTCGGCCCGTTATTCGCCACACCAAGAACTGCAACAGTATCGTATAAAGTCGGGATCGCACCATTATTTGGCGGCGAATCTGATATGTTACTGTTTATCTATAGCGCGGTGTATTTTGTGCTAGTGATTGGTATTTCGCTGTATCCAGGGAAACTACTGGATAGCGTAGGGCACATTTTGGCGCCTGTTAAAATGCTGGCATTGGCTATTTTGGGTGTTGCAGCGGTGATGTGGCCCGCGGGCGATCCAATTCCGTCAACGGTAGACTACCGTGATATGGCCTTCTCAAATGGCTTTATTAACGGTTACCTCACTATGGATACCCTCGGGGCGATGGTGTTTGGTATTGTTATCGTAAATGCGGCGCGTTCAAGGGGTATCGAAAACTCATCATTACTCACTCGCTACACCATGTGGGCAGGCTTAATTGCAGGGGTACTGTTGACGCTGGTGTATTTATCCTTGTTCAAACTGGGTGAAAACAGTGGCTCGCTAATCCCAAATCCAGAAGATGGTGCGGATATCCTACACACTTATGTGCAATACACGTTTGGTGGCTACGGTAGCTTCTTCCTTGCGGTATTGATTTTTGTGGCTTGTATGGTGACTGCGGTTGGCTTGACCTGTGCTTGTGCGGAGTTTTTTAGCCGCTACGTGCCAATTTCTTACCGTAAGCTTGTGTTGATCTTAGGTATTTTCTCTATGGTCATCTCAAACTTAGGTTTAAGTAAGTTAATTGCCTTTTCACTACCTGTACTGGTTTCAATTTACCCTCCTTGTATTGTTTTGATCTTACTGAGCTTTACATTGAAATGGTGGAAAAATCCAACGGTGGTGATAGCCCCAACGATGCTGGTAAGCTTTGTGGTCGGTTTAATTGGTGCGGTGAAAGCGTCCGAACATTTGAAAGTCTATATCCCAGAGTGGATGACAGCGATGCCATTGTATAAACAGGATTTAGTTTGGGTATTACCTACGCTTGTCGTCTTGGTTGTCGCGATTGTTTGTGACAAAGTGGTGTCACCAGCAGTGCAGCATAAACAAGTTTAATTATCTGAATTATCGAATAAAAGGGAGCCGATTGGCTCCCTTTTTCTTTTTGAGTGTACTCAAAACTGAAATGTATTTATCAAATAAGTATCCAATCTTTCTTGTTGAAATTGGTACTCCGTACGAATAAAGTGGTGTGTATGCGCAAGGAGGTGCAGATGAACTACTTAGAGCTTATTGAAACGACAGTATTTAGTCGTGAGCGAAAGTTATTAATGGATGATGATGAGTTTCAATTATTTCAGACATTTTTGTTAGAAAACTATGAATATGGTGACACGATAAGTCGCACTGGCGGATGTAAAAAAATACGTTGGAGCCTATTAAATAAAGGCAAACGTAGTGGTGTTAGGGTGATTTATTATACAAGAGCAATCAGTGGTAGACTGTATCTGCTTCTGATTTACGCTAAAAATGGAAAGGATGATTTAAAAGAGCAAGAAAAAACTGTCTTAAGGTCTATTATTCAAAAGCTTGCTTAATTTGAGACTAAATGGAATTAAACCTTTCTATCATGGGAAGAACGGTATGGAAAAAAAACTTTTTGATGACTTAGTGAGTAGTTTGGAAGAAATGGTCGCCATTGAAAATGGCGAACTGATTCCAGATAGCGAAAATGTTCATCGTCTCGAATTACCAGATGTCAAAGCGATTCGCAAACATGTTGGAATGAAGCAACAAGAGTTTGCTGAGGCGATTGGCTCAAGTGTGGATTTAGTCCGTAGTTGGGAGCAAAAGCGTAGATTCCCATCGGGCATGGCACTCAAAATTTTATTTCTTATTGAAAAGAAACCCTGCATTATCGATGAGTTAAGGGATATTCGGATTTAACCAAGCCCATGATAGTACAGGGCTTGGTTTTATTACGCTGAATTAATTCACGCCGACGGCGCTACCCGCTGGTCGGCGAACATCATTAGAGCCGTAAATAAAGCCTTCGCGGACTTTGCCAGAAACAGCGGAGTCATTACCCGATGACTTAGCACTGACGCCAGCACCATCAGGGATAGCAACCATGATTAGCTCAGCGGCACCCCAAGGTGTTTGCTCAACCATCTTATAGCCCATCTTATCGAGGAGGGCTAAGCTATCTTTCGACACACCACGCTCTTCGTAATACACCTCATCAGGTAGCCATTGATGGTGAATACGCGGTGCATTGACAGCTTCTTGTGGTGGCATACCGTGGTCAATGATATTCAAAGCAGTTTGCAGGGTGATAGAAATAATCCGTGAGCCTCCCGGTGAGCCAAGCACTAAGAATACTTTGCCATCTTTGGTGACAATAGTTGGGCTCATTGATGAAAGTGGGCGTTTACCCGGCGCGATAGAATTTCGTTCACCTTGTACTAAGCCATAAAGGTTTTTCTCTCCAACTTTTGTCGTGAAATCGTCCATTTCATCATTAAGGAAGAACCCTGTTCCTGGCGGGATAACCACGGAGCCAAATCGACCGTTGATTGTGTAAGTGGTTGAAACGGCATTTCCTTTTTCATCAACAACCGAGTAATGGGTTGTTTCTGGCTTTTCATGAGGCCCCATCCCTGGCTGAACTTGCGTTGACGGTGTCGCTTGGTTTGGCTTGATTTCTTTGCGCAGCTCTTCGGCGTAGGCTTTGCTTAACAATTTTTCGGTTGGGTTATCCACAAACTCAGGGTCGCCAAGAAACGTATTTCGGTCCATATAGGCGTGGCGCATGGCTTCAGTCAGGGTATGAACATACTCAGCAGAATTAAAACCCATCTCTTTAAGGTCATAACCCTCTAAAATATTTAAGGTTTGGCAGATAGTTACGCCACCAGAGCTTGGTGGTGGTGCAGAAATGAATTGATAGCCTCTATAAGTGCAGCTAACTGGTGCTGTATCAGTAATAGTAAAATCAGCAAAATCTTTGGCTGTTAGTATGCCTCCATTCTTCTTTGAGGCTTCCTCGACCGCTTTTGGTATTTCACCTTCATAGAAAGCAGATGGCCCATTTTTAGCAATTTTTTCAAGGGTATTGGCTAAATCGGTTTGTACCAATAAGTCACCGGGCTGGAAAGCACTACCATCAGGCTTTAAGAATATGCGCGCAACTTCAGGGTCTTGTTTAAAGCGCTCGGTGGTTGTATCCAGCACATCGGTATCTGCACGGGTTAGGGTGAAGCCTTCTCTGGCAAGTTTAATTGCAGGCTCCATCACTTGTTGTCGGCTCATTGTACCGTATTTTTCTAATGCATAATCAAGGCCTTTGACGGTACCTGGTACACCAGATGCGAGGTAGCCATACAGGCTGGCGTCTTTGATTAACTTGCCGTCTTTATCAAGATACATGTCTGCACTTGCTGCGGCAGGGGCGGTTTCTCTAAAATTGATGAATAGGTCTTTACCATCAGCCAAGTGAATGGTCATAAAGCCACCACCGCCAATATTGCCACAACATGGGTTTACAACCGCTTGGGCATAGCCAACTGCCACTGCGGCATCCACTGCGTTACCACCAGATTTCAGGATATCAGCCCCGATTTGTGAGGCTAAATGTTGTGATGAAACAACCATGCCTTTTTGGGCTTCAACGGCGGGTTCTGATGCAGCAAAGAGCTGACTTGAAAATAATAAGGAAACTAATAAAGCAGCAGGGCGTAATGATGTTCTGATCATTCGTATCTCCCAGTTAAGGTAAGGTTTGATGTAACACAAATCAATATTATGAATAATTTGTTAATTATTTGTGTTTTTAATGTATAGCATACAATAGTGCAGAACGTTGAATATTTGAGTTAAGAAGTGTTAACTGGGTAGGGTTATTTATCAATAAGTAGGATTTAAATATGGATAGGAAAAGGGCTCAAAAAGAGCCCGTGAAGTATATTATTTCTTATTAAACAATGCCATGTGTACCCAACCATTATTGGTTAAAATGAGAGGGCTTTGCTGTGCACGTTCAGCATGTGTTTGTGCTGATTTAATTTGAGGATAAGCCGCAATCACTTTTTCATTTTTTGCCCATGCAGCAACATCCTCCAGTTTTTGCGTGTAGTTGGCGATAGAAATCTGCTGTCCACCGCGCTCAGCTGGCTCAGTAAAATTAGTGACTTCGTTCACGACGAGCTTACCTGTGCAGAAACTGCCACGGCCTGAAGATTGGGCTTGCTTCTCGTTATAAAATTTTTGCCCTTCACTGGTCAACGTATATTCGACGCCATCCCCCACTTGCTCACCACTCCACATATCTTTCACTGTGACTTGTTTTTCGCTTTTTGCCAGTAAACCTGCATTCACTAAAGTATCCAGTTGCTCAATATTACGGTAGCTGAATTTGGTGATAAAGCCTGCTGGCATAGGCTCTACATTGATACAAATCGCTTTCTTAGTATCGAGGTAATCTTGGATAGACTTTTTGAAGTTACTTTCTGATGCGGTTTGGCTGTTATCACATCCAGCAAGTAATGCACTGATGAGGGCGATTGAGGTGATGAGTTTTAATTTCATTTTCCGATACCTAACTTTG
The DNA here is from genome assembly GCF_020381325.1 of Providencia vermicola. Classification (GTDB taxonomy): domain Bacteria; phylum Pseudomonadota; class Gammaproteobacteria; order Enterobacterales; family Enterobacteriaceae; genus Providencia; species Providencia vermicola. The sequence goes on from NZ_JAGSPI010000009.1 coordinate 145,803, forward strand.
TTATTTATTTGTAATTAAATGATTCTAATTGTAACGGTAATATAAATAAGGAAAGGTTTATAGTCAGAGATAAATGATAAGGGGGATTTTGGGGTTGTTTGAGATGTTTCTTAGGGCGATATTATGAAAAGAAAAAGCGGGCAATTAGCCCGCTTTCGAAAAACTGAATCGATTGATTACAGTTTTGCAGAGTTTTTGGTCAGGTAGTCAGCAACGCCTTTTGGAGAAGCATTCATACCTTCTTTTCCTTTTTCCCACTGAGCTGGGCAAACATCACCGTGCTCTTCGTGGAATTGCAGTGCGTCAACCATACGCAGCATTTCGTCAATGTTACGGCCTAATGGCAGGTCGTTAACCACTTGGTGACGAACAACACCGTTTTTGTCAACGAGGAAAGAACCACGCAGGGCAACGCCTGCTTCTGGGTGTTCAATGCCGTAAGCTTTCATGATTTCGCGTTTGATATCAGCAACCATCGGGTATTTAACTTCACCGATACCGCCGTTATCTACTGGGGTTTTACGCCATGCGTTATGAACAAACTCAGAGTCAAAAGAAACACCAACAATTTCAACACCGCGTTTTTTGAATTCTTCATAGCGGTGGTCAAATGCGATCAGCTCTGAAGGACAAACGAAAGTAAAGTCCATTGGCCAGAAGAAGATCACAGCTGGACGGCCGTTCAGGTGGGTTTTCAGGTTGAAGTTTTCAACGATTTCACCGTTACCTAAAACAGCAGCAGCAGTAAAGTCAGGGGCTTGACGTGTTACCAGAACCATAATTTACTCCTATGAGTTTGATTTTTGTCCGAGAGATTTTACAAAAACTATATATTTTCGGACATAGACTTCCAAAAGGATAAAAAATTATCTTTTGATAATAAAGACATTTAAACCAATTATTGTGATAGGTTTTAACTATCAATTGTACTGGTTTAATAAATTAATATCAATAAGATAGTTTTATTCTGCCAAAGTGCAAGCATTAATTTATTCCTTTGCCTGTATTGTGACATCTTGTACAAAAATTTGTTGCAGTGCACTCGCCATCATTTGTGGGTAAAATTGAAAGAAAATATTTTCAAGTTCACTATACTGCAATAAAAAATCATCAAATGAACCACTGAGCGCACTCAGTTTAGGCCTTCTTTTCGCCATCCCATTCAGGGATTTACCGATATAGCTTTTGTCTGCGTAACGAATTAACCATTGTTGCGGCCAGAGATACTCATTTAGCTCCTGAAATTTTTCAGGGGTATGACAAAGCTGAGGTTCGATAATATTTCGACAATAATGCACAAATTCAGGTAATGAAGTGGCTGGCTCAATTGTCGACCAATGCAAAGACAAAAAATGATCCCACACTAAATCCAATGTGATCGGCGCAACACGCCGATATTCCTCACGAAACAGCCACTTGGCTTCTTTGACCAAAGGATGCGTGTCAGTAACACGATCGACGGCACGGTGCATCATAATGCCAGAGACAATTTCGGACGAGTAAAGTCCCGCAGGGTTGCCGCGAACGTAGTCAGCCATTGTGTTGCCGAGCAGGGAGCTGTCAGCGAGGTGGGCTAGGTGGAGGTGTGCTAGGTAATTCATTCCCTTATAGTATACCTGATGCCTTTCAAATTATAGCTGTGTTAGCGGCACAAACCGACCCTAGTCACATACTTATGTATGCTCCTAGGGATCAATTTGCTTGCTGCCTTGCTCTAATTCGAAATTCATGAGGTATAAATATTGAGATAAAAACCAAAGTCTTTAAGTCTTTCAAATTATCACTGTGTTAGCGGCACAAACCGACCCTAGTCACATACTTATGTATGCTCCTAGGGATCAATTTGCTTGCTGCCTTGCTCTAATTCGAAATTCATGAGGTATAAATATTGAGATAAAAACCAAAGTCTTTAAGTCTTTCAAATTATCGCACTGTGTTAGCGGCACAAACCGACCCTAGTCACATACTTATGTATGCTCCTAGGGATCAATTTGCTTGCTGCCTTGCTCTAATTCGAAATTCATGAGGTATAAATATTGAGATAAAAACCAAAGTCTTTAAGTCTTTCAAATTATCGCTGTGTTAGCGGTACAAACTGACCCTAGTCACATAATTGTGTATGCTCCTAGGGATCAATTTGCTTGCTGCCTTGCTCTAATTCGAAATTCATGAGGTATAAATATTGAGATAAAAACCAAAGTCTTTAAGTCTTTCAAATTATCACTGTGTTAGCGGCACAAACCGACCCTAGTCACATACTTATGTATGCTCCTAGGGATCAATTTGCTTGCTGCCTTGCTCTAATTCGAAATTCATGAGGTATAAATATTGAGATAAAAATCAAAGTCTTTAAGTCTTTCAAATTATCGCTGTGTTAGCGGTACAAACTGACCCTAGTCACATAATTGTGTATGCTCCTAGGGATCAATTTGCTTGCTGCCTACCTGTGATTTGAAATCCATAGGATATTATTTAGTACTTAGCTAAATAATGAAAAATGATAGAAATAAAGTTGTCATGAAAGCGGAATAAAATTGAAATAATTCATCCATCGAATGGATAAATAGCGTACAGAATTTTTTGCTAACAAAATATTTGTTAAATAATGGTGGTTTTTTGTGCGATTTTGCGCTTATTTCTTGCGCCAAAGGCGGTGCGGCACTAGACTAGTCGCCTGTTTTTTTAGATTGATGTCAATACAATGCGTGTTTCTGATTTTACTTTTGAATTACCTGAAGAACTGATTGCCCACTACCCACAGGCTGAGCGTAGCGCTTGCCGCTTATTAAGTCTAGATGGCGGATCGGGGCAGCTAACGCATGGTGTTTTTACGGATGTTCTAGAAAAATTGGAGAAAGGGGATTTACTGGTATTCAACAATACTCGCGTGATCCCTGCAAGGTTGTTTGGTCGTAAAGTCAGCGGCGGTAAAATTGAAGTTCTCATTGAACGCATGTTGGACGAGCACCGTGTATTAGCACATGTTCGTGCTTCGAAAGCACCGAAAGAAGGTGCCGAGCTACTATTGGGTGAAGATGAAAGCGTAAAAGCGACGATGGTGGCGCGTCATGGAGCCTTATTTGAGTTGCGTTTTGATGATGAACGGGATGTGTTGAGCATTTTGAACCAAATTGGTCATATGCCGTTGCCTCCTTACATCGACCGTCCTGATGAAGAAGCGGACAAAGAGCTTTATCAAACCGTGTATAGCAAAAAACCAGGGGCTGTCGCAGCACCAACGGCAGGTTTACACTTTGATGAGCCTTTGCTTGAAGCTTTGCGTCAAAAAGGTATCGAAATGGCGTTTGTTACTTTACATGTTGGTGCGGGGACGTTCCAACCTGTTCGTGTTGATACCATTGAAGACCACATCATGCACTCAGAATATGCGGAAGTGCCACAAGATGTGGTTGATGCGGTATTGGCATGTAAAGCACGTGGTAACCGTGTTATTGCTGTGGGAACAACGTCAGTTCGCTCACTGGAAAGCGCGGCAAAAGCCAGCCAAGATGCCTTAATTGCTCCATTTTTTGATGATACCCAAATTTTTATTTATCCAGGTTATGAATATCAGGTGATTGATGCACTCATCACTAATTTTCATCTGCCAGAGTCGACATTAATCATGTTGGTTTCTGCATTTGCTGGATATAAAAACACAATGAATGCGTACAAAGAAGCGGTTGCTGAACAATACCGTTTCTTTAGCTATGGTGATGCGATGTTTATCACCCCCAATGCGGATGCTAAATTCGAAAAAATTGGTGAATAATCAGTGATAAGCGGTGGCATCGGCTGCTTGCTTAGCAAATTAATACTATCAATAACATCAGACTGTTTTTCTGATGTTTGGAGGCAAACGTGAAATATGAATTACAAACGACTGATGGCAATGCACGCCGCGGCCGTTTAGTGTTTGAGCGCGGAGTGGTTGAAACCCCTGCATTTATGCCAGTGGGTACCTACGGCACTGTAAAAGGTATGACCCCAGAAGAAGTGAAAGAGACGGGCGCTCAAATCCTGCTAGGTAATACTTTCCACTTATGGCTACGACCTGGGCAAGAAATCATGAAGTTGCATGGTGACCTCCATGACTTTATGCAATGGCAAGGCCCGATTTTAACGGATTCTGGTGGTTTCCAAGTTTTTAGTCTTGGCGCGATGCGTAAAATTAAAGAAGAAGGCGTACACTTCCGTAATCCAATTAATGGTGAGAAAGTTTTCTTAAGCCCTGAAAAATCGATGGAAATTCAGTACGACCTCGGTTCAGATATCGTGATGATATTTGACGAATGTACGCCATATCCAGCAGATTGGGATTATGCAAAGACCTCAATGGAAATGTCACTACGCTGGGCTGCACGTAGCCGCCAACGTTTTGACGAGTTAAACAATAAAAATGCCCTGTTTGGTATCATCCAAGGTAGTGTTTACGAAGATTTACGTGATATTTCGGTTAAGGGGCTGGTGGAAATTGGCTTTGATGGTTACGCTGTAGGCGGCCTTGCCGTTGGCGAACCGAAAGAAGATATGCACCGTATTTTAGAGCATGTTTGCCCACAAATTCCGGCAGAAAAACCGCGTTATTTAATGGGTGTCGGCAAACCGGAAGATTTAGTGGAAGGTGTTCGTCGTGGTATCGACATGTTCGACTGTGTGATGCCAACACGAAATGCACGAAACGGGCATTTATTTGTCACGAATGGCGTGGTAAAAATCCGTAATGCGAAGTATAAATCTGACACATCAACGCTCGATGCAGATTGTGACTGCTATACTTGTCGTCATTACAGTCGTGCTTACTTGCATCATCTTGATAGATGTAATGAAATTCTTGGCGCAAGGCTCAATACCATCCATAATTTACGTTATTATCAACGTTTAATGGCGGGTATCCGCCAAGCCATTGAAGACGGTAATTTCGAAGAGTTTGCGAAAGATTTCTATCAAAAGATTGGAAAAGCTGAACCTTCGTTAAATATCGAATGAATTTAAGTGCGAAATCACGCTAACCTGTGTAGCATAGTTAGCTTGGTTTATTCGTTAGACTTCGAATATAAACGCACTGAATTAGTTAGAGTCTGTACTTAAAATTGCTTTCAATAAAACAATGAGGAAAGTTGAATGAGTTTTTTTATTTCTGAAGCAGCGGCATCAGCAGGTGCACCAGCGCAGGGTAGCCCATACACCATGGTTATCATGCTTGTTGTTTTTGCGCTGATCTTCTATTTCATGATTTTGCGTCCACAGCAAAAACGTGCGAAAGAACACCGTAAATTGATGGAATCTATCACGAAAGGTGATGAAGTTTTAACAACTGGCGGTTTAATCGGACGTGTGACTAAAGTGTCTGAAACAGGTTATGTTGTTCTTGAACTGAGTGAGAACACAGAAGTAACCATCAAACGTGATTTCGTTGCTGCTGTTTTACCTAAAGGCACAATGAAAGCAATTTAATTCTGATTTTCCCGAAGGGAACTGCCGTGCTAAACCGTTATCCTTTGTGGAAGTATCTGATGTTGATCGTTGCGATCCTCATCGGTCTGCTTTATGCGCTTCCAAACCTATATGGTGAGGATCCGGCTGTTCAGATCACTGGCGTGCGGGGAACCGCCGCCAATGAACAAACGCTGGTCCAAGTCCAAAAATCGTTACAAGATGACAACATTGAGAGTAAGTCTATCTCTCTGGAAAATGGGGCAATTTTAGCCCGTTTCAACAACTCTGATGTTCAGTTACGTGCTCGTGAAGTCATCATGAATGCACTGGGTGACCAGTATGTTGTTGCATTAAACCTTGCACCTGCGACGCCTAAGTGGCTCGAAGCTGTCGGCGGTGAGCCGATGAAGCTGGGTCTTGACCTGCGTGGTGGGGTTCACTTCCTGATGGAAGTTGATATGGACACTGCATTAGGTAAGTTGCAGGAACAAAACATGGATGGTTTGCGTAATGACCTGCGTCAAGAAGGCATTGCGTACTCTTCTATTCGTAAAGGCAATGATTACAGCGTTGAAGTTCGCTTCCGTAATGCTGACGATCGTAGCCAAGCAGAAAAAGCATTAGCACGTAAATACCCAGACCTCGTGTTTAATGATGGCAGCGACAACACGATGATCGCTGTGATGACCGACGAGCGCTTACGTGAAGCTCGTAACTATGCTGTTTCTCAAAACATTACTATCATCCGTAACCGTGTAAACCAATTAGGTGTTGCTGAGCCTTTAGTTCAACGCCAAGGTGCAGACCGCATTGTGGTTGAGTTGCCGGGTATTCAAGATACAGCACGCGCTAAAGAAATCTTAGGCGCAACCGCGACATTAGAATTCCGCCTTGTCAATACCAGTGTGGATTCATCCGCTGCAGAAAGTGGCCGTGTACCAGGTGACTCTGAAGTTAAATATGACCGTGAAGGGGCGCCATATGTCCTGTATAAACGTGTTATTTTAACGGGTGACCATATCACTGACTCCACCTCTGAAGCCGATGAAAACGGCGCACCGCAAGTGAGCATCAGCCTTGATAGTTCGGGTGGTTCTATCATGTCTGACTTTACGCGTGATAACCAAGACAAGCTAATGGCAACGCTGTTTGTTGAATATAAAGACAGCGGTAAAAAAGATGCGACTGGCCGTTCAATCTTGGTGAAAGACGAGAAAGTTATCAATGCTGCACGTATTTCTGCACGTTTTGGTAGCAAATTCCGTATTACTGGTATCAATAATGGTAATGAGGCACGTCAGCTTTCATTATTATTACGAGCAGGTGCGTTGATTGCGCCAATTCAGATCGTTGAAGAACGTACTATCGGTCCAACGCTGGGTATGCAAAATATCGAGCAAGGCCTGAAGGCATGTATCGCAGGTTTGTTAGCGTCTATCTTGTTTATGATTATCTACTATCGTAAATTTGGTTTGATTGCGAGCAGCGCGCTGTTAGCGAACTTGGTATTAATTGTGGGAGTGATGTCGTTGTTACCAGGTGCAACACTTACCATGCCAGGTATTGCGGGTATCGTATTAACCCTTGCGGTTGCAGTCGATGCCAACGTACTGATCAACGAACGTATTAAAGAAGAGCTTAAAAACGGGCGATCCGTTCAGCAAGCGATTCATGAAGGTTATAAAGGTGCCTTCTCAAGTATTATCGATGCAAACTTAACGACATTGATCACCGCTATCATTCTATATGCAGTGGGTACGGGGTCGATTAAAGGCTTTGCAATTACGACAGCGATTGGTGTCGCAACCTCTATGTTTACAGCGATTGTAGGTACACGTGCGATTGTGAACCTGCTATATGGCGGTAAACGTATTAACAAGCTGTCAATTTAAGGAGCACGTTGTGGCACAGGATTATACTGTTGAACAATTGAACTATGGCCGTAAAGTCTATGACTTTATGCGCTGGGACAACGTTGCTTTCACGATTTCAGCTCTGTTATTGGTTGCATCAGTTGTCATTATCGGCCTAAAAGGGTTTAACTGGGGTCTGGATTTCACAGGGGGGACGGTTATTGAGATTAACCTAAGCCAACCTGCTGATTTGGATAAAATTCGCGATAGCTTGTCTAACTCGAACCATAAAGACCCATTGATTCAAAACTTTGGTAGCAGCCGTGACATCATGATCCGTATCCCGCCAATTGAAGGCACTGCGGGTCAAGAAGTTGGTAAAGAGATTATTACGATTATCAACCAAAACGTTGATGATAAAGCCACTGTAAAACGAATCGAATTCGTGGGGCCGAGTGTCGGTGCAGAGCTAGCGCAAACAGGGGCATTAGCTCTGTTAACTGCGCTTATCTGTATTTTGATTTATGTCGGTTTCCGTTTCGAATGGCGTTTGGCAGCGGGTGCGGTATTGTCTCTTGCCCATGACGTGGTGATTACCTTGGGTATTCTGTCTCTGTTCCATATTGAGATAGATATGACCATCGTAGCATCATTGATGTCGGTTATTGGTTACTCGCTGAACGACAGTATCGTTGTTTCCGACCGTATCCGTGAAAACTTCCGCAAAATTCGTCGTGGTACACCGTACGAAATCATGAACGTCTCTTTGACGCAAACATTGAGCCGTACCATCATGACATCAGCCACCACGTTATTAGTGGTTCTGATGCTGTACCTGTTCGGCGGCGCGATGCTGGAAGGCTTCTCACTGGTTATGTTAATCGGTGTAACTATCGGTACTATCTCATCTATTTACGTGGCTTCTGCATTAGCACTGAAAATGGGGATGAGACGCGAACACTTGATGCAAGTAAAAGTCGAAAAAGAAGGCGCAGACCAAGAGTCATTATTGCCTTAGTTTTTAAAAACGATAAATAACTAAGCCAATTAGTACTCAAAATAGTTTGTGTTGTGAGTAGGCAGCAAGCGAGCGATATCCAGGAACATAGTAAACTATGTGACTAGGGTATCGGAGTGCAGCTAACACCCTCACAACACGAAATATGAAGAGTTACAAACACCTTGTAAGTTACCTTACAAGGTGTTTTTTCTTGCATAGTAGGGTAAACTATCCCTCCGTAAATAGGACTCAGGAAACGCTATGCATTGCCCATTTTGCTCAGCTGTAGATACGAAAGTCATCGACTCGCGTCTGGTTGGTGAAGGTGCTCAAGTCCGTAGACGCCGCCAATGTTTGCTTTGTCATGAACGTTTCACCACGTTTGAAGTGGCAGAACTTGTCATGCCCCGAGTCATTAAAAGTGATGAAGTGCGTGAGCCGTTTGATGAAGAAAAACTCAATCGCGGTATGCAAAAAGCGTTGGAAAAACGCCCTGTTAGCTCTGATGATATTGAGCAAGCCATTATTTCCATTAAGTCCCAACTCCGTGCGACAGGGGAACGTGAAGTTCCGTCGAAATTAATTGGTAGCTTGGTAATGGATGAGCTGAAAAAGCTCGATAAAGTGGCGTATATCCGTTTTGCCTCGGTTTATCGTAGTTTTGAAGATGTGCGTGAGTTTGGCGAAGAAATCGCGAAATTACAGGACTAGCGCCAATGATTGAACAAGATAACATTTACATGGCGCGTGCTTTTGAATTAGCACGTCTTGGCCGTTTTACCACATCACCGAATCCGAACGTCGGGTGTGTGATTGTGCTTGATGGCGAAATTGTTGGTGAAGGCTACCACCAAAAAGCAGGTGAACCCCATGCGGAAGTGCATGCACTGCGAATGGCGGGCGAGAAAGCAAAAGGGGCAACGGCGTATGTCACCCTTGAACCTTGTAGCCATCATGGCCGCACACCACCTTGTGCAGAAGCGTTGATTAACGCAGGCGTGAGCCGTGTTGTTGCTGCGATGCAAGACCCTAACCCACAGGTTGCTGGGCGTGGTCTGTACATGTTGTCTCAAGCGGGTATTGAAACTTGCAGCAATGTTTTATTAGAAGAAGCTGAAGCGGCAAACCGTGGCTTCTTAAAACGCATGCGTACCGGCTTCCCTTATATTCAGTTAAAACTTGCGGCCTCACTCGATGGTAAAACCGCGTTAGAGACAGGCGAAAGTAAGTGGATCACGAGTGTCGCGGCGCGTAAAGATGTCCAAGTGTTTCGTGCTCAGGCTAGTGCCATCTTAAGCACCAGTAGCACTGTAATTGCGGATGACCCATCGCTGACAGTGCGTTGGAACGAGCTCCCCGCGGATATTCAACACATTTACCCAGAAAGCCAAGTGCGCCAGCCAATTCGTATTGTGCTGGATAACCACAACCGCGTGACGGCTGACCATAAAGTCACACAACTTGATGGTGAGTGTTGGTTAGTTCGCGCAACCCCAGAAACAAACGCATCATGGCAAGGAAAAGTTGAGCAGATTGCCGTTCCCGCTGATGATAATGGCACTGATCTGGTTATTTTAATGATGCAGCTGGCGAAACGTAACGTAAACAGCATCTGGGTTGAAGCAGGTGCCAAGTTAGCGGGTTCGTTACTCAAGCTGGGTATTGTTGATGAACTGATTGTGTATATTGCCCCTAAATTACTGGGTAACAATGCACGTAGTTTGGTTGATTTCCCTGCATTAAATGCCTTGGTGGATGCGCCAAGGTTTGAATTTACAGATGTGACGAAAGTTGGTGATGACCTGCGTGTCAGGCTACGTCCTGTCTGGTAAGTGCGTTTTTTTGAAATTCGCGCATACGATAAACGAAAGAATGTGATAAAATCCGCGCCCCGCGGGTTATAATTAATATTAGAGGAAGACTATGAACGTAATTAAAGGTGTTGTTGCTGCGCCAAAAGCGCGTGTTGCTATCGCTATTGCTCGTTTTAACAACTTTATTAATGATAGTCTGCTGGAAGGCGCTGTTGATGCGTTAGAGCGTATTGGCCAGGTTTCAAACGACAACATCACTATCGTTTGGGTCCCAGGTGCCTATGAACTGCCATTAACCGCGAAAGCGCTGGTTGAAACTAAAAAATATGATGCCGTTATTGCACTAGGTACGGTTATCCGTGGTGGTACTGCTCATTTTGAATACGTTGCGGGTGAGTGCAGCTCTGGCCTGTCCCATGTTGCAATGAATAGCGAAGTGCCTGTAACCTTTGGTGTACTAACCACCGAAAATATCGAGCAAGCTATTGAACGCGCAGGTACTAAAGCGGGCAACAAAGGCGCTGAAGCTGCCTTAACAGCACTTGAAATGATTAATGTGATTAAAGCCATCAAAGGCAAATAATACACAAATAATGTGACGTCGCGGAGTGTGTGTAAACTTCTTTGCGACACAAATTATTGTGTATAGTTTTTAAATTTAAGGGGAATCTTGTGAAACCTGCTGCTCGTCGCCGCGCTCGTGAGTGTGCTGTACAGGCCATTTATTCATGGCAATTATCTGGCAATCCAATTGCTGAAGTCGAATATGAGTTTATTGCTGAACAGGACATGTCAGACGTTGACGTAAACTATTTTCGTGAACTGTTATCAGGCGTTGCGACCAATGCAACTAAGCTTGATCAACTGATGGCGCCTTATTTATCTCGTCAACTCGAAGAGCTGGGTCAGGTAGAAAAAGCGATTTTACGTGTCTCTATGTTTGAATTAAGCTTCCGTGAAGATGTGCCTTACAAAGTCGCAATTAATGAAGGTATTGAATTAGCGAAAGTATTCGGCGCAGAAGATAGCCATAAATTCGTTAACGGTGTATTAGATAAAGCGGCACCTGCGGTTCGCCGTAAAAAATAATAATATCAGGGTTCCCTCCTGTAACACTACAGTAGTCGAGAGGTAGGCTGGGTTCCAGTCTACCTTTGTACTTATAGGCTCGTCATACTTTAAGTTACAGGTGTATTGGCTAGAATTGGCTCAGATGCAGGTTTTAGTCTATTTTAGGACATGCAGTCAATTGCCGCCTATTTGTAACTTGAATTATTCAGAGTATAAATTATTTATTTCGTTTAAAACGAAAATAGAGATAGCGAAAACGGAAAATCTACCATGTCATATGGCGAATTTGACCTCATCGCACGTTACTTTAACCGTCAAACCACTAACCGACGTGATGTGAATATCGGTATTGGTGATGATTGTGCGTTGATGACCATCCCGGAAAAACAGCAACTTGCTGTGAGTACTGACACTCTCGTTTCCGGTATTCATTTCCTACCTACGATTTCTCCCGCTGACCTTGCGTACAAATCATTAGCCTCTAATTTAAGTGACCTTGCTGCAATGGGGGCTGATCCTGCGTGGGTTTCTTTAGCCATTACACTGCCTTGTGTCGATTGTGAATGGTTGCAGTCTTTTAGTGATAGTTTGTTCGAACAACTAAATTATTATGGAATGCAATTAATTGGTGGTGACACGACTCGTGGGCCGATGAGCTTAACCTATACAGTGCATGGCTTAGTGCCAGTTGGTAAAGCAATGTCCCGTTCTGGTGCGCGTAATGGTGATTGGATTTATGTGACAGGCACATTGGGGGATAGCGCGGCAGGGCTCGCTATTTTGCAAGATAGACTGCATGTTGCGAACATCGAAGACAAAGCGTGGTTAGTTGCACGCCATTTGCGTCCTCAACCGCGTATTTTACAAGGCCAAGCCCTGCGTAATTTAGCCTCTTCAGCGATTGATATTTCTGATGGCTTGGTTTCTGATTTGATCCATATTTTAAAAGCGAGTGGCTGCGGTGCGCGGATCAATTTAGATTCGTTGCCGCAATCGGAAGCGTTAAAACAAAGTTGCAGTGTAGAACAAGGGCGTTTATGGTCGCTCAGTGGCGGTGAAGATTATGAATTGTGCTTCACGGTACCTGAAATCAACCGCGGCGCGTTAGAAATGGCATTAGCACATACAGGCTCTGGTTTTACCTGTATTGGGCAAATTAAACCACAGTCCGAAGGGATCCGCTACTTTTGTAATAACCAAGAAGTTGATGTAAACCTTAAAGGTTTCGATCACTTTGTTTCGGAAGGTGTTTATGGCGACTAGCCAAGAAAAAGCAGAAGCGAAAAAACGGCTAAACATGCGTAACCCGTGGCACTTACTTGCTACGGGGTTTGGTAGTGGATTATCGCCAATTGTGCCTGGAACGATGGGCTCACTCGCTGCGATCCCATTCTGGCTATTGATGTCAGGGATGCCCGTTTGGAGTTTATGGGTGGTGATTGTCGCAGGCTTCTGGATTGGCTGTATGATTTGCCAACGCACATCGGACGACATGAAAATTCATGACCACGGCAGTATTGTCTGGGATGAGTTTATCGGTATGTGGATTACGTTGATGGCGATCCCTGTGGTGGATTTTGAGTGGGTTATCACCGCTTTCTTTATTTTCCGTATTTACGATATGTGGAAGCCTTGGCCGATCCGTATTTTTGACCGTAAAGTTGGCGGCGGTTTTGGCATTATGATCGACGATATCATCGCGGCGATTTTCGCTTATGCGACTGTCTGGCTATGTGTTAAGTTTAATTTGCTCTCCTTTTTATGAGTAAAATAAGAAGGCCATCAATGGATGGCTTTCTTATTGGCTTGTTATCATTAACAAAACTATTTCTTTCGACGACTCATTCCCATTACTGATGTTTGTGCTAGCGTTAACCCTTTGGTTTCTGGAGCAAATAATATCGAAACAACTAAACCTAATAACGACACTCCCGCCCCCATTAATACCACATTGCTAATACCATATTCACTGATAAACACAGGCAGAGCCCACGTAGAAAAAATGGTTCCGATACGGCTAATTGACATGATCACACCGACGGCAGAAGCTCGGATATCCGTTGGGAACAGTTCATTTGGATAGAGCCATTGCAAGATCCCCGGTCCTCCAGAGAAAAAGGCGTAGATCCCAAACATAATGATCACCAAACAGATCCCAAGGTTGGAGAATAGCCCGAGTATTGCCAGTGCGAGGGTCATAATGGCAAAGCTGCCAATAAGCAAGGGGCGTCTGCCCATTTTATTGAGCCAATACATGGCAGGCAGGCAGCCTAACATAAAGAATAGGCTGATCACGACGTTACCGAGCGCGGCGTTTTTACCTTGATCCCAACCGAGCTGCCCAACAATTTGTGGGCCGAAGGTGTAGATGGCGAACATTGGGATCACTTGGCAAGTCCAAATAATCGCAGTGAACAGGACAAAAGAAAAATGGCGCTTAGTGAACAATTGCAGAAAATGCGTTTTCTTCTGTTCTTCTGCTTCAAACACCACGGGTTGCCCGAATAGTTTTTCCATCATTTTTTCACATTCTTTAATTCGCCCTTTGCGTATCAACCACAGTGGTGATTCAGGCAAATCAAAGCGACCGATCAAAATAACAATACAGGGGATCACAGCGCTACCTAACATCCAGCGCCAGCCGCCTTCGACATCGTACAGCACATAGCCCACAAGGTTGGCGCAAGTTGCACCCACATACCACATCGCTGCAATAAAGCCGACGGCAAATGCTCTTTGTTTGGTGTTTGAAAATTCGGTGATCATTGAAGTGGCGATGGGGTAATCAGCCCCAATCACGATACCAATTAAAAAGCGCATGAGAAGTAGCTGCAATGGCGTGGAGACAAACATGGTGGCGACAGAAATGACACCGATCGCGACAATGTCAATGAGGAACATTTTGCGTCGACCGACTTGGTCACATATATAGCCAAAGAGCGAGGTACCGATAAATAACCCTGCAAGGGTTGCTGCGCCGAGTAAGCCTATCCACTCGCTGCTTAAATTGAGTAAAGGGGTGAGTTGTTCAAGTGCGACACCGATCAGAACCAATACATAACCATCAAGAAAAGGCCCGCCGCTGCCCCATAGCATGATCCGCCGATGCACGGAGGAGAATTGAATGTCATCAAAACTTTTCGGTTTCATTGTGTATCCCAGTGTCAGCGTAAAATACGCTATAAAGCTCTCGAAGTCTTTGAAACTTCGAGAGTAATACTAATCAGCCGTAACGAAATTCAATGCCGAAAGTGCCACGTGGGTATTCCCACTTTTCGAGTGCACTCTCTAAGCCTAAAATACGGCAAGTACCGCACTCAAGGCAGCCAGCATAGTCAAAACGGACTGAGCCATCTTCTTGTTTTTTATATAAACCTGCGGGGCAGGCCTTTGTTAAAGTGTCGAGCACTTGCATATCAGGGTGTTCTTTGATGACGATATGTGGGTTTTCTTCATCGACATTAAATTTATTGATACCAAGTTTGACATCAACGTTAACTGGCTGGCTCATATTGCTCTCACTCCTTTAATTCCATCCTTGATTAAATTCATGAAACCCACTTTTTTCGCATGTTGCAGCATAGTTTTACGCAGTGGAACAGGCGCTTCATCCGAAATAGTAAATAATTTTTTCGCAATCCCAACCGCCATTTCTGGGTAAGCGGTAAACATACGTGGGTTATCCAAAAACTCAGGCATTTTTTGGTACATCTTCATGTCACGCAGTGGGCCTTCATTTAATAGTGAAAGATATTCACTGAGCCCTTGCTTGCTAAAGTCTTCTTTTTTCATTGCATTAAGCACAGTTTTAGCCGCCGCTTCACCCGAGGCAACAGCTAAATCCATGCCGCGAATGGTAAACCCAAGGTTCATACACATACCCGCTGCATCACCCGCAATTAACACGCCATCACGGACAAGCTCTGACTGCATTTTTAAACCTGCTTCAGGTACAACGTGAGCGGCGTATTCAATCATCTTACCGCCTTCAATTAACGGGGCGACAGCGGGGTGCTGCTTAAAATCCTCTAACATTTGTGGAACAGATTTTTTGGCATCTTTGATATGATGCAAACCACAAACCAGACCTAAAGAGACAGTGTCCTCATTGGTATATAAGAATCCTCCCCCCATCAGCCCATCGGTTGGCGAGCCAGCAAATAGCCATGCAACGCCTTCATTGTCTTTAATATTGAAGCGGTTACATAAAACATCTTTAGGGAGTTCGATTAATTCTTTAACCCCAACAGCGACATGTTCAGCGCTCACACGCTTGGTCATGCCAATTTGCTCGGCGAGCAGTGAATTCACCCCATCAGCCAAAATAACAACTTTGGCTTCAAGCACATCACCATCCGCTTCGACACCAACGATTTTGCCGTCCCGCTCGACCAGTTTATCAACTCGGATACCTGTAATGCATTGCGCTCCCGCATTTTCAGCTTGTTCTACCAGCCACGGATCGAGTTTTCCCCGTAAAACAGACCAAGATGTTTCGTCTGGGCTCTGCGCGGCGCTATTTTGAAAATCGACGGTGACGGCACCAGTTTCAGTCATAAATGACAGCCTTTCACGGGTGATCATGCGTTCGATAGGTGCTTCTTGGGTAAATCCAGGAATAATTCGTTCTAAACTATGGGCGTACATCCGCCCACCTGTGACGTTCTTCCCGCCAGCGTAGTTTCCTCTTTCAATTAGGAGAACTTGCGCACCTTCACGGGCAAGTACCAGTGCAGCGACAGAACCCGCTAGGCCTGCGCCAACAATGATTGCATCAAAAATATCATCGGACATAGTTTCTCCAAATCATACTAAGCAGTGGAGTGACAACCCCACTGCGATAGGCTTATTTCGCCAATTGTTGCGTTAAAGCAGGCAGAATTTTGAATAAATCACCGACAATGCCGTAATCGGCAAATTGGAAGATAGGTGCGTTTTTATCTTTGTTAATGGCAACGATAGTTTGTGCACCATTTGCCCCGACCATGTGCTGAATTTGCCCTGAAATACCGACGGCAAGGTACAGCTCTGGTTTGAGCATTAAGTTGGAAATCCCGACGTAGCGTTCGTGCTCCATCCATTTTTCATTTTCAGCGACAGGGCGGGAGCAGGCGATTTCAGCACCTATGGTATCCGCAAGTGTTTTGGCAATCGCAATGTTTTCTTGGCTGCCAATTCCGCGGCCTACACTGACCACAAGGCGAGCTTTGTCTAATTCCACGGAGTTGCCTGCTTTTTTCTGAACCGAGGTACGTACAACAGATTGTTTAGGTTCGACCCATTGTGCAGTTTGAGCCGCACCGCTACGTGATGCATCACTTGTCGCGGCTTCAAAGGTGCCTGTGGTAACGGTTGCAATGGAAAACACGCTATTTAAGGTTTCTTGACCAAAGGCTAAACCACCGTAAACCATATGTTTAATGACCGCTTTGTCAGCTTCGACAGTAATCGATGCCGCATCATTCGACACGGCAGCTTGTAGCCTTGCCCCCAAACGTGCAGCCAGTAATTTGCCACGGCGTGTATTTGGCAGCAGTAATAAGCCTTTGTCGCCATGTTGTTTGATGGTCGCAACGATGGTGTCAGCGTAATCTTCCAGAATACGGTCATCAGGTTTGCCCGTTAATTGAAAGACTTGTGTTGCACCCAATTGAAATGCATGGGAACTTTGTGCTTCATCTAGCGCTAATACATTCACTTGCTCACCGAGGGTGAGTGCTCCGCCAATCAGTTCGGGTAGGCGAGAAGTCATATCACTAAAGACCCAAACGGTTGATAATTTGCTCATGACGCCTCCGATTAAATAATTTTTCTTAAATGTTCAGCAAATTGTGCAATTTGGTCATCGCCATCACCTTCAATAATGATGCGCTGACGTACTTTTTGCTTCGGTGCTGCAATAGATTGAGCCGATAAAGCGGCGACATCTGCGAGTGCAATATCTGCGATGCCCCATGCTTGAACGGGTTTTTTCGCTGCGCCTAAAATCGCTTTCATAGACGGAATAACAGGAACATTAATGTCGGAGGTCACGGCAATAATGGCAGGCAGCGGAAGCGACAATGTTTCAATTTCATCTTCAAGTTCACGCTCAACCACAATATTATCGGCAGCAAGAGAAACAATTTTCTTCACGCCATTAATGGCAGGAATTTGCAGGCTTTCACCCAGTAGAATGCTGACTTGCTGCGCATTGAGGTCAGCAGAGCCGTCACCACAAATGATTAAGTCAAAACCTATTTTTTGTGCAGCTGCACCAAGCGCAATGGCACTTTGATGAGGAAGGGCATGTTCGAACTGGTCATCAATAACCACGACTAATTCATCTGGGCCGCGAGATAACACGTCTTTACGGCCTTTCATGTTGGTCAGCGCTTTGCCACCAATACTTAATGCTGTGATTTTGCTATCGGGTTGTTGTGCTTTAATTTGATTAGCCGCTTCGATGGCATTTAAATCATATTGACTAATTTTGGTATCCGCACGGGAAAAATCTAAAGAGCCATCTGAGCTATTAATAATAATATCTTGTTCATCAGGAACAGATTTATAGCATGTAATAATATTCATTACATCTCCTAAAAATATATTTAATAAATATGATCCGTTTTGGTTTCGGATTATATAATTATCATGAACTGGATATTTAAAAATAAAACCTAGGTCACCAATATTGAAAACTTGAAATTAAACGTGTTTTAAATATTCATACTGCTACCTTACTCACCAATATTGTAAAAATCATCAACTTAGCGACGAAATGTTCAATATTGCTACCCTAATCACCAATACTGAAGGTATTTAATAACATCGTCGTTACACGATATTTTATCTGTTTGTATTTATTAGTTATTTCTACAATAAAAAAGAATAAAAATAGTAACAAATATTTATCACGAATAATATTGTGACCTTAATAACAGAATTGTTAATGGCGAGTCGACATGATTTGAATAGTGATTGGATTAATAGTTAATTAAATTTATGGGAATTAAATAATAAATAAGTGGAGAGGTATTGCGAATAATATCTATTTTAAAACTTATGTATTAAATAATAAATCGGGATCGAACTATGAGCAAAGAAAATAAAAAGGGTGGGATAGAACCGAAAGTGTTTTTTCCTCCATTGATCATTGTTGGACTATTGTGTTGGTTAACCGTCCGTGACCTTGATGCTTCGAATGAAGTGATCAACCAAGTGTTTAGCTATGTGACAAACGTGTGGGGCTGGGCATTTGAATGGTATATGGTCGTGATGCTTGGTGGCTGGTTTTGGTTGATTTTAGGGCCATACGCGAAAAAAACCCTAGGGGAAGAGAAGCCTGAATTTAGCCGTGCGAGCTGGATTTTTATGATGTTCGCTTCGTGTACATCGGCAGCGGTACTTTTCTGGGGGTCTATTGAAATTTATTATTATATTTCAACGCCGCCTTTTGAATTTGCCCCTTATTCAACTCAGGCAAAAAGCATTGGGCTTGCCTATAGCTTATTCCACTGGGGGCCATTACCGTGGGCAACCTATAGCTTCTTAACGGTTGCTTTTGGTTACTTCTTCTTTGTACGTAAAATGGATGTTATCCGCCCAAGTAGCACATTAGTACCGCTGGTTGGCGAAAAACACGTTAATGGTTGGTTCGGAACAATCGTTGATAACTTCTATTTAGTGGCGTTAATCCTTGCGATGGGCACCAGTTTAGGGTTAGCAACTCCGTTAGTGACTGAATGTATTCAGTATTTATTCGGTATCCCTCACACTTTACAGCTTGATGCGATCATTATTTTTTGCTGGATTATTTTGAACGCAGTTTGTGTGGCATTCGGCCTGCAAAAAGGGGTGAAAATCGCCAGTGATGTACGTAGCTACCTGAGTTTCTTAATGCTTGGATGGGTATTCATTGTTGGTGGTGCAAGTTTTATCGTTAACTACTTTACCGATTCTATCGGGGTATTAATGATGTATATGCCGCGCATGCTGTTCTATACAGATGCGGTCGGTAAAAGCGGTTTCCCACAAGGCTGGACAGTATTCTATTGGGCTTGGTGGGTTATCTACGCAATTCAAATGTGTATTTTCCTCGCACGTATCTCTAAGGGTCGTACCGTTCGTGAACTGTGTATTGGTATGGTCGCGGGTCTGACAGCAGGTACCACTCTGATTTGGACGATTTTAGGCAGTAACACACTGCAACTTGTCGACCAAAACATTATTAACATTCCAAAACTGATTGATGAGTTTGGCGTTCCACGCGCCATCATTGAGACATGGGCAGCCTTACCTTTGAGCACTGTAACAATTTGGGGCTTCTTCATCCTCTGCTTTATCGCCACTGTGACACTAATTAATGCTTGTTCTTACACCCTCGCCATGTCGACTTGTCGCGCAGTGAAAGACGGTGAAGAGCCGCCATTGTTAGTGCGCATCGGTTGGTCTGTTTTAGTTGGTGTCATCGGCATTGTTTTACTGGCTCTAGGCGGATTGAAACCAATTCAAACAGCGATAATTGCTGGAGGATGCCCACTTTTTTTCGTCAACATTATGGTAACGCTCTCGTTTATTAAAGATGCCAAAGTGCATTGGAAAAATGACTAATTTACTCAGAAACAACATTTAAGAGGTTATTGATATGGATTTTAGATTGAATGATGAGCAGGAACTGTTTGTCGCAGGGATCCGTGAACTGATGGCCAGTGAAAACTGGGAAAGCTACTTCGCACAATGCGACCGCGACAGCCAATACCCTGAACGCTTTGTCAAAGCGTTAGCGGATATGGAAATCGATAACCTGCTGATCCCAGAAGAGCACGGTGGTTTAGATGCAGGGTTTATCACCGTTGCTGCGGTGTGGATGGAACTGGGTCGTTTAGGTGCGCCAACATACGTGCTGTATCAACTGCCGGGTGGTTTTAATACCGTACTGCGTGAAGGGACGCAAGAACAGATTGATAAAATCATGGCGTTCCGCGGCACAGGGAAACAAATGTGGAACTCTGCAATTACTGAGCCGGGCGCGGGTTCTGACGTGGGTAGCCTACAAACTACCTATCAGCGCCGTAACGGTAAAGTTTACCTGAACGGAAGCAAATGTTTTATCACCAGTAGCGCCTATACGCCATACATTGTGGTGATGAGCCGCGATGCAGATTCACCAGATAAACCCGTCTTTACTGAGTGGTTCTTGGATATGAGCAAACCGGGTATCAAGGTTAACAAACTTGAAAAACTGGGTCTGCGTATGGATAGCTGTTGTGAGATTACCTTTGATAACGTCGAACTGGATGAAAAAGACATGTTCGGTCGCGAAGGAAATGGCTTTAACCGCGTAAAAGAAGAGTTTGACCACGAACGTTTCTTGGTGGCGCTAACTAACTACGGTACAGCGATGTGTGCATTTGAAGATGCGGCGCGTTATGCCAACCAACGTGTTCAATTCGGCGAAGCAATCGGTCGTTATCAATTAATTCAAGAAAAATTCGCACATATGGCGATCAAGCTCAATTCAATGCGCAACATGTTATACGAAACTGCATGGAAGAGTGATAACGGGCTGATCACCTCAGGTGATGCAGCAATGTGTAAATACTTCTGTGCAAATGCCGCATTCGAAGTGGTGGACTCTGCGATGCAAGTACTGGGTGGCGTTGGTATCGCGGGTGAACATCGGATCGCACGTTTCTGGCGCGACCTGCGTGTTGACCGCGTATCGGGTGGTTCAGACGAAATGCAAATACTGACACTAGGCCGCAGTGTACTGAAACAGTACCGCTAATGACGTAACCGTCGTGGATTGACCCTTTAATCATGGTTAGAGGGTCAACCGAGTTTCACAGGAGAATCGAACATGGCAGCGCATTTACCTATGCCTGAATTTGGCCCGCTTTCTGGGGTTAAAGTCGTATTTTCAGGAATTGAAATTGCAGGCCCATTCGCGGGACAAATGTTTGCGGAGTGGGGGGCTGAAGTTATTTGGATTGAGAACGTGGCATGGGCAGACACTATTCGTGTCCAGCCAAATTACCCGCAGCTATCGCGCCGTAATTTACGGGCGCTCTCATTGAATATCTTTAAGGATGAAGGACGAGAAGCATTTCTCAAGTTGATGGAAACGACAGATATATTTATTGAAGCAAGTAAAGGCCCTGCATTTGCTCGCCGAGGGATCACGGATGAAGTGCTGTGGGAGCACAATCCAAAATTAGTAATCGCTCACTTATCGGGCTTTGGCCAGTATGGCGACCCGCAATATACCAATCTTGCTGCATATAACACCATTGCTCAAGCCTTCAGTGGCTACCTTATTCAAAACGGTGATAAAGACCAACCAATGCCCGCTTTCCCATACACGGCAGACTATTTCTCGGGTATGACCGCCACAACCGCGGCATTAGCGGCGTTATATAAAGCGCGCGAAACAGGGAAAGGGGAAAGCATCGACGTGGCAATGTATGAAGTGATGCTGCGTATGGGGCAATACTTCATGATGGATTATTTCAATGGGGGGGAAGTTTGCCCACGTATGACCAAAGGGAAAGACCCATACTATGCAGGCTGCGGCCTGTATAGCTGTAACGATGGTTATATTGTCATGGAAATTGTCGGTATCACACAAATCCAAGAAATTTTCAAAGACATTGGCCTCGCACATTTATTGGGTACGCCTGAGATCCCAGAAGGTACACAACTTATTCACCGTGTTGAATGCCCATATGGGCCACTCGTTGAAGAAAAATTAGATGAGTGGTTAGGCGCACGTTCCATCGAAGAGGTACTTGCAAGGTTAGCTGAGCTGAATATTGCGAGTGCTAAAGTGTTAACCATTCCTGAGTTAGAAACTAACCCACAATATATTGCCCGTGAATCTATCACCAGTTGGCAAACTATGGATGGGGAAACCTGTCGTGGCCCAAATGTGATGCCAAAATTCAAAAACAATCCAGGACAAATTTGGCGTGGTATGCCATCTCACGGTATGGATACCACTGAAATACTAAAAAACATTGGCTACAACGAAAATGATATTCGGGAGCTGGTCGATAAAGGGCTAGCGAAAATTGTTGAGTAATTAAATGATTATTCAGGTCAATCTTTCCTGTTGGCCTGAATGTTCATTGGGGAAATAGAGGGAAAACAATTAATGGATGTAATCGGTAGACAAAATTTGCGTCAAATGTGGGACGACCTTGCGTTAACTCACCAAGACAATAAGGCGCTTATCTTTGAGTCTTGTGATGGAAGTGTTCGTGAATTCAGCTATTTAGAAATGAATGAGCAAATCAATCGCACAGCGAATCTCTTTTTAGCCTATGGCATTCAAAAAGGGGATAAAGTTGCCTTACATCTGGATAATTGCCCTGAATTTTTCTTTTGCTGGTTTGGTTTAGCGAAAATCGGCGCAATTATGGTGCCCATCAATGCACGGTATAAATATAACGAAAGCGCTTGGATTATGCAGAACTGCCAACCTCGTATGGTAGTGACTTGCACCGCATTTTTAGATATTTATCAACGTGTTTTAGCGGATGAAAGCACTTGTCTTGAACATGTTTTTTTAATTGCAGATACGCCCGTCCGACAACAAGATGGTATTTCGGACTTTTTATCAGAACAAGTGGCTCAGCCAGCGGCGCTCACACAAATTGTTGAGCTTAATGTGAGCGATACCGCGGAAATCTTATTTACTTCAGGAACGACGTCAAAGCCGAAAGGGGTGATTATCACCCACTATAATTTGCGTTTTGCGGGGTACTACTCCTCATGGCAAAACGCGTTACGTGCTGATGATGTGTATTTAACGGTGATGCCTGCTTTCCACATTGACTGTCAGTGTACGGCATCGATGGCGGCTTTCTCCGTTGGTGCAACGTTTGTCTTAATCGAAAAATACAGTGCGCGGCGTTTTTGGCAGCAAATTGTTAGGCACCGTGCCACCGTCACCGAGCTGATCCCAATGATGATCCGAACGTTATTAAGTCAACCGCTGGCGGATAACGAAAAAGAGCATTGCCTGCGAGAAGCCATGTTTTATCTCAATTTAAGCGATGAAGAAAAAGAGCAATTTATGGCACGTTTTGGCGTGAAACGCTTTTTAACTTCTTATGGCATGACCGAAACGATAGTGGGGTTAATTGGTGACAGACCCGGCGATATCCGCCGCTGGCCATCAATTGGTCGCCCTGGCTTTTGCTACCAAGCGCAAATTCGGGATAAAAATAACCAGCCCGTTAAAACAGGAGTGGTTGGCGAACTGTGTGTTAAAGGTGAGCGCGGTAAAACGCTGTTTAAAGCGTATTACAACAACCCCGAGGCGACAGAAAAAGCCTTTGATGGCGCTGGTTGGATGCATACAGGGGACTTCGCCTACCAAGACGAAGACGGCTTTTTCTATTTTGTCGATAGAAGCAGCAATATGATCAAACGCGGTGGTGAGAACGTCTCTTGTAGTGAAATAGAAAATATCATTGCCTCACACCCTGCCATTGTGGATGTCGCGGTCATTGGTGTTGCGGATGATATACGTGACGAAGCCATTAAGGCGTTTATTGTGCTGGAAGAAGGGGAAACCTTAACACAGGAAGAGTTCTTTGCCTTTTGTGAAAAACAAATGGCGAAATTCAAAGTACCAACGTGTGTTGAAGTGCGCAAAGATTTGCCGCGAAATTGTTCTGGGAAAGTACTGAAAAAACATCTGCAATAATCGGTTCATTCTATTAATTCTGGGGATACCTCTGTTTATTACTTAAAACAAAGGCGCTCCCCTATGATGACGAAAGGGTTGCACTATGAGCGAATCATTAAAAATTACCCGTAATGGCTCCATTTTGGAAATCGTACTCGATAGGCCTAAAGCGAATGCGATAGATGCAAAAACCAGTTTCAAAATGGGTGAAGTTTTTCTTAACTTTCGAGATGACCCATCTTTAAGAGTTGCGATTATTACTGGGGCAGGGGAACGTTTTTTCTCTGCAGGATGGGATCTAAAATCCGCTGCGGAAGGTGAAGCCCCTGATGCGGATTTTGGTCCTGGTGGCTTTGCTGGGTTGACTGAGATTTTTAATCTTAATAAACCCGTAATTGCGGCGGTTAACGGTTATGCATTTGGTGGCGGTTTCGAACTGGCATTGGCGGCAGATATGATTATTTGTTCGGAAAATGCCAGTTTTGCGTTGCCAGAAGCCCAATTAGGGATTGTTCCAGACAGTGGCGGTGTTTTACGTCTGCCAAAAATTGTGCCCGCACCTATCGTGAATGAAATGGTAATGACAGGCAGGCGCATGGATGCCCAAGAAGCATTGCGTTGGGGCGTTGCGAATGATGTGGTGCCTATTGAGAAATTGATGGATAGAGCCCGTGAGCTGGCAGAGCAAATTACACAAAGTGCGCCATTGGCTGTTGCGGCATTAAAAGAAATTTTCCGTGCAACTGGGGAGTTGACCGTCGAAGAGGGTTACAAACTGATGCGCAGTGGGGTATTAACCAATTACCCAGCGGTTTTACACTCTGAAGATGCGTCAGAAGGGCCGTTAGCGTTTGCAGAGAAACGCTCTCCAAGTTGGAAAGGCCGATAATCTAGCCATCTGAGAGGTTAATTGTGAGCTTCTATTCATTTGAAGGCGTAAGGCCCGTGGTACACCCAACGGCGTATGTTCATCCTTCTGCGGTTGTGATTGGTGATGTGATTATTAAAGAAGGGGTATTTATTGGGCCTAATGCATCACTCAGAGGGGACTATGGGCGCTTAGTAATTGAAAAAGGGGCCAATATTCAAGATTGCTGCATTATGCACGGTTACAGTGATGTAGAAACGATTGTGCGGGAGTGCGGGCATATTGGTCATGGCGCTATTTTACACGGATGTATCATTGGCCGTGATGCTTTAGTCGGAATGAATAGCGTCATTATGGATGGTGCCGTGATTGGTGAGGAAAGCATTGTTGCTGCAATGAGTTTTGTTAAAGCTGGTTTTCAAGGCGAACCACGGCAAATGTTAGTGGGGAGCCCCGCACGGTTTCTTCGTCAGGTTAAGGATGAAGAACTATATTGGAAGCAATTGAATACAAAAGAGTACCAGGATCTTGCTGGGCGCTATCTTGTTGGGTTAGAAGAGACTGAGCCCCTCACTGAAATTGAAATTAATCGACCAAAACTGTTTGGTACCACAGAAGTGAAGCCTAAAGGACAATAGGTATTGGTCAGAAATAAAAAAACGCGGGTTTAAAACCTGCGTTTTTTATTGATATAACATATTAACTAGCGGCGCTGTGCTTTGGATAACATCCATTGCCATTTCTGCTCTCTATTCAGTTCACTTGGTGGCATTGAGGCCGCTTTCACGGGGGAATCTATGGTGACTTTTTCCGATTGATGGTTTCTTAAACGAGAATAAAGTTGGTTATCAATTTTACTCACTTTAATTAAACGCTGGCACTGGCACCCACGACCCGATAGTTTATTCGGGATCATTTTAACTTCACATTGGATCTCAGCCACATCCGATAGAATATAAGAAACAATGTTAACAGCATTAGGATGCGGAATATCGAAATTGTTAGATATTTCTCTGGCGGTTGTCCAACGACCTTGTTTCATTACCCAATGTGCTATGGATAAATACAGCGGTTCGTTAATATATTGTCCACACATAAGCGCTCCCAAATCTAATTATTAAAATTGAATAAATAAAGAGAAACTATATGTAAATTGTAGTTAGAATAATGCTATTCATTTTTCCATAATAAATTAAAGAAAAATAATATTTATTAAAGCCCGGTTAAAATTGTTAAAATAATATAGTCGTTATTAATTTATTTCGTTTTACTTTGAAATAGTTAAGGTATTTATAATACGAATATAAGTCAGAGCCTAAATTGCGCAGTCATACAGTGACAAGGTTCATAATAATAGATTTAAATATAATTTGCATGTGTTTATTTTTGAAATTTACATTCAAGACAATAATTTTGTTTATATTCTATTCTTGGGTAAAGAGATAAACATTGTTGTTTATAAAGTGATTATATTTGGTTTTTTTATTAAAATGGATGATATTAAATTAAGGGGAATATGTAAATATTGTAATTTTAGATAACTATTTTTATAACAAATCAATCTAATACTCAATCAGTGCGTATTTAAAGGAAAATGAGAGTCATTACGTGAAATAATGACTCTCATTTAATAAAAGATTATTTATTCAAGTAGCTTGTGATTGAATTAACAATACCTTTGGCATCTAATCCAAGATCGGTAATCAGCTCTTCTTGGCTACCTTGGGAGATAAAGTAGTCTGGTAAGCCAAGGTTTAACACAGGGATTATTTTCTTTTCATGCATTAAAAACTCGTTCACGCCACTCCCTGCGCCACCCATGATGGCATTTTCTTCGAGTGTCACTAGCACATCATGGCTATTTGCCATTTCGAGGATCAATGCTTCATCCAAGGGTTTTACAAAGCGCATATCCACAACGGTCGCATTTAATTGCTCTGCAGCTTCAAGGGCGTGGCTGAGTAAGGTTCCGAAGCATAGAATAGCCACTTTTTCCCCTTGACGGCGGATCACTCCTTTACCAATAGGTAATGGTGCTAAAGGCTGGAGCTCAGCCCCTGTACCCGTACCACGAGGGTAACGGACAGCACTTGGACCATCGTTATAGTGGTAGCCAGTATGTAGCATCTGGCGGCACTCATTTTCATCACTAGGGGCCATGATAACCATGGTCGGTATACAGCGCAGGAATGAAATATCAAAAGACCCTTGGTGAGTTTGCCCATCGGCACCGACGATCCCTGCGCGATCAATCGCAAACATCACGGGGACTTTTTGGATTGCCACATCATGAATAACTTGGTCATAGCCACGTTGCAAGAACGTTGAATAGATAGCGACAATCGGTTTATAACCACCAATCGCTAAACCAGCAGCAAAGGTTACAGCGTGTTGCTCAGCGATAGCAACGTCGAAGTATTGGTCTGGAAATTCTTTTGAAAAACGTACCATACCAGAGCCTTCACGCATAGCTGGCGTGATAGCCATTAATTTGTCATCATCCTTTGCTTCGTCACACAACCAATCACCAAAAATTTTGGAGAATGTTGGACCCGTTTCTTTGCTTTTCGGTAATGTAAAGGTACTTGGGTCAAATTTAGGTACTGCATGCCAGCTAATTGGGTCTTTTTCCGCAGGCTCATAACCCCGGCCTTTTTTGGTCATGATATGCAGGAATTGTGGCCCTTTTAAGTCACGCATATTTTTCAATGTTTGGGTGAGTGCAACAACATCATGCCCATCGACAGGGCCAATATAGTTGAAACCAAGCTCTTCAAACATCGTACCAGGCACCACCATACCTTTGATGTGTTCTTCGGTTTTCTTCAGCAATTCTTTAATCGGTGGCATGTTAGAGAACACTTTTTTGCCACTTTCGCGTAATGTGGTGTACAGCTTGCCAGAAAGTAAGTGCGCCAAATGGTTATTGAGCGCGCCAACATTTTCTGAAATCGACATTTCGTTGTCGTTAAGGATAACTAGCATATCTGGCGCGGCATCTCCTGCGTGGTTCATGGCTTCAAATGCCATCCCTGCAGTGATTGCACCATCGCCAATGACACACACAGTTTTACGGTTTTGTTTCTCTTTTTCTGCCGCAATGGCCATACCTAAACCAGCACTAATGGATGTTGAGGAATGGCCAACGCTTAAAATGTCATACTCACTTTCACCGCGCCATGGAAATGGATGTAAACCATTTTTTTGACGAATAGTATCAATACGGTCACGGCGTCCCGTTAAGATTTTATGGGGATACGCTTGGTGGCCGACATCCCAAACTAGGTTATCAAAGGGGGTTTTGTAGACATAATGCAAGGCAACAGTCAGTTCTACTGCACCAAGACCAGAGGCAAAGTGACCGCTAGAGCGACCCACGCTACTCAGTAAAAATTGTCTGAGTTCATCACAAAGCTTAGGTAAGCTTTCTTTGGGCAGCAGACGAAGCTCATCAGGCGTCTCAGCCAATGCTAGCGTTGGATATTTAGCGATATCAATACTCATTAGGTGCTCACTTATAATTAATCAAAAATACCCATCCTATTTTCAGCGACAGTAAGGGGTTGTATTTTCTTACGCTAGCCATACATAAAAATCGATGTTTCGCGATTTGTTCTATTAGCCACTGACCCATCACATCAAATAGTTAAGGTAAAGCCCGTTTTACAGCTTAAACTACATCGGGTAATCAATGCCGTAATTATCAGCCTTCTTAATGCGTAAAGGCAAAGCATATTGTCAGCTTTTACGCTCAATAATAAAATTAGCTAAAGCACTTAGCATCTCTATATTATACCCATGGGATTGGATCGTCTCTAAAGCGTCTATCGCATCATGATATAGCTCACGCGCTTTTTTCTGTGCAGCCTCAAGGCCGAGTAGCGATGGGTAAGTACTTTTTTCATGTTCAGCATCCGCGCCTTGGCGCTTACCTGTTACCGCACTATCCCCAATGACGTCTAGGATATCGTCTTGAACTTGAAAGGCAAGTCCAATGGATTCGGCGTATTTATCTAAGACTGGTAATAATTGATGGCCTCTATCGCCAGCAGCATATGCTCCAAGACGAATCGCTGCACGAATGAGCGCGCCAGTTTTATGTTGATGAATACGTTCTAATGAAGCAAGGTCAACACGTTTGCCTTCTGCATCTAAATCAAGGGCTTGGCCGCCACACATTCCTGCTAGGCCACTGGCGTAAGCTAGCTCAGCTATCATCGCGATACGGTCTTTATCAGAGACATCAGGCATTTTTGCTGAAGCAAGTAACTGAAACGCGAGGGTTTGTAAGGCATCACCCGCTAAAACGGCATTACCTTCACCATACTTGATATGGCAAGTCGGCTGGCCGCGGCGCAAATCATCATCGTCCATAGCGGGTAAATCATCATGAATCAATGAATAAGCATGTATACATTCAACTGCTGAGGCGGGGGCATCAAGGTTTTCTTCACTGACACCCAGCATGGAACCAACTGCATAGGTTAGAAAGGGGCGTAAACGTTTCCCACCTAATAATGCACCGTAACGCATGGCATTGGCTAATGGCAGTTCTGCAAAAGGCAGTGCATTTAGCGTATCTAATAGGTATTGGTTAACTCTGTCGTAGGCATGTTTTTGTTGCAGTGCAAAGCTATCTGGAAGTTGTTCAGACATAATTTATTCAGTTTCAGGTGAAAAATCGGCAAGGGGTTTATTTTCATCATCGCTAAGCAATATTTGTACGCGTTGCTCAGCCTGTTGCAGTACTTTTTGACCTTGTTTGGCGATTTGGACACCACGCTCGAATTCATTGAGCGCATCTTCTAGTGGAAGGGAGCCCGATTCGAGGCGAGCAACAATTTGCTCCAGCTCTTGAAGTGAGTTTTCGAAACTAACAGTTGGAACTTGCTGAGATTTTTCTTTAGCCATGTTATTTAGCCACTAATGTTAAATCAATATATTTGGGGTATTTTAAATATTTAGCAGACTAACGCAGTCTTGCTACGGTTACAATTTATTATTGGTGTTTTTAGATTCAGTCCGCAAGATAGTGTTATAATACGTCTCTTTATTGACAATTGGTAACGTGTACATGTGTCACTGTGAGATACATTCGTTAGCCCCAACAACCATGAACATGCAGCTATTATGAAGTTTATCATTAAGTTATTCCCAGAAATTACCATTAAAAGCCAAACTGTTAGGCTACGTTTTATTAAAATTTTGACCAGTAATATCCGTAACGTGCTTAAGTCACTTGGCGAAGAAATTTCGGTTGTCCGTAATTGGGATAACATAGAAGTGCGTGTGAAAGGGGAAACGAAGCATGACGAAATTTGTGACATGCTAGGTCGTATTCCAGGTATTCACCATATTCTTGAAGTTGAAGAAAAACCGTTTACCAGTTTGCACCATATCTTTGAAATGGCCCACGAAGCTTACGGTCCATCATTGGAAAATAAAACCTTCTGTGTGCGTGTAAAGCGCCGCGGTAAACATGAGTTTTCATCTATTGAAGCTGAGCGCTACATTGGCGGTGGGTTAAATCAACACATTGCTTCTGCGAAAGTGAAGCTTAAAGACCCTGATACCACCGTACATTTAGAAATTGAAGATGACAAACTCATCCTAGTGAAAGCGCGTATTGAAGGGATCGGTGGTTTCCCCATTGGTACTCAGGAAGATGTTTTATCGTTGATTTCAGGCGGTTTTGACTCAGGCGTTTCCAGCTACATGCTAATGCGCCGTGGCTGTCGCGTGCACTATTGTTTCTTTAATTTAGGCGGCGCAGCCCATGAAATTGGTGTGAAACAAATTGCGCACTATTTATGGAACCGTTTTGGGAGCTCCCATAAAGTGCGCTTTATTGCCGTTAACTTTGAACCAGTCGTCGCAGAAATTTTAGAAAAAGTCGATGATGGCCAAATGGGTGTTGTATTAAAACGTATGATGGTGCGTGCGGCGTCGAAAGTTGCAGAGCGTTATGGTGTGCAAGCGATTGTGACGGGAGAAGCTCTTGGGCAAGTTTCCAGCCAAACCTTAACAAACCTACGTTTGATTGATAATGCGTCTGATACGTTAATATTAAGACCGCTGATTTCCCATGACAAAGAGCACATTATCAAATTAGCTCGTCAAATTGGGACGGAAGATTTTGCGAAAACCATGCCAGAGTATTGTGGTGTGATTTCGAAAAGCCCAACAGTGAAAGCGGTAAAAGCGCGGATCGAAGCGGAAGAAGCTAACTTTGACTTTGGTATTTTAGAGTCTGTTGTTGAGCAGGCACAAAATATCGATATTCGCCAAATTGCACAAGAAAGTCTAGAGAAAGTCCCTGAAATTGAAATGGTCAGTGAGCTTTCAGTGGAAAATGAAGTGATCGTGGATATCCGCTCTATTGATGAGTTCGAAGATAAACCTTTGAAAGTTGAAGGTATGCAAATCAAACATATTCCATTCTACAAGCTCAGCACACAATTTGGTGACTTACCAAAAGATAAAACCTATCTATTATATTGTGACCGTGGGGTGATGAGCCGTTTACAGGCGTTGTACCTCAAAGAACAAGGGTTTGAAAACATTAAGGTTTACCGCCCATAAGCGAGACAGGGTGCTTGTATCATCCAAAACTTATCAAAGAGAAATGTGGGGGAGACAACTCCCCCACAAGACTACTTACCGCAGGATAAAGTAGCTTGAACCAGAGTATTTCCGCTACTGATGCTCAACGAACACAATCTTTCTTGCATCATGCCTGAAAAACTCAATACCGTAAGACACACGGTAATTAACCCTACAAGGGCAAATTTGGCCATTCCTCTTGACTCCTTTTCTAAAAGGAGACAGAATCAAACTGTTTGGGTTTTGAGACTGCCTCGGATTAAGATTAACATCTAAATTCGGGGCTTTCGTCTTTTTGGCTCTGGCAAATGCTTGAACCAAAATGATCCAAGCACCCGTCGCAATCATAACAAAAAGCCGTGAGCTTCAAAGGCTTTTTCAGTCATTATTTGTAAAATAAACCATTTTAATTCAGTATGTTAATTGGTTTTCAATCAATTATTCATGGTGGGTATGGGTAGAGGATTTATCTTCCAAATAATCGTTGATTCCATTCGGTAAAACCAATCACCTCGGGGTATTTTGGTGGCAATAATTAGACTGGGTGCTTGTACCACAAACCGACAATAGAAAGAGAAATGTGGGGGAGATAACCCCCCCACAAGACTACTTACCGCAGGATAAAGTAGCTTGAACCAGAGTATTTCCGCTACTGATGCTCAACGAACACAATCTTTCTTGCATCATGCCTGAAAAACTCAATACCGTAAGACACACGGTAATTAACCCTACAAGGGCAAATTTGGCCATTCCTCTTGACTCCTTTTCTAAAAGGAGACAGAATCAAATTGTTGGAGTTTGAGACTGCCTCGGATTAAGATTAACATCTAAATTCGGGGCTTTCGTCTTTTTGGCTCTGGCAAATGCTTGAACCAAAATGATCCAAGCACCCGTCGCAATCATAACAAAAAGCGGTGAGCTTCAAAGGCTTTTTCAGTCATTATTTGTAAAATAAACCATTTTAATTCAGTATGTTAATTGGTTTTCAATCAATTATTCATGGTGGGTATGGGTAGAGGGTTTATCTTCCAAATAATCGTTGATTCCATTCGGTAAAACAAGCTGTCCAGCAACGACTCCTGCGGTTTCTCGACCAACTAATAATTCTATTAGTTTTAATGCAAAATCAAAGGATGTGGCGGGCCCTTGGCTGGTCAACAAATTAACACGTTCATCAAAGTAAACTCGGCGATCAACCCATTTACTCGCAGGAATTTTATCTTTCATCGACGGATAGCAGGTCATATTACCAAGGGGAAATAGTTGGTGGTGTTCTAATACAATGGCAGGGGCAGCACAGATTGCCGCAACAATTTTACCGTCCAGATGCATACGGCGAACTTTTTCAACGACTAATGGGCTATCACGAAATGTTTCAGCGCCTTGGATGCCGCCGGGTAGAACGATAGCGTCAAAAGGTTCGTCAGCCACTTTAATTAATGGGATGTCTGCAACGATTTTCATACCGCGTGAGGCAGTGATTTGCAGGGAACCGTCTTCATTGGCACTAGCAAGAGTGACTTGAATGCCTGCTCTGACTAATAAATCCGCGGTAGTGACAATTTCAATTTCTTCACTACCATGGGTGATGCAAATTAGAACGGAAGTCGTCATATTGTTGTTCTCTATTTTTGACTAGATGATATAAACGGTCATTTTCAGGGGTGTTTAGGCCATGAACTCTGGCTTGTTTGATTAAAAATCCCGTGATGTAATCAATTTCTGTGCGACGATTATTGCGAATATCTTGTAACATGGACGAGTAGTTATTGGCGGTATTTTGAATAATGCCATTAATATACTCGGTTAGTTCTGTTTTATCGGTGTGTAACCCTTCCGCTGCCATAACGTGGCAGATCTCATCAATAACCCGTGAAATTTGCTCTGTGTGGTGAGTTAATTCACCATTTTTACAATTATGTTCTACCGTGAGAGGGTTGATAGCACAATTAGCGATCAGCTTTCGCCAACAGGTGGTCAAAATCTGATTGTGCCAAGCAACGTCAGGAAGTGCTTCATGTAGAATATCTGCAATAGGGTAATAAGCTTGCGCTTGTGAATTGATCGCCCCAATATGTGTTATTCCGTGAGCAACATGAAATACTTGGTTGTTTTCTTGCCAAGCCGCATGGGTTGTCACACCTGCTAAAACGGGGTGTCGCAAAGGTGCTAGCTCTTCTATTGTCCCCATTCCATTATGGAGGAGTAAAATCGGTGTTTTTTCAGGGATATTGCCAAGTAGAGGTAATAAGGCATCGGAAACTTGCCATGCTTTTAAGCAGACAATCACCAGTTCACTGGTTTGTAGATGATTGATATTATTACAAGGAATGAGTTCGCGAAAAGTACGTCCATCAGGTTCATTTACATCAACAAACAAATCAGGCTGAGCCACACGAAGCCAGCCTTGAGTATCATGGCCTTGTAAGGTGAGGCCAGCAAGCCAAAGCTTACCGATAGCACCACAACCGATCAGGGTTATTTTCATAGTGTCCCTCTGAAATATGTGCTCTGACACCTTGTCATCTCTGACATTGGCTATCTAACCAAGTATATACCTTAGTGTGCGTTAATTATAGCGTAAGGAAGGAGAGAGTCCTGATAACTTGAAGTGCAGTGGCTAAAAACGTTATTATGCATGTAACAAAAAATATCCTTAGAGGTCTGAACAATGCCATCATTTGATATTGTGTCTGAAGTTGAAATGAATGAAGTGCGTAACGCGGTAGAGAATGCGCAGCGCGAGCTTACGAGCCGCTGGGACTTTAAAAATGTTGAAGCAAGCTTTGAACTTAACGATAAAAATGAATCAGTAAAAATCACCAGTGAATCGGATTTCCAAGTCCTTCAACTGGTTGATATTTTAAGGGAAAAAATGGCGAAGCGTGGTATTGATGGCGCAGTGCTAAATGTCCCTGACGATATTGTTCATAGTGGGAAAACTTATAGTGTTGAAGTGACGTTCAAACAAGGCATCGATGCGGCTATTGCTAAAAAAATCATTAAGTTAATCAAAGACAGCAAACTGAAAGTCCAAGCGCAAATTCAGGGTGACCAAGTGCGAGTGACTGGTAAAGCACGTGATGATTTACAGTCGGTTATGGCACTAGTGCGTGGCGGGAATTTAGGCCAGCCTTTCCAATTTAATAACTTCCGTGATTAATTACGACGAATAAGTCATCAATAAAAATAGGCCTACAATTTTGTAGGCCTATTTTTTTACTGCTGAATAATGGCTTCCAGTTGCTCGCGATTAATGATTTTTCGATCGACTTTAACGTAGACACTGAGTTCTTCGTCGACAACCAAAGCTTCCATAACCCCATTTTGAGCTCGCAGCTTTTGCTCCAGTGCCTGAGTATTTTTTAGGTGTGCAGGCAATTCGATACGAATACTACTGACGTATGGCGGTTGTTTCATGGTTAAACTAACGACAAACCAAAGGATTGTCAGGATCAAACCACCAATAAAGACGGTATTTGCACCTTCAAAACTATATAACCATCCACCGACAATCCCCCCAAGCGCGACACCTAAAAATTGGCTGGTGGAATAAACCCCCATCGCGGTTCCTTTATAGCCTGCGGGGGCTTCCTTGCTAATCAGCGATGGCAAAATGGCCTCCATAATATTGAAGCCAATAAAAAAGATCTGTAAGCCAAGGATGATGACCCATAACTGGCTACCTGAGAGCCATAACGTGATTTCTGCAACTGCCAATAGTGCGATGCAGATCAGGAAGACTTGCTTCATTTTACGATATTTTTCTGCGTAGATTATAAAAGGCAAAACAGCCACAAAGGAAATCAGCATTGTGACCAAATAGGCTTTCCAGTGATCTTGGGCGAGAAAGCCTGCTTTTGTCATAATCAGTGGCAGAGCAACAAAGCTCGACATTAGCAATGTATGTAGGCACAAAATACCAATATTTAATTTTAACAATTGAGGCTGAGCTAAAACGGTTTTTAAATTTCCTTTCACAAAGGCAGATTCACGGTTTAAAACATGGGTATTGGTGTTTGGTACAACAAAAATGGTGAGTGCAATCGCGCCAACGGCAAGCAGGGCTATCCCCCAAAATAAACCATTTAGCCCAATTAGATGGGTAATGATAGGCCCTAAAACAAGCGCAATCGCAAAAGTTAACCCAAAGCTTATCCCTAGAAATGCCATTGCTTTGGTGCGATTTTGTTCGCGGGTTAAATCAGATAGTAACGCCATGACAGCCGCTGAAATCGCACCAGCGCCTTGCAATGCGCGGCCAATAATAATACCCCATATTGAGTCACTTAGCGCTGCAATGATACTCCCAATAATAAAAATGATTAAGCCAATAACAATGAGTGGCTTACGACCTATTTTGTCTGACATCAGGCCAAAAGGGATTTGAAAAAGTGCTTGGCTAAGGCCATAAATACCAATGGCAATGCCTACTAAAAATTCATTTGCCCCTTGTAAGTGCATTCCATAGCTGGTCAAAATGGGTAAAACCATAAACATGCCAAGCATTCGCAAGGAGAAAACAGAACCTAATCCCCACGTGGATCTGAGCTCTGCGGATGTCATTTTGTTATCGTTCATTTTTATTCTTCATATTTCGAGCTGTAGCGGTGTTGGCTTCTCTTAGCTACCTAGGTCACATACTTATGTATGCTCCCTAGGATATCTTCGTTTGCCGCCTTGCTACAACTCGAACTATTTTGAATAAATTCGTTTCATGTTGTAGCAAAATTATTTAAATCCAATTAT
>NZ_JAGSPI010000009.1:181883-217775 GCF_020381325.1 Providencia vermicola
CTCTTAGCTACCTAGGTCACATACTTATGTATGCTCCCTAGGATATCTTCGTTTGCCGCCTTGCTACAACTCGAACTATTTTGAATAAATTCGTTTCATGTTGTAGCAAAATTATTTAAATCCAATTACTCATATTTCGAGCTGTAGCGGTGTTGGCTTCTCTTAGCTACCTAGGTCACATACTTATGTATGCTCCCTAGGATATCTTCGTTTGCCGCCTTGCTACAACTCGAACTATTTTGAATAAATTCGTTTCATGTTGTAGCAAAATTATTTAAATCCAATTATTCACATTTCGAGCTGTAGCGGTGTTGGCTTCTCTTAGCTACCTAGGTCACACATATTAGTCATTCAAACTACTTTAGATAGTGTCTGATTACATTAAAAATATGTCGGAATATCAGCTTATTAGCCATTTTTAATAGTGCATTTTATATCTAGCTTATAATAGCAAGGGGCTATTTAACCATAAAATAGATTCATAAGGATAGGCAGAATGCGTAAAAGTGAGTTGTAAAAGCCATCAGAGATAAATAAAAACGGCGGGGAAATCCCGCCGTTTAGACATTGTTATCATCAGAGAGTAGATAGGTTATCTGACGAGAGCTATAACAGTATCGGTTGAAACAGTAGGATCAACAGACATCATTACACTCAATGCAGTAATTGCTACGATTGAGAAAATGAATAGTTTTCTTGCCCAGACTCGGTCGTCGTTCTCGGTTTTGAAACCCGAAATCGCCATACCCAGCCACCACAAGCTAACTGCTGCACCTACGACCAAATACTTATAGCCCGCGTATCCGCTGATAGCTAACATTAACGTTGCAACCATAAACGCAAGGATATACAAGAAAATATGTGTCTTAGCGACAGAAATTCCTTTAATCACCGGTAACACAGGAATGTTCGCGGCTTTGTAATCCTTAAAACGGAAAATGGCAATGGCATACGAGTGAGGCATCTGCCACAAACTGAAAATTAATAACAGGATTAGAGCCCCTG
Source organism: Providencia vermicola (assembly GCF_020381325.1). GTDB lineage: Bacteria > Pseudomonadota > Gammaproteobacteria > Enterobacterales > Enterobacteriaceae > Providencia > Providencia vermicola. Next base: position 182,889 of record NZ_JAGSPI010000009.1, read on the forward strand.
TATCAAATTCATTAGTGACAGCGCAGTAACCGATAACGGGTGGTGCTGCGCCAGACAGGCTGCCAATTAGCGTGCCATAGACTGACTTACGTTTCATATACAGGCTATAAATGCCTACATAAACAATGAAACCGATGACTGCAAGTAGCATTGCCAAGGCATTGGCTGCTACGAGTAGCAGCACCATACCAGCAATACCTAATGCAGCGGCGTAAATCAGGCTAACTTTCGGGTCAATCAGCCCTTTAACTAAAGGGCGATTCTTAGTTCTTTCCATGATACGGTCGATATCACGGTCGATGTAGTTGTTGAAAACACAACCAGAAGCCACGACCAGTGATACACCCAGCAAAGTCGCAACGAACAGCGGGTAATCAATTGACCCTTTTGAGGCCAAAAGAAAACCGCCGATCACAGAAATCAAGTTTCCGAATATAATTCCTGGTTTGGTCACTTGCAGGTATTGCTTAAACATATCGGCAACTCTTTAGTCGAGCATCATATTGATGTTCAGGTTGTACATAATCCACAGCGAGCCGACAACAACGATGCCGACAATAAGCATGGTGAACAGAAATGCAACCAAGTTCCAACGCTCATCAGATGAGGTATTCATATGTAAGAAACATACTAAGTGAACGAAGATTTGCACGACTGCCATACCGACAACAGTCCAAAGGATTGTTGACGTCGTCGCTGTGCCTTCCATCACCATCCAAAACGGGATAACCGTTAGGATAACTGACAGAATAAAGCCAATCAGGTATGTCTTAACGCTACCGTGGCTTGCTCCAGTGTGAGCATCTTTTGCATGACTCATTTAAATAGCCCCCAGAAGATAAACAACGGTAAATACACAGATCCAAACCACGTCTAAGAAGTGCCAGAACAGGCTCAGGCAGTTCAAACGTGTTTTGTTAACGTCAGTCAAACCACGACGAGTGACCTGAATCATCATGATAACAATCCAAATCAGACCCGCAGAAACGTGCAGACCGTGCGTTGCAACCAGTGCAAAGAAGCCAGATAAGAAACCACTACGGTCAGGGCCAAAGCCTTCAGCGATCAGTTCGTGGAACTCATAGACTTCCATGATAACGAAGCCAAGGCCTAACAGGAATGTCGCGAACAGCCATAAGTTAACTGCACCGATTTTTCCTTTATGCATCGCAATCATAGCGAAGCCGTAAGTAATACTACTTACTAACAGTAAGAAGGTTTCGCCTAATACGAACTTCAGACTGAAGATATCTTTACCAGCGGGACCGCCAGCAGTTCCATCGGCCAAAACAACATAGGTTGCAAACAAACAAGCAAACAGGATCAAGTCGCTCATGATATAGAGCCAGAAACCGAATACTTTAGTGCCACCTGCATCGTGGTGCCCATGCTCAGCATGGGCGATATTTTGGTTAGTCATTGTATTAGTTGACATCGTTCACACCTGCCTTACGTAATTCTTCAAAGTGCTTATTCTCGATTTCTTCGATTTCAGCCACAGGTACGTAGTAATCAACATCTTCGTCGAAGCTTTTTGCAATCCAAGTTACGATCATTCCACCGAAACCAATAATTGCCATCCACCAGATGTGCCAGATCATTGCGAAACCTAAAATCAAGCTAAATGCTGCGATGATAACGCCAGCGCCAGTATTTTTCGGCATATGAATTTCTTCATATGAAGTTGGTTTCTTATGAGCAAGACCTTTTTCTTTCAGATCCCACCAAGCATCACGAGTTTGAACGTGTGGTTCAATCGCAAAGTTATAGAATGGTGGCGGTGAAGAAGTTGCCCACTCAAGTGTACGTCCACCCCATGGATCTCCCGTTAAATCACGGTTTTCATGGCGGTCACGAATACTCACAATGATTTGGATAACTTGACATGCAATACCGATAGCGATTAACGCAGCACCGCCTGCAGCAACCACCAACATTGTGTGGTAAGTCGGGTCAATGTTCTGGCTTAAACGACGGGTCATACCCATAAAGCCCAGAATATATAACGGCATGAATGCTAAGAAGAAACCGATGATCCAGAACCAGAATGCACGGACACCCCATTTTTCATTCAGTGTAAAGCCGTAAGCTTTCGGGAACCAATAAGTCATACCCGCGAAGCATCCGAACACCACACCACCAATGATAACGTTATGGAAGTGAGCAATCAGGAATAGACTGTTGTGCAGAACAAAGTTTGCACCTGGTACAGCTAACAGAACACCTGTCATACCACCCACAGAGAAGGTGATAATGAAACCAATAGTCCACAGCATTGGTGATTTAAACTCAATGCGACCTTGGTACATCGTAAACAGCCAGTTGAAGATCTTAACCCCAGTTGGGATTGCGATAATCATGGTGGCGATACCGAAGAAGGCGTTTACGTTCGCACCTGAACCCATCGTAAAGAAGTGGTGCAGCCATACGATGAAGGACATAACGGTGATAACGATTGTTGCCCAAACGAGTGAGGTATAACCGAATAAACGTTTTTTCGAGAAGGTTGCTGCAACTTCAGAGAACACACCGAACACTGGCAGAACAAGGATATACACCTCAGGGTGACCCCATGCCCAAATCAGGTTAATGTACATCATCATGTTGCCACCCATATCGTTAGTAAAGAAATGGGTACCTAAATAACGGTCTAACGTCAGAAGCGTCAGAGTGACGGTTAAGATAGGGAAAGCAGCAACAATCAATACGTTAGTACATAACGCAGCCCAGCTGAATACAGGCATTTTCATCATCGACATACCCGGTGTACGCATACGGATAATTGTGGCGATGAAGTTAACCCCTGTTAATAACGTACCAATACCCGATATCTGGAGACTCCAGAGCCAGTAATCGACCCCGACCCCTGGGTTGTACTCCAAGCCTGATAATGGCGGATAAGCTAACCAACCTGTTTGTGCGAATTCACCTACCCCTAAAGAGATGTTGATTAAGACAACACCAACGACAAAGAACCAGAAGCTCAATGAGTTAAGGAATGGGAAGGCAACGTCGCGCGCACCAATTTGCAGAGGTACAACGAGGTTCATCAAACCGACAACAAATGGAGTTGCCATGAAGAAAATCATGATAACGCCGTGTGCGGTAAAGATTTGGTCATAGTGATGAGGGTTTAAAAAGCCCTCTTGCCCAGCAGAAGCAAGCACTTGCTGACCACGCATCATGATGGCATCCGCAAAACCACGGAACAACATAACCATCGCTACAATGATGTACATGACACCAATTTTCTTATGGTCAACCGAGGTTAACCACTCTTTCCACAGCCATTTCCATTTACCGAAATAGGAGATCACACCGACTAAGCCAAGCCCACCAAGGACAATAGCAATCAGTGTGACAACGATAATCGGCTCGTGGAGCGGAACTGCATCTAGTGTTAATTTTCCGAACATGCCCTTATTCCTCAGCGCCTGCTGCATGAGCATTATGGCTCATTTGCATAGAATGACCTGTAGATTCTTCTTTGGTTTCTACAGGAGCGTGACCTTTATGGTGCTCATGACCAAACTTCAGAACGATATCGTTATAAAGGTTAGGTTTCACGCTAGAGAAGTAGGTAACAGGAACATTTGTGCTTGGCTTAGCGACTTCGTCGAATGCCTGCATTGTATCCATTGTCTTAGGAGACGCTTTTACCTTTTGTACCCACTCATCAAAGCCTTGGCGGTCAGGGGTTGCAATCGCATTGAACTTCATATCAGAGAAGCCATGGCCACTGTAGCTTGCAGAGAAGCCTTTATAAGTGCCTGGTTCATTGGCGATTAAGTGAAGTTTAGTTTGCATACCTGCCATCGCGTAGATTTGGCCACCTAAAGATGGAATGAAGAACGAGTTCATCACCGAATCAGACGTGATTTTGAAGTTAACTGGCACACCAGTAGGGAATGCGATTTCGTTAACTGTAGCAATACCTTGCTCTGGATAGATAAAGATCCATTTCCAGTCAGCTGAAATAACTTCGATTGTGACAGGTTCCTGATCACTCACTAATGGCTGATACGGGTCCAGCTCATGTGTCGTCTTCCAAGTGATAGCACCCAGAATGATGATAATGATGATAGGAACAGTCCAGCAGACTAACTCAATTTTATTTGAGTGAGCCCAGTTTGGACGGTATGTAGCAGACGTGTTGGATTCACGATATTTTCTGGCGAAGATAATCGTCATAAAAATAACAGGAATAACAACAAGTAGCATTAAGCCAATTGCAATAAGAATTAGCTCTTTTTGTTTTACGCCTACGGCGCCTTTTGGATCCATCAACACCATGTCGCAACCACCTAATAATAAGGCTGCTACAACGAGTGAGATTGCTCCGATACTTTTTTTGTAGTTCATAAGTCTCATCCACGACCCCAAATGACAAGATTCTAATTGTCGTTTCATCAGTGCGGGCATTTTACGGTAAGGTTATGCGAGTGTAAATGATTGTAAGGCAAAGAAACGGAATTGTTAGCTCTTTATGTTAATATGATCACATGTAAAGAACTTATAAAGAAAAAGTTAAAATTGATACGGATTATAAGTATATATTGATAAAAGCCCTTTAATACTAAATTATCTTAGTAATTTTTCAAAGAAAAATATATACAAAAGAAGTGAAAAAATGACGAAACTGATATGAATCATAAGCAATATGGTAAGGGAAAGTACGTCTTTTCTTGCCGATAAAGCCATTTAAGTCGCTTTATCGGCAAAATAGTTTAGAAAAATTATCACTATTTTGATTTAAAAAGAAAATTAATAAATCGCTATACAATTTTCAATAACGCATTAGAACGTATACTTTAATGTATAAATGATTGCGTCTTGATAAAATGTATCGCCTAATTTATTGTCAGCATAGCGATATTGCACACCTGCAGCTAAATGTGGTGTCGCATTCCACCAAAAAGCCATGGCGCCATTAATGCCATTTCGCTTCCCTCCGTTGTAGCGTTTATTACGTGCAAATTCCATTTCATGCCAATTGGTTATCATGAAGTTTTCTTCAAATGCGCTGAAATTATAACCCGCTACCCACCCAGCGGTATAACCGTTATTACCAGAATAGAATGTTTGATCAGTATAGTTTAGGGCGATAAAAGGCTTAAACCACAAGTCACCAAAAGCGGTGTTGTAACCGATACCATATAACGTATTCACATCATGGAAATTCCCGCCATATTTTGTTCCTGGCAATGACCATGTACCGTAAACATGACCGTACAGATTAAAACCAGTATCACCTAAATAAAAGCGGCCTGTTGTTTTGATTGTGTAGCGTTTATTACGTCCTGAATCAGTATGCTGTGTATGAAGAGGGTTTTCCACATCAAAGAAACCATAGAGTTCACCCCAATTAAAATTCGCACCACCTTCTAATTCAACATAGGCAAAATCTTTTTTACGAGTCGTTTTCTCCGTTTTGGTCTCAGTACGGTGGGACCAGTCTAAATAGTTAATGTTGATATCAGCAAAACCATTTTGATAGCCTAAAAGATCATCAGAATATGCCGTACCTGCCACAGAAGCTAAGGCGGCAATATAAAGGAGTTTTTTCATAATAGATTATTTTCGTTAATTAATTAATGGGGTTGAGTAGTGCACTATTCGTTAACGTGTTATCTAACTAGTCTCTAACATGTGATATATTAGGCTTTAAAATTGCAATTAAGAAATATTTTTCATTGGATGAGTGATCGTAATCACGATCATAAAGTGATTTTGAGGTGTTTTGTGATTAAGGACTATTTTATTCAAATGATCAGATTCCCTAAACTAATAAGTTAGCCTTAGGGAATCAATTAAATAGATAAATAAATGTGAGAGAAAAAAGAATTATTGTTTGACAGTTTTACGGACAGCGAGGAAATCTAAACTTCCCCCAATAATTAAACTGATGGCACCAATGCTAATCCCAGTATTGAACAAAATATTTTGGTAGCTGGGGATAGCCAGCCAAAATTCAATTTGCGTAGTGAATAGGTAAACTTTCATTCCACTAAAAGAAAATGCCAATAGAGAAAGTAGCCAAAATGCAAGGCAAGTTACTGCGGCAAGTAGGGCATAAACAGCGAAACGATAGCCATTTGCGTATAGTTCACGGCGCTGGAACAGCCCGGTAGCTTGGGTATATAGCAAAGAACTGCGACAGGCTAACAATAACAAGATCCCTGGAACGGCAACGCCAATGGAGATCAAATAAAACAGTGGCCAGCCATAGTTACTGACGAAAATACTAGCGACTGGGCCAATATATACCCGCCCTACCGCAGAAAGGGCAGAGAGGAGTGCAAATTGCGTTGCAGATAAGGATTTATTACACAGCGTCATTAGCAGTGCAACAAATGCTGCGGTACCCATCCCTGAAAAAATATTCTCAAGGAAAATAATGGAGCCCATCGTCATGATATGAGGCGGGGTGACGGCGAGGAACCAATAACCAATGTTTGACCCACCTTGGAGCAAGCCAAAAAGAAACAGAGCCTTAAACAAGCTCATGTTTTTCATTAAGTAACCACCTAATAATGCACCAATGATAGTGGCAGCCATTCCGACTGTTTTATTCACTGTTCCGACTTCACTAAGGCTAAAGCCCAGCGCATTGAGTAAAAAGTTAGTATTGAGCGCCATAACAAAAGCATCGCCCAATTTATAAAACACTAATAATAATAAGACGAGCCATGCGTTGTTACGGCTAAAAAATTCTGCTAGAGGTTCATAGATGGCTTTTTTTAACGAGGTAGGAGGGACGCTATTTTCTTCTGGCTCTTTGGCTAGCAAAGTTGCAATAACACCGATGACCATTAACCCTGCCATGACAAGGTAAAGCTGTTTCCATGTAAGGAATTTATCGGCGAGCCAAAGGGCTAACCCACCAGAAACTAGCATGCTGATTCGATAGCCCATCACTGAGGTTGCAGCACCAATTCCGCGTTCTTCTGCGCTTAGCAGGTCAGTCTTATAAGCATCAAATACAATATCTTGGGATGCAGAACAAAAGGCGACAGTAACGGCTAACGCGGCGAGATACCATAAATGCTCAGAAGGGTTCATGAATCCCATGGCGGCAATACTAATAATAAGAAGAATTTGTGTGGTTAACAGCCAGCCTCTACGACGTCCCAAAAAAGGCGGTGTATAACGGTCCATCATAGGAGACCATAAAAACTTCAAAACATAAGCTTGCCCGACTAAGGAAAAGAAGCCAATTGTTTTGATATCAACGTTTTCAACCGTTAACCAAGCTTGCAATGTTCCTGCAGTCAGCGCTAAAGGTAAGCCAGAAACGAAGCCTAAAAGGATTAAAGTAATATTATTCGGTAGTGTGAAACGAGGCATTATTCCCTCTAAGCCTAAGGTGATTTTGCTGCAATCTATAGCGCTGCAAAGGCATTGACCGTGCAAAGCTATCCAAATGTTAACTTGGATAGCTTAATACGAAATGATGGTATTCGCTCGTTTAATAGCGTGAATTTTGTCTGATAAAATCGGTGATTTCTTGATCGGATGCCATGTCAGCAATTAAATCAGCTAATGCACTATTAATTGCAGCTTCGATTTTTGCATTATTCGCCGCTAACAATTCTTGTGTATTAAAATTACGGGTGAATGAACGCGTTTTTGTGGAGCCATTTGGTGCCGTTGCTGTGATGCTTACACTTGAATTAACGGTAATATTATGACGTAGACTACCTTCAGCAACGTTAGTATCCAATTTATTCAATTGAACGACTAAATTAACATTGGCGGGTGAAGTGACCATAAAGCCTCGAGCAGCCATCTGTTTTTCAACGGCTTCTTGCATCAAATAGCGGGGATCACGGGAAGGATTAAGCACCACTAGGCTACCATTACGATTGACTTCCGCTAATGATTTATTGGTACGGTTGTCTACACTGCTAACACTAATTGAGGTTGCATTCAGCGTTGGATTTTTAGCGGGTAACGCTATTTTGGGTTCGAGCGAGAGAGTGTTGCTGCTTGTTGCACATCCAGCAAGTAGAAACAACGCAAAAAGTGGAAAACACAGTTTTCTTAACATAATTTTTTCCAGTTCATCTTTCCTAATTGAAAATGTTTCGTTATGGTGCGGGTAGCCGCCACTCGATATAAAGTCGAGTGGCCAAATTATCCTGAACTATTAGACAACAGTTTTTGAAAAAATTCGCACTAACGTGTCGATATCATAACATTGCCAAGTCATTATCGGATATTTCTATAATAAGAAGATAGCAATAATCAAGATGTGCAATATAGTTTACTGAACTTATCAATACTAGAGCGGGTCGCTATTAAGGAGTATTTTATGGTCGCCAATGCATCACAAAGTATGCAGTCTCGTGTGAGCCAAAAATTACAAGATGCTTTTGAACCAAGTCACTTGAATGTCATTAATGAAAGCCATCAACATAATGTATTACCTGGCTCGGAAAGTCATTTCAAAGTCATCTTAGTTACTGATAAATTTGAAAATAAACGAATGCTTGGCCGTCACCGTGAAATTTATGCTATTTTAGCCGATGAATTAGCGGGGGGCATCCATGCTCTTGCTCTGCATACCTATACACCAAAAGAATGGGATGAATTGGCAGATACCGCGTTAAAATCGCCCGCTTGTCGTGGTGTAGGTGGCGTTAACCGTTAATTTGTGTAGCCAATTGGCCTTTACTTGGACGATTGGCATTATCCATCAAACCTAAAAGGAGTCTGATGGGTATTTTTTCTTCAATTTTGGTGAAGAAATAAAAATTTTAGTCAGAAAAGTCACAAATAAAGAGGAAAAATCGCTTCTTTTATCTGCTTTTCTCGACTCAGGGCGCTGTCATCGGTATAATGCTGCGTCTAATTTTCAGTAAGGTTTCGGGACGCTTCTGATATCAGGGATTGACCGTTACGTAAGTAACGCCCCCGGTTCTGGAAGGGAGAAGGCCATTAATTGCTTAATGGCATAACTCTGGAGTAGACCGATCACTAAGATTTATTTTGAGGTAAGAAGATGCAAGTTTCTGTTGAAACGACTCAAGGCCTTGGGCGTCGTGTAACAATCACCGTTCCTGCCACTGATATTGAAAAAGCAGTAAATAGCGAGCTGGTTAGCGTTGCTAAGAAAGTACGTGTTGATGGTTTCCGTAAAGGGAAAGTACCAATGAACATCGTTAAACAACGTTATGGTGCGTCTGTTATGCAAGACGTTCTGGGCGATGTTATGCAACGTAACTTCATCAATGCAATCATCGAAAACAAAATCAATCCAGCTGGTGCGCCTAGCTATAAGCCAGAGCAACTGGAAGATGGTAAAGATTTCGTTTACGCGGTTGAGTTTGAAGTTTACCCAGAAATCGAATTAACAGGCTTAGATACTATCGAAGTTGAAAAACCTGCGGTTTCTGTCAAAGACGAAGACCTGGAAAATATGTTAGATACTCTGCGTAAACAACAAGCAGAGTGGAAAGAAGCTGATGCGGCAGCTGTTGCTGATTCACGCATCACTATCAACTTCACAGGTTCTATCGACGGTGAAGAGTTCGAAGGTGGTAAAGCAGAAGACTTCGCACTGGTTATGGGTGAAGGCCGCATGATCCCTGGCTTTGAAGAAGGCGTTGTTGGCCACAAAGCAGGTGAAGAATTTGATATCGAAGTTAACTTCCCAGAAGATTACCACGCTGAAAACCTGAAAGGTAAAGCAGCGAAATTCGCTATCGTTCTGAAAAAAGTAGAACAACGCGAACTGCCAGAATTCACAGAAGAATTCATTAAGCGTTTCGGTATTGCTGATGGCACTTTAGACGGTCTGCGTGCTGAAGTTCGTAAAAACATGGAACGTGAGCTGAAAAATGCGGTGCGTAACCGTGTTAAAGCACAAGTTCTTGATGGTTTGATCAAAGCAAACGACATCGAAGTTCCAGCAGCAGTGGTTGATGGTGAAATCGATGTTCTGCGTCGTCAAGCGGCACAACGTTTTGGTGGCAATGAACAACAAGCGATGGAATTACCACGTGAACTGTTCGAAGAACAAGCAAAACGCCGTGTTGTTATCGGTCTGCTGTTAGGCGAAGTGATCAACAAAAACGAACTGAAAGCTGACGAAGATCGTGTTAAAGCGCTGATCGAAGAAATGGCGTCTGCATACGAAGATCCTGCTGAAGTTATCGAATACTACAGCAAAAACGAAGAGCTGATGAACAGCGTTCGTAACTTAGCATTAGAAGAACAAGCGGTTGAAACTATTCTGGCTGTTGCTAAAGTTACTGAAAAAGAAACTAATTTCACTGAGCTGATGAACCAAGTTCAAGCTGGTTAATTTATTTCTTGTTGTACAAAATAAAAACCCGTGGTGTCTTACTGCGGGTTTTTTTGCAATTAAAGCTTTTGAATAACAACTTTTTTGTGAATTAAGATAGGGTAACCTTGAAAATTACATTTAAACCCTAATTATATCCCTAATACTTCATCTAGCATGTATTCAGTTTTGCTTGCGATTTGAACTATTTTGTAGAGCAAATATCAAAAGAGAGGCGAATTCAACCAAAAGAGTTATTTCGTCATTTTTGAAAATCAGTTATGGTTTTCTAATGGGATAATACCGTGTAAGCAAACAAACTTGTGTTAGACTTATTGAAAGAGCGTTTTATTGACTTCAGCACAGTTTACTGCAATTTCTTCTTATTTCACCCGTAATCAGTCCAATATAGGCTAAAATAGAGAAATAAGAGGATCGTGAAAGTTTGCAAAAAAAGTATTTTTAAACATGTTGTTTTGCAACACTCCCTTTGCTCAAGATGATGGTTAGCAGATAGCAAATTAGGCGCAAGCACCAGAAAGTTTTTAATAGGAGATTTCGATGTCACATTTTGGCGGTCAGGAACAATTAGCATCCCAAATGGCTCTTGTGCCAATGGTCATTGAGCAAACCTCTCGAGGCGAGCGCTCATATGATATTTATTCACGTCTATTAAAAGAACGTATCATCTTCCTGACGGGGCAAGTGGAAGACCATATGGCGAACTTAATCGTCGCTCAAATGTTATTCCTTGAAGCAGAAAACCCTGAAAAAGATATCCAACTGTACATCAACTCACCAGGTGGTGTGATTACGGCAGGTATGTCTATCTATGATACCATGCAATTTATTAAGCCAGATGTTAGTACTATTTGTATGGGACAAGCGTGTTCTATGGGCGCATTTTTGTTGACTGCTGGCACAAAAGGTAAGCGTTTTTGCTTGCCAAACTCGCGTGTGATGATCCACCAACCGCTAGGTGGCTATCAAGGTCAAGCAACGGATATTGAAATCCATGCGCAAGAAATTTTAAAAGTGAAAACTCGTATGAATGAACTCATGGCTCACCACACAGGTAAGTCCATTGAAGAAATCAGCCGTGACACTGAGCGTGACCGTTTCTTGTCAGCTAATGAAGCGAAAGAGTACGGTTTAGTCGACCAAATTTATAGTAGCCGCTAAGTGGTTAACTTTTGGTATAACTAATTCATACCATAAACTATTTTAAGAAAATCGTTGCTATGTTTCCTGTTTTAATCAAACAAAAACAAGGCAATATGGATAAAAGTGAGGTCAACTGATGACAGAAAAACGCAAAGAGGGAACAGGTAAATTGCTTTACTGTTCTTTCTGCGGAAAAAGTCAGCACGAAGTACGTAAGCTGATTGCCGGTCCGTCAGTCTATATCTGTGATGAATGTGTAGACTTATGTCTTGATATCATCCGTGAAGAAATTAAAGAACTTGCGCCACACCGTGAGCGCAGTGAACTGCCTACGCCACATGAAATTAGGCAACACCTTGATGATTACGTCATCGGTCAAGAAAAAGCGAAAAAAGTCTTGGCGGTTGCGGTTTATAACCATTACAAGCGCTTGCGTAATGGCGACAAAACCAGTGATGGTGTTGAATTAGGTAAAAGTAATATCTTGTTAATTGGTCCAACGGGGAGTGGTAAAACGCTGCTGGCTGAGACCTTAGCACGTTATTTGGATGTGCCATTTACTATGGCTGATGCCACGACATTAACCGAAGCAGGTTATGTGGGTGAAGACGTCGAAAACATCATCCAAAAATTACTGCAAAAATGTGACTATGACGTCGAAAAAGCGCAGCGTGGTATCGTGTATATCGATGAAATTGATAAAATTTCTCGTAAATCTGATAACCCATCCATTACCCGCGATGTTTCGGGTGAAGGTGTGCAGCAAGCTCTTTTGAAACTTATCGAGGGTACTGTTGCCGCTGTTCCTCCACAAGGTGGACGTAAGCATCCACAACAAGAGTTTTTACAGGTAGATACCTCGAAGATTCTGTTTATTTGTGGTGGCGCATTTGCTGGTTTAGATAAAGTGATTGGTCAGCGTTTAAATACCCGTTCAGGTATTGGGTTCGCGGCAGAAGTAAAAGGCGAGTCAGACAAAGCAACAGAAGGTGAATTATTAACACAAGCTGAGCCAGAAGATTTAATTAAATTCGGTCTAATTCCTGAGTTTATTGGTCGTCTGCCAGTGGTTGCTACGTTGACTGAGCTGAGCGAAGAAGCGCTAATTCAAATTTTACAAGAGCCGAAAAATGCATTAACTAAACAGTATCAAGCGCTGTTTAGCCTTGAGGGAACTGAACTTGAGTTCCGTGAAGAAGCGTTAAAAGCGATTGCGAAAAAAGCGATGGCACGTAAAACGGGTGCCCGCGGCTTGCGTTCAATTGTTGAAGCTGCTCTGTTAAATACCATGTATGACCTTCCTTCTATGACGGATGTCGAAAAAGTTGTCGTTGATGAAAATGTCATTAACGAACAATCAGAACCTTTATTGATCTACAGCAAGCCAGATGCTCAAGCTTCAGGTGATAACTAATCTTAAAGAAAGCGTTCAATAAATAATCAAGCGAAATGAGGGATATCCCTCATTTTGTTTTTTATGTTTAACTACCCATTGAATGCTAAAATCTTGTCCCCATATAGTTTATATTCTGAGGTGTGGTTTCCTTGTTTTTGAGAACATTTTTCAAGCAAGAGACAGAAACCCTTAAACTAGCGTGAGCTAAACGAAGAGAGAGCTTTATGAATCCAGAGCGTTCCGAACGCATTGAAATACCAGTATTGCCTCTGCGTGATGTAGTGGTATACCCACATATGGTGATCCCACTGTTTGTTGGACGTGAAAAATCCATTCACAGTCTGGAAGCAGCGATGGATCATGACAAACAAGTGATGCTGGTTGCGCAAAAAGAAGCCTCGACTGATGAGCCAGGGGTGAACGATTTATTTGCTGTTGGTACAGTTGCATCCGTTATTCAGATGCTAAAACTGCCAGACGGCACAGTGAAAGTCTTAGTTGAAGGCTTAAGACGTGCGCGTATTACTAGCTTGACTGATAATGGCGAGTATTTCCTCGCTCAAGCTGAGTACTTAGCCGCTGAACAAGACAAACACGCTGAAGGTGCCGTTTATGACGAAACCACAGCGGGCACTCAAGCATCAATTCTTGATGAAAAAGAAAATGAAGTGCTGTATCGCACCATTGTGAGCCAGTTTGAAAGCTATATTAAGCTCAACAAAAAAATTCCACCAGAAGTGCTGACTGCATTGCACTCGATAGAGCAAGACCAGCTTGATAAACTTGCAGACACAATTGCATCCCACATGCCGCTAAAATTAGCAGATAAGCAACGCGTTCTTGAAATGGCAAATATTGCTGAACGTGTTGAGTTCCTGATGGCGATGATGGAGTCAGAAACAGAATTACTGCAAGTTGAAAAACGCATTCGTAATCGCGTTAAAAAGCAGATGGAAAAAAGCCAGCGCGAGTACTATCTGAATGAGCAAATGAAAGCTATTCAGAAAGAATTGGGTGAAATGGATGATGCGCCAGACGAATATGAATCGCTAAAACGTAAAATCGAAGAAGCGAAAATGCCAAAAGAGGCACAAGAAAAAGCAGAAGCAGAATTGCAGAAGCTGAAAATGATGTCTCCAATGTCAGCAGAGGCCACGGTTGTCCGTAGCTATATCGACTGGATGGTACAAGTACCATGGCACACACGTAGCAAAGTCAAAAAAGACTTAGTCAAAGCACAAGAAGTATTAGATACCGATCATTACGGCCTTGAGCGTGTAAAAGACCGTATTCTAGAATATCTTGCAGTGCAAAGTCGTGTAAGTAAAATTAAAGGGCCAATTCTTTGCTTGGTAGGGCCTCCTGGGGTTGGTAAAACCTCACTGGGTCAATCTATTGCGAAGGCAACGGGTCGCCAATACACCCGTATGGCATTAGGTGGTGTACGTGATGAAGCAGAAATCCGCGGTCACCGTCGTACTTATATTGGTTCAATGCCGGGTAAACTTATCCAGAAAATGGCAAAAGTTGGGGTGAAAAATCCACTGTTCTTGCTGGATGAGATTGACAAGATGTCTTCAGACATGCGCGGAGACCCTGCATCAGCATTATTAGAAGTGCTTGATCCAGAACAAAATATCGCGTTTAACGACCACTATTTAGAAGTGGATTACGACTTGTCTGACGTTATGTTTGTTGCAACGTCAAACTCGATGAATATCCCTGCGCCACTGCTGGATCGTATGGAAGTGATTCGCCTTTCAGGTTATACCGAAGACGAAAAACTGAATATTGCTAAAAAACATTTATTATCGAAACAAATTGAACGTAATGCCTTGAAAAAAGGCGAATTAACGATTGATGATAGCGCATTAATGAGCATTATTCGTTACTACACGCGTGAAGCGGGTGTGCGTGGTTTAGAGCGCGAAATTTCGAAATTGTGTCGTAAAGCCGTTAAAGCATTATTAATGGATAAAAAACTCAAACACATCGAAATCAACGCTGATAATTTAAAAGACTATCTGGGTGTTCGTCGCTTCGACTACGGCCAAGCAGATACTGAAAACCGTGTAGGCCAGGTGACTGGTTTAGCGTGGACTGAAGTGGGTGGGGACTTACTTACCATTGAAACTGCGTGTGTACCAGGTAAAGGCAAGTTGACTTACACAGGTTCTTTAGGTGAAGTAATGCAAGAGTCAATCCAGACGGCGTTAACCGTGGTGAGAGCTCGTGCTGAAAAACTGGGTATTAACAGCGATTTCTATGAAAAACGCGACATCCACGTTCACGTACCTGAAGGTGCAACACCAAAAGATGGCCCAAGTGCAGGTATTGCGATGTCAACAGCATTGGTTTCTTGTTTAACAGGTAACCCAGTTCGTGCAGACGTGGCAATGACGGGTGAAATCACCTTAAGAGGGTTAGTTTTCCCAATTGGTGGGTTAAAGGAAAAATTATTAGCTGCACACCGTGGCGGAATAAAAACCGTATTAATCCCTAAAGAAAACGAACGTGACTTAGAAGAAATTCCTCAAAATGTGATCGCTGATTTAGAAATTCATCCAGTGAAAACCATTGAAGAAGTCCTTTCTTTAGCTTTAGTTAACCCACCTTTCGGGGCTGAGGTTGTTAAAAAGAAAGCAAAAAGAGTGAGCTGAATCAAGAAGTTTGCATAAAACTAAGGCTGACAGCTAATTTAGGGCTTGTCAGCCTTTTTTTTCATCGTTAATTTAGCGATGATTCTGATAATTGTTTGTATGCAATCTGTTCTCTTGCCATTGGTAATCAGGATTGATATAACGGCTAAATCATTAATTAACTGTACGAATAGAAGCTAGCTGCTATAGTTAATTTGATGGTTTATAGTCCAACTAATAATGGGGATGATAAGAGTGAATAAAGCTCAACTGATTGATCAAATCGCTTCTGATGCGAATATTTCTAAAGCTGCTGCAGGTCGCGTTGTTGACGCGTTCGTTGCTACTGTAACGAGTTCTTTGAGTAAAGGAGACGATGTTGCTTTAGTTGGCTTTGGTAATTTTACTGTTCGTGAGCGTGCTGCACGTACAGGCCGTAACCCACAAACGGGCAAAGAGATTAAAATCGCTGCGGCGAAAGTTCCAGCTTTCCGTCCAGGCAAGGGTCTTAAAGACGCTGTTAATAGCTAATTAAGTATTTTAGTTTGTCTTTCTTGCATTTTTGCAAAAACTCAAACTGACGGAATGCCTTTAATCAGCTAATATATAAGCGCACCATGGAAATGGTGCGCTTTTTTTTCTTTCTGAGTTAAGATTAGCGTATTATTAAGAAATTGAATTCAACAAAGCGGAGTTAAGCCTTTTTATGATGGAAAATCTACGCACGAAGGCCAACAGTCCTTTTATTAAAATTTTGCTAGGGCTCATTATGCTGTCATTCGTGCTGACAGGCGTTATGATGGGCGGCTTAGGTGGCAATAGTGCCAACAAAGCAGCAGAAGTTAATGGGCAGCCAATTAGCAAGGAACAGTTACAGCAGGCTTTTCAGCAGGAACGCCAATCATTACAAGAATACTTGGGAGATAAATTCTCTGAAGTGGCGAGTAATGAAGAAAGCATGAATTTGCTGCGTCGCCAAGCGCTTGATAATTTGATTAACAATGAATTGATTAATCAATATGCTAATGAACTGAATCTCTCAGCAAGCGATCAACAGATTGAGCAATCTATTTTCTCTATGCCAATCTTCCAAACTGATGGGCGGTTTGATAGCGATAAATATCGTGAAATCTTAAGTCGTTATAACATCAATGCGGATAGTTTTGCGGCACAAATACGCCAAGATTTAACACGTGCTCAGTTAGGGAAATCTTTTACTGGGACGGACTTCGCTTTACCATCAGAAGTTAAAGCATATGCTGAATTATTTATGCAAGAGCGTGAAATTCGCACTGCAACTTTGTCCTTAGCTGATGTGCAAGCGAAACAAACGATATCGGAAGAAGAGCTGAAAGCATACTACGATGCGAATCAAAATAGTTTTATTTCACCTGAAAAAGTGAAAGTCAGCTATGTTGAAATGGACGCAGCATCTATGCCTGAAGCGACGGTTTCTGATGAAGAAGTGAAAACGTATTATGAGCAAAACCTGAAAAATTACACTCAGGCAGAGCAAAAGCAATACAGCATGATCCAAGTGTCTTCTGAAAAAGAAGCGAACGACATCATCAATGAAATCAAAGCAGGTGCAGATTTTGCTACGCTAGCGGCTGAAAAATCAACGGATAAATTCAGTGCGGGCAACAAAGGCCTGATTGGCTGGATGGAAGCGGCTTCAACGCCGAGCGAAATTATCACTGCAAACTTAACAGAAAAAGGCCAACTTTCGGCACCGGTTAAAGCGCAGGATAACTATGTTGTTTTCCGTTTAGATGACATCAAGCCTGAGTCAACTAAACCGTTTGAACAAGTTTCTGAAACCATCAAAGTTAGCTTGCTGCAGGATAAAAATATCAAGCAGTTCTATGACTTACAACAGAAAGTCAGTGAAGCCGCAACGAGCGATATGGAGTCACTCGTATCGGTTGAGTCTGTTTCTGGCTTAAAAATGGTGACAACAGATTGGTTTGATCGTAACAATCCACCTGCAGCGTTAAATTTCCCTAAAGTTATCAATGAAGTCTTTAGTGACCGTTTGGTTGATAAAAACGGTTCTAAAGGGATTAACTCTGACGTGATTAACGTGGAAGGCGACCGTGCGTTTGTTGTCCGTGTGACTGAGTACAAACCAGAAAGCACAGAGCCGTTTGAAACAGTTAAGCCTGCGATTGAAACATTAGTTAAGCGCCAGAAAGCCGATGCAGAGCTAAAAGCAACCGCAGACAAGCTACTTACTGACTTGAAAGCTGGTAAAGGTGAAGAGGCGTTAAGTACAGCGGGCGTTAAATTTACTGACGTGCAAACTGTTTCCCGCTTAATGCCGCAAAGTGCGACGATTAATGTTGCAATGGAAATGGCTCAACCTGTTGATGGTAAGCCTGCATACTCACTTGCCCGTGATGAATCTGATAACTATGTCGTTATTCAGTTGGATAAAGTGACTTTAGGCCAGCCAACGGAAGACGAGCTGAAACAGTTATCTCGTGAATACCAAGGTGTGATGAGCTCTGCTGTGAATGAAGCGCTGATGCTTAATTTACGTGAAAATGCAAAAATTGAAGTTCTGAATCTTGAATAATTGCGAGTAGCTTCGCAAATTAAGTTGTAAGCATATTATTAAAAGGCCACCTTTGGGTGGCCTTTCGCATTTTTATTTTTCGCTAAATGCTGAGATGATTTTTCTCTGGCACTGTGATGTCTCTACATACATAGGAGAAACATCATGTCATGGAAAACAATTGTTAAACGTAGTTTAGCGACAGCATTATGCTTAGCATTATTGGGGGGCTTTTCACCTTTAACATGGGCGAAAAAAAACACAGCAGAGAAAAATGCAACAATACACTCTCAGCAAACTGAGTCTACGGAAAGCGTAAAAGGCATTGATATCAACCAATCAAATAAAGTGAGTATTAATAACGCAACGGCAGAAGAGCTGGCTCAAAAATTGAATGGTATTGGCAAACAAAAAGCAAAAGCCATTGTCGAGTACCGTGAAAAATACGGTGCGTTTAATGCCATAGAAAATATTTTGGAAGTCCAAGGAATTGGCCCTGCATTTTTGGAAAAAAACAAGAATAAACTCATGCTTTGATGTCATGGCTCCTCATTCTAATGATTGGGGGGCCACTTATAATATGGCTATTTATTAATCTGATTTACTGTTTTATGGTAAATAATTTGAGAGCTAAGTCTTATTCGTGATATTTATTCAGCATATTTTCCGTACATTTGTTATTTTTATGTTATCGAAACATAAACTGGTCGGAGTAGTTATGACAACAAAGATTAAAGTTCATGGTTATCATATTGATGTATTCCAGCATGTAAACAATGCACGCTATTTAGAGTTCTACGAGGCAGACCGCTGGGAGTGGATGAATAAGCGCAACTTTATCAGTTGGGCAATACAAAGCAATTTAACCATGGCTGCCGTGAATATCAATGTGAACTATATTCAGGGGGTATTGCTGGGAGATGAACTCACTGTTGTGACACGGATGGATAAAATCGGTTCTAAAAGCGCGGTGTGCTATCAACAAATTATTCGTAATAAAGCAGGGCAATCAGAAGTTGTCTCTGATGCTTATGTCACTTTCGTATTTATTGATAACCTCACCAATAAAGCGATAGTGATTGATGAAGAACTGCGTGAGAAGCTGGAGTCATTTAATGCGGTTATTGATGATTTTATTAGTTGATTAAATGGAAGCCTACCTGATCTTGACTATCAGGTAGGTAAACTTGCTTGCTGTATTATTTAGCTTGTAGTTGTTTTAACGACTGCATTACTGCTTCTTTTTGGTTTAAGTATTCGTTTAAGCCATTGCTTCTTAAATGGCAGGCTGCACATTCACCGCAGCCATCGCCTTGAATACCATTATAGCAAGTTAGCGTTTGTTCTCTGATGGTGTTAAGGTGACCGTAACTATCAGCTAACGCCCAAGTTTGGGCTTTATTTAGCCACATAAGGGGTGTTTCGAAGCGAATATCCTTTGCTAAGCCAAGAGTGACGGCGTGATTAAGCGCTTTAACAAATTCATCACGGCAATCGGGGTAACCCGAAAAATCGGTTTCGCATACGCCAGTGATCACTACTTCTGCTTGGACCTGATAAGCGTAGATTGCTGCTAGGGTCAGAAATAAGATATTGCGACCAGGTACGAAGGTACTCGGTAATCCACTCGCCTCACTTTTTTCAAAATCAGGGACAGGGATGTTGCTTCGCGTCAAACTACTTACGGCTAATTCATTGAGTAATGTGACATCTAAAACTTTATGGGCTGTTGCGCCTAATGATGCACTTAATTTCAGTGCAACTTCAATTTCTTGACGATGTCGCTGTCCATAATCGAAAGTGACACAATGTACCTCATCATAATTTTCTAAGGCTTGGATCAGACAAGTTGTTGAGTCTTGCCCACCACTAAAGACGACAACCGCGCGTTTCATAGTCACTCCTTGGTGATAATTCATGTAATTCAAGAAAATGAGGTTTTAGTTTTCCATGTTAGCGAGGTGATAACATAATTAACAGTTTTATTTTTATAGGTTTAGTCTATTTGATGTGCTATTTATCCTATTATTCTTTAATTTGTATAAAATTATTCTATAATAAAGCGAATTGGTGACATTATTATTGTTTTTGAATGATGATGTTTTGCATAATAAGGTTTCCAATATTAAAAACATAACAAAAAGCATTTACACCTAAGCCAAGAGAGCAACCATGTTAGATAAAATAGACAAAAAACTGCTTTGTTTATTGCAAAATGACAGTAGCTTATCCCTCAATACACTCGCTGAAGCGGTTAATTTAACCTCTACGCCGTGTTGGAAGCGCCTAAAACGTCTCGAAGATGAAGGCTACATCCGTGGACGAGTTACGCTACTTGATGGCGAAAAGCTGGGGTTGGGCTTGACGGTTATCGTAACGATAAAAACTCAGCACCATAATAGTGAATGGTATGAGCAATTTGTGTCATTTGTTAGCCAGATGCCAGAGGTACTGATGTTTTATCGTATGGCGGGGGAATATGATTACCTGATGCAAGTTGAAGTGCATGATATGAAATCTTATGACCTTTTTTACAAAAAGCTGGTGAATGGTGTTCAGGGTTTAATTGATGTCACTTCAAGCTTTGCGATGGAAAAAATCAAATATACAACCGTTTTACCTATCCCTGATTAGATTGTCGGCAGAAAAGACAATATAAGGCAGCTTAAAGCGTATAAATTAATTAAAATTATTCAAGGCAGCAATACGTGCGATTATTTTCACAACTAAAATGGTATTTTTTAAGTGAATGGCGGCGCTATCTCGGCGCTGTTTGCTTTTTGATTGTCATTGCTATCTTACAGCTCATTCCTCCTCGCATTGTTGGCGTGGTTGTTGATGGCATTAGCAAAGAAACCATGCCGAGAAGCCAACTAGTCAACTACGTCCTGCTAATGTTATTCATTGCATTAATTGTTTATGGCTTGCGATATGTTTGGCGGCTTTGGCTATTTGGTGCCTCTTATAAACTGGCTGTTCAATTACGCCAGAAATTCTATCGCCAATTGAGTCTGCAAAACCAAGAGTTTTATCTGAAGTACCGTACTGGGGATCTTATCGCACGTACAACAAATGATGTAGACCGTGTCGTATTTGCAGCGGGAGAAGGGGTGTTAACGCTAGTTGACTCGTTGGTTATGGGGTGCGCTGTTTTAATTATGATGAGTGTTGAGATCAGCTGGCAGTTAACCTTACTGGCGTTGATCCCGATGCCAATTATGGCTATCGTCATCAAGCGCTATGGAGATCAGCTTCACCATCGGTTTAAGCATGCCCAAGGTGCATTTTCATCATTAAACAACCATGCACAAGAAAGTTTAACCAGCATTCGCATGATCAAGGCTTTTGGTCTTGAAGACCATCAATCTAACCAGTTTGAGCAAGTGGCGACCGAAGCAGGCCGCCGTAATATGCATGTCGCAAAAATTGATGCGCGTTTTGACCCAACCATATTTATGGCAATCGGCATGGCGAATTTACTCGCTATCGCGGGTGGGAGCTGGATGGTATTAGAAGGTTCGCTCACGTTAGGCGAACTAACTAGCTTTATTATGTATTTAGGGCTAATGATTTGGCCAATGTTAGCCTTAGCTTGGATGTTTAACATTGTTGAGCGCGGTAGTGCAGCTTATAGCCGAATTTTAAGCTTATTAAATGAGCCACTGGTGATTAACGATGGCTCGCATTCATTACAACCTGAAAAAGGTGAATTGAGTGTGAATATTACCGCTTTTAGCTATCCAGAAACAGCTCGAACCTCGCTACACAATGTGCAATTCAACTTAAAGCCAGGACAGTTTTTAGGTATTTGTGGGCCGACTGGGTCAGGGAAATCCACATTATTAACGTTATTACAGCGCCAATTTGATGTGACTGACGGGGACATTTGCTATCAAGGGTTGCCATTATCTGAAATTAAACTAGATGAATGGCGTGCAAGGTTATCGATTGTGAACCAATCCCCTTTCTTGTTTTCAGATACTGTGGCAGGAAACATTGCTCTTGGCAGACCAGATGCCACGCAAGCTGAAATCGAAGAAGCGGCACGAATTGCCTGTGTGCATGATGATATTTTACGTTTGCCAGAAGGTTATGAGACGCAAGTGGGTGAACGGGGCGTTATGCTTTCAGGGGGGCAAAAGCAACGTATTTCTATTGCACGGGCAATTTTACAAAATGCAGAAATACTGGTGTTGGATGATTCCCTTTCCGCAGTGGATGGGCAAACCGAATTTACTATATTGCAGAACTTAAGTCACTGGCGACAAGGGCGAACGTTAATTATCAGTGCTCATCGGTTATCTGCTTTAGTGGAGGCTGACACTATTTTAGTGCTATCTCAGGGGACAATAACCGCTCAAGGTGAGCATGAGTTTCTAATAAGTCAGCCGGGTTGGTATAAAGATATGTATCATTATCAACAGATTGAAGCGGCTTTGGATGGTGAACTATGAGCCAGAAAAAACCACTTTGGCCAGCATTAAAACGGCTTCTCTCCTACGGGAAAATTTACCGTGGCACGATGGGTATTGCTATTGGTATGTTATGGCTAGCCGCAATTGCGGAGGTCAGTGGGCCTCTGCTCGTTAGCTACTTTATTGATAATATGGTGGCTAAAAAAGAAATTATCATGCCATTGACCTTGTACATGGTTGTTGGTTTTATATTGCTACAGGTGATTGCTGCGCTACTGCATTATTACCAAATCATTTTATTTAATAAAGCCGCTGTCGGTGTGGTGCAAAACTTGCGTACCGATGTGATGAATGCGGCGCTTCGGCAACCGTTAAGTGCATTTGATAAACAGCCCGTTGGCCAGCTAATTTCTCGCGTTACTAATGATACTGAGGTGATCAAAGACCTTTTTGTTATGGTTGTTCCGACGGTATTTCGTAGCTTAGCGCTGATTTGCGCCATGTTAGTCGCGATGTTTTCCCTTGAATGGCGAATGGCATCAGTTGCAGTAATGATTTTTCCTGCTGTATTTGTTGTGATGATAGCTTATCAACGTTTAAGCACACCGATTATTCGTCGGGTTCGTTCATATCTTGCGGATATAAATAACGGTTTTAATGAAGTTATTAATGGTATGACGGTGATCCAACAATTTTTGCAGCAAGCTCGGTTTGGCGCAAAAATGCAGGATGTGAGTCAAGAGCATTATAAAGCGAGAATGAAAGCATTAAAGCTGGATGGTTTGTTGTTACGTCCATTACTGAGTTTATTTTCTGCTTCTATCCTGTGTGGTCTACTATTCTTATTTGGCATTGAAGGGACAACAACGATTGGGGTAGGCGTTTTATATGCTTTTATTAATTATTTAGGTCGATTAAATGAACCGCTAATTGAATTAACATCACAGCAATCGATGTTGCAGCAAGCCGTGGTTTCTGGTGAGCGTGTTTTTGAGTTAATGGACAGCCCACAGCAAGGCTATGGCGAAAGCATTGCTCCGTTGCAAGGTGGCTCAATTACCATTAATCACCTTTCTTTTGCCTATCGTGATGATAAATTAGTTTTGAATGATATTAATCTGCATGTGCCGAATAACCACTTTATTGCGTTGGTTGGGCACACTGGAAGCGGTAAAAGCACAATTGCTAACCTGATTATGGGGTATTACCCATGGCAAAAAGGTGAAATATTGCTGGATGGTCGTGATTTGCACACTTTGTCTCACCAAACTTTGCGTAACGGCATTGCGATGGTTCAACAAGACCCTGTCGTATTAGCGTCTTCATTTTTTGATAATGTGGCATTAGGGCGTGATGTTAGCCAAGGTAAAGTATGGGAAGTGCTTGAAACTGTACAACTTGCAAGCTTGGTTCGACAGCTTCCAGAAGGTTTAGATACTGTACTTGGCGAGCAGGGAAATACACTATCTGTTGGGCAGCGGCAGCTATTAGCGATGGCTAGGGTGTTAGTCGTTACGCCTAAAATTCTTATTTTGGATGAAGCAACTGCAAATATTGATTCAGGTACAGAACAAGCGATTCAAAAGGCGTTGCGTGTTATTCGTAAAAATACAACGCTTGTGGTCATTGCGCATCGCTTATCAACCATTGTTGATGCTGATGAAGTGATTGTGCTGCATCGTGGTGCAATTGTTGAGAAAGGGACTCACTCTCATCTTTTACAACAAAAAGGACGTTATTATCAAATGTACCAGTTGCAACAGGTCGGTGAATCCTTAAATGCCCGCTGTGATGCTGGGATTGAGGTTGTGACTAGCTAATTATTCTGCACTATTATAATGCATCCTAGAAAACCACTCATTCGAGTGGTGAGGTTGTTGACAAAGCAGGATAAAAGCGTGGTTTTTCCTGCTTTGTGTTATCAGCCGAAAATCAATAAATTGATTTTCCTTGTTTATTTTCAATAACCTATCCAACCTGCCGTCAAACCTAGTCGGTTTGTCAGCAGTCTGAAAACCACTCATTCGAGTGGTTTTTTATTTTGTTGTTTCTAATTGAATTTAAACAATAAATAGTTTTTGGCATGAGATTTGCTCATAAGTCAGTAGCGCTCATAGAGGATGAGCGTGTTATTGGGATGACTTATAGGAGTGAGAATGAAATATATCATCGTAATCATTAAGCCATTTAAATTAGATGAGGTTCGCGAGGCGCTGTCCGAAATTGGCATTCAAGGGATGACAATAACAGAAGTGCGCGGTTTTGGACGACAAAAAGGGCATGCAGAATTATACCGAGGGGCAGAATATACCGTCGATTTTTTACCTAAAGTGCGAATGGAGATTGCCGTTCCCGATGAGTTAGTCGAGTTAGTCATTGAAACAGTAGAAAGAAAGGCACATACCGGCCAAGTTGGCGATGGAAAAATATTCATTTTGCCACTCGAGCAAGCAGTACGAATTCGTACGGGTGAAAAACAAGATGAAGCACTTTAGGAGAACGGCAATGCGTAAATGGTTTCAATATATATTAATAGCAGCAAGTAGTTTTCCAATGACTGTTTTGGCTTCCAAAGAGGGGCTAGATAAAGCAGATAATGCCTTTATGATGATATCCACTGCCTTGGTGATTTTCATGATTGTACCAGGTATTGCTTTGTTTTATGGCGGGTTACTAAGAAGCAAAAACGTACTTTCACTGATGGCACAGACGACAGTAATTCTCGCATTGGTTTCTGTTATTTGGATTGTTTATGGATACAGCTTAGCATTTAGTGAGGGGAATGCATTTTTTGGTGGATTTAGCCTTGTGATGTTAAAGGGAATTACAGTGGAAAGCTTATCCGCAACAATTCCACAGTTTGTTCATGTGGCATTCCAAGGGGCATTCGCATGTTTAACTGTGGCGCTAGTGATCGGCGCTTTAGGCGAGCGGATTAAATTTTCAGCTGTTTTAATTTTTACTGTTATTTGGACCACTTTTGCTTATTTACCTATGGCGCATATGGTTTGGGGGGGCGGAATTCTTTCACAAGATGGGGCATTGGATTTTGCGGGAGGAACTGTCGTACACATTAATGCGGCAGTCGCAGGTTTAGTTGGTGCTTACTTACTTGGTCATCGTACAGGGCTTGGTAAAGAGGCGATTAAACCACACAACTTACCGATGGTATTTATGGGGACATCTATTTTATTTATTGGTTGGTTTGGATTTAATGCAGGCTCAGCGGGGAGTGCTGATGGTGTAGCTGCTTTAGCCTTTGTTAACACCGTTGCAGCAGCTTCTGGTGCGATTTTATCGTGGACATTGGCTGAATGGATTTTTAGGGATAAGCCGTCTTTACTTGGTGCTTGCTCGGGTTGCTTAGCTGGGCTTGTCGGGGTTACTCCTGCGGCTGGAACTGTTGGCGTTGGCGGCGCATTAATCATTGGGCTGCTTTCAGGGGTTGCGGGTTTATGGGGCGTGGTAATATTAAAACGTAAGCTGAGAGTCGATGATGTTTGTGACGTTTTTGGCGTTCATGGTGTCTGCGGTATTTTAGGTTGCTTGCTGACAGGGGTATTTACCTCAAGTGCATTAGGAGGAAGTGGCTTTGCTGAAGGCATCACGATGCTAAAACAGGTCGGTATCCAAGCGTTTAGCATCTTAGTGTGTGTTGTATGGACCGCTATTGTTGCATTTATTGCTTTTATGGTTGCAGCGAAGACATCAGGATTAAGAATTGGTGTCGAAAAGGAAAGAGAAGGTTTGGATATTACTTCCCACGGTGAAAGTGCTTATAACTAAGGCCTTCACATACTTTTATTTATGAATTCAGGATAAAACTGTGTTCTATTCAAATTGATAATGGCAGTATACACAACACTGCCATTACCTTTTTTGCTGAGTAAGTGATCACTTACTTTTCAATCGATGTTGTCTAGCGTGGTTGCCTTTGACGTATAACACCTTCTTGCACAGCAGTTGCAACAAGATCACCTTGAGGATTATAAATCTGCCCTTTCACAAAGCCTCTTCCGCCGGATGCTGATGGGCTTTCGACAGCATAAAGTAACCAATCATCGATTTTAAAAGGGCGATGGAACCACATTGAGTGATCAATGGTCGCGACTTGTAGATCTCTTTCCATAAAACCACGACCGTGAGGCTGTAAAGCGGCAGGTAAAAAATTATAGTCAGAAGCGTAGCCTAATAAATAATGATGCAGTGAAGGTACATTGGGTAATTGCCCTTTAGCTTTAAACCAAATATAGCGAAATGGCTCTTGAGGTGGCGCATCAAATGGGCTGTAGAATTCCACTGGCCTAAATTCAAAAGGGTTAGGCCTTAAGGCATATTTTTTAACAGCTTCAGGCAGTTTATCGGCCAATGCTTGCACAATATCATCTTGAGAAATTAATTGAGAAGGAGGTGGAACGTCAGGCATCAAGTTTTGATGTGAATATCCATCTTCTTGGGTTTGAAATGAAGCTGTCATAAAGAATATAGGTTTGCCATTTTGAATGGCACTGACACGGCGTGCACTAAAACTTCCACCATCACGTAAAATTTCCACGTCGTACACAATAGGGCGAGAGCTATCGCCAGGACGTAAGAAATAACTGTGAAAAGAGTTAATGAAGCGATCTTCAGGAAGCGTTTGTTCAGCTGCATACATGGCTTGCCCAACAACTTGACCACCAAAAACTTGTGGTAAACCAAGGTCTTCGCTTTGCCCTCTGAAAATACCTTCTTCAATTTTTTCTAGTTCAATGAGGCTAATTAAGTTCTGTAATTCTGGGCTCATAATTACCTTAATACCGTTAAAAATAATGAGATGTCGGTATTTTCCCATTATTTTACCAAAATAGGTAGACAGATTGTGTAAGGGTAAACTAACGCTTACTTGTGGTTACAATTTGAAATATTATTTTGTTATTTTATTCAAATTGGTTATACTTTTTTCAATTCCCACGTCAAAAAAAGATTCTCCAACTTCAAGTTTTTTAAATATGTTATTAAACATTGCCTTATAGGTCATATTATGATGTTCTTACGCTACTTAGTTAGCTTTATATTTGTTTTTTCTTTAATCGGCTGTGAAGGGAATAACACGAAGCCAGGTGAAAAAACACTGAATAGTAAAACTAGCCATAACAACCAAACTGTTGATTCAGGAAAAATCGAAGGGCGTGTTGTGATTGTGCAGAGCTCTGTTATACCAGCAGGCGCAGTTGTGACTGTTACGCTTGCTGATACTTCAATTGCGGATTTGCCAGCGCTTATTTTGTCTCAAAAATACTATGACTCATTCAATAATCGCCCGACCATACCTTTTGAGTTAACTTATCATAAAAATGAGGTAAGGCCTGAAGGTAAACTGACTGTGAATGCAACGGTTAATGCTGATGGAAAGCTACTTTATATCACGGATTCTGTGGTTGAAGTGATTAATAATGGCGTCACCAAAAATATTGAATTATTAATGGTGCCTGCCAATTAATGTGGTTTTTAATCGCACCTAATATTTCGATTTCACGCTTCATAGGTTGTCTCTTTTGTGTAATAAATCAGCACTTAGCAGCAGTATTCTTGCTATTTAAACGGCGATCGAGCATAATGCTTTTGCTTCGAAAGAAGCATTCAATGGGGGCTCTGTTGGTTCTCCCGCAACGCTAACTTGTTAACTTGGTCAGGTCCGGAAGGAAGCAGCCATAGCAGGGGTCGTGTGTGCCGGGATGTCGCTGGCAGGGCTCCCACCCAAAATTTCATTTCTTGTTTTATCCTTTAATATTATTTAAATACATTCAACCCAATACTTATAACTAATAAAGTTACTTTTAATTTATTTAACATTTAAATTTTATATAAGTGTTAAGGTGGTTTTGTGTTTTTAAATAATGCCTAATATATAAATAGAATAAAGTTAAAAATATCGCATTAATTGTTAAAGTGAGTTGCTTTTTAAGCTTGAGAGGAGAATAAACAGCGTAAAAGGGGTATTAGCATTAAAATAATGCCAATGATTGTGTTGGAATAATAATGAGTTCAGCCGATAAATGTTGTTACCGGCTATAACCATTTACTATCTGTGCGTGTTTTTAAAATATTATCTAACAAATTTCCAAACAGAAGCTGGAATTTTATCGTAGAGCTTATTCATTGTCAGTTCAGCAAGGCGATGGTCTGCTGCTGAGTAGAACAATTCCAGTTCATCATCAGATAATTCATACTTGTTTTTTTCAATCACTCGCTCAAGTGTTTCAATTGTTGTGCATTTTCTTAAACGCATCAGATAATCAGATTTGGTCATAACGCCCTTTCTTTTATGAGAAATAACTCGGTAATATACAATATGATAGTTAGACTAAAGATAAATAAAGCCTTTAAGTTTTGCTGGTTAGACATTTTAGATCGTCATCCAGCACAGCGACAAGGTTTTGATTCATTGTTTCCCAATCAATAATTTCACTCAATGTGATAACAGGGCTGCCAAATAAATCGTAAGTCTCATCGAGATACTCTTCGATTAATGAAATAACAAGATTTTCTTTTGGATATTTGATTTTAAATCGCCAAACAAATGCTGCGATGTGCTCTATGAGTTCATTAAGCGCCGCGCTTTGGTCAGAGCTTAAGTCATTAATCCAATGTGTATTTGTTTGTTGTAAACTTAAAATAGCGTCCCGATTCAGACTATTACATAAGTATTTAAGTTCTGCTATATCATGTCTTTTGGGTGAGTATTCATCCATAATCACCTCCGCAGGCGAATCTGACGTTTGCTATGTATCTTTTTATATCAATAATACAGCCATAATAACTAATTAAAAGCACTTATGTTCAATGTAAAAACATGGGTTGTTAATATATTGAAAAATATAAGGTTATTATAAAACATTAAATGTTTGAAGGTTTATACTATTAACATAAGTAATATTCAAATACAGGCTTGCAGTGAAAACCGCCCCAGTGTTAAAGCAATAATATCACTATTATGACATAAGTCACCCTCTATTAACCACTTTTTTCTACTTTAGCTGGGTTTTTAGAGTGGGAAGGTTACGGGATTTTCTGACTAAACACAATTTTATAGTATATTTAAATCGCCCGTGTATTTTAAATACAATCAGAGATAAAAATTGACATAAGACATCTTATAAAAAGTATTACTCCATTCTGAGTATTTAAATAGTTTTATTCAACCCATTAGATAAGATATTTAAAAACCTTCACAAAATGAAGTAAAGGTTTTTAAATTAGATTGTAATTTAGAGATAGAGATTTAAGGTAACGCCTGGTTTCAGGTCTGCCATTTTGACTCCAGAGTTCCAAGTCATTAAATCATTAAGTTTGATGCCGTGGCGTTTTGCAATGCTGTAATAAGAATCACCTTTGCGAACTTTGTAGACTGTGCTTTTACGGCTATTAGCAACTGGTGCGGCACCTGAAACTTTGAGCATTTGGCCTGGTTTAATCACGCTAGCTGTTTTAAGGCCATTTAGCTGCTGAATGTTTTTCGCTGTCGTATTGAATTTTTTAGCAATACTGGCGATAGACTCACCTTTGCGGACTTTATATGTGGTGATCTTGGCGCGATTTTGACGAGCCGTTGAAATTGCTGTTGGCTGTGTTTTTGCTTTAATTTGTTGATTTTGCACTGCAGCAAGGCGAATTGTTTCTAAAACCTCTTGGTCTGTGAGTGAGGTTTTAAATTGCTCTGCTTTTGCAGTAGGCAACATAATATAGTGTGGCCCTGTGGGGGATGTAATCCCTCGGGTGTAACCGGAGTTGTAGGTTTTGACAGATTCAACAGTTAACCCTGCCAGCTCAGCCGCTTGGGATAAGGTAATTTGTTGACCGACATCCACTTGTGTTAGTGCTCTATTTTTATTGCTTGTCGGTAAATTAACTTGGTACTGTTCTGGATTTTTTAATACTTTACTCAGTGCTAAGATTTTAGGAACGTATTGTTTGGTTTCTTTTGGTAATGACAATGACCAAAAGTCAGTTGGAAGGCCAGCTGCTTCGTTCTTTTTAATCGCGTTTTGCACGCAACCTTCACCGCAGTTATAAGCCGCTAAAGTGAGTGCCCAATCATGGCCGAACATCACATTTAGGTTCTCGAGTAAATCAAATGCAGCATTGGTAGATGAAAGAACATCTCTGCGCTCATCAACCCATTGAGTTTGTTTTAACCCATAAGAGCGGGCTGTTATTGGCACTATTTGCCATAAACCAGCGGCTTGTGCAGGGGAGGTCGCTTTGGGATTAAATGAACTTTCAATAATTGGAATTAAAGCGAGTTCCATCGGCAGGTTACGTTCATTAATTTCGTCTACGATGAGGTACATATAAGGCTCAGCCCTTAATGCCACATCGTAGACAAAACTTTGTTTATTCATATAACTGTTGGCCATTTCCCTAATTTGTGGGTTATCAGGGATGTCCATTTTTAATTCATCACTAATATAGCCCCATAAGTCATAATCAACTTTAGGCTGTTGCCGACTAGCCGCTTGGTTATGTGAAGCAATGGTTTCAATTGTATGATTTGCTGTGGGTTTATTCTGCTTAACTTTTTTCGGGGTAGTTTGGCATCCAGCCAGCAGAACAATGGCGATAAGCGTCGCGATTATCTTCATTTTTTCTATTGTTCTTCATTTTAATGTTTAAAAGTCGAACAATAATACTTATCCCACCCCGATATGACAATCAATAAACTTCAATATTGGTCTTTTAATTGACGTAACAGGGTAAAAACAGCCCTCAAAGGTGGATTTTGCATATTAATTTGCAGTTTCTTCTGTAATTGTTGATTATCACACTGAAGAAAAATATTTATCTTTTTCTCTGTTTTCAATGTGGTAGGCACTGTAGGTTGATGTTTGTCACGCATTTGCGTTATCTTTTGTAAATATTGTGTAATTGCTTCATTTTCAGGCCAAATATGATGCGCAAATTTTAGATTTGATAAAGTATATTCGTGGGCGCAACAAATGAGAGTGTCATCGGGCAGTGCAGCAATTTTCTGAATAGATTGATACATTTGTTCTGGCGTACCTTCAAAAATACGGCCACAGCCAGCGGAAAATAAAGTATCACCGCAGAATAAATAAGGTGCTTGATAGAAACCAATATGGTCAGTGGTATGCCCAGATAAAGACATAACATGGAAGTTGAAGTGATTGACGACGACGTTATCGCCTTCTGCAACTAATTCAGTTGCGCCTTTATCTGCGGTTTCTTTTGAACCAAATACAGGTAACGTTGTAAATTTGTTTAAAATTTCTTCCACGCCACCTGTATGATCATTATGGTGGTGGGTTAATAAGATGGCGACAGGGGTTAAGTGCCTCTGGGTGATTATTTCGAGCACAGCCTCTGCCTCCGCAGGGTCAACGATGATACACTGTTTCTGGTTATCTGCTAAAACCCAAATATAGTTATCATTTAAAGCGGGGACTCGAATTAACTCCATAATGACCTCGAAAACTGTTTAATAGGGGAATGTCATGAAGCCTGCGCGTATTGATAAAAAAATTCAAATGCCCGTTAGTTGGTCTGATATTCCTTTTGGCGAACAATACCAGCAAGCTCTGGAAAACCAGCTTCGTCCTTGGTGGCCGAAAATGTTTGGTTTTCATCTCCTTAAGTTAGGGCATTTAAGCACTGAAATCCATACCGAAGAATGTCTAATCTCCCATCAATTCAATGTGGGGGAGAACGATCCTCGCTTTAA
Organism: Providencia vermicola; assembly: GCF_020381325.1. Taxonomy (GTDB): domain Bacteria; phylum Pseudomonadota; class Gammaproteobacteria; order Enterobacterales; family Enterobacteriaceae; genus Providencia; species Providencia vermicola. The sequence continues at coordinate 215,069 of NZ_JAGSPI010000009.1, forward strand.
CCTTATCGCGCAGCCCGATGCCTTACCTTTTACTGCAAAGTCGATTGATGCTTGTTTAGTCTCACATTGTTTAGCATATAGCCATGACCCACATTGGCTATTGAGAGAGGTTGACCGCGTATTAATCGATGATGGTTGGCTGATTATTACAGGGTTTAATCCATTTAGCCTCGCAGGGTTAGCAAAGTTAGTTCCTGTTTTACGTAAAAAACAGCCTTATTGTAGCCGTTTCTTTCCATCGGTTAGGGTATTTGATTGGCTGAGTTTATTAAATTATGAAGTGTTATATCATCGGAATTGCCATGTAATTCCATGGATGAGTCCGCAGCGGTGGATCAATAAAAGCGGTGGTGGAATTGGTGTGCTTAGTGTCATCGTGGCGAGAAAGCGAACATACCCGCTCACGCCAACACCATTAAAATTCAAACAACCGAAAATGAAAATTGGCACCGCATTAGGGGCTGCAAAAGAGTTAAGTAAACGCACGAAAAAGCCAAGTGCTTAGTCTTTTGCTGGTTGATATCCAGTGTCTTCTTTTGTTGGAGATGACGCAGCTTCGCGTGCTAACTCATCACATTTTTCATTTTCAGGGTGGCCTGCATGGCCTTTCACCCAGCGCCAATCAATCGTGTGGGGTTGGATTGCTTCATCAAGACGTTTCCATAAGTCCACATTAACGACTGGGGATTTATCGGCTTTTCGCCATTGCTTACGTTTCCAACCATGGATCCATTGAGTAATACCTTGGCGGACATATTGGCTATCTGTGGTTAAGATAATATCACATGGCCTTTTTAGGGATTCAAGGGCAACAATGGCAGCAAGTAGCTCCATGCGATTGTTGGTCGTCATAAAATAGCCGTCACTGAGCGTTTTTTCATGCTGTTGATAACGAAGGACAACACCGTATCCCCCTGGTCCTGGATTACCCAAACAGGAACCGTCCGTGAAAATTTCTACCTGCTTTGTCATTTCTGGTACACTCTATAATATTCATTCACCTCTAGTTTGACACAAAATACCATTATGAGCACGGCGATAACCCGACAAATTGTCCTTGATACTGAAACAACAGGTATGAATAAGCTTGGTGTTCATTATGAAGGCCATAACATTATTGAAATTGGCGCGGTTGAAGTTATTAACCGACGCTTAACTGGTCGTAATTTCCATGTTTATATCAAACCGAATCGTTTAGTGGATCCTGAAGCTTTTGAGGTTCATGGGATCAGTGATGAATTTTTGCAAGATAAACCCGTCTTTGCTGACATTGCTGATGAGTTTCTTGAATTTATTCGAGGGGCAGAATTAGTGATTCACAATGCGCCCTTTGATATTGGTTTTATGGATTATGAGTTTCGTAAACTCAATAAAGGGATCCCACCCACAGCCGATTTCTGCACTATCACGGATAGTTTAGTGCTGGCACGAAAGTTGTTTCCTGGTAAGCGCAATAACTTGGATGCCTTGTGTGACCGTTATTTAATTGATAACTCTAAACGTACGTTGCACGGCGCTTTACTCGATGCTGAAATTTTATCGGACGTGTATCTTGCGATGACGGGGGGGCAAACCTCGTTATCATTCTCGATGGATGCCGAATCAGCAAATAATGAGCAAGCATATGAAATTCAACGTATTCAACGACCTTCAAGTGGTTTAACGGTGTTATATGCTTCTGATGAAGAACTTATTGCCCATGAAGCTCGTCTTGATATTGTTGATAAGAAAGGTGGAAAACCTTGCCTTTGGCGGCAGTCTGATGAAGAAGAAACTTTACATTAGTTTTGAGTGGTTTTTGATAAGCTAATAAAGGTGCAGTGATCTATCCTATTATTTGGGCTAAAAACTGTTCAACTGCGCGATTTTTCAAGAAAAAGTATTGACTGCTTAATGAAGTGTTCGTAATATGCATGGCGTTCCCAACAGGGAACATTCGGAGCGGTAGTTCAGTTGGTTAGAATACCTGCCTGTCACGCAGGGGGTCGCGGGTTCGAGTCCCGTCCGTTCCGCCAAACATTGAAGCCCTGAGCATTTGCTCGGGGCTTTTTTTTTATCTTTTTTATGCGAATTCGACTTTGCAATTTATCGTAATTTGCCCTTCACATAAATTTTGTTTCATTAATTCATATCGTAACAAATTGGTCTTATACGCATAGAATGCGTTTATTGTTTTTGTATATGACGATTTTGCAACGCATACTGCTAGTAAGGCCCATGTTTTTGATTTCGAACAGTAACACATTTTATTTCATTATTAATATAATAACGGTAATTAGGTGCTTTTTTATGCGTTATTGCGACGATTAAAAAATGGTTTTTTTTATATCATTGATGAACTATTTCAGTTTGAAATGTTATTCTAACAATCATTCTCATTTTTATAATGCTTAGAAAAGTTGAAAAGTAAAGAGTACATTTTCCTTTCCCAAAGATAAACTTGGCGTACTCGATCTTAACACTAGATATTGAATTTTTTTTAGGTGAAAAACCTTAATACTCGTATTTGGTGTTAAATCCCCGTTCAAATAATACATTCCATACCAATTTGTAACAAAATGAAAATACCTATTAAATTAGGTGTCTCTAATATATATTTAAAAAAATAAGTAATTATATCTATAACTTAATTCGCGTATATTAAAAACAAAATAGTAACATTTAAAATTAATCTATTAATCACATAGTCTGTCTCTTATACACATCT
>NZ_JAGSPI010000010.1 GCF_020381325.1 Providencia vermicola
TATTTCATATATATGAATTAACGTGTTAGTCACTCTTCAAGACTTAAAATCAAATATTTTTTTGATAGTGTCCTGTGAGTGCCCACACAGATTGTCTGATAAATTGTTAAAGAGCGTTGCAGCATTTCATATTGAAATTTGACCTTCTGGGTCGTTGCTGCGAGGTGACGTATATTACGTTTTTCTTTTAGAAAGTCAAGTGTTTATTTTCAACTTTTTCTTTCTTCACCTCCGTTATCACTGGGTTTCCCCTTTTCGCCGAAGCGGTTTATCGTGACAACGGATGCGCATTATAGGGAGACGAAAAAATCTCGCAACCTCTTTTTTGCATTTTTTTTTCGTTCGCTCAGCTTTTCAGCAAATTTAAGTTAAAGCGCTAGTTTTTCCAGCGAAATAAACCCTTCTGTTTCAAGTACAGGCCTTAAACCTTGCACAGCATCATTCATTAAGAGGCAATAAGCGAAGTCTTTTTCGTTAGAATCATGAATTTCTGCCTGATTGTTTATCAGCCAAACGGCTCTTCTAGCGATAGCAGAACCTGAATCTATAAACCTTGTTCCATCTGGTAAGACTTTTTCGAGTTCTTCTATTAATAGAGGGAAATGGGTACAGCCTAAAATAACCGTGTCTGGGGGTTCAGGCATTCTGATCCACGACCTTACCGTTTGAGCCACTTCATCTAACGGTAAAGTTTCCCCATGTAGCTTTCTTTCTGCCAATTGGACTAATTCGGCAGAGCCCAGCGAAACCACTTTGCAGTCCGTAGCGAAACGGTCAATTAATTCTTTCGTGTACTCGCGATTCACAGTACCTTTCGTGGCTAATAAACCGACCACGCCATTACGCGTGAGTTTAGTAGCAGGCTTGATTGCAGGAACCACGCCGACTACAGGGAAAGTAAAGTGGGCTCTTAGATTCGGTAAACTGACGGTACTTGCAGTATTACATGCAATGATCGCAATTGTTAAAGGATGCTTTGCTGCTATCGCATTAACAATTTGATAGACCCTATCAATAATAAACTCTTCACTTTTTTCACCGTAAGGAAAAGCTTCGTTATCGAATGCATATATATAGTGCGCATTCGGGATCAGTTTTTTAACTTCGCGATAGACAGATAACCCGCCCACTCCTGAGTCAAATACAAGAATGGTCGGGCGAACAGATAGGTTGTTATCAGAAGTTGTAGCTTCCGGTAAGGAAATATTCTCTTCCAGCGGTGCGATAACCATACGCGGTCTCATAGTCTTTATCGAACATATTAGCTATTTTACCACGAATTGTGAGATGTGAAGTGATTGGATATGCAGCGGTGAGATCCCAAAGGCTAACGCCACCGAGTTTTACTCGTTTATAAGGCCATTGGCTATAGTCATTATCGTAACGAGAGCCGATATATTGATAAGTTAATCCCATATCTATCTTATCTATAGACCAATCGAGTTGATATTTAACTTGCTGTTTAGCTCGCCGTTCCAAAACATTGTCTGTTTTTTTATTTCGTGGGTCAACATACTGATAGGTAACTTGATGCTGAAAAATACCCGTTTCGAACTCACCAACCCATTCGACACCCTTGATCTCGGCTTCTCCGATATTCTCATAAGACGTAATTGATTTACCTGGCTTATATGATGCTATCAAATTATCAATATCATTATGGTATGCATTAAGTTGCCAAAATAGTGGCCCTGTCGTCCCTTCAACACCAACTTCCCACTGTTTACTTTCCTCTGGTTTCAAGTTCGGATTACCTATTGTTGTTCCGTATACCGATGAAGAATATGCATATAGCTGTGTTAAATTTGGTGCTTTATAGGCTGTTGCATATGAACCAACCAGTTTATACCCTTCATAGAACTCCCAGCTTAGCCCTGACTGCCACGTTGTATGCCAGTTAAATTCAGAGTGGTGATCAGAACGTATCGCTGCTTCTGCTGTTACAGAATCAATAACGGCATATTGCCCTGTCAGGTATATCCCAGTGTTATTTAACGTCTGCTTTTCACTAATTATTGTATAACTGCTAGGCTCAATGCTCTGGCGTTGATAGTCAACCCCTGCACTAATGTTACCTTTATCTAATAGGTAACTATTACCCCATTGAATGTTGTACTGACTTGATTCATCTAAGTTAGCATTTGCACCATACTGCCCTTGTTTAGGGTCATAATTATAATCTTTAACGTGGCTATAACTGCCCATCAACGATGTCGAATATCTATCATTATGATATTTCAAACCAGTTTCATAAGTGCGACTATATAATTTGCGAGTATCGACACTCACACCATTATATTCAGACGTATCATAATCAGTTCGATTATCATAACCATAGGCTCTAGCGTACGCTGAAACATCAGAGGTAAATTGATGTTCAATCCCTAACCATAGTGTTTTATTCAGGAAGCCATCTTTATCATATTGCCTTGGGCTAACCTCTTTCGGTGCTAAATCAAACCCTTTGGTATAGGTATAAGCGCCCGCCGCGGTTACTGTGGTATTTTCACCAATTTTTTGCTGGGTCGAGCCGTTATAGTTTTGATAACCATGCGAACCAATACCTGCATTTAATGTTGTCCCATCGTTATCACGACGAGTAATAATATTCACCACGCCACCAATAGCATCAGAACCATAAACAGCTGAACGCGCACCACGGATATATTCGATACGTTGAACTAATGAGATTGGAATTTGGCTCATATCTGATGAACCCGAAATACCTGCTTGATTTAAACGGACACCATCAATTAAAACCAAAACATGGCGAGATTCTGTTCCTCTAATAAAGAGAGAACTTTGTTGCCCCATTCCGCCATTTTGCGCAATATCCACTCCCGGTAAACGCCTTAATACATCTATCACGGTATTTGACTGCCAATGATCGATATCTTCACGGGTCACGACAGTAACTGGGGCTAATATAGACGAAATTGGTTGTTCGAAACGATTGGCTGATACGACAACTTCATCCGTTTTATTATTTGCACTTGCCAGAGAAGAAACACCGCATAACACTGCCACAGCAGCGGCCGATAATGGCAGCAACTTGTTATTATTCATTATGATTACACTCGGAAAATCAATTAAATTAAAATTCCGCGAAGTTGAATAAAAGGTTCGCGCTGATATTCAACAAAGCGATAAGAAGTGTGGCAGGTATCGGACTCATAAGTTCCAAAGCGTTATTTCTATAATAAAAAAACAGAACAGATGCTTGTATATATCCTAAACAATCCAAGTGACATGTAGGTGGCAAGCGAAGATATCCCTAGGGGCATACTGAAGTATGTGACTAGGGTAACTAAACGCTGCCAACCCCCATGTAGCTTGAAGAATGACGGATAAACCCTTAATTACCGTTGCGCGTCAGTCTTGGATTCACACCAAATTCCCTCAACCACACACTGTTATCGTAAGTTGAATAGTTATGAGTGTCTATGGATCGATAATGAAAACTGGACATCTTCGCCGCATTCCCTACAATTTCGCCCCTGATATGAATTTTTTACTGTTTTATGGGGCCAAGTATGCCAAACACGTTGCACACCAAAGACTACGAACTGCAACTCGCAGAGAAAACTGACCGTTTAAAGGCTATGATGGCCCCGTTTAACGCACCTGAACCTGAAATTTTTTCATCTCCAACCTCGCATTACCGGATGCGGGCAGAGTTCAGAATTTGGCATGATAATGATGATTTGTTTCATATCATGTTTGATAAAGAGACCAAAGAACGCATTCGTGTGGACCAATTCCCTGTGGCGAGTCAATTAATCAATGACATAATGGCAGCATTGCTACCATTAATTAAACAGAATGAATTACTACGCCATAAGTTATTCCAAATCGACTATTTATCGACACTGAGTAATAAACTGATTGTTTCACTGCTTTACCATAAAAAATTAGGTGATGAATGGACTGCTGAGGCGAAAAATCTAAAAGCCACATTGGTGGAAAAAGGCTTTGACCTACAGTTAATCGGCCGTGCCTCAAAAACCAAAATCATGCTTGATAATGATTATGTGGATGAAGTGCTACCTGTAAATGGTAAGGATATGGTTTATCGCCAAGTTGAAAATAGCTTCACGCAACCGAATGCACAGGTCAATATTAAAATGTTGGAGTGGGCAATTGCCGCGACACGAAATTCAACGGGTGACTTATTAGAATTGTATTGCGGAAATGGAAACTTTTCCTTGGCATTAGCACAAAACTTTGAACGTGTATTAGCCACTGAAATTGCAAAACCTTCCGTTGCTGCTGCCCAATATAATATAGAAGCAAACAACATTAATAATGTGCAGATTATCCGAATGTCTGCTGAGGATTTTACCCAAGCAGTGCAAGGGGCACGTGAATTTAGACGTTTGGAAGGGATTACACTAACGGATTACCAATGCAATACGATTTTTGTTGACCCGCCACGTAGCGGTTTAGATGATAAAACCGTGGAACTTGTCCAGAGATACGACCATATTTTGTATATTTCCTGTAACCCAGAAACCCTTTGCGATAATTTAGTTGAGCTGACAAAAACGCATAAAATTGAGAAGTTAGCCTTGTTTGACCAATTCCCCTATACCCATCATATGGAAAGTGGTGTTTTATTAACGCGCCGCTAATCCTTAAATATGTTCATAATCAATACAAGAACGCCGCAATATCCTGCGGCGCTTTGGTCTAAATACATTTCTTAAACTTCGTTTTCAGCTTCTTGTTCAAGTGCTAGTTCAGCTTTTTCTTTCTTACGCGCTTTCCAGCTTGCATACATCCATAATGCTAAAATGACGATAAACGTCGCAGGAATAAAGTTAGAACCAATTTCAGGGTTTTGAACGCGTAAAATCGCGGCATAACCAAAGATCCCAATAAAAAAGCTGCCTGCAACAAATTTAGGGAGTCCCATTGGCATCGCTTGGTGTAAGTAGCGTTGGTGTAAACAATACGCAGCCAATACTAAGGTCAAAATTGGAAAAAATGAAAAATCGACTAGCGAGTTGAACAACGTTGAAAAGGTTCCATGGGTTGCAAGGCCAATCACAAAGGCCAGCAATAATGTGCTTCTTTCATAGCTTTTTTGATCCGTCATTGATTCTCCTTATTATTTGGTAAGGTCTGGGTCAGATTGATTTTGTTTTTCTTGTTCACGGCGGTACCAATAGTAGGCGCCTTTAGCAATCATTCTTAACTGTAATACCAGCCGTTCTTCAAGATGTCTGCGTTTTTCTTCATCAATATCAAGCGCTTCTGCGCCTGCACTAAAGACTATCGTTACCATCGCTTCAGCTTGCATCTCAGTAAAATGGCGAGGCATCCGACTTTCAAGTTCAAGGTAATCAGCTAATTCCGCAATAAAATGTTGAATTTCCCTTGCAACAGCAGCACGAAACTCAGCAGATGTGCCTGAACGCTCACGCAATAATAACCTAAAGGCATTGGGGTTATTACCAATAAACTCCATAAAAGTTGAGACTGATGTGCGGATCACACTCCCGCCTTTTGCGATACGCTGCCTCGCTTGTCGCATCAGTTGACGTAACATCAAGCCACTTTCATCGACCATGGTTAGACCGAGTTCATCAACATCTTTGAAATGGCGATAAAATGACGTTGGTGCAATGCCTGCTTCTCGAGCAACTTCACGTAAGCTTAAGCTCGTAAAACTCCGTTCAGCGCTTAATTGGCTAAATGCGGCTTCGACGAGTGAACGCCGAGTTTTTTCTTTTTGTTTTGCTCTAACGCCAATAGTGTTACTCACGGTGATCCTAATTTCTATGTCATTAAATATTAATGAACGCATTATTGAAGGTTAATAATAAGCAAGAGCTCACCTTCTAGCATACCTGAAATTTCTTAATCTGGTTTAGAGAAAGATCGACTCTTACTGCAAATTAGCAATTTTCAGAATTTCGCATATTACCGACACCGCTTTCTTATATAGAGAAATGTTCTCTGTTCCTTCTACCCTACCTGAACCCTAAAAAATAGATTCACCAAAAATGCACTTTATTTTTGTTTTTCCCAGACGTGCGTTCTTCTCGAATTTCAGATTGAAGTAAATCAGTGAAAGAGATTCACAACATTTTAATTAGCAAGACAAAGGGAACGGGAAATTAGGCGAAATAACCAACTAATGATAACATCTTGTTGTCATTTTGTTTTAGAGCAGGTCTTACCTCATGCAACTTACCCATTTTGATGCAATAGTTATTGGTTCTGGTCCTGGTGGCGAAGGCGCCGCGATGGGGCTAGTAAAACAAGGAAAAAACGTTGCTGTTATAGAACGTTATAATAATGTCGGCGGAGGCTGTACCCACTGGGGAACCATTCCCTCTAAAGCCCTCCGTCATGCTGTTAGTCGTATTATCGAATTCAATCAAAACCCCCTTTATAGTGATAACTCCCGTAGCTTAAGCTCCTCTTTTTCTGAAATTCTGCAACATGCGGAAACGGTCATTAGCCAACAAACTCGCATGCGCCAAGGTTTTTATGAGCGAAATGGTTGCCAGATGTTTTCGGGTGAAGCCACTTTTATTGATGATCAACATGTTAGTGTGCGTTACGCCGATGGCAGCTGTGATGTTTTAAGTGCCGATAAGATAGTAATAGCAACGGGTTCACGCCCTTATTGCCCTTCGGATGTCGATTTCAACCATTCGCGAATTTATAACAGCGATACAATCCTCAACCTTACCCATGAACCTCGCCATGTCATTATTTATGGTGCAGGTGTTATTGGTTGTGAATACGCCTCAATCTTTCGCGGATTAGGTGTGAAAGTCGACTTAATCAATACGCGAGATCATTTATTAGCCTTCCTCGACCAAGAAATGTCTGACGCGTTGTCTTACCATTTCTGGAATAGTGGCGTTGTCATTCGCCATAATGAAGAATATGAAAAAATCGAAGGCGTCGATGATGGTGTTATTGTTCACTTGAAATCTGGCAAGAAAGTGAAAGCTGACTGCCTATTATATGCCAACGGAAGAACAGGTAACACAGATGGCTTAGGCCTTGCAAATGTTGGTATTGAGGCGGATGGCCGTGGCCTTGTGAAGGTAAATAAAGCTTACCGAACAACAAATGAGCATATTTATGCTGTCGGTGATGTGATTGGTTACCCAAGTCTCGCTTCTGCGGCTTATGACCAAGGCCGAATTGCGGCACGTGCAATCGGTGGTAGTCTCGGTGATGCGCATTTAGTGGAAGATATTCCAACAGGCATTTATACCATCCCTGAAATAAGCTCTGTGGGTAAAACAGAACAAGAGCTTACCGCAATGAAAGTGCCTTATGAAGTCGGCCGTGCGCAATTTAAACATTTAGCACGTGCGCAAATTGCAGGGATGAATGTGGGGAGTTTGAAAATCTTATTTCATCGTGAAACGTTGCAAATATTAGGGATTCACTGTTTCGGTGAAAGAGCGGCTGAAATTATACATATCGGCCAAGCGATTATGGAACAAAAAGGTGAAGGCAATACTATCGAATATTTTGTGAATACGACGTTCAATTACCCAACGATGGCAGAGGCTTTTCGCGTTGCGGCATTAAATGGTTTAAATCGACTATTTTAATTGCCAGTCTTGATGGTTGCCTCTTTTTTGGCAACCATCATATCAATCTAACAAACATTTATTTCAGCGCTTTATTCCTACACTCTATTTTTATAATAATTATCCATTGAGTTATAAATAGTTTCAGCTAATTGTTCATAGCGACCACGTAAAGGTGAACCAGGGCGATATACCAGAACAATTGTCCGCTTAGGCTCAGGCTCAATACAATTTAAGTAACACACGCCATCACGACACGCTTCATTTGGCACCGCCAAATCAGGTAAAAGTGTAATGCCACTTCCCGCTGCAACCATATTTCTTAATGTCTCTAAACTGGTTGCCCTAAAATGTGTGTCTTCTTTTGCGCCTGCTTGAAAACAGAAACCCATTGCTTGGTCACGTAAGCAATGCCCATCTTCTAACATTAATAATTTTTCACCTGACAGCTCCCCCATTTCAATGGTGTCACGGTCATGCCATGGATGGCTTTCATAAATAGCCAGCTTCATTGGTTCTTCAAATAAAGGCACAACAATAAATGGCGCTGTTTCTTTCACATCTGCCAAAATTGCACAATCTAATTTACCGCTATCTAATTGAGCTAATAGTTGCTGAGTTTGTGCTTCATGTAAGTAAATTTCTAACTTAGGGTGAGCTTGGTGTAATTGTGGGATGATGTGAGGTAATAAGTAGGGTGCGACCGTTGGTATTAGGCCTATATGCAGTGGGCCAGACATACTTTCCCCTTGCAGCGCAGCCATTTCTTGCAACACTTTTATTTCCCGCAAAATAGTTCGAGCCTGTTCAACAAGTAATAAACCTTGCTGGGTAAAAAGAACTTTACGACTCGTTCTCTCTAATAACATGACGCCGAGCTCTTCTTCTAATTTACGAATTTGACCACTTAATGTTGGTTGGCTGACATGACAAGAATCCGCGGCGCGTCTAAAGTGTTTATGTTCGGCGAGTGCAACGAGGTACTCTAAATCTCGAATATTCATATTTCTTTTCCTTTCGTGAATTCTTTGTCAAACCAAAGATAGATAATACCAATCACTATATCGATATTGTTCTGTTTTATCTATTAATAAATTAATAAATATCGCCTTACTTCACTTCACATACAATTTTACGCAATAAAATGAAATGAATCGCAACACTTGGAAACAAATGCATTCCATATTTTTGATTGGTGATAAAGAGCCCTTTCTCAGATTGAGGGTCACCATAAACCTTATTATTATATTTAGTATCCCTCTAAGCGTTAATAAATTACCTAGATAAAGTTATGTTTATTTTCATGGTTGAAATATTCTGTTATATTTTTTTTCATTCACCGTTAAACTTTGTAAGTTTTTATATAAAAATAAATGTAAAATCACAGCTTCTTTCTGTTAAATCCCCACAAAAAGTTATTACACGCTTATAACCTTACTCCGTTCACTAGAAGATCAAACCAACTAAAAGCACATCAAAAAAGCATAAACCCACAAAATTATGCAAAAACAGTAATTAAATAGAGTTTTATGCCATTAAAAACTGAGAAATCAATTTAATGAGCCAATATAGTAGCATTGATTATATTTATATTTTTAAACATTTCATTTTTTTGATTTACACATTTCTGGCATTTTTTTAATTATAATTCATTTCCTCAAAACATCAGGGAATATTAGTCACGAATTATTATTTTTAATTTATATAAGACATCTTCAATTTAAACATACAGCAAGTTGATTCACTAAAAATCAATGACGGGATACTATTATGAAAAATTCACTATCAATGTTAAAAAAATCATGCGTTTACTCATTAACCAGCTTATTCCTCTTAACCGCTTTTACATCAATGAATGCAAATGCCAGCAATGATGAACACACCGGTATTATTCAATTTTCTGGTGCCATTGTATTTCCATCATGCTTCAATGAAATCAATGAAAAACATATTAAAATGAAATGCTTAAATAGCCAATCGGATATGATTACCAATAAAATAGACTTAAATGATGTGACAAAGATCCAAGGGTGGAAAGTCATCAATGATGGTAGGGGTGAGTATTCATATAATTGGGTAAATGAGGATAAACAGATGGGAATGCTGACGATTAAATATATTTAATAAGAACTGCGTTATGGGAATTGGGGTAGTCATGCTACCCCCCATTTTAACCTCAACTCGCCATCACAGCCCCAATCGACTCTTCGCTTCCACTATCGCTTTCGCCACTTGTTTCTGAGATACCCCACCTTTTGCAAGCCGTTTATCTAAACATGATTGCAACGAAAGTATTTCATACACATCCAACTGAATAGTATCACTGAATTTTTGCAGATCGCTTAACGCCATTTCCTCTAGTGCTTTACCTTGTGCAATTGCAGCAACAACCGCTTCACCCACAATATGGTGTGCTTCACGGAATGGAACACCTTTTGCCACTAGATAATCCGCCAGCTCCGTTGCATTTGCATAACCTTGCTTTGCCGCTTCTTCACAACGTGGGCGACGAATTTGAATACCATCAAGGACTAACACGGCCATATGCATACAATCTAACCAAGTATCTAATGCATCAAACAGGCCTTCTTTGTCTTCTTGCATATCTTTATTATAAGCAAGCGGTAACCCTTTTAAGGTCATCATCATGCCAGTAAGAGCGCCTTGGACACGACCACATTTTCCACGGATCAATTCCAGTGCATCAGGGTTTTTCTTTTGTGGCATTAATGAAGAACCTGACGTGACTTTGTCAGATAACTCAACAAAACCCGCCTCCCCACTATTAAAGAAAATTAAATCCTCAGCGAAACGAGATAAATGCACCATACCAATGCTGGCATCAGATAGCAGTTCGAGAACGTGGTCTCTATCAGAAACGGTATCAAGGCTGTTACGCGTTGCCGATGAAAAACCTAACCAAGAAGCCAACTGCTCACGGTCAATATCGTACGCTGTGCCCGCTAATGCCCCGCAACCTAATGGACTAACATCCAAACGTTTTAAGGTATCTTTTAAGCGGCTTTCATCACGCGCTAACATTTCACCATAGGCTAAACACCAATGAGCAAAAGTTACTGGTTGCGCTCGTTGTAAATGGGTATAGCCTGGCATCACCGCATCTTGATTATTTTCTGCAGTGATCACTAACGCTTTTTGTAGCTCAGTGACTGCTTCAAGTAATAATGCGACTTGGTCCTTACACCACAGTTTTAAATCTGTCGCCACTTGGTCATTACGGCTACGTCCTGTATGCAGTTTTTTACCCAAATCACCAACTTTATCAATCAGTTTGCCTTCAACCCAGCTGTGAATATCTTCCGCATCGCTTTGCAAAATAATGTCAGGGTTATCTTGAACTTCTTTTAATAATGCATTTAGCGCTTGTTCTAAAGATTGCTGTTCGCTCTCTGTCAACACCCCAACGGTGACCAATGATTTTGACCATGCGACTGAACCGATAATATCTTGTTGCGCCAAGCGATAATCGAAACGCAATGAATCATTAAACTGTTTAAACCGCTGATCTGCCTGCTGACTAAAACGTCCACCCCAAAGTGCCATAACGGATCCCTACCTGATTGATAAAATAAGTTTTTAACACCCGACAGCTGTGTAGCTGCCGGGTTACTGCGATTAGCTTTATTTTGCTTTGTTTTGTTCTTTCAGCGCACGAATACGTGAGGACAGAGAATAAAGACGGATAAACCCACCAGCGTGGCTGTGGTCGTAAACTTCATCTTCACCAAATGTCGCAAATTCTTCAGAATACAAGCTCTTATCCGCTTTTTTCTGAATCGCTGTTACTTGGCCTTTATACAGTTTCAGAACCACTTCACCTGTGACGTCTTGTGCTAAGGACTCTGCCGCTGCTTGTAATGAATGACGTAATGGCGCGAACCAACGGCCATCATAGACCACATATGACATTTCTAAGCCTAGCTGCTCACGCCATTTGTAGCTGTCACGGTCTAACACTAATTGCTCAATTCCACGCAGCGCAGCCATCATAATGGTGCCTCCTGGGGTTTCATAGCAACCACGAGATTTCATACCGACTAAACGGTTTTCAACGATGTCGATACGACCTACACCGTGTTTCGCACCTAGCGTGTTGAGTGCTTCTAAACAACCCAATGGAGACAATGCCTTACCGTTAACAGAAACCACTTCGCCTTGTTTCACACCGACAGTCACCAGCTCTGCTTCATCTGGTGCATCTTGTGGATCAACAGTCCATACCCAGCAATCTTGGTTGGCTGCATTCCATGTGCTTTCTAACACACCACCTTCTGTGGAAATATGCCATGCGTTTTCATCACGGCTATAGATTTTTTCAAGACTCGCTGTTGTCGGGATATTACGCTCTTTGAGGTAATCGAGCAGCGCTTCACGAGAACGCAAATCCCACTCACGCCATGGGGCAACCACTTGCAGTTGCGGTGCTAACGCCGTATAGGTGCTTTCGAAACGTACTTGGTCGTTTCCTTTACCCGTTGCACCGTGAGCAACGGCATCCGCACCCACTTTTAATGCGATTTCAACTTGTGCTTTCGCAATAATTGGGCGAGCCATTGATGTACCTAATAAATAGCTACCTTCATATAACGCACCCGTTTTTAATACTGGATAGATATATTCTTTGATGAACTCTTCACGTAAATCCACGACGTAGCATTCTGATGCGCCTGACTGCAGTGCTTTTTTCTCAACACCAACGAGATCTTCCCTGTCTTGTCCCACATCGGCAACGAATGCGACCACTTCACAATCATCATAGTTCTCTTTTAACCATGGAATAATTGCCGAGGTATCTAAACCACCAGAGTATGCTAATACAATCTTTTTAATGCCCTTTTTCATAACGTACCTATCCGCTCAATTAATTTTTTATGTGTATGGCTCGATTACGATGCCAAGATCCGAGTTCCGATTGCTGTACCATTAAACAGCTCAGGAAGTTGTTCTGCATGACGCCAACTTGCAATATCGACGGAGCGTTGCAGTGCGTTAGCTGCGTCTAATGCAGCATTCACCTTCACAATCATTCCATCTGTAATAATTCCTTGGTCGATGAGTTTCTGCGCTTTTTGCGTGGTCATCTCATCAATTTTCTGGCCTTTACCATCTAAAATGCCACTGACATCCGACAATAGAACCAGATCGGCATTGAGTGCTTGGGCTACAGCAGTTGCAGCTTGGTCTGCATTCACATTCATCAGCTCACCTTGTGCAGTGATCCCAATAGAACTGATGATTGGCAAATAACCCGCGCTAAGCAGCAATTTTAATAGTTTGGCGTCACCTGGTTTTGCATTCCCAACATGACCCAGTTCGTCATTTAACTGTGTGACAACCGCACTTTGTCCGTCACCGAGTGATAACCCCACCGCAGGCAATTGGTGTTTGGTGCTCCATGCCAGTAAGGTTTTATTTGCCGTACCCGCTAAAGCCCCCGTAATAATATCGATTTGATCCGCTGGTGTGACACGCAGCCCTTGCTTTTTCACCACAGGAAGTTGCAACTTCTGCATTAATTCATCAACTAGACAGCCTCCACCATGGACAATTACCAGCTCGCGTTTATGCGTTTGGCGATAAATTTGAATGGCAGTAAAAAGTTTTTCTAACGCTTCGGTACTATCGAGTAACACACCGCCCAATTTAATCACTAAGGGTTGCATGGGTTGTCCTTATTAAAGTAATGACTGAGTTTCATTGAAACCAAAACGAATATTCATGCACTGTACGGCTTGTGCAGCGGCCCCTTTTAGTAGGTTATCTTCTGTACCGACTAAAATCAGGTGTTCCCCTTTCAATACATAACCGATATCACAAAACGGCGTACCAACCACCGATTTCAATGCAGGAACGCCTTTATCATATAAACGCACCAACGGTTTGTTTTGATACGCCTCTTTAAACGTTTCGCCAATTTTCTCTGCCGTGACACCCGCTTTCACCTTGCATGTAATAGTGGCAAGGATCCCTCTTGAAAAATTGCCCAGATGGGGCGTGAAGATCACTTCTTGCCCTAAATGCGTAGAGATTTCAGGCTGATGACGATGGGTGAAAATACCGTATGGCTGCAAGCTCACTTCACAGAAGCTATTTGTCATTGAGGCCTTACGTCCTGCTCCTGACACACCGCTGGTGGCATTGATAACAGGCCACATGCTGTTATCTAATAATTTTGCGTCAATTAACGGTTTTAACGCGAGCTGTGAAACGGTTGGGTAACAGCCTGGCACTGCAACTAATTGAGCTTGGCGAATTTTATCCGCTTGCCATTCTGCTAAACCGTAAACCGCTTGCATTAACCATTCGGTATTTGTATGTTCAAAGCCATAGTATTGCGTGTAGAACGCAGGATCTTGAACGCGGTAAGCACCCGACAAATCGAACACCACACAGCCTGCCTCAAGGAATTGCGGGGCGATGTCGTGGCTCACTTCGTGCGCCGTGGCGAGGAAAACAACATCAATACCTTTTGCCACCTCAGCCACATCGGTTAATGGCTGTACAGGAAGGTCAATAATGCCTTTATACTGAGGATATAAATCAGAAAAACATTTATTTGCATCGGCACTTTGCTTCGATACCATCAACCCTTGAAGGTTAATTTCAGGATGACGTTGCAAATAAGCGGCTAATTCTGCTCCAGTATAGCCACTGGCCCCGATAATGAGTGTGTTCAACATGTGCTTTCTACCTTGTACTCGTGACCCAAACAGTTTAATGTGTATTTTTATTCAAATAAAGTGCATGAATATTGATACTATTATGGATTAAGGCTGTCAACAGTGAATATTAAATTACCTGCATTTATTGAGATTTATCGTCAATTAATTGCCACTCCATCGATTAGTGCGACTGATTCTCATTTGGATCAGAGCAATAAAGCCCTTGTGGAACTCCTTGGTGGGTGGTTAGAGACGCTGGGGTTTTCGGTCAATATTCAGCCCGTACCGGAAACACGTGATAAATATAACCTGCTGGCTTCCATTGGTGAGGGGAATGGCGGCCTGATGCTATGTGGGCATACCGATACTGTGCCTTTTGATGATGGACGTTGGAGTAAAAACCCTTTCGAGCTTACCGAACACGATGGTAAGCTTTACGGTCTTGGTACTGCTGACATGAAAGGCTTTTTTGCTTTTATTGTCGATGCATTGCGCGATATGGATCTTGCCAAACTCAAGCACCCTCTGCATATCCTTGCGACTGCCGATGAAGAAACCTCGATGGCAGGAGCCCGTTACTTTGCAGCGAATACAGCACTACGCCCTGATTTTGCCATTATCGGTGAGCCAACCTCATTACAACCGATACGCGCACATAAAGGCCATCTATCTAACGCTATCCGTATTACGGGGCAATCTGGGCACTCAAGTGACCCTGAACGCGGTGTGAATGCAATTGAGCTGATGCATGAGTCAATTTCTCATTTGATGACATTGCGTAACACATTGAAGGAACGTTTTAATAACCCGGCTTTCGTGATCCCTTATCCCACCATGAACTTTGGTCATATTCATGGCGGTGATGCGGCAAACCGTATTTGTGGTTGCTGTGAATTACATATGGATATTCGCCCATTACCAGGGCTAACATTGCAAGATTTGGATGAGCTATTGAATGATGCCCTCGAACCTGTGCGGGCAAGATGGCCAGGTCGTTTGGCGATTGAGTCAATGCACCCACCGATCCCAGGTTATGAGTGTCCGACAGACCACAAAATGGTCGCCGTGATTGAGCAGTTATTGGGCCAAAAAGCCGACACCGTGAACTATTGTACCGAAGCGCCATTTATTCAAGAACTCTGCCCTACGTTAGTCCTCGGCCCAGGTTCAATTGAACAAGCCCATCAACCCGATGAATTTATCGATATGCGCTTTATCGAGCCTACCCGCCAATTAATTAGCCAAATGATTGAGCATTTCTGTTTCACCGAATAAATCTAACTAGACACTCATATAAACTAAACGCGGCGCTGAAAAGAGTCGCGTTTTTTTATCATGAATTTTTTTCCTGTTCTGACTGAAAAAACATCAGCGACATAATTTAATTTAAGTATTGACTATTGATGCCGATCTGGTAATTTCTATTTAGACGTCTAAACGTATAGATGCATACATGGATATAATAATTTACAAAGATAATAGTTAGTCTGCTAATTGCGAGGTTACAGGGTATGAGTTTTTTTCACGCGAATCAGCGCGAGGCGCTAAATCAAAATTTAGCTGAATTAGATGGCCAAATTAATGTTTCATTCGAATTTTTCCCACCTCGCAGTGAAGAGATGGAGCAAACGCTTTGGAAATCCATCGATCGGCTCAAAAACTTGAAACCTAAATTTGTTTCTGTTACCTATGGCGCTAATTCAGGCGAACGGGATAGAACCCATAGCATCATTAAAGATATCAAAGACAAAACTGGCTTAGTGGCTGCACCACACTTAACCTGTATTGACGCAAGCAAAGATGAATTAAGGTCTATCGCCCGTGACTATTGGAATAATGGTATTCGCCATATTGTTGCCTTACGAGGCGATTTTCCCGATAGCAGCCATAAACCTGATATGTATGCGACAGATTTGGTTGAGTTATTGAAAGGCGAGGCCGATTTTGACATTTCAGTCGCGGCTTACCCTGAAGTTCACCCTGAAGCCAAAAGCGCACAAGCTGACTTAATTAACCTGAAAAAGAAAATTGATGCAGGGGCTAATCGCGCTATCACCCAATTTTTCTTTGATGTCGAAAGCTATTTACGTTTTCGTGACCGCTGCGTAGCGACGGGTATTGATGTGGAAATAGTGCCAGGGATTTTGCCTGTGTCCAATTTCCGCCAATTAGAACGTTTTGCCAAACTGACCAATGTGCGCATTCCTGCTTGGATGAGTAAAATGTACGAAGGGTTAGATGATGACCCAGAAAGCCGTAATCTTGTTGGCGCATCCATCGCGATGGACATGGTGAAGATCCTCAGCCGAGAAGGTGTAAAAGATTTCCATTTTTACACACTGAACCGCTCTGAGCTCACCTATGCCATCTGCCATACTTTAGGGGTTAGGCCTTAATCCCTCATTGTCGTGGTGAGTTTAAAAAACAATGATAAATTCCGTGAATCCATTACACCAAGAGATAAAAGGAAAAGTGGCGAGCGGATCAATCAAAAATAAAAAGGTTACCCATTTGAGTAACCTTTTATCATTGACGAACACAATACTCTATGACTAACCCGTATTACGCATCCCTGCCGCCACACCCGCAATAGTCACCATCAGTGCTTGTTCAACACGTGGATCTGGGTGTTCTTGTTGGCGAGAACGGTGCAGCAATTCTGCCTGCAACACGTTAAGTGGGTCAGTATATACGTTACGCAGGGCGATAGACTCAGCAATCCACGGTAAATCCGCCATAAGTGCTTCGTCTTTCGATACCGCCAGCACACTCTTAATATCATCCGATAACTGGTCACGCAATTTTTGCCCCAATGGCCACAAACGCTCTTCCACTAAACGGTGATCATAGTATTCCGCCAGCCACAGGTCAGCTTTGGCATACACCATCTCTAACATCGCAATTCGCGTATTAAAGAACGGCCATTGCTGCCACATTTCATCGAGTACAGATTGCTTGCCCTCTTGCTCAATAACATGTTTCAGTGCTGCCCCAGCGCCTAACCATGCAGGGAGCATTAAGCGGTTTTGCGTCCAGGCAAAAATCCATGGAATTGCACGCAAGGTTTCCACACCACCCGTCGGGCGACGTTTTGCTGGGCGCGAGCCTAATGGTAATTTACCGAGTTCTTGCTCGGGGGTTGCAGCACGGAAGTAAGGGACAAAGTCTGGCTGCTCACGCACATAGTCGCGGTACATAGTACAAGAAACGTCAGACAGCGAATCCATGACGGATTTCCACTCGTTTTTTGGCTCTGGTGGTGGCAATAAATTCGCTTCTAAAATCGCACTTGCATACAAGGCAAGGCTGCTAATGGTGACTTGTGGTAGACCGAATTTAAAGCGGATCATTTCCCCTTGTTCAGTCACGCGTAAGCCCCCCTTTAGACTTCCTGGTGGTTGAGACAGTAATGCAGAATGAGCTGGTGCACCGCCGCGACCGATGGTACCACCACGGCCATGGAATAACGTCAGCGTAACACCTTCTTTTTCACACAGTTTAATTAACGCATCTTGCGCACGATATTGCGCCCATGATGCGGCCATCACACCTGCATCTTTCGCGGAGTCTGAGTAACCAATCATCACCATTTGGCGGTCGTCGATAAGCTCACGATACCAGTCAATGCTTAACAGTTTTGTCATGACGCTTTGTGCGTTATTTAAGTCCTCAAGGGTTTCAAATAACGGAGCGACAGGCAGTCGAATCGAAGCGCCCGCCTCTTTAAGCAATAATTTGACCGCTAAAACATCTGAAGGGACTTTTGCCATTGAAATCACGTAGGCTGCGATGGAATCATTCTTCGCTTTCGCAATCACGCGGCACGTTTCAAACACTTCTTGGGTTTCAGCACTTGGTTGCCAATCTTGTGGGATCAATGGACGGCGGGACTGCAATTCTGTTAATAAAAATTGCTGTTTTTCTTCCTCAGACCACTGTGCATAATCGCCTAATCCCAAATACTGGGTAAGTTCTGCAATTGCATCGGTATGACGTGTGCTTTCTTGGCGCACATCGATACGTACCAATTGTAAACCAAAGCTGCGAATACGGCGTAAGGTATCTAACAACTGACCATTGGCAATAATTTTCATATTGCAGGCAATCAATGATTGATAACAGGCGTATAGCGGGTCCCATAATTGGGCGTTATCCGTTAACAGGTCTGCAGGTGGCAGAACTTGTTCGCCTTTCACACGACGTTCTAAATATTCTAAAGTAGAGAATAATTGGCTACGCAGGTTTTTTGCGATCTGACGATAAGGTTCGTCAACATCGTCTCCCCCTGCTAACGCACGCAGCTCAGGTGTGGCTTCCGTCATTGATAACTCAGAGACGAGAACCTGAATGTCTTTGAGGAATAAATCTGCCGCTTTCCAACGGCTTAATAGCAAAACGTGGCGAGTGACATCTGCTGTTACGTTTGGATTACCATCGCGGTCGCCCCCCATCCATGATGTAAAACGGATTGGGTTAGCTTCAACAGGAAGAACAGCCCCAATAGACTCTTCCAGTTGCTCGTTAAACTCGCGTAAAAATGCAGGAACGCCTTCCCACAACGAATTTTCTACAACCGCAAATCCCCATTTTGCTTCATCAATTGGCGTTGGACGAATTTTACGGATTTCGTCCGTATGCCAGGATTGAGCCACTAATTGGCGCAGACGGCGCATGATGTTATTGCGTTCATAATCGGCAATATCATCATGATCGAGTTGCGATAAGCAATTATTTACCTCGACCAATTTGTGGATCAGAGTACGACGCGCAATCTCAGTTGGGTGCGCGGTTAACACCAGCTCAATGGATAGCTGCTCCACTGCTTTTTGGATATCGTTATCAGTAAAACTTTTGTCTTTTAAGCGGCTGAATAATTTTTTCAGTGCCACTGGATTGCTTGCTGCTTCACCGTGTGGAGAAATACTGTGGTACTGCTCAGCCACGTTAGTCAGGTTTAAAAATTGGTTAAATGCCCTTGCAACGGGAAGCAATTCATCATTCGAAAGGTTTTGTAATGTCATCAACAGTTTTTGGCGTTGAACTTCATTACCTGCACGGGAGGATTTGGAAAGCTTACGAATGGATTCAACTTTATCAAGTATGTCCTCGCCTAGTGCTTCCTTGATGGTATCGCCGAGTAGCTTACCCAGCATACTGACATTACTGCGCATTGCGGAATATTGCTGATTCATGAGACTCCTGACCTTGTGCTTCTGGCAGAATGCATCCCCGCACTAAGCACGGTTAACAGACTGCGACCTGTTTCCTGTAACAAAATTTCAGTCGGCTGCGTTAGAGTTGTCGTTTTGTGATGCAGCCCGCTAAATTTACCCTTGAGTGTATATTCATATCAGAAAAAAATGGCTTTGGGGGATTTTTCTGAAATTTAATTACAGCCTTATTTTTATTAATTTTTCTTATTTAAGTATTGTTTCAGCGCAATATATCGTCGATTCAGCACTTTTAAGACATGAATAATGTTGAAGAATTAAATCATCAGAATAAAAAAAGGGAAAAAATGGCGAGAATTAAAAAATTTCATGATGTATTGGCGCTCTTTATAAAAATAAGAACACCAATACAAACAAAAAATAACTACAGCAATTGAGATAATCGGTTTAAATCCGATTGAATTGCCCCAGCCGTGACATCGCGCCCAGCACCAGGGCCGCGGATGACTAATGGGTTATCACGGTACCAACGACTTTCGATAGCAAATACATTATCGCCTGGCAGTAATGAGGCCAATGGGTGGTCTGGTTTTACCGCTTCCACACCCACTTTCGCTTTCCCTTTCACTGCATCAAACCGTGCCACATAACGCAGCACTAACCCAAGTTCTTGTGCCGCTTCTAAACGCTGTTGCATTTGCTCGTTGATCACCGCGCTGTTTTCAAAAAACTCATCCAAAGAACCTGTCTGTGCTTGTTTTGGCACTAATGATTCAACACGTACCTCATCGGGTTCAATATCATAACCTGCCTCACGTGCTAAAATAATCAACTTACGCATCACATCTTGCCCGGAAAGGTCAATTCGCGGGTCTGGTTCAGTTAAACCCTGCTGCCACGCTTGCTCGACAAGTTCGCTAAACGGCACTGAGCCATCAAATTGCAAAAATAACCAAGACAACGTCCCCGAGAAAATACCGCTAATCGCCAGTATTCCATCTCCACTTTCTTTCAAATCACGCACTGTGTAGTTGATGGGTAATCCTGCACCTACAGTCGCGTTATACAACCAGTGGCGACCTGTTTTTGAAAATGCGTCACGAATTTGGCGATATTGATCTGTTTGTGCCGCCCCAGCGATTTTATTGGCGCTGATCACATGGAAACCATAACTAGCAAAATCCACATAGCTCTCAGCTAATGCCTCACTGGCTGTTACATCTAAAACCACTAAGTCATCATAAGGATGGGAACGCATCCAAAGAAATAAGTTGTCGTCTGCATGTTCGATGGCTTCATCATCAAAAAAGGCTAATGCACGACTTGGGTCGATACCTTGATAATTCAATAAGCTGCGACGGCTATCCACCACACCCGCCAACACAAAATCGAAATCACTGCGAGCAGAGATATTCGGTTGTTCTGCCGCAAAAAGCTCTAACCAACGAGCCCCAATATTCCCTTTACCAAATAGAACTAAACCAATACGTTTTTCGGCGCGGAACAAGCTTTGGTGCATACCTTGGATCAGGTGCTCAGTTTGATTAGTTCGCAGCACTGCAACTAGGCTAATAGCATCTTCTGAATGCCAAATAAATTCGACGGGTTGGCCTTTAAGCTCTTCATAGAAACGGTGGCTATGCAGTGGTTTTTTACAAACACCTGCGCCGACTAAAGCAACTAAAGAAAAGCCTTCCCGTAAAGATAACGACCCTGGTAAAGCCGCTTCTTCGAGAATATTTAGCGCACTTTCGACAATTTCAGAGGTATAACACAGTTGAATTAACGCCCGGTCATCATGAACTCCCCGCGCAAGTGGACGTAACTGAACGCGTTTGAGCAGTAAATCCACATCTTTGCAAATTTGTTTGAAATCACGACCTGCTGCAATTCGCAGCTCAATCAAACAAACATCATCATGACTTGTGACAATTTTTGCCCCTGCACCAGAGGCTAAGACACGTTCAATTTTTGTAGAGCCCTGCTCTGGCTGGTAACTGCACCTAAGTTGCAAATCAATATTGCTTACAGAAACAGGCTGTAAAGTGCGTGTATGTAAAACAGGAGCTGCTAAACGCGCTAATTCACTTGCTTCATCAAGGCGCAATAAGGGCAGTAAACAGGCATCTTTTACTTTACGGGGATCCGCACTGTACACCCCTGCAACATCACTCCAAATCGTGACTTTTGCCACATCGGCCAATGCTCCCACTTGGGTCGCCGAATAGTCACTGCCATTGCGCCCCAATAAAACTGTTTCACCCTGCTGGTTACGCGAGATAAACCCAGTCACAACAATACGGCGATTAGGTAATTGCGTTAACTGCTGCTGTAATAAATAGCGAGATTTTATTTCATCAACTTGTGGCTGTGCAGCACGTTCAGCGCGTAAAAATAGACGTGCATCTAACCAAGCACTTGGCATGCCAGTTTGTGTGAGTACTTCCGCCATTAAGCGTGCCGACCAAATTTCACCATGGCCAACCACTTCCGCATAAACCGCATCATTAACGGGATGATCAAGCAAAGCGCTTAAACGCTCTAAGTCTTGAATAAATAACCGCCCTAAAGCCTCTGCCTGTTTTTCTGGCAAAAGATTTTCAATTAGCTCAAGCTGATAACGACGTAAAGACTGCTGTACCTGATGAGCCGAAATACGGTCACTTTGGCTCAATTTCAACCAATTAATCAATTGATTAGTTGTACTGCCAGCTGCAGAAACCACCATTAAATCATCGGGTTGGCTATAGTTTGCCATAATAGCTGCGACCCGCTGATAACACTTTGCATCCGCTAAACTACTTCCACCAAACTTATGTAACTGACGGTGACAAGGAGTCACCTCAACCGCTGTTAGTACACTCATCAAAAAACTCCGCTAACGTTGTGCCGCAACCTTAAATGCTTGATCTAAATCTGCAATTAAATCCTGCACATCTTCAATCCCGACTGAAATACGCAATAAACTGTCTGTAATACCTGCCTCAAAGCGCGCCTGTGCTGACATCCCTGCATGGGTCATTGTGGCTGTGTGTGAAATCAATGTTTCGACCCCGCCTAATGATTCCGCTAATGTAAACAGCTTTAGTGCACGCAAGAAATGGCGTAATTGTGGCTCATCACCTGCAAATTCAAAACTTAACATCGCCCCAAACCCTTTTTGTTGTTTGAGTGCAATTTCATGGCCTGGATGATCTTCCAATGCAGGATAATACAATTTTTTGACCAAAGGCTGAGCTTTAAGATATTTTACGATTTCATGCGCATTTTGTTGTTGCTGTAAAATACGCGGGGACAAGGTTCGAATGCCCCTTAACAATAAGTAACTATCAAACGCCCCGCCTGTTACGCCAATATTATTGGCCCACCATGCTAATTCTATTGCCCATTTCTCTTCTTTTGCAATCACAACCCCTGCCACAATATCTGAGTGACCATTAAGATATTTTGTACAAGAGTGCACCACAAAATCGGCACCTAACGAAATTGGTTGCTGAAGTATCGGGCTCAAAAACGTGTTATCCACCACGACCAATGCGCCAACTTCATGGGCTAACTGAGCAATCTGCTGGATATCAAAAATTCTTAATAACGGGTTACTTGGCGTTTCAATAAGGACTAATTTTGGTTTTTTTGCCAACGCCGCTTTTAACGCCGTTTCATCACTTTGGTCAACAAACTGAACTTGATATGCCCCGCGTTCATGCTGACTGTTAAATAAACGGTAACTGCCGCCGTAACAATCATGGGGAGCGACTAATAAATCCCCTGGACGCAAGAGTACAGTACATATTAGGTGCAGCGCCGACATACCACTGTTTGTCATCACTGCTCCGCTACCACCTTCCAGTTGCGCTAATGTTTTTTGCACAATATCACGACCTGGATTACCACGGCGTGAATAATCATGAACCCGAGGCTCATTAAAGTCAGTAAAATTATAGGTACTGGATAAATAAATGGGAGGCACTACGCAACCAAATTGTTGGTCTTCATTTAATCCATTATGAATTGCGATGGTTGACGGCTTGTAAGTCATAAACGCTTCTCCTGAACAGTGATAGACCAAATCATACTCACTGGATGTTTAGACGTCAACATATCTAGACGTCTAAACCTCTTTACGTTTATATCAAGTAATGGAATAATCAGCCTTAATAATTATGTGTTAATTGATAGTCAATCGCATAAGTAGGCTTAGATCGTTAATTTTACGCAATATTTTGTGTTAAACTACATTAAGTCGCGCCTAACATATATGCAGGAATTCTCGATTTAGAGCTTAGAATAAGTTTCTATTAAAAAGAATATGCATATTATTTTTTATTATTACTGAAAATATCCAAGGTATCTCATGGCTGAATGGAATGGTGAATATGTCAGTCCGTATGCTGAACATGGCAAAAAGAGTGAGCAAGTAAAAAAAATTACAGTATCTATTCCGTTAAAGGTACTCAAAATTTTAACTGACGAACGTACTCGCCGTCAGATTAACAACTTACGTCATGCCACTAACAGTGAATTACTGTGTGAAGCATTTTTACATGCGTTCACTGGACAACCACTGCCAAATGATGAAGATCTGCGTAAAGAACGCAATGACGAGATCCCAGAAGCCGCAAAAGAAATTATGCGCGAATTGGGTATTGACCCAGAAACGTGGGAATATTAATTCTTACGAATTGCACTTACGCATTCCAAATACCCGCACTACGCCACTATTTCTGTGGCGTAGTGCCGTTTCCTAGATAAAAAATGGCTAGATTCTTCTGAATTATTTTTAATTCAGAATCCCCCTCAGGCTTTATTCACTCCCACGTTCTACACTTTCGAGTATTAATCCATAGCCATAGCTAATAGCTAAAATCACGAAGGATAGTGCGATGAATAAATATAATCTGGCTTTAATTGGGCTACTAAGCGGTATATTACTGGTCACCGCGGGGTGTGGAAATCGCCCATATGCGGAATTCCAAGACAATAAAGATGTCTCAGCCCCCCAAGCTTCAGCAAAAAAACTTGGGACAAAATGGGGGGAAGATGTCAATTCTGCGGTCACCACCGTTAATGCCACACGCTTAACAGACACGCCTTTTGATACCGCTGCTATCTATTATCGTGGCGAACGAGTTCCGAACCATATTCAAACCATGAGCTATATCGCGTTATCCCCTGTCGAAATTCAGGTGACGGATGAACGTGGCCGTAAAATGCCAATGTACCGTAATAACCAAGGGCAATATATTTTGCCTGCTCAAGAAGGCCAACGTTACCAATTAACCATCAAAAATACCGATAGAAATCGGATTTATGAAGTGGTGACAAGCGTCGATGGCATTGACGTGTTAAATGGCCGTGCAGGTTCTTATCAAAATAGTGGATATTTAATTCGCCCTAGAAGTGAAGTAACGATTGAAGGCTTCCGTAAAAGCCAAGACCACGTCGCCGCATTCCGTTTTGCCGCCCCGCAAGAGTCCTATGTGAATCAAAATGCCCAAGGCGATGAACGAAATATTGGTGTTATTGGTTTTGCTCTTTTTGAAGTCCGTGAAGAATTACCTGATTGTGAAGCCAATCCGTTCCCAGCAGATACGCAATACGCACCCGCTCCGTGCCGTAAGCGGTAAATAACCAAAGAGGAAAAAGCGCATACCACAGTTGCGCTTTTTCCTTTCATGACACATAAACTTGCCAGACAAAATTTACAATTGTTAGTTTTTCTTATGTTTTAATTCTAAACGCATGACATTTTTTCATGCGAATTGGCAACTTCTGTCGTTTATATAGATATCGATAATTTACCTTAATCTATAGTTTTATTTTAACATATAATAAATACCAATTATTAATAAAACAACAGGATGGTATTTCACCATGAAAAAAATAATTGTCGTGTCTCTTCTGGGTTTAATTCCAAGTATGGCGATGGCGTCTGGCAGTGGTTTTTATGTTTCTGGTAAGATGGGAACCTCCATCATCAAACTGTCTGACCAAAAATGGTCCGATGAAGATGGCAGCATTGGCGGAGGCAGTAAAACCAAAGGCGTATTTGGCGGCGGTATCGCATTAGGTTATGACCTGTACGATACAACGTCTTTGCCTATCCGTACTGAATTAGATATTACCCTGCGTGGTAAAGCCTCATCTAAGTATAATTTGAGCACTGTACAGGGTGACAATGGTAATGGCAGTACTTTTACTTCTCGCGAAGACGGTAAAAATGACATTACATTAAATACCTTTATGATTAATGCTTACTACGACTTCAACAACCAAACCAATTTCACCCCATATGTATCTGTAGGTTTAGGTTTAGCAAGCATTAAGCATAAGGCTCAATTTATTTCCTCTGAAGTCAATTCAGGGGGAGGCAGCGAATATGATGCCTACTCGAAATCAAAAACCAACAGTAATTTTGCTTGGAGTTTAGGTGTAGGTTCCCAATATGCGATTAACGACAACCTTTCATTGGACTTAAGCTATCGCTTCTTAGATGCAGGAAAATCTGACGTTAGTTATAACGATGATGGCGATACGCTCAAATCTAAAGTAAAAGTCCGTAGTAATGATGTCATGTTCGGCGTGCTTTACCGTTTCTAATTTATTCGGTTAAAAACAAGAAACACCTATTTTAGGCATTAAAAAAGGGAAACTGAGTTTCCCTTTTTTTCGCATTTCACAAGTTCGATTATTTTTTAGAACCTGGGATGCTGAAACGTTGGTTGAAGCGATCAACACGACCACCAGTCGCAACATCACGCTGTTTACCAGTATAGAACGGGTGGCAGTTACCACAAACGTCCAGGTTCAGCGAATGACCAGCAGTTGAATTAATTTTCATTACATTACCGCAAGAACAAGTTGCAGTAACTTCTTCGTATTTAGGGTGAATACCTTTTTTCATGGGAGAACCTCTATTAAGGCCGTGTCGCCATTCCAGCCCTAACGCCGGACACCACACGTCGTGTTGATTGAATTTACGTATTGGTAAAATTAAGTACCAAAGGCGGCGGATCATACAGAAATTCTGTTTATCACGCAATGAAAACCGAGTAAATTTTGTGATACTCTAGTGAAATCTTATTGTTATCATCGTATAAAAAATAGACGGAAACTCAGTTATGATCGTCGTTCAGGTGGCTTTACCTGTTCCTTTAAACCGCACTTTTGATTATCGATTGCCAGATAACATGCCACTTCCTGTTGTGGGGAGTCGTGTGATGGTGCCATTTGGTAAGCGCCAAGCCCTTGGTATTGTGGTCAAACACAGTGATAAAAGCGAGTTTACAGAAGACCAGCTAAAAACCATCGAACTGGTTCTCGACACACAAACACTGTTTCCTGATGATGTATGGCAGCTCTTACTGTGGTCTTCTCAATATTACCACTATCCAATAGGCGAGGTGCTCTTTCATGCCTTACCGACCTTACTGCGCCAAGGAAAAGCTGCTGAATTTACGCCAATCTGGCAATGGCAGGCGACTGAAGCTGGGCTCTCTGCCGACCTCAATGAATTTAAGCGATCGCCCAAACAGCAACAAGCGTTAGCACTCCTCAAACGCCGCGCAGTTTATCGCCATCAAGTCAGTGAGCTTGAAATCAGTGAGAGCGCACTGCAATCTCTTAAAAAGAAAGAGTATATCGAACTGCATCCTGTACAACCGAGCGCCGAAAAATGGCAACCCACTTTTGAAGTGTGCGGTGAAAGGTTACGTCTTAATAGTGAACAAGCCACTGCAGTTGGGGCGATCCGCGCTCAAGACGATGAGTTTTCACCTTGGCTACTGGCGGGGATCACGGGCTCAGGGAAAACAGAGGTCTATTTAAGCGTGCTAGAAAATGTGCTGGCACAAGGAAAACAGGCGCTCGTTCTGGTGCCTGAAATTGGTTTAACGCCACAAACCATTAACCGCTTTCGTGAACGGTTTAAAGCCCCTGTGGATGTGTTGCACTCCGCACTTAATGATAGCGAACGCTTAGCCGTTTGGTTACGCGCTAAATTAGGCCAAACCGCCATTATCATTGGCACGCGTTCTGCCCTTTTTACACCATTTGCCAAGCTTGGCATTATTATTATCGATGAAGAACACGACAGTTCGTACAAACAGCAAGATGGCTGGCGCTATCACGCACGGGATTTGGCCGTTTTTCGAGCGAAAAAAAATAACATCCCAATAGTGATGGGCACTGCAACCCCTTCACTTGAAACCTTGCTCAATGTGAAGCAACAAAAATACCGCCAACTAAATCTGACTATCCGCGCAGGAAATGCACGCCCTGCTACACAGCATTTAATTGATTTAAAAGGCCAACCATTAAAATTTGGTCTTTCACATTTGCTTATTC
The DNA here is from genome assembly GCF_020381325.1 of Providencia vermicola. Lineage (GTDB taxonomy): Bacteria > Pseudomonadota > Gammaproteobacteria > Enterobacterales > Enterobacteriaceae > Providencia > Providencia vermicola. Next base: position 27,766 of record NZ_JAGSPI010000010.1, read on the forward strand.
AGCACATCAAAGAACATCTGGCACAAAATAATCAGGTGATTTTGTTTTTAAATCGCCGTGGTTACTCCCCTGCACTGATTTGCCATGAATGTGGTTGGATTGCTGAGTGCCAACGCTGCGACCACTACTATACGTTGCACCAAAACTTCCACCAGTTACGCTGCCACCACTGTGATAGCCAGCGCCCCGTTCCTCGCCAATGCCCACAATGTGGCTCAACCCACTTGGTTCCCGTTGGCATGGGAACGGAACAGCTAGAAGAAGGGATATCCGAGTTGTTCCCTGACACCCCTGTCACACGTATTGACCGCGATACAACCAGCCGCAAAGGGGAACTTGAGCAACACTTGAACCAAGTCCACGAGGGCGGAGCTCGCATTTTAATTGGTACGCAAATGTTAGCCAAAGGCCATCATTTTCCCGATGTTACGCTAGTCGCATTACTGGATGTCGATGGAGCCCTCTTTTCCAGTGATTTTCGCGCCGCAGAGCGTTTTGCTCAGCTGTATGTACAAGTTTCAGGTCGTGCGGGTCGTGCGGGTAAACAAGGGGAAGTGCTTTTACAAACTCACCACCCTGAACACCCTTTGCTATTAACCTTATTGGAAAGCGGCTATAACGCATTTACGCAAGAAGCAATGGAAGAACGCCGTATAGCAATGCTTCCTCCTTATACCAACCATATTTTGATCCGCTCAGAAGATCATAATAACCAAGACTCACGGCAGTTCTTACAGAATGTCCGTCAGTACATCACAGAGCACCCACAAAGCGATGCCAAGCTATGGATTTTAGGGCCATCTCCATCGATTCAAGCAAAACGTGGCGGTCGTTTCCGCTGGCAACTGCTATTACAGCACCCTTCTCGCCCTTATTTACAACAATTTATGGCGCAGTTACTTCCTGAAATTCTCAAGCAGCCAGAAAGTCGCAAAGTAAAATGGAATGTGGATGTCGACCCAACAGATGGCTAAAGTATGACCGAAATTTAAAGGGGGCTTTATTTTACGCTGATTATTCTATCAGTCGTTTTTCGTCTTTTGGCTTCAGTTTATTGATATTATGAGCTATCTGCATTTTTTGCATAAATATCATTTTTTGTGTGAATTTCGAACAAATTGAATTTCACCTATCTTTTCGCATCCTAAATTATTTTTGAAATTTGCGAAGCAGCTCTAAAAAATGACGCATGTCACACTTTTTATGCAAACTAGGTAACAGATATTATTGAGAATCCAATTAGAATAACTTCTAATCATAAATAATGACGTGCTTGCGCCATTCAAAAAAAAGCAAACGATTAAATCAATCTAAGGAAGGCGTTGTGGAAAGTAAAAAACACAATAACACAGCAACAATGAAAGATGTTGCTAGTGCCGCGGGCGTTTCGACAGCGACTGTCTCCAGAACATTAATGAACCCTGAAAAGGTCTCCTTACAGACCCGCCAAAAAGTCGAACAAGCGGTTATGGATGTTGGCTACTATCCTCATAACTTAGCAAGAAGCTATAAACGCAATGAATCAAAAACCATTTTGGTGTTAGTTCCCAATATTCGTGACCCGTTTTTTAGTGACGTGGTCTGCGGCATTGAAGAAATTGCCGCACAAGAAGGCTATTTTGTGCTAATTGGTGACTGCAAACACCAAGAAAAACAGGAAAATGCCTTTATTAATCTAATAATCACCAAACAAATCGATGGCATGGTGTTATTAGGCTCAAATATCCCGTTCGATATTTCGACTGAAGAACAAAAAAACTTACCCCCCATTGTGATGGCGAATGAATTCGCCCCTGAATTAAAACTACCCACTGTACACATTGACAACTTAACAGCAGCATTTAATGCCACCCATTACCTTCAAAAACAAGGCCACAAGCTGATTGCGTGTATTGCAGGGCCATCGCATATGCCACTTAGCCAGTATCGTTTAGAAGGCTACAAAAAAGCGATGTTGAGAACAGGGGAAAAATTGCGTGATGACTATATTATTCGTGGCGATTTTACACATGAGGGTGGCGCTGAAGCTGTGAAAACACTGTTATCTCTCCCTGAACCACCAACTGCGATTTTTTGCCACAGTGACATCATGGCTATTGGCGCAATGTGGCAAGCCAAAAAAATGGGGTTAACTCTGCCAGATGATTTATCTTTTGTTGGATTTGATAATTTAGAGCAAGCAAAATATACCTTACCTGCGTTAACAACAATTAACCAACCTCGCGCGGAAATTGGTCATCATGCAATGCAATTGCTACTTGAACAAATCCATGGCAACAACGTTACACCAGGTTCACGTCTCCTAGATTCTGATTTAATCATCAGAGAGAGCACAAAAGCGCCTAAAAGCTAGTCAAAATTGTTCAGGTTAAGTAACATGTTAATCCAGATGATGACTAACGATTGATAACTAGTGAATTAATAGCGTGGCACAAAAAGATTATGTAGCTCGTGGGCGGTCATCCGCCCGTAAAAAAGGTAAAGGGAAATCAAAAAAAGCACAAGGTCTACCAATGACCACCTTGGTTGTTGCGGTGGCAATTGTTGTGCTATTTGTTGGTGGCCTGTTTTATATCACCCACAACAAAAAGGATGCACCGCAGCCGCAAGTTGCTACACCTTCAGCGCCTGCAGGCAGTACGCTTCCTCCCAAACCTGAAGAGCGCTGGCGCTATATTAAAGAATTAGAACGCCGTGGCGTTGATTTGCCAAATACCCAGCAACCTAGCTCGGGTAATAATATTCTGCGCCCTTCAGACTTAACTCCTGAACAACGCCAATTATTAGAGCAAATGGATTCAGATAGACGCCAACCTGTCACGAATTTGCAAGAAGTGCCGTCCAACGGCAAACCTGTTCCTCGTTCTCAAGTGATTATCAATGAGCCCGCTCAACCTATTGAGCCTGTTCAACGTAAACCCGTGGTGAATACTGAGCCAAAACCAGAAACTCGCCCTACTGCGCCAATTGCCCCTGTACAACCTGCAACACCTGCGGAGCCAAAGCCCGCAAATAGTATGCAAAACATGTTGGTACAATGTGGCTCATTCCGCACCGCTGACCAAGCGGAGTCTGTTCGCGCCACTTTAGCTTTTGCTGGGATTGAAAGCCGCGTGACTGCAGGTGGTGGCTGGCATCGAATTGTTTTGGGCCCTTATTCCAAGTCAACCGCAGAGAAAATGCGTGACCGCGCAGCAGGTGTTGGCGTTTCAGGTTGTATTCTTCGTGCATCAGGGGGTTGAAAAACCCCATCCCCCACCCCATCTACTGTTTTAACGCACTCATGAGCGGTTGTTTTTATCTTTAACCTAATCCAAGTGATAGCTAATCAACAACTATCACTTGGGTTTGAACTCTTGAAAATAAAACTCAACTGCATTTTTTTGTAATAAAACCAGGGGCTAACTCATGACAACAATCGTAAGTGTTCGCCGTAATGGCCAGGTCGTAATTGGTGGTGATGGACAGGCGACGATGGGTAATACCGTCATGAAAGGCAATGTCCGCAAAGTTCGCCGTCTCTATAATGACAAAGTCATTGCCGGATTTGCCGGTGGCACCGCAGACGCATTCACGCTTTTTGAATTGTTCGAACGCAAACTCGAACTGCACCAAGGCCATTTAACCAAAGCGGCCGTAGAACTCGCTAAAGATTGGCGTACAGACCGTATGCTGCGCAAACTAGAAGCACTGCTTGCCGTAGCGGATGAACATACCTCCCTCATCATCACGGGTAATGGTGATGTCGTTCAGCCAGAAAATGATTTAATCGCTATCGGCTCTGGTGGCCCATATGCGCAATCTGCTGCACGCGCACTATTAGAAAATACAGATTTAAGTGCAAAAGAAATTGCTGAAAAAGCACTCGCCATTGCAGGCGATATCTGTATTTACACCAACCATAATGTCAACTTTGAAGAAATTTCTTCAAAATCATAAGGATTGTTAGCATGTCCGAAATGACTCCACGCGAAATTGTCAGCGAACTCGACAATCATATTATTGGCCAAAATAAAGCCAAACGTTCTGTTGCCATTGCCTTGCGTAATCGCTGGCGCCGTATGCAGTTAAACGAAGTGTTACGCCATGAAGTCACGCCTAAAAATATTTTGATGATTGGCCCAACAGGGGTAGGTAAAACTGAAATTGCCCGCCGCCTAGCTAAATTAGCCAACGCGCCATTTATTAAAGTTGAAGCCACCAAATTTACTGAAGTGGGTTATGTGGGTAAAGAAGTCGACTCAATCATTCGTGATTTAACTGACTCCGCAGTAAAAATGGTGCGTTTGCAATCTATTGAGAAAAACCGCTACCGTGCGGAAGAAATGGCAGAAGAACGTATTCTGGATGTGTTGATCCCACCAGCGAAAAATAACTGGGGACAAGCGGAGCCTGCAGATGAGCATTCGCCAGCACGCCAAACTTTCCGTAAAAAATTACGTGAAGGCCAGTTAGACGATAAAGAAATTGAGATTGAAGTCGCTGCGTCACCGATGGGTGTTGAGATTATGGCACCTCCAGGTATGGAAGAGATGACCAACCAGCTGCAATCGATGTTCCAAAATCTCGCAGGGCAGAAACAAAAACCGCGCAAGATGAAAATCAAAGAAGCGTTCAAGTTGTTGGTGGAAGAAGAAGCCGCTAAGTTAGTTAACCCTGAAGAGTTAAAAGAACAAGCCATCGAAGCTGTTGAGCAAAACGGTATTGTGTTTATCGATGAGTTTGACAAAATCTGTAAACGCGGTGGGCAAAGTTCAGGTCCAGATGTCTCTCGTGAAGGGGTACAACGTGACTTACTACCACTCATCGAGGGTTGTACCATTTCGACTAAACACGGTATGGTAAAAACCGACCATATCCTGTTTATCGCCTCAGGTGCCTTCCAAGTCTCTAGCCCATCAGATTTAATTCCTGAATTACAAGGCCGTTTGCCAATTCGCGTTGAATTACAAGCACTGACCACAGAAGATTTCGTGCGGATATTAACGGAGCCAAACGCCTCTTTAACGGAACAATATAAAGCACTGATGGCCACTGAAGGGGTAAATATTGAGTTCACTGCTGACGGTATTCGTAAGATTGCTGAGTCTGCATGGCAGGTCAATGAGTCTACCGAAAACATTGGTGCACGCCGCCTGCACACGGTGCTTGAACGTTTAATGGAAGACATCTCTTTTGATGCGAGCGACCGTAATGGCCAAACTATCCAAATTGATGCGCAATACGTGAAACAGCACTTAGATGAGCTGGTTGCGGACGAAGACTTGAGTAGATTTATTTTATAATCTTATTAATTATCAGGTTTTCATGTATCCTTAATATACATCGACTAAAGTGCAGCTTTTATCGCTGCACTTTTTCTATGAAATATTCAGCCCATTGCATTGAATATACTCAGGTATTTCTTCATGCGGTGGGTTATTACATTTTTAAGAACGTATCTCAAAGAGTTTGAATTATAGGTAACTGCATGCAGCCGACATCCACAACAATAAGTCGTAAACAAGCTTGGATTGAAAGTCTTCGCCCTAAAACCCTGCCTCTTGGGGTTATCGCCATTGTCACTGGCTCTGCACTCACCTATCTGACAGGTAATTTCAAATGGCCAGTCGCCTTGCTTGCGCTGATCACAGCTGGCTTACTCCAGATTTTATCAAACCTTGCGAATGATTACGGCGATGCCGTAAAAGGGTCAGATACTGCTGAACGCATTGGGCCACTGCGCGGAATGCAAAAAGGGGTGATTACCCAAGCGGATATGAAAAAAGCGCTGAAACTCAATATTACCGCAGCCTGTCTATCAGGGTTATTACTGATTATCGTCGCCTGCGAAAAGCCTGAAGATGCCTTTGGCTTTCTTGCGCTAGGCCTCGTGGCGATTGTGGCCGCGATTACCTATACCGTGGGCAAAAAACCCTATGGTTATCTGGGGTTAGGTGATATCTCTGTCTTAATTTTCTTTGGTTGGCTAAGTGTGATTGGCACCTACTATTTGCAAGCGAATACATTCAACATCATCACCGTCTTACCTGCTACCGCATGTGGGCTACTTTCTGTCGCCGTATTAAATATCAATAATATGCGTGATATTGAAAACGACATCAAAGCAGGGAAAAATACCTTAGCGGTTCGTTTAGGGCCACAAGGTGCACGTATTTACCATGCCATTATCATTATTGTGGCTATTTTGTGTTTAGTGCTGTTCAAGTTGATTTACTTATCAGGCTGGAGTGGTTGGTTATTCTTATTCGCAGTTCCCATACTGCTCAATCACCTTCGCCGTGTCCTGACCGACCCCACCCCCGAAGGGATGCGCCCGCTTCTTGAGAACATGGTTAAAGCCGCCCTTGTGACGAACGTATTATTCGCGGTTGGCGTGGTAATGAGTAAATAACCTGCGTTATTTGACCGTTTTTTGACTTTTTCCGCCTATTTTTAGGCGGGGAATTTTGCCAAGTACAGATCAAAAGGGATATACTGGCATTCTCTTGCAGCAAAAAAAGACCTAAATCCTATGAAATATGATACTTCCGAACTCTGCGATATATACCAAGAAAGCGTTAACGTGGTAGAACCTCTTTTCTCCAACTTTGGTGGACGTACTTCATTTGGCGGTCAAATCATTACAGTGAAGTGCTTTGAAGATAACGGCCTCCTGTATGATTTGCTGGAAGAAGAAGGCGCTGGCCGTATTCTGCTCGTTGATGGTGGCGGTTCTGTCCGTAAAGCGCTAATCGATGCCGAAGTGGCAAGGCTAGCCGTTGATAACCACTGGGAAGGCATTGTGGTTTACGGTGCCGTGCGACAAGTTGATGCCTTGATGGAACTTGACCTTGGGATTCAAGCTATCGCTGCGATGCCTGCGGGCTGCCCTGATGAAGGTATCGGCGAAAGCGATATCCGCGTTAATTTTGGCGGTGTTACGTTCTTCTCGGGTGATTATCTGTATGCGGATAATACTGGCATGATTTTGTCTGAAGAACCGCTCAGCACCAGTAATGATGATGAATTTAACGACGTTATCGACGAATAATCTTCACAAATACAAAATTCGATAAATAAGGGCAATCGCCCTTATTTTTTTGCCTGTAAAAAGACGCTCGTTTATTTTTACAGAGAATGCAACGATGACTGAATTCGAAAGTTGCTATAAATCTAAAAAAAAGCCACCTCTGAAGTGACCTCATTTGCATACTGGATTTTCTTTTGGTGTTTATCGTTCGAGAAAAACCCATATTTCCTCTAAATCGTTCGCTTCGTAGGTAGGCGGTAAACGACGCTAACCCAAGGAGCATACATAAGTATGTGACTTGGGTAGCACAGTGCAACCAACACCCCTACGAACCGAAATATGACGAGGAAACAGGTAGGCGGCAAGTGAAGGATATCCCGATGAGCATACACAAGTATGTGATTCGGGTATCCAAACGAAGCCAGCGCTCTACAACGTGAGGTATAACAAACATTTCTCTAAATAATTCGTGTTGTAGGTAGGCGGCAAGTCGATAAGACCCTAGGAGCATACATAAGTATGTGACTAGGGCGAAGAGACGAAGCCAACACCCCTACAACGCGAAGTATGACGAGAAATTACACTTCTTCCATCTTACCTAACAGAGTCCGTAAACGCTCCTGCCAAGCTTGCTGTTCTTGCTTCAATTGTTCATTTTCACGCACGAGTGAATCGGTCCCTGATTTTGCAGTTTCTAATTCTTGGCTTAATGCACCGTTTTTATCTTTTAATTCGTCGATTTCCATTTGTAACAGGGTAATTGTATCAATCGCTTGTTGAACTTTGGATTCGAGCTTCTCAAATACTTCAAATGACATGTTTCTGGTCTCCCTTATCAGCTTTTACACGATTGTAAGTAGCATGATCCTCTGTGTCCAGCTCCTTCCATCTGAATCAGTACATTGTGATGATAAAAACACTGGTCTGATCACATAGCAAAGGTCGATTACGTCACTATTTTTGTTTGTTTTTGTTCGCTTTAGTGATGTAACACACATTTTTCAATTTCGATATTTCTCGTTTATGTTCTTTAACGATAAATTTACAGATAAGGGTTTTCCATTAGAAAATCTTAACTTAAAAAAACATTACAATAATTTTCATTTTCGTAGGATAGAAACATATGAGCCAAATGACCTCAACATCACTCACTGGTCAGTGCATCTCGGAGTTTTTAGGGACTGCGCTACTTGTATTCTTTGGTTTAGGTAGTGTTGCCGCCGTCAGAATCGCAGGGGCGCAACTTGGCCTCTGGGAAATTAGTGTTATCTGGGGATTCGGCGTCGCTTTAGCCGTTTATCTCACAGCAGGTATCTCAGGCGCTCACCTTAACCCCGCAGTTACCCTCGCTCTGTGGCTGTTTGCATGCTTTGATAAGCGCAAAGTTGTACCGTATATCATTGCGCAAATGTTAGGTGGCTTTTGTGCCGCTGCACTCGTTTACGCCATGTATTCCCCTGTTTTTTTCGATTACGAACAAGTTCACCATATTATCCGCGGCACACAAGAAAGCTTATTTACTGCCGGGGTGTTCTCAACCTATCCCGCTCCGCAAATTAGTGTCTTCCATGCATTCTTTATTGAAGTCGTCATCGCTGCCATCCTCGTTTGCTTAATCTTAGGCTTAACTGATGATGGCAACGGTGTTCCGCGCGGCCCTCTCGCCCCCCTATTAATTGGTATCTTAATTGCGGTTATCGGCGGTTCATTTGGTCCACTGACAGGCTTTGCCCTCAACCCAGCACGTGATTTTGGCCCTAAAGTTGTCGCTTATCTCGCTGGATGGGGTGACATTGCCTTCACGGGTGGTCGAGACATTCCCTATTTCCTTGTCCCATTGACAGCACCGATTGTCGGTGGTCTGCTAGGGGCATTCGGTTATCGCAAATTAATCGGTCGCCACTTGCCTTGCATGGTATGTGAAGAAGAGACCAAAGCAGAAAAATTATCCGTCAAAAACCCAAAATCCTCGGAACAGGCTTAAATTATGACAACTGAAACCACCATTGAAAAAAAATATATCGTTGCACTTGATCAAGGCACAACCAGTTCTCGAGCTGTCGTACTCGACCACGATGCGAATATTGTGAGCATTTCACAACGTGAATTCACTCAGGTTTACCCTAAGCCTGGCTGGGTAGAGCACGACCCAATGGAAATTTGGGCATCACAAAGTTCCACACTGGTCGAAGTATTAGCCAAAGCAGATATTCGTACCGATGAAGTCGCAGGGATTGGTATCACCAACCAACGTGAAACAACCATTGTCTGGGAAAAAGAGACAGGTAAACCCATTTATAATGCGATTGTGTGGCAATGCCGCCGTACCGCTGATTTCTGTACTCATCTCAAGCAAAATGAAAAAGATCTAGAAGAGTATATTCGCCAAAATACAGGCCTTGTGGTTGACCCTTATTTTTCAGGAACAAAAGTTAAGTGGATTTTAGATAACGTCGAAGGTGCTCGCGAACGTGCTGAAAAAGGGGAATTGCTATTTGGTACCGTCGATACCTGGCTGGTCTGGAAAATGACCCAAGGCCGCGTACATGTGACTGATTATACCAATGCATCTCGTACCATGTTGTTTAATATTCGTAATTTAGAGTGGGATGACAAAATTCTTAAAGCATTGAATATCCCACGTGCCATGTTACCTGAGGTTCGCCCTTCTTCTGAAGTATATGGTCAAACCAACATTGGGGGTAAAGGTGGTACGCGTATTCCTATTTCGGGCATGGCAGGTGACCAACAAGCGGCACTGTACGGTCAGCTGTGCGTAAAACCAGGCATGGCCAAAAACACCTATGGAACAGGTTGCTTCTTACTGTTAAATACAGGGGAAACCGCCGTTCGTTCTAACCATGGGCTGTTAACCACCATTGCTTGCGGGCCAAGAGGGGAAGTGAATTATGCTCTCGAAGGCGCGGTGTTCGTTGGTGGTGCATCCATTCAATGGCTGCGTGATGAATTAAAACTGATTGATGAATCCACAGACTCTGAATATTTCGCCACCAAAGTGAAAGACAGTAATGGCGTGTATGTAGTGCCTGCTTTCACTGGTTTAGGGGCTCCCTACTGGGACCCATACGCACGTGGCGCGATTTTTGGATTGACGCGCGGTGCGAACCGTAACCACATCATCCGCGCAACGTTAGAATCTATCGCTTACCAAACCCGTGATGTGCTCGATGCGATGCAAGCCGATTCTGGCGAACGCCTAAAAGCACTGCGTGTTGATGGCGGTGCAGTGGCAAACAACTTCTTAATGCAGTTTCAATCTGACATCCTAGGCACGCCTGTTGAACGCCCTGAAGTGCGTGAAAGTACCGCACTGGGTGCGGCTTACCTTGCAGGTTTAGCAGTTGGTTTCTGGAATAACCTTGATGAACTGCAAAGCAAAGCCACTATTGAGCGCGTCTTTAAACCAGGCATTGAAACCACTGAGCGTAATTTCAAATACGAAGGCTGGAAAAAAGCGGTTGCGCGTGCACAAGAGTGGGAAGATAAAGCGTAGGCATTAACTTCAAACTGATCTCGTTGTCACAAAGGTGGTACTTCGGTGCCGCCTTTTTTATTTTTATAAAATCAATTCGCTAATAAATAGAATGGCAATAATCAGACTAATAATAAATTAGAAAGACACTATTTTCTTGTTTAAAATCGCTGCTTCATATGTACATAAAATGACGTATTTTATGAAAGGTACAAGGTTATGGATGACCAACAAAAACAACAGAAAGTATTAAAGCTAGGGTTATATCGAAATAGAGGTAGAGTCGCAGTACTGGATTCGAATTCACCATGGTTGGCCGCATTACAAAAAAATCCCGTGTCCACTCAGGAAGCAACAGCATCACATGGCCTATTCAGCTGGCTAATTGATAAGCCTAGAATGATTGGAGAAACTAAGTATCACTTTGTACTTAGCACCCTACCCGAGGAGGCATTTTCAGGTTTTCACTTTCATTCACAACAAGGCCTATTTATTGATAGTTTTAATTCACCCCACGAATGGCGAGAAGGCGAGCCCCGCGCTCAAGAACAAATTGCTGATTTACTGCTACCCAGCGGTCAGTGGCACCGCCATTATGATATCGTGGTGCTTTCTGAAAGCGCCAACGATAAACAAGTTGAATTAATTCGTCACTGGCTAGAATTAACTGGGGGGGGCCTGTTAATCATTCGAGATAGCCAAAAAGCAGTATCTCAACCAGTCCAGCAATTGATAGCTGAATTATCCCCTGTAGAGCAAAATAAAATTTGGCCATCGCGAGTGAAACACCATGGTTACCAACACACCATTACGCTTCCCCCTGCCTCAATCAATTCGCTCAAATTAACCGATGAATTATTGGAAAATGCGCAGTATTTTTCGATTGCCATTCACAATATTGATGGAAAACCACTTATTACGCTGCATGATATCCCCCTTGGACGCCACACATCATGGAATTCTATAGCTCAAGCGATTGAATTCAATGTAAATCAAGAGATAGTAGCATTACAGCAAAATCCCATCACAGTGAGATATCAAAATAACACGCTGAATATGACGGGAAAGCACATTGTTTTTTCACAATTTCAGCTAAAGCAACAGCGAGGGGAACAAATACTACCGATTTTGGTGGCTGAAAACACCCATAAACTTCCCAATCAACTGATTATTGGCACGGTAACAGGGCAATTAGCTCAGCATGATAATATTCAGCGATATCAGGTTCTTGAGCAGGCTAAGTTTGGCGATGTGACTATCGATCCGCAAACTGGAAAATGGATCTATACCCCCCATGAAACTGCATTGAGATCAAACCCAGATCAATTTGATTTAGTGACAATCCGCCACGATGGTCGCCAATCTGAACCAATTTCCATTCATTTACAAACGGATGAAGCTCCCCAAATCGTTATACCTGGAAAACGAACCTTTGCCCTTTCAGACCCGATTTATCAGGCTCCCAAGCGACGATATCACCCCACACCAGAAGGTATGCAGGTTCATGGTATTCAACTGGCGCAAACTCACTTACAGTCACCGAATGACCCTTATTTTAGCCTAACCGCTAACCGTTGGGCACTGCTCAAAGTGGATATCACGCACCCCTATTCCGCTAATTCCCCTGATTTAGTGGCTATTGTCAGCAATAAAGAAAAAAAAATATTGGCACGAGTCGCTATGACGGGGCCTGACAACCTACCAACTCAATTAACCCCCCTCCCTAATACCATGAATCCCTTAGCCTACCACCAGCACGCCCAAAGTTTTACCGCACCCATAAAAGGTGAGTGGGTACAACCTGGTTTTCAAATTGTTATCGTTGCCAACCGAAAAGCCTTGATTACCCCAGAAACAAACCAATACGGGCTCATTTCACCCAACGTGACATTGGATAGTCATATCACTGCCTATGTTGATAACCATACTCTATACCAGCACGGCCACGGTATTTATGCCTACTCTCCACTGAGCTGGGGACAAGAAGCGGTGGCGATATTACCAGTTAAGCAACTCACCCTGTATAGCTCCCCTGTAACCACTCGAAACCCAAGCGTGCATCCTTATAAAGAGCTCATTTATGACGCAGAAAATTTAATTCACCCTAAATATGATGACCCCAAAAAAGTTCCCAACCATCTCGACTCACAAATCAACTGGGCATATTTAAATAGTTCACAATTTCACGATTCAAATCATTCAGATGCAATTTACCATTATTCGGCGATCCACCCCTTTACCGCATCACTCCGTTATCATGTTCTCGGCTTGGCAAGGCGACATGTAGGCGGCGGCATACATAAGCCAACAACCTTATGGCATGAAATCTTTGGCCATGGGTTAGGCTTACCTCATACTAATGTTAAAAATACGAAATACCCTTATGACCCAACAGCTCACGGCCCAACGCCTGCCTATAACCAGCACCGTCAGCACTATTCCACTTATCAATACCAAGATAAACATGGAAACACTATTCCCCTTTACCCAGCGATGTACGCCAGCCATTCCTATTTTACTAGCGAACAATATGATGCATTTTTGCCCCACTCTGATTATTTTAACCAACGCATTTTGCAATTTTTAAGCCAAAAAACACGCTGGCAACCGAACCACACTAAAGGGGAAGATATTGAGGATAACAACTTTGCAGGGGATGGTTTTTACCAACATTGGGATGATTCAAAAAAGCAGTGGGAAACCTTAACGCAGGAAAACTTCACCCAATATTATCCATACAAAAATATCGATGAATGGCCCCATCAGCGCGATGTACCTGTGTATTGGCTTCGCGGTCAGTTCGCCTCCAAAGATGGCATTCCTCATCCTTATAATACGTTACTGGTAGACCGTACAATCGGTAACCTACCCGCTGATTATCATAACCTGGAAACGGGTAAAGGCCGCCCTTATTACCCCTATCATAGTCATGCCATTGTGGTGACTTATGCAACATCGAATGGCTTAATCACAGAAAAATTACAAGTCAAAATATATGAAAATGATATTAGCTTAAATATTGCAGACAAAGGTGAGCTGGTTAAATTCGCGTTATACCAGCTCAATCCCCAAAAAGAGCTGGGGCAAGAGATCGCCCAATATACCAACCCTTCGTCATTGGCAAATCGTCTATTTGCAAATAGCCACACTGATGAATTGCCAGAGAGACTCATTTTAGATAATTATTGGCAAGGAAATACACTTTTTTGGGCAAGTACAGATGTAGATTCTATTGATTTTTCAACGGGTAAAGTAAATAAAGAAAAAATTACACCACTAAGTGCACTAAAAGCAAACTGGGTTGTAGGCGGCAAACTACATCAACAATATTTTTCTTTGTCTGACCCATTTGGCCAAAAAGATAACCTGTATACCTCTCAATCTTTCACGCCAATAAACCACCTCAATAAACAGATAGAAACATCACAGGAAGTTATATGTATCGCCGTCCGCGCTGAACAATCATTGATTGCTGATATGAATATCCACCAAGAAATTGACATAACGAACTTATCATTACCTGAAGGTGAGTATCGTTATTGGGTAACTCTAAAGATGGTCGATAAAAAAGGTGAACAACAAGAAAAGACGCCACTAGAGGATTGGTACTTTTCACATGAAAAGATGACATTAACAGTAAGAGGAACCATTGACAGCACACCAGGCTTAGAGTGCACTGATATCATTATTCATATTGACTCACATTTACAAGATAGTATCAACGCGAGGAAAATCTGGCTTGTACAAGACAAAAACTTACCGCTAACAGAGGATAAAACATTTTTAGATTATCACCGCCCAGTTGTGTTTAATGCACTCGCCAACCAAGCGGAACTTATATCGGCGCTTCCAACACAGGAGGCATACACGGCGACTTCATCATCCGATATCGCCACACCGAAACTCTATTTAGCGGGTATACCGACTCAATAAATAATTAGGCGGGGCCCCCGCCTAACCATTTAATATTAAACTGTTCTTTCCGAATGCCCCATACGGCGAGCCAGCGGCAACCAACACAAGAGTACAAGAGCCGACATCAAAAACATCAGCAAACCAAGACTAAATTGCCCATTCTGAGGCATTAATGAAGAAACCCATGTTGCAACCCCAGAACCGACATTTTGTAAGCCCCCCACAAGTGCGCCCGCAGCGCCCGCTAAATAGGGGAATGGCTCCATCGCCCCTGTGGTCGCAAGCGGGAATAACATGCCTGCACCAAAGAAAAATACAGCGGCGGGAACTAACAACGTCCACGTATTCATGACGCCAAACCAACTCGGTATCCACATCAGTAAACCTGCCAGCAAACAAATTAATACCGATTGCCACATCAAGTTGTAGAACGTTTTTCCTTCACGTCCTGCATACCACGCACCAAAAAAGGCGGCGGGGATAGGTAATATAAATAAAATACTGACGGTAATGCTACTGAGGCCCAACACACCACCCATTAAAACACCGCTACTCGCTTCAAAAACGGCAATTCCCGCCAGCGCACCAATTAACATCGATAAATAAGACAAAAATGCCCCATTAGAGAGTAACTCACAATATGACGCCAACATTTTACGTTTTTCTGGGGATACAGGCCGCGTTTCAGGTAACCACCGATACATGCTAAATAATACACCCGCACCTAGGATAAATAGGAAAATATAACAGGCATGCCAACCAAAAAAGTGAGCCAATATTCCACCAAACATCGGCGCTAATAATGGACTTACCAAGACACCCATATTTAATAAACTATTTGCATAGCGCAATGCCGTGCCTTTATATAAATCTCGGGGCATGGTTCTCGCCATAACACCCGCCACCCCTGTACCAAGGCCTTGCATGCCGCTTGCGATAGTGAGCGTATTTAGAGTCGGCGCAAAAATCGCCACAATGGTCGAAAATAAGAAAATAGTCAGCCCCGCTAAAATAACAGGACGACGACCAATTTGGTCGGATAATGGCCCATATAATAGTTGCGAAAAACCATATGAAAATAAATATGCCGCCATCACCTTCTGGACGGCACCAGAAGGTTCGTCAAAGTACACTGCAATTTCAGCAATCACAGGGACATAAATAGTTTGCGTCATTTGGCCAACAGCCGCCAATGCAATAAGCATTAATAACAGATTGAAATGTTCCAGCTTTCTCATTTTTCTCTCAGACACAGGCAAAAATTCCAGACACACAGCAACCCAGTATTATTAAAAGTTAATAATACAAACCAAATATTGGAATTTAATGACGAATATTTAAATATTGTTTTTACACATTAGAACTACCCCAGATAAACAAGAGATAGCACGTTTTGCTCTAATGTGATTAAGATAACAAAATTTACGATTTTTTCTAAGTAGCTCGACATTTTAGTTTATACACCAATGGCAGCTATATTCGCCATGTCTGTCAACATAACTGTACATTAAAATTAATAAATAACTATTATTAAGAATAAATCACTAGAACACGTTATCGATAAGCATAAATAGTGAACTGTTTTAGTATTAAATCCTAATGAGCAATACCCCGACTAACTTAAAGTAAAACATCACTCACTTAGCGGGATTGATTTTGAAATAATAAGAGGTGGATTTATGGCAAATTGGGTAACTGGGAAAGTGATTGAAGCCAAGTTTTGGACGGATACATTGTTTAGCCTTGTCATCGACGCCCCCATTAAACCTTTTACTGCAGGACAATACGCTAAACTTGGCCTTGAAATCGAGGGAGAACGAATTCAACGTGCCTATTCTTATGTGAATGCCCCCAGCGATAACCGACTTGAGTTTTATTTTGTGATTGTTCCCGAGGGCAAACTGAGCCCCAAATTAGCACAGCTAAAACCTAACGATACACTACAAATAACAGATGAAGCGGCGGGTTTTTTTGTCTTAGATGAAATTCCAGCGTGTAAAAATTTATGGATGCTTTCAACTGGGACAGCTATTGGCCCATTTTTATCAATCTTACAAGAAGGAAAGGATCTTGAACGATTTGAAAAAATCGTTTTATTGCACGCTGTTCGATATGAAAAAGACTTGAGCTATCTGCCATTAATGCAGGAACTTGAGCAACAGTACCAAGGAAAATTAAAAATTGTTACTGTTGTCAGTCGAGAGCAAACCCAAACATCTTTGCATGGTCGAGTCCCAGCCTTAATTGAAAGTCATGCTCTCGAAAATGCGGTTGGTTTATCCCTTTCGCCTGAAACTTGCCATGTAATGTTATGTGGTAACCCTGAAATGGTACGTGACACACGAGATACGCTAAAAAATAGCCATGGAATGATTAAGCACTTACGCCGTAAGCCGGGTCATATTTCCAGCGAGCAATACTGGTAAAAAGAGATAAACACTACCCTGAATAATTTCAGGGTAGTCAATGCGTTATAAATAATTCACAGCCTCAGTTTTTTCACCATATTTATTTGCACTATCCATTCCGACAAACACACCACAATCCAATAGCATAATCATCGCAATAAATAGGGGTAAGAATCGCCCAATTCCCCACTGCCAAATAGGCTCAAACAGGCTGACATCCATTGAATAAAGCGCAAAAGCCAATACAATTAATGCGAACCACCCACCTGATTTTCCTCTATCGTGTAGGCGCTTTGAAAAAATTGCGGCTAAAGGATAAAGCAAGAGGACAAAAAGAAAAAGAGTAACCATTTCAGGTAATAAAAACGTATTCTGTAACAGGACAATCACGGCCACCAAAATAAAGCTGGCAGCGATACCGACCCAAAATGGTCGCCGCCCTATTCGACCTTTGAAGGAAAAAGCCCATTGTTGTAATGTCATTACTTATAATCCTGATACAATGTGAAAACCCAAAGAATGAGTGGCAAAAAAATGACTCAAACCTTAATTCGTTCGATATCCGCCATCATAACCATTTTTACACTCAGTGCGCCACCGTTGGCATTCGCCCAAAAAGTGCCAACCTTACCTGATACTGATTTTGAGGTCGCTTACTTAGCCCCTGATGCGGCTTCTTTTGACCTCACCATTCCTGAATTACGCAATCAATTTAATCGCACCTATAAAGATTTATATCTTCATGAATATAAAGTTATTGCAAGCCAAGACATCGCTGCTCCTTATATTCGTGCCGCTTCCCGTATCAATCAACAAATTTATTCTTCTGCGGTGTTAGAACGCGGTAGTGAAAAAATTAAAAGCTTACAAATCACCTTACTCCCAACAGATAACGTACAAGAAGCCCAAGAAAATCGCCAATTAATGGAACGCTATACGCTTGCAATCATCCATCAATTTGCCCCAGATGTTTCTTTAGATAAAGCCCCAGAGCTAACCACTGCCTTAAATAAATTTATGGCTGATCAAAACCCAATCCGTGCAGAAGAAGCTCGGTTAGGCGAACTGCGATATATTTTAGTAAAAAGTGACAATAATGTGCTTACTTTTGCTGTTGAACCGATTAAGCTAGAGCAACAAACACCCTAAACAGACTGTGATCACGCTCTAAGAACAAGCATGATGAAAAGCAAAGCTATTATGCCCTAATGTTCTTATAATACTTAAGGTGAATGGCGACAAAACTGTCCCGTTGCGTTGGCAACATTAATGCGCAATGAATAACTTATTGATTAATCATTCAAACTCTCTGGTTGGAGGAAATAACATGCGACATCCATTGGTAATGGGTAACTGGAAATTAAACGGCAGCACCCATATGGTCAATGACCTGATCGCTGGTCTGCGTAACGAACTGAGCAGCGTCGATGGCTGTGATGTAGCTATCGCGCCACCCGCAATCTACCTGACTCAAGCAAAACATGCTCTAGCGGGCAGCCGTATTGCATTAGGTGCACAAAACGTTGACGTCAACTTGTCTGGCGCATTCACTGGCGAAACATCGGCTGAAATGCTTAAAGATGTAGGTGCAAAATATATTATTATTGGCCACTCTGAGCGCCGTACTTACCACAAAGAGAGTGATGAGTTTGTTGCACAAAAATTCGCAGTACTTAAAGAACAAGGCTTAATTCCTGTTCTGTGTATTGGTGAAACCGAAGCGGAAAATGAAGCAGGTAAAACTGAAGAAGTTTGTGCTCGTCAAATTGACGCAGTGCTGAACACTTTAGGCGCACAAGCATTCCAAGGTGCTGTCATCGCATATGAACCAATTTGGGCTATCGGTACAGGCAAATCCGCAACGCCAGCACAAGCACAAGCTATTCATAAATTCATTCGTACCCATATTGCGAAAAAAGATGCGGCGATTGCTGAACAAGTCATCATCCAATACGGCGGCTCAGTCAATGCAAGCAATGCGGCTGAATTATTTACTCAGCCAGATATCGATGGCGCATTAGTGGGTGGCGCATCCCTGAAAGCAGATGCATTTGCTGTCATTGTCAAAGCAGCCGCTGAAGCGAAAAAAACAAAATAGATTTATTTTATTTTCTAATGATTAGCCGCCATTATTGGCGGTTTTTTTATTTAACGAGTAGCAATTTTTAATTATTAAAGTTAAGAATAATTTAAATCACAATTAAATCCAAAATCAAACGCTTGAGAAAATTCATTACCCAACAAAAAAATAAAAAAGAATAAACTCATTAAATTCAAAGACATAAACATAATATTTATCTCTTTAGTTTATCCACTATCAAATAATAACAATAGACACTACTGAAAGTTTAATTCAAATTTATCCTGCTTAACAAATTAGTAAATAAAAATTTATAAAGTTTACTTTAAAGGATAAAAATGAAATATATAATTAGCTTAGCATTTAATATTATAATTATATTTCCAGCCATTTGCTTTTCAGAAACAAATAATGATTTTTGGCGAATTAAAACCAATGTTTATATGGAAATAGAAGAATATCAAGGGCAAGTCGATGCATTCAAAAATAAAGTGTACGATAAAATCAGTACTGTAGGCCAATTATCCCTGACAAACCCAGCATCTCAATGGCGCTTTGACTTAGAACACCGCGAATCACTGAGAAACCATGGGCGTAATTTCAGTACTTCCCGTGATTCTTATCTTCGTAGCCGCACTCAACTTGACATTACAAAACAATTTGTTAAAACACCACAATCGGACATTGAAATTGGCGCCCGATATCGAAAAGAATCTAATGACTCCCCACCAGGAACCAAAGTACGCTCTTCAAATAGCTTATACGCACTAACACCAGCAGGTAACTATCATTTTAATGATAAATGGTCTTTTAATTTCTGGCTTTCTTATTATTACAGTAATTATTTCAGTTCTAATAGCCATGAAGCAGAAACAGAATTTGGAGCAACTTACCAACACTCAGATAATTTAAAAGCAAAGCTTACGTTTTATTACGACAAAACATGGGATAAAAATTTCAGCACTCGGTTCCTGCAATCACAAATTCGTGCTTATTTGCCTTTTACCTTAAAATCCAATTGGCATATCACACCTTATATTCGCTACGCGATACAAGAAGATACTTATGATAAACATTTCTATCTTGTTCAAAAAATTAACAACGGTTTTCGTCTAGGAACAAATATCGAATATCAAGCCACTCCATCCTTAACATTATGGGGTGGTGTCGCCTATGAGCCCTCAACATGGAAACATCCAAAAGATGATGGCACAACATCAGGTAATAATAATAAACAGACGCTTTATCTTGGGAAAATTGGCGTAAAATACCTTTGGTAACCGTACTAGTTAGTACACATAAGTATGTGACTCTCGGTTTAAAATATTAAAATACCAATTTTCAAAATAGTTTGAGTTGCAGCTAGGCGGCAAGTAAGCGAATCCCTAGAAGCATACACCAGTATGTGACTAGGGTGAGCGCACGCAGCTAACAACGCTGCGGCTCAAAATATGACGAATATTAATACTCTAAATAGTTCAAATTGTAGGTAGGCGGCGAGCTAAGCGAATCCCTAGGAGCATACACCAGTATGTGACTAGGGTGAGTGAGTGAAGCCAACACCCCTACAAATTGAAATATGACGAGTATTAGCGTTGGATTATCTCGTCAAACACCCCCCCATTCGCAAAATGCGTTTTTTGCGCTGCCTGCCAGCCGCCGAAATCCTTATCTACCGTTAGCAACTTCAATTCTGGAAACTGCTGTTGATATTTTTTTGCAACTTCACTATCTCGTGGTCGGTAATAATTCTTAGCTGCAATTTCTTGCCCTTCTGGTGAATAAAGATGTGTAAGATAGGCCTCTGCGACCTCTCTGCGATCACGCTTATCAACTGTTTTATCAACAACTGTGACCGTTGGCTCTGCTAAGATGGAAATACTGGGTGTAACCACTTCAAACTGGCCATTTTCACCTAATTCATTAATAGCAAGTAACGCTTCATTTTCCCAGGCAATTAATACATCACCAATGCCGCGTTCAACAAAGCTATTTGTCGCCCCTCTAGCCCCGGAATCTAATACTTCCACGTTTTGGTAAAGCTGCTTCACAAATTGCTTCGCTTTTTCAGGATCTTGTTGATTTTTATTTAGTGCATAACCCCAAGCCGCTAAATAATTCCATCGTGCACCGCCTGAAGTTTTCGGATTTGGCGTCACCACAGAGACATCTTTGCGGACTAAATCATCCCAATCACGAATGTTTTTCGGATTATCTTTACGGACCAAAAAGACAATCGTTGAGGTATAAGGAGCTGAGTTATCGGGGAGTTTTTCTATCCAGTTTTTATCTATTCGCCCACTTTGCGCAATAGCATCCACGTCATAGGCTAAGGCTAACGTAACAACATCCGCCTCTAACCCATTAATAACTGAGATAGCTTGTTTACCAGATCCACCATGAGACTGACGCACAGTAACAGTATCCCCCGTTTTCTTTTGCCAATAATCACTAAACTCCTGATTATATTGCTGATAGAACTCACGCGTAGGATCATAAGACACATTCAACAGTTGAATATTTTTCGCCCAAGCCCCCGTCGTCAATATTAATAACAATGCGGTCGTTAATTGTGATTTTGTTACCTGCCATGAACGTGCCATTTTGAGCCCTCATCAGATTGTTGATAAGGCGAGGCTGACAGATAGAATCAATAACTGGAAATAATTAAAAAGAAAAACTTATGCTTGTGGGGAATATGTGAACAGGCAAGGGGGAGATTTAAGTTGTGACTAGGCGGCAAACGAGGATAGCTCAGGGAGCATACATAAATATGTGACTAGGGTTAGTGAGCGTAGCCAACCTCCTACAGCTTAAAATATAGAGAAGATCCATCTTCTAAATAATTTGAGTTGTGACTAGGCGGTAAACGAGGATAGCTCGGGGAGCATACATAAGTATGTGACCCGAGTAGCCGAGAACAGCCAACAACGTCACAGCTCAAAGTATGACGAAGATCCTCTTCTAAATAGTTCAAGTTGTAAGTAGGCGGCAAGCAAAGTTAATCCCTAGGAGCATACATAAGTATGTGACTAGGGTTAGTGTGCGTAGCCAACACCCCTACAGCTTGAAATATAAAGAAGATCCATCTTCTAAATAATTTGAGTTGTGACTAGGCGGCAAACGAGGATAGCTCGGGGAGCATACATAAGTATGTGACCCGAGTAGCCGAGAACAGCCAACAACGTCACAGCTCAAAGTATGACGAAGATCCTCTTCTAAATAGTTCAAGTTGTAGGTAGGCGGCAAGCAAAGCTAATCCCTAGGAGCATACATAAGTATGTGACTAGGGTTAGTGTGCGTAGCCAACACCCCTACAGCTTGAAATATGACGAAGATTTTAGTAGAGCTTCTTAGCTGTATCAAACCAATCCTTCTTAAAGACGCGTTTCATATTCATTACCGCATCAATGATATCATGGTGAACCAATTTCTCATTTTGGATACCCACGCAGCGGCCGCCGTAGCCTTCAAGTAATAATTGAATGGAGTATGCGCCCATGCGTGATGCTAAAATACGGTCATAAGCCACTGGCGAACCACCGCGTTGAATATGGCCAAGAACCGTTGCGCGAGTTTCGTGGTGTGTTTCTTGCTCAATATATTTGGCTAACTCGCCTACGTCACAAACGTGTTCAGTGATAGCAACAATTGCATGGCGTTTGCCTTTTTCAATACCGCGTTTGATTTCAGATAACAATTCTTCGCGATCGAACGCCATTTCTTGCTCAGGCAATACGAGGAATTCGCACCCGCCCGCGATCGCCGCAGATAATGTTAAATCACCACAGTAACGCCCCATCACTTCAACAATAGAGATACGTTTATGAGATGTAGAGGTATCACGCAGGCGGTCAATGGCTTCAACAACGGTTTCAAGCGCAGTAAAATAACCAATGGTGTAATCGGTTCCTGCAACGTCATTATCGATTGTGCCTGGTAGACCAATGCACGGGAAACCAGCTTCGGTCAGTGCTTTCGCCCCCAAATAGGAACCGTCACCACCAATAACGACTAGCGCATCAATATGGTTTTTCTTCAGATTTTCAAAGGCTATTGCACGTACTTTTTCATCACGGAATTGTGGGAAACGAGCTGAGCCTAAAAAGGTGCCACCGCGGTTGATCATATCCGATACGCTGTATCTATCTAATTGTTTCATGCGGTTTTCATACAGGCCAAGGTACCCATCAAAAATACCCATCACTTCTAGGCCTTCACCTAAAGCAGCACGTACCACACCACGGATCGCGGCATTCATACCTGGTGCATCGCCACCACTCGTTAAAACCCCAATTCTTTTAATCTGCTTGACCATGATGACCTCTGATTAATGAATATAAAATTGCAAATCTATGAAAAACCGTTAAATCGCCCAATAACCCGCTTAAAACCGACAGCTGAATTGATTCAACAGCTGGCATAATACGGCAAAGTTAAGATTATGCATCTGCTTTCCATCAAGCTTTTGTGTTTTATTGTGATCCAGTTTACATAATTCTAGTCAATGACCTCAATAGGTAAACTTTTCCCTCTTAAAAGAGGTTCTAAATAAATTAAAGCAACAATACACTACGGGCGCCTTAGTTTGAAACACAAATTAAGTGCAGATAATACCACTTTAATTTATCGCGTGCTGTAGCCGTAAAGCAAAAGAAAAGCACCATTTGGTGCTTTATCTCAGTGAACGAACAAAAACGAAAATTAAACACCGTTATGTGTAATAATAACGCGTTAAATGGAAAAATATTGGAGCAGCGAAACACAGTGAATCTATTCGGTCTAGCATCCCACCATGGCCTTCAATAATTGCCCCGAAGTCTTTAATTCCGCTGTCTCGTTTAATGGCTGACATACATAAACCCCCCACAAACCCCATAATCGTGATCGCCAATGACATTAAACCAGCAACCCACCAACTAAATGGCGTAACCCAATATAAGCAAATTCCAATCAGTACAGAGGATAAGATCCCACCAACAAAGCCTTCGATCGTCTTATTTGGGCTCAATTTAGGTACAATCGGACGTTTACCCATCAGTTTACCGAATACATACTGCAAGACATCGGAAATTTGCGTCACAATAATTAAGAAGAGCAATAATTTCACACCCTCCCCTTCATAACCCTCAATATTGAGCATCAACAACGCGGGAACGTGGCTTAAACAGAAAACCGTCACCAACATCCCCCATTGAATTTTTGCCGTGCGCTCAAGAAAATGAAAGGTATCCCCTGCGAGTGCAATACGTGTAGGTAAAAAGAGGAAAACAAACACAGGCACAAAAATTGAAAACATCCCATACCACTCAATACCGACCAGAAGGTATTGCAACGGAATGAAAATAAAGAAACACCAGAATAACGCTTCATGATCACTTCGCCGTGTTGGCGTTAAAGTAATAAACTCGCGCAACGCAAAGAATGATATCAATGCAAATAAAATAACGACCGCAATATTACCAAGTACTACCGCCAATACGCAGATAATACACATCACCCACCATGCCCGGATACGAGCATTCAGGTTATCAATGGTTGGATTACTTTTATCACCAGAATAACGGTAAGCCAAGATCCCACCAACGACACTCGCAAAGACTAATATTCCAAACACACCCGATAACAGTAAGGCTAATTCGCTGTCCCAATCGCTCATGGCATCAACTCCTCAAGCGCTTCTTTGGCGCGTTGCAAAAATTCAGTTTTATTTTCAGTTTCGGTTAAAGGAGAGATAGGCTTACCGACTACCGCAGAGCAAATAACAGGCACAACTAATTTAGACCCTTTCGGTAATACGCGGTTAAGGTTTTCAAGGTAGATGGGGACGACCTGAACATCGGGATATTTTTTCGCTAAATGGTACAAACCACTTTTGAATTGGCCTAGCGCTTCACCATTACCACGAGTTCCCTCGGGGAAAAATATCAATGAGTGTTTTGCTGCCAAAACGGACTCTAGAGGCTCCAAGATATTATCTTGTGCAGGTTTGTCCCCTTTTCTATCGACAAGGACAGCGCGAAAAACGTTATTCACTAGATAACGGCGAAATGGTGTTTTATCCCAATAATCTTTCGCGGCGACAGGGTGAACAAAATGGCGCATCAGCGGCGGTAAACCAGACCAAATAACTAACCCATCCAGGTGGCTTGAATGATTTGCATAATAAATACGCGGAGTTATGGCAGGCTGGCAGCCAACCCAGCGAGTACGAACCCCTGTCAATAAACGGCAAGTTCCCGATAACAGCATTCCCATTCCTTTTGCAAGAAGGGAAATTTTCTGCACTTTTTCCATCTTTTTTCCTTGTTAGCGTTTTAGCAAACGTAAAACTGCAACACCATGAAAAAACCTGAATATTATTTAATGGATAAGATAGTAAGTGATTTAAGGAAGTACAACGGGGGAAGTTCTGATTTCTAACTCTGAAATAAGAATATCTGCAAGAAAAAATGATAGATGCAACAATGCTTGTTTACATTGTTGCACCTTATTATCAAAAATAATTAAAAATTATTTTTTGTCAGCAGCGATACGGTCACGGATATTTTGTGCGCGCTCACTTGAAGGTGGGTGAGAGTCAAACATACTGGTCTCTTGGCTACCCATTTTTGCTAATTTCTCAAAGCCAGTTACTAAACCGTCAGTTTTCACACCACGTTTTTTCAGTAAGTCATAAGAGAAGTTATCCGCTTCGCTTTCTTGGTGTTGAGAGAACTGAGAGTTGATCAGTTTTTCACCCAATGCAGCAACTTGTGATGCGCTCAGTTGTTCAACTACGCCGCCAGCTGATGCTGCCGCTGTACGCGCTGCAACTGCTGCATAAGCAACTTGCATTGCTTTACGAGTATGGCCTAATGCTACGTGACCCATTTCATGACCCAGAACGCCTTCAACTTCGTTGTCGTTCATGACATCCATCAGGCCGCTGTATACACGCACACAACCATTCGCCATCGCCCATGCGTTTACATCGTTAGTCATGTAAACTTTATAGTTAACTGGTGTACCATCAACTTCGTTACCCAGAGCTTTAGCGATTTTGTCTAAACGTTTGGAATATTTGCTTGATGACGGAGCAATTTTGTTCTGTGCGTCCATCTCTTTACAAGATTGATCGCTTAATTGCTTAACATCTGAATCACTCAGTGTTGCTGCTTGGAATAATTGCATTCCAGAGTTAGTCAACATCCCTTGGTCCATATTTTTACAGCCAGTTAAAATCACTGCAGAGACAGCAACGGCGACAAGCGCTTTCATTTTCATAGATCATTTTTCCTTTAAGAAATACCATTCTTATTTTTTTAGTGACGCTAAAGACTATAAATTTTGCGGAAAATAACAATAGGAATAAAGCCATAATTACAGGTTCTATGAATTTGATAACATTTTTACTAAAATAATTTAATCGACAGAGTAATATCCCACCCTAAAAAATAATTATTGCTAAAAATATTAGAAAAACATCCAAATAAATAGCATTAAGTCCCTAACTATTTAATAAACAACTCTATTATGCAGAAATCCTGTCCCGCAGATTGCTGGGTTGAAAATTGCAGTGGCTGGATATTGTTTCTCACTAACAACGTTTCAAAATGTTTTAACACAAACGATTGCGAGTTCACGTCCAAGCTCATACTTGGCGCAGTACTGAAAATAAGAATTTGGGCTGCATCGCTAATCCAAGAACTACCCGATGCTGAATTTACCCACTGTAGGCGTGCTGAATATTTTGCAGGATTATAAATGAGATTAAAATCACGAATAGCGCCTTTAACTAATTCAGCATGCACATTGCTCTCCCCCTTGAAAGCAAAGAATTCTTTTTGCTGTAACGTTACTGGGCTCTGGTCATCCACAAGCAAAGTCACCCCATTCCCTTCCAGCACACCAATAATACGTTGGCGATTTAAAAAATGAGAAAAAGGCCCCGCAGCTTTCACATCCGCAATTGATACCCGCCAGTCAAAATCATCAAGCCCTTCACCATGGCTTCTCGCCACTTCCAACGTGACGCCTTGCCCATTTTTCCAAGGCATACTGCGATAATCCTGAGCTGTTAACACCTGAACCATAACGTTATCCTATTTTTTCGTAGAGAGGTAATAGCAAGATAATGAGATAAGAAGTTTTTATTTTAATAAAAACAGAGTATTAAATACTTTTAAATTGTAGCTTCAAACCAAGAGAGTTAACTATTTTTATGATTGTGGTGAATGTAGGATTACCTTGACCTGACAATGCTTTATATAAACCTTCACGGCTCATCCCTACCTCTTTAGCTAATTGACTCATATTTCGAGCTTTTGCTATATCCCCAAGTGCTGATAATACTAAAGCAGGATCACCCAGCTCTAAGATCTCATTAAGGTACAATTGGATTTCTTCTTCGCTATTTAAATGCTCAGCAATATCATATTCTTTTAATTTAATGGTCATAACTCACCTTCAATTTGACTAAAGACCTGCTTGGCTTTGATGATATCTTTTTGCTGGGTTCCTTTACTCCCACCTGAGAGCAAAATGACCATAACGTTATTTTTCTGTTTTAAATAAACACGATACCCTTGCCCCTCATGTATCCTCAGCTCTGAAAAGCCATCGCCAATCGGCTCAATATCGCCAAAATTTCCATTTTTTAGGCGCCGAATTCTCACTTGAATCTTGGTTTTCGCCCTTAAATCCTTGAGGTCACGTATCCAGTTGTCGAATAGATCTGTCGTTAATACTGTTATCATAAGACGTCTCCTTGTCTTGATACCTGTATCTTAATCGCCCTCAACAAATTGTCAACTATAGTCAACACCCAACCCATTTAAACAAAAAAAAAGCCCCTAATAGGGGCTATAAAAGACAGGGATGGTGTCTATGGCAAGGAAAAACTTCATTTATTGCTACTTCACTACTTACTTCAAAATTAAGGATCTGAACTTAACTTGCTTACTCAACTACAACTACGGGTACTCTAAATCTGATTTATTGGAACTGCATCGCTTGGTATTCAGCCATTTTGTGTTGGTGAATCTGTTCAAGCTCACTTTTCTGCTCTGGCGTCAATAATTGGTATAATTCATGATGAATTCTTGCCATTTCAACGCGTTGTTCCAATTCTTTTTGCATTCTTTTTTCAAGTTGCTGGCGAACCGCTTTATCATCAAAGCTATCCGCTATAATTAATTTATGTAACGCTTCACGTTCTTGCACTAGTGCTGTGCTATCAATGTGATAATGGCGCTGTGTTGCCATCAAATCACGTAGCTGCTGGCGTTGCTTTTCATTTAATGTGATGCCATTAAACATAAATGTGCTGGCGCGTTCTTCACTGCTAAACATGTCATGTGACTGAAATGGCACAACAACTTGGTGAGCTGTCGAAGGTACTTCCTCAGGCTGCATCTGCAACATTAATGGCACTGAGCTTTCATCATTCGCAACGTTCTGTGAAACTTCTGCGAAAGCAATTGTTGGCCCGAACACAAATGCAGAAGCTAAAACTAACATTGCGGTTTTATGTACTGTATTATGTACTTTGCTATGTGTTGTTCTTCGCATTTGACACCTTGTCTCCGAACTGTGCTCGTGATTCAATGTGAATAAATATACACCTGTGGCTGCAAACTAGCGTCAGAGCATGTAAAAGAACGTAAAGTCATGGAATCGTACAGATTGTTATCGTATTTTGGCAGTTGGAGGACTTAAAAAATGCATAAAATCCTATTAGTTGATGACGACCGTGAACTCACGTCGCTCTTAAAAGAACTGCTGGAAATGGAAGGTTTCAATGTCGTCATCGCTTATGATGGTGAACAGGCATTGCAACAGATTGACTCATCCATTGATCTGCTTTTATTGGATGTCATGATGCCGAAAAAAAATGGTATTGAGACACTCAAAGAATTGCGCCAAATTCATCAGACCCCTGTCATTATGTTAACCGCTCGTGGTAGTGAGTTAGATAAAGTACTGGGCTTAGAATTAGGTGCGGATGACTATCTACCAAAACCGTTTAATGACCGTGAGCTCGTGGCACGTATTCGTGCGTTATTGCGCCGCTCAAACTGGAGTGAACAAACACAGGACAGCAACAGCAATACCCCCGTATTGCAAGTTGATAAACTGCAACTCAACCCAGGTCGCCAAGAAGCCAGTTTCGATAATGAAATTCTGGATTTAACGGGCACCGAATTCACCTTGCTATATCTGTTAGCGCAACATTTAGGTCAAGTAGTTTCACGGGAACACCTTAGCCAAGAAGTTTTGGGTAAACGCCTAACCCCGTTTGACCGCGCTATTGATATGCATATTTCGAATTTGCGCCGTAAATTACCCGAACGTACTGATGGCCAACCTTGGTTTAAAACCTTACGTGGCCGTGGTTACTTGATGGTTTCTGCCACATGATCAACAGCTTAACCGCAAGGATTTTTGCGATTTTCTGGTTTACCCTCGCACTAGTGTTAATGCTAGTGCTGATGGTGCCCAAACTCGACTCTCGGCAAATCACCGTCCTGATGGAAAGTGAACAGCGCCAAGGGGAGATGCTTGAGCAACATATTGAAGCCGAACTCGCACAAGCTCCTATGAATGACCTACTTTGGTGGCGTCGGATTTCCAACGCCATCAAAAAATGGGCGCCGCCAGGTCAGCGGCTAATTATTGTCACCAGTGAAGGCCGCGTTATTGGTGCGATGCCCAGTGAAATGCAGGTGATCCGTAACTTTATTGGTCAATCCGATAACGCCGATCACCCCAAAAAGAAAAAATATGGCCGAGCTGAAATTCTCGGGCCGTTCTCTATTCGTGATGGCGAAGACCACTATCAACTCTATTTAGTGCGCCCAGCCAGCAGCCCACAATCTGACTTTATTAACTTATTGTTCGATAGGCCATTCTTGCTCTTAATTGCCACCATGTTAATCAGTGCCCCACTGTTATTATGGCTATCTTGGAGCTTAGCTCGACCCGCTCGAAAACTCA
The DNA here is from genome assembly GCF_020381325.1 of Providencia vermicola. Lineage (GTDB taxonomy): Bacteria > Pseudomonadota > Gammaproteobacteria > Enterobacterales > Enterobacteriaceae > Providencia > Providencia vermicola. The sequence continues at coordinate 57,651 of NZ_JAGSPI010000010.1, forward strand.
AAATGGCAGCTGATGATGTGGCCAAAGGGAATTTGCGGCCACATCCTGAACTGGAAGCTGGTCCTCAAGAGTTCCTCTCCGCAGGGAACAGTTTCAACCAGATGATCAGCGCGCTTGATGGCATGGTGAGTGCGCAACAGCGCTTAATTTCTGATATTTCACATGAACTGCGCACCCCTCTCACTCGCTTACAACTGGCAACCGCCCTATTACGCCGTCGCCATGGTGAAAGTAAAGAGCTGGAGCGCATCGAAACCGAAACGCATCGTTTAGATAGCATGATCAATGACTTGTTGGTGCTCTCACGTAGCCAACATAAAAATGAAATCCTGCGCGAAAATATCAAAGCCGATGAACTTTGGGGGGATATTTTAGATGATGCCAGCTTCGAAGCGGAACAGATGAACAAAACGCTCGATATCACCTCAAACCCAGGCCCTTGGCCGTTGTATTGCAACCCTTCAGCGGTGGGTAGTGCGTTTGAAAATATTGTCCGTAATGCGCTGCGTTATTCACATACCCATATTGCTGTTGATTTTAAAGAAGAAAACAACGGTATTTTGATTACTGTGGATGATGATGGCCCAGGTGTTAGCCCTGCAGACCGTGAGCATATCTTCCGCCCATTCTACCGTACTGATGAAGCGCGAGACCGCGAAACGGGTGGTACAGGGTTAGGCTTAGCCATTGTTGAAACTGCGATTACACAGCATAAAGGCTGGGTGAAAGCCGATGACAGCCCTCTGGGCGGGCTAAGGTTACAAATCTGGCTACCTGAGCACGGCCGTTAAGCCATTTCAAATATGACACCCAAAAGCCTTCTATTTAAAATAGAGGGCTTTTTTATTTCTATTCCCCAAATGGATTTATAAGTAACTAATATAGAATATTCTTATATTGAGTTCCCACGGCAATAAACCCCAAACCATTCCTGCAAATATTAATCTGTTTATTTTAAATTTAAATAATAAAACAGAATTAAACATCAACAAAATTAAAATAATAAATATATAAATCTAATGCATATCACATTGCTATATATTTTAATAAGTTACTATTTCCTATCCTGAATAGTTTAATCTGATATTCTATTTCACTTATTTTAATTGTGATGATCGCTTCCCGAGATAGCACGGGTGGCTTACCCATTAAAATTAGCATACTTATAATAAAGCAAATATCACCACACTTTATATTGGTTTAATTTTTAGAAACTTATTGATTCTTATTGACCTGTCAATATTAGGCGAACTCAACTTCAAACGGATTTATCAATGAAAAAATTCAAGCTTACCAAGCTGGCAATGCTTGCGGTATTAGGCGCAATAAGCGCACACAGTGTGGCAGGGGGATTAGTTCTACCCAATGATAACTTACGCAGTGATTTAGCATGGCTTTCAGAGCGTAACGTCATTCAAATTAGCTTATCCACTTGGCCACTCTCCCAAGAAGAAATTACCCGCTCGTTGAATAATGCAAATATTACCAATAGCGAACAAGAAGCGATTATTCAGCGCATTAAGAAAAACCTAGACCGTAAAAAGAATAGTGTTCAACTGGAAACACACTTTGCCTCTAGTCACAATTCGATGCCACAAGGCTTTGCCCAAAGCGAAAAAAGTGACATTCGTTACACTGTTTCAGGTAACTACAGCACAGACAATGTGGATTTAAACCTCACCGCTAATGGTGAGCGCGCTCTGCGTGTTGAAAACGGTTCAGACTACAACCTGAACGGTTCATACGGTGGCGTTAAAATTTGGAACCAATGGGTCACTTTCGGTGAGATCCCACAATGGTGGGGCCCTGGCCACGACGGCAGCTTAATTCGTACCGATGCCGCCCGCCCTGTCACTGGCTTTTTGCTGCAACGTGCTGACCAAAGCCCATTTGAAACCCCATGGCTGTCTTGGATTGGCTCTTGGCAATACCAGCTAACCGCGGGACAGATTAAGCAATATTCCTCACAGCCAAATACTAAGCTTATCGGCTTACGTATGACCATGAACCCAACCGACTTCTTCGAACTGGGCGGTTCTCGCGTCGTCATGTGGGGAGGCGATGGTCGCCCTAATAACTGGAATTCTTTCTGGAATGCCATGGGCGGAAGGGATAATACTGGTGATGTAAATGACGATCCGGGTAACCAACTGGCGGGTTTAGACTTTAAACTAAAACTTTACCCATTAATTGACTTACCTGTCAGCGTATACGGGCAAATGGTCGGTGAAGATGAAGCCAACCTTTTCCCATCGAAAAATGCCTTTATGGGTGGTATCGAGGGCTATCACACCCTATGGGGCCAGCCACTAAATTGGTATATTGAAGGCGCTAATACTCATACTGAGTGGGATAAAGACGGCGTGATGTATCGCCACTTTATTTACAAAAATGGTTATTACCAACAAGGTGCATCATTAGGTCACGGTATGGGCGGTGATGGTCGTATGTTGACCACCAAGGTGGAATATACCCTTGATGACGATAACCGTGTTAGCACACGCTTAATGTATGCAAAAGTGAACAAGTCCAACTTTGACGGCAACAAGTTATTCCCTAAATCTGAAACCATTAAAGGTGTCGATATGGGTTGGTGGCATAACTTTGATAACGACGTCAGCACCGATGCAAAAGTGTGGGTTTCAAAAACCGATTATGAAACACGCAATGACTTAGGTGCCGCCGTGACGGTAAACGTGCCATTTAAGTGGTAAAAGCAGTAAATCAGAGTATCTATATACCTCTATAAGAAGTTAGAGATAGTGACTATCTCTAACTTCCGTCCATATAAAAGTACAAAAAACAACCTTTTACAACTCTATTTCATTAGATCAAATCTAATATTTCGATATAAATCAAACAATTGAATATACACCCCATCATAACTCCTCATAGTCAACAATACCTATTAGTGCTAATATTATTTATTAAGAACTAATAATGTAGAGTCTGACTCATTCTCGCTCTAAAACGTTACATGCGGTGCTTAAATAAGCGTCATGCGGTAGCTTTATTCAACGCCTAATATTAGAATAACATTGTGATTATTTGGCTTTGCGCACTGCTTAACACCCATAGCATTGCTTAAAAAGAATGAAAATAGCCGTAATTATTTTAACAAATAGATGAGAGTCAATTTATGAATCAAATACTTCCATTAATTGGAAGAAATAAAGCGTTATTAATCGAAGATATAAATAATAATCACGCCGAACTTTCTCACATTGTGTCTCAATCTCGGTTTCTTGTCTTAGGTGGGGCTGGTTCAATTGGTCAGGCAGTAACGAAAGAGATATTTAAACGTAACCCTAAAAAACTTCATGTTGTTGATATTAGCGAAAACAACATGGTTGAATTAGTGAGAGATATTCGCAGCTCATTTGGTTATATCAATGGCGATTTCCAAACATTTGCTTTAGATATTGGTTCCATCGAATATGATGCTTTTATTAAGGCTGATGGTCAGTATGACTATGTGCTTAATTTATCCGCACTAAAGCATGTCCGCAGTGAAAAAGACCCATTTACCCTAATGCGCATGATTGACGTCAATATTTTTAATACCGATAAAACAATCCAACAATCAATTAATTCAGGTGTTAAAAAATACTTTTGTGTATCCACAGATAAAGCTGCTAACCCCGTAAATATGATGGGTGCATCAAAACGCATTATGGAAATGTTCTTAATGCGTCGGAGCGAAGAAATAGATATTTCAACAGCCCGCTTTGCCAATGTCGCATTTTCTGATGGCTCTCTTCTCCACGGGTTTGATCAACGATTAAGTAAGCAACAACCCATTGTCGCACCAAATGATATCAAACGTTATTTTGTGACGCCTCAAGAGTCGGGTGAGTTATGCTTAATGTCCTGTATTTTCGGAGAAAATAGAGACATCTTTTTCCCCAAACTGAGCGAAGCCCTTCACCTTATTACCTTTGCCGATATTGCAGTTAAATACCTAAAACAACGTGGCTATGAACCGCATTTATGTAAAGATGAGGACGAAGCTAGAGAACTCGCTAAAACACTACCAGCCCAAGGCAAATGGCCATGCCTCTTCACATCAAGTGACACCACTGGCGAAAAAGATTTTGAAGAGTTCTTCACGGATAAAGAAACACTCGACATGGCTCGCTTTGAGAACCTCGGTATTATTAAAAACGAAGCGGACTACCAGACAGAATTACTTAATCTGTTTGAAACAACAATTGGGCAAATGAAAGTAAATAAAGCATGGAAAAAAGAACAGATTGTTGAGCTATTTTACAAAATGCTCCCTGACTTTGCCCACCAAGAAACGGGTAAGTACCTCGATAGTAAAATGTAAGGTCACAACATAATGAAGCCACAATCACTGATAGAATTTATTCGAGACACATACAAAACTAATGATTTTATCCCCCTTCATGCCCCGACATTTACGGGTAATGAAAAAAATTATGTTGTAGAGACCATCGACAGTACATTTGTCTCTAGCGTTGGGAAATTCGTCGACGAATTCGAAAGAAAAATGGAAGCCTTTACTGGCACCCCTCGTGCAGTTGCTACCGTTAATGGAACCGCAGCATTACATACCGCACTTTATATGGCCGGTGTTCGTGCGAACGATTTAGTGATTACTCAAGCATTAACCTTTGTTGCCACTTGTAATGCACTCTATCATATGGGTGCCCAACCTATTTTTGTCGACGTATCCCCTATCAGTTTAAGCCTATGTCCTAAAGCGGTAGAACAATACCTAGAGAAACATGCTGAACTCACTGAAGATGGCTGCTTTCATAAACAAACAAAGCAAGCAATTAAAGCCGTCGTCCCAATGCATACTTTTGGTCATCCCGCTGAACTCGATGAACTACTTATCGTGTGTAAAAAATGGGGCTTACCTCTAGTAGAAGATGCAGCTGAGAGCTTAGGTTCTTTCTATAAAGGCAAACATACTGGCACACTTGGTGAATTTGCCGCACTGAGCTTTAATGGTAATAAAATTATTACCACAGGCGGCGGCGGAATGGTTCTCTGTTCCACAGAGGACGCGGGAAAACATACAAAACACGTCACCACGACAGCCAAAATTCCTCACCCATATGAATTTTTCCACGATGAACCAGGCTTTAATTATCGCCTGCCAAATTTAAACGCAGCTTTAGGTTGTGCTCAAATGGAGCATTTACCTTTATTTTTAGAACAAAAGCGCAAGTTAGCGAACCAATACCAAAACTTCTTTGCAGGTAGTGATTATCAATTTGTTGTTGAACCGTCTTATGCGCAATCCAACTATTGGTTAAATGCGGTAATTTGTGCAGATGCCAAATTACGCGATGAACTACTAGAAAAAACCAATGCAGCAGGAGTGATGACTCGCCCTATTTGGAAACTGATGCACCGTTTACCTATGTTTAAAGATGCTTTACGCGGTGACCTGCAACAATCCGAGTTTATCGAAGCGCACTTGATTAACTTGCCTAGTACTCCATTATGATGAGTTTTAGTATAGAAGACTTGCTTTCAGATAGTTACTATCAACGAGAATACAGTGCATTGTATGAAACTGGTGGTGAGTATTTTGAATTTCGATATACTGAACAACAATATTTTGTGCTGTTTAGTGCCTTGAAGAAAAAGATTGAAACTGTCGGCCAAATTGAAATTACTGAAGAACTGTATGATTTAGAAACAGCTTATGGTTATGGTGGGCCAATCACCAATTCAAATGATACTGAATTTCTAAAACGCGCCGTTTCTGCCTATCGAGAATATTGCGTTAAACACAAAATTGTTTGTGAATTCATCCGTTTTCACCCATTCAATTCACTAAGCTCATGTAAGACCTTATTTGATATGCATTTCCAAGAAAGGCAGGTGGTGATTGTCGATCTTGAAAAAACCAGTGATGAACGAAGAAGTCTGTATTCAAAAACGACTCGAAATATTATAAAAAAAGCCTCAAACAAACTGACAATTGAATACGAAAATATTCAATTACACGCTTTCATATCGCTATATTATGAAACAATGAAAAAAAATGAGGCCAGTGATTTTTTTTATTTTACTGAAAAATATTTCAATGAGTTAAACAAAATCACCAATATCAGTTTGATCGGCGTTAAATTAGAAGATCAATATGCATCAATTGGCTTTTTTATGTTCGGAAACAAACTCGCGCACTACCATTTATCTGCAAATAATCAGGATTTACACAAAGAAAATGGTAATTACCTGTTATTAGATGCTGCTTTTGAACTAGCTAAATCAAAAGGCTGCCGCTATATGATGTTAGGTGGAGGAAGAAGTGCCTCTCCCGATGATAGCTTATTTAAATTTAAGCAAAAATTTTCGCCATTAACACAGCCTTTTTATATCGCAGGTATTGATTTTTTACCCGAAAAAAGAAAATGGCTAAATAGTTTATGGCACAAACAACAAGACAACCCGCAGGTCCCCTCATTATTTCAGTTATATCGAGCGAGCTTAAAATAAAATGACAAACAATGTATTTATTATTGCTGAAGCAGGTGTCAACCATAATGGTAATTTTGAACTTGCTAAACAATTGATTGATGCTGCTGTTGATGCAGGTGTTGATGCTGTAAAGTTTCAAACGTGGAAAACCGAACTTTTAGTCACAAAAGATGCTCAAATGGCTGAGTACCAAATAGAAAATACAAAAGTCGAAGAAACACAATTTGAAATGCTAAAGCGTTTAGAGCTGAGTTACGACGATTTCATCGAACTAAAAGAATATTGTGTCGAAAAACACATCATATTTATGTCAACACCCGATGAAGAACAAAGTGCAAACTTTCTAAATAGCTTACAAGATGTTTTTAAAATTGGGTCAGGTGAATTAACAAATACACCTTTTTTGCGCCATATCGCTAATTTTGGTAAGCCCGTCATTTTATCTACAGGAATGGGGTATTTATCTGAAATCGAGCATGCTATTTTTACTTTACTCAATGCTGGGTTATCACTACAACAAATCACCGTTCTTCACGCGACAACCGATTACCCAACATCTCCGGAAGATGTTAATTTACTCGCCATGACGACGATTAAAAACGCATTTCCAGGTATCACAATCGGCTATTCCGACCATACTTTAGGTATCGAAATTCCTATTGCTGCTGTTGCACTTGGCGCTAAAGTCATCGAGAAACATTTCACTTTAGATAAAAATATGGATGGCCCAGATCATAAGGCCAGCTTAGAACCCATTGAACTATCAAATATGGTTAAAGCTATTCGTAATATTGAACACGCCCTTGGTACGGGTTGGAAAGTCCCCACAGAAACTGAAAAGCTAAACAGAGATATTGTTAGAAAAAGCATTATCGCTAAAAAAGTAATCCCTCTCGGTGCTCACATCACAGAAGATATGCTTGAAATAAAACGCCCAGGAAATGGGATTCCGCCGACAAGATGGGATGAAGTTATTGGCTCGATTGCTAAAAAAGATTACCAAATCGGGGAGCTTATCTAGTGCGTAAAATCTGTGTAGTGACTGCAACACGAGCCGAATATGGGTTATTACGATGTCTATTAGAAGATATACAAAATGATCCTCAGTTAGAATTGCAACTGATATCGACCGGCACACACTTATCCCCTGAATTTGATTTCACTCACAAACAGATTCTCGATGATGGCTTTAGCGTTAATAAAAAAATTGAGATCTTATTATCATCAGACTCAGCAGTTGGTGTTAGCAAAAGTATGGGGCTTGCACTCATTAGTTTTGCAGAAGCCTTTGACGAGCTAAAGCCTGATATTGTTGTCGTGCTAGGTGATAGATATGAATTAATTCCAATTGTCTCCGCAGCAAATATAGCTAAAATTCCTGTCGCTCATCTAAGTGGTGGCGAAATAACCGAAGGTGCGATAGATGAATTAGTTCGCCACTCGATTACAAAGCTATCTCAGTTACATTTCACTGCGATGGAAGAATACACACATCGAGTCATACAGATGGGGGAACAACCCGAACGCGTCTTTACGGTTGGTGAAATAGGTTTAGATAACTTATTACGCATGAAATTAATGTCGCAAGTAGAGTTTGAGTCATCTATTAACTGCAAATTACTAGAGAAAAATATTCTTTTTACTTACCACCCAGAAACAACGCAAGATATCGCCGAAACAAAAAGAGATTTTACTGAAATCTTAAACGGGTTAAGTCAGTTAGATAAAACGCTCATTATTTTTACAAAAGCCAATGCTGATGTAGGGGGAAGGCTAATCAATAAAATGATTGATGAGTTTGTGGCTGAACACCCCAATAATGCCATTGCATTCACCTCATTAGGGCAGTTGAGATACTTATCAGCACTACAATATGTCGATGCTGTTGTTGGTAATTCATCAAGTGGCATCGTTGAAGCTCCTTCATTTAAATTAGCAACAATTAATATAGGTAACCGCCAAAGAGGTAGAGTCAGGGCACAAAGCGTCATTGATGTAAGGCCAGATACCGAACAGCTCCTCTTCGCTATAAATAAAGCCTATTCCCCCGAGTTTCACGCTATGTTGAACAATATTTGTAATCCTTACGGACAAGGTAATAGTGCTAAACAAGTCGTAGAAATACTAAAACAAATTGACTTAAAATCACTAAAGACGAAACCATTTTATGACATCCCCTTTTGTGAAAAATAAACCTATTGGTGGTGAACAAGAATTCCTTAATGATGGCTACTTTTATGGCGTAACCAATAGTGGCCGTTCATCATTGCGTTGGATAATAGAATCTATGCAATTGCAAGGAAAAAGGGTGCTTGTTCCTGATTTTATTTGCCAAGTAGTGATTGATATTCTGAGAGAGTACAACATAGAAGCCGTCTTCTATAAAATAAACGATAATTTTGAGTTCACTGAGCCTCCTATATCAAGGCCTATCGATGCCATTTATATTATTAGATATTTTGGGCATGACTCCGCCTCATTCCAGTCCATTCTCACGAATTCAACATTGCCCATCATTATTGACGATGTATTTGGCACAGAAGTTCCACAAATCAAATCTGCTACTAAATGGTGCTATTTTAATAGCTTACGAAAAATATCTGCGGTTTCAGCGTTTAGTCAAACGGTATCAAATAACCCTTTACTTGATATACCAAAAGGCACGTTGCCTGCATTTTCAGATTTAAAATATCAAGCAAAAGAAGCCAAAGCCAAATTTATTCATTCATGGGAAGGTAATGAACGCCAATACCTGACAACCTTTTCAGACGCAGAGAACTTATTAGATAATTCAGTAGGTATATTTAGTGCTGATGATAAAAGTATTTATTTGGCCAATCAGTTCTATCGAAATTTAGCTCATACAAAAACCATTCATAAAAAGAACCTAGCGGCTGCTAAAGGCAGCTTAAGTCAGCATCAATTTGTTGATATCACACCTGAATACCCAACCTTTTTACCTCTAAGATTAAAAAATCGGGACAAAGTCCGATTAGCCTTGATGGAGCACGCTATTTACTTAGCTGTTCACTGGCCTGAAATAAAAGAAACGTCAAATGAGGTTTCGCCAAAAATACTTTCTTTACCTTTAGATGCCCGTTATACCCCTGAAGATATTCAACACTTTTGTAAGTTAATACAGAAATTTGATCAATAACCGATAATAAATATCTGATGAATAAAAGTAGTTAAACATAAAAATAGAATATATAGAAATTAAAGCAAAGTTAATCAATAAGTTATTTGGTATTTATACTATCTAAGATGACTGCACTATCACAGCTAACGATATGTTTATGGTGAAAAGAATGAGTTCTAAATGGAAAAATATTTTACTCCCCTCTTCTGCAACAATTTTAGATGCACTCGAGGTTATTAATAGAGAAGGTCTACGTATCGCTTTGGTAGCCGATGAAAATCATGGCTTAATCGGAGTAGTCGCTGATGGTGATATTCGAAGGGGTCTACTAAGTAACCTTGCCCTCACCGATTGCGTTACAAAGGTCATGAACACTAACCCGATAACAGCTGAAATCGACGCATCGAAAGAGGAATTGGCAGAATTAATGAGAACGAAGGAAATTCTTTCAATTCCTTTACTTCAAAACGGAAAAATCGTTGGTTTAGAAATATTGCAAAATGCATTAAGTAAACCTAAATATCAAAACCCCGTTTTTATCATGGCGGGTGGATTTGGGACTCGATTAAAACCACTCACCAATTCGTGCCCTAAACCAATGTTAAAAATTGGTAATAAGCCAATGTTAGAAACAATCATTCGTCATTTTATCAAAGCGGGCTTTTCTAATTTTTATATTTCAACACATTATATGCCTGAAGTGATTCAAAATTATTTTGGTGATGGTGAAAAGTTAGGTATAAAAATTCAATATGTTTATGAAGATAAACCATTAGGTACTGGTGGAGCACTTGGCCTATTACCTGAAAATCTCCCACAAGATCTCCCGTTAATTATGATTAATGGTGATATATTGACGACAATTGATTATCATAAACTCTTGAAATTTCATAACGATAACCAAGCTGATGCCACTATGTGTGTGCGGGAGTATTCATACCAGATACCCTATGGTGTGGTGAATAGTGAAGGGCACAAAATTACATCAATGGTAGAAAAACCAAACTATCAATACCATGTAAATGCTGGCATTTATGTGGTATCCCCACAAGTGATTAAATCGGTAGTAAAAAACAATTATATCGACATGCCAACATTATTGAGCCAACATATTGAAAATAAGAAAAAAATTCTTATGTATCCAATTTATGAATACTGGCTAGATATTGGTCGTTTAGATGATTTCAATAAAGCGCAAATTGATATCTATAATTTGGGTATAGGATCATGATAAATAATAAAAGAGTAATGGCTTTCATTCCTGCCAGAGGGGGAAGCAAGCGCCTACCCCATAAAAATATTTTACCTTTAGCAGGGCAACCTTTAATTTCATGGTCAATTGAAGCGGCTCAAAAGAGCCAATATGTTGATGACATCTTTGTCAGCACAGATGACCCTGAAATTGCAAAAGTCAGCGCTGACTACAATGTAGACATCCCCGAATTAAGACCCACATATTTAGCTACCGATGAAGCCTCAACAGATAGTGTGTTGACTTATACCTTAGATAAATTCGGTAAAGATGTTGATATCATTGTATTATTACAACCAACATCACCATTAAGAAATGCACAACATATTGATAAAGCGTTAGAAATGTTCATCGAGAAAAATGCTTTTTCTGTCGTTTCCGTAACGCCTTGTGACCACTCCCCATTGTGGGCCAACACACTGCCAATGAACAATTCAATGGGTGATTTTATTCGCCCTGACGCACTCAAGCGCTCACAAGACCTAAGCACATACTACCGCATCAATGGCGCAATCTATATTTTTGATGCAAAAAAGCTAATTGAGTATGGCGAAATTCGCTATACCAATGAATCATATGCTTTTGTTATGGAGCAAATACATTCGGTCGATATCGACCAATCTCTTGACTTCAGCTTTGCAGAGTTACTCATCAAAGAGAACAAGCATCTTTAGGGTAGCTGCCATCGCAGACGATACTCAATGGAATAAAAAAGAGATTATGTGTAAGCATAATCTCTTTTTTTGCCAATTTGTTTCTATTTTGCTGCAAAACATATCTGGCTAAAAAATAAACGTAAAAATTGCGTAAATTAATATTATCAATCACGTATATTATTAATCGATTTCAACGCTAAATTCGCGTAAAAAAAGGTGTATTTTATTTTTGAGTCATACATACCCACATTAAATCTAATGATATAAAAGACTTAACTTAAGCAAAATATTTAATCACGGCACACGCGTATAATAAGAATTATAACCTGATAATTTAAAATAACTTATTCATTTAATACTCCTATTAGGACTATTCTCTAAGACAATTGCAGTGATAGTCACTACCTAGGTTTGGTGGTATTATTAAGCGCTTTTGCTTGACCCGATTCGCCATGAGGCATACCCTTTGGGCGGCAAAAAACAATAAGCCATGCTTATCAATTGAACGCGATAGCAAAAAATGTAACGTTTTCAATTAATAAGTATGCATTTACAATTTCAATGGTGCTCTGGGACCCGACAACCCAGTGCGGTAGCTATGGGTTGTTAACAATAATTGAACCTAAAATGAAAAAAGAAAATATACTCATTATTGGTGGCGGTAATGTTGGTCATTCACTAGCATATTGTTTATCTGATAAAGCTAATATAAGCCTGCTTGTTCGCGATAAAAAGGAATGGCATACAACGTTAAAATTCAATTTAAACGAATCTCATTCATTTAATATCTTGACTTGGGATGAAAAAATAGAAATAAATCCAAGTATAATCTTCTTAACATTACCATTATTATATAGAGAAGATGCATTAAATAAGTTACTAAAATTACGAATTCAAAGTAGTACTATAATAGCTATTCCTGGCTATGGTGATTTTGAAGGGTTAATCTCCAGTATTAGTGGTTATGAGAAATTTAACTACGGCTCACTTCAGAGAGTCCCATATATTTGTAGAATCAAAAGATATGGAAAAGAAATTGAAATAACTGGTTATAAAGAGAGTTTATATTTGTATATTAAAGATAAAAATAATGGACTATTAGAAAAATTATCTTATCTTTTTGGTACACCTACATACTATTTAGAGTCCCATTTACAAAATACTCTATCAAACTCTAACCCTCTTCTTCACACATCAAGACTATACTCAATCTTTGAACATGGATTAGAAAAGAAAGAAAAGATATTATTTTATGAAGAATGGGATGACCAATCGTCACACCTATTAATCAACATGGATAAAGAACTCAAGGAAATTTATAAAGCTAATAATATAGATAATTTACATACAGATATTTTAAGCCATTATGGTGTAAGCACAGCAATAGAGTTAACAAATAAAATCAAAAGTATTAATGCATTTAAGAAAATAGAAACACCAATGATTGAAAAAAATAAAAATCTCTATATTGCTGACCTACAATCAAGATATTTTACTGAAGATTTTGGAATTGGACTAAAGTGCATAGATAATATTGCTATTGAATCTGGTCTAAAATTAAAATTTATACCTACTGTTTTAGGTTGGTATAATTCAATTATGAAAAAAGAGGCATAATTATGCAAGTTGTCATACCTGCTGCAGGAATGGGAAATAGACTCGGAAAATACACCAGTGATAAAACAAAATGTATGGTCGAGGTCCATGGTATTACACTAATTGAACGTTGTTTATCAACTCTTTCTAAATATGATGTTTCAAGAATTATACTAATAGTTGGATATCACAAGGACAAATTAAAAAAACTTTTAGGTGATAATTATAACGGCATAGAGATAGTATACATCGATAATGATATATATGATAAGACAAATAATATATACTCAATATATCTAGCTAAAGATGAATTAATAAAAGATGATACCATTCTATTAGAAAGCGACCTAATTTTTGAAGAAAAAATCATAGAAAACCTAGTGTCAAATCAATTTCCAAATATAGCAGTAGTTGATAAATACCAACCATGGATGGATGGTACAGTAGTTGAAATTAATAATCATTTTGATATTGTCAACTTTGTTCCGAAAAAAGACTTTGAATTTAGTAAAAGTGATTCATATTATAAAACAGTCAATATTTATAAATTCTCTAAAAATTTTCTGAAGAATACATACGTTCCTTTTTTAGAGGCATATTCAAAAGCATTAGGTCAAAACGAGTACTATGAACAGGTATTACGTGTTATTACTCTACTAGAAACCCAAGAGCTTAAAGCGTTACCATTACAAGGTGAAAAATGGTATGAAATAGATGATGCTCAAGACCTTGATAATGCAAATGTTATTTTTGCCTCAAAAGACGAAAAATTAAACCTTCTAACTCGCCGTTATGGTGGTTATTGGCGTTATAGTGATATTATTGATTTTTGCTATCTAGTAAATCCTTATTTCCCTAACAAAACATTTATGGGGGAGATGAAAAATTCATTTGATACGTTAGTAAGAGAGTACCCATCAGGAGCTAACGTACAATCACTTCTCGCTGCTAAAATGTTTAAATGCCACCCTGAGCAGATCGCTGTAGGTAATGGAGCAGCAGAACTAATTGATATATTAGCCCAATATAAAAATGAGAAACTAGGTTTGTTTATTCCAACGTTTGAGGAATATTCATCAAGATTTAAATCTGTAACACTTAAAAAGCTTAATAAACAAAATTTCTCCTATGATAAAAACGACATTATTAATTTAGCTCAAGAAAATGATGGGGTTATCCTTATTAATCCTGATAACCCATCTGGAAATTTTATTCCATATCAAGATTTGTTAGAGCTAATTGATTGGTTTAAAGTAAATAAAAAAACATTTATTGTAGATGAAAGCTTTGTGGATTTCGCTGAGAATGGCTTAGACTCGACACTGATGAAAGAAGAAATTCTTAATCTATACTCGGGATTAATTGTCATAAAAAGTATCAGTAAAAGTTATGGAGTTCCTGGAATTCGTTTAGGTGTTATAGCAAGCTCAAACATTGAATTAATTTCATTAATTAAAAAAGCAATTCCAGTATGGAATATAAATTCTTTAGGTGAGTTTTTCTTTCAAATTATTGGGAAATATGAAAAGACATATGCCAGCGCTTGTAGTCAGATAATTACTGAAAGAAACTCACTGTTTAATGCATTATCAAAAAATAAATTACTATCTCCTATTAAATCTCAAGCCAACTATATTCTATGTAACGTTAATCTGATTCAATCTAAAGAACTTATTGAAATACTTTGTAATGAATACAATATCTTAGCAAAAGATTGTTCAGAGAAAAAAGGGTTCGATGGCCAGTCATATGTAAGGCTTGCGGTTAGAGATAGCATTGATAATCAATATTTGATCGATAGTTTACTTGAAATAGAGTCTAAGGTTGCATAAGTGTACCGTCTAGAATTAGTTAACATTGAAAAAATTCAGATTACTGAAGAGCATATACCAGATCGTGTTGAATGGCTTGTAGAAAAAATAAAAACTGAGGCACTCTGGAGAGTGCCTTTACTTCTAGAAGAAAATTCATACGCTATTATGGATGGACACCATCGATTTGAAGTTGCAAAACTTTTGGGCTTAAAACGAATACCTTCTGTTATCCTAAGCTATGATTCTCCCTTAGTTAAGGTTGTATCTTGGCGTGATGATTTTGAAATTAACAAGAAAATAGTACAAGATTATATAAAACAGAAAAAAGTCTTTCCTCATAAAACCACCAAACACATCATTGAACCTTATCCTGATGAAATATCAATTCCTATATCATTTCTATACTAAAACTCGATCCTTAAAGGTAGACAAGTGATTATCCAATATTTAAAAAAAATAAAAAGAAGCTTGTATTTTTACAAAAGAGCAAGAGTATTAAATAAACAAAAAAAACAGATGTTAGATAAAATTCATTTTTTTTTCAATGAAAAAAAACTAACTTACTGGCTAGAATATGGAACATTATTAGGGGCTGTAAGAAATAATAAGATTATTCCATACGATTATGATGTCGACTTAAGCCTCCTTCAATCTGAGTGGGATATTGAAATACGAAATGAATTAAGAAAATTAGGCTTCCAATTTATTAGAGAAATAGCTGTCAATAAAGTTATTTACGAAGAGTCATATAATTATAATGGAATAACAATTGATTTATTTTATTGCTCTATAGAGGATAACATAGTAAACACACCTGTATTTCGACCTTTTAAAAATATGACTTGGGATGAGTCTTTAGTACAAAAAGGGGGATTTGAACTTTATTTATTTAAAAACCCATATAATGGTGTACACGAAATACTATTTGAAAACAAACAGTGGTATATACCTAAAAATGCTAACCTACACCTTATAAGTTATTACGGTAATAATTATATGATTCCAGAAAAAAACTGGAAGGGTGAGAATGCTGCTATTGCAATGGGCTTCGTTGGTAAAGTTAATTATTAATTATAATAATAGATATTGAAAATTATAATGTTCAATAAAAAAATCGTTAGTAGTTTTTCTTATTTATCTTTAATCCAAATAATTACCTTATTAGTTCCATTCATATACTATCCATATTTAATTAGAAAATACAATATTACTGATTATGGATTAGTCATCTTTATTCAAAGTATTATTATGCTTTTAGCTATTATAGTTGATTTTGGATTTAATATTTCAGGGACTCGTAGCGCATCAGAGAATCGAGATAAAAAAACAAGATTAAATATCATATATAGTAGTATTACGTATATAAAAATCATTTTATTCTTTATTTGCTTAATTATCTATCAGATATTTATCTTACTTAATGATAAACTAAGTGAACATTATTTATTATCCAATTTCTTATTTTTAATTGTTTTAGGAGAAGCACTATTTTCCCAGTGGTTATATTTAGGGTTAGAAAAAATAAAATTTGCTGCAATTATAAATTTATTTTCTAGGATTATGCTTCTTATCATAATTTTAATTGGAACAAATACAAATCTCGGATTTTTTTCATTTCCTTTAGCTTTAGTTCTATCATCTCTATTTAATGGTTTTATTTCTATTTATTTTGTAAGAACTAAACTTAAAGTTAAATTTGTCAAAGTATCATTCAATAGAATGAAACGAGATCTTGTAGATTCATATTCTTTTTTACTTTCGAGATCCGTGGGTGTTATTATATTAAAATTAAACACTTATCTCATTGGTAATTATATAGGATTAGCACAAGTTGCCTATTATGATTTAGCAGAAAAACTTATTAACTTAGCATTGATGCCTTTGAATATTTTAAATCAAATTCTATACCCGCATATAGCAAGGACTAAAAATTTTCATTTAACATTTAAAGTTATTTTTATCCTCCTCGCTATATATATAGCTATATATCCAATGGTTTTTTTGTTAGGTGAAGACATTATAATTTTATTCGCTGGTAGTGATATGCGTGAGACATTCCCATATTTACTGATTCTTTATATCATTCCCATTGCCAATATAGTTACCTATTTTTCTGGAAACTGTGCTTTAATTTTAATTAATAAAAAGAGAGCATTTAATAATAGTATTTATTTCTCAGCCTTATTCTATTTATTAGCAATACTGTCTTTATTACTTATGGAAAACTTTAACATTATAACACTTTGCTGGGCTCTAGTGTTAAATTCAGTGGTTACCTGCTTATATAGAGCAATTTCATGTTTTAAAAATAGAGAACTATTTATTTAAATAATCAATTTAGAATGGCTGTAAAATTATGAATGAAAGTGAACTAGTTTCAGTTATATTACCTGTATATAATGCTGAAGAATTTCTTTATGAAGCTATTGACTCCATCGTCAATCAGACTCATAAAAACTTACAAATAATAATAATTAACGATGGTTCGAGTGATAACTCATTAAATATCATAAATAGTTTTGTTGATGATAGAATAACTGTAATTAGTCGTGAAAACAAAGGATTAATATATACTTTAAATGAAGGTCTTAAGATAGCTAATGGAAATTATATTGCTCGAATGGATGCGGATGATATATCTGCAAAAAACCGGATTGAGAAACAATTATCTTTTTTAAAAAAACATAAAAAGACTGGTGTAGTTGGATCTTATGTAAAAATAATAAACAAAGAAGGTACAAGGATCGCATTAAGGAAGCCTGCTAGATTTAATTTCATACTAAAAGCCACATGCTTTTTGGGAGCTCCATTTATACATCCTGCTGTCATGTTCGATAGAATTGTAGTTGGTGAAAATTTGTATTACTCTAATGAATATAAACATGCTGAAGACTATGAGCTATGGACTCGACTAGCTGCTATTAACAATATAAAATTCTCTACAATACCCGAATATCTATTATCGTATAGAATATTGGAAACATCTATTAGCAGACAAAATAGTTTAGCTCAAAATACCACAAGGGTTAAAGCTCAAATACAAAACCTAATGGGTCATAAACATAAAAACACCGAAATAAAAGATACCAATAGTTTATATAGCATACTATTTTTACAAAGAAATAAAAAATACATTCCATTACAACTAATGTTCAAACTAAAATTACTTATAAGAAAAAAAACAAAATGATAAAATCCGTAACATATAACATATTATTATTTTTATTTATATTTAATATTCCTATCTATTCCTTTATCGGATCAGGGTATGTATCAGCAGCTATTTCATTATTAATTTTAGTAATCGTCCCTGGCTATTTTAAAAACTTGATTAAGCTAATGAAAGATAAAGTAGTATTCATGATATTAATCATATATTTGATATTTTTGCTATCTACAATATCCAGCACTACATTCCATAATATTTATGATTTTACAATTCAAAAAACCATAATTAATGGGGTGTTATCTTTCATATCATCAGTTATCTTTTCCGCTTTATTTTATTCTTACTTTAAAAATAAAACAATAGAAAGAAGTTTCTACTTTGTTTTATTAATTCAATCTTTCATAATAATATTGATGTTAGTTTCCCCAGAAATTAGAAATATGATTCAAAGTGCAATACGATCTGATGAAGATATCGAAAAAATGGCTATATATGGTGGAGTCAGAGGATTGGGTTTATCTGACTCAGTTGCCTTTGGCTTAGCTGCTACGATGGGCTTACTTGGCTACATATTCGTTTTCTACTTAAAATCTCTTAAAGCTTTGAGCATTTATAAAATAATAATATTTCTCATGTGCTTTATCGCTGCCCTTTCTGCTGGTAGAACTTCTTTCTTAGGTTTTGTTCTAGGTATTAGCATACTAATTTTTCAATCCATCACACCAAAAACAATACTTATTTATCTTAAATACTCAATTCTAAGCACCTTAGTTTGTATTATTACATATTTTATTCTAATTAACCTACCATCCATTGGTTCAACTATACAAAGTTACTCTGCCTACGCATTTCAACCAATTATTAATTATATCGAGTATGGAAGCTTCTCTGTATCCTCTACTGAAAGACTACAAAGTATGTATTTTCTTCCAGATAATGCTACCACTATATTTTTTGGCGATGGGAAATATACAAATAGCGATGGGACATACTATATGCATACTGACTCTGGTTACATGCGATTTATGCTTTACTTCGGAGTACTAGGGAGCTTAATACCTTATACAGCTTTTATATTCTTTTTATATTACACGGTCAGTAGAATAAAGGGTAAAAATAAATCTTTTTTTGTGGGGATAATAATTCTATCTTTTATATATCATTATAAAGGTGAAATAGTATTCTTCAATGTTAATTATATGAAAATTATTTTCTTACTTTCTCTTACCTATATATTAATTAATAAAATGAATTATTTTGAAGAGAAGCGGGAAGTTTAAAATGAAACTAGACATGTTATATTCCACTTATGAGGATAGAATTTACTCCTTGATTGAAAAGCTACCATTACCAAATAGCTCTGTTAACATAATAATTGTTCATCAAATGAATATAAATAGTAACTATGACTATATAATAAAACAGTTATTAGAAACGAGAAACGATATAAAATATTATAAGTCACTCACAAAAGGTGTTACCAAAAGTAGAAATATAGCACTAAAGAACGCCACAGGAGACATTGTTTTATTTTGTGATGACGATGTAACTTATAAAAAAGATATTCAAGAAATAATAATTGAGCAATATAGAAAAACCCCCGACATAGGATTCATTACTTTCGCTTATAGCAATCAACTCGACATGCAAAATGCCGCAAAAAAATTTCATTCTTCCAGTTTCAAGCATAACCTAAAAACAATTTTAAGAGTTGGAACAATAGAAGTAACTGTCCGCAGAGAACCAATTATAAAAAATAACGTATGTTTCCCTGAAGATATGGGGGCAGGTACAACATATTTTTTATGTGACGAACCTGTTTTTTTATCTAAGTTATTAAAAAACAGTATAAATGGGATATATAAACCTTTAATTATTGGTTACCACCCTGCGGAATCTAGCGGCCAAACATTTAGTAGAAAAGAGGCTTTCGCCTCAAGATATTTATGTTTCACTCGAATTTTTGGGTTATTTTTTGGATTCGGCCTTTATTACCTTTATTTAGTAAAAAATCTAAATAAATTTAAAACTATTAATAACTTCAATGATGCACTTTTTATTATGTTTAAAATTAAACATAATAAAAAGTATAAGGACTAAACTTTGAAAATAGCAATCGCAGGGACTGGCTACGTCGGTCTATCTAACGCCATGTTACTGTCACAACACCACGAAGTGGTTGCGGTGGACATCATTCCCGAAAAAGTGGCGATGTTGAACAACCACCAATCACCGATTGTCGACACGGAGATTGAACAGTTTTTAACGGAAAAAACACTGAATTTCCGCGCCACAGAAGATAAAGTGGACGCTTATACGGGGGCGCAGTACGTGATTGTTGCGACGCCAACAGACTACGACCCAAAAACCAACTATTTCAATACCAAATCGGTGGAATCGGTTATTCACGATGTGAATGAAATCAACCCAACTGCGACGATTATCGTAAAATCGACCATTCCTGTTGGGTTTACCGCACGTTTACGAGAAGAATTTGGCTACACTAACGTGATTTTCTCCCCCGAATTTCTACGTGAAGGCCGTGCATTGTGGGATAATCTCCACCCGTCCCGCATTGTGGTCGGTGAGCGCTCTGAACGCGCGCAAATTTTTGCCGATTTGTTGCTGGAAGGTGCCATCAAAAAAGACGTTCCCGTGTTATTCACGGATGGAACTGAAGCCGAAGCCATTAAGTTGTTTGCGAACACTTACTTAGCAATGCGCGTCGCGTATTTTAATGAGCTGGATACTTACGCAGAAAGCCGTGGTTTAAATGCACGCCAAATTATTGAGGGAGTCTCCTTAGACCCCCGTATTGGCAGCCATTATAACAACCCATCATTCGGTTACGGCGGTTATTGTTTACCGAAAGATACCAAACAATTGCTCGCCAACTACGATGACGTCCCGAATAACCTGATTAATGCGATTGTTGAATCCAACCGTACCCGTAAGGATTTCATTTCGGACGCAATTATTGCTAAAGCGCCACGTAAAGTGGGGGTTTATCGCTTAGTGATGAAAGCGGGTTCAGATAACTTCCGCGCCTCTGCGGTACAGGGCATCATGAAGCGCATCAAAGCCAAAGGTATTGAAGTGGTGGTGTATGAGCCTGTCATGAAAGAAACCGAGTTTTTCCGCTCAAAAGTGGTCAATGACTTAGCGGAATTTAAAGCCCAGTGTGACATCATTTTAGCCAACCGTATGGTGCCTGAAATCGAAGATGTGGCCGATAAAGTGTATACTCGGGATTTATTTGGTAATGACTAAATGGATATAGATATGGGTAGACCGTTAGTTTCTGTCATTATGCCCTGCTATAATGCAGAGAAAAACATTCTAGAATCAATTCATTCTGTTTTGAATCAAGATTATAAAACATTAGAGTTGATTATAATTGATGATAACTCAACAGATGATACTGTTGATATAGTAAATGAGATTAATGACCCGCGAATTAGTCTAATTTTATCCCCAAAAAATAGAGGGGCTGGTTATTCTAGAAATATAGGGATCGAAAGAGCTAAGGGGCGTTTTATTGCCTTTTTAGATAGTGATGATATATGGATAGATACTAAACTATCCGAACAAATTACATTTATGCTAGAAAATAACTACTCTTTTACCTTTAGTTATTACCAGCATATAAATCGTAAAGGATTAAGTAATATCATTACAGCACCTAAGTTTACTACTTATAAAAAATCACTTTATGGAAATGTTATTGGCTGCCTAACAGTAATTTATGATACTGAGCGCTTTGGAAAGCAATACATGCCATTAATTAGAAAAAGGCAAGATTTTGGATTGTGGTTAACATTGCTTTCTATTGAAAGTAAAGCATACTGTTACCCAAAAGTACTTGCATATTATAGAACTGATTCTGGAATGACCCAAAACAAACTTAACGCTGCTAAACATCAATGGCAGTTTTATAGAGAAGTAGTAAAACTTAATAAATTACAAACTTTTTGGTATTTTTCTTTCTATAGTTTAAATGGCTTGTTGAAACACAAACTGTCTTCAACATCGTGTTAAAAACTAATCCAAAAATAATTTTCTAATAGAATAAAACAAATACTAACTCAAGGAATAGAACGTTTATGAAGCGTTTTTCTGTTACCATACTTATGCTAACTGCATTAACAGGCTGTACAGTCACCCCTGGTGCCTATATGTCAACCTCTGGCAAAAATGTGGTTGATACGGGTGACCGTGATATTACCAAACTGGTTGATATCTACCCAATATCGCCCAAGTTACTGGATGATATGTATACTGCACCAACCATTGCCAAACCAAACTCTCAGTTAGAAAAGCAACTGACTAACTATGAGTACCGTGTAGGTGCTGGTGATGTATTAACCATTACCGTATGGGATCACCCTGAATTGACTATCCCTGCGGGTTCATATCGTAGTGCGCAAGACTCAGGTAACTGGGTGCATTCAGATGGCACAATCTACTACCCGTATATCGGTAAAGTCAAAGTCATCGGTAAAACGGTCACGGAAATCCGTACACTGATTAGTAACCGCTTAGCGACCTATATTGAATCCCCACAAGTGGATGTCAGTATTGCCGCATTCCGTTCACAGAAAATGTATGTGTCGGGTGAAGTGGCAAAACCGGGTACATTGCCAATCACTAACGTGCCTTTGACTATTTTAGAAGCCTTTAATAATGCAGGTGGTTTAACGGAAAAAGCCGATTGGGATAATGTGGTTCTCACCCGCAATGGCAAAGAAATTAAAGTGTCATTACAGGATTTAGTCCAGTATGGGGATTTAACCCAAAACTACTTAATGCTGCCAGGTGATGTGCTGTATGTGCCACGTAATGACTCGCAAAAAGTGTTTGTGATGGGTGAAGTCGGTCAGCCAACCACACTGACCATTGACCGTGCGGGGATGAGCATCACTGAAGCACTGAGTAAAGCCAGTGGACTTAACCAAAATACGGCTAATGCAACGGGTGTCTTTGTTATTCGCCCAATTAAAAACCAGCCTGCCGCAGATAAAGAACTTGAAGCGTTACTGCCGAAAAAAATGGCAGCGGTCTATCAGTTAGATTTATCAGATGCAACATCACTCGTAATGGGGACTGAATTTAAACTGCAACCGTATGACTTAGTGTATGTTACCGCAGCCCCTGTGGTGCGTTGGAATCGCCTGATTACTCAGTTACTGCCAACCATTGCTTCTTATAACCAGTTAACAGAAGGCACCAAACGTATTCACGATTGGTAATCGACATGTTTAATCATATACTTGTTGTTTGTATGGGTAATATTTGCCGCTCTCCTACGGGGGAGCGTTTATTACAACAATATTTCCCCACCAAAAAAGTCGATTCAGCTGGGATTATCGCCAAAAATGATCTCCCAGCCTATGACAGCGCCATCCGTATTGCCGAGCAGCATCAGCTTTCCTTGGAAAACCATCAATCACGCCGATTAACCAGCGAAATATGCCATAAAGCAGACTTAATCCTAGTGATGGAAAGCGATCATATTGCTAAAATCCACCAGCAGTTTCCTGAAACCCGTGGCAAAGTAATGTTATTTGGGCAATGGATTAATAAAACCGAAATCCCTGACCCCCATAAACGCAGTGATGAAATGTTTGAACATGTTTATCAGTTAATGGAAAAAGCCGCCATCGCTTGGCAAGGAAAAATTTAATTTTATTTATTGGATGACTTAACATTTAACCTATTATGAACACAACAAAAAATAGCTCCCCAGCCTCAGATGAAATCGATCTGCTCGCCCTGTTTAAAGTTTTGAAATCCAACTCGATAAAAATTGGGTTTTTTACCGTTATCTTTGCAGCCATTGCAGTGGCTTATAGCCTACTCGCAACGCCAATTTACCAAGCCAATGCCACACTGCAATACGATAAGTTAGGCCAGGTGTCATTACTTGACCAAATGAGTGATGTGATGCCATTTGGTAACAGCAATAACCAAGTGGACTCTGAAATTGAAGTGATTAAGTCCCGCATGGTATTAGGTAAAACCGTGACGGATTTAAACCTTGATGCACTGGTTGCACCGACGGGTTTTGCCAGTAAATTTTTTGGAGAAACAGCACCTTTAGAAATCACTGTGTATCAACTGCCTGAGCACTTAGTAGGGGAGCCCGCAACCCTGACGTTTACCAGTGAAAAGACCTACTCGCTGAATCTTGATGGTCAAATTTTTGACGGTAATGTTGGCCAAGTCCTTAAGCAAGGCGAAGTTAGTTTACTGGTTGCAAGTTCATCCGCTAAAGCGGGCGACGAATTTACTCTGGTAAAAAATGCCCGTTACTCTTCCATTGAAGATTTACGTAATACCTTAACCATTGCGGAAGTGGGTAAAGGGACAGGCATTATCAGTTTAGCCATCAAAGGCGCTGATAAAGTTGAGAATGTCAAAATCCTTAACAGTATTATCCAAAACTACGTTGACCAAAATACCGAGCGCAAAAAAGAAGTTACCAACAATACCTTGGTTTTCTTAAATGATTATTTACCAACCATTAAAGCAAAGCTGGATAACTACGAAAACCAACTTAATGCGTTCCGTAAGAAGAATGAATCTATAGACCTTTCTTTAGAAGCTAAAGCCGCATTAGATACTGCGTTGCAAGTGGAAGAAAAACTCAATGAGTTGACCTTTAAAGAAGTCGAGATCCAGCAGTTATACACCCGTAACCACCCTGCTTATCAGTCCTTGTTAGATAAACGCCAACAGCTGTTACGTGAAAAAGAAAAAATCAGTAAAAACATTCAAAAGCTGCCGAATACCCAGCAAGAAATTGTGCGCTTAACTCGTGATGTAGAAGCGGAGCAAGCTATTTACACTCAATTAGTGGCTAAGCAACAGGAGCTAAGTGTACTCAATTCAGGTATTACCGCAGATGTGCGTATTATCGATTCAGCCGAGTCCCAGCCAATCGCCGTCGCACCGAAAAAATCCCTGATTGTTGTGCTTGCTACAATCCTTGGCTTTATTGTCGGTTGTGCTTATGTAATTGCCCGTGAGTTCTTTAATAATAAAATTAAAAGCACGGAAGATATCGATGCATTGGGTGTCAATGTCTATGCCACTATCCCATTCTCTACCTATGAGAAAAAACTGATTGAGGCAGGTAATAAGAGCCCATTAGCCATTGAAAACCCGGCGGATACTGCCGTGGAGGCCATTCGTTCACTGCGCACCAGCGTTTATTTCTCGGTTATGAACCAAGGAAATAACCTAGTGATGGTCACCAGTGCCTCCCCTGGGGTAGGGAAAAGCTTTGTCACCTCCAATATGGCTGTGGTACTGGCTAACGCAGGTAAAAAAGTATTATTAATCGATACCGACTTACGTAAAGGCCGCTTACATAAAGCCTTTGGGTTGAGCAATAAAACTGGGTTATCTGAATATTTATCACAATCAACTCTAGAATCACCAACCGTTCATACCAATGTAATTGAAAACCTGGATGTGATTTGCCGTGGTAAAAACGTCACTCACTCTTCTGAATTGCTGATGGGTGAACGCTTTAAACAGTTGCTGGATAAAGTGAAAAACCAATACGATATCGTGGTGATTGATACCGCACCAATCTTAGCGATTACTGACTCAGCTATTATCGGTAAATATGTCGGTACGTCGTTACTGATCGCGTTCTATGGCGTGAATACCGTGAAAGACGTGGATTTATCACTCAAACGCTTTAAGCAAAATGATATCGAAATCACGGGTGTGATACTCAACGGTATTGATGCCAGATCTGACGATTATAACTATCACTACGAATACTAAGAATCAGGGATATATTGATGAACAATCAAGTTCTCGTCACTGGCGGTCTTGGCTACATTGGTAGCCACACCTGTGTGCAGATGATCCAGCAAGGTATGCAGCCGATTATTTTAGATAACCTGCATAATGCTAGCCTTGAAGTACTTAACCGTATTGAAGCGATTACAGGCAAAAAACCCGTATTTTACCAAGGGGATGTGCGTGATAGCCAAATTTTAGACACAATTTTTGCCAATCATCAAATTCATTCAGTGATCCACTTTGCAGGCCTTAAAGCCGTGGGTGAGTCAGTTGAAAAACCGATTGAATACTATGATGTTAACGTCAATGGCACATTGGTATTAGTAGAAAGCATGAAAAAAGCGGGCGTAAAAAGCCTGATTTTTAGCTCTTCTGCTACTGTATATGGTGAGCCTGAGCATATTCCATTAACAGAAGATGCTTCGGTGGGGAATACCAATAGCCCATACGGTACCAGCAAGTATATGGTTGAGCGCATTCTGACTGATTTGAATATTGCCGATAATACATGGTCCATTTCATTATTACGCTATTTTAACCCTGTTGGCGCTCACAATTCAGGCCTAATGGGGGAAGACCCGAATGGTATTCCAAATAACCTTACCCCGTTTATTGCCCAAGTAGCGGTAGGCCGCCGTAAAGAGCTCGCGGTGTTTGGTGGAGACTACCCAACTAAAGATGGTACCGGTGTGCGTGATTATATCCATGTGATGGATTTAGCTGATGGCCATATTGCTGCTTTAAATAAAGTTAGTCAGCAAGCTGGCCTACATATTTATAATCTAGGAACAGGGACTGGGACAAGTGTCTTGGAAGTCGTTGCTGCTTTTGAAAAAGCAGTTGGTAAACCCATCCCTTATACTATTTCAGCACGTCGTCCTGGTGACATCGCAGAATATTGGTCAACGCCAGCTAAAGCACAACGTGATTTAGGTTGGACTGCAAAATACTCCATTCAAGATATGGCTGATGACGTTTGGCGTTGGCAGTCCATGAACCCAAACGGTTATAAAAGCTAACCTCAATTAGCAACTTTAAAAGGCGCGCCTCTGTGGCGCGTTTTTTGTTTTTGTCGCGCAACTCAAAGTTCCGCATGAAAATAATGCGATTTACGCGTACACTCTTCCCATCATTTTTATCATCACAATATCAGTTAAACGCTATGCCACACATTGTTTTATTCGAACCTGAAATACCACCAAACACCGGTAATATTATTCGTCTCTGTGCCAACACGGGCTTTAGTTTGCACCTTATCCACCCGCTCGGGTTTACGTGGGATGATAAACGCTTGCGCCGTGCTGGGCTGGATTACAGCGAGTTTGCCGATATTAAACATCACCATGATTATTATGCCTTTTTAAAAAGTGAAGGGCTAAATCCTGATAATAATCAGTCTGAAAGTGGTGCTCGCGTTTTTGCGTTAACCACCAAAGGTAAGCCAAGCCACAGTAATGTTAACTACCAAGAAAATGACTATTTGATGTTTGGCCCTGAAACGCGCGGGCTGCCACCTTATGTACTCGACAATATGCCAATAGAGCAAAAAAT
This sequence comes from Providencia vermicola, assembly GCF_020381325.1. Classification (GTDB taxonomy): domain Bacteria; phylum Pseudomonadota; class Gammaproteobacteria; order Enterobacterales; family Enterobacteriaceae; genus Providencia; species Providencia vermicola. Next base: position 85,108 of record NZ_JAGSPI010000010.1, read on the forward strand.
TCGCATTCCAATGTTGGCCGATAGCCGCAGTATGAATTTATCGAACTCGGTTGCTGTTGTCGTGTTTGAGGCATGGAGGCAATTGGGTTATGCAGGGGCTCTACTAAAAGACTAGAATTACTCGATATACCTCAAGCGGTATGAGTGTGGCTTCACGCCAATACCCAAGCTACATACCGCTAGAATTATTTAGAGGATAGATCTAAACATAAGCGAGATACATTCATGAAAGAGACAGTGATTAAACAATCTGAGCAACCCACTAATACACCACTGGATAATATCGATGAAACCACTTATTTGTTACGTTCACCCGCTAATGCCGAACATTTAAATAAATCGATTACTCAGTTTAAAATGGGAAATGTGTTTAAAAAACATACTATTGAAGAATAGCAAGGATAGTGAGCAACTCACTACCTTTTACGCCTACCTACAACTCAAATCCCATCCCCATTTTCAAAACCCCAAATACTGCCATTAAAGTTTTGATCCATTTCTAAGGATGGCTTATCGCTGGTTGGTTTACCAACAATACGTGCAGGCACCCCAGCTACCGTTGTGTGAGGTGGAACGGGATGAAGAACAACCGAGCCTGCGCCAATTTTGGCACCGCGACCGATTTCAATATTGCCTAAAATTTTTGCCCCTGCCCCAATCATTACCCCTTCCCTAACTTTGGGATGGCGATCGCCACAGGTTTTACCTGTCCCGCCAAGGGTAACCGACTGTAAAATCGAAACATCATTTTCCACGATAGCGGTTTCACCAATCACAATACCCGTCGCATGGTCGAGCATGATGCCACAGCCAATACGTGCAGCAGGGTGAATATCCACACCGAAAGATACTGAGATTTGGTTTTGTAGGTAAACCGCGAGTGCTTGGCGGCCTTCTTTCCACAGCCAATTGCCAATTCGGTAAGCTTGCAGCGCATGAAAGCCTTTCAAGTACAGTAACGGCGTGGAATATTTATCAACGGCAGGGTCGCGCAGGCGAACAGCGGATAAATCCATCGCAGCGGAGAAAATCATTTGTTCGTCGTTGCGATAGGCTTCTTCAACGATTTCACGAACTTCAAGCGCAGGCATGATAGGTGAGCTAAGTTTGTTCGCCAGCATATAGCTGAGCGCACTACCCAAGTTGTCATGCTTTAATAATGTCGCGTTAAAAAAACTGGCTAGGAGTGGTTCGCAGTCAGCAAGCGACTTCGCTTCTTCTTTAATGAAACCCCAAATTCTATCCAATTCTTCACGCGACATAATCACTCACCTATCTATTTTATATTTACCTTATTATGTAACTTAACTAGGCTAATTTTTATTAATCATGCAGTTTTGGCATATCTGCAATTTCATCTTTCGTCGCACGGCCTAATAGCGCTTGCGCCGCCTCTAACACATTTTTATGACAATAGAGGATTTGATAAATTTGCTCAGTGATTGGCATTTCGACACCCGCGCGTTCAGCGAGTGCACGGACTTCTTTGGTATTTCTATACCCTTCAACCACTTGACCAATCTCTTTTTCTGCCTCTTCAACCGTCACGCCATCACCTAGCATCATGCCGAAGCGGCGGTTACGGGATTGGTTATCGGTACAGGTTAACACTAAGTCACCCAACCCTGCCATCCCCATAAAGGTTGAAGGATCTGCACCCAGCGCAGCACCAAGGCGGCTCATTTCGGCTAAACCACGGGTAATCAATGCAGTACGTGCGTTTGCCCCAAACCCCATCCCATCGGAGATCCCAGCACCAATCGCAATCACGTTTTTTACGGCGCCGCCAAGTTGTACACCAACCATATCAGGGTTTTTGTAGACTCGGAAACTTTTGCCGCAATGAAACAGCTTTTGCAGATCATCACCAAACTGGCTATTACTTGCCGCAACTGAAATCGCAGTTGGTAAGCCCGCGGCTAATTCTTTAGCAAAAGTCGGCCCTGATAGCACCGCCAGAGGAATTTCATTACCTAATACCTCACGTGCCACTTCTTGTAACAAACGCCCCGTATCCCTTTCTAAGCCTTTGGTCGCCCAAATAATACGTGAATCAGCACGTAAGTAAGGTTGGATTTGTTTGAGTACATCACCAAAAACATGGCTCGGTACAACTATCAAGATATTGGGACTCGCCTCAACGGCACGTTTTAAGTCCGTTTCGAGAGATAAACTATCAGGGAAAGAAACGCCGGGCAAAAACGCCTGATTGCTTCGGTCTTGTTCTAATTGATGAATGTGTTTTGGATCATGGCCCCATAACACAACCTGATGCGTATTACGGGCAAGCGTAATAGCTAAAGCGGTGCCGTATGAACCGGCACCGATCACTGACATTGAAGCAGTATTCATTAAGCGTTCTGCTCCGCTTCTGAGTTCTGCGCTTGTTCTCCTTGTTGCTGCTGTAAGTAATTCATGAACAGAGCATCAAAGTTAACTGGCGCTAAATTCAATTGTGGGAATGTACCACGGCCCACTAAGCTAGTAATTGCTTCACGCGCATATGGGAACAGAATGTTCGGGCAGTATGCACCTAAGCAATGCGCCATTTGCGTACCATCGATACCTTCGATAGAGAAAACACCTGCTTGTTGAACTTCACACAGGAATGCGGTTTCTTCACCTAAAGTTGCCGTGGTAGTCACACGTAAAACAACCTCATAAACACCTTCTGATAGTTGGCTTGAAGATGTGTCTAAGTCTAATTTGATCTCTGGTTGCCACTCTTGTTGGAAGATGTGTGGTGCGTTAGGTGCTTCAAAAGAAACGTCTTTTGCGTAAATACGTTGAATTTGAAAAACCATTTCTGAGTTGTTTTGTTCTGACATAAGTTAGTACCTTTTAACTTCCATATGAATTTTCCCTGTTATTCTTTGAGCTACAGGGGTGTTCGCTGCATTGCGCTACTCAAGTTACCTATTGATATAAGCAACTTGAGGTAACGGTAACTACTTCTTACCACGAGCCAGTGGAAGGTTTTCACCTGCCCAGCCAGCAATCCCTTCTTTCAGGACAAAGACTTTTTCAAAACCGTGTTGCACAAGTTGCTCTGCGGGTTTGTTTGATTCCATGCCACTTGCAGAAACAATAATCACAGGTTTCTGTTTGTGTTTGTCTAACTCACCTAAATTATTATCTTTAATTTCAGACGGCGTTAAATTAATAGAATCAATGATGTGGCCTTTACGGAAATCGTCACGAGAACGCAAATCCACAATAACCGCTTCTTCTTTATTAATCAGTGTAATCGCTTGTGAGCGAGCAATCACTTTCGTTTTAGAAAAGAGGCTTTTAAAGGTCATGACGACCACAGCAACTAATAGCGCTATCCAAACCAGACTCAATAACATGTTCCGGCTTACAAATTGCATGATTTCTTGGATCATGGGGGGCAATCACTCCCGTTAGTTAAAATCGAATATCAAAGGGTTCAGAGTATACCTGTGTGTTGAGCTAATTACAGCCAATTCACGCAAACTACTGTGTTTTTTTTGCGGTAATGTACGCAAAATTAATACCATTTTACTGAAAAATAGAATTTCTTTCTCGAAGCGGTACGCAAATATTTTACCATAAACATGCCTAAACGGGGCTAACCTGTAGATTAAATAGGCGTTCAATAATAAAAAACCGTTCAAAACTAGCTATACAAAATAAATCAGTGATAATAAAACTATATTATTTGACTTAGTTATCCTTTATTTCAGGGCAAAAGTCCGAATTTATAAGTGTTTTCAATACTATTTATTAGAGAGTGCTGGAAACCATCACTTGCAGATGAAATAATCAGTTATTGCATTTAATTGAGGTGTTCTATCACAATGGCCAATACACAATATCGAATGAAAACAACATTTCTTCGTCAGGCTATTACATCCGCCCTACTTGGTTTAGGGCTCTTTGCGCTTGCCCCTACACACACCGCTTTCGCAAACCAGATCACTGAAAATAAAGGGCAATTGCACGATCTACTCAAAAGTATTGCTGAAAAAGAAAAAAGTGTTAAAGAACAGCAAACTAAGCGTTCTAACTTACTGGAACAGCTCAAACAGCAGGAGCAAAGCATTTCCGCTGCTGGACGCAGCTTGCATGAAACACAAAACCAATTAAAACAGCTAGATAAAGAAATCACCTCCTTAAATAGCAATATCAAACAGCTACAAACCAAGAAACAACAACAAGAAAAAATGCTTGCAGATCAGCTCGATGCCGCTTTTCGTTTAGGCAAACACCAAGGCCTAACCCTGATGTTTAAAGGGGAAGAGGGTCAACGGGAAGAGCGTATTTTGGCGTACTATAGTTATTTAAATCAAGCGCGTGAAAACAACATTGTTGCGCTTGAAGAAACAACCAAAGAGCTGCAACAACAAAAGCAATTAGAACAGAAAAAACAAGCGGAACAAAAAAGTACACTTACCCGCCAACAACAAGAGAAGCGTAAATTAGATAACGCCCGAGCCTCTCGGCAAAAAACCCTGACAGCTCTTGAAAGTACCTTAAAAGAAGATCAAAAAAATCTCGCAGTTTTAAAACAAAACGAAGCAAGATTGCGTGACAAAATTGCTCGTGCAGAACGCGAAGCCAAAGCCAGAGCTGAACGAGAAGCCAAAGAAGCGGCACGTATTCGCGCCCAAGTGGCAGAAAAGGAACGCCAAGCAAAACAGAAAGGAGCGACTTATAAACCTTCTGAAAGTGAGCGGTCACTTATGTCCCGTACAGGAGGTTTAGGGCGTCCCGCAGGCCAAGCCATATGGCCAGTTCGTGGCTCCCTGCTTCACAATTATGGTGATGTCATTTCCAGTGAACTACGTTGGAAAGGCATGGTTATTGCCGCCAATGAAGGCACACAAGTCAAAGCCATTGCAGATGGCCGAGTTTTACTGGCAGACTGGCTTCAAGGTTATGGCCTTGTTGTGGTCGTTGAGCATGGTAAAGGTGACATGAGCCTGTATGGTTATAACCAGAGTGCCTTAGTCAATGTAGGCCAAGAAGTTCGTGCTGGCCAGCCAATTGCTCTAGTCGGTAGCAGTGGTGGCCAAGAACGACCATCCCTGTACTTTGAAATTCGCAGGCAAGGTAAAACTGTTAACCCTCGCCCATGGTTAGGAAGATAAACCAGTAAACTTAAAATCAAACGATTAGGATGAAATTATGTTGAAGCGCTTACCCTTTAAATTATTCATTAGTTTACCGCTGTTACTGATGAGCCTGCAGGTGAGCGCCGCAAAACTGGCGATAGTCATTGATGATTTTGGCTATCGCGCTAAAGAAGATAACCAAATTTTAGCACTTTCCCCCGCGGTCACGATTGCAATTTTACCCAGTTCACCCCATGGCCGTGAAGTCGCTGAAAAAGCCTATCAGCAAGGGCGGGACATCCTGATCCACATGCCCATGAAACCATTGAGTAAACAACCCTTAGAAAAAGACACTCTTGCCCCCTCAATGAGTGCGGCGGAAATTGACCGTATTATTAAAAATGCCATTTCCCGTGTACCTCATGCTAAAGGCATGAATAATCATATGGGTAGCGAAATGACATCAAGCCTGTCAGGTATGCGCAATGTGATGCAGAGCCTCTCGCAATCGAATTTATTTTTTCTCGATAGCGTAACTATCGGCAATACTCAGGCAGGAAATGCCGCAAAAGAATTCGGCGTCCCAACACTGCGCCGTAACATCTTTATTGATAACCACCAATCAGAAGAAGAAACACATACCCAGCTAAATAAAGCCGTTGCTTATGCGCGAAAACACGGCAGTGCTGTAGCGATAGGTCACCCGCATCCCTCGACTGTACGTGCACTGCAAAAATATTTGCCACAGCTGCCCGCAGATATCGAACTGGTTGCAGTAAGTGCATTGGTTAACCCTCAAGGTACTGCTAAGCAACCTGCGACATCACTCAGAATGCTCTCTGAAGAAGCACAGAAAAAACCTGAGCAACCTAAAGAGAAACAGCCTGACAGTGAGCAGCCAAAAGCACCAGAGTCAACTGAATCGATTGAAACCAAACCAGAAGATGGACTTGTTGTCGAAGAGTTAGGCATTTGTGAGGTCACAATACCTGAAACGAAATTACAAGGTATCGATTTAATTATGTCGATTGTCGAAAATATTTATCAAGACAAAACATTACAACCATTACTCACACAAGATGCGCCAACGAAAAAACGCATGCTTTTTAAAACCGAATCTTAGAGGTTAGCTTCCACAGACATCATTCCCTTCTGAAGGTAATTACCTCAGAAGGGAATAACTCGCTAATTAATCCCAGTTTAAAATCACTTTACCAGCTTGACCTGAGCGCATAACGTCAAAGCCTTTTTGGAAATCATCAATGGAGAATTGATGAGTGATGATGGGTGATAAATCTAATCCTGATTGGATCAGTGTCGCCATTTTATACCAAGTTTCGAACATCTCTCGGCCATAAATACCCTTAATAAACAGTCCTTTGAATATTACTTGGCTCCAATCTGTTGCCATTGAGGCTGGAGGTATCCCTAATAATGCAATACGTCCACCATGGTTCATGGTGTCTAACATAGTTTGAAAAGCCGCAGGCGCCCCCGAAACTTCTAATGCCACATCAAACCCTTCTTTCATGCCGAGTTCGTTCATCACATCTTTTAGATTTTCGCGACTCACATTGACTGCACGGGAAACACCCATTTTTTTCGCTAATTCAAGGCGATAGTCATTCACATCCGTAATAACTACATGACGAGCGCCAACATGACGACAGACCGCAGCAGCCATGATACCAATCGGCCCAGCCCCTGAAACCAGCACATCCTCACCCACTAAATCGAATGAAAGCGCTGTGTGCACAGCGTTACCAAATGGGTCAAAAATAGCGGCTATTTCATCGGGAATATTGTCGGGTATTTTAAATGCGTTGAAAGCTGGGATCACCAAATACTCGGCAAAACAACCTTCTCGATTCACGCCTACACCAATTGTGTTACGACAAAGGTGGGTACGGCCACCACGGCAGTTACGACAGTGACCACATGTAATATGCCCTTCCCCTGACACTCGGTCACCAATTTTAAAGCCTTTGACTTCCTGCCCAATCGCAACAATTTCCCCTATATATTCATGACCGACCACCATCGGGACAGGAATGGTTTTTTGTGACCATTCATCCCAGTTATAGATATGTACATCTGTACCGCAGATAGCGGTTTTGCGAATTTTGATCATCACATCATTGTGCCCGAGTTCCGGTTTCGGAACGTCTGTCATCCATATACCTGGTTCAGCTTTCAGTTTGGACAGTGCTTTCATAAAAGACCTTTTATTTGATTATATTTAAGGGGCGTTGACCTTTACTGATGATTTTTACTGCTTAGATTAATTCAAAGAATGACAATGGCCCTTCGGGTTCGATTAAACGTCTTTTTCTGCGTTGAAAGCCCCTTGCCTAGATTACTAGGCAGCGGGTCTCTCGCCTTGCTAAAAAGACGCTCAATTCGAATGAAAATTGACCATCAAAAATCAACAACCCCTAGTTTTTTACCAATGCGGGTGAATGCGTCAACAGCGTGTAAAATATCCTCCTCACTATGTGCGGCAGACATCTGCGTACGAATACGCGCCTGATCTTGGGGAACGACTGGGTAGAAAAAGCCCGTGACATAAATACCTTCATCAAGCAGCTCTTTCGCAAAAACTTGAGCAAGCTTTGCATCCCCTAACATTACAGGGATGATAGCGTGGTCAGCACCTGCCAGCGTAAAACCTGCGGCGGTCATTTTCTCTCTAAATAACACTGCATTACGCCATAGCTTTTCACGTAACGCTTGGCCTTCACTCATCATATCAATCACTTTGATGGAAGCCGCGACAATGGCAGGCGCAAGAGAATTAGAGAATAAATACGGACGAGAACGCTGGCGTAACCACTCAACAACCTCTTTTCTGGCTGCAGTATACCCCCCAGAAGCCCCACCAAGCGCTTTACCTAATGTGCCAGTGATAATATCGACACGTCCCATTACCTGACAGTATTCGTGGCTACCCCGACCATTTTCGCCGACAAACCCCACTGCGTGGGAGTCATCCACCATCACCAATGCTTGGTATTCATCAGCAAGGTCGCAAATAGATTGTAAATCAGCAATCACACCATCCATTGAAAAAACGCCATCAGTAGCAATTAAAATATGGCGAGCACCCGCCGATTTTGCTTCTTCTAGGCGTTCTTTTAGCTCAACCATATTGTTATTGCTGTAACGGTAGCGTTTAGCTTTACTTAGCCGCACACCATCAATAATTGAAGCATGATTTAATGCATCAGAAATAATGGCATCTTCTGGTCCTAACAAGGTTTCGAATAGGCCGCCATTAGCATCAAAGCAAGATGAATACAGGATTGCATCTTCCATTCCTAAAAATTCAGCTAGCTTATTTTCCAACACTTTATGGCTATCTTGTGTTCCACAAATAAACCGCACGGAGGACATCCCAAAACCATGGCTGTCCATTCCCTGTTTTGCCGCTTCAATTAACGCAGGATGGTTTGCCAATCCAAGGTAGTTATTGGCGCAAAAGTTTATTACTCGCTTGCCACCTGCTATCTTAATATCTGCATCTTGGGACGTGGTGATAATACGTTCGTGCTTAAATAACCCATCAGATTCAATCTGTACGAGCTGTTCACGAATTTGCTGATAAAATCTCTCTGACATACTGTGTTCCTATCAAGTGGCCATTCATAGAGTTTAATAATAGCCTCTAGAAATGACGATATTCTCAGTACAAAAAAGTTAAGTTTGCAGGCAAGATCACGATAATTGACTTGGGCTTGTTCCACTCTCTAGTTCAATTCTCTGCTATCAAGACTACCGTCTCGCCAAAGAGATGTTATTATAGTCACCAATGATTTCTCTATTTTATTAACCCATTTGAGGTATATCCCATGATCATAGTCACTGGCGGAGCTGGTTTTATCGGCAGCAACATCGTTAAAGCCCTAAACGCAATGGGCCGCACAGATATCCTAGTTGTGGATAATCTGAAAGATGGCACTAAATTTGCCAACCTTGTTGACCTTGATATTGCGGATTATGCAGACAAAGAAGATTTTCTTGTTAGCATCCTTTCAGGTGATGACTTTGGCGATGTTGATGCCGTATTCCATGAAGGTGCGTGCTCATCCACTACGGAGTGGGATGGCAAGTATATGATGGATAATAACTATCAGTATTCTAAAGAGTTATTACATTACTGCTTAGAACGCGAAATTCCCTTCTTATACGCCTCTTCTGCCGCCACTTACGGTGGCCGTAGCGACAACTTTATTGAAGAACGTGAGTTCGAAAAGCCATTGAATGTCTATGGTTACTCTAAATTCCAATTTGACCAATATGTCCGTGAAATCCTGCCAGAAGCGGAATCACAAATTTGTGGCTTCCGTTATTTCAATGTTTATGGCCCAAATGAAGAACACAAAGGTGGCATGGCGAGCGTTGCTTATCATTTAAATAAACAAATCAATGAAGGGCAAAACCCGAAATTGTTTGAAGGTAGCGAAACATTCCGCCGTGACTTTATCTATGTTGGCGATGTTGCCGCAGTGAATTTATGGTTCTGGGAAAATAACGTTTCAGGTATTTTTAACTGCGGAACAGGGCGCGCAGAGTCTTTCCAAGCTGTTGCCGATGCCGTGACTGAATTCCACAAAGACAAAAATGTAGCTGTCGAATATATTGAATTCCCAGAAAAATTAAAAGGCCGCTACCAAAGCTTCACACAAGCTGACCTCACCAAGTTACGTGCTGCTGGTTACACTGCGCCATTTAAAACGGTTGCCGAAGGTGTCACTGAATACATGCAGTTACTCAATAAAGACGCGTAATTAGTATTTATGAAAATATTGGTGATCGGCCCTTCGTGGGTAGGGGATATGATGATGTCACAGAGCCTTTATCGCACGATAAAGGCGCTTCATCCTCATGCGCAAATTGATGTGATGGCACCACAATGGTGCCGTCCTTTATTAGCCAAAATGCCTGAAGTTAGTCAAGCCATTCCGATGCCTTTAGGCCATGGTGTGCTTGAAATCGGTGAACGTCGTCGATTAGGCATCAGTTTGCGGGAAAATGGGTACGACCAAGCAATTGTTTTGCCTAACTCATTAAAATCTGCACTTGTTCCGTTCTTTGCTCGTATTGCAAAAAGAACGGGGTGGCGCGGAGAGATGCGTTATGGGTTACTCAATGATATTCGCCCATTGAATAAAGAAGCGTTTCCACTCATGGTACAACGCTACGTTGCGCTTGCTTATGATAAGCAAACTATTCAATCTGCTGCTGATATCCCATCACCAATATTAAAACCCAAACTCGTCACAGTTCCACAAGAAGTCAACGAAACACTACAAACCTTTGGCATTGATGATTCTCGCCCAATTATTGGTTTTTGCCCAGGCGCAGAGTTCGGCCCTGCAAAACGCTGGCCACACTATCATTACGCCACACTCGCTCAAGAGCTGATCAGTTTAAAAGGCTACCGAGTCTTATTATTCGGTTCCCAAAAAGACCATCCCGCAGGGGAAGATATTCGCCAAAGCCTAACGGATGACGCCAAATCGTACTGCTATAATTTTGCAGGGAAAACCTCGCTAGAACAAGCTGTTAACTTAATCGATGCCTGCCATGCCGTTGTCAGTAACGATTCGGGGCTTATGCATGTCGCTGCGGCATTAGATAAACCTTTAGTTGCACTTTATGGCCCAAGCAGCCCAGATTTCACACCGCCTTTATCTGATAAAGCAGAAGTGATCCGCTTAATCGAGGGGTATCATAAAGTTCGTAAAGGGGATGGCGAAAGCGGTTATCACCAAAGCCTGATCGATATCCAGCCAGAAATGGTTTTAGACGCATTAGCCCGTTTAAATATAGGTATTGAATAATGCGAGTATTATTAGTCAAAACATCCTCAATGGGCGATGTTTTACATTCCTTACCTGCATTAACCGATGCTCAGCAAGCTATTCCCAATATTCAATTTGATTGGGTCGTTGAGGAAGGTTTCGCTCAAATTCCAACATGGCACAGTGCGGTCAACCAAGTGATCCCTGTCGCTATCCGCCGTTGGCGAAAAAACTGGTTTTCTGCGCCGATCAGGGCTGAACGTGCAGCTTTTCGTCAGCAACTGCAAGCAACACAGTATGATGCAATTATTGATGCTCAAGGCCTACTAAAAAGCGCATTTCTTGTTACGCGCTTGGCACATGGCGATAAACATGGCTATGACCGCCATAGCATTCGTGAACCCCTTGCCAGTTTTTTCTACGACCACCGTTATGCTATTAGCAAGCAACAACACGCCGTTGAACGCATCCGTCAATTGTTTGCAAAAAGTCTTGGTTATATTTGCCCAGTACAGCAAGGCGATTACGCTATTGCGCAGCATTTCCGACAATCTTCAACTCGTCAGGAATGCCCTTACGTGGTTTTCCTACACTCAACCACCCGTGATGATAAACACTGGCCTGAAGAAAGTTGGCGAAGTTTAATTGAATTAATGGCAGGAAGTGGCATAAAAATAAAGCTACCGTGGGGAGCGCCACATGAACAGCAACGCGCACAGCGGTTAGCAGAAGGTTTTGATTTTGTGGAAGTATTACCAAAGCTCACCCTTGCCGAAGTGGCACAGCAAATTGCCAATGCCAAAGCTGTTGTCTCTGTTGATACTGGGCTAAGCCATCTAACTGCCGCTCTCGATAAACCGAATTTCACCCTCTTTGGCCCTACGGATCCAGGGTTGATTGGGGGGTATGGGCAAGAACAGCACGAATTGATATCAACCAACAAGGTTATGGCTGATATCAAAGCAGGTGATGTATATCAACAGATAGCGAGATTAATTTGATAGGTTTATAGTCATAAAACCCAATGAATTTTGGATTGTGTCCAATTCTTGGGTTTGAGACGAGTATTCTTCATTCATTCCTGAAAAGCGAAGTGTATAATTCTTAACTGAACGACTACCACTTAAAATAAATTGAGTAGTGCTGTAAAAACCATATATCTCAACAAAATAGCCTTGAGCTATCAACGCAGATATTTCATCTTCTGCAGATAAAGCAGTCTTAATAGTCCTGATGCCTACAATCTCAGTATCGATATCTCTTGGATGCGGAATATAACCTTCAATAGCCCTTTCTTTCGCTAATCTAGATAACAAAAATGTAAGGTTTTCTTTTTCTGCTTGCCCCTCGCATATCTCTGAATACACAGATCCTAAAAGGATTGAAATATGCTTTTGAGTGCCACCATTCTGCTCAGGAACTGAAACTACATCAATATATTCAGTATTATCGATAATATTTTGTACATTTTGAAATATTGTATAATGCTTTACTGACTCGCTTAATACTTTATGTGTATGATATTTTCGCCCTGAAAGCGCACGGATAAAAGACTTAAACATATTGATTTTATTCGCTTGGTTAAGTCGTTTTTCTGGTAACAGGTTATAAAGCCCATCATCAAATGTCATTAACTGCTTAAATTTAAGGCAAGACAGAACATGATGAACCAAAGGCAGCTCAACACAAGCAAGATAAACATTTTGGAAATTCGTTGTCGGTAGCTGCTTTATAATACTCTTTGCATACCCACTGCGCCTGACTGTTTTGAAAGGCTTTTCAATAATCACTTTCCTATCATCATACATAATATATTGCCATCTAGGGGCAATTAAATTCGATAGATAGTAGCTGACTTTATCGCTGTTTATATCCCCGATAAATAAGACTAATGCTTGGTCATCTGTCTCAATTTTATCTAGTAATCGACTCACAATCTTGATGTGCAATATTGTGGTACAAATAAATAGATTCATCTTTATTCTGTATTTACTCTTAATTTTTCGCCCAGATTAGCATAAAAAGCAAAAAGCCACTTAGATAAAAGCAGCTTTTTACTTAGCTTATTCATTCTATTTATTTTTAAAGCTCTCGCTATTTCTGTGGTGCAATAAACCCAAAGCACATCGTTTCAGGCGCGGCATCAGGCTCCGAGCGGTATATCACATCTTCTTTTTCGATGGTAAATTGCGGCCAGAACTTACGTACTTTGGCAAAATTCTCATGGGCACAATCATCGTATTTTTTACCTAACAACAAAGCGCCATGCTGCCGAATTTCTGCTTCCGTAATATCACGATTGTACACATTCGGTGGCATATGTTTTTCCATCGACCACGGTTGGATCACATGTGGGCGGTCTTTTGCATAAATAATAAACCACTGATACTGGTTATCTTCTCCGCCAACATATTTGACAGGTGTGCCATAACGTTGATACCAGCGCTCTTCCCCTTCAGCTATCAAGGTTTTGACACCAATAAATTTTTGCCCTGCTCCGCGGATATTCGCCGCTTGCACTGTGATATAGCCGATAACCACTAAAATCCCAAAAATCGCAAAACCAATGAGTGATTTGTTAAACGGTTTTCTTGGCATCACAGTTATTGAGCCAACAAACAAAGGTGCAATAATCGCCATAAAAGGCTGTAACCATTCTGTAATCCGCCCGCCATCATGGAACGAGAACCAGCCATAAATAACAACTAGAGGGAATAAAATAATGAAATTTGCCATGCGATTAGGCAAGGCTTTAGGCCACCCAAGTTTCCCGCCACTGCAATAAACAATAATGGCCGCAATTACTAACGGGTAAAAAACACTAAGTGCCGCTTGAGTTGTATGGAAATTAAAACCAGGGTCAATTTGCGAATCCACCCATTTGAAAGCAGAGAAATCCGTTGCCATCAACCAAAAGAAATTAGGCAGAACTAACGCAAACCACAGTGCGATAGCCAAATAAAAGACAGGATAACGATAGCTTTGACGAGCTTGCTTAACAAAAACAGTCAGTAAAAAAACCGAGCCGACTAAAGCCAATGTTGAGTATTTACCCATAGTTGCCAGCCCAGCAACCAAGGCAAAAGGCAACCACCACGCTGGATTATCATCCACCGCACGCAAAAAGAAATACAACACCCAAGGCCACAAAGTGACTAAAATATAGTTATCATTATAAGGAATGATATCGAAATTAATGACACCTGATAAATTCAGCATCAACATTGCAAACCAAGCGAGATCACGACGCCCAGTTAAACGATAAGCCAGCTTCCAGACACCCAACAGACCAAACGCAATACCAATAAAATGGATCAAATACCAATAAAAACTATACGAAATTCCTAAATAGATAGCTGGCCACATCAATACGCCAACAAACCAGGGATTTTTCGGTGAGCCCCATTCCCCATTCATTCCCCAATTCACAGCTTCTACCGTGTCATAAGGCACTGTTGGGTCAAAATAAAAGCTCGCTAAGATCCACGCTACGGCATAGCCTATGATCCATAAATAAACATATTTATTTGAATTTGGTTGATTGATTGCTGGCATACTGTCTTAAAATATAAGGAAAAAACCAAGTATTCTATCCATTATTTAAAAAGCAAAATAGAATACCCCTATAACAAACGGTGCAGTCTACTATAGTTTAAATATAATACTAAGGTGTGGGAGAAAATATTCACTGTTCATTGTTGAAATGTTCAAGTTAGCCTATCTAAAAAAGACACACTTGATTATTATTGTTCTTTTGGGGGTAAATATGGCTGCAATAATTTGAGTAGCCGTTGCAGAGCCCCTTGGTTTTCATGTAAAACTTCTGCAGCATGGCGACCATAATATAAACGATAGTCTTCATCAGAAAGCAAGCTCGTTACAGCTTGAGCCATCGATTCACTATCCGTGACAGTAATCAGCCCATCTGCCTGCGTTAACTTTCCACAAATATCTTTAAAATTAAAGGTATGCGGTCCCATTAAAACAGGTAATGCATGCGCTGCCGCTTCTAGAGGGTTATGCCCTCCCGTTTCAACTAAGCTTCCACCAACAAAGGCAATATCTGCAATTCCATACAGAAGCATCAATTCACCCATGGTATCGCCAATAACCACTTGAGTATCTACGCTAGGAATAGTATTGGCACTACGACGAATAAACGTTAAGCCCGCTTTTTGAGTTAGCTCTTCAGCTTTCGTAAAACGTTCAGGATGGCGAGGGACTAAAATAAGCAATAAATTAGGAAAACGTTTTAATAACTTTTGGTGTGTTTCTAAGACAATCGCTTCTTCACCATCATGAGTACTAGTCGCAATCCAGACAGGGCGATGAGCAGCCCATTGCCTGCGAAGTGTAATGGCTCGAACGGCTAATTCAGGGGTAACAGAAATATCAAATTTTAAGCTTCCCGTCACTGTTAACTGCATACGCCTTAACCCTAATTGTACAAAACGCTCACCATCTTCTTGGTGCTGTGCTGCAATCATCGTGACATTACGCAGCATACGCTTCACAAAGCTGCCTAATTTTTGATAACCCGCAGCGGAACGCTCTGACAATCGCGCATTGGCGATAACTAAAGGAATTTTTTGCTTATGCAATTGATTTATCATGTTTGGCCAAAGCTCAGTTTCCATGATAATCACAAGCTTAGGATCAACCTGCTTAAGAAAACGACGCATCGAGCCAGGTAAATCATAGGGTAGGTAAACATGGCTAACATCATCACCAAATGCGGACTGTACACGTTCCGACCCTGTTGGCGTCATTGTGGTAACAGTGATGGGCAAAGAAGGATAATGATGACGGAGTGCCCTGACTAAAGGGACAGCAGCGAGTGTTTCGCCAACTGAAACCGAATGCAGTAAAATACCTTGAGGTTTAACTTTACCCGCACAAAAACCATAGCGCTCGCCCCAACGTTTACGGTACGCAGGCGCTTTTCGGCTACGCAGTAAAAGGCGAACCCATATAAATGGCTGGATAAGATAAAGAAGTACCTGATATAACCGCAGCAATAACATTCGATCTGATTCACTTACCAAAATTGGCGCTATCTTACCATAAACCTTCTGCAAAAGTGTGCAGAATATGCACCTAAAAATTCACAAAGCCTCGCTAACTCTTGTTGCAACCATGCGAGATAGCCGATAAGGTTAAACGCTCACATCGCTTATTTACGCTAATATTTTGAATAAGCAATAACAAACAATGAGATACTATCGCCATGGAACATAAAGCCATCTACCCAGGTACCTTTGACCCGATCACATCCGGGCACGTTGATATTGTCACCCGTGCAGCGGCAATGTTTGACCATGTGCTACTTGCAATCGCCAATAGCCAACGCAAGAACCCCATGTTCACTCTTGATGAGCGCGTTTCTCTTGCAAGGGAAGTAACGTCTCATCTTGATAATGTTGAGGTGGTGGGTTTTTCTGAATTAATGGCGAGCTTTGCACAAAAAAAAGGAGCGAATATTCTAATTCGTGGTGTCCGTTCCGTGGCTGATTTTGAATATGAGTGGCAATTAGCGAATATGAACCGCCATTTCGTCCCTGAATTAGAAACCGTATTTTTACTCCCATCACAAAGTTTGTCCTTTGTTTCTTCATCCTTAATCAAAGATGTTGCCCTTCATGATGGTGATATTTCCTCTTTTCTGCCCCCTATCGTTGCAGATGCGATGCTAAGAAAGCTCAATAAAAAATAGCTATTACAGATTACTTTTGGCATTGCGGACAGAAAAAAGTACTACGCTGGCCTTGTTTAATACTTTCAATTGGTGTTCCGCACATTGAACAAGGCTCTCCCTTTTTACCATACACAAACAGTTCTTGTGCAAAATAACCAGGTTTACCATCTGACTGCAAAAAATCCTTCAGCGTTGTACCACCTTGCTCAATCGATCGTGTTAACACGAGTTTGATTTGCTTAACCAACTCCGTGATTTCAGCCAATGTTAATGTATTGGTTATTTTTTCAGGGGAAATTTTTGTCGCAAATAAAGCTTCATTTGCATAAATATTGCCAACGCCAACCACGACTTTGTTATCCATCAGCCAAGGCTTGACCGCCACTTTCTTTTTTTGTGAGAGTTCATAAAGATATTGCGGGTTAAATGCATCAGATAGAGGTTCAGGGCCCAAGTGCGCAAGTACCGAACTATTTTCTAAGTCGTCACACCACAACCAAGCGCCAAAACGCCGTGGGTCGGTATAGCGTAAAACTTTACCGTCACGCATGACTAAATCTACATGGTCATGTTTTTCTTCAGGTAACTCTTGCGTTAAAATACGCACACTGCCTGACATCCCTAAGTGAACGATAATCCAGCCCTTTTTCAATTCAATCAACAAATACTTTGCACGGCGTTGTACACTTAAAACAATTTCATCAGATAAACTTTTTATTTGTTCGCTGACAGGCCAACGCAAACGGCTGTTTCTTACAACTGCATAAGATATTGTATTACCGACTAAATGTGGTTCAATGCCACGACGGCTGGTCTCGACTTCTGGTAGTTCTGGCATGTTTGGTACCTATGTATTCTAAAAGGCTCAATGTCCTTAGAATTCTCTTGTCCGACTTTGTATTTTCTTAAAACACCATAAATTACGCTTAGTATACCCCGAATAATGAGAGAAATTACCTCTCTATTCATCAATAAGAGTGATAGATGGAGTGTTTACATTTAAGTATATTTCCCTCATTATAACTAGTGATTATTAGTGATGGATTACCATGTTAGGCTAACATAACACCCATGAAAAATATCAGATTATCTATTGTAGTACCTTGTTATAATTCAGAAAAATTTATTGAAGAATGTATTTCCTCTGTATTGTTTTTTATGGATGAAAACGTTGAATTAATCATTATTAATGATGGTTCAACAGATAACAGCCAAAAAATAATTAATAATATACTCAGTCAGCACTCCGAAAAAAATATTCAGTGTATTGAACGAGAAAATGGAGGCTTATCTATAGCAAGAAACCACGGTATTTCTGTTTCATCAGGTGAGTATATCGCTTTTTTAGATGCTGATGATTTTTTAAGTGAAAACTTCTATGCAGAATTAACGCCGATATTATCCACTTCAAGATATGATATCATTGAGTTTGACACTCAAAAATTTGAAGACTCAGATAGAAATAAAGTTAAAAATATAAAGACTAGCCACTATATTGGTGAAAAAAAAATCAACAACTATCAAGACTTACAGCCTGTTTTCAATAATAAAAAATGGTTTGCATGGTCACGGGTATATCGAAATAGCTTATTTAAATTTGTCGGCATCCATTACCCTGATAGAGTTTTGTATGAAGATATGCCAACAACGCCTAAGTTATACTTAAAAAGTAAAAATATTTACAGTATAAATAAAGTGTTAATACATTATCGTGTAAATGAAACGAGTATCACCCAAACCTTCAGACGAAGTGATATTAATAGTTTAATTTATGTCATGGCTGAGCTTTCATTCATTTCTTTGATTTATGGTGAAGATGTGACTAAAATGCTAAGTAAAACGATGTCTGAAGCATTCCATTTATTAAAAAAATCCATCTCAAAAAATACGGGTGCACTTCTCAATCATCATGAGATCTCTCAAATACAATATGCGGCAAGAATATTTAAAAAACATTTAAAGCGAAAAGAAAGGCTACAACTATTTTTTTTAAAGCTGTATAGCCGTTTCCCAAGAAAAAACAGGTAATACTTTGAAAACTAATAACAATATTGTTAAAAAAATTCCTTTTGCTTTACTTTTTCTAGTCACTTTAGGTATGTTTACCAATGATACTCAGGGTGTTCTGAATGTTTCTGCAGTATTGCTATTGTTATATACCTTATATAGTATTTTTAAAAACAAGATTAGCATCACGAGTGATATTCTTGCTTTAGTTAAAGCAAGAAAAATACTTTTCTTGTTTGGTATTTGGAGCTTATTTTGTGTTGCATTTTTCACCTATAATGGTTTCGCTCTTTCAGCCTTAAAAGCATTTTTCAATGACTGGCGTTATATTATAATAATAACGTTATTCTTAATTGTTTTTAAAACCGATTCTACTAAATCACAAAAAACGATCAGTTACGCACTAATTTTTACATTAGCATTTATTATTTTTGCAATCCCAATTTTAAAACAGTTAAAGGATAATAGTGATTTGCCCTTATATCTACAATTAAGATTTGGGTTTGCCCACTATATGACATTACTCTTCCCTTTCACATTTGCTACAATTTTTCTCTCCAAAAATAAAGAACTTAAAATAGCCATATTTATTCTTTCGATTTTAGCATTTTTATTCCTCCTATATACGGGTAGTCGGGGTGGCGTTCTTGCGGTCGTTATTGAAATAGCTGTTATTTTACTAATACTCTCATCAAATTATAAAAAATGTATTATTTCCATGGCTATATCAGCCGTCATAGTGAGTACTATTATTGGCTTATCCTATTTATACATTCCCCAAGTAAAGTCTAAAATTAACCAGTCTATTTACTCACAGGATATTACTTCTAAACGCGATAAAATTATTGAAACACGATTTCCTATTTTTATGGAACACATTTCAACTCAATTAACAGGTATAGGGTATGGTTCCGTTGCCTATAATCAGTTTTTACTAGACCATAATGCCCCAAAAAATCAAGGGGGGATGGGATATTCAGCCAAAAGAAAATCCTACCACTATAATAATGATGAGCCTTTTTTCCTGAACATTACCTATAACATTGGCCTTATTGGTTTAATCCTATTTTTATCTGCCTTTTTTATTAATATGAAGGATCTATTTAAAGATATCCGGAAAAGGAAAAACATCCTAAATGTAGGGATTTTTGTTTCATCCATAGGGTACTTTTTAATATATTGCTTATTTGAGTTCATATTTATCGATATATTTATACTCTACAATATATTAACTGCAATTTTCATAAAAAAAGCGCTCTCGAAATAAAAAAAGCCCTGTATAACTAACATAAATACAGGGCTTTATATCTCTATTGGAACTAAACTATTTAGCCAATTTCTTTATCAAATATTGTATTGTTGTTAGCGCAAAACCAAGGTAATCACCATTTTTTCTCAAATGTGATTTTTTACGTGATAACTGCTTGTAACCTTCAGGCTTTAATAAAGGAACATCTTTCCATGGTGAGCTTTGACGTGCTACCTCTAAATAACGATACTCTTCATAGAAATTTGCCCACTCATGAAATGGCTTAGTTAACCCAACAAAGTGAATAAAAACAACCTCTTTTGGTATTTTACTCAAATGACCTTTACTTGTAATATACCAGTCTAACGAAAACATATAATTGTAGTTTTCACTAATATTCGTTAGTTTATCGTTGAGTAATACATTTAAAGCGTCTTGATCTGGATGAGTAAAGTTATTTTTTTCAACTAGCTCAATAACTTTATTCGGGATATTGTTCTCTGCCAAATATTTCAGAGACATATACAAAAAACCAGAATTAAAATATTTATTCATATCAATAGATAAACGTTGTTTTTCACTACAAAACTTATCCTTAACTGCATAAACAAACGTATTTTCATCAAATGTTAAGGTTTTTAATTCACTTAAATCACCCTTACAAATAATATCGGCATCAAGATATAACAAATTATCGACTGTATTTGATAAATAAGAAATAATCAAAAGTCTAAAATAAATAGCATGGCTCCAAGCTTTTGATGGTAGCGGAAGCTGTTTAAATTTTTCATTATCAATAAAGTAAATCGTAATTTTATGTTGAGTATCTTCAGCTAGCCCACGGAATAAGTCTTCTCCGGCTAAATTATCAACAAAAATATGAAAGTGAAAGTTTGTATCTTTATTATTGAGTATCACTGACGCAATTGAGGTACCGACGCCATATAGAAACTTTTCATCAACGCCATAGCCAATATGAAAGTAGGTACTTTCGCTACTTTCATTATCGTTAATTTTTATCAATGACTTAATCATATCATTGTTTATCATGTCGTTACCTTTTACCCGTTCAAAAGCTCAATGTTTACACTTTTATATGCAATAATAACCGCTTACACTAAATTATAAGCGATACTTTAAACTTCTTTGTCGAATTTTTTCTGATCTCTGTTCCACTACTCGAACTAATTTTTGCTCTTGCTTCAAAATTTCTTTTAATGGTAAGGAAAAATAAATCTTCATGAAACGAAAAATATCACGTTGGGTAAGCCCAATATTTAGCGAAGAATAATAGAGACCAATTAAATCTTTGTCGCGCCAACGCATTGGGACTGATTTTCTCAGTTGTGCGCGGTGCAAATCAATCACGGATATTTTTAAATCACCTTCATTTTCGGTGAAAGGAAAATGGAGTAGAAAATGGCAAATATAGCAGTCACGATGATTAATACCCGCTTTATGCATGCCGCGAACCATTTCAGCCACTCGGCGAATAATCATTTGTTTCGTACGAAATAACGGGGGCTCATTTAACCAATTTGCACAATAATCTTCCAAGCTAATGGTTGGCGTTAAATCTTCTGTAATAATAAATGAATGGCGACGCAGCGGATTTATCCCTTTTTGCCCAAAGGCACGTCCATTCATCGTATCGACACCCACTTGTGTAAGCCGATGAATCGCATTCCATTCTCTATCTGCACCTAAAACGGGCAGCCGAAAAGAGAGCAGATTTTTCAGGACTTCTTTTAAGGTTGTACCGTAATGAATTTTGATAAAATAACTGCGACTGTCAACCTCAAAACGTAGCGTTTTTCGGGTCTCTAATGCACGAAAAACCTCACCTTGCAGTTTATCCGCTTCAATAAATGGATCTTTATTTTTCCAAAGCTCATTAAAAGGTGATTTTAATTCAATCATTTTGGCATCCTAAAATAATATCAGCTGCCTTTTGCGGTAGACTATATAAGTCTTCCGTATCTGCAAAATTTTGAGCGTTTTTAACCCACGTCATGCGCTTTTCTGTCTCTTCTAAACCATTTTGTAACGCATAATTGAGTTCTGATTGCTCAAAAGGTTCGTTAATAACGACTCCACATTGTGCTTTTTGAATAAACGAGGCATAACCACACACTTCAGTGACAATAATAGGTAAGCCCGCAGTAATCGCTTCTAATAAGACAATACCCGCAGCTTCTTGGTACGCAGGGTGCATTAAGATATCGGCCGTAGCCATTAATTCTGCAATATCATTACGCCCACTAAAGAAAGATACCTGTTGGCTAATACCTAATGATTGTGCTAACTGCTGGTATTTTGACGGTTTATCTTGGCCTACCACCATCAGCAATGTGTTTTTCTTGATGTTCTCTGGTAGTGCAGCAAGGGCTCTTAACGTCCGGTCAACACCTTTACGCTTAAAGTCAGAGCCTACTTGCAATAGCAAAAACGCAGATTCTGGGATTTGGTTCTTTTGCCGATAAATCCGTTTTGCATCGGTAATTTGCTTATCGTATTTACGATCCAAAGCAATCCCAGGTGGCAACATATGGAAACGCCTATCTTCAGTTTGGTAGTGCTTTTTGAAATGTTTGATTTGATGTGGTGTTAACATTAATAGTTGTGTGGGTTTGTCCACATCAAAAACGGCTTTTTCGAATGCCGCATAATGCTTATAACGTGGTGTCAGTTTATAGAAAAAGCCTTTTTCTTCAGCAACTTTCTGTGCATAACACACGTCTGCAGCATAATAAACATCCAAACCAGGCATCTTATTAAAGCCAACAATACGGTCAACAGGGTGCTGCTTAATATTTGCGAGTACCCAGTCACAATATTGTGCATTTCGACCATGGTTGGTGCTTGAAGACACAGGGACAATGACAACCTCAAACCCATCAGGTTTTTCGCCTTCCCATGATTGGGTATACACTCGAATATGATGACCCCGAGATTGGCATTCTGTCGCAATGCGCAAAAAATCACGCTGTAAACCACCAAAAGGGAAGTATTTATACAAGCAAAATGCCAATTTCATATTAATACCTTGTCATCATGGAGCGGATATTCATTGGCAACAATTTTTCCGTTGCTTTAATCACATCTGAGGCAGGAATAATTGAAAGATATTTTTTATTTCTATCCAATTCATCCCTCGGTGGCATTGTTTCGTAATCACCCGCCCAAAATTGTACTGCATTATCCGTCCATGGGCGCCAAAATATGTGATTAGTTGCGCCAAAAAGACACACAATGGGTGTATTTACAGCTGCGGCTATATGCATTGGTGCAGAATCAACGCCAATAAATAATGCAGCATGGGCAATCAATGCGCCAAGTTCAGGAAATGTCGTTTTCCCTGCTAATTCAACAACAGGCTTTGTTTGGCAACCATTCGCAATATTATTCACACATTCAAGGTCTTCCTTACTCGGCCCCGACGTTAACACAACTTGGTAACCACGGAGTTGTAGTGCATCAATTACCGCAGAGAATTTCTCATCATCCCAGCACTTAAAAATCTGCCGTGCTGTTGGCTGAATGACCACATAGCTGCTATGCACGCCTAAGTCTAATAGCCTTTGGTCAATATTTTTCCAATCATCCGCTGTGTAAGACATCGTTAGATGTGTTTTAAGTTCTTTTAATTCTAACGGTTTAAGCACAGATAAATTATTTAAAACAACATGCTCCCCTTCGGGGATAGTTAAATGCGTGAAGCTGTTACGCCAATATTTAGAATCACGATGGCTAAATTGGTGCGAAATTTTTGTTCCCGCAGGAATTGCACGCACTAATAAACTTACCATCCACTGATCTGCTAAATTAACAACCAAATCGTATTTATTTTTACGCAGCACTAAAAGCAATTTAATAAAATTGCACGCTTTACTTATCCCGCTACTTTTTTTATTTGCCATTCCATATAGCGCATTAATTTCGCTGTTTTCAGATAGGATAGGGAGCGTATCCTGATAAAGCAAAACATCAATTTCAGCATCAGGATATTGGTGTTTTAATGAACTGATAACTGGCGTTGTCAGCAACATGTCCCCATGAAACCGCATCTTGATAACAAGAATTTTTTTAAACTGTTTTTTCACCAGGCACTCTTAGTCAGGTCTATGTATAAAAAGTAAAAGACGATAGATATTCGACAATAAATATCATTATTAATTCAATCAATATTCGCTATGTTACTACTTTCAGAATAATGGTCATAGCCTCCTGTGCGCATATCTCTACTCAATCAAAATTTAGGCAAAAAAAAACTCAGCCGAGGCTGAGTTTTTAACGCAGAAAGCAAAATTATTTGATTTTTGCTTCTTTGTAGATCACATGCTTACGAACGACTGGATCAAATTTTTTCAGTTCCAGTTTTTCTGGCATTGTGCGCTTGTTCTTCGTAGTGGTATAGAAGTGACCTGTACCTTCAGAAGAAACCAGCTTGATTTTCTCGCGAATACCTTTAGCCATTTTTTAGCTCCTTAGTACTTCTCACCACGGGTACGCAGTTCAGCAAGAACAGCATCAATACCCTTTTTATCGATAACACGCATACCTTTAGCAGATACACGCAGTGTTACGAAACGTTTCTCAGACTCAACCCAGAAACGGTGAGAGTGCAGGTTTGGCAAAAAACGACGTTTGGTCGCGTTTAATGCGTGTGAACGGTTGTTACCGCTCATTGGACGCTTGCCAGTAACTTGGCAGACTCGTGACATGTCTATTCTCCAAAAATCTAATCAGCTCGAGCTTTTTTGTTCTGGGTATGGCCGCCTCGTCAGGCTTAGGAGCCCATCTCAGCAAACTTTCATTGACTGAAAAAACCGTTTATACCTAAGTAAAAAATTTACTGAGATAGGCCCTTCTCGCCAAACCCAAGATCCTTAAAGGTGGCGTAGTATACGCTTTCAATCGTTTTCACTCAAGCCCAACAACGTAAAAGTTGTCATTTTTTAGGCAAAAAATGATTTTATAGCCACCCTCGTTCTGCAAAGGAGACGCATCGTTTGTGCCCAACAACAAAATGGTCAAGTAATTTCACCCCCATAATGGAACAAGCGCTCTGGATCCGTTCAGTGACTTCTCTATCTGCGGCGCTGGGTTCAGGATTACCTGATGGGTGGTTATGCGCTAAAATGATTGAACTTGCATTCATTTTTATTGCAAAACGAATAATTTCCCTTGGATGGACTTCAACTCGGTTTAATGTGCCCTTAAACATTTCTTCATAACAAATAATTTGATTTTGAGTATTTAAAAATAACACAATAAAGACTTCGCGTTCTTGTCCTGCAAACAAATCAAGCAACCTAGACTTTAAGAGATCAGGCCCACTCATTACGTCTTCATAAAGAAATTGCTCCGAAAAAAAACGACGAGCCAATTCACTAACAGCCTGTAACTGTGTGAACTTACAGCTGCCCATGCCTTTACATTGAGTCAGCTTCGTATAATCAGCTTGAATTAATAAATACAAAGAACCAAACTCCTTAATTAGCCGCTCAGCAAGTTTCAAAACTGGCTCTCCTTGACTCCCCGTTCGCAAAAAAATCGCTAATAATTCGGCATCCGAGAGCGCCGCTGCGCCATAAGCAAGTAGCTTCTCTCTGGGCGGTAAATTTTGGTGTTCATTCATGATATTATTCGTCCTTGAATTCTCTCTTACCACCTTTATCGAGTTTTCAGTGAATCTCAATTGCGCTCATAAGGCTTTGCGTAGCGCTTCGCAAAAATAATAAGTTGATGCAAAATCGAGCGCGCCACCTAAACGTGCAATGTGGTAATATGCCGTTCATGTTGAGCAAAGTGGATAAAAATAATGAATCAACTATCACTATTGGGTAAACAGATAGTTATTGGTATCAGTGGGGGCATCGCCGCCTATAAAATTCCAGAACTAACACGTCGCTTACGTGACCAAGGCGCGGTTGTACGTGTCGTCATGACTCAAGGTGCGAAAGCCTTTATTACCCCTCTGACTTTACAGGCAGTCTCTGGCCATCCAGTCGCAGACGATTTATTAGACCCAGCGGCTGAAGCAGCAATGGGTCATATTGAATTAGCAAAATGGGCTGACTTGATTATTTTAGCCCCAGCAACTGCTGATTTAATTGCTAGGCTTAATGCAGGTATGGCGAACGATTTACTCACCACAGTTTGCCTTGCTTCCGCCGCACCTATCGCTGTTGTACCAGCAATGAATCAACAAATGTATCGAGCCCGTGCAACACAAGATAATTTAATCAGATTGAAACAACGCCAATGTATGATTTGGGGGCCGGATGATGGCAGTCAAGCTTGTGGTGATATTGGCCCAGGCCGCATGATTGACCCATCCGAAATTGTTCGTTTGGCTGGTGAATATTTCAATCCTGAGCTAGATTTACAAGGCATCAAGCTGATGATCACTGCGGGCCCAACCCGTGAAGATCTAGACCCAGTGCGTTTTATCAGCAATCACAGCTCAGGAAAAATGGGGTTTGCTATCGCGCAAGCGGCAAGCCAACGAGGGGCTGATGTGACATTAATTTCAGGGCCAGTTAACCTTCCTACACCAATGGGTGTGAATCGAATTAATGTTATTAGTGGGCTAGATATGTATGAGCAGGTTCATCAATCTATCGCTGAGCAAGATATTTTTATTGGTTGCGCTGCTGTTGCGGATTACCGAGCCAAAACAGTTGCTGAAAATAAAATAAAAAAACAAGGCGATGAGTTCACGATTACACTGGTGAAAAACCCAGACATTGTCGCAAGTGTTGGGGCTCTTACAAAAAATCGCCCTTATGTTGTGGGATTTGCAGCTGAAACCCAAAATGTGGAAGAATATGCTCGCCAAAAACGACAACAAAAACAATTAGATTTAATTTGTGCCAATGATGTTTCCCTTGCAGACAACGGTTTTAATAGCGATAACAACGCATTACACCTATTTGATGCCAACGGTGAGACTCGGTTGCCACATAGCAGTAAACTTGAATTAAGCCACTATTTACTTGACGAGATACTTCAACGTTATGAAAAAAATTGACCTAAAAATCCTTGATAGCCGTATCGGTAATGAATTTCCTTTACCAACCTATGCAACAACAGGTTCAGCAGGTTTAGACTTGCGCGCTTGTCTTGATGCACCTATTGATTTGGCGCCAGGTCAAACAGAATTAATTCCAACAGGTTTAGCGATTCATATCGCTGATGAAAGTCTCGCTGCAGTTATTCTGCCTCGTTCAGGGCTGGGCCATAAACACGGTGTTGTACTCGGGAACCTGGTCGGGCTTATTGACTCCGATTATCAAGGGCAACTCATGGTTTCTGTTTGGAATCGTGGTGATAAAACCTTTACTGTTGAGCCAGGCGAGCGCATGGCACAAATGGTTTTTGTCCCTGTGGTTCAAGCTGAATTTAATATTGTTGATGACTTTGATGCAACGGAACGTGGTGCAGGTGGTTTCGGTCACTCAGGTCGCCAATAAATAAAATATTCTGATATTTAATATGCTATATAGAGCCTACTTTAGGTTCTATATTTATGAATCAAAACAATCAGTCGCATATTACTAAACAGGAAATTGTTCAAAATTTACTTATACTCTCTACATTTTTAAACCTATTTTGCTCTGTAAGTCTCTTTACTAAGAGCAAAATTTTGGATAGTTTGTTTTGCTGTTTTAGCAGGGGTCTTATTAGACATGGCAGAAAAAGCGACAACACAAAAACGTAACAGACGTGACGAGATCTTACAGGCTCTTGCGTTAATGTTAGAAAGTAGTGATGGTAGCCAACGCATTACGACTGCAAAACTTGCAGCCACCGTTGGTGTTTCAGAAGCAGCGTTATATCGTCATTTTCCCAGTAAAATGAAAATGTTTGATAGTCTTATTGGGTTTATTGAAGATTCACTGGTCTCGCGTATCAATCTGATTTTAAATGATGAAAAAGATACCATCATTAGAATTAAATTAATGTTAGCGTTAATTTTAGGGTTTTCAGAGAAAAACCCAGGCTTAACACGTATAATGACAGGCCATGCGCTCATGTTTGAGCAAGACAGGCTACAAGACCGTATTAACCAATTGTTTGAGCGAATAGAGTCCCAATTGCGCCAAGTGTTAAAAGAGAAAAAAATACGTGATGGTCATGGTTTTATCCATGATGAGTCGCTACTTGCTTCTCAATTACTTGCTTATTGCGAAGGCATGTTATCGCGCTTCGTACGTTCAGAATTTCGTTACCGACCGACTGTCGAGTTCGAAGCGCGCTGGCCTTTAATTTTAGCTCAGTTACAATAACAGTTATTAGTACTACTCACCCCGCCCGTTTTTTGGGCGAGGGGATTTTTTTAAATACCGTACTGTTCTCTATAAGCTTTCATCGCCACTAAGTGTGCTTCCATACCTTCTTGTTCAGAAAGATACGTAATCAAATCACTCATCGTAATGATTGAATAAACCTTGCAGTTATAGTCACGCTCAACTTCTTGTACAGCTGAGATTTCCCCTTTTCCTTTCTCTTGACGGTCTAAACACAACAAAACACCATTGAGAGTCGCTTTTTGCTGCTTAATAATTTCCATTGATTCACGAATTGCAGTACCTGCGGTGATCACATCATCAACCACAACAACACGTCCTTGCAGGGGGCTACCCACTAATACACCACCTTCACCGTGATCTTTTGCTTCCTTACGATTAAAGCAATATGGCATATCGATATCATGATGCTCAGCCAATGCAACTGCCATTGTAGTTGCAATGGGAATACCTTTATAGGCTGGCCCAAAAATCACATCACACTCAATTGCACTCTCTTGTAGCGCTTGTGCATAAAAACGACCGACAAGTGCCAGATCACGCCCAGTATTAAATAACCCTGCATTAAAAAAATAAGGGCTTTTTCGACCTGATTTCAGCGTAAACTCACCAAATTTCAGTACCTGTTTTTTCATGGCAAGTTCAATAAAATCGCGCTGATAGGCTTTCATTGGTCATTCTCCTCATTGATGACGATTATGTATATTCAATTTGTTATTTTGCTAATTGCGTTATAGGCCATTTAGCAGACATAAAAAAGGCGACTTTTCAGCCGCCTATTTAAACATTAATTTATTTCAGCGCTTCTCGCTGAGCTTCAAAAATGGTGTCGAGCCCCGTTTTTGCTAGTGCTAATAAAGCTAGTAATTCTTCATGGCTAAACGGTTCGCCTTCTGCGGTGCCTTGCACTTCAATCATACGGCCATCATCCATCATCACAACATTCATGTCCGTTTCTGCTGCAGAGTCTTCAACGTACTCAAGGTCGCAAAGCGCTTCTTGGTTCACAATTCCGACCGAAACTGCAGCAACCATCGACTTCAGAGGACTTTTTGCAATTTTCCCCTGAGCAACCATATTATTCAGTGCATCCACCAGTGCCACACATGCACCTGAAATCGCCGCTGTACGAGTACCGCCGTCAGCCTGGATAACATCACAATCTAAAGTGATGGTGAATTCACCCAATTTTTTCAGATCAACAGCTGCACGTAATGAACGGGCAATCAAACGTTGAATTTCCATTGTACGGCCAGTTTGTTTACCGCGAGCCGCTTCACGTTGGTTACGTGAATTTGTTGCACGAGGTAACATGCCGTACTCAGCAGTTACCCAACCTTGACCTTGACCTTTTAAAAAGCGAGGTACACCCTCTTCAACCGTTGCATTGCATAACACCTTCGTGTCGCCAAACTCAATAAGAACAGAGCCTTCTGCGTGTTTTGTATAATTGCGCGTGATGGTAATCGGGCGCATTTCGTCCGCTTGTCTATCTGCTGGGCGCATGGTGTTATCTCCGTTATCAACTCAAATTGGGACGCATTATACGTCCTTAAAACGATAATGCCTATCCTGTCATCTCTCATAGCGTTATAATCCCATTATCTTATCGATAATAGGAACGAATTATGATCCGTAGTATGACCGCTTTTGCCCGCCGTGATATCAAGGGTGAATGGGGGAATGCGGCCTGGGAGCTGCGTTCCGTAAACCAACGTTATTTAGAAACGTATATCCGTTTACCTGAGCAATTCAGAAGCCTTGAACCCGTTATTCGTGAACGCCTTCGTTCACGCTTAACGCGCGGAAAAGTGGAGTGTAACCTGCGTTTTGAATTAGACGGTGCAAACCGGGGCGAATTAATTCTCAATGAACAATTAGCCCGCCAATTAATTAGCGCAGCAAATTGGGTCAAAAATTACAGCCACGAAGGTGAAATCAACCCGCTAGAGATTTTACGTTGGCCAGGTGTGATGTCGGCTGGCGAGCAAGATTTAGATGCCATCAGTGAACAGTTAATGGCGGGTTTAGATGAAACTATCGATGCTTTTATCCAAAGCCGAGAAGCGGAAGGTGCTTCATTGCATGCCTTAATTGAACAACGCCTTGATGGTGTTTTAGTTGAAGTGGCAAAAGTTCGTCAACATATGCCAGAAATTCTGCAATGGCAGCGCGATCGCCTTCAAAGTAAGCTCGAAGAAGCGGAAATCCAACTGGATAATAACCGCTTAGAACAGGAGCTCATTTTGCTCGCCCAACGTGTTGATGTTGCTGAGGAATTGGATAGATTAGAAGCCCACGTTAAAGAAACGCGTAATATCTTGAAGAAAAAAGAAGCCAATGGCCGCCGCCTTGACTTTATGATGCAAGAATTTAACCGTGAGTCGAATACGTTAGCCTCAAAATCGATTAATAGCGAAGTCACCACTTCCGCCGTTGAACTGAAAGTATTAATCGAACAAATGAGAGAACAAATTCAGAATATTGAATAATCTCTCTGACTGTCATTCATGACTAAGCCAATTAATGCTCTGTGTAAATTGGCTTTTTTTTATTTTACTGAAATATCCAAATAACCTGAAATAGGTGGGAAACTCCGCAATTTTGGAATGAAAATCGCATAAACTGCCTTAAAAATCCTATTTTTTGAAAATCCCTAGGCGCTCAAATAATCTCCACGATAAACTATCTTTCTTCCCCCAAAAAATCACTTACTCAAAAATTGGAGAGTCAAATGGTGCCACAACAGCCTTTTGAAGATATTAGAAAAACGGATAATTCGGGAAATGAATACTGGTCAGCAAGAGAACTCGCTCCCTTACTCGATTATAAAGAATGGCGTAACTTTCAAAGAGTTCTCAATAAAGCAATGCAAGCTTGTGAAGCTAGTCATCAAGCCCCCTCAGACCATTTTGTTAGCATCAACAAAATGGTCACTTTAGGCTCTGGAGCACAACGTGAATTAGATGATATTAACCTCTCACGTTACGCCTGCTACCTTGTCGTTCAAAATGGCGATCCTAGTAAACCCGTTATTGCTGCTGGGCAAACCTATTTTGCACTACAAACAAGACGCCAAGAGCTCAACGATAACGCCTCATTTAAGCAATTGAAAGAGGATGAGAAACGATTATTTTTACGTAATGAACTGAAAGAACACAATAAACTACTTGTTGAAACAGCACAACAAGCAGGTGTCTCAACGGGCATTGATTTTGCTGTTTTTCAAAATCATGGTTATCGTGGGTTGTATGGTGGGCTTGACCAAAAAGGTATTCACCAACAGAAAGGTTTAAAAAAATCGCAAAAAATACTCGACCATATGGGTTCAACAGAACTTGCGGCCAACTTGTTTAGAGCAACTCAAACAGATGAAAAGCTCAAACGAGATAACATCCAAAGTAAAACAGAAGCGAATCAAACTCACTTTGAAGTGGGCCAAAAAGTGAGAGAAACCATTAAAGAACTTGGCGGTACCATGCCAGAAAATCTGCCAACCCCAGAAAAAAGCATAAGACAACTCGCTCAAAAAGAGGCGAAAAAAAAGAAAATTGATAAATAACGTCTATGTTAAATCTAGAAATACGTCAGCATTTCTAGATTTAACTATTTCCCACGGCAACAAACGCTTAATTTACCCATGCGCCCTAAAAAACATAGTGCATTGATTAATAACAAATTAATCTTTGATAATTGTTTTATCGAAAAAACATGAGCCCGCTCATAAATCCACCAAATGTTTTGATTTCAATCACAGATAACAAAACAGATCTTTGACAGGCCAATAACGGGTTATTAACATCCATCTTGTATACAAGTTGAATTCAATATAAATACAATAAAATTAATTACCTCTACAGACCAATAAAAAAGGTAAGACTATGTCATACAAAGACTCTGTGATAGCACCTACAGCAAAAGACACACCAGGGCGTTTACGCTGGGGTTTAGCAGCAATATTTTTTATTATCGGTTTGATTGCCTATATGGATCGCGCCAATATTTCCATTGTTGCGGAACATATGATGACCGATTTAGGTATGAGTAAAGTCCAATTTGGTTTTTTAGGCGCATTATTTTCTCTTGGTTATGCATTGGCACAAATTCCAAGTGGAATATTAGCGGAACGCTTTGGTAGTCGGTTAATTGCGACAATAAGCTTATATGTTTGGTCCGCATTTACCATTCTAACGGTGGTTGCACCGACTTACCTCTGGTTATGTATCGTTCGTTTTTTCTTTGGTGTTGGTGAGGCTCCTCTATACCCTTCAAATGCTGTCTTTAATACTTGGTGGTTTCGTCAAAATGAAAAAGCCAGAGCAGCAAGCTTCTTATTGGCAGGCTCTTATTTTGGCCCAGTCATCGCTCCTACCCTTACTGTTTTCATTATGATTTCTTTCGGTTGGCACGCTGTTTTCTACATCTTTGGAGTCATTGGTATTTTAATTGGTTTAATCTGGTACTTCTGCGCTCGCAATAAACCAGAACAGCACCCTAAGATTTCACAAAGCGAAATCGCATTTATACAAAGTGGCCGAACAATCAGTGAGAATGGCGGTGAAGATGTCAAAGCTCCATGGCGTAAGTTCATGAAAGAGCGTCCATTTTGGGCTGTAGGCTTTCAATACTTTTTTGTCGCCTATATGACTACGTTATTTATGATTTGGTTACCAACTTACCTCCAAGAAGCACGCGGATTTTCACTAACTCAAATGGGTGTTGCGGCAAGTTTCCCATGGTTAGCCATTTGTATTGCTGTGCTTACCGCGGGTTCAGTATCTGACTGGCTACTCAATAAAGGCTACTCCCAATTAGTGGCAAGGGGCTACATCGCCATTACTGGTTTTATCCTGTTTATTGTTGGGATTTGTGGTGCTGCTCAAACGGAGAGCGCTGTTGCAAGTGTCGCATGGCTAACCCTTGCCCTTGGTGCTTTAGGCCTGCCCGTTGTGACGTCGTGGGCAATCGCTGCTGATAAAGGCCGTCAATATGCGGGATCAGTAAGTGGATGGATGAATCTGTGGGGCAATTTGGGTGGTGTTATTTCTCCAATTTTATGCGGCTGGCTTGCCCAACACTTTGGGTGGACAGTTGCCTTACTTTTCAACGTGATACCGATTAGTTTAGCCATTATTTGCTGGTTCTTCATTCAACCTGATAAGCCTCTAGCAGCGGCTGTAAACCAAGATTAGTTTTACTCATACACTCTAATATAATGAATAAAAGGTGCCCTATGTTTACGTTAAATCCTCGAATTACCTGTTTTAGCCAAGAAGTGATCGAAAGCTGCCGCGATGTTTGCCCGTCAACAATTGGCCATATGACCGATTTTGGCTTCATCAAAACACTACGCCCGCAAATTGAAAAAAACCAGTTCATTGGCCACGCGGTGACTGTACGAATTCCACATATGGACTCTTCAGCAGTACATAAAGTCTTTGATATTGTTCAAGAAGGTGATGTTGTTTGCATTGATATGTCAGGAGATTATGACCGCGCCTGTTGGGGTGAGATGGTGTCCTATATGGCGCGAGCCAAAAAAATCGCTGGGGCTGTTATCGATGGTTGCGTAACTGATATCAAAGCGCTGCGTGAGATTGGTGTCCCTGTATTTGCTCGCAAAGTCAGCCCGCTAACAACTCGAATTCTGGGGATTGAAGGCGCAATCAATGTGCCAATCAGTGTCGATGGCGTCACTATCCACCCAGGCAATTTAATTATTGCAGATGGCGATGGCATTTTAGTCGCTGATGAAGTGACATTGCAAGAATACCGCCAACACGCACTTAACGCACAACATGCTGAAATTGATGTCAAAAAACGCATTGATGCGGGTGAAACCTTAGCCGCTATTTCAGGCGCTGCAAAATATTTCGAATAAGGAGCAAACATGAAAGTTGCAATTGCCCAACTAGCCAGTAGCCCTAATAAAGAACAAAACTTGAAAAAAGCCTGTGATGCCATACAAAAGGCGGCTCAAGGCGGAGCAGATTTAGTTCTATTACCTGAAATGTTTATGGCATTTGTTCCCGCGGATAGTGGTATCAGCTATGCGGATGTCGCAGAAAACGTTGATGGTCCTTTTGTTTCTCAACTAGCCAAAACAGCAAAAGAGTGTGGAATTTATGTGGTTTGTGGTATTTATGAACGGGCTGAAAATGAACCTAAACGCGCGTTTAACACCACCATTATGTTAAACCGCCAAGGGGAACTCATTTATCATTACCAAAAAACACATTTATATGACGCATTCTCTTATCAAGAGTCACTCAATATCATTCAAAGTCATAATGAATTGAAACCTGTCGAAACCGAATTTGGGAAAATTGGTATTTTAGTATGCTATGAGCTGCGTTTCCCAGAAGTCGCCCGTAAATTAGCATTAGCTGGAGCAGACTTACTCTTAGTCCCAACAGCTTGGGTCAGTGGGCCTCTCAAAGAAGAACACTACCAAACCCTAGTAAAAGCCCGTGCTCTAGAAAATACCATCCCTGTTTGTGCGTGCGACCAAACCAGTAATATTTTTATTGGACGCAGCTTAATTTGTGATGCTCTTGGCGTAACAATTGCTTCTGCAGGCTATGATGAAACTGTGTTCTTCGCTGAAATTTCCCCCGAGCACACAGCTGAAACTCGTCAAAAATTACCCTGTATGGAAAACCGCCGTCCTGAATTATATTAACGCAATCAAAACTGGCATGGATGCTGGTTTATTATCCATATTATCACCAATAATTAACCGTCATTTGCTTGTTATCTAAACAATATAAAGTTAGTACTTTACTTGTATACCAATCTATTCCTTTCTATACTCACTGAAATTTCTACTTTTGATACAAGATCCTGATGAAAGATAAACCACTCAGCCAACAAGCCTATACGGCTATTAAACATAAAATTCTCAGTAAGCAGTTTGGCGAGGAAAGCTATACCTCTGAGAACAGCTTAGTTGAAGAACTTGGTATGAGCCGAACTCCAATTCGTGAAGCACTATATCAGCTACAAAATGAAGGTTTGGTTAAAATTATTCCACGCAAAGGGGTATTTATCCAAAAACTGTCCTTAAAAGAAACACGGGATAATTATGATTTACGCTTAGCCATTGAGTCTCATGCGATTAAACTCGTCCGTGATTATTTAACTGAGGAACACTTCGCTTGCTTAGATGCGATAATTGAACAGCAAAAAACGCTACTTGCCGAAAATAATTACCAAGGTTGGATTAAAGAAGATGAGCGCTTTCATCGGTTCTTTTTAGAGTTACTCGATAACACTGTCTTTTTAGATTTAGCGGATAATATTCGCCAGCGTGTTTATTTTCAGCCAGACCCCATTTATCGTAATGAATATTACTTTGAGTCTACACGTCAACATCAACAACTTGTCGAACAACTCAAGCAAAAGGCTTTCAGCCAAGCAGAAGAAACTCTGACAGAACATATTCTTCGAGGTAAGCGTAACTATGTTTAGCGTTGAGTTACGCCAAAAAGAAAAAGCCAAATTAATGGCTTTCTCTTTTTACGTTTTGTTCGTTATGTTTAACAGATTATCTTAGCTAGCTTTGGCTTCCTTCATTGCCGCGTCTTTATCGTGGCTATAATGGAAGGTAAATTGGAAAATAATCGCTAAAACAATTGTGTAAGACGAAAAGACCAGCCAAATCATTTGCCAATCTTTAATACCGTCAACAGTATAGTAATCGACAACCAACCCGCTGAGAATGGCACCAAAATAAGCACCGACACCATTCACCATGGTCATAAATAACCCTTGGGCACTCGCTCGCATTCGTGTATCGACTTCCCGTTCAATAAATATTGAACCTGAAATATTAAAGAAATCAAATGCACAACCATACACAATCATCGACATGATTAAGAACATCAAACCAATCGCTGATGGATCTCCGAAAGCAAAGAAACCAAACCGCAATGTCCATGCAAACATACTTAATAACATAACGGTTTTAATGCCATAACGTTTTAAGAAGAATGGAATTGCTAAAATAAAACACACTTCCGCCATTTGCGAGATAGATAATAATATGGAGGGGTATTGCACCACTAAACTATCTTGATACAGCGGATTGAGACCAAAATCGTGTAAGAACGGGTTACCAAATGTATTGGTTATTTGTAAAACCGCACCAAGCAACATCGCGAATAAGAAAAATACAGCCATTATTGGCTTCTTAAATAATACTAACGCATCTAAGCCCAACTTACTCATCCAGCTACTTGAAATGGCTTTTTTATTCACTTCAATTTTAGGTAATGTTAGGGAATATGCGGCTAATAGCAGCGAACATCCCCCTGCTATATATAGTTGCATACTGCTGAGTTCAAATTTTAATAAGCTAATACTCCACATGGCGACAATAAACCCGACCGTTCCAAATACACGAATTGGTGGGAAGTTACTGACCGAATCCAATTGGTATTGGCTTAGTGATGAGTAACTAATGGTATTTGAGAGGGCAATTGTCGGCATAAATGCCATCGCATTTATCAACATCACCCAAAACATCACCGATGAGCTAGTGACTGTAGCGGCATAAAACAGTGCAGCTGCCCCTATCAAATGGCAGATCATATATAAGCGATTCGCTGGGATATATTTATCCGCAATAATGCCGATAAGCCCTGGCATTAAAATAGCCGCAATGCCTTTAGAGCTATAAACTAAACCAACTTCAGCCCCTGAGAAACTCAAGGTTTTCATCATGTACGAGCCGAGCGTAACTAACCAACTTCCCCAAACAAAATATTGCAGGAAAAGCATGATTTTCAAGCGGGATTTAATGTTCATACGAAGCTCCGTTTGGAGTTACATGTGTTTATTTTTATTTTCAGCTCAGCGATAGCCACCCCCATTAAAATGACGGCAACACCTACAAACTGAATGAATTCGAGGGGTAATTGCAGAACAGTCACTGACAGTAAAATAGTAACGGGTAACTGCATTGAGCTCACAATGGTCGCTAAACTTGTACCAATCAGGGGCGTGCCTTTAGCAAACATCCACATACCGAAGAAAGAACCAAAGAAAGCCAGAGGTAATCCATAAGTAAAAAACAGCGATTGAAACGTTGATACACTAAACAAGAATGTTGGTGGCACTATAATAGAGGTCAAAATTGCGCCTCCCGTCACCATAATTGCCGAGCGCATCATCGGATCCGTTTTTACAGCCAATGCGCCACTCACATACACCCGTATCGCATTTGATAATGCTGCACATAATCCTAATAGCACACCTGCCCAATGAAATACGATATCTTGGCTATTTAATAACCCTGTCGCCAGTATGGTACCAATTAAGATCACTATGACAGAAACAATTGTCATTAATGGGGGTATTTGGCGGTTTACGACAGCATTAATCGCCACTCCCATCCATGTAAATTGAAGAAATAGCACCACACCTAATGCAGGGGATAAATACTGCAACGATGCGTAATATAGTAAGCCCGTTAGACCCGTCGTCGTCCCCGTTAACAACATCAAAAGACCTTGTTTCCGAGTTGGCCACATTAAGCGAGCTCTTTTCACTAATGCGCCGACAACAACAAAAAACCATAACAAAATTGCACCAAGTACCGTTTGGCTACCGATTACATCATTCAGGGAATAACCTGCGCGATAAGCCAAAACAAC
This sequence comes from Providencia vermicola, assembly GCF_020381325.1. Lineage (GTDB taxonomy): Bacteria > Pseudomonadota > Gammaproteobacteria > Enterobacterales > Enterobacteriaceae > Providencia > Providencia vermicola. The sequence goes on from NZ_JAGSPI010000010.1 coordinate 122,912, forward strand.
TAATGTTGAAAGAATGCCGTAACTACAAGCGCCTAAAGAAACTAAAATCAGACCTTTAAATTTCATTTCAATATTCACCTTATTAATAATTACAGCATCTTTATTTTATTTTGAGAAAAAGAATCTTTAAATTAGAAACGCGCAATCACACCCGTGACAAGTTTCAAGAATGTCGCTTTCACTTTTTCTGCGGTTTCAATCACTTCATCATGGCTTAATGGTTGTTCCAAAATTCCGCATGCCATATTAGTTAAGCAGGAAATTCCTACGGTTTTAATTTGTGAATGATGTGCAACTAATGCTTCTGGTACTGTCGACATACCGACTGCATCAGCACCTAATGTTCTGATCATGCGAATTTCTGCTGGCGTTTCGTAAGTCGGGCCGGTCCACCATGCGTAAACCCCTTCTCGTACAGAAACACCCTGTTCAGAAGCGACATCTTTGATTGTTTGGCGTAACTCTTTGTTGTATACCTCGCTCACATCCAAGAAACGAACACCCAACTCAGGGTTATTCGGCCCCATTAATGGATTATTTGCTGTCAGGTTAATGTGATCGGTAATAATCATCAGGTCACCTGGGTTAAAATCGGTATTTACCGCGCCACAGGCGTTAGTAATAATCAATTTTTCAACACCGAGTGCTTTCATCAAACGCACAGGGAAAGTCACTTGGTCTAATGAAAAACCTTCGTAATAGTGAAAACGGCCTTTCATTGCAACCACGGTTTTACCCGCGATCGTACCAATGACTAATTCGTTGGCATGGCCAACCGCTTCAGATTTGGCAAAATGAGGCACTTCGCTATAAGGGATATGAACCGCATTTTCTAATGTATCTGCAAATGGGCCCAGCCCAGAGCCTAAAATGATCCCGACAGTTGGCTTTAATTCCGTACGCGACTGAATAAATTTCAGGCTTTCTAAAATATCTTTTGTCTGGTGCATGGCTATCTCCAAATTAAAATCGAATACAGATTGTTAAAATCGATCATAGCGTAATTTAAAAACAGAACAGCGATCTTAATCTCATTTTAAGAAAAAGTTTTTAGGTATGATGTGTAGCATAATGCAGAACTTTATATAGAGATTTGCTAATCTTAAGCCCAATGGTTGGAACGAAAAGGAGTGAGGCGCTTGTTACATACATTATTAAATGAATTTCGCACCTCAAAAAATTCAAAAACACAAAAACTGAAAGTGCTTTACCGATTAATTCTCAATCATGGGCCAATTCGAGCCGAGATGCTCGCTACACTCGCGAGTATGAAGCCAGCCACCTGTGCCAGGCTGCTAGATGAGCTGAGTAAATGCCAATTAATTTCAACCTCTGAGCTGGGTGAATCCACAGGAGGACGTAAGCCCATTTTGTACAGTATCAACCCTGCGGATGGTTACCTTGTTGGTATTGAAATGAGTGATATCTATTCCACCATTGTTTTACAAAACCTAAAACTTGAAATTCTAGGGATGGTGAAAGTCAAATATGAGCACTTAGAAACGGCTGAGAACATGCTTGACCATCTGCTTGGTAAAGTCGATTCACTACTTGCTGAACATCAACTTAGCCTAGAAAATCTGCTCGGTATCGGCATTGCTATCGACCATATTTTAGAGCGTGACAAGCTCCCTTATCATCAATACAACTCGCGCATTAAAGGACTCTACGACTACATTACCCAAAAAGTACCGTGCTTTGTGCTACTGGGAAGCGGGATCAGTTTTGCCGCATTTGCCGAATACCGATTACGTTATACGTCTGATAGCCAACGATTTTTATTTACCACTTGCGACACGGACATTCGCAGCTGCACGATCATCAATAATCATTACGCACCCGCACCAATTAGCACTGCGCAGGCATTTGGCCATACAACGATTGATATTAATGGGCAACGCTGTGAATGTGGCTCGTTTGGCTGTTTAAAGCAGTACAGTTCGTTATCCGCCATAAAATCTCGGGTGATCCAACAGCTCAGATTAGGTAAAAACTCGGTCATTAATGATCTTGTTAATAATGAAGCCGATATTAACTACCACACAATTTTCCAAGCGCTGACATTAAACGACACCATTTGTCTCGAAGCTCTTGAAGAAGCAGCTTATTATTATGGAATCGCTATCGCGAATGCTATTTTAACCACTCAAGCAGATGTCGTTGTTTGTGGTGGAACCTTAACACCCAAAAATCACTTCTTTGAAATGACGAAAAAATCTATTGAAGAAAAATTAGCCGCCTTTCCCCATATCCAAACACGTATTTATGCAGCCAATGACTCTTATGAAATTGTCGCACAGGGTGCAGGGGGGATGGTAATGGAAAATTACCTTTCAGATTAACGACTTCTTTCATTAAAAGGGATAGAGTGTAGAATAAATCCACTATTTTATACTCTATTATGCAGAATGAGGGGATCATGACCGAATTTGAACATATCAACGATGCTGTAAGATCACAGATATTACAGCAACTTCACAGCACATCCCCTCTCGTTCACTGCATGACTAATGATGTCGTTCAAACCTTTACCGCAAATGTCCTATTAGCGCTAGGCTGTTCCCCCGCGATGGTCATTGAACTCGAAGAAGCCGAGCAATTTGCAACTATGGCAAATAGCCTATTAATCAATGTCGGCACACTCACGGCGGATAGGCAACAAGCCATGAAATACGCTGTACACAGTGCAAATACCGCAGGAACGCCTTGGGTTCTTGACCCTGTTGCCGTTGGTGCTTTAACTTTTCGTACCCATTTTTGCCATGAGCTTCTTGGCCTTAAACCTGCTGCAATTCGGGGCAATGCATCCGAAATTATGGCATTAGCAGGTAACAGTCTCGGTGGCCGGGGAGTCGACTCTCTAAACTCCACTGATGATGCCCTTCCTGCAGCACAATCACTAGCCAAACAAGCAAACACGATTGTCGCCATCAGTGGTGAAATTGATTATGTCACTGATGGCAAACGCACCATTGCAATCGAAGGTGGGGATATTTTAATGACTCGCGTAGTTGGAACGGGATGCGCACTATCCGCTGTCGTTGCCGCTAGCTGTGCGCTATCTGGTGATAGGCTACAACATGTTGCAACCGCTTGTACACTAATGAAGCTGGCAGGGGAAACAGCGACACAGCGCTGTCGCGGTACCGGTAGCTTTATCCCAGAGTTTTTAGATGCACTTTATCAATTAAATCCATAAATTCACCAATAAGAAAACTTAATTAAGTCTATAACCGAGTTTTCTTACCTCGTAATTTTCTAGACCAATGCCGAAAGTTATCCCTAAAACGAATAAACCGATAAGCCCCGTTTTTTTTGTCTGGCTCAATACCATAAAAACGTTTTAAGGCGATTAAGTCATTTGCTTTACATATGGTTAAATTTCCGTAATCAGACAAATCAATCACTTTCAGTCCCTTCTCTGTCAAGACAAAGTTTCCTGCATGAATATCATTAGAAGATAAACCATAGCGATGAAGTTGGTCGATAACCGATTTCATTTCAGCATAATAAGGCGTTAGCTCATCCAGTTCTGACAGGACAGTTCCTTCAACATATTCAGCAATAATCCACGTTTCAACTGATTCGCGGCATTGCATTTTTTCTGCCACAAAATAGATGTCATTTGTAACAGTGCAGCCCTGATTTTGTGCGGAGACTAAACGCGTTAATAAACGTGAATAAAATGGGCCAGATAACATACGCATCACTCGTTTTTCAATGCGTTTATCCCGCTCTTTTTCACATTTGATAATATAATTTTTGCCATTTAGTTGAATACGTTCGACACTTCGTTCTGCATTTCCACTGCCTAAATCTTTACCGACAATTCGTCCATCAATATAGTCAGTCATGACTTGCCAAAAATCAATTTCACCTGTTTTTTGGTAAGTTATGAAGTCGCCTCTTTGTTTTTTTATAATTTTTTGCATGACAAAACGCCCGCTTTTCAATCAATCAGCGGATGCTAACAAATGAAAAAAGACATTTCTTAGCGATTCTTGCAAAAATAGTTCAAAAATAAAGAAGTTGTGGAATACCGCACAAAACGAGCGGTTTTTAGGAAAGAAAAGGTGAGAAATAGGCTGGCAAACTGCCAACCCATTCTTACTATTAATATTTAGTCATTACCAAATAAATCACGAGTATAGACTTTATCGGCCACATCTTCGATTTCAGGCACCATACGGTTGGCTAAGATGATGTCGCACTGGGCTTTAAATTCCGCTAAGTCATTGACCACTTTTGAGCGGAAAAACTCGGTTTCTTTCATGACAGGCTCATACACCACCACTTCAATACCTTTGGCTTTGATGCGCTTCATGATGCCCTGCACCGCAGAGGCACGGAAGTTATCTGAACCCGCTTTCATCACTAAGCGATAAACCCCCACTTTACGTGGCGCTTTAGCAATAATTGCGTCCGAAATGAAATCCTTACGGGTACGGTTGGATTCGACAATCGCGTTAATTAGGTTATTCGGGACGTCATCGTAGTTGGCGAGCAATTGCTTGGTGTCTTTCGGTAAACAATAACCGCCGTAACCGAATGATGGGTTATTATAATGGCTGCCAATGCGTGGGTCTAAGGAGACTCCCTCAATAATTTGGCGTGCATTTAAACCACGGCTTTCTGCGTAAGTATCCAGCTCATTAAAATACGCGACGCGCATTGCTAAGTAAGTGTTAGCGAACAGTTTAATGGCTTCGGCTTCGGTTCCATCCGTGAATAACACGGGAACGTCTTTTTTGATGGCACCTTCAAGCAGCAAATCCGCAAAAATTTGCGCGCGCTCAGAACGCTCACCGACCACAATACGGGACGGATGCAAGTTATCCCACAATGCACGGCCTTCACGTAGAAATTCGGGGGAGAAAATCACGTTGGTGTAGCCAAATTCTTCCCGTAAACGTGCGGTAAACCCGACAGGAATGGTCGATTTTACGATAATCGTGGCAGTTGGGTTGATTTCATTCACATCGTGAATAACCGATTCCACCGATTTGGTATTGAAATAGTTGGTTTTTGGGTCGTAGTCTGTTGGCGTCGCAACAATCACGTACTGCGCCCCCGTATAAGCGTCCACTTTATCTTCCGTGGCGCGGAAATTCAGTGTTTTTTCCGTTAAAAACTGTTCAATCTCCGTGTCGACAATCGGTGATTGGTGGTTGTTCAACATCGCCACTTTTTCGGGAATGATATCCACCGCAACCACTTCGTGGTGTTGTGACAGTAACATGGCGTTAGATAGACCGACGTAGCCGGTTCCTGCGATTGCTATTTTCAAACTTGCCTCTCAAATCCTGCTACGGATATTACAGGTTGTTGATATTATTGATGGTAATAAGAACGATACCAATCAACAAACGCCTGAACACCCTGTTCAATAGAAACCTGTGGGCGATAACCTGTTACATTAAACAGGTCTTCAGTATCTGCCCAAGTTGTGTATACATCCCCAGCTTGCATCGGTAAAAAGTTTTTAATTGCTTCTTTTCCAAGGGCTTTTTCTAACGCAGAAATAAACTCAATCAGCTTAACTGGCTGTCCATTACCAATATTATAGATACGATACGGTGCGCTGCTTTGCGCTGGCGATGCTGAATGATTGTTTGGGTCTGCTTGAGGGATTATATCGGAAATTCGTATCACCCCTTCGACAATATCATCAACAAAAGTGAAATCGCGGCTCAGATTGCCGTTATTATAAACATCAATAGGTTCGCCCGCTAAAATAGCTTTAGTAAATTTAAATAATGCCATATCAGGACGCCCCCATGGCCCATACACCGTAAAGAAGCGCAAACCTGTTGTTGGCAACTGATATAAGTGTGAATAGGAATGGGACATTAATTCATTGGCTTTCTTTGTTGCAGCATACAATGAAATGGGGTGATCTGTAGGCATGTCTGTGGTAAATGGCGCACTATCCGTCACACCGTACACAGAACTAGAAGAAGCATACACCAGATGCTTCACTTTCGCTTGACGGCAGCCTTCTAAAATCGACAAATGCCCAGTTAAGTTACTATCCGCGTAAGCAAATGGATTTTCTAACGAGTAACGCACACCGGCTTGAGCGGCAAGATGGATCACTCGGTCAAACTGCTCTTGGGTGCATAGTACTCTGACCGTTTCACGATCCGTCAAATCAAGGTGAATAAAGCGGAATAAGGGATGCTGCTCTAATAAATGTAAACGAGATTGTTTAAGACCCTGATCGTAATAGGCATTTAGGTTATCAATTCCAACAACTTCATGCCCATTTTCTAATAAGCGCTGACACAATCTAAAACCAATAAAACCTGCACTTCCCGTGACCAAGTATTTCATATTTATCGTCTTCTAGCATTAAACCATTCATAAAGCTCAAAAGAGCACCAAGTTCCACAGAAAAAATTAACTTAATTTAAGACAAAAAAAACAGTGGATGGTTTTATGGTTAGAATAATAATGTGTAAAAAAACGGTGAATTTTAAGGAAGTATTAAGATTTCAAAAATCGACATAAAAGAAAGCCGCAAGTTTGCTACAACCTGCGGCCAATCATCACAATTTATTAAGTCCCGTTTTTATCTGCCGCTTCCAATGTGCGATAAAGGTAATTACGGTAACTATCTAACAGTTTTTGGTCCTCACAATCATTGAGTTTGCCATCACATAAATGACGCATTTTGATATTTGCTTCATAGAATGGGGAAATCTTTAGGTTTGCTCTTTCCAGCAAAATTCCACCCAAGAATGAAATATCGGTTAATTTCCCTGTTTTGATTGCAGTACCTGATTTTAAATTGTCCCGCAATGTAAATTGCGTTAAATACGCAGGGGATGAAAATGGTGAATCGTACTGATTTAGGCTAATACCTGGTTGATGGTCACCAAAATATAAAAACATTAACGGGCGGTCGCGCTTATCAATAAACTCAGCGAAATCTCGCATTGCGCCATCAGATGCGGTAATTTTTTCCATATAATGGCTAAATTCACCAGCAGCATCTTTATGTTTAATTTTATCTTTTATACCGAAATCATCACTGTGTGTTTCTTTATAGGGTCCATGTTCATACATGGTCAAAGAGAAGATAAAAACTGGCTTATCCGTCTCTTTTGCTAAGATTTCTTTGACGTATTTCAGCATGTCGTCCGTACTAATAGTCCACAGATTATCTTGTAATTTTCCTGGGTACCCGAATTCCTGCGGCTGAATAATTCTATCCACACCTAATGTTTCGTATGCATGTCCCGAATGATAAGCCCCTTTATTAAATGGCGTCAGCACAACGGTATAATAACCATTAGCTTTCATTTCTTTAAATAAGCTATTTTTCAGGTTATCAACAATAAAGTAAAACACCCCACTTTTTTGTGCCCCAAAATCATCACTATTTAGCCCTGTTAATGCTGAAAACTCAGATAACCAAGTGCCACCACCAAAGGTTTGGACTCGCATTTGACTATGGGCAGTGACCCCTGCATCTTGCTGGAACATAAATAAATTAGGGAGTTTAGTGCCTTCTGGCAAATCATAAATATGCGGGTCAACTGTTGATTCTTGCAGTAATAAAACAATATCTGGTTTTTCTGATGGTGTATCATTTTTCAATGATACTGTTGCTGCTTTTTCAATAAAATAATCCGCAGAGCCTGAAAATACAGGTGAATGATAAGTGGAATTTTTTGCAGACATAATAATGTTGGTGACTGTTCCACGGCCTTTTGGCAACGTTTGTGACCACCGATCATAATAATGGGCACTTGCAAAATTAATGGCAAAATAGCCCACCACAACTAATAGCACACCGATAATACGTGGAACTCGTGATTGGCTTGGCTTAATTAAACGCCAACTAATGATGCCATTAACTACCAATAAAATGAGTAGCCCAACTAATGCGACGCCAGCTAACCAATAATGGCTTAATGTGCCCATATTGGAAGTGTCGGTCATGATGTTAATATCGGTAAAAAAAAGCTGTTCTTTGTAGTAATGGACCTTTAGCTGATTTAGGAATTTTATGATAATGAACAGAGTACTGGTGATGACAACAGAAAATAACCAACGAGCTGTTAATACCATTAAAATACCGAACAAAACGGCATATACACTGACCGATATAAGTGCGGGATAAATCACGCTACTTTTCTCAAATACCAAGAAAAGAGAGCCAATAAAAATCAATGCCAGATAAAAGCCTGCAAATAACTTTTTCTTCATCAGTTTTACCACAAGTTTAATATGATAGGTTTGCTATGGGGTACTACTATAGCGGATCGAAACACTCTATTTATTCAACGAAAATGCCTTTATCTCGTAAATAGTGCCCATCGCCTTTGCGACGAGTAAAACCGCTTTTATCAAAAAACTCAAGAATTTGTATCGCAAGTTTTCGACCAATCCCTAACTCATTACGAAAATCAGCAGCAAAAATGACGTCATTTTCCAAACAATGGCGGCGGATTAGTGATGCAAAATGATTAATTTGCTCATGGCTATAGTAACGATCACGCACGATAGCGGTGATTAACCCCATTTGAGCCGCTTTTTTGAGCACTCGGCGCATAGTCTCTTCTTCATGCCCAGTTTCTACCGCTAAATCACGTACCCACCATGCCTCATTGCGTGTCAATAAAGGGAAAATTTGTTGCCAAATCACTTCCTGCTGGGCATCAAAAATCAGTCCATGCTGCGGCATATGCAACCAACCGCGCGTTTGCTTAATCGTTCCATTTTCAATCAAGTCATTGATTAATTTGAAAACTAACGCATCACTCATTGAAGGCAGTGCCATACGTTTTAAACGCGCTTTTCCAACGCCTATTTGGTCGCTATGTACTTCATTAAATTTTTCAAGCGTTTGAATTAATCGGTCTTTCGCAGTTTGTGCTTTAAACGCAGAGAGAACGCTATTCCCAACATGTTCTGCATCCGTTTGCACCAATATGCTTTCAAGTACATCACCTGTTAACTGCCTAGCCCAACCATAGTCTTGTAGGTCTAATTCACCTTGAGGAAGTTGCAGCTTGAAATGCGTTAGCTCATCACCTTCTTTCGATAATAAAGCTAACCAATCTAAAAATTCTGGAAGGCGCTTTCCTCGACGAGGAGAGGTTAATCTGAGCACTCTAGCCCCTCCTAATGTTTGGCGGGCACTGATATCTCGAATAATCAATCGGTCATTATCAGCTAACCATAATGGGGTATCTAAAATTAACTCGGCAAGAACAGGGGTTTCACCTTGCTCAACCAATAAAGAAACTCGCCCAGTGATATGACTTGCACCATGGTATAAGTGGACAGGCTGCCAATGCTTAATGAGCGAGTCACACTCCAGTTCAACAATCACACGATTAGCGATAAATGCAGGTTTTTCAGCCAGTAACCAATCACCTCGGGTGATATCTTCTTTATCAATATCACCTGAAAGATTTAATGCAACACGGTCACCCGCCTGTGCAAAATCTGCAGGTTGATTTTGCCGATGGATTCCCCTAACGCGCACTTGCTTATCTGCACCTGTCACCCACAATGAACCGCCAACTTGAACCTGGCCTGCAAGGGCCGTTCCTGTCACAACAATCCCTGCGCCTTTAACATGGAAAACACGGTCTATCGCTAAACGAAAACGACGTTGTAAATTTCCATGTGTTCCACTTTGCTGATGTAACTGCTGCAAATATTCGCGTAATGCATCAATACCACGTCCATCTAAGGTCGAGGTGATAAACAAAGTCGCATTAGGCCAACCTTGTTGAGATAATTCAGATTTAACCTGTTCAGCCACCTGTTCAATACGTAAATCATCAGCGCGGTCTGCTTTCGTTAAAATAACTGTGATATTTTGGCAACCTGCAAGCCTTAAAATAGACAAGTGTTCAAGAGTTTGCGCCATCACGCCATCATCACACGCCACGACAAGTAGTGCATGATTAATCCCGCCGATTCCCGCCAACATATTAGCTAAGAACTTTTCATGCCCTGGAACATCAATAAAACCAATAGCACTACCATCACGTTGAGGCCAATAGGCATAGCCCAAATCGATAGTCATCCCACGCTTTTTCTCTTCAGGAAGATGCGCAGTATTTACACCTGTAATTAGTTGAATTAATGATGTTTTCCCATGATCAACATGGCCTGCAGTTGCGAAAATCATGAAAGTAAAACCTGTAATAGTGCATGTTCATCATCGAGGCAGCGCAAATCTAGCCACAGTTTCCCATCTTTCATTCGTCCAATCACAGGTTCAGATAATTGGCGCCAATGAGACGCTAACTGCTCCAATGTACCGCCTTTACCATTGAGAGGCGCAAAGGTAATCGCAAAGCTTGGCAATCTATCAATAGGTAATGAACCACTACCAATTTGTGACAAGCAAGGTTCAATTTCAACGATAAACTTGTCACCATAGAATGCCTGTAAAGCCACTAACACATTATCTGCACCACGACGAATTGTCTCAGGGTCACGCGTTAACCAACGTAATGTCGGTAAATCATTGGCCAGTTTTTCAGGAGTAAGATAGAGCTTTAATGTCGCTTCCAGTGCCGCTAGCGTCATTTTGTCGACCCGTAAAGCACGTTTTAATGGGTGTTTTTGTATAGCATCAATCCATTTTTTCTTCCCAAGAATGATCCCTGCTTGTGGGCCTCCTAGCAGTTTATCTCCTGAAATAGAAACCAAATCAATACCTTGAGCGAGATAAGTATGAGGCATAGGCTCCGCAGGCAAACCGTATGCCGTCATATCAATCATGGAGCCACTGCCTAAATCAATCGCTGTGGGAAGCTGGTATTTTTTTCCTAACTCAGCCAGTTCATGGCCTTCAACCTCAGCGGTGAAGCCTTCAATGCTATAGTTACTGGTATGCACCTTCATTAATAGTGCGGTGTGCTCATTAATCGCATTTTCGTAATCACGTAAGTGAGTGCGATTAGTGGTACCCACTTCAACCAGTTGACAACCCGCTTGAGACATTACATCTGGCACACGAAAAGCACCGCCAATTTCAACCAACTCGCCGCGAGAAACAATCACTTGCTGACCATTTGCCACCGTTGCAAGCAACAATAAGACTGCTGCGGCATTGTTATTTACAATACAAGCATCCTCTGCGCCCGTGAGTTCGCAAAGTAAGTCTGCAATTGCGCGATCCCGATGACCACGCATTGCGCCATCAAGAGAATATTCTAATGTGACAGATGAACTCATCGCTTTGCTAACTGCATCAATCGCTGTTTTGGACATCACCGCTCGCCCAAGATTGGTATGCAAAACCGTTCCCGTTAGATTAAAGACATTTTTTAATGCACTTTGGCCTAATTCATCGTGGCGTTTAGCAAGCTCTTTTAGCCAGTCAATATGCCAATCTGGTAGCTGTCCCTGCTGAGAGATACACTTTCGCGCTTGTTCCTGCATTTCACGTAAACACGTGGTGACCCAATGCAACCCCGACTGTTCAACCAATATTTGCACTTCATCAAGCTGCAATAGTTTGTCAACTGAGGGTAATTGTCGATATAACGCTAAGTTTGCTTCCACCATAGTCACTATTCTCTTTTACAACTTACTTTTCGCCAGGAAACAGGAAAGGGTTAATACTGCTACGAGCAAAGCCTTCTTCTTCCATACGCGCATCAAGAATAATTGAGGCTAAATCATCCGCAACGGCTTCCACTTTGGCTTCTTTTTCTTGGTAAAGAATTTTAAGATAACTGCCGCAATCGCCGCAACTTTCCGCCTTCACCGCCGCATTTTCATCATCAAGAGACCAATAGTTTAACTTACCTGTTTGCTCGCAGTTGCTACACTTCACTCGTACCATGTGCCATTCGGTTTCACACAAGTTACAGTGTAAATAGCGTAAACCTTGAGAAGTCCCAATTTGAACAATGCTAGAAACAGGCATGCTATTACACACAGGGCAAAAATGACGATGATCACCGTGTTCTGCACGCGCTTTACCTGGAATATTCGCCGCCATTTGCGCCCAATAAACAGAAAGCGCAGCCCAGATAAACATAGACTTATCTGCTGGTACCTTTTCAAACTCTTCATTTAATAACGCTGTCGCCATGGCTTCTAATTCGTTTTCAGATGCCTTATCTAAATTTTCGAGCGCTGGACGTACAGATTCAGGAACAACTGGCATTAATTCTGCAATTATTGATTTTAATAATTTATGCCAATGTGTTGTACGAGGCAGTGTTTTAGCATCCAACGGCGGATTATTGGTATGAGTTGCACGCTCTAAAACCACTGTCATATCAATATCTAGTGGATTATCATGCTGTGCATTATGTTGTGCAGTTGCCACTTCAGCTGCAAAGCTAAGATAGTCAGCAAAAGGGTGTTCCCCAATACCTAGCTCTTTCAGTCTCTCTGCTCGACGTTGGTATAAGCTTTTTAAGTTAGGGAACAAAACTGGTGGGATAAAGCCAATGCCTTTTTCTTTTAACCTTTCTTGTCCTAACTCTTCTTTAGGAACGATACGAATACCCATTGCATTCTCTCTTCTTTATTTTTGAACGATTTTTTGAGCATATAGAGTAACCCTACACACTAATTGATCGTTCCTATTTTATGCCATCAGCAAAAATTGCTGCTATTAACTGCTCAGGATAAAACAAAATTGCCTAGGTCGCTAGCTTGGCACCTTTGTATCTATGCGGGGATTGATCTAATAAGGGTTTTAGCGGTTATCATGAATAAAATAACAAAACAAATTTACCTTAAATGAGAAAGCAATTGAGCCGCGACCCATAAACTTTTCATTTATTTAGGCGGCTCAACAAAACACATTAGTTTTTAATTAAATCGACAGGATAGGAGTTAAATAGATAACCATCAAAATTCGGGTCGTCAACATCAGAAAGCTCGAGTAACCGCTGCTTTACATTTTCCAAATGTTGCCACATGGCTCCTTTTGCTGCTGCTGGGTCTTTTTTAATCATCGCGGCTAAGATAACTTCATGGTCTGTCATCCACGCTTTTCGGTAATCTTTATCTGTAATACGCGCATGTAATTTAAGCCACATGGGGTTATTTTCACGCCATTCCCATGATTGCTTCAGAAGTTCAACTAACATGCTGTTGTGGGTTGCCTGTGCGATAGCAAGATGAAACTCACGATCGCCGGTTTCATCTTCCCCTGTTTTTAGCTCATCTCTTTCTCTTTTCAGAGCCTTACGCATGTTCGCAATATCCACAGGTGTCACCTGTGTTGCGGCAAATTCCGCAATATTACTTTCTAATAACTGCCTTGCCTGAAGTAATTCAAAAGGCCCAGCAGCATTAAGGGCCGAATCATCAGACTTATCCGCCTCTGCAACCTCTTTGTGCTCAGGCAGTGCAATCACATAAACGCCTGAGCCTTTACGCACTTCAATAAGGTTTTCAATTTCTAACATAATCAATGCTTCGCGTACAACAGCACGAGAAACATCTAGCATTTCAGCAATTTCGCGCTCTGGAGGAAGTCTGTCACCAATTGCATAGCTCATATTCGCGATCATTTGGCGTAAAGCATGGCCGACTTCCTGATAGGGGCGTTTATATTCAGTAAACTGTGTCATTACATTGGCCATTCAATGAAAACATAACTTTTGTTGCTTTTAGTTTAACAGATATTGGTCGACCAAAAATAGTTTTGTGCTAAACAATAGTGAGAAAAAATAAATAAAAAGGCGCGAGAAGCCAAATTCCGCGCCTTTTCAACTTACTTAAGCTGATTATGATGTGGCTAAAGAACTATCTTGATTATGCTCATTTTCTTCAGGTTCTTTTTTCTCTTTAATGAGGATCCACAATACCGCTGCACCAACTAAATCAAAGACAGCTAGTGCGATAAAGAATGGTCCAAAACCAATGATACCGACAAATGCACCGATGAATAAATTAAAGATTAACTGCCCAGTCCAAGCGCACGCACCTGCCATACCAACTGCGGTTGCAACTTCATTCTTTTTAAATAAATCTGCACCTAATGTTGCCGCAACCGTTGATAATAACTGGTGAGAAAACCCGCCAATACTAATAAGTAAAACTGCAATATATGGGTTTTCAACAATGCTCACTAAGCCAATGGTCGTCATCAAAATAGCGCCAATAGTAAAAGTAATGCGGCGTGAGTTAATTAATGAAATTCCACGGTCATTTAAAAATTTCGCAACAAAGCCGCTTGCTAAGCAACCTAAATCAGCCATTAAGAACGGCAACCAAACAAACATTGCGATTTCTTTGAGACTAAAATTGAGTGTTTCAACAAAGAAAATAGGTACCCAAAAGTTAATTGTTCCCCAGGCAGGGTCAGCAAGAAAACGAGAAATACCGATTCCCCAGAAATTACGTTGCTTCAAAATATTCTTGATAGATGTTTTTTCTTTTTTAGATGACTGAAGGTGTTTTTCTTGACCTTCTTCGATATACGCACGTTCTTCATCTGATAATCTTTTTGCGTCTTTAGGGTCTTTATAGAAGAAAAACCAAACAAATGCGGCAATAATGGCTAATATACCCGCAATAATGAACGCGAATTCCCAACTATGAAATAAGATAGCCCAAGCAATTAATGGTGGCGCTAACATGGCTCCGAACGAGGTTCCCATATTAAAGACACCCGTTGCAATACCACGTTCTTTAGCAGGAAACCATGTCGATGCTGTTTTCACACCCGCAGGAATTGCGGAAGCTTCACTGAACCCCATGATTCCACGCATAAAAGCCAAACCTTGCCATGAGCCTGTTAGTGCATGCCCCATGGTAGCTAAGCCCCAAACTAATGCACAAATAAAAAACCCTAATTTCAAACCGATTGTATCAATGAAAAAACCCATGATTGGTTGACCAATTGTATAGGCTAATTGGAACGCACTCACAACCCATGAGTATTGTTCTTTCGTGATCCCTGTCGTTTCCATGATGGTTGGAGCAGCAACACCCAGTGCTGTTCTATCTAAATAGTTAATTATGGTGATGAAGCAAACCAAAAGAATCATATACCATCGATAATGTTTTAACTTTTTCATAATCAGCCTTTTACATTTTATATTTTTCTAGTAATCCTGAATGAATAAATGGTTAATCCAGTTAAAAAGAAATTGGTTAACCAGTAGGGCAAAAATAGTTTTTAATCGATAAGTTTTCTATTTTGTTGTCCGGATTCTGCATAAAACAAAGGCTTTATTTTGTGAGCTGTCTCTTATTTTACTATTGGTCACCCAAAATTAATGAGTATTTGTGATCTGGTTAACCAAATTGGTTAACCTATATAGACCTAAATGCAACATCGTGGCACAATTTTTATAAAATAAGTTAAATGGCTATCGGTTCCAAAATGCAGCATAACAAACTGGTAAAAAGCACTTATTAACCGATTAAGAAGCATCAGTAAAATATAAACGAGGTTAAGTATGAAACAAACTTGGCGTTGGTACGGACCAGCAGATCCGGTTTCTCTATCTGATATTCGTCAGGCAGGCGCAACAGGAATTGTTACGGCACTTCACCATATTCCAAACGGTGAAGTCTGGAGTGTTGAAGAAATACAAAAACGCAAAGACTTAATTGAGGCCAACCAATTAGAGTGGGCGGTAGTGGAAAGTATTCCTATTCATGAAGAAATCAAAACACATACAGGTGACTATGATAAGTGGATAGCAAACTACCAGCAATCAATGCGTAACCTCGCAACCTGTGGTATCCGTACAGTTTGTTATAACTTTATGCCAGTACTTGACTGGACTCGTACTGATTTAGAATATGAGCTACCTGATGGTTCAAAAGCATTACGCTTTGACCAAATCGCTTTTGCTGTATTTGAGATTTACTTATTACAGCGAGAAAATGCAGAGCATGATTACACGGCTGAAGAACAAGCTCAGGCAAAACAACGTGTTGAATCGATGAGCGATGAAGAAAAGCAAAAACTCATCAATAATATTATTGCAGGCTTACCTGGTGCAGAAGAAGGCTATACTCTTGAGCAATTCCGCCAGCATTTAAAACGTTATGCCAATATTGATCGCAATAAATTGCGTGAACATTTTGCTTATTTTTTAAAGAAAATCATCCCTGTTGCAGAAGAAATTGGTATGAAAATGGCGGTTCACCCTGATGATCCCCCTCGTCCAATTTTAGGTTTACCTCGTATTGTCTCAACCATTGAAGACATGCAATGGATGGCTGATACTGTTGATAGCGATGCAAATGGCTACACAATGTGTACAGGCTCTTATGGTGTAAGAGCGGATAACGATTTAGTAAATATGATCCGTGCATTTGGCCCACGTATTTATTTTTTACATTTACGATCAACCTTACGAGAAGAAAACCCAAATACCTTCCATGAAGCAGCACATTTAGCGGGTGATGTTGATATGTATAATGTGGTTTGCGCAGTTGCGGAAGAAGAACACCGCCGCTTACAAAGCGGTTCAGGTGAATTGATCCCTATGCGCCCAGATCATGGTCACCAAATGCTCGATGACTTAAAAAAGAAAACAAACCCAGGTTACTCTGCGATCGGCCGTCTTAAAGGGCTTGCGGAACTGAGAGGGTTAGAATTAGGTATTCATCGCGCATTCTACCCCAAAAAATAATTTCTTACCGTTGTACCTGACAGGCGGTCAGATGATATTGACCGCCAATCAACAGGGGATCTTCATGGAAAAAAATATCGTTACTGCGTTAATTAATGCACCTCGTCCAAACTGGACAACTGACCGCCTAACCACCCGCATCGTACACCTTGGTTGTGGTGCTTTTCATCGTGCGCACCAAGCTCTCTATACTCATCACGTATTAGAAAAAACAGACAGTGATTGGGGTTATTGTGAAGTCAATTTAATGTCTAAGCAGGATGTAGCTTTGATTGAAAACCTTAAGCAACAATCCATGTTGTATACGGTAGCAGAAAAAGGTGAAAGACATACCGAATTAAAAATTATTGGCTCAATGAGAGAAGCACTGCACCCTCTCATTGACGGCGTTGATGCTATTATTGAAAAAATGGCTTCACCTTCTGTTAGCATTGTTTCTCTTACTGTCACTGAAAAAGGTTATTGTGCAGACCCCGCAACAGGAAAATTAGATAAAAATAACCCGCTGATTCAGCAAGATTTAGCTACGCCAGACCACCCCGCTTCCGCAATTGGTTATATCACTGCGGCTCTCAAACGCAGAGCTGAACGTCAATTGCCGCCATTTACCGTACTTTCTTGTGACAATGTCCGTGAAAACGGCCATGTAGCTCGAGAAGCCGTTTTAGGGTTAGCGCAATTACAAAATACCAAATTAGCCGAATGGATTGAAAACAATGTCACATTCCCCTGCACAATGGTTGACCGCATTGTTCCCGCCGCAACAGAAGAAACGTTGGCAGAAATAGCAGAACTTTTAGGCGTTAAGGACGATTGTGCTATTGCTTGTGAGCCTTTTCGCCAGTGGGTTATTGA
The DNA here is from genome assembly GCF_020381325.1 of Providencia vermicola. Classification (GTDB taxonomy): domain Bacteria; phylum Pseudomonadota; class Gammaproteobacteria; order Enterobacterales; family Enterobacteriaceae; genus Providencia; species Providencia vermicola. Next base: position 140,362 of record NZ_JAGSPI010000010.1, read on the forward strand.
AGATAACTTTGTGAATGGCCGCCCCGAATGGGATTGTGCAGGGGCGCAATTTGTAGAAGACGTTGTCCCATTTGAGCTAATGAAATTAAGAATGTTAAACGGTAGCCACTCTTTCTTAGCCTACCTCGGCTACTTGGGCGGATACGCGCATATTTCTGATACGATGACCAACCCCGATTATCGTCGTGCAGCACATGAATTGATGTTAAATGAGCAAGCTCCGACTCTCGTTATGCCAGAAGAGACTGACTTAACAGCCTACGCCAACAATTTAATTGATCGCTTTACCAACCCATCGTTAAAACACCAAACATGGCAAATTGCAATGGACGGTAGCCAAAAACTTCCACAACGTTTATTAGACCCAATCGTATGGCATATCAAAAACCAATCTGATTATCGTCATTTAGCATTAGGTATCGCGGGCTGGATGCGCTATGTCGCCGGTATCGATGAACAGGGGCAAAAAATTGATGTACGGGACCCGCTTGTCGATACTTATGCCGCCATTTATGGGAAACATGGATTACATGTTTCCGTTGTCGATGATTTACTCGCAATTGATGCAATTTTTGGCACTGAGCTCCCTCAAAACTCACACTTTGTAGCGGTGATTAAATCCGCCTATCAACAATTACTTGATATCGGCGCACGCCAAGCCGTTGCTAAGCTTTAAATTGGATACTGATATGAAAACATTTCTTTGTGAAGATTTTTTGCTCAATAATGATATGGCTCGCTGTCTTTATCATGACTATGCTGCATCAATGCCAATTTATGACTATCACTGCCACTTGAACCCACGTGAAATTGCAGAAAACCGCCAATTCGATAATCTCGGGCAAATTTGGTTAGAAGGTGATCATTATAAATGGCGAGGCATGCGCTCAGCAGGGATCCCTGAGTCTCTCATTACTGGGTATGAAACGAGTCATTACGAAAAATACCAAGCTTGGGCAAAAACGGTTCCTATGACGATAGGTAACCCATTGTACCATTGGACCCATTTGGAACTCCGTCGTCCTTTTGGTATCACTGGAAAGCTCTTTTCCCCTGAGACTTCGGAAGCTATTTGGCATGAAGCGAATGAAAAATTGGCTCAACCTCAATTTTCAGCTCGTGGAATTATGCAGCAAATGAACGTACATATGGTGGGTACCACCGATGACCCAACAGATTCATTAGAATATCATCAACAAATTGCGCAAGATGACACCTTCAATATAGAAGTTCGCCCAAGCTGGCGCCCAGATAGAGCTTTTAAAATTGAGCTTGATGGGTTTGTTGATTACATGGCTAAATTAGGGCAATCAGCAGATATTGAGATTCATCGTTTTAGTGATTTATTGTCCGCTTTAGAATCACGCCTAAACCACTTTGATAAACTTGGCTGTGTTGCCTCTGATCACGGTATTGAAGTACTACGTTATGCGCCAATCCCTGATGAAAGCGTTTTAGACACCATTTTGCAAAATAGATACCAACGCAAACCACTTGATGAGTTATCTATCGCCCAATTCTCTACCGCTGTACTGGTTTGGTTAGGCAAGCAATATGCTAAGCGAAATTGGGCAATGCAATTGCATATTGGTGCATTACGTAATAATAACAGCCGCATGTTTTCCCTATTAGGCGCAGATAGCGGTTTTGACTCTATTGGTGATAATCCAGTTGCCTATCCACTGTCTCGCTTATTAGATGAAATGGATAAAAGTAATGAACTACCAAGAACCATTCTCTATTGCTTAAATCCTCGCGATAACGAGGTATTAGCTACCATGATCGGTAATTTCCAAGGTGGAGGAATTGCAGGGAAAATTCAGTTTGGTTCTGGCTGGTGGTTTAACGACCAAAAAGATGGCATGTTGCGTCAACTTGAACAACTTTCACAATTGGGCCTGCTAAGTCAATTTGTGGGAATGTTAACGGACTCACGCAGCTTTCTTTCTTATACTCGCCATGAATATTTCCGCCGTATTTTATGCAATATGCTAGGTACATGGGCCGTCAATGGGGAAGTACCTCATGATGAAACTATGTTAGGTAAACTGGTACAAGATATCTGTTTTAATAACGCAGTTAATTATTTTTCACATAAATAAGCCAAACTTTTTTACTCAAACCTGATACTTCCCGTATCAGGTTTTTTTATTATTTTCCAAATAATGCATATACTCACCATCACTATCTATTTTGATGAGCGGCAGAACAACTATGTCATTATTGCAATTTGAAGCCAACTCCCATACGCCCTTTTTCCTCTTACTGGCCTTTATTGGCGGGTTTGTTGATGCCTGCTCATTCGTGATTTTTGAGGTTTTTACGGGGCATCTGACGGGGAACAGTATTTTAAGCATGGTGTACCTCGCCAAGTTGGATTGGCCAATGCTCCTACTTTCCGCAGTTTCTATCTGTGGCTTTTTTCTAGGGACTTGCCTTGGTTCATGGCAACGGTTAAAAAATAACTCACTGCGTGATTACCGTTTTCTGATTGGTTTATCATTTTTATTATTTACTGGGGTGTTTGCGCTCTATTTCTTCGCCCATGCTGTCTATTCTGCCAATATCGTAATATTTATTATTAGTTTATCCATGGGGTTACAAAACGGCTTTTTTAATAAGGCGGGGACTGTTGGCATTCACTCAACGTATGTTACTGGGATGACAACATCCTGCATCAATGCTTTTTTAAAAAATGTGCAAGGTGATAGTAGCAAAAAGGTGCTGTTCCTCGCCGTGTTATCTTTTGTTCTGGGGGGATTAACGGGCGGGGTGTTATCCGTCAATTACCAATTCCTCGGTTTTTCTTTTGTGTTGGTACTGTTGGCACTGGCTTTTGTCTATAGCTTAGCGATAACCGATTAACTGATAAAAGAAGCCCACAATTGTGGGCTTCTTAAGTAGACAAGATAAAACTTAGTTTTTCTCTTGCTGTTGTTTTTCTTGCTTTTCTTTTTCAAGAAGTTGGCGGTACCACAGTGGATGGTGCTTTCTTGCCCAACCACGGGTCACCCAACCTTCGACCATCGCACGAACCGAGCCTTTCACCCAAATAGCCGCGTAAGCGTGAACCACAATCATAATGATCAACGCAATCGCAGAGAGTGAGTGGATCAGAATCGCTGCACGATAAACAGGGATTGGGAAGTATTCGGCAAAATAAGGGCGCCACATGATGACACCTGTGACCACCAGCGCCAATAAGCAGATAGTGACCACCCAATACACCCCTTTTTGACCGAGGTTATATTGACCTACATCGCCTGCTTCTTCGTTTTTCAGCACTTTGCCGATATTTTTTGCCCACTTAATATCTTCTTTATTAATGAAGTTATGGTGGAAATAACGGAAAAACATGAACACGAACAGCAAGAACATCGCCGTACCCACGAATGGATGCAAAATACGCGACAGCTGTGGCGTGCCTAAAATGTTCATAAACCAGTTCAGTGAGGGGAAGAAAAACCCTAACCCACTGATTGCTGTGAACAAAAAGCAAATCACAACCGCCCAGTGATTGATCCTTTCAATCGGCTTATGGCGGATAATTTTGTCGTTATCATCTGGCATCATTTCTGATCCTCCCCTTCTTTTGATTTGGAAGTGTCATCAGATGACATTGCATTATGCAAATCTTCTAAAGCCTCTTCTTCATCTTTTTTGGAGACGCGGTTCGGACCAATACCCACATAGTGGAAGATGGCCGCCGCAAATGTTGCAGCAAAACCAACCGCAGCTAACGGCTTCCAGATACCTTTCCAGAAAGTCACTGTTGGGCTAATTGTCGGGTTTTCTGGCAGTCCGTGGTACAACTGAGGTTTATCTGCGTGGTGTAGGACGTACATCACGTGCGTACCGCCAACACCTTCAGGGTCATATAAACCTGCATTTGCATAGCCACGGGTTTTCAGCTCTTCAACACGCTCACCCGCCATGTTAATCATGTCTTCTTTGCTACCGAAGTGAATAGCACCTGTTGGGCATGTTTTCACACACGCAGGTTCTTGACCCACTTCAACACGGTCAACACACAGCGTACATTTGTATGCACGGTTATCTTCAGGGTTGATGCGTGGTACATCAAACGGGCAACCCGCGATGCAGTAACCACAACCAATACAGTGTTCTGATTGGAAATCAACAATACCGTTTTTGTACTGAACAATCGCGCCTTCTGAAGGGCACGCCTTCAAACAGCCCGGATCAGCACAGTGCATACAGCCATCTTTACGAATTAGCCATTCGAATTTATCGTTCTCTTCCACTTCTGAGAAACGCATTACCGTCCATGACTTAGCGGTTAAATCTGTTGGGTTGTCATACACCCCAACGTTGGTGCCGATTTTGTCACGGATATCGTTCCATTCGGAACACGCGACCTGACACGCTTTACAGCCGATACAGGTCGTTACGTCGATAAGCTTTGCAACTTCTTCCTTATAATCCCGCACCTGAGGCGCGGGAGTCAGGGAATTGGTGGCAGAGCGACGAATAATGTCCTGAGATTGCATTGACATAATTTATCTCCTTACACCTTTTCCACGTTGACAAGGAATGATTTAAATTCCGGCGTCTGTGTATTCGCATCACCCACATACGGCGTTAGCGTGTTAGCAATAAAGCCTTTCACCGCCAAACCTTCAAAGCCCCAGTGAATTGGAATACCGATGGTATCGATATCTTTTCCAGCCACTTTCAGCGTATGAATACGTTTGGTGACCACCGCTTTCGCTTTGATGTAGCCACGTTTAGAGCTCACTTTCACCGTATCACCTTGCTCGATGCCCTTCTCTTTCGCCAAGCGCTCACCGATTTCGATAAACTGCTGTGGCTGAATGATGGCATTCAACAGGGCGTGTTTAGTCCAATAGTGGAAGTGCTCTGTTAAGCGATAAGTGGTTCCCACATAAGGGAATTCTGTCGCTTTACCCATTTGCGCCCAGTCGTCTTTAAACACGCGAGCTGCAGGGTTAGACACCACATTTGGATGCAGCGGGTTAGTATCCAGCGGCGTTTCGATAGGTTCATAATGCTCTGGGAATGGGCCTTCGGCCATTTTATCCAGTGCAAACAAACGTCCCATACCTTCAGGCTGCATGATAAACGGCCCTACACCACTTCCTGGAGGCGCATTGCTATAGTCAGGAATATCCATCCCTGTCCATTTGCTGCCATCCCACTCAAGAATTTGACGTTTCGGATCCCACGGTTTACCCATTGGGTCTGCCGATGCACGGTTATAAATGACGCGGCGGTTCAGCGGCCATGCCCATGCCCAACCTAATGTGTTACCCAGACCTGTTGGGTCAGAGTTATCACGATTCGCCATTTGGTTACCTTTCGGCGTCCAGCTACCCGTAAAGATCCAACAGCCGCTTGATGTTGTCCCGTCGTCACGTAATTGAGCAAACGAAGTCAACAGTTCACCTTTCTTCACAATGACGTTGCCGTCAGCGTCTTTCAGATCAACTAAAGCATAACCATTGTTTTCTTGCGCCACTTCTTCTGGTGTTGGGTGATCACGGTCAAAGTAGTTCCATGTCATACTCAGTACTTGTTCAGGTACTGCGCCACCTTCTGTTTCATACATTTGGCGTAAACGGTGGAAAATACCCGACAGAATCTCACCATCACTGATCGCTTCACCTGGGGCATCAGCACCTTTCCAGTGCCACTGTAACCAACGCGCTGAGTTAACAATCGAACCATTTTCTTCAGCAAAACAGCAAGATGGCAGGCGGAATACCGTCGTTTGGATTTCCGCTGGGTTTACATCGTTCATTTCGCCGTGGTTTTGCCAGAAATTCGACGTTTCTGTATTCAGTGGGTCAATAGTAATCAAGAATTTCAGTTTTGATAACGACTTAACCACTTTGTTTTTATTCGGGAATGACGCTAATGGGTTAAAGCCTTGGCAGATATAACCATTGACTTCGCCCTTATCCATCATCTCGAAATAACGCAACACGTCATAGCCTTGATCCCACTTCGGTAAGTAGTCAAAGCCCCAGTTATTTTCTTTCTGTGCTTTATCACCGTAAAACGTCTTCATCATACTGACAAAGAATTTCGGGTAGTTGCCCCAGTAGTTTACTTGGCCTGCAACAGTGGCTTTCGGTGTATTCGCCGCTAAATAGGTTTCTAACGTGGTTTGTTTTTCTGAAGGTAATGTCAGATAGCCAGGTAGACTTTGTGACAATAAACCTAAGTCAGTTAAACCTTGAATGTTCGAGTGACCACGCAGTGCGTTAACACCACCACCTAGCATCCCCATGTTACCTAACAGCAATTGGATCATCGCCATCGTACGGATGTTTTGCGCACCCACCGTATGTTGAGTCCAACCTAACGCATATAAGAACGATGCTGTTTTATCTTTAACACTGGTTTCTGCAAGGTATTCACAGACTTGTAGGAAGTCTTTGATTGGCGTACCACAGATGTTATTCACCACTTCTGGTGTATAACGACTAACGTGTTCTTTTAATAAATTCAGTACACAACGTGGGTGTTTCAGAGTTGGATCGCGCAGCGCAAGGCCGTTTTCGTCCATCTCGTAGTTCCACGTAGTTTTATCGTATTGGCGTTTTTCTTCGTCATAGCCAGTAAATAGGCCATCATCGAAACCAAAATCTTCACGGATCACTAAACTCGCATTGGTATACGCTTCCACGTATTCACGCTGAATTTTTTCATTATCCAGTAAGTATTTGATAACACCTGATAAGAACGCGATATCTGTACCGGAACGGATAGGCGTGTAGAAATCCGCCACTGCCGCAGTACGGGTAAAGCGTGGGTCAATTACGATTAATTTGGCTTTGTTATGGATTTTCGCTTCCATCGCCCAGCGGAAACCGACTGGATGCGCTTCTGCCGCATTACCACCCATAACAACAATTAGGTTTGCATTTTTAATGTCAACCCAATGGTTGGTCATCGCACCGCGACCAAATGTTGGAGCAAGACTTGCTACCGTTGGTCCGTGTCAGACACGCGCTTGGTTATCTACGGCAAGCATGCCGAGAGCGCGAGTAAATTTTTGAGTGACAAAGCCACTTTCATTACTTCCCGCAGATGCGCACAGCATACCTGTGGTCAGCCAACGGTTAACTGTGACGCCGTCTTTATTTTTTTCAATGAAGTTTGCATCGCGGTCTTCTTTCATCAACTTAGCGATACGGTCAAAAGCGTCGTTCCACGTGATACGTTTCCACTCATTGGTACCTGGCTCACGCACTTCAGGGTATTTTAAGCGGCTTTCACTGTGGATGAAATCGATAAGTCCAGCACCTTTAGGACAAAGTGCACCACGGTTTACCGGATGATCCGGGTCCCCTTCAATATGGAAAATGCTCTCTTTTGCATTTTTCGCGCCATCACCGAGGCTGTACATTAACAGCCCACAGCCGACAGAACAGTAGGTACAGGTATTTCTGGTTTCCTTCGCACGCAGTAATTTATACTGGCGCGTTGACGCTAACGCGGTTGCAGGTGCAAAACCTAACGCCGCTGCCGTCGTACCTGCCATACCGCCAGCGCAGATCTTAAAGAACTGCCTTCTGCTGACTTGCATGGGGATCTCCTCATTTACATTGCTCATGTTTACCTAACGTCAATTGCGATAATCAGGTAAACTGTTTTTATTCAACGTCTTCCTTACGTCCCAGGTTCATTGCCTGGCAAATGGTGTAAATTCTTTTTACCCATAATTAATATTATGTATCATTAATGCTAGGAATTCATCTAATGTATGAAACAAATACTACAAATGACTCCCAAATCACCCAAATGATTGGCTTAAACAGTACAATTGTGCAACAAAAAGGCAACCTTAATTCACCAGTGAAAGATTACGTTGCAGAAGAATATCCTGTTGCATTAGTGTTCAATGGAATATCCCATGTGGTAATGATGGCAACCCCAAAAGATCTTGAGGATTTCGCTGTCGGGTTCTCACTTTCGGAAGGCATAATACAGTCCAGTGATGAAATTCGGGGAATTGATATCGTTGAAGGCTGCAATCGGGGCATTGAGGTTCACGTGGAATTATCCAGCCGCCGTTTTATGGAACTCAAAGAACGTCGTCGTAATTTAGCAGGCCGCACAGGCTGTGGTATTTGTGGTACAGAGCAGCTTGATGAAATTTTTAAGCCTATCTCTCCCCTACCGTTCACCCAAACCTTTTCTCTCTCACATCTTGATAATGCATTGCATGAATTGAAAAAAGTACAGGAAATTGGCGCACTAACAGGCTGTACCCATGCCGCTGCATGGATATCCCCAGAAGGTCAATTAATCGGTGGTTGTGAAGATGTCGGCCGCCATGTTGCTCTTGATAAACTACTGGGAATGAAAAGCCGCCATCAGTGGCAACAAGGAGCCGTTTTGGTTTCCAGCCGAGCCAGCTATGAAATGGTACAAAAAGCCGCGAGTTGCGGCGCAGAAATTCTATTTGCTGTTTCCGCCGCAACCGCACTTGCCATCGAAGTAGCAGAGAAAGCCAATTTAACTTTAGTGGGTTTTTGCCGCCAAGGGAAAGCGACGGTGTTTACCCATCCTAGCCGGGTGAGAGATTAGTCTCAGCCTTAATCCCAACCCTTTTTTAATCGTGCAGCTTTGTGATGTAATCCTGATAAAATTGAGTTTGTAATATGCTCAGGAAAATGTGTTGGAAGCTGCTCCCACACTATCTTGACCAATCTTAGATAATAAATTGAAAGGTTGATTGGAATCAGCTTGATAGCGGCTCACTATTCTATATAGACATGCAAAATAGCCATCACCACTCCTCCTTCCACCCTGAGTCAGTGTTTGATGATGCTCTTTCGTTTCGCGGTTTGATATCGAGCTCTAAATTGAGAGCCGATAAAATCTTAAAGAAGGTTTCTAATTTGGTAGAGCCAGGAGAGAGTTCAAAGCTAGAAACGGTATCTTGCCGAATGCCTACTTTACTGGCAACTTTACTTTGAGAGAGTTTTTTCACCTCTCTGACATCTTTCATATAAGCACTAAGTTGTCGGGTATTCGTCACTTTCATTTTAAAACCTACCTTATTTAACCCTAACAATATTTACACGCTATAACCAGTAAACACAATATTACACGGTGTAGCAGGTAAGTATTTGTTTACACGCTATAGCGTGTATGGCTACATCAATAGGTATTACCCAAAAAATAATGCCATATTCTGTTTTTTGCCACCAAAGTAGCCTGTATATTACCTTGTTTGCTAGAGCTTAAAGAAAATGTAGCATCCATAAATTAGGTTCGATATATTCGACTTGCTGCCGCTGTACATCAACGGTAACAGGCACTAATGCATTAGGGACTATATATTTACCTGACTGAGGAAAATGCATTCCTGTCCATGATTGCCAATCAATGATTGAACCTGTAATGACCATGGAACGATGAACGGGCTGTAAAACAGTTGCCCCCAACCGCCAATGCGTGCGGATCCACGGGTCAAAAGGCTCTCCTTGCGCATTTTGCCACCCACAATACTCATCAAAACCCTGTAATGGATATAAATGCTTCAACGTTGGACGAACAGGAACAATAATCGCTTTTGCACCACCTTCTTTTGCCGCATGTTTTAACGCATTAATCAATAAAGCGGGAATTTGATGACCACGGTATTGTGGGTCAACGGTAACAGAAAGTGCCGAAATATAAGGTTCACCACTTTGTAGGTTTTCCATCGCAAAGTTGAAAATCGCATCCCAGCCCATTTCAGCTAATTGACTAAAATCACCATAAGGCCATAAAAAAGGCACTGAGCGAATAATTCCAACGACTCGCTCCACTGCGTTTTCATTCACAGTAGCAATAAATTGAAATTTACTATTTGGTGCTTCATCAAGTCGCTCCCAATATTCATCGCTAACAGCAGACTCGCTCATAAACTGCGGCCATAACCTATCAAGAAATTGTTCGCAGGCTTCAATTAAATCAGGGCGTTGTGCGTAACTTTGAATGTTAACAGGCAATGATTTATTCATGGTTTTTATCTGTTGATGGAATTGACCGTCTATTTTAGCGAGATAAGAGAGAAAGGAGCTTAATAACAAATTAAGAGGGAGCTATGAAGCGGCTCCCTACAGGACTAAAACCGATACACAAGTGCGAGTTACTTCCCAATACAAAAACTCGAGAATATCCGCCCTAATAAATCATCAGAGGTAAATTCCCCAGTGATTTCACTCAGTTCTTGCTGAGCCAAACGCAGCTCTTCCGCCAGTAACTCACCGGAGCGAGCATTCACTAACTGGTCATAGCCCTGTTCTAGGTGAACCGCCGCTGCATTCAGTGCTTGTAAATGGCGGCTACGAGCAAGGAACCCACCTTCGGTATTACTGTTAAAGCCAATGGCCTCTTTCAGATGATCGCGCAGCAAATCGATACCTTTTTCTTCACGAGCAGACAGACGAATCAATGGGTAACGCGTATCGTCGATAAACTCAACGGGTTCCCCCGTCATATCTGCTTTATTGCGGATTACCGTAACAGGTAACTCCGCAGGTAAGCGAGCCATAAATTCAGGCCAAATCTCTTGCGGCTCAGTCGCATTGGTTGTCGTGCTATCCACCATAAACAGCACATGGTCAGCTTGTTCAATCTCTTTCCATGCGCGCTCAATACCAATACGTTCAACTTCATCGCTTGCTTCACGTAGGCCTGCGGTATCAATAATATGCAGTGGCATCCCGTCGATATGAATATGTTCCCGCAACACATCACGGGTCGTTCCCGCAATATCCGTCACGATTGCCGCTTCACGCCCTGCTAATGCATTCAATAAGCTTGATTTACCTGCATTTGGACGCCCAGCAATCACCACTTTCATTCCTTCACGCAACAAACTGCCTTGGCGAGCTTGGGAACGAACCTGCTCTAAATCCGCCACAACTTCATTAAGTTTGGCTTCAATTTTACCATCAGATAAGAAATCAATTTCCTCATCAGGGAAATCGATGGCTGCTTCTACATAAATCCGCAAGTGAGTAAGTGCTTCCACTAGCTGGTGGATATGGGAAGAAAATGCGCCTTGTAAAGAGTTCATCGCAGAGCGCGCAGCCTGTTCAGAACTTGCATCGATCAAGTCTGCAATGGCTTCTGCTTGAGCTAAGTCGAGCTTATCATTCAAAAATGCGCGCTCAGAAAACTCTCCAGGATTTGCGATACGAATACCATCGATAGCTAGAATTCTTCTCAGTAATAGGTCAAGGATGACGGGGCCACCATGCCCTTGTAGCTCAAGAACATCTTCCCCTGTAAAGGAGTTGGGGCCAGGAAAATAAATCGCAATGCCTTGATCAAGAACAGCGCCTTCCACATCGCGAAAAGGGAGATAATCCGCATAACGCGGCTTAGGAAGTTTCCCCAATACAGTTTCAGCAACCAGTGCCGCCTTCGGGCCTGATACACGTAAAATACCGACACCACCACGACCGGGAGGTGTTGCCTGTGCGATGATAGTATCGTTAATCAGCATGATGTTTCTCTGTCTTTGACTTTTTGAAAAGAATAAGGCGACCTTATCTGGTCGCCTTAATACTACTATAGAATCCCGCTTTGTGAAGCCATTCCCATTTTACTGAGAACCGAGATTATTTTTTCTCTTTTTTATCGCGACTGTGCAGACCACGTTTTTCCAGACCACGGTAAATCACTTGTTGCTGGATGATGGTCACTAAGTTACTCACGATATAATACAGTACCAGACCTGATGGGAACCACAGGAAGAAGATAGTGAACACGACTGGCATGTACGTCATAATCTTCTGCTGCATTGGGTCAGTGACTGCTGTTGGTGACATTTTCTGGATAACAAACATCGTCACACCCATTAATACTGGCAGGATGTAGTACGGGTCTTGTGCAGATAAGTCTTGGATCCAACCGAAGAACGGTGCATGACGCAGTTCAACAGAACCCATCAACATATAGTAAAGTGCAAGGAAAATAGGCATTTGGATAAGCAGCGGTAAACAACCACCCAGTGGGTTTACTTTTTCTGCTTTATACATCGCCATCATTTCTTGGCTCATACGTTGTTTATCATCACCAATACGCTCACGCATTGCCGCCAGTTTTGGTTGCAGTAAACGCATTTTCGCCATGGAGGTGTACTGCGCTTTAGTCAGCGGATACATGATACCACGAACGATAAAGGTGATAACGATGATGGCAATACCCCAGTTACCCACGAAACCGTGAATAAATTTCAGCAATTTAAACAATGGCTGAGAGATAAACCATAACCAACCGTAATCAACAGTTAAGTCTAAGTGTGGGGCAACTGCAGCCATCTCAGACTGAATTTCTGGGCCAACCCATAACGTTGATGAATAAGTACCTGCGCCATTTGCGGCAATCGTCATTGGTTCACTCTTATAACCAATGATGGCAGATTTTTTATCAAGGTCGATGGTGTAGAACGTGCTTTTCTCTGCGCTTGCTGGGATCCAAGCCGTCGCAAAGTATTGTTGCAACATCGCAACCCAACCACCTTTCGTTGTCAGGCTCAGGTTTTTATCTTCGATGTCACCAAAGCTATACTTTTTATAGTTGTTTTCATCTGAAGAATACGCCGCACCGCGGTATGTGTGCAGAGCAAAGTTGCTACTCCCTGTATCACGTTCTTTTGGTAATTCGATAGTTTGTTTTAACTGACCGAAAAACGCCAACGTCAGCGGCTGTGCTGTAGGGTTTTGGATGCTATATTCAACTTCAACCGTATATTGACCGCGTTTCACAATGTACGTTTTTTGGTAAACAACACCGTTGTTATCCGTAAATGACATTGGTACACGTAATACGTCTTGACCATTCGCTAATGTGAAAGTTGCAGAATCTGCAGAGTATAGCGGACGTTCACCGTTATTATTTGCTGGGTTGTCTGGGCCATGAGGGCCAATCAAACCACTTTGTGCCTGGTAGACAAAGCCTGGGTTAGTTTCCAGTAAACGGAAAGGGTCTTCCGAATGAAGGGTCGCAGGATAGGCTAACAGGTCAGCCTCATCGATATCACCACCACGAGTATTGATGCGAATATCCAGTACATCCGTTTTAACGGTGATGAGCTTACCTTGCCCACTGCTAGTTACTGCTTGGGCATCACTGCTTGGCATATCCGCTTGTTGCGAAGTTTGAACAGTTTTAACGTCCTGAGCAACTTTATCGCTCTCCCAGGCCTGCCAAACTAAGAACGACACGAACAACAAAGCGATGAGTAGAAGATTGCGTTGCGAATCCATCGTTATAATTCTCTATTATCATCAGTTTTTCTGGGTGGGACAGGATCATCTCCACCAGCGTGTAAAGGGTGGCATTTTAATACGCGTTTCGCCGTTAACCAACTCCCTTTTAGCATACCAAACCTGCGCAATGCCTCAATTCCGTAATTTGAACAAGTGGGATTGAAGCGACAACGAGGCCCTAACAACGGGCTAATCGCCAGTTGGTAGCCTCTGATCAGCATGATCAGGATTTTTGAGCCAAGCGACGGTGACGACGCCATAACTTATCCAATGCTTCCGTGATCTGTTGATTGTCGAGATTGGCAACCCCTTTCCTTACCAATACCACAAAGTCCATTGAAGGCAACTCGTGTTGATGCAGACGAAAGTATTCACGCGCTAATCGTTTAATACGATTTCGCTCATGAGCTCGTTTAACATTTTTTTTGGCGATGGTAAGACCGATGCGGGGATGCCCCAGCTCGTTTAGGCGACCAAGGATTGTTATCTCTGGGGAACTCGCCCTCTGCGGCTGCTTAAAGACATTATCGAAATGCCTGGGAGTTAACAAGCGTAACTCCCGGGTAAAAGCGAGCGTAACCACTGGAATAGAGGGCTAGCTTTATTACTTAGATGAAACGGTCAGACGAGCGCGGCCTTTAGCACGACGGCGAGCCAGAACCTGACGACCATTTTTAGTGGCCATACGAGCACGGAAACCGTGTGAACGGTTGCGCTTCAGTACGGACGGTTGAAAAGTGCGTTTCATAACGATTTCTACCTAACTTTAAAATTTATTACTGATTCAGTAAACGCGTTGGCAACCAGTGGAAACTGATTTACACCTGTGCCTCTATCGCAACAATATAGAAAGAGGCAGGATTGTAATAAAACATAGGGGGTCACGTCAATAAAATGACGCAATCAAACCACTTTTATTTATAGCCTGGCTGACCGGTTTGCCGACATATGCTGTGACAGTCAACTCATGATTCTATTTTCATACTGACTGACAACCTGCTTTTCGTCTGTATTCAAGTCTAACGCTAACGCGAGAACAGAACGCAGAACCCAACAAGTATACCTCAGTTTCGTGTAAAAACCACATCAGCACTGTACACAGGGAGGAAGATTATACGGACTCCGCCCCAAAGCGCAAGGATCTTCCCGCGATCTAAAAATATTTTTTGATCTTAAGGAATATTTTCACTAAATCGTCTAAAGTTATCCCCAGCCATGTGGAAAAACAAACAAAAATTCAAGTAGCCCAGCTAAGTTCTTCCTTATAGGCGATGCCTTATCACATTTACCTGTGGATAAAAAGCATAAAAACTGTGTAAAAGAATGAAGATCTCTGGTGAATTTTGCGGTATGATCGCAGGTCTATTCTGATCCACAGATCAGCAATATGCGGTGAGTTAAAGTTAATCTAAAACCACTCTGAGTCGTTTTAAAAATGGCTCTTAGAAAATTCTGTGTTTAAATCCGTACTTCTTTGTTCCATTGACCTTGTTTAGGGGAGCCCAACGTGTCACTTTCGCTTTGGCAGCAATGTCTTGCCCGATTGCAGGATGAACTACCTGCCACAGAATTCAGTATGTGGATACGCCCCCTTCAAGCTGAATTAAACGATAATACATTGGCACTTTATGCCCCAAATCGTTTCGTTCTCGACTGGGTTAGGGATAAATACATCAATAATATCAATGAATTATTGAATGATTTTTGTGGTTCTGACGCACCTGCACTACACTTTGAAGTAGGCAACAAACCGATTACCGTCGCGCCGGCAGCCCCCCAAGCACGTACCGTTCATGAAGTACCTGCTTTTGCCGTACCGTCAGCCCCCGTTAAACCGAGTTGGGACAACTCAGCCAAAGTACAACCTGATGTCGCTTATCGTTCTAATGTGAATCCTAAGCACACATTTGATAACTTTGTTGAAGGTAAATCGAACCAATTGGCTCGCGCAGCAGCGAGGCAAGTGGCTGAAAATCCAGGTGGCGCCTATAATCCATTATTCCTTTATGGTGGAACAGGTTTAGGTAAAACCCACTTATTACATGCTGTAGGCAACAGCATCATGCAACATAAGGCCAATGCACGTGTCGTTTACATGCACTCTGAACGTTTTGTTCAAGATATGGTCAAAGCTTTACAGAACAACGCGATTGAAGAATTCAAACGCTATTACCGTTCTGTCGATGCATTATTAATTGATGATATTCAATTTTTTGCCAATAAAGAGCGTTCACAGGAAGAATTTTTCCATACGTTTAACGCATTACTTGAAGGCAATCAGCAAATTATTTTAACATCCGACCGCTATCCGAAAGAAATCAACGGGGTGGAAGATCGCTTAAAATCACGCTTTGGTTGGGGCTTAACCGTCGCTATTGAACCACCAGAACTGGAAACGCGTGTAGCGATCTTAATGAAAAAAGCAGATGAAAATGAAATCCAACTTCCAGGTGAAGTGGCCTTTTTCATCGCAAAACGCCTGCGTTCGAACGTCCGTGAATTGGAAGGCGCGTTAAATCGTGTGATTGCCAACGCAAACTTTACTGGCCGCGCGATTACTATCGATTTTGTCAGAGAAGCACTGCGTGACCTATTAGCACTACAAGAAAAGCTGGTAACTATTGATAATATTCAGAAAACAGTTGCTGAGTATTATAAAATTAAAGTAGCAGATTTACTTTCAAAACGCCGTTCTCGTTCTGTCGCACGTCCGCGTCAGATGGCAATGGCACTAGCGAAAGAGCTAACTAACCATAGTTTACCTGAAATCGGGGATGCCTTTGGCGGCCGTGACCATACCACGGTGTTACACGCTTGTCGTAAAATTGAACAGTTACGAGAAGAAAGCCATGACATCAAAGAAGATTTTTCTAATTTAATCAGAACATTATCATCTTAATTGCTATGAAATTTATAATAGAACGCGAGCAGTTATTAAAACCGTTACAACAGGTTAGTGGTCCTTTAGGTGGGCGTCCAACTCTGCCTATTTTAGGTAACCTTTTATTACAGGTAAAAGAAGGCACCCTCCAACTCACTGGAACCGACCTTGAAATGGAGATGATGGCCAATGTCACCCTAACTGGGGAACATGAAGTTGGCGCAACAACGGTGCCCGCACGCAAATTTTTCGATATTTGGCGTGGATTACCTGAAGGTTCTGAAATTCATGTAGAGCTCAATGATGACAGACTGCTCGTCCGTTCTGGTCGTAGCCGCTTCTCATTGTCGACGCTGCCTGCGGCTGATTTTCCAAACTTGGATGATTGGCAAAGCGAGGTGGAGTTTTCTCTTCCGCAATCAATACTGAAACGTTTAATTGAAGCAACTCAGTTTTCAATGGCGCACCAAGATGTCCGTTATTACCTCAACGGCATGTTATTTGAAACTGAAGACCAAATGCTCAGAACCGTTTCAACCGATGGCCACCGTTTGGCTGTTTGCGCGATGGATATTGGGCAATCACTGCCATCCCACTCTGTCATTGTTCCACGTAAGGGCGTGATTGAGTTAATGCGTTTATTAGATGGTGGCGATGCCCCTCTGCAATTACAAATTGGCAGCAATAATATTCGAGCCCATGTTGGCGATTTTATTTTCACCTCTAAATTGGTGGATGGTCGTTTCCCTGATTACCGCCGTGTATTACCGAAAAACCCAGACAAAACATTAGAAGCACGTTGTGATTTACTTAAACAAGCGTTTTCTCGTGCGGCAATTTTATCAAATGAAAAATTCCGCGGTGTCCGTCTGTATTTTAGCGAAAACCAATTGCGCATCACGGCGAATAACCCAGAGCAAGAGGAAGCCGAAGAAATCGTTGACGTCAGCTATCAAGGCACTGAAATGGAAATCGGCTTTAACGTCAGTTACATCTTAGATGTCCTTAACGCACTGAAAAGTGAAAATGTACAACTGCTGCTAACTGATGCAACTTCTAGCGTACAAATTGAAGATGCCGACAGCAAAGCCGCTGTTTATGTCGTCATGCCAATGCGTTTGTAATCGGTATTTATGATCCTTTCGCGTTTATTGATCCGCGATTTTCGAAATATAGAAAATGCGGATCTCTCCTTAGCCAATGGGTTTAATTTTCTCATTGGCCCGAATGGGAGCGGTAAAACCAGTATATTGGAAGCAATATACACCTTAGGCCATGGCCGTGCATTTCGCAGCATTCAAGCGAACCGCGTTATACGCCATGAACAAGAACAATTTATTCTTCATGGTAAACTTAGCCACTTAGATGAAACGCGTAACGACCTTTCATTAGGCTTAAGCAAAAATCGCGAAGGTGACAGTAAAGTCCGAATTGACGGAACTGATGGCCATAAAATTGCTGAATTAGCAAAATTATTGCCGATGCAGTTAATTACCCCTGAAGGTTTTACCTTACTCAATGGTGGCCCTAAATATCGACGCGCTTTCATTGATTGGGGCTGTTTTCACAACGACCCACTGTTTTTCTCTGTTTGGTCAGATTTAAAACGGTTATTAAAGCAGCGAAATGCCGCTTTACGGCAAGTCTCTCGTTATGAGCAAATTCGCCATTGGGATGCTCAGTTAGCACCGCTTTCAGAGCAAATAAGCCAATGGCGCCAAGACTATATTTCTGGCATCGCTGAAAATATAGAGCAGACTTGCCAACAATTTTTACCCGAATTTTCATTATCCGTTTCCTTCCAACGCGGCTGGGATAAAGAAATTGATTATTCAGAACAACTAGAACGCCAATTTGAGCGTGATAGAGCACTAACCTATACCGCTTCAGGGCCACATAAAGCGGACTTGCGTATCAGAGCCAATGGCACACCCGTTGAAGATATGCTATCACGGGGACAGCTCAAGCTGTTGATGTGTGCACTTAGGTTAGCGCAGGGTGAGTTTTTCACCCGTCAGAGCGGGCAACAATGCCTGTATCTGCTGGATGATTTTGCCTCAGAACTCGATGCGGGCCGCCGTCAACTATTGGCAGCTCGCCTCAAAGCTACGCAAGCACAGGTGTTTGTCAGTGCCATTACACCCGAGCAAGTTAATGATATGATAGATGCAAATAGCAAGATGTTTAGCGTAGAACATGGCAAAATAGAAGTTCAACCTCAGGAATAGAAAGAGCAGGAAACGTTGATGTCGAATACATATGACTCCTCAAGTATCAAGGTATTAAAAGGACTGGATGCGGTGCGTAAGCGCCCGGGCATGTATATCGGTGATACAGACGATGGAACAGGTCTTCATCACATGGTTTTCGAGGTTGTCGACAATGCTATCGACGAAGCCCTCGCAGGCTTTTGTGACGATATCGTTATCACTATCCATGCCGATAACTCTATCTCCGTACAGGATGATGGACGTGGTATCCCAACAGGTATCCACGAAGAAGAAGGTGTCTCTGCCGCGGAAGTCATCATGACTGTTCTGCACGCAGGGGGGAAATTCGATGATAACTCCTATAAAGTTTCCGGCGGATTGCACGGTGTAGGGGTATCAGTTGTTAACGCCTTATCTGAAAAACTGGAATTAGTCATCAAACGTGATGGCAAAGTTCACGAACAAATCTACAAACACGGTGAACCACAAGGCCCTCTGTCCGTTGTTGGTGAAACTGACCAAACAGGGACTCGCGTCCGCTTTTGGCCAAGTATGGATACCTTTAAAGGCGTCACTGAGTTCGAGTATGACGTATTAGCGAAGCGTTTACGTGAGTTATCATTCTTAAACTCGGGCGTTTCAATCAAACTCATCGATAAGCGAGATGGAAAAGAAGACCATTTCCATTATGAAGGTGGTATCAAAGCGTTCGTTGAGTATTTAAGCCGTAACAAAACCCCAATTCACCCATCCGTATTCTATTTTTCAACCGAAAAAGACGGTATTGGCGTTGAAGTGTCAATGCAGTGGAATGATGGTTTCCAAGAAAACGTGTACTGCTTTACCAACAACATTCCACAACGTGACGGTGGTACACACTTAGCGGGTTTCCGTGCCGCAATGACACGTACACTGAACAACTACATGGAAAAAGAAGGTTATCAGAAGAAAAGCAAAGTCAACGCAACGGGTGACGATGCGCGTGAAGGTCTGATCGCCGTGATTTCTGTGAAAGTACCCGATCCGAAATTCTCATCACAAACCAAAGAAAAACTGGTGTCATCCGAAGTGAAAACCGCGGTTGAAACGATGATGAATGAAAAACTAGTTGAGTATTTACTGGAAAACCCAAATGACGCCAAAATCGTCGTTGGGAAAATCATTGATGCCGCGCGTGCCCGTGAAGCTGCACGTAAAGCCCGTGAAATGACGCGACGTAAAGGTGCATTAGACTTAGCAGGCTTGCCAGGTAAACTGGCTGACTGCCAAGAACGCGACCCTGCGTTATCTGAACTGTACCTTGTGGAAGGGGACTCTGCGGGCGGCTCTGCAAAACAAGGCCGTAACCGTAAAAACCAGGCTATCTTGCCACTGAAAGGTAAAATTCTTAACGTTGAAAAAGCGCGTTTTGATAAAATGCTTTCTTCTCAAGAAGTTGCAACCCTTATTACGGCCTTAGGTTGTGGTATTGGTCGCGATGAATATAACCCAGACAAACTGCGTTATCACAGCATCATTATCATGACGGATGCCGACGTCGATGGTTCGCATATTCGTACGTTACTGTTGACCTTCTTTTATCGTCAAATGCCTGAAATTGTTGAGCGCGGCCATATCTTTATTGCTCAGCCACCACTGTACAAAGTGAAACGTGGTAAACAAGAACAGTACATTAAAGATGACGATGCAATGGACGATTACCTGATTTCTATCGCCCTTGATGGTGCAGAGCTGCATTTAAGTGCAGATGCCCCAGCCATGAAAGGTGAGGAATTAGAAAAGCTGGTTGTCGAATACAACGCGGCTCATCGTATTATTCGACGTCTTGAGCGCCTTTACCCACAAGCTTTACTCAATAGTTTGGTTTATCAGTCTACCCTGACTGAAGATGATCTAAAAACCAAAGAAAAAGTAGAAGAGTGGGCAAAAACTCTTGTTCAGCGCTTAACGGATAACGAACAATTCGGTAGCACCTACAGCTACACCATCCATGAAAACCGTGAACGTCAATTATTTGAACCCACTATCCGTATTCGCACCCACGGTGTTGATACTGATTACAACCTCGATTTTGACTTTGTTCATGGTAGTGAATACCGCCGTATCACACACTTAGGTGATATTATTGGTGGGCTGATTGAAGAAGGTGCTTACATTCAACGTGGTGAACGCCGTCAAGACATTAACAACTTCGAAGAAGCACTGGCTTGGTTAACACGTGAATCACGTCGTGGCCTATATGTACAGCGCTATAAAGGCCTTGGTGAAATGAACCCAGAACAACTTTGGGAAACCACCATGAACCCTGAAACACGTCGTATGATGCGTGTGACGGTGAAAGACGCAATCGCAACAGATTTACTCTTCACCACATTAATGGGTGATGCAGTTGAACCGCGTCGTGCCTTTATTGAAGAAAATGCATTAAAAGCTGCAAATATCGATATTTAATTATTATATTGATGCTATTTATAAAACCCCTGATATGCAAATATCAGGGGTTTTTATTTAAATATTAAATAGTATTGAAATTATATTTTCTCACTTTAATCATTAGATTGAAAAAATAAATTTAGTCTTATTTTTAACTTATCGACCACCTAACAAAACACCGTTATCCAGCACAGATAAAACAAAATAAAAATTACTTAAAATCAAATACATACATAAAACACACAGTAAAGGAAAAATAAAAAAACAAATTAATGCATATCTAAATCAAAAAAAATAACGCTATTATTTTTATTTCCTTCGGCATAAAACAGATTACGTTCTGAAAAAAGAATATCGCTAATTTAAAAATCACTAAATAAGCCTGTAGGAATATAATGAAAAACCCATTTAAATCCGTACCCATTATATTGGTATCAATATTTTATGCTTATCCTTCATTGGCATTAAAAGGCTATGAAGATACAGAAAAACAAATTCTAGATAAAAGAAATGGTTGGCTTCAAGGCATTAAAAACGAAGCGATAACGTCACCGCCCCCTGAAAACTCCCCCGCAGCAGAGAAAGACAGGGTGATTTACCATGAAAAAAGAAAAATAACGGGTGAACGAAAAACACTCGCAGAAGCGGATAAAAACCAAAAAAAAGATTATTTATCAAATACATTCGATAAAGTTATATTCGGTGAAAATAAACGTAACATTGATTTAGCAGAGAATCGTCCCTTCAAAAAGCTGCAATCTTTATTTAACCAAGGCCATACCGTGCAGTTAGATCCAAAACAACCCGAAAGGGCGATGGAATTTAGTTTAAAAGACCATTTTCTTCGCGGTCGGCCAAAACAAGTTCTCGACCCTAATGGTGAATATCTGCCTGATTATACAAAAATAACAGGCTCATCGTACCCAAGTGGCCATGCGTGGAGTGCTTATAAACAAGCCGCGACTTTATCAATGCTGTTCCCTAAGAAAATAAAAACGATAAACAGCCGAGCTGCTGAATATGGTGAAAGCAGAGTCATTGTTGGAGCGCATTTCCCAACTGATATCATCGCTTCGCGAACAGGGAATTATTATTTACTTGCCCAACACTTAGCAGATGACAAAATTGCCGAGTCATTTGCCATCTTAGCCAGAGATGCCTATTCCAGCTTACCAATACAGTGTAGGCATTCTCTCAATAATTGCTTTGCTACCAACCCCAAAGAAAGCCCAGAAGTTGGAAATACCTACACCGTACCTGCACTCACCCCCGATAAATTTCCTAAACTAGCCAATAACTTACTGCGGATGCGCTTTGCCTATCTGACAGAAGAACAACGACTGAGTATTCTCGCCAACACCGCCTATCCCAGTGACTCTATTTCAGGTTGGAACATCAACAATGATGACCCAAATACCTATTGGGGGTTAATCAATTTGCCTGAGGCTTATGATGGCCCGACATATTTCTATGACGACTTTATTATTAACCAAAGTAAAAATACGTATAGCTTAAAAACCTATTCAACGAATGATGAGTGGAAAAAAAACATTCATGGTCCTGGGAAATTGGTCAAATCAGGTACTGGTACACTCATTTTATCAGGCAACAACCGCTTTGCCAGTCTACACCTCAACCAAGGTTATATCACTTTAGCTGGCGAAAATACCTACGCAACACGGTCATCCGTCAATGGTGGAGAGCTAACCATAAACGGTAGTTTGAATTCCCCATTAGATATACATACAGGGCTCGTTATCAATAATGGGAAAATGCACGATGTCAGTATTCATAACGGAGGGCTACTTAAGGGTAATGGACCAATTCGCAACTTAACCGTAAAAAGCGGTGGGGCGATTACCCCAGGCAAAAATAAAGCCGTGACTATCGAGATTGCCGACTCCGTCACATTTGAACCTAATAGTCTATACCCTGTTGAAATTACAGAGGATGGAAAAAGTGACAAGATTAATAGCCAAGGCTTAGCGGTATTAAATGGAGGGGCTGTCAGTGTTACGTTTCAGGGTAAAAAAACCGCGCTCACCGCAGAAGAAATCGTCCAGTTGCTGGATAAAGAATTCGTCATCTTGAGTGCAAAAAAAGGGGTAAAAGGCCAGTTTGACTCGGTACAACCTGGCTATACCTTTGTTAAATCTAAACTCATTTATTCACCGAATGACGTCACCCTAAACTTTTCACGTAGTGATATTCCATTTGCCTCTTTCGCTGAAACGCCGAACCAAAAAGCCATTGCAACCGTACTTGATACTTTACCAAAACAGCACCCGTTATATACCAGCCTGATATTGTCTGATGAAAACAATGTAAAAGATACAATCTATGAATTATCCAAACCAATTCATGCACATGTATTATCAAATAAAATCAACAGTACACTGCCTATTCGACGAAAACTGCTTGAGCAGGTTCGCGCCTCCGAGTCATTAAATCGAGTCAATGAGAGTAAAAGAGACCTCTGGCTAAGTACGCTATTTCAGCAAGAAAATATACCCAGTGACAATAATTCGACTAGCTATAATGCCTCCGCAAATGGTGTTTTCATCGGGCTAAGCCAGCGGTTTTACCATGATAGCATCATCGCGGGTGTCGCCTTAGGCGCCACGCAAGGTTCATTATCCAGCGCAGGTAACGCGAGCGATAATGTCAGCTACCACATTGCCGCTTATGGTGGTGCTCAAATAAAACCCATTGTTCTTCGTGGTGGTTTTGAATATAGCAGCAGTGCCATTGATATAAAAAGGTATGTGAATCTGCAGATGTCTAAGGATACCAATACATCAACCTTTGATATCACCACAAGCCAAGCCTTTATTGAAGCAGCATATCCTTTCACAACGTCTTTCATGAATATCGAGCCTTTTACTAACATTGCCTATATCAATACACACAACACAGCCATGTATGAGGATGGTACTCGGTCAATATTAAGTGCTGACAAACAAAGTACCTCCACCTTGCTCTCCATGTTAGGGCTACGTATTGATAACCGTTGGATACTCAACAGTCAGTTTAAACTTGGCCTATATGGTGAACTTGGCTGGCAACACCAATATGGGGATTTAACACGAAAGATAAACTTAAAGTTCCCGCAAACAGGGGCTGAGTTTGTTTCACAAAGCGTTTATGCCCCTCGGGATAACCTGACGGCAAAGGTAGGGGCCAATTTAGACATTGGTGATGGCTATAACGTATCCGTTGATTACAGCAAGTTAAAATCTAACGATTACGATAATAACAATATTAACGCCAAGTTTTCCTTGTCGTTCTAATCTTGGTTAGTGATTGAAAGCTCCTAATAGTTGTATTATCAATTAGAAGGGGCTTTTTCTGACTAAACCTCACGCTCTTTTACATTCTTTTACGCCACTCTTTTGATTATCTTACGTTTTATCATGTTATAAACAGTTAATACATTTCGTTAATGAAATGTTAGCCTATAAAAATCTTTTTTATTCTTCAGTAAGGCAAGGCTCAAATACATATAAGACAACAATGATTATGCAGCAACTGATTGCTTTAACTTATATTTTAGCTTTTTCGACTCTTCCTGTTTTTTTAAGTGGAGATGTAAGCATAACAACCGATATCGCCATCATCGTTTCTGGTTTATTGGTAATGGTGCTGTGTGCGAGTACTTATCGCGCGGTACTCGGTAAAATATTCACCGTTGTTATTGCACTTTTGTGGGCGCTTAATCTATCCATTTCTTTCTTTTTCTACCAAAAGCATGATATCCGTTTTTCATCTTCTATTGCCGAAACCTTTATTAATACCAATAGCAATGAAACAATGGGTATGTTGTCCTATAATATTGGTTATGTCGCTTTTTATCTTATTGTTTTTGTTTTGTATTTATTTAGCATTCATCGGTGCTCAAAATACATATCACCGCGTATAACCAAATTGAATATAGTATTCGTAGTTGGGTTTCTGGTTTCTATTCCCATTTATTATTCACCATTACTTAAACAGCCCGATAGCCATTTATTAGTCGGCGAAAAATATCTGCAAAACTCCCCTTTTTATAATGCGGCAGCCTTACTGAAAAATTTTTACGAAAACAGAGAGATAGAACAGATATCATCACAAAAGGTCTCTTTTCATTACGACAAAACCTCCAGCGATACACAAATTTATGTGTTGGTGGTTGGCGAGTCTCTGCGCCGAGATCACATGAGTCTGTATGGTTATGGCTATAACACAACACCAAACCTAAAAAACCGCCAAAACCAAATGCAAGTTTTCACACAAGCGTACTCCCCGGCTCCTGTGACTATCTTGTCGGTACCAATTTCCCTCGCTAATATTCAGCTCACACAAATACAAAATAAAAAACATTACGCTGATAACATTATTTCATTAGCAAACCATGCTGGGTTCAAAACCTACTGGCTCAGTAACCAAGGTAAGACCAACAAAAAAACCAGTGTGATATCTACGATCGCTAGTATGGCACAAGACAAAACGTGGAACGAGTTTGTAGGTTATGATAATGAATTAATTGATGATTTCGAAAGTGCAATTAATGACAACACCGCAAAGAAAAAGCTGATTGTCTTACATACCTATGGGAGCCATGAACCTGCTTGTAACCGTTTTCCAGAAGAGCAACTCAAAAAAATGAGTGGGCAAGAGGATGATGATTGTTATGACAGCTCCATTGCCTATACCGATGCATTTATTGAAGAATTATTGCAGAAAATAGAAGGCAAACCTGCCACACTGATGTTTTTTGCTGACCACGCACTGCAACGTTTAGACAGTGATGGCAATATTCATTACCATCATGGTGTAAATAATCCGAGAAAAGAAGCTTATGAAATCCCGTTATTTATTTGGTACAGCCAACGCACATCAGAAAAAAATACATTAACGGCAAAAACGTTAAATAGCCCCTACTCAACCGCAAATAATTATTGGCTAATCAGTGATTGGCTCGGAATACATCACCGCGCCTCGCAAAGCTGTTTATCACCCTTACGTGAATGTTATCAACCTAATAAAAATATTCAGGTAATTGATGGTAACCGAAATTTATTATCCATTAATCAATTACCAACAGAAACGGTCGACCCACAATAAAACTCGATATTTTGCCAATCTTTGCTCATAGTTAGCGCATTGAGTTTCATCTAAATATCGAGGCTTGTATGTTCGAATTAACTTTTTTACGTGAGTTATTAGGCTCTAGCGTTCATGTACTTCAATTACTGTTAGAAGCCATTTCCGTCATCTGTGTGATTATTGGTTTAATCAAAACATTAATTGTATGGTTTCGCGTTAAAATAGCGCGTACCGCACGTTATTGTTTTGGTGATTGGTTAGCCACCGCATTAGAGTTTCAGTTAGCAGCAGATATTTTAGCTACCACCGTTGACCCTGATTTAGATAGCCTGATCAAATTAGGTATCATCGCCGTGATTAGAACGTTCCTAAACTATTTCTTAGCTAAAGAATTAGAACACCAGCCACAACAGCATACCCAAAAAATACAATAAATTACCAAGCCCTTTTAACGAAAAAAAGCCTACACAATGTTCATGTGTAGGCTTGATAAAACACAGTATTAGTTTGCCACTACAGTAAGATTCTCAACATACGGCGCAGCGGTTCAGCGGCGCCCCATAACAGTTGGTCACCGACAGTAAAAGCAGATAAATACTCTGGGCCCATATTCAGTTTACGTAAGCGCCCTACTGGCGTGCTTAATGTACCTGTCACTGCCGCAGGGGTCAGCTCACGCATAGTGATTTCACGGTCATTCGGCACGACTTTCACCCAATCATTATGGGAAGCCAACAGCTGTTCAACCTCGTTTAATGGAATATCTTTTTTCAGTTTTAAAGTGAAAGCTTGGCTATGGCAGCGCAATGCACCAATACGAACACATAAACCATCCACTGGAATGATGTTATTACCCGTTGCTAAAATTTTGTTGGTTTCTGCTTGGCCTTTCCATTCTTCGCGGCTTTGCCCATTTTCCAACGCTTTATCAATCCACGGGATCAAACTGCCTGCTAATGGCACACCGAAGGCATCTGTTGGCATTGTGCCACTACGGGTAAAATCGGTGACTTTTTTCTCGATATCTAAAATTGCGGATGCAGGGTCTTGTAGCTCTTTTGCAACTTGCGTGTGTAATGACCCCATTTGAGCTAAAAGTTCACGCATATTACGAGCACCTGCACCCGATGCCGCTTGATAAGTGGCAACAGATGCCCATTCAACCAAATTATTAGTGAATAAGCCGCCCAGAGACATCAACATCAAACTGACCGTACAGTTACCACCAACAAAGGTCTTAATACCTTTATTTAATCCATCTTGAATGTGTTGGTTATTCACAGGGTCTAAAATGATGATCGCATCATCTTTCATCCGCAGTGACGATGCCGCATCAATCCAATAGCCATTCCAGCCAGCTTCACGCAATTTCGGATAGACATCATTAGTATAATCGCCCCCTTGGCAGCTAATGATAATATCTAATGCCTTTAGCGCATCAATATCAAACGCATCTTGTAACGTACTACGGTGGCCGCCGTATGTAGGTGCTTCAGCACCGTGTTGTGAGGTCGTGAAGAACACAGGACGAATTCCATCAAAATCACGTTCTTCAACCATTCTCTGCATGAGTACAGAGCCAACCATTCCTCGCCAACCAACAAATCCTACATTTTTCATTTCTATTCACCCTGTTTGTTTAATATTTTACCAAAAAATTTCCAGTTCCGACTCAAGCCCTCTTAGATGCTGCCATTTTTATCATTCATCGGGCATTCACATAAGTTAAAGCTAGAAATTTTTCGGATGTATTTTACTCAAAATAATTCGAGTTGCAGGTAGGCGACAAGTGAAGAGAGCCCGATGAGCATACATGGTATGTGATTCGGCTGTCTGAACGCAGTCAACACCCATGCAACTTGAAGTATGACAAGTATAAACTTGACAAAATATGACCTAGTACGCAAGTGAATTTCATCACTATTAGCAGGATGATTAGTAATAAAACTAATGGACGCAGAGAAAATACAAAAAAAACCACGACAAGGAGTATGCGTTGTCGTGGTTAAGCTAAAAATAAAATGAGGCAATACAGGTAAATTTTTAAAGGAAAAGCAGGAACTAACGTTTTTTCTTGCAGCCTTGCACTGCTTTAAAACGCGGGTTAGCTTTACAAATCACATATACGCGCCCACGGCGGCGAACCACTTGGCAATCTGGGTGGCGCGTTTTTGCTGTTTTTAATGAACTCAACACTTTCACGTTTACTTATCCTCTGTTTGCAGAAAACGCCCAAAACGTTTCTGGAATTGTGCTGTTTTCCCTTCTTGGGAAATTAATTTTTGTTTTCCCGTGTAGAACGGATGTGATTGAGAAGAGACGTCCAACGTAACATACGGAAAAGTTTCGCCTTCAAATTCAATCGTTTTTTCTGTTTTAATCGTTGAACCCACTTTGAAATAGGCATCCGCACTGGTGTCATGGAAAACAACTGTGCGATATTGAGGATGGATCCCTTGTTTCATAATAACCACCTAAATGTAATGTTATAATATAACAATACACTTTATCAAAAAGGGACGCAATGATTTTATTTGTCAAAAATAAACAAAGAGGAAGACAGGCGTTATTTTTGCCATAACGCCTGTCCGTTGAGGTGAGAATAAAAAACCTTAACGATAGCCTTGCGATAGCGGAACTTCAGGATCTGGCTCACCTGTTATACGGTTTCTTAAATCGCGACGGATAATCTCAATCGACCAAAACCAAATTAAATGCCCGAAAATTTCAGAAACATTTTCATACCAAGGTAAGTCTAAAAGTGGCGGTGTTAAGCCCATTAAAGGGAATGAAATCATATGAACAAATAACTGCGCTAATGCCCCCGCTAATAGACCTTGCCATAATTTAATTTTTGGAAAAATCTCTGCCACGATGCAGTAACCAATCGCAAAAACCAGTGAAAAGAGGATATGTGTCACACCTACCCAATTAAAAACATGTCCGGCGAATGTATACACTGCTGCATTTGGATCTACCATCCCTAACCAATCCCTTAAAAATACATAAGGTGGATTGAGAAAATTACGTGAGCAGTCCACTTGCTCAGCAACCCGGATCAGTGTTTCTGGTGAACAAGCGGCATTAAACATATCGGTTGGACTACGTGGTGGTAAAGGCACTTCAGCCCCCCACTTCACAAAGGCAGAAACAATCCCACTGATAATACCAACAAAGAACGCAACACCATAACGACGGCGTTTTTTTTCTGTAATATAAAAGAATCCCCGAGCCATAAAACCTCTTTATTTGACTTAAGTTTTTTGAGATTTATTTATTCTCCTTTTATGAACATCCGTAAATGATATGAATCAATAAAATAATAATCACCAATAGAAATAATCACGCTCACAATTGCTACTCCGAGTTCACTGAACAGAAATAAAAACCAAAACGATAATTTCTCCAGCCACAATCTTTTGTATAATTAAGCCATCACACATGATCATTTAATTGTTTATCAAATGGATACGTCATTATCGATGATAAACATACCATTTGGGGAAAAGGAAAATGTATTACGGCTTTGACATGGGCGGAACCAAAATTGAACTGGCGGTCTTTGATAATGAACTCAATCAAGTCTGGCAGAAACGAGTTCCGACACCTAAAAATGACTACCAAGCACTGCTGGATACCTTTCTTGTGCTCACCCAAGAAGCCGATGAAAAATTCAATTGCCAAGGGAAAATTGGCGTTGGCGTTCCTGGTATTGTTAATCATGCAGAAGGCACCGTATTTACCACTAACGTTCCCGCAGCGCAGTACAAGCCTCTGATTCATGACTTAGCCAATGCGTTACAGCGCCCAGTAAAAGTGGAAAACGATGCCAATTGCTTTGCGCTATCCGAAGCTTGGGATCCTGAATTTAAGCGTTATCCAACGGTGTTGGGCTTAATTTTGGGTACAGGAGTGGGGGGCGGATTTGTCATTAATGGCAAAGTGTTGTCAGGGAAAAATGGGATTGCAGGCGAAATTGGCCACATGAACCTCAGTGTTCGCGCAGCAAAACTATTAGGGGATACCGTCCCTGAAGTAACCTGTGGTTGCGGACAAACAGCTTGCTTCGAGACTTACCTTTCAGGCCCTGGGTTTGAGCGTATTTATACTGCATTTACAGGGGAAGAACGCTCTGCTATTGAAATTATTAAGCGATATCATCAGCAAAGCCCTGAAGCAGTCGAGCACGTTGAACGCTACATGTCTGTATTGGCGATGTTTATGGGGCAAGTCATTACCGTATTCGACCCCGATTTAGTCGTCTTTGGCGGCGGTTTATCGCAATTTGAAGAGATTTACCAGCGTTTGCCTGAAGTTCTACCTCAATATCTGTATGGCATTGCCACTTTACCTGCCATTGAAAAAGCCCGCTATGGTGATTCTGGCGGGGCTCGCGGTGCTGCGTTCCTCAACTTAATCGACTAACTTTCTTTTCATACTCCTTGGTAATTATCTACCAAGGAGTTCATTTACCTTTATTTTCAGATGATAATCATTATCATCCATTTGCAAATGGTGCTAAAATAACCCAAGACCGGTTTTATTATCATTGCCATTCTCAGAATAACTTCAGCAAATTATAAATAGAAAACAGCAAGATATTATTAAATTTGGGCGATAAAGACTTGTCTGATACAGCTTGCGACTAAAAACGCTATTATTACATTACATACAATAAGGTAATAAACAAAAACATCCGCCGTTACCCCTTAAACAACAATAAAGAGAAGGCCTTATGGGATTGTTTTTTCAGAATAGTTTGATGTTTCCCACCATTGTTTTTAGTGGATTACTCATTATTGTTTTATTTTACTGGTTATGTGCAGCATTTGGCTTACTCGATATTGATGTCTTTAATATTGATACCGAATTCGATGCAGGGCTTGATGCTTCAGGGTTCGCGGGCTGGCTCACCAAACTGGGCTTAGCGGGGATCCCTGTTACCATTATTCTAACCTTATTTACGCTATTTGGCTGGGTTATCAGCTACTTTTGCGTTTATGGCTTTATCCGTTTTATTGATTCAACCCTATTACGCTACCTTGTTGGCTTTGCCGTATTTGCCATCACACTGTTTATTTCCCTTCATCTCACTGCTTTATGTTTAAAACCCGTTCGTAAAAAACTGGTCAGCCTCAATAAACCCAAAACCGTACATCAGCTTATTGGCAAATTAGCGACTGTACGTTCAGGGTCAGTGAGTGAACAAAATGGGGAAGCGATGTTAGAAGATGGCGGTGCAGGGTTAATTTTACAGATACGCGCACCATCAACCGAGAATTTAAAGCGAGGCGATCGCGTCGTTATTATTAGCTATGACGCGCAGTCCCACAGTTACCAAGTCGTGACGGAAGATGAGTTCCGTCATTAGTTTTCACGATATAGACAATAAACCTTTGCTTGCCTATTTAAAATAACGACCTCGTCGGAACCTATGGAGAAGAAATATGGATTTGGCTGCATTAATGCCCTTTTTAACCATTATTGGCGGGATCATCGTCATTATTTTAGGCTTCTTTGGATTATTTAAAGCCTTCTATATCAAAGTCCCACAAGGTACCGCATTGATTGTGAACGACATGTCGTCACAACCCAAAGTGCATTTCACAGGTGCGCTGGTTTATCCTGTTATCTATAAAAAAGAATTTATGCGAATTTCACTTCTAACATTAGAAGTGGATCGCCGTGGTAAAGACGGTTTAATTTGCCATGATAACTTGCGTGCGGATATCACTGTTGCTTTTTACTTACGTGTAAATGAAACCACTGAAGACGTATTGAAAGTAGCAAAAGCTATTGGGGTTGACCGCGCTTCTGACCACCAAGCCGTCAGCACCTTATTTAGTGCAAAATTCTCTGAAGCACTAAAAACAGTCGGTAAACAGTTTGATTTAGCAAAACTTTTTGAAGATCGCCAAAACTTCCGTGACCGCATCGTTGATGTGATTGGTAAAGACCTTAATGGCTATGCATTAGAAGACGTTGCCATTGACTATTTAGAGCAAACACCGAAATCTGCTCTTGACCCAAACAATATCTTTGACTCTGAAGGTATTCGTAAAATCACTGAAATTACTGCTATCCATAACATTGAAACGAACCAAAAAGAACGTGACCAAGAGTTAGCGATTCAAAAGAAAAATGTGGAAACACGCGAAGCCAGTTTAGCACTAGAACGCCAACAAGCGGATGCGGAAGCACGTCAAAAGCGTGAAATTGATAATATTCGTTCCCGTGAACAAGCCGAAACACTGCGTGTTCAAGAAGAAGAACGCTTAAAATCGGAACAAGCACGTATACAAACTCAGCAAGAAATTGAGATTCGTGAAGAAAACCGAATGCGTGAAGTTGAAGTTGCTCAACAAAACCGCACCCGTGCCGTAGCCATTGAAGAAGAACGCGTTAGTCGCGCACGAGAACTTGAAATCGTTGCCCGTGAGCGTGAAGTTGAGCTACAACGCATTGAAAAAGAAAAAGCATTAGAAGAAGAACGCAAAAACATCTCGAATGTGATCCGTGAACGTGTTGCCGTTGAAAAAACCGTCGCACAGGAAGAAGAACGTATTAAAGAAGTCCGTGAAGTGTCTGAAGCTGATCGTATGCGCCAAGTTACTGTAATCAACGCACAAGCCGAAGCTGAAGAGTTATTGGTTCGCCAAGTGAAGAGAGCCGAAGCCGATGAAGCGAGCGCTAAACACAAAGCGGAAGAAATCAGCACCATGGCACAAGCTGAATTAGAAGCCTCAGCCAAACAAGCAGAAGCGAAAAAACGCTTAGCAGAAGGGATTGAAGCTGAACACGCTGCGTTAGGTTTAGCAGAAGCCCGCGTTCGCCAAGCGACTGCTGAAGCAGAAGAAAAAGAAGGTTTAGTACTAGCCAATATTACCGCCGAAAAACTGTTAGCAGAAGCACGTGGCTTGAAAGAAAAAGGTTTAACCGAAGCACAAGTCATGGAAGCCAAAGCGAAAGCAGAGCAACAACAAGGGCTTGCTGAAGCCAAAATCCTCGAAGAGAAATTAGCAGCGCAAGCGCGTGGTGAAGAACAACAAGCCAACGCAAAAGAAAAATTAGGTTTAGCGGATGCAAAAGTCCTTGAAGAGAAACTGGCAGCACAAGCTCGAGGTGAAGGCCAGTTAGGTTCAGCACAAGCGGAAGTTATTCGTCAGCGCCTGAAAGCTGAAGCAGACGGCTTAACTGACAAATTCAAATCCATGGATCACCTCAGCGATACCGCACGTTCCCATGAAGAATTCCGTATGCGCCTTGAGAAAGAATTTGAACAAGCTATGGCATCTATCGATGCCAATAAAGAAATCGCTCGTGAGCAAGCGGATGTCTTGGCTGCAGCGCTTAGCAAAACCAATATCGAAATTGTGGGCGGCGATGGTAACTTCTTCAACACCTTCTCTAAAGCACTTAGCTTAGGTAAGGCTGTCGATGGCTTTATGGATAAAAGCAGCTTCGCCAAAGAAAATGTGGAAAAACTGATTAACCGCAGTAAGGAAGATAAAAAAATCGATATTGCCGCTTTACTGAAAAACCCTGAAGTTCAAGACCTAATCAATGGCTTTATGGCTGCAAAAGGCGCTGGACAATTAGCAAAAACCGTAACGGCAAAACCCGTTCCACCCGCTGATGACCAACTTTAGTTAATCAAAATCTGAGGGGCATTTTTTGCCCTTCAGACTGCTGACAAACTGATTAGGTTTGGCAGCAGGTTGGATTGGTTTTGAAAATAGACAAGGAAAATCAATTTATTGATTTTCGGCTGATAACACAAAGCAGGAAAAACCACGCTTTTATCCTGCTTTGTCAACAACCTCAGGGGCATTTTTGCCCCTATTGCCTTTTTTTTCATCCACTTTAAGGGAATTCGCTGCACCATGTCAGATTTTCAGGAAACGGATCGCGAGCAAGAAATACTCGATAGCGCTGTTGCAGAAGGGGGCGCTTATGACATTTTACGTAAGCGGCTGACCGAACAAGGCCAGCAACTTCACCAAAAAGCCATACAGCTCAATGAAAAACGCCTAGAAGAATTTGGTCAAAGCCAAATGGATATTATTGGGCGTATTCGTATTCGTACTGAAAATAACTGCCAAGCCCGAGATATTGTTCGAGTGGGTGAATGGTTGTTATTTGGCTATAACGTTTTCCTTGGATTAAAAAAAGAAACGCACCTCAATGATGTATTTTCATTGTATCGATTGATTGAAAATGAAGGCGAATTTGATGTTGAAGCCGTCGATAATGAAGATACCTTTTTAAATGATACTCGGTTTATTCAGGATTTTACTGAGCTCTATACCTATTATAAAAACACCCAATTACTGCAACTTGTAGAGCGTGATGGCAAACTGCTGGCTAGCTTTCAAATCGGCGACCGCATTACCGATGTCCGCGTTTTTCGTTGGTCAATCTCAAGTGACAAACAACGTATTGAATACATTGATAATCGAGGGGAACGCGATATCGCCCTTCCCCCTGCTTATGACTTTGAGTGGCAAAAAACCACGCGCGAAGACACCGTAAATGGCCGTTACCCTCACATTAATATCCTCGATACCGTATTTGTTGAAACTATCGGTGGCGACTTAACCATTAAGTGTGAAAATAACACAGAAGATGGTTTGGGGATTTATCGTGAAGCAGTACTGGATAAAAACCAGTCCCTCGACGATGCGCAAATTGAATATGCCCAAACGGGCAGCCTGATTATTTTAAAGATTTTACCTTATCGGGAAGAAAGCTGGCGCTATCTGGTTTACAACACACTGACCCAGTCTGTACAACGCATTGATGCCATTGGGCAGGCTTGCGTTCAGCTCCCTGAAGATCACGGTATTATTTTCCCAGGGGGGTATTACCTACAAAGTGGGGAATATAAAACCTTTGAGCAGCCAATGGATGGCATGCGTTTTCGCCGCTTACGTCGCTCACCAAATGGGGAGGACGTTTTATATGTGTTTTACTCCCCCAATCAAGGCCGTATTGCACTTTTTAACTACAACCTAATTGAACGCACCCTGTCTGTTCCATTGATTGGGCACGGTTATGCCATGCTTGAAGATGGCAAAATGGTTCTGTTCGAAGGTGAAGGGGAAGAAGCCACTCGCGTCCATCCAATGCAAGTGTGGCAAACACCTTTTTATTCTGATGAATTTGCGGATAAGCAACCTACTCGAGGGGGCTTTTTTGGCCGAATTGGTAACGCAGATTTAGTCCGTGGCATTTCTGAAATATTGCATGTTGCCAAAGAGATTGAAGGCAATCATGTTTCTATCGCCCGCTATGAGCAGCTCAGCCAGCAACCTAAAAATTTATTGGATTTATACTATTGGTTTAGCGATGAGCAATGCTTAGAAATTGGTAAGTTACTGAAAGAAATCACGCAAACCAGTGAATTAGTGCTTGATGAATATGAAAAGGTAGAAAGCATCCGCCAGCAGTCGGCTAAATCGATGAATGAAGCCATTAGCCGCCAGAAATCACTATTATCGCTAACATTACCCGATAGCTGGGATGATATTCAGCAATTTGTTGATGGTTTAAATGCCCTAAACGCACAACGCGGGCACTTGATTTCGCTGCGTGAATTTCGCTATATGGATTTAGAAAAACTGAGTGAAATGGAAGGCGAAATTGAAAAAAATCAACAATATGTCTCCCAAGAAACCGCCGTTTTTCTGGCTAGCGATAAAGCGCTACAACCTTTCAAAGCACAATTAACCGTTTTTGAAGAACAAACCGAAAAAGCACAAAACAGCGCCCAATTAGATATCCCAATGAATGACATGGAAAAAATGTCAGCAGATTTGGATATGCTATCTAATTTAATGGCTTCACTGTCATTCAATGATGTGACACAACAAACCCACATCATTGATTCTATCTCACAAATTTATGCACAGCTGAATCAGTCACGGGCTCGCTTACAACAGAAACGAAAGTCCCAAACCAGCGTTGAAACCGTGGCGCAGTTTGGCGCACAATTTCGTTTATTTAGCCAAGGGATCACCAATGCATTGTCCCTTGCGACAGACCCTGAGCGTTGTGATGATCAGCTATCAAGATTACTGGTTCAATTAGAAGAACTGGAAAGCCAGTTTAGTGGCCACGATGAGTTTCTTGATGATATCTTAGCCAAGCGCGAAGAGTTACTTGAAACCTTTGAATCTCATAAACAAATTCTCATTGATGACCGCCAGCGCCGTGCACAAAATCTGTTAACTGCCGCTGACCGCTTACTCGATAGCTTGCAACGCAGAACCACCCGCCTGCAATCTCAAGATGAGCTAAATGCATTTTTTGCCTCAGACCCCCTTGCGTTAAAAACGCGAGAAATCATCGAAAAACTGAGAGAGATTAACGACAATGTTAAAGCCGATGATATCGATGCTCGCTTAAAAGCATCTCGTGACCAAGCTATTCGCATTCTGCGTGATAAAACCGATATTTTTGAAGATGGCGGTAATATCATCAAATTGGGTCGCCATCGATTTAGCGTTAACACGCAAGAGCTAGACCTCACTATCTTGCCTAAAAATAACCAACTCTGGGTATATCTCACGGGTACGGATTTTCAGGAACCGATTGAAAATGAAGAGCTCACGCAGCTACAGCCTTATTGGACGGCAACCTTAGAATCTGAGTCAGAGACAGTTTATCGCGCTGAATACCTTGCTTATTCGATTATTTATTCTGCCGCTAAACGCCAAGACGAACTCAACATGGCGTTGTTAACCAGCGCGTTAACCTCCCCTGAAAAGCTGGAAAAAATCGTGCGCGATTTTGCAGGCCCACGCTACAAAGAAGGCTATGAAAAAGGGATTCACGACCACGATGCCATTGCAATCTTAAAAAAATTAATCCCTGTCGGGGAGAGTGCCGATCTTCTTCGTTATAACCCGACTGCGCGTGCAATTGCAGCGATTTACTGGGAAATAGCCCAAAACGAAGAGTTCCCCGCTCTTTGGCCTGAACGTGCTAGAACAGCGATGAACATTCATCAACTGTTCCATAATGATAATGCCTTACTCGACCTACAAGCGGAAATTGAAGCTAATATCAGTTTGTTTTTACAAGATAATCCTATTCAATGCCAAAGTTATGAGCAAACACAAGCTGCGGAATATCTGAGCTTTGCATTAGCACGAACGCCTATCGAACTGGTCTACAGTAAATATGCAAAAGAACTCGTTCTAGCGTTACAAGAGCGCTTAGAAGAAGCTCACATGTGGCTCGACTTCAATCGTTCCCAACAAAATTTAGGCACACGCTACGCCCAACGTTGGTCACTTATTCAAAATTGGCTGCAAGGGCTGTGCTCAACCCCTGAATTCGCACATCTAGTACCTTACATACCTGGTGCAATTGCCATTATTATTTTAGATAAAGTGGCTTCTGTCCGTTACAGCGAAGCTGATCTTTACTTTAAAGTCAGTGGTTTACTGGGAGAACACCCAACCATTGAAAACCAAACGCTATCACTCAGCTTAGATAATTACTTTAGCCGGATGCGTGGCCAGCGAAAACGCTTTATACCTGAATTCCGCCAATACCAAGCTTTGCGACAACGCATCGTAACAGAGGAACGTAGCCGCTTAAAATTACATGAGTTCAAAGCTAAGCCATTGAGCTCTTTCGTACGTAACAAGCTGATTAATGATGTCTACTTACCCATTATTGGCGATAACATGGCGAAGCAAATCGGCGCACTCGGTGAAGGAAAACGTACCGACTTAATGGGGCTACTGTTAATGATCTCCCCACCTGGTTACGGTAAAACTACCTTAATGGAATACGCCGCTGATCGCTTGGGGCTGATTTTCATGAAAGTAAATGGTCCTGCTCTGGGTCATGATGTGCTTTCCCTTGACCCTGCACAGGCACCGAATGCTACCGCGAGGCAAGAGCTAGAAAAACTGAATTTAGCCCTTGAAATGGGAAATAACGTCATGCTGTATGTGGATGACATCCAACATACACACCCTGAATTCTTACAGAAATTCATTTCCCTGTGTGATGGAACACGGCGTATTGAAGGGGTTTGGAAAAACAAAACCAAAACCTATGATATGCGCGGCAAAAAATTCTGTGTGGTGATGGCAGGGAACCCCTATACCGAATCTGGCGAAGTGTTCCGTATCCCTGATATGTTAGCTAACCGTGCCGATATCTATAACCTCGGGGAAGTATTAGGTGGGATGGATGAGGCTTTCGCATTAAGCTATATCGAAAATAGCTTGACCTCTAACCCCGTTTTAGCCCCTTTGGCACTCAGAGATCTCAATGACTTATATCTCCTTGTGGATAAAGCCATGGGGAAATCGGTTTCAACCAATACACTGAGTTACCCTTACTCTGACGCCGAAATAAACGAAATAGTTTTAGTCATCAAACAATTAGTTAAACTTCGCGACATTGTGTTAAAGGTCAATCAGCAATATATTGCCAGCGCAGCTCAATCGGACAAATACCGCACTGAACCTGCATTTCGCTTACAAGGTAGTTACCGAAATATGAATAAACTCAGTGAAAAAGTCTCTTCTGTTATGAATGATGAAGAGCTGGAGCGGCTATTAGATGATCACTACCTCGGTGAAGCGCAATTGCTCACCACGGGTGCAGAGGAAAATTTATTAAAACTCGCAGAGTTACGAGGAACACTAACCGAAAAAGAAGCCGCACGCTGGCAACAAATCAAGAAAGACTTTATGCGGAATAAAGCCCTTGGCGGTGATAATACCGATATTGGTGACCGAGTGGTTGTCCAACTCGCCTCTTTAGTCGAAAGTGTTCAAGCATTAGGTAAAGCCGAATGAAATACCCCCGCGTGACACTATTAGTCGCTTTAGTTGCTCTATTAAGTAGCATTCAGTTGATTAATAGCCTAACGGCGGGTGAGCTTATTCATTTTGGTATTGTCCCTCGTACTCTTAGTGGGTTGATAGGGATTTTGTTTGCCCCTTTTATTCACGGAAGTTGGGATCACTTATTCAGTAATCTTCCGCCACTGATTATACTCAGTGCCCTATTACTCCATCGCACCATCAAGTTTTATCTCGTTGCTTCACTATTCATTATTGTTGTTGGCGGGCTGATGGTATGGCTAGTAGGCCGTAATGCCGTACATGTTGGCGCGAGTGGTTGGATTTTTGGGTTGTGGGGGTTGTTGATTGCCCAAGTTTTTTTGCGCCGTAAACTCGCTGATATCGCCATCGCATTGTTAGTCTTATTTTATTTCGGTGCAATGGCGACTGGCTTATTACCCGTTCATCAATATATTTCGACAGAATCCCATATTGCGGGCGCGTTATCGGGTATTTTGTTTGCTTGGTTGATCAACAAAAGGGAAAAAAACCGTCAACCCACTGAAATACGGTAAACACAACGCCCAGCACCCTCTAACAAATACTGTTCACGTTCAATACTCGCCTCGCTGCCTATCACTTCTTGAAAAAGTGCTAACTCTGAGCGGCAAAAATTTTGGCAAGCCGTTGCGGCGGCGCAAATAGGGCAATGGTTCTCAATAAAGAGCCAATCTTCACCCTCTTGCTCAACTTTTGCCATATAGCCTTCTTCGCTACGCACTTCGGCTAATGCGGCAAGGCACTCAGCTAACGGTAAATTTTGGCAGCGGGCAATATATTTTTCATGGCTTTCAATCTCTCTTTGGTGAATAAGCTTTTCCAAGCCATCATCGCCAAAAATAGTTCGGACAGAATCAATCAGCTGCAATGCA
Source organism: Providencia vermicola (assembly GCF_020381325.1). Taxonomy (GTDB): domain Bacteria; phylum Pseudomonadota; class Gammaproteobacteria; order Enterobacterales; family Enterobacteriaceae; genus Providencia; species Providencia vermicola. Next base: position 179,980 of record NZ_JAGSPI010000010.1, read on the forward strand.
AGCTGAGCGTGAGTGTCAGGGAAACGCTGATGCCCCAATTCAGTTAACACCCAATTTTGCCGTGGCCGGCCAGCCCCTGTTTGTGATAAACACTGAGCCCCTTCAACTAACCCCATCGAAGTCAGTTTTTGAATATGTTGCCTTGCGGCTTCCCCTGTCATATTTAAATCGTTAGCAATCACTGACGTCGAAATCGGCCCTTTGGTTTTAATACAAAAAAGCACTTTATCGACGGCTTGTGTTAGATTTAAATTATCAAAGTAATTACTTGCATTAATCATTATGCGACTCTATTATCCAAGTTACTACTTGGATAATACCTCTTTTTTCTCTATTCCGTCTAGCGGGTCTCTCTATGAGCAATGAAACATCGACCTTACCACAGGCTAAGTGGGCTGATTTACTCAGCGGCACCAATGCATTACTGACTATTGCCCTTACTGGGGGCGTTGCACTACATGCTATCAATATTTATATCGTCACCACAATCTTACCCAGTGTCGTTAATGATATCGGCGGCCTCGAATATTATGCATGGAATACCACCTTATTTGTAGCTACCTCGATTATTGGGTCTGCACTCTCAAGCAAAGTGCTCGACCACTTTGGGCCAAAGTTGGCGTATTTAATCGCCCTCACCCTCTTTTCACTAGGATCCATTTGGTGTGCGGCTTCCCCATCAATGTTAATTTTACTGGGAGGACGTGCATTACAAGGACTCGGCGGGGGTATTTTATTTGCACTCAGTTATGCCCTGATCCGCATCGTCTTTACCGAAAACTTATGGTCTCGAGCCATGGGGGTAGTCTCTGGAATGTGGGGGATTGCGACATTATGCGGCCCTGCCATTGGAGGTATTTTCGCACAAGGCGGCCACTGGCGATGGGCATTTTGGGCACTACTCCCTGTAGCTGTGTTTCTTGCTATTATCGTCATGAACCAATTACCGAAAAAACAAGCTCAAACGCCACAAAAACATAAAATACCCTTCTTGGCGATTTCATTATTAGTCAATTCAGTGCTGGCAATTTCCATTGGTAGCCTATCTGACAAGCTATTGATAAATCTTATCGGTTTAGTTGTTGGTATTAGCACCCTAATTACAATGGCACGTTTAGACGGTAAAAATGGAAAGCGACTGTTACCGACAGGCGCTTATTCGCTGAAAAATCCACTTGGTGTCATTTTCTTAACCATGTGTTTACTCGTTGGCGGTATGACAACTGAAATTTATGTGCCTTATTTCTTACAAACGATCCATCACTTTTCACCATTAACCGCTGGGTATTTAACGGCAATCATGGCAGCAGGGTGGACGGTTGGCGCATTATTTAGCGCCAATAAAACAGGAAAAATTGTATTAAAAATTATCAGAACAGGTCCTGTCATCATATCTATTTCCCTCATTATTCTCGCTGTTTTAACCCATAATCAGCAACTTATTGAATCATTACCGCTATTTATTGTGTATTTAGTCGCAATGGCGGGTGTGGGGCTCGGGATTGGTGTGTGTTGGCCTCACCTAGTTCTGCGCGTTTTCAATGCCGCACCAGAAGGTGAAGAAAATTTAGCCTCTTCATCCATCATTACAATCCAGTTGTATGCAACTGCCCTTTCTGCTGCTTTGGTTGGTGTGGTCGTGAACAATAGCGGGTTAATGAGCCCTGGAGGAATTGTGGGCGCACAGCAAGCGTCAATTTGGTTATTTTCCCTCTTCGCGCTTAGCCCTTTGCTAGCTATCTTCTTGATCCGAAAAGTGAAGTAAAAAGAAGGGAGCTTATTGCTCCCTCTTTACTAATAGGCTGATGACGCCTTTTTTGACCGCAAGAATGCAGGCAAAACGATAATACTAATTAGCAAAACAAATATTGTTGCCACCATGACCGCTAAAAACGCATGATCAAAGGCAATATTTGCCTGATTAACCAATAAGTTGGCTGTTTTTTGTGGTAACTTCTCCGCAACAAGTAAAGCCTCATCAATACTGTCATACACTTTATCACTAACCGCTACACCTTCGGGCAAAGAGAGCTTTAACGTATAAATCGCGCTCATCAGCCCGCCCATAAATGTCACGCCAAGCACACTACCTATTTCGTAAGCAACCTCTTCAATTGAAGCTGCCATACCTGCTTTTTCATCAGGTGCGTTTAACATCACCGTGGTCGAAGCCGTCGTAAAAATAGCGCCCAAACCAAAACCAATCAAAAAGAGGAATGAAAGTAACAGAATACCTGTTGAGGTTTGGTACACCATCGTTAAACCGACAACACCCGCTAATGTACATATAAAACCAAACAGGGTCAGTTTTACTTCACCAAATTTATGCAGATACATGCCCGCCAATGGCGCTGCTATCACAGAAGCCAATGGAATAGGGATGATATACAACGCCGCGACAAATGGGCTATAACCTAATACGAGCTGTAAGCGCTGGCTAAGCAATAATTCAACACCTACGATAACCACGATAGATAAAATTGCCATCATGATACCCGCGCTAAACTTAGGGTTTTTCAATAAAGCAAAATCAATCATTGGCGATTCAGACGCCATCTGCCGGCGTTTGAATACCACCAAAAAGAAAACCCCAATCCCCCCTGCAACCACTACATTCATCCAATCAATATAAGGTTTGCCAAGCTCTTTTAATGCATAAATTGAACTAATTAAGCCAACCAGCACTAAAACAGAACCTAAAATATCGATTTTTTTATCACTTTGCCCACCACACTGCGGGATCAAGAAATAGGCAAAAGGGATAACCAGTAACACAACGGGAACATTAATCAGGAAAACAGACCCCCACCAAAAATGATTAAGCAATATTCCGCCAATTAAAGGGCCGATTGCCGCGCCTCCTGATGCCACAGCAGACCATATACCAATCGCCAGCGCCCTTTCTTTTGGATCTAAAAAAACATGTCTTACAATGGCAAGTGTGGCAGGCATACTCACTGCAGCACCAATAGCAAGAAAACCACGTGATAAAATTAAGCTCATTGCTGTCGGTGAAAATGCCGCACACAAAGAAGCAATACCAAATAATGGTAGCCCCAATAAAAACATTCTTTTATGGCCGACTTTATCACTCAACATCCCCGCAGCAGGCAATAACCCAGCAACCACCAGCGGGTAAGCATTCATAATCCACAGTTTTTCGGATGATGTCGCCCCTAAATCGTGCGTCAATTTGGGTAATGCGGTATAAAGCACCGTGACATCAATAACGATAAGAAACAACACACTTGAAACTAACAGAAGCACTATCCAGCGCTTGTAATCGGTTAACATAACATTCTCTCAATGAGTTTATTTGATCATCATTTATTGGTGATCGTGCTATAATATAAATCCATACGTACGTATTGAAAAGAGGTTTTCCTAAATGGGACGTCAACGAACTATCGACAGAGAAAAGCTACTTGATGCTGCTGAAGATATTGTTATTCATCAAGGTGCTGCGTCTCTGACGATCGATGCAGTTGCGAAAGCGATGGGCATCTCCAAAGGGGGCGTTCAATACTGTTTTGGCAATAAAGATGCTTTAATCGACGCCATGTTTGAGCGATGGGGGCAGTCTTATGATGAAATTTTTAATCAAGCGATAGAGCGAGATAACTCCCCAGAAGGGCAAGTTTTGGCACACATGCAAGCTACCCACCAGCACGATAAAATCGCCATGGCAAAAGGCGCGTCATTAATGGCATCACTACTACAAACGCCTGAATACCTCGAAAGCACCCGTATTTGGTATCGGGAACGCATTGAAAACCTCGACACATCAACAGAAAAAGGTAAATTAGCTCGCATGGTATTTCTGGCTACGGAAGGGGCTTTTATGCTGCGTTATATGGGGTTAATGGAAATCGATGATAATGAGTGGCAATCTATATTTAGTGATCTAGAAAGTTTATTGAAAAATCATTAATAGCATCATTTTTTTAAATAAATAATATCCTAATCCAATATTATTGGATTACATACTAAAAAGGATATTATTATGAGAAAAATAATTACCCCTGCGATTCCAAGCCATAACTACCATTATCAACCTCATAGAACGAATAAAAATTTCATTTTAGATAACATAAAAAGCATAAAATCAAATAATAATGATAGGTTTAACAAACCTAACTGTAAAAAAGAATATAAATTCAATGTTGATATCCCCTATCTTGCATCAAAAGAAAAAAAATCCACGCCCATAGTAGAAAAACAAAAATCAGTACTCCCAGTAAGTAGAACCAAACTTGAAGATATCAAAACTATCGACTCTTTCGTTAGAAGAATAAAAGAAGAAAATGTTTGTTATATAGCAAAAGATAATAGAGGCGATATTCATCAAGGTTTCCTAAATACAGTAACTAAGGGAAAACCCACAGCGTTATACCTTGATAGTACCAATTGTTTAGGTCATGGTGCTTATGGAACAGCCTATCGAGTTGGAAATTTTGTGATTAAAGTTCCTTTTTATGATGCCTATAAAATAAATCCCCATAGCGATGTAAACCGCTGCTCCTCGCTACTTAATAAATTAAACAGAAATGCTAGCTTTTCAAGGGCAATAACGCTGAGTAATGGAAAAGATGTTTTGATTTCAAGATATATTTCTGGAAAAAATATTAACGATAATGCTGCTTATGACTTTGTTAAGCAAAAAGGTTATATCATTTTTGATTATAATTCCAATGGCAATGTTAAAGTGGATGATAATGGGAAAAAATATGTAATTGATGCCGACCTTATAGCGCAGCCTACTGAATTAAAACGTTATCCCTCACTAGGGACACTAAATATACGTAAAATCTATAAAAATAGATTTATTAAAAACCCACTTGGCGCTAACGAAAAAAAACCACTCTATTATTCTGAAATAGAAAACCTTTTACCTAATAAGTAAGATTATTTTTCTGGTATTCTCGATGAGAATACCAGTTTACTTTGGTGAATGAGCTATCAAAACCAATAACAGACTCATCATTTAAAAATATGCACTTTAATGCTACTTAATGAGCCGAAAAATACCTCTTTCATCCTCAATTATAATTTGATTCAATGGCTTATGAATACCACCATCATCGGTATGCAAAATAAATACAAATAAAATCTGACAAAGTACTGATTGAGGATAATCTCTTGGTCGATATTTTGAATATATCTGCCACCCATTTGCAAGGTATCTCTCATACATTCTTTTCATTGCATCGACAACAGAATTAGCCGCTTGCCCCTTATTGATTTTATTCGATTTTTTTTGGTGATAGATAAAAGCATCAGTAACCGTCTTAGTGATAATATGGAACACCTGCCCAACAGATACGTTTTCGAGTAAATTAGTAATATTTTTCGTTGTTTTTTCACCAATTTGAAAAGAAGTAAAACCATATTCAGACATTTCATGGTTAAGATAAAAAAAACACTCAAATAAATTATTTTCTTTACATAATGAGATTAATACATCTTTATTTTCATTGAGGAAATGAATGTTTGATAATTTATCTTCTAGTAAATCAATTATAGCTGATAAGTTATCTGTTTCTGAAATAATAACCTCCCAGCACATCGATATTATATTAAAACTAATAGCATCTTCACTCGCCTTTAACAGTTCTAAATTAGTTACCGAGCTAATAGCCAGCACACCTTCAGTATAGAGTTTTTCGATAACATGCTTGTCAAATTCGTAACTCGGCGTCAGTTTTTTACACTTCTGACTTTCAAGGCTTTCTAAATACATTAGGTTTTCATCTGCACTATGGCGTATCAGCGCAAGTAAATAAACACAGTTTTCAAATGAGATATCGTTGATACTTATTGCTTTTTCTTTTTTAAAAAGCATCATTAACTCAATATACTCTACCTTTTCTAACCGCTCTTTTTCATTTTCAACATGAATACAATCAATACATATATGTTCTAAATTACTTAAATGACTAAAATGGCTTCTATCTTTTAATGGTTCCATTTCGCCACAGGAAACACATTGTAATTTTAAACAATAAGCTTTACAGCTTTTAGCAACTATTTCTTTTATTTCTTTCGTTTTTAACTGTGTTTTTTCTTCTAATTTAAGCATTGAATATGAAAAACGACCATTTTCATTAACTTGCCAATATAATTGGCAAAAATATTCATATTCTTTATTAATTACATCAATAAATATAATTTCCATATTTTATTTCCTTGTTTTTTTATGATTTTATATTAAAAAAAACAAAAAATAGAAACTATATTTTTAGATAATAAAAAAGGTTCATTACGATAAAATAATGAACCTTTGACTAACGCAATATGGTAAGACAACCGTTGAAAAAATTTCCTCTTTTGATAAAAACTAAGAGGGGATCACTCCCAGCAATCTAAACCAAAAATAATCCAGAGGAACTAGCAAGAGAAAAGTCAGTATAAATAATACAATACATAATCTAACACCATCCATTAATGGTACTTTGCCCATCCCCATAGCCACAACTATTGGTGATGCCTGATAAGGCAATAATGGTGTTGAATAACCAATAACCTGTACCATCAGCACAGCAACCATGGGTAATCCAGTTGCACTGGAGAGAGATTCAGCCAACGGCGTATATAATGCTGGAACACCATTAGCCGTTACGACAAAGTTTAACCCACTGGTCAACCCAACTAAGCTACCAAAATCCATAAATGGGCTATTAGGATCCAATGGCAATAATTTTTGAAGGTAAGTGCCAACAACCATTCCGACATTAGAATAACTCACTAATGTTGCTAGGCTTAAAATCCCCGCAACATAAATACAGGTGCGAATATTTACCGCTTGAACAAATTCATCATTGGTCACAAAACCCACTTTCGGTAGCAAACATAAACACGCCGCTACTAAACCAACCCATGCAGGAGAAATACCATGAGTGGTATCTGTTATCCAAAAAAGTAAGGTTATTGCCAAAAGAATGCCTAATTTTTTCTCATTACGGCTCATCGGCGGTAATTTTTTTTGTTCAGCCATCGGCTGCAATTTGGCCGGAAATAGAAAATAGATACTCAGAACAACTAAAAGACCTTTGATTAGCCCCAAAATAGGCATATGGAGAAATAGGTAATTTAAATAAGACAGCTTTATCCCATAGGTAGTTTCTATTGCACCAGCCATCACTAAATTCGGTACGTTGGCAGGTAATATCGTGGCTGAAAGTTGGAATGTACCAAATCCAACTGCCAGTGCTAACCCTATACGGCCTCGGCTACCACTTTCTAATCTGACTTTATCGGCTATCGCCATCACAATCGGCATCAATAGTGCAATCCGCCCCATGTTCGATGGCATGATAAAAGCCAACCCATAAGCGAGGAGTACCACACCTGTAATCAGCTTTAACCATGAACTCGTAAAACGCCCTGAAATATGTTGAGCAATACGCTCTGCTAGCCCAACTTTATTAATCGCAAAGCCGAGGATAAAACCACTTAACACAAGCCAAAAAGCTTCTGAAGTGAATCCAGAGAAAATCACATTAGTCGGGGCTAAATGTAAACATGCTGCTGCGGCTAAAAACAGTAATGCCACCAAGTATTCAGGGAGTTTCCCTGTTGCCCAAAACCCAATTGTAATTGCGATAACAACCGCACTCAGCCATTCTATCTCTTCCATCCACGTCGCCTTCTATTGGTTTTTATTATTGTTCAAAAAGATGATTTGATACGCCCTCAATTTTATTTTTTAATCCATCAAAAATAAAATATGCAGACCAATGAAATAACAACAGCAAATGACGAGTTTATGAAAGTTTTTAATACGTTAGAGTCGGAGAAGAACTCGTCATTTCTAAAAAAACGAAAATTACGACTTATATTGAAAAAAAGCCGGTATAACCTAATTAATTATAGTTATACCGGCTGTAATCTAAATCAGTTGATACTAATTACTCAACCGTCACTGATTTCGCTAGGTTACGTGGTTGGTCAACGTCTGTTCCTTTAATTAATGCAACATGGTAAGACAACAGTTGCAGTGGAACAGTGTAGAAAATCGGTGCGATCAATTCTTCAACATGTGGCAGCGAAACAATTTTCATGTTTTCACTTGCGACAAAACCAGCGTCTTGGTCAGCAAACACATACAGCAGACCGCCACGAGCACGTACTTCTTCAATATTGGATTTCAGTTTTTCCAATAATTCATTGTTAGGTGCGATGATGATAACTGGCATATCGGCGTCAATTAACGCTAATGGGCCGTGTTTTAATTCACCCGCGGCATAAGCTTCAGCGTGGATGTACGAAATCTCTTTTAATTTCAATGCCCCTTCAACTGCGATAGGGAATTGATCGCCACGGCCTAAGAACAAGGCATGGTGCTTGTCAGAGAAATCCTCGGCTAATGCTTCGATGACTTTATCTTGTGATAGCATGCTTTCAATACGTGCAGGAAGCGCATGTAATGCATGAGAAATACTTTCTTCTAACTCAGGGTTTGCGCCTTTTAAACGGCCCATATACGCCACTAACATCAGTAGAACAGTTAATTGGGTAGTGAACGCTTTGGTTGATGCCACACCAATTTCTGCGCCTGCTTTTGTCATCAGTGCAAATTCAGACTCACGCACCAATGAAGAACCCGCGACGTTACAAACAGCTAACGAGGTCAAGTAGCCTAACTCTTTTGATAAACGCAGCGCAGCCAATGTATCCGCTGTTTCTCCTGATTGAGAAAGGGTAATCATCAAGCTATTTTTGCGATGCGCTGGGTTACGATAGCGATACTCTGAAGCAATTTCCACGTCACATGGAATGCCCGCTAAGGATTCAAACCAGTAACGTGCAACCATCCCTGCGTTGTAAGAAGTTCCACAAGCAACGATTTGGATATGCTCAACTTGGGAAAGAATTTCGTTCGCTTTCGGCCCTAACTCACTTAAATCGATACCATTGTCTTTATCAAAACGCCCTTCAAGGGTATTTTTAATGGCCATCGGCTGTTCGTAAATTTCTTTTTGCATGTAATGGCGATACACGCCTTTATCGCCTGCATCATATTGAACATTCGATTCAATTTGTTCGCGCTCAACTGGCGCACCGCTGTTATCAAAAATACGCACAGTACGGCGAGTAACTTCAGCCACATCCCCTTCTTCAAGGTAGATGAAACGGCGAGTCACGGGTAACAATGCCAGTTGGTCAGATGCTAAGAAGTTTTCGCCCACCCCCAGACCGATAACCAATGGGCTACCAGAGCGTGCAGCGACTAATAATTCAGGAATACGGCTATCCATAATCACGGTGCCATAAGCGCCGCGCAACTGAGGGATAACACGTTGAACTACTTCCACCAGCGTGCCACCTTTTTGTTGTTCATGGTGAACAAGGTGCGCAATCACTTCAGTGTCAGTTTCTGAACTGAAAACATAACCAAGTTTTTTCAGTTCTTCTTTCAATTCTAAATAATTTTCGATAATGCCATTATGAACAACAGCAATATAACCAGACGTATGCGGATGCGCATTACGTTCACTTGGAATACCATGTGTCGCCCAACGGGTATGTGCAATTCCCGTTCCGCCAGATACTGGGGTTTTCTCTGCTTCTTCCGCCAGCATTTGTACTTTGCCCACTTCACGTAAGCGTTGTAAATGACCTTCGTGGTCAACGACAGCCATACCCGCTGAGTCATAACCACGATATTCAAGACGACGAAGACCTTCTAACAGAATTTCTGCGATATCACGTTGTGCAACAGCACCTACAATTCCACACATATTTTATTGATTCCTAGACAAAAGGTTCCTTTCTTTAGAAACCTTCATTTGTCGTAACCTAATTGCTTTTCAGCTTTCGCTGTTCCCCAGCCTTGTAGAAAATGGGGAGATATTTTTATGCCACCTTAGGTAGCTATTTTATAATTTACTGCTTTTTATATTCAAAGGGGCAATCGGCCCCTTATCAAAATTCACTTATTTTTTCTTTACTGGACGCTGCCAGTTTTTAATGTGCATTTGCTTAACGCGGCTAACCACTAATTCGTCTTCGTTGACATCACGAGTGACTGTCGTGCCAGCACCGATGGTGGCGCCTTTTGCTACAGAAACAGGCGCAACTAATTGAGTATCAGAGCCGACAAACACATCATCACCAATAATGGTTTTATGTTTATTCGCGCCATCATAGTTACAAGTGATGGTTCCTGCGCCGATATTCACGTTATCACCAATTTGCGCATCGCCAAGGTAACTTAAATGCCCCGCTTTTGAGCCTAAACCTAAAGTGGCATTCTTCATTTCAACGAAATTACCCACATGCGCTTTAGCCGCTAATTTAGCACCTGGGCGCAAACGAGCAAAAGGACCAACCGTACATTCTGATGATAATTCAGAGTTTTCTATGACTGAATATGGGCTAATAATTGAGTTATCACCAATAACGCAGTCCCTTAAAATACAACCAGACTGAATTTGTACATTGTTACCGAGCGTCACATTCCCTTCGATAATGACATTGGTATCGATAATAATGTCACGCCCATGGGTCAGTGTGCCGCGTATATCAAAACGCTCAGGGTCGATTAGCATCACCCCCGCAAGTAGCAATTTTTCTGCTTGTTCTTTCTGGTAAACACGCTCAAGTGCGGCCAGTTGCAGACGGTTATTAACCCCTTCCATTTCACTTAAACGGCTTGGGTGAACAGTCGCCACTTTATTACCTTCTTTATGAGCAAGAGCAATAATATCCGTGATGTAGTATTCGCCTTGCGCATTATCGTTGTTCAATTGAGCCAACCAACGTTTGAAATCTTTACCGCTTGCAACCATGATCCCAGTATTAATCTCTTGGATTTTACGTTGCTCTTCAGTCGCATCTTTTTGCTCAATAATACCGACAACTTCATTATTTTCACGGATGATACGCCCGTAACCCGTTGGGTTATCTAAAATCACGGTCAGTAAGCCAATGCCGCCTTGGGGCTTAACTTCAATCAGGCGATCTAACGTGTCTTTCGCAATCAAAGGCACATCGCCATACAGCATGACCACATCTTCATCATCTTGGAAACTTGGTGCCGCCTGTTGCATTGCATGCCCAGTACCGAGCTGTTCTGCTTGCAGAACCCAATTTAAATTCTGCTCACCCAGTTTTTCTTTCAGTAAATCACCGCCATGCCCATATACCAGATGAATATCTGATGCACCAATTGATTTTGCAGTATCAATTACGTGCTGAACCATTGGTTTGCCCGCAAGTAAATGCAAAACTTTAGGCAAATCTGAATACATCCGTGTGCCTTTACCGGCAGCTAAAATTACGACACTTTTTCTTTGCACAGTCATTTTTCCTGAAACTCCAACTTTGGGATGAAAGTAAACCTATTTCCTATCTAAAATACTACATATTTCGCTCAAATAAAAAAGCCAGTTAGGATTAACCAACTGGCTTTTTTTACTATACCGCTATCATTACATTAGCTTTTTAGTTAACTCGATGACTCGAAGTTTCGCTATTGCTTTTGCAAGTTCTGCCGATGCCTGAGCATAATCAACATCGCCGTGTGCTTTACGGACGTGTTCTTCCGCTTTGCGTTTAGACTCCACTGCACGAGCTTCGTCTAAATCTTTACCACGGATCGCTGTATCAGCGAGTACGATAACACCGTTTGGTTGAACTTCTAAAATACCGCCAGAGAGGTAAATTAGTTCTTCTTCACCAAACTGCTTGGTAATACGTACCATGCCCGGTTTTATGGCAGTCAGCAGCGGGGTATGCTGTGGATAAATCCCCAGCTCACCTTCACTACCTGTCACCTGAATTTTCTGTACTAGGCCTTCAAACATTTGTTTTTCAGCACTTACTACAGTCAGGTGGTATGTCATTGCAGCTACCATATCAACCTCCTGTCAGCTGGATTAAAGCTTTTTCGCTTTTTCCACAGCTTCTTCAATGGTACCAACCATATAGAACGCTTGTTCTGGCAGGTGGTCGTAATCACCGTTCAGGATACCGCCGAAGCCACGGATAGTGTCTTTCAGGGAAACGAACTTACCTGGTGAACCGGTAAATACTTCAGCAACGAAGAATGGTTGAGACAGGAAGCGCTGGATCTTACGAGCACGAGCAACAACCAGTTTGTCTTCTTCAGACAGTTCATCCATACCCAGAATTGCAATGATATCTTTCAGTTCTTGGTAACGTTGCAGAATAGACTGAACGCCACGTGCAACATCATAGTGCTCTTGACCAACGACGAGTGGGTCTAACTGACGGCTAGTAGAATCCAGAGGGTCAACCGCTGGGTAGATACCCAGAGATGCGATTTGACGGCTCAGAACTACCGTTGCGTCTAAGTGAGCAAAGGTTGTTGCTGGTGATGGGTCAGTCAAGTCATCCGCAGGAACGTAAACTGCTTGTACGGATGTGATAGAACCCGTTTGAGTTGAGGTTATACGTTCTTGCAGAACACCCATCTCTTCCGCCAGCGTTGGCTGATAACCTACCGCTGATGGCATACGACCTAACAGTGCTGATACTTCAGTACCTGCTAAGGTGTAACGATAAATGTTGTCAACGAACAGCAGTACGTCACGACCTTCGTCACGGAATTTTTCAGCCATAGTCAAACCAGTCAACGCAACGCGCAGACGGTTTCCTGGTGGCTCATTCATCTGGCCATAAACCAGTGATACTTTATCCAGAACGTTTGAATCGGTCATTTCATGATAGAAGTCGTTCCCTTCACGAGTACGCTCACCAACACCCGCGAACACAGAGTAACCTGAGTGCTCAATCGCGATGTTACGGATCAGTTCCATCATGTTTACTGTTTTACCAACACCCGCACCACCGAACAGACCAACTTTACCACCTTTCGCGAACGGACAGATTAAGTCCATTACTTTGATACCGGTTTCCAGCAGTTCTGTTGAGTTAGCTAACTCTTCGTAGCTTGGTGCAGCACGGTGAATTGACCAGCGCTCTTCTTCGCCGATATCACCTTTCATATCAATAGGCTGACCCAGAACGTTCATGATACGTCCTAAGGTTGCTTTACCTACTGGTACTTCGATTGGGTGCTCTAAGTTTACTACTTGTAAACCACGGCTCAGGCCATCAGATGTCCCCATTGCGATACAACGGACAACACCACCGCCTAACTGTTGTTGAACTTCCAACACCAGTTTTTCTTTACCGTTAACAACCTCAAGAGCGTCGTACACTTTTGGTACGTCATCTTGAGGGAACTCGACGTCCACAACGGCGCCGATTACCTGGATAATCTTTCCAGTAGCCATCTTGAATCCTCTACGTAATTCGTAAACCTAGCTGTTAAACCGCGGAAGCACCCGAAACGATTTCGGTAAGCTCCTGAGTAATGCTGGCCTGACGAGCTTTGTTGTAAACCAACTGCAACTCTTTGATCAGGTTTCCACCATTATCAGTAGCGGCTTTCATCGCTACCATTCGTGCGGCCTGCTCACTAGCCAGGTTTTCAACGACGCCCTGATAAACCTGCGACTCGATATAACGACGTAGCAGGGTATCCAGCAACGCCTTAGGATCGGGTTCGTATATATAATCCCAAGACTTCTTCTTCAATGTTTCGTCATTGCTTGCAGGCAATGGCAGTAATTGAAGAATAGTTGGCTCCTGAGACATTGTATTGATGAACTTGTTAGTCACCACATACAGTTTATCCAAACGCCCTTCATCATAGGCTTGTAGCATAGTGTTAACTGGACCAATCAAATCCGAAAGCGTTGGGTTATCCCCCATTCCGGTGACTTGTGTTACGACGTTACCGCCCACAGAACCGAAGAATGAAACCGCTTTAGAACCGATTAAAGCCAAATCAACCTGAACGTTTTTCTCAGACCATGACTTCATGTCCGCAAGTAGTTTTTTGAACAAGTTAATGTTCAAGCCACCACACAGACCGCGGTCTGTTGAAACAACCAGATACCCGACACGCTTAACTTCACGCTCTTCGAGATATGGGTGTTTATATTCCAGATTACCTAACGCTAGGTGACCAATCACACTGCGCATGGTTTCTGCATAAGGACGGCTGGCCGCCATGCGTTCCTGCGTTTTACGCATTTTGGACGCAGCGACCATTTCCATCGCTTTAGTGATCTTTTGTGTATTTTGTACACTTCCGATCTTGGAACGTATCTCTTTTGCGCCGGCCATTTCTGCTTCTCCTTATTAACCAGACGGCCCTAAAAATTCGGGCCGAATAGTATTACCAGGACTGAGTTGCTTTAAATGATTCGAGCAGTTTTTTCAACTTGCCTTCGATATCATCGTTATAGCTACCAGCCGGGCCAATTTCGTTCATAAGGTCAGCATGCTCGCGCTGTGCAAAAGAAACTAAAGCAGCTTCAAACGCACCAATTTTCGCTAACTCAACATCATCCAAGAATCCACGTTCTGCCGCGAACAGAGACAGTGCCTGCTCTGCTACTGACATTGGTGCATACTGTTTCTGTTTCAGCAGTTCAGTAACTTTTTGACCATGACTTAACTGTTTACGAGTCGCGTCATCGAGGTCGGAAGCAAACTGAGCAAACGCTGCAAGTTCACGATACTGAGCAAGTGCAGTACGGATACCACCAGACAGTTTCTTAATGATTTTAGTCTGAGCAGCACCACCAACACGAGATACTGAAATACCTGGGTTAACCGCTGGACGAATACCAGAGTTAAACAGGTTAGATTCCAGGAAGATCTGACCATCTGTAATCGAAATTACGTTTGTCGGTACGAATGCAGAAACGTCACCAGCTTGGGTTTCAATGATAGGCAGAGCCGTCAGTGAACCTGTTTGACCTTTAACTTCACCTTTCGTAAAGTTTTCTACGTATTCAGCGTTAACGCGAGCAGCACGCTCAAGTAAACGTGAGTGCAGATAGAAAACATCACCTGGGTAAGCTTCACGTCCTGGTGGACGACGTAACAACAGTGAAATTTGACGGTATGCAACAGCCTGTTTAGACAGGTCATCGTATACGATCAGTGCATCTTCACCGCGGTCACGGAAATATTCGCCCATCGCGCAACCAGCATATGGTGCTAAGTATTGCAGAGCAGCTGATTCAGATGCTGTAGCAACAACAACGATAGTGTTTTGCAGTGCGCCGTGCTCTTCCAGTTTACGAACTACGTTAGAAACAGTAGACGCTTTCTGGCCGATAGCCACGTACACACATTTGATACCTGAGTCGCGTTGGTTGATGATTGCATCGATTGCCAAAGCAGTTTTACCTGTTTGACGGTCACCGATGACAAGCTCACGCTGACCACGACCAATTGGAATCATCGCATCGACTGATTTATAACCAGTCTGTACAGGTTGATCAACGGATTGACGATCGATAACGCCTGGTGCAATAACTTCTACAGGTGAGAAGCCATCGTTATCAACAGGACCTTTACCATCAATTGGTTGACCCAGTGTATTCACAACACGTCCTAACAGGCCACGGCCTACTGGAACTTCAAGAATACGACCAGTACATTTAACTTTCATGCCTTCTGCCAAGTCGGCATAAGGACCCATGACGACCGCACCAACAGAGTCACGCTCTAAGTTCAATGCGATAGCGTAACGGTTGCCAGGCAGTGCGATCATCTCACCCTGCATGACTTCGGCTAAACCGTGAATACGAATGATACCGTCGTTAACGGATACAATCGTACCTTCATTGTGAGCTTCACTCACAACATCGAACTGAGCAATACGCTGTTTGATCAGTTCGCTGATTTCGGTGGAATTCAGTTGCATATGCTCCAGTCCCCTTAAGACTGCAAGACGTCAGTTAAACGCTCTAAGCGACCGCGGATACTCCCGTCAATGACAAGGTCTCCAGCACGAATGATCACTCCAGCAATAACAGACTTATCAATTTTGCAATTCAGCTTAACTTTGCGTGACAGACGTTTTTCCATCGCTGCAGAAATTTTAGCTGACTGCTGTTCACTCAGTTCGTTAGCAGAAATAACATCAACCTCAATGGTTGACTCCAGAGCATCACGCAATTGAATAAATTGGGTTAATACTTCTGGCAGCGTCGTTAAACGCCCGTTGTCTGCCATAACACGAATCAGATTCTGAACATGCTCGTCAATTTCATCTCCACAAACAGAGATAAACGTTTTAGCTAATGTTTCTGGTGCAATAGAACCAGAAAGCAGCTCACCAACCTGTTCGTTGCGCGTCACCAGTGAGGTGAAGGCCAGCATATTCTGCCATTTTTCGACAACTTGGTTTTCCACAGCAAAGTCAAAAGCTGCTTTGGCGTAGGGGCGAGCTACAGTAGCGATTTCAGACATGCCCCTCCCTCCTTACAGTTCAGCGACTAGTTTATCAACGATGTCGCTGTTAGCAGCTTCATCCACGGAACGTTCGATGATCTTCTCGGCACCTGCGATAGCAAGCATCGCAACCTGTTTACGTAACTCTTCACGTGCACGTTTACGCTCAGCATCAATTTCAGCTTGCGCTTGTGCGACGATTTTTGCACGTTCTGCTTCTGCTTCTGCTTTTGCTTCATCAATCATTTGAACACGCTGTTTGTTCGCTTGTTCAATGATGACTTGAGCTTCAGCTTTCGCTTTTTTCAGTCGGTCGGTTGCGTCGGTTTGCGCCAGTTCCAGGTTCTTTTTAGCACGTTCTGCAGAAGACAAGCCGTCAGCAATTTCTTTTTGACGTTTTTCAATGGCCGCCATAATCGGTGGCCATACATACTTCATACAGAACCAAACAAACAGGACAAACGCGATAGCCTGGCCGAGGATTGTTGCATTTAGATTCACAGACAATACCTCTTATTCATTAGTGAATTAATGTTCTACGTTAATTAGGCAACAGCGAACATTACATACAAGCCCAGACCAACAGCAATCATCGGAATAGCATCGACCAGACCCATTACGATAAAGAACTGTGTACGCAGCAGAGGAATTAAATCTGGCTGACGAGCAGCACCTTCTAAAAATTTACCACCTAGGATGCCGATACCGATCGCAGCACCGATCGCCGCTAAGCCCATCATCACAGCGGCAGCCATGTACAGCAGATCCATACTCAGGTTTTCCATGACAGTCTCCAGTTTGTTTCAGTTAATACAATTATTGATTAATAAAATTAGTGCTCTTCAGATGCCATCGACAGATAGACAACAGTCAGAACCATAAAAATAAAGGCTTGTAGCGTAATAATCAGTATGTGGAAGATAGCCCAAGGTAGGCTTAACAACCACTGTGACCACCACGGAAGCAGAGCCGCGATAAGAATAAAGATCAATTCACCTGCATACATGTTACCAAACAGTCGCAGACCGAGTGATACAGGTTTTGACAGCAGGCTTACCCCTTCAAGAATCAAGTTGACTGGAATGAAGACAGGATGATTAAAAGGCTGCATTGTGAGCTCTTTAGTAAATCCGCCAATTCCTTTCATCTTGATACTGTAAAAGAGGATTAGGATAAACACACCAATAGCCATCGATAGAGTGACACTAACATCTGCGGTTGGTACTGCACGTAGTGCAGGTAACCCGAGATAATGCTCAGCAATATACGGAAGGAAATCAATTGGGAGTAAATCCATCAGGTTCATTAAGAATACCCAGACGAACACCGTTAATGCTAAAGGAGCAATAACTTTGCTCTTACCGTGATACATATCACGGACTGAGTTATCAACGAAACCAATGATCAGTTCTATTGCAGTCTGTAACTTACCGGGTACGCCACTAGTCGCATTGGCTGCAACTCTTCTAAATAGCCACAGGAACAGAGCCCCGAGAACTACTGAGAAAAAAAGCGAGTCAATGTTCAACGTCCAAAATGTTGGACTAGCGTGGGGATCGACCAACTTAAAGGTACTCAGGTCCAACTGAAGGTTTCTCAGATGGTGGCCTATGTAATCCTCTGTAGTCATCACTTCTCCTGATGCAGACATGATGCCTCTTACCCTTTTGTAGTTTAAAAATACTTACCGTTTAAAAACGGCTGGTGCAACAATCTGAACAATTAGCACCGCTAAATAGGTCAAACCCAGTGGTGTTAATGACGCTTTGAACACACCGAAAGCAACAACTAAAACAACGATAGTTGTAACAACCTTTAGCCCTGCTCCTAATGCTAAGAACCAGGCAATGCGGACAGGTTCATCCTCTTCTTTTGCTTTCTGAAATTGTGCTAGCAGCATAAATACGATATTTGGTAACCAGCATGCTAACCCACCAGCAAGAGCAGAGGCCCCCCATTCTATACTATTTGCACAGAAAGCCCCACTGAGGATCACTAAAGTTATAAACTGAACAGACAACTGCTTTACAGCATGCTTGTTGTCATAAAGGGATACAGACATAACTTTTTGTATACTCCCAGCTCTTCTCAGCCTCAGAAACGCTAAGTGTTGTATAAAACTGCCTTTGCGTAAATGTGTCAAGAGACAAAAACGTGCAAATTATACGGGCAGGCGAAATGAATTCAATCAGTAAGTAGCGAAAAGGTGAATAAATATTTAATTTTTTCGAGATAGCGCAGAATTGTCGCTGTAATAATTAATAAATAGTTAATGAATTGCTACATTCATTCACTTAATTGTGACATTAATCACATTTAGATTTATTCGCTTTATTTATTACTTCAACTTTCTTCACAAAAAAAATTAGATTTAATCTGTAAATCAAATAATTAAGAAATACATTTTTTAAGCTAAATAATGAATCTATAAATCAAATATTTCACTGTTAACTATTTTATTAGCTAAATCGATTAAGTTAAAATAGGCATTTACATTCACTTTTTCCGTTCAACGTATTATTTTTGAAACTTATTCGTTATTACCGTGTAAATAATGCGTAAAATTCGAGTTTTTGTTATTTGCTTAAAACGAAAAATAGCCGCCCGTTTTTCAACATTCGGCTATCGCTCTAAAAGATAAAATAATTTGATAGAAAGCAACTTTATTTCATCGAAATTTTAACTAAATGGCGTTGTTCATCAAGTTCAGGTACCTGAAGTTCAGTGATAGATTCGATAGCAAACCCTTCTGGCAGAACCATCTCATCATCACGAATGATGCCTTTAAGTGCGTAAAAACGTCCTTCCAATGACGGTAAGTGATTGCACCAGCTTAGCATATCGTTCAGTGATGCAAATGCGCGGCTAATAACACCATCAAAACCATTTCCAACAGGGTACTCTTCAACTCGTGATTGAACAGGTTCGATGTTAGTTAGTCCTAACTCATGTTGAACCTGTTTTAAAAAGCGTACACGCTTCCCTAAGCTGTCCAATAAAACAAAATGGGCATCAGGTCGAACAATAGCCAAAGGAACACCTGGTAAGCCAGGGCCCGTTCCAACATCAATAAACCGTTTCCCGTTGAGTTGACCGTTCACCACTATGCTATCCATGATATGACGAATTAACATTTGTTGTGGATCACGCACGGAGGTCAAGTTATAGGCTTTGTTCCATTTAACTAATAACCCAACGTAATCAACTAACTGCTGTTTTTGCTTTTCCGTTAAATCGATATCTGTTTTGGCAAGCAATTGATTGAGTTTTGATAATAAATCCATGTTAAGCGCTCCGGCGTAGCATGCCTTGCTTTTTCAACCATACAAGTAAAATAGAGATTGCGGCAGGGGTAATCCCCGAAATACGCGAAGCTTGACCGATCGATGTTGGTTTGTGATCGTTTAGCTTTGCCATCACCTCGTTAGATAAGCCTTTCACTTGTTTGTAATCAAGATCAACAGGTAACAAGGTGTTTTCATTACGCAGTTGTCTTTCGATCTCTTCTTTCTGACGCGCAATGTAACCTTCGTATTTAACTTGAATCTCAACTTGATCAGCGGCTTGAGGATCATCAATTGCAGGCGCAAATAAGTTTAGCGTAGTTAACATTTGGTAAGTCATTTCAGGACGACGTAATAAATCTTCACCGTTAGCTTCTTTGGATAAAGGCACTGTTAAGATGTCATCAATCTCTGTATGGTTATCCGATTTAGGATGAACCCAAATGTCTTTCAAACGTTGACGTTCTTTTTCAATCAGTTCCACTTTGTTATTAAAATGAGCCCAACGAACATCATCGACTAAGCCTAACTCACGGCCTTTTTCTGTTAAACGTAAATCTGCGTTATCTTCACGTAGCATCAAACGGTATTCTGCACGTGATGTAAACATACGGTACGGTTCTTTAGTGCCGAGTGTACAAAGATCGTCAACCAGAACCCCCATATATGCTTGGTCACGGCGTGGGAACCAGCCTTCTAAGCCAAAGGCATGTTGTGCAGCATTTAAGCCTGCAAGTAACCCTTGAGCACCCGCTTCTTCGTAACCTGTTGTCCCATTAATTTGGCCAGCCAAAAACAAGCCATTAATAAATTTGCTTTCCAGAGTTTGTTTGAGATCGCGCGGGTCAAAGAAATCATACTCAATTGCATAACCAGGACGAATGATCCTTGCATTTTCCATCCCTTTCATTGAGTGCACGATCTGCATTTGAACATCAAAAGGCAAGCTGGTGGAAATCCCGTTCGGATAGATTTCGTTACTCGTTAAACCTTCTGGCTCTAAGAAAATTTGGTGTGAGTCTTTGTCCGCAAAGCGCATCACTTTGTCTTCGATCGATGGGCAATAGCGAGGGCCGATCCCTTCGATGATCCCTGCATACATTGGGCTACGATCAAGGTTATTTCTGATCACATCATGTGTTTTTTCATTGGTGTAGGTGATATGGCAAGGCATCTGTTGTGGATGTTGATCTTGCGAACCTAAGAATGAAAATACGGGCATTGGGTCGTCACCTAGCTGTTGAGCTAACTGACTGAAATCAATCGTTCTTGCATCAATACGTGGTGGTGTTCCCGTTTTTAAACGGTTAACACGTAATGGTAATTCCCTTAAACGCTGAGAAAGGGAAATTGATGGTGGATCACCTGCACGACCGCCACTGTAGTTTTCTAACCCAATATGAATTTTTCCATCCAAGAAAGTTCCAACAGTTAGGACGACTGCTTTGGCTTTAAATTTTAAGCCCATGCGAGTAACTGCTCCTGTAACTTGATTGTTTTCAACAATCAAATCTTCAACAGGTTGTTGGAAAATCATTAGATTAGGTTGATTTTCTAAAGCTGTTCTAACCGCTTGGCGGTAGAGAACGCGGTCTGCTTGTGCTCGAGTAGCTCGAACAGCAGGGCCTTTGCTGGCATTTAATGTTCTAAATTGAATGCCAGCTTTGTCAGTTGCTGTGGCCATTAAACCACCAAGAGCATCAATTTCTCTGACCAGATGCCCCTTACCGATCCCACCGATGGCTGGGTTGCAAGACATCTGGCCCAATGTATCAATATTGTGAGTCAGTAATAGGGTTTGACGCCCCATACGTGCAGCTGCCATTGCTGCTTCAGTACCGGCATGACCACCACCAATTACGATGACGTCAAATTGCTCTGGATAAAACATGTGTGAACCTTAAACGTTAGAAAATGCTGATGTGCATTTGAGGAGAGAATTCTACTCAAGTTTGAGGAAGAGACCAAGCTTAGGTTTCTCCCCTATATAATATTAAGATCTTTTTATTTAAAGATCTCTTTATTAGATCTTTTATTAGGATCATCGGTTTCTGTGGATAAGTGGATTTTCACTTTAAAGATCATAAAAGTGTAAAGGATCATATACTGTGAATGATCCGTGATCCAATTGCGTATAAGCTGGGATCAAAATGGGTACTTATGCACAGGCCTTGGTCACCCTAAAACTTATACTCTGGATAACTACGGGTTAATAAAGGGATCTACCCTGAGTTATCCACAGCTGACTGATGCTATTTTGACCAAACTATAGTTCGTTTGCCCAAATTTTAACCCATTCCCCTGCGGGATCTTCTGGGATTTCGTGTTTTTGGATGTCTATTTCAAAACATTCACCGATCCGTTTAGCCCCTTTTTCGCTTAATAGGGTATCTAGTTTATGGATCGCACCGCAGAAAGTGTCATATTCCGAGCTACCGATCCCAACAGCACCGAACATCACTTGGCTGAGATCTGGTGAGCTTTCTTCTATAGCATCAAAGAACGGTTGAATACTTTCAGGTAGATCACCTGCTCCGTGAGTCGAACTCACCACCAGCCAAATGCCTTCAAGTGTTAAATCATCAAGCTCTGGACCATGTTGAATATCTGTTTCATAACCAAGTTCATCTAAAATCTCAGCCATGTGCTCAGCAACATACTCTGCACTGCCCATTGTACTGCCACTTATTAAGGTTACTTTTGTCATGGTGATTCTCTTTCACAATAATAGGGCGCTATTGTACGCTGTGAATGAGCTGGGATCTACCTGTGGATAATGTGGTTATATCATTTTTTTTTCTAAGGGGTGATTGTACGTAAGATCGGGTTCTGTAAGGAGATCAGGGTTTCCGTAGATTGAATCTCATCAATTGTTTGAATTTTGTTGATAAGTACGTCTTGCAGGGCATCAATTGATTTGCACATGACCTTAATGAAAATGCTGTATTGACCTGTTGTGTAATACACTTCGACCACTTCTTCTAAGGCATCCAATTTTTTTAATGCTGTTGGGTAATCCTTTGCACTTTTTAAAATAATGCCAATAAAGCAGCAGACATCAAAACCTAACTGTTTTGGGTTTATATCAATACGGGTGCCTTTAATGATCCCTGCTTGTTTCATTTTTTCGACACGGACATGAATAGTCCCAGGGCTTACTGCAAATTTTTTGGCTAATTCTGCATAAGGCGTACGTGCATTTCTCATTAATTCGTGAAGTATGTCACGATCGAGATTATCGATTTGATAATTTTCTGGCATTATTCCACCTCTATTTTAACGATTATTCATTTTTATACCTATTTTTTTAAATAAAATAAATAGTAAAGGCTTTTTTTAATGATGGATATTGAATTTATACCTCATTTTGTTGCTTAATCTATACATCAGCTAATACAGCAAACAAATTATGGGTAAAAAATTATGGACAAGTCATTCATTGAACATCAGCAACAAATTAGTTTTGTAAAATCCTATTTCTCACGTTTACTTGAAAAAGAACTCGGTCTAATTGAAGTTCAAGGGCCTATCCTGAGTCGTCTTGGTGATGGTACACAAGATAACTTATCAGGCAGTGAAAAAGCGGTTCAAGTAAAAGTGAAATCAATCCCAGGTGCGACCTTTGAAGTGGTGCACTCATTGGCTAAATGGAAACGTAAAACGTTAGGTCGTTTTGGTTTCAGTGAAGGCCAAGGACTCTATACGCATATGAAAGCGTTACGTCCGGACGAAGATCGCTTAACCCCAATCCACTCCGTCTATGTCGATCAGTGGGATTGGGAAAAAGTGATGGCAGATGAGGAACGTACACTTCCTTATTTGAAACAGACAGTGGGTAAAATCTATAAGGCAATAAAAGAAACAGAAGCTGCCGTAAGTAAAGAGTTTGGACTGGCACCGTTCCTGCCAGACCAAATTCACTTTATCCACAGTGAAGAGCTGTTACAGCGCTACCCTGACCTTGATGCTAAAGGCCGTGAGCGCGCAATCGCGAAGGAACTTGGTGCTGTTTTCCTTATTGGTATCGGTGGTAAGTTATCCAGCGGTGAATCACACGATGTACGTGCACCAGACTATGACGACTGGACAACAGAAAACGAAGACGGTTTTTGTGGTTTAAACGGTGACATCCTTGTGTGGAACCCTGTATTACAAGACGCATTTGAGCTGTCTTCCATGGGGATCCGTGTTAGCCCTGAATGCTTAACACGTCAATTAAGCCTGACACAAGATGAAAAACGGATGGAATTAGAGTGGCACCAAGCGCTAGTTAAAGGTGAAATGCCACAAACCATTGGTGGTGGTATTGGCCAATCCCGTTTAGTGATGCTACTTCTGCAACGCCAGCACATTGGCCAAGTTCAATGCGGTGTTTGGGCGCCAGACATGCAAGAATCTGTTGAAGGTATGCTGTAATTAGCGACTAAAGCGGCGTAAAAGCCTGCTTTTTAACCCGGTGTCAAAACGCCAAATATGGTCAAAGATCTTCATGATGCCGGGTTTCCCATAATTTGACACCGATACCGCATGGAAGCGGTATTTCCCTTTCTTCTGCATCGTTTTTATTTTTTGAATGAGTTCATCGGGCAAACGTTGAGCTACAAAATCAGAAATGACCACGGCATCGGCATCCATCCATTGCTTAGACTCTAGTTTGACAGTTGTTTCTTGCAAACATGCTGCGAGGTCTGTTCCGCCTTTAAATGTTTGATGTAAAAACCGAATGCATTGTTCCAGCCCATCTGCAGATAATAAATCGTAATGCACAATATCCGTAGAAAACAGCATCACATGGCACGCACGGTTATCGGCTAACGCAATTTTCATTAGCGCAAGGCAAAATGCCTTTGCACAACGCTCATTTAACCCGCCCATTGAGCCTGATGTATCAATACACACCACAAATGGCCCTCTAGGTTGCTCTTCATCATGGTGATGTGTAATGGGGCGTAGTACTTTTCTTTCTTGCCAGCTATCTCCCTGTAATCGATAAGTTAATAGCTGTTTTTCCAGTAATTTTCGATAAAATTCAAATTCAATTTCTTCAATACCCAACATCGCAAGTTCCGCGGGTAATAAACGCAAAATATCATCGCTTTGGTTTAAGCCATTAACTTGCTCTGGTACTGTTTCAGGCACTTTTTCCATGATCGTCATTGGCTCTAACACCACACTATCATCAGGAATAGCTTGTGCTGTTTGGCTGCGCCCTAATAATTGAGCTATTTTTTCGAGTTCAGGTTGCTGACGTAAAAATTCACTGTAGCGATTTAATAACTGGTCATTATAAGCGGAGGTCATATTCACCCCTTTGCTTAAATCCCACAAACGTCCTGCTGCCCGTTCATTTTCACCCAAAATATCTTCTAAATTTCCACTCAAGGCTAACCTGCGTTGCAATTCCGCCAGCAATTGCTCTTTTTCTTGCTCTAATAACTCTTTATGCAGGGTGGTGACTTGTAAAATTAAGCTGACTCGCCACTTTTGTACAAACAAAGCTTGCCTTGCACTGCGATTTTCAATTTTACCACTTTGTAATTGATTTGCTTCTCGGTAAAACGGCGAGTCGATTTGGTTAAGTCTTTCTATTACAGAAGGAAGTCGCGTAAAAAAAGCATCCGTTGAGATACCAAGGGATTGTCGGTACAGTTCAAACTCTTCAGAAAGTTGTGCGGGAACTAACGCATCTTGTAAGCGTTGTTTCAGGTCTGTTTTCCAACTGGACAAGTCTTTTAACAATGCTTTTTTTAAACGAGGATGTTTTTCAAAAAACACCGCTAATTGAGGTGTAGCAAGAAGCGAGATAATAATCTCTTCAATTAGTTGGCTTTCATTAACCGAAAGCAGCATCTCTAGAGTGGCTAAACTCATCATAATTATTCAGCCACTTTCCCTGTGATCTGGTTACGTAATTGCGTTAATTTCTCTGAAAGTTGTAGAAAACTTTGCTCAATATCTGCCAACCAATGGGGTTCAATAAAAAGATTGGGTTGCTGTTTTTCAAATTGATAGCGAGCGCCTTGGATATCAGATTGAATGTTATCCAGCTTATCTAACCATTCTTGGTTATTTGATGTGGGGGGTTGTGCCGCTGTTTTATCTTGGATATATAATGTTGATGATTGATGGCTTATATCTAATAACTGTACCTGATTTAAATTATTCACCTCAGCGGCAATTTCTTGTGCAAAACCAATACCATTTAGATGTGCGGATAACGTCGTACCTTTATTTAAAAATAAAGTGAGTGCTTTTTTGTCTGTGGTAACAAATGTCACTTTCATATTATGCAATTGCAATGGACGATGTAAAA
Source organism: Providencia vermicola (assembly GCF_020381325.1). GTDB lineage: Bacteria > Pseudomonadota > Gammaproteobacteria > Enterobacterales > Enterobacteriaceae > Providencia > Providencia vermicola. The sequence continues at coordinate 205,861 of NZ_JAGSPI010000010.1, forward strand.
ACAGCGTAATCCGTCCTTCCTGAACATGCTCAGGCAGCACATATGAGGCCTTGCGGGCAAACATCGCATTGTTTTTATTTACTTTAAAGGCATCTTGACTGTTTTGATCTTGCGTAGATGACATCCACTGTTGGTAAATTTGCTCAATTTCACGGGTGAATTTACGCTGCTGCCAACCCTCTTCTTGTAAAAGTGATTGAATTAACTGCGGTAATGCATTCATGGATTGCATATCGTGCCACAGGCAATCTTTTAAAAGCACAATATCAAGGGGAGAAACACTGCTACGGCCATTAAAAAATGCACTTGCTTGTAATAAATAAACGGCTTTTTTCCAACGTCTATCCGAGACATAAACTTGCTTGTCAGTAGCATCCAATTGCTGGCGCAGCTGGTAGACTAGCTCAAAACAGTGATCGGGCAGCGTAATTTTGGGGATTTCTTGTTGCCATTGTTGATATTCTTCATCACTGATTTTTAAATGCTCAGGGATTTGAGATTCTTCTAATGATGATTTTCCTGTTAATAATGCACGAAAGTTTTGTTTTTCCTGTACTTTATCAAGCCAGATACGCACTAACATGCGGTCAAAAAGAGCTTCTAAACTATTATCTGCATCAGGCAATTCGTTTGAAGCCGTGACGAGCAAACGCATGGGGATAGCTTTTTCTTCATCACCATTACGGAATTTGCGCTCATTGATAGCCGTTAATAGTGTATTGAGAATAGCTGGACCAGCTTTCCAGATTTCATCCAAGAAAACCACTTCAGCATCAGGTAAATAGCCTTTAGTTAAGCGTTCATAGCGTCCTTCATCTTTTAAGGCTTGAATGGATAACGGCCCGAAAATTTCTTCAGGGGTCGAAAAGCGCGTCATTAAATACTCAAATGCATGGGCATGACGGAAGGCATATTTCATTCTTCGCGCAATTAAGCTTTTAGCAATCCCTGGAGGGCCTAATAGAAAGACACTTTCACCACTGAGTGTGGCTAGTAAACACAAGCGTATTGCCTGTTGGCGTTCATACAAACCGCTTTCAAGGTAATTACTCAGTTGGGCGATACGCTCAGCAAGTTGCATAACAGTTCCTTTCTATTGGAGAGTTATTGATAAAGGCTATCAATTCCTTTTATTACATACTGCGACCATTTTTTCCATTTTTCTTTGATGTACCCCAAAAAACAAGAAAAAACGATTCAGCTATAAGTGATTCAATAAGTTATTGTTTTTAATCTTTTCCAGAGTCAACGAAACGTTTCGATAGCGATCACAAATATCGATTATCAATATTGAGTTGTGACTCATCTAAACTATGATTAGATAAGCGAAACGTTTCGCTTATCAGAAATGGCGGTGAAAAAATGAAAAAAGGTGTTCTGCTTAATGCCAATATTACTTCAGTGATTGCGAAATTAGGTCATACCGACCAAATCACACTGGCAGATGCAGGTTTGCCCATTTCAGCGGGACCTGAGCGGATTGATTTAGCAATAACGCAAGGGTTACCCGATTTCATGGCTGTTTTACGGGTGGTTACGCAAGAAATGCAGGTCGAAAAAGCCATTATTGCTGAAGAAATTAGCGCGATGAATCCCACCATGAAAACGGCAATTTTAACGCATTTGAACGACCTACAAACTGTGCAAGGCAATCAAATCGAAATTATCTATTGTAGTCATGAACACTTTAAACAGCTGACGCATGACAGCAAAGCGGTCATTAGAACAGGGGAATGTTCGCCATTTGCGAATGTAATCCTCTGTTCTGGTGTGACTTTCTGAGGTGACTATGCAACCTTTATTAGAACTTATCGGTATCGATAAATCATTTCCGGGTGTGAAAGCACTCAGCGGTGCGACATTAAATGTCTACCCAGGAAAAGTCATGGCGCTGGTGGGGGAAAATGGGGCTGGTAAGTCAACCATGATGAAAGTGCTTACGGGGATCTATCAAAAAGACGCAGGTAAAATTCGCTTTCTAGGCAAAGAAGTGGCGTTTAATGGGCCTAAAAGTTCCCAAGAAGCGGGTATTGGTATTATTCACCAAGAATTAAACCTGATCCCTGAGCTGACTATTGCAGAAAACATTTTCCTTGGGCGCGAGTTTGTTAGTGCGTTTGGCAAAATAGACTGGAAAAAAATGTTCAGTGAATCGGACAAACTGCTAAAACGTCTTAACCTTGATTATGATAGCCACCAAACCATTGCCGAGCTTTCGATTGGTGAGCAGCAAATGGTCGAAATTGCTAAAGTTCTCAGCTTTCAATCCCAAGTGATCATCATGGATGAGCCGACAGATGCCCTCACTGATACGGAAACTGAATCATTATTCCGCGTTATCGAAGACTTAAAAGCACAAGGCTGCGGTATTGTTTATATCTCTCACCGTTTAAAAGAAATTTTTGAAATTTGCGATGATGTCACAGTGTTTCGTGATGGCCAGTTTATTGGCGAAAAACCCGTTAGCGAATTAGAAGAAGAAAAACTGATTGAAATGATGGTGGGAAGAAAACTTGAAGACCAATACCCACGTGTAGATGTTCAAGCAGGTGGTACCCGTTTACAGCTCGAAAATGTTTCAGGTCCTGGAGTAACAAACGCCAGTTTCACTTTAAAAAGTGGTGAAATTTTAGGTGTTTCAGGGTTAATGGGCGCAGGGCGAACCGAACTGATGAAAATTATTTATGGTGCAGCCACTAAGAAATCAGGCACGATAAAACTGGAAGGCAAACCTGTCAACTTGAAAACCCCGCAAGATGGCCTAAACAGTGGCATTGTGTATATTTCAGAAGACCGTAAGCGTGATGGATTAGTGTTAGGCATGTCAGTCAAAGAAAACATGTCGTTGACAGCTTTGCGTTATTTCAGCCGTGTGGGTGGCTCGCTTAAACACGGTGAAGAGCAACAAACGGTCAGCGACTTTATTCGCCTTTTCAATATAAAAACCCCATCGATGAACCAAATCATTGGCAACCTTTCTGGTGGAAATCAACAAAAAGTGGCTATTGCCCGAGGGTTGATGACCAGGCCAAAGGTATTGATCCTTGATGAACCAACGCGTGGTGTTGATGTCGGGGCAAAAAAAGAAATTTATCAGCTAATTAACCAATTTAAGAAAGAAGGGCTGAGCATCATTTTAGTGTCTTCAGAAATGCCTGAAGTGATTGGAATGAGTGACCGCATTTTGGTGATGCACGAAGGTCATATCAGCGGTGAGTTCACAGCCAAAGACGCGACTCAGGAAGCCTTAATGGCTGCCGCAGTGGGTAAAAATTACGGCTCAGTTCAGGAGTTATCAGTATGAGTTCAACAACTGCATCATCAAAACGCTGGTTCAGCAAAGCTTGGCTGATGGAGCAAAAATCGTTAATTGCGCTATTAGTCTTAATTGCTATCGTATCAACATTAAGCCCTAATTTTTTTACGGTGAATAACCTATTCAATATTTTGCAGCAAACGTCAGTTAACGCCATCATGGCGGTAGGCATGACGTTGGTTATCTTAACGTCAGGGATTGACCTGTCGGTGGGCTCATTACTTGCACTGACTGGCGCAGTCGCCGCATCGATGGTGGGCGCTGAAGTTAATGCTTTAGTTGCTGTTGCTGGCGCTCTAACACTTGGCGCAGCAATTGGTGCATGCACTGGGGTTATTGTCGCGAAAGGGAAAGTTCAAGCCTTTATTGCAACATTAGTGATGATGCTTTTATTGCGCGGTGTTACTCGTGTGTATACCGATGGAAGCCCAATTAATACAGGTTTTAGTGATAATGCAGATTTATTTGGTTGGTTTGGTATTGGTCGCCCATTAGGTATTCCTACCCCAGTTTGGTTAATGATCATTGTTTTTGCTGCGGCATGGTACATGTTGCACCACACTCGATTAGGCCGTTATATCTATGCGCTAGGTGGCAATGAAGCGGCAACTCGCTTATCAGGCATTAACGTCGATCGCATCAAAATTATTGTGTATGCCTTATGTGGTTTGCTGGCGGCACTGGCAAGTGTGATTGAAGTTGCACGTTTGTCATCGGCTCAACCCATGGCAGGTAATGGGTATGAATTGGATGCTATCGCAGCGGTTGTACTCGGTGGTACAAGCCTTGCAGGCGGAAAAGGGCGTATTGTTGGCACGTTGATTGGTGCATTGATCCTTGGTTTCTTAAACAATGGCTTAAACTTATTAGGTATTTCGTCTAACTATCAGATGATTGTCAAAGCAGTCGTCATCTTACTTGCGGTACTTGTTGATAATAAAAAATAACCCTACAGGAAAACGATTATGAAACTGAATAAATTAGCTACATTGTTATCAGCTGTTGCACTGAGTGCAACCGTTAGTGTTAATGCGATGGCAAAAGACAGTATTGCGTTAGTGATTTCAACACTGAACAACCCTTTCTTTGTCACGATGAAAGATAGTGCACAAAAAGAAGCGGACAGACTGGGCTATGAGCTGATTGTCTTAGATTCACAAGATAATCCCGCCAAAGAATTGGCAAACGTCCAGGACTTAACGGTTCGTGGAACTAAATTGATGCTAATCAACCCAACAGATTCTGATGCAGTGGGTAACTCTATCTTAATGGCAAACAAAGCAAAAATCCCTGTTATTACCTTAGATAGAGCTGCGAATAAAGGTGAGGTAGTCAGTCACGTTGCTTCAGATAACCGTATGGGCGGTAAAATGGCGGCGGATTATATTGCACAAAAAACAGGCAGCGAAGCCAAAGTTATTCAACTAGAAGGGATTTCAGGTACTTCAGCCGCGCGTGAACGTGGTGAAGGCTTTAATACGGGTGCGAAAGAGCACAAATTTAATTTACTGGCGAGTCAGCCTGCGGACTTTGACAGAACCAAAGGCCTTAACGTCATGCAAAACCTGCTTACTGCACATCCAGCGGTTCAAGCCGTCTTTGCTCAAAATGACGAAATGGCACTGGGAGCATTAAGAGCGCTGCAAACTGCAGGTCGTACTGATGTTTTAGTTGTAGGATTCGATGGTACGAATGATGGTATTAAAGCCGTAGAAGGCGGTAAATTAGGCGCAACAATCGCACAGCGTCCTGATCAAATTGGTATTGTCGGCGTGCAGATTGCCGATAAAGTCTTAAAAGGCGAAAAAGTTGAAGCAACTGTTCCTGTTGAATTGGAATTAGTGGTAAAACAATAAGATAAAATAACCGCCGCGATAGCATTTGCGGCGGTTTATTGGTTTTGTGGTTATAAAGTCACAATGAAAAGGATATAAATGTTATGGGTACAGCAAAACTGGTAGTTCTAGGTAGTATTAATGCTGATCATATTTTGAATGTTAAGCAATTCCCACAGCCAGGTGAAACTGTTCGTGGCGACAGTTACCAAGTTGCCTTTGGTGGAAAAGGGGCAAACCAAGCTGTAGCTGCTGGTCGTAGTGGTGCTGACATAACCTTTATAGCCTGTGTGGGTGATGACGATATCGGTGCAAGTATAAAAAAACAGCTTCATCTCGATAATATTAAAACGGAATGCATTGATGCAGTTAAAGAGGAAACGACCGGTGTTGCTCTGATTTATGTCAATCAACAAGGGGAAAACATCATTGGTATCAATGCGGGTGCCAATGCGCAACTAACAACTCAGAGACTCATGCAATATCAACAAAAAATTATTGAAGCAGATGCCGTCTTAATGCAGCTTGAATCACCGATTGAAACTGTTCAGATGGCTGCTGAAATTGCAAAGAAAAACAATACTCAAGTCATTTTAAACCCCGCTCCAGCACAATCATTACCAGACTCATTACTAACGCTGGTGGATATTATCACCCCGAATGAAACGGAAGCGGAACATTTAACGGGAATTGCCGTTAATGATGACCAAGGTGCCCAAGCCGCGGCAGAAGTATTACACCAAAAAGGGATCAGTAAAGTGATGATTACTTTGGGGGCTCGCGGGGTTTGGTATAGCGAAAAAGGCGTACAAGGTAAAATAATTGCGGGGTTTCGCGTAAAAGCAGTGGATACTATTGCGGCAGGTGATACATTCAATGGGGCATACGTTACCGCTTTACTAGAAGGTAAGGCTGATGAAGATGCCATTATTTTTGCCCATGCGGCGGCGGCGATAGCAGTAACGCGCCCAGGAGCTCAGCCTTCGGTTCCATGGCGTAAAGAAATTGATCAATTTTTAGCTCAATAGGATTAACTTGTGGCAACAATGAAAGATGTGGCTCGCCTTGCGGGTGTGTCGACATCCACCGTCTCTCACGTTATCAATCAAAATCGCTACGTTAGCGAGAGTATTACTCTGCGCGTTAAAAATGCAATTGAAGAGCTAAATTACGCCCCTTCGGCATTGGCGAGAAGCTTAAAAATGAATCGCACGAATACTATTGGAATGTTGCTAACAACCAGCAACAACCCATTTTATGCGGAAGTGGTACGAGGAGTAGAACGGAGTTGCTACGAGCGTGGTTATAGCTTGATTTTGTGCAACACAGAAGGTGACCTTCAACGGATGAATCACAGTTTAGAAACCCTACTACAAAAGCGGGTTGATGGGTTATTGATCATGTGTACTGAAGTTCAAGGGCCATCAAAAGAGGTACTGGCTCGTTATCCTGCGGTACCGACGGTAATGATGGACTGGTCGCCATTTGAATCTGGCGGTGATGTTATCCAAGATAACTCATTTTTAGGGGGCGAAATGGCTACTCGTTACCTAATTAATGCAGGGTTCACTCGTATTGCTTGCATTGCAGGGCCGCAAGATAAATCACCAGCAAGAGCCCGTCACCAAGGTTTCATTCAGGCTATGAATGATTCTGGTATTGAAATTAATGAAGATTATCTGATTTTCAGTGACTTTGAATTCGCTGGTGGATTTGAGTCAATGAATGTATTACTTGAATTACCTATCCCACCTCAAGCTATTTTCGCGGGTAATGATGCCATGGCAGTTGGGGCTTATCAGGCAATATTCCAGAAGGGAATGAAAGTGCCGGATGATATTTCGATTGTCGGTTATGATGATATCGATCTTTCTTCTTATATGATCCCACCATTAACAACCATTCATCAACCAAAAGATGAGTTAGGGCAACAAGCGGTTAATCAACTGATTTATCGAATGGATAACCCAGAGGCAGAGACCAGTGTGTTAGTACTCACCCCTGAGTTGATTGAGCGCCAGTCTGTTAAGAAGGTGAATTCTTAGCTTTCTTGGTTTTTCCTTTAATTAAGTTATCACCATCGGTTTTACTTAATAATAAGAAGACAAAAGCGGAAACCAGTGTAATCAAACCAATAGTAATAAAGGTATAGTGGAAATTATCCACGGTATTACTATTAGGTTGACCATCATAGAAATTCAATATCGCGGCGCTCACTGCAATGCCAAAACTAATGGATAGTTGTTGGGTGACGGCTAACATACTATTTCCTGCGCTTGCATTATTGTCTGTTAAATCCGCCAAGCAAATGGTATTCATCGCAGTAAACTGAACTGACATGACCATTCCTAATATGAATAATGGCACAATTAATAAATAAATAGACATACTTGGGGATTGCAATGAGAACTGGGCAATCATAAACCCAATAATTACAGTGATCACAAATAACGTATTACGGTACCCATATTTAGTGAGAATTTTTGTAACCCCTGATTTTGCTGTTATTGAGCCAATAGCCAAGGGGGCCATCATCATCCCAGCGACAACCGCTTCATAACCAAATCCAACTTGTAGCATTAATGGCATTAAAAATGGAATACTGCCTGTACCTAGACGCGTAGCAACATTACCACTGATACCAATCGAAAATGTGCGAGTTTTAAATAAATTTAATGGGATGATTGCATGCTTAATACGTCTTGCATGGAAAACATACAATAATAAGAAAAGAAAACCGCCAACAGTAATCGCTGCGGGGATAGAAGTAGGTAGCGCTTTATCGCCAAATAAATCCAAGCTAACGGAAAGCATGACTAAACCAAAACCAAATAATAAAAATCCGAGCGTATCAAATTTTCGTTTTGGCATTTTAAAATCAGGCATGTGTTTTAGAGCATAAAAAATACCTAAAACGCCAATAGGAATATTAATAATGAATATCCAATGCCATGTGGCATAAGTAACCAATATACCACCTAACAGTGGGCCTAATATTGGTCCGACTAATCCTGGGATGGTCACAAAGTTTAATATCGGTAATAACTCACTACGTGGATACGCTCGTATTAACGCTAATCGAGCAACGGGCATCATCATTGCGCCACCAATTCCTTGAATAACCCGAGAAGTCACTAAAAAATTCAATGATGGAGAAAGGGCGCAAAGTAAAGAACCGAAAGAAAATAATGAAACGGCTAAAATAAAGATACGGCGAGTACCAAACCGATCAGCAAACCATCCACTAATAGGAATTAGCAATGCTACCGTCAATGTATAGCTAACAACGGCAGATTGCATTGCAAGGGGAGAATGATGAAGGCTTTTCGCAATATCAGGTAAAGCCGTATTCAAAATAGTGGCATCAAGCGCCTGCATGAAAAAGGCCATTGCCGCAATCCATGGAAGGCCAGACATATTTTTGGCTGTTTTGAACATCGAGTACCTATCTAAAAAGTTAAAGCCCGCTAGGGGTAGTTATCTTGTTAGGTTATTTTTCGTTTACTGTTAATAGCTTATAGCAAAAATCGAGAGCTTTGGTACTTTGGCCTTGGATAATGGCATTCGCTAATTGCTGGTGGATATCAACTTCGATAACTTCATTGTCAGTAATGACATCAAAATAACGTTGATAAATAGAACGAAATAAATTAGCAAAAGAGATTAGAAAAGGGTTTGCGCAGGCTTTATAAATCGTTAAATGAAAATAGTAATCCACTTTTACCCAACGTTCTCTATCGAACTCTTTTGCGAGTAACAACATTTCATTCGCTAAAAGCTGTAAAGATTGCTTCTGCTCGGGTGTTGCATGTATAGCTGCAAGATAACAAGCTTGGGGTTCAATTGCGAGGCGAACAATTTTGAAATGTTTAATCACAACGGATTGTTCTTCGCTATTTGCCCACCAAGTTAATAAATCTTGATCCAAAAAATTCCAATTTGATGAGGGCATAACACGAGTCCCTATTTTGGGGCGTGCTAATACCAGGCCTTTAGCGGCTAATATTTTAATGGCTTCTCTTATTGCTGTTCGGCTGGCTTGGTACTTTTCTGATAACTCTAATTCACTTGGTAAAATGGAATCAGGCAAATAGGCGCTTGTTAAAATCTGTTGGCCCAGATTTTCTGCAATAATATAAGAACGATTTTTTTGCGAAGCCGTTTGTTGCTTACTTAATTCCATAATTCATCTCAAATCTTATTTCTTGGATATCTATATTACGTGAGTAAAGGACAAATTGCTGCTGAAATAGTCAATCATCGGGGGCAATTTAGCTTATAACTTCTTTTTTGGCTAAAAAAAACGCGAACGAAAGAAAAATGCAAAAAAGGGGTTGCCAGATTTTTCTGACTCCCTATAATGCGCATCCACTGACCGGGAACAAGACAACGCAAAGCGCGGTGAACACTGAAACGGCAGCGAGAGATTCTGAAAAGAAAAAGCAAAAAATTGCTTGACTC
>NZ_JAGSPI010000011.1 GCF_020381325.1 Providencia vermicola
AGATGTGTATAAGAGACAGCATTAAACGTGTTAATAATAAATAAATAAACATTTTATTACAATAAGTTATGCGATACTTCCCATATAACAGCAAACAAGTAAAAAAACACAAATTAACAATTACTAATGATTAATCATACTCATATATATATAGTGAAAATAAAACAAAACAACAAGAAATCATTAAACCAACAACAGTAAAAAAATTTCAAACCAAATTAAAACACCAAGAAAAGCATTACAAAAATATTCAAAGTGTGTTTTTTTGTAACTTTCAATATTTATTTTAGAGTAAAAAAACCATAACATCCGTTTATAAAACGACAAAATCAAAGTCAAAAAAAAATAAATAAATAAATAAATAAAGTTATTAAGCTACCTTACATAATCCACTAGATTCATCTACTCTCTAGGAAAAAAATATTAGAAATTATAATGATTCAATAGCACTGAATAACTCCATCATTTCAATATTATTCATAATTATTAGTTTATCCTTTACACTAGCGATGATTACGTAATAATGAAGATGATCCCATCTATTATTATCCTCATTTATCTAATATTAACTTCAAGTCATCTTTTAAAAATCCCCTTAAATACTCTTTGATTTAGGTCAAAGAAATCCTTTATCTATATTAGAAAAATTGAATATACCTGACACCTAATTTTTAGTTTATAGCGATAGAACATCAACCCTGCCACCGTCTTGCCAGTAAAAACTGAAATATATCTGATATCGTAAAATCACTTTATGAGGTAAAACTTTGAAGCTGGCAATTCAAACGTTGTGCGCTAATGTCCAATGGCACTGGCAGTTGACATTACAAAAATAAATAAAAAAACCAGCTACTTAACAAAGAAGCTGGTTTTAATTAACAAACAAGAATGTGGTTTAGAAAAACGTTGGCATATCCTCTAGAACGTTATATTCATCATCCGTTAGGTAAATAACTTTCCACTTATCAAACGTAATGCACGGGTGCGATGTACCAAAAACAAGGATGTCCCCTACTTGAAAATAACAACTTTCATCAAAAGATAAAATGGCATGTTGGTCCATTAAACCAATCGTTTTTGCCCCCCCTCGTTGGAAGGAAAGTTGCTGACCATCTCGATATTGAGCTAAAGGTTGAGGTAACCCAGCATCAAATGCGACATCTCTTTTACCAAAATTAACGATTGCCCGCCCTTTTTCAGGAACCGACTGCACTAATGCCACAATTTCCATTGCAGGCATCAAGTCCCCTTCTAACTGACAAGCGATACTGTCCCTTGCTTTGAGGGCTTTTTGAGCCTCATCATAAATGCCATGGTCATGTGTGATATAACAACCAGGGCGAATGACAAAGCGAAAAGACTTTGAAAAGGTAAACTCTGCCACCTTCTTACTCACAAGGTCATACCAAACTGAACCTGCTCCTGTGAGTAATACCTCACCCTGATATCTATCAAATGCCCCCAATCTATCGAGTTTTTGGCTCGTCGCTAAGACTCGCTGTAAGAATTGCTGTACCTCATTAATGTCTTTTTCTGCATCATCGCTATGAATAACACCCTCATAAAATTCAATTCCAGCGATGACTAAAGAGGGTAATGCTTTTAATTCCTCAGCTAACAACAGCGCTTCATTTTCTGTACGGCAACCACAACGCCCACCATTAACACCCAGTTCAATCAAAACATTCAATGTTTGGTTTTCGCGTGAAAAAACCTCGGCAAGTTGCTTAGCATTTTGAATACTATCAACACAACAATACAGGTTGGCTTGATTGAGTTTAACCAGTTCGACAAGTAACCGAATATTCGTTTTACCGACAACCTGATTAGCAATCACAATGTGTTTAATACCCGATTCAATTGCCACCTTTGCCTGATAAACAGTTCCAACACTCAATCCCCACGCACCTTGTGCGATTTGGCGTTTGAAAATTGCGGGGGTCATCGTCGTTTTACCATGAGGTGATAACGACACATTCACGGTGTTCGCATAATGTTGCATCCATACAATATTATTTTCTAATTCACGCTGTTTCACAACCACCGCCGGTAAACACACGTCCTCGTGAAGAATGTTTATCTGCGCACTCTCTGAGTTAGGCAACCTCGCCGACTTATGCTTTATCTCTTCGAGAAAATTATATTTCGTCATTTGCATCTCTCAATTTGAACATTTATTTACTTTTCGCCGTATTTTCTCTTTCGTGGGTAATGTTTTCTAAAACTTCCTCACGGCTGAGTTTATTTTTTGGTGTCACTAGAGTAACAACCACCGCACAAACCAAGCTGATCAATAATGCAGGGATCACAGGGTTACCTAATTTTGCAGACCACTCTGGGGTTAAAATAATCGTTAACGATGTTGAACTTCCCGCCACCAGCGCGGCTATACAACCTTGCCAGTTAAAGCGATGCCAGAATTTACCTAATAACACGGTGATACAAAGCCCTGACATAATCATTGAAATCATTTTAGTGATATAGCCAATGATGTCATTTGAGGTCAATGCGAACACCAGTGCAAGCAAGATAACGCCAAGTAAGAAAATCCGAGATAAGTTAATCGCTTTTTCTGGTGGTGGCATTTTCCCTGTTACCATCGTATAGATGTCACGTAGAATTATCGAAACCCCTGCGATAGCGTCAGAGCTACCTGATGACATGTTAGCTGACATACCTGCGATCAATACCACCATTGCCAGTACATGCGGTAACGCATTGGTTGCATATAAGAAAGCAAAACTGCTGTTTTCTAAATTAGGCTCCATTACATGGGTTGCCATACCGATAATTGCAGGTAAGAACGAGAACCCCATATATAAGACACCAGTAATAATGAATGATTGGCGAATGGCTTTTGTTGACGCTGCTGAATAAATACGCTGACGATAGGAAGGCGTCGCTAGAACACCAATACCAATCACAATTGCAAGTGAAATGGCAGGTAGCATGCCAAGTTTACCAATCCCAAATAACGTGAACGCTTTCGGATCCGTATTTTGTACAACGACATCCCATCCGCCAACGTAGCTCACTGAGGCGACGGCAAGAATAATAAACCCGAGGAATAAGACGATGGATTGTAATGTATCGATCCATGAAACAGCTTTATAACCACCGATACCCACATAGAATACAAACCCAACAGCAATGATGATCTTCGCAACTGTGATATCAATGTCTGCAGCCCATGCCAAGTATAAGCCGCCCCCAAGGATGTGCGCACCTAACCAACCAATTGATGCTAAGAAGATTAATATTGCAACCAGGTTTTTGACTAAGCGGCTGCCACCTGTGTAGTAACAAATTTCCTCACTCATTGTCATAAAGCGATAGTTTCTTACTGGCGCAAATAACCAAGCAGTAAGTAAGATCCCCGTTGCGCCGCCGATGCCATATAACATACCAGCCCAACCATTCGAATAACCAAAACTCACCGCACCAATACTTGACCCTGTTCCCACCATCGTTCCGACAGTAGACCCTAAGGTGAGTAACATCGGTAATTTTCTGCCGCCAAGAATGAAATCTTCACCTGTCTTTTGATGCCTTGTTACATACCAACCAATGAACATCATGACGAACGCATACAGCAAAAACCACATTAAGAAATTATTATGTTCCATAATAGCCCCTCATCGTCTCAGCGATTAAGATTTGAACTTGCTGTTAAAGCAGGTGATGTCCACTTCAACCATGCAATCAACCACAAGATCTGCAACAAAACAGACTCTTGCTGGTGGATGTTCAGCAAAGAATTGCTGAAACACTTTATTAAAGGACTGAAAGTACCGAGCATCACTCAAAACTACTTTCATATGCACAATATCTTGGCGCTCAAAGCCCGCGTCTTTCATGATGTTTAAGCAGTTTTCGATAGCCAGTTTTGATTGTGCGATAATGCCGCCATCAATCACTTCGCCATCAACCATCGGTGTTTGCCCTGATACATATAACCAGCCGTCCGCTAGCACAGCTTTCGAAAAAGGTAATGATTGCCCACCAGTCCCTTTTGAACCTTCAACGCCAAATCGTTTAATCATTATTATTTCTCTCTTTTATTTATTTCTTTCTAAGAATTTACCTGCTCTATCCCCAGTCATTTCTTTTGCGGTATAGGTCAGAACACCATTAACAAAAACATATTCAATGCCATCTGCTTTCTGCTTTGGATCTTGGAACGTCGAGGTTTCATTAATTTTTATTGGGTCAAATAAGACGATATCTGCAAAAAAGTTTTCTTTGATAAGCCCTCTATCCTTCAAAGAAAAACGCTGAGCCGACATGCCCGTCATCTTGTAAATTGCGGTGGTCATTGGGAACAGTTTTTCATCACGGCTGTAGTGACTAATAATGCGTGGAAAGGTGCCCCATAAACGTGGATGCGGATTAGGGTCGCGGGGTAAGCCATCTGAGCCCACCATGCTGCTTGGGTGCTGCAATACGCGGCGAACATCGTCTTCATGCATTTGAAAATAGATAGCACCCGCAGGGACGATTTTTTCCGCCACTTGGTAAATATCGATATCCCACATTGTGGCGATATCTTTCAGTGTCTTACCTGCAACATCAGGGAATGGCGTTGACCAAGTCACTAGGATGTCATAATCCTCAGTGACTTGCGTGATATCTAAGTTTGAAGAGCCCGCTCTATAGGGGTAGCAATCACAGTTAATATCTTGCATTACTTGGTATTTTTCGATTAACGCGAGCGTCTCTTTAGTGCGTCCCCAGTTTTTTGCCCCTGCACACTTATGGTGAGAAATTTGCACGGGTACTTTTGCATGGCGGCCAATATGAAAAGCTTCATGCATTGCATCAATTATTCCGTCATATTCGGTACGCATATGCGTGGTGTAAATGCCTTGATACTCTGCTAATAATTCAGCTAGCTCACAGATTTCTTCTGTGGATGAGTTGATGGCATTACCGTAAGACAGCCCTGTGCTTAGCCCTAAAGCACCTTCATTTAATGCAGACTCTAAAACTTGCTTCATCTGCTCGATATTGCTCTGAGTCGCAGGTTTTAATAAATCCGAAACACAGTTATTTCTTAATGTGGTATGGCCAATCAATGTCGCTACATTAACGGTTGGCGTAATTTCATTAATTTTCTGTTTATAGCTAGCCAAATCTGAGAAATTAAATTCATTTAATTCCCCCAGCAAATTAATTGGGTCAGGGACTTCATCTTTCAATGTGGCGCATGCAGCACTGATCCCACAGTTACCAACAATAATGGTGGTAACACCCTGTGATGTTTTTTCAATATATTCTGGTTTATCTATGACAATTAAATCATCATGCGTATGAACATCAATAAACCCAGGCGATAAAATTAACCCTGAACAATCAATTATTTTTTCAGACTCTTCGTTAATATTTTCAGCAATTTTAATAATGCGGCTATCTTTAATTGCCACATCGCTGATAAATTCATTTTTACCACTGCCATCAATAACAGTGGCATTTTTAAAAACATAATCGAATTTCATTTTAATATCTCTTTTAAATTAATAATTTTGATTTTTAAATGCGATATATGCAGATATAAATGCTTTCGCGTTTTCTCTGGTTTTCTCTGGTGATTGGCCGACTCGGTAAAGGTCGTTCCCAAGCCCTGCGCCGTAACAGCCAATGCTTAGGTACTCATGTAAGTTTTGTGGCGTCACGCCACCAACGGCATAAATAGCTATTTCTTTAGGGATCACTGACATCAGTGACTTAATATAGTTAACACCTAGCGGCGCAGTTGGAAATATTTTTAAGTTACAAGCACCTGCATCAATCGCTGTCAATGCCTCAGTAGCTGTTGCACAACCTGGATATATTTCCATCTTGTTTGCTAAAGATGATTTGATCACCGAAACATTAATGTTCGGTGTGACAATAATCTTTGCGTTCATTGCTGCTAATTTTTCAACATTCTGTTGATTCAGGACGGTTCCTGCCCCTATTTTTAATTTATTGCCATAGTGCTGAATAGCTAATGGAATACTCTTTTCCCATTCAGGGGAGTTCAACGGAATTTCTATATATTGAAAACCTTCTTCCGCCAGTATTGAAACATGTTCTAAAACCTCTTCAGGTTTAATTCCACGCAGTATTGCAATTAAAGGGATTTCATTTTCAATATTCATCTAATCACCTAATAACAAATTATTAAGAATGCTTATTTATATTCTGTGAGGTTTAATATTGAAATTGCACCTAACCCAGAATACGGCTGTTCCTTTTTATCTTTTAATACGCTGATTTCACCCGTGAAATAACTATCATTTTTAATTAATAATTGAAGCGCATTTGCTAAGATAGGTTTTCCACTAATCACAATTTTTATATCGTTAGTCACACATAAGGCTTGGCTGTTTTTTATCGCAAGTAAATCTGATGCTAAAATCGCGCCTAATAAAAAACTCGATTTTTGGTCAAGAGTAGCTTGTGTAAAAAGATCTAATAATCTGACTGAAAAACAGCTTCTGGCAATCCCTACTTGCTGACTTAACTCAGCGCCCTTGAGTAAATATTCGCGATCAAGTTGCTGGACAAATTGATGCTCTAATGAGCTTGCGAGTATCGTTTGGTGCGTCAGCGTATCGAAGATTTCCCCTGCCATCGTGGTTGCCAGTGCAATCACATTTTTATTGTCATCAATGCGAACAAACTTTGAATGCGAACCTGGTAAGATAACCAGCGAAGCGCCTAAATTTGGCTGCTGTGATAAGATACCGAAGATCTCAACCTCTTCACCGCGCATCACATCCATACTTTCAATAGAGCCAAACGTTAATTCCGTGGTTTTATTTTTAATTCCCGGTATAAAAATAATTGGTTTTTCACTAATTTCATTTATCACACGCGCACTGGTCTTTTGTGCGAGCTGTCTCATCGAAACTGGAGTCACTTCATGGGGCAGATGGCATAACCCAATTTCTGAAGTAATCATACCCGATGCCACTAAGCGATAATTTTTCCTTTCCTCATCACTAAACTTTGCTAAAAGTTGTGCCAAAAGCGTTTTTATTGATTGAATTAAACGCACATTATTTCCATTTTTCGCACAATCCCGAATCCCAACTTCCGCGCTCAGCTCTCCCACAACCATATTGTTTCGCCATGCTCTCACGCGGGTATTTGTTGTCCCTGTATCAATGGTCACTATCAACATATTTATCCCTTTAAAATAATGGAACGTCGTTCCTTTTTAAGGAAGATACATTAAAATATAGGAATGTCGTTCCATTTATATGAGAATGACGATCGTGATCACAATCAGTAACGTAAAGATAAGGCTTATCAATTAATTACAGATCTCTCGCCTTTACGTACAAAAAGAGTCATAACAAGGAGAAAATGGAACGACGTTTAATTCACATGAAATTGTGCGTACAATGACCCCCAGCGCATGTAAGGAGCCAACAATGACGAAAGACAGCCAAGCAAACTCATCAAACATTGATAGAGTACTGACCATCCTTGAAGAGATAAGTAATCATTCCGATGGAATTTCATTGGCAGAATTGGTTAAAAACACAGGGATCGCCAAAACCACTGCGTTTCGGATACTAGAGACGTTAAAAGAACGTCAATATGTCAGCATCGATCACCTTACAGAGCGTTATAACCTTGATTTAAAAAGCCTTGAACTTGGAATTAAAGGTTTAATGAATGTCAATTTAGTTGAAGTTTCAATCCCTTATTTAAAAACACTATCGAGCTCAACATTCGAAACCTGCTTTTTGGGGGTCTATAACAGCGGACATGTGGTGTACCTGTATAAAAGCGAAGGTACCCTCTCAATTCAAACAACTGCAAAATTAGGGGCAAGGCTACCCGCCTATTGCACAGGGATTGGGAAAGCACTTTTAGCGTTCCAACCTTTGGAAGAAATTGATGAGGTTCTGGATAAACCGCTGGTGAAATTCACGGAAAAAACCGTTGTCGATAGAATGAAACTGTATGAATTGTTGGCAGATATTCGTTTGAAAGGCTTTTCTTTAGATGATGAAGAAAACGAAGAAGGGCTAACGTGTGTTGCAAGGCCAATATTTAACTACACTGGCAATATTGTTGGGGCTATCAGTGTTGCAGGCCCAACACACCGTATGCTACCCAAAATAGATAGAGTCAACGATGAACTTGCCCATGTTTGTTTGCTGATTTCTCGCCGTCTGGGCTATATCGAACCCGCCGTCAGCAAATAAACACAAAAAAACCCCATCTAACATGTTAGGTGGGGTGCCAAAATAGCCATATTTGTTGTTTACACAAGAATCAATTACACAAGAGCAATGTACTGGCTCACTTCCCTGTGAAACCTGAACTTAGTGGCGATTTCTCACCAACTGATACCGACGACTTAGGTATTCGATAGGTGCACTCCAGATGTGCACTAAACGGCAGAATGGGAAGAGTAAGAATATCGTCATCCCCAACACGATGTGCAGCTTGAATACGATACCAACGCCTTCAAGGTAATTAGACGCTCCCCAATGGAATGTCACAACAGACTGTGCCCATCCTACTAACTTCAGCATTTCACTGCCATCCATGTGCTGCGCAGAGAATGGAATAGTGAGTAGCCCTAAACACACTTGCACCATCAGCAACACCATAATCATAATGTCACCAAAGGAAGATGTTGCGCGAATACGTGGGTTAGTTAGTCGGCGTTTCAATAACATCGCTCCACCAATTAACATCATCACCCCCGCAGAGCCGCCCCCAATCATCGCCATCAACTGCTTGATATGCATTGGTAGGAAAGATTCATACATCCAATGTGGTGTTAACATCCCCAGAAAATGGCCGACAAAAATCCCAATAATTCCCAAATGGAATAAATTGGATGCCAGACGCATATTCTTTTTATCTAACATTTGGCTCGAACCCGCACGCCACGTGTATTGACCGTAGTCATAGCGCAGCCAGCTGCCGACAATAAACACAGTGCCCGCAATATATGGGTAGATGTCGAAGAAGAATTGATTGAGAAAATTCATTTTTGCACTCCTACATGGCTGCTCGTACCAAGATCCAAGTATTGTGGCGTGATGGCATTGGCAAAACGGTGTTGATGGGCGGTGACTTCCCCACCGCAGGTTTTCTCATCCGCAAAAAACGTCACTTGTTCCTCTTCCCACACAGCATCAAGGGCTTGAGGGGTATCATCCCGCGCTTCTGATGCCACTTTTTCGCTAAGTTGTTCAGTGGAAATTTCGCTATTGGATAACTCAAGTAATATCTCAAACAAGCTCGCAAAGCGGCTTTCACGCTGCTTTAATCTTTCCCCTAATAACGCTAAGATTGGCGCGATATCGTGCAATCCCCCCACGGTTTCTTGAGGTGATAAAACGGTGAGATACTCCAAGTAAATGGGCAAATGGTCGGGCAGCTCTTTGCAATCAATTTGCAGGCCATGCTGCTGGTACTGCCCCATTAAATCGACCATCGCTTGGCCACGGTCGCGGGATTCTCCATGAACATGCTCGAATAACAGTAACGATGTTGCGCGCCCTCTATCAAACAGCTCACAATATTGCGCCTGCATATCTAACAAGTCGTCATTGAGATATTCGCGCACAAACATCATCAACTGAATAGCACGAGTAACAGATAATTCATCTGCTTGCTCTAATGCTTCGATTAGCTCATCGCGGTGCTGCCACAGCGCCTCTGACGGGTATTCTAACAGCCGAGAAATCACTCTTAACGTCATCATAGTGTGTTCTCCTGCGCTGTTTTTGGCGTCACATCAATGGCATCAATACGTCTGCTATTAAACAGGTTGGTTTTGCTATCACTACCATGGCAACCATCACCAAAACTAAAGCCACAAGATTTGGCTTCAGGGAACGCTTCACGCGCTAATTCACGGTGACTGGATGGGATCACAAAACGGTCTTCATAGTTAGCAATTGCCAAGTAACGGTACATTTCTTGTGCTTGCGCTTCCGTTAACCCTACTTGCTCTAACGCACTAGTATCACATTGGTTCTCCACGGTTTCTGCACGTTTATAATGGCGCATCGCTAACATGCGTTTTAGCGCTAACAGCACAGGTTCCGTGTCCCCCGCGGTCAATAAATTGGCGAGATACTGCACGGGAATGCGCAGGCTTTCCACATCAGGTAATACGCCGTTGTTCGCCAATAACCCCGAATCAGCGACAGATTGAATTGGCGACAAAGGCGGCACATACCATACCATTGGCAATGTGCGGTATTCAGGGTGCAGCGGCAGCGCTAGTTTCCACTCCATCGCCATTTTATACACTGGCGATTTCTGTGCTGCATCGAT
Organism: Providencia vermicola; assembly: GCF_020381325.1. Lineage (GTDB taxonomy): Bacteria > Pseudomonadota > Gammaproteobacteria > Enterobacterales > Enterobacteriaceae > Providencia > Providencia vermicola. The sequence continues at coordinate 10,300 of NZ_JAGSPI010000011.1, forward strand.
CACACTTAATGGGATCCCCTGTTTCTGCGCTTCTTCAATCACTTTCGGGTCGTGTGGATCAAGGAATACATCAAGCTGGCTTTGGTATAGCTCCGTCTCTTTTTCCACACTCGCCGCAGATTCAATTTTATCGGCGTCATACAGCAATACACCTAAATAACGGATACGCCCAACACAGGTTTCCGAGCAAACTGTTGGCATGCCAGATTCAATGCGTGGGTAACAGAAAATACATTTTTCTGACTTGCCGCTTTTCCAGTTAAAGTAGATTTTTTTGTACGGGCAGCCTGTCAGGCACATGCGCCAGCCACGGCATTTGTCTTGGTCAATCAGGACGATACCGTCTTCAGAGCGTTTGTAAATCGCACCACTTGGGCACGTTGCAACACAAGCAGGGTTCAAGCAATGTTCACACAGGCGTGGCAAATACATCATGAATGTATTTTCAAATTGCCCATACATCTCTTTTTGGATGTGCTCAAAGTTTTTGTCTGCAGCGCGTTTCGCAAATTCGCCACCGAGGTCATCTTCCCAGTTAGGCCCCATTTTCACGTTGCTCATCCGTTCGCCTGTGATCAATGACCGTGGACGCGCAGTTGGCACATGTTTGCCTTCTTTGGCATTTTTTAAATGGCCGTAGTCATAATTAAATGGCTCATAATAATCATCCAAAGCAGGCACATCTGGGTTAGCAAAGATTTTAGACAGCACGCCCACTTTATTCCCCATACGAGGAACCAGTTTGCCTTTAATGGTGCGAATCCAGCCGCCTTTCCATTTTTCCTGATCTTCCCAGTGGTGGGGATAACCGATACCTGGTTTGGTCTCAACATTATTAAACCACGCGTATTCAATACCTTCGCGACTGGTCCAGACATTTTTACAGGTCACTGAGCACGTATGGCAACCAATACATTTATCGAGGTTTAGCACCATGCCGACTTGAGAACGAATTTTCATTATGCTTTCTCCTTTCCGCTCAAGGTCTGCTGATAGGCATCGTTTTCCCCATCCAGCCAGTCGACCTGTTTCATTTTGCGAACAACCACAAATTCATCACGGTTAGAACCCACGGTTCCGTAGTAATTGAAGCTATAAGCGAGATGGGCGTAACCGCCAATCATATGGGTCGGTTTCGGGCAAACACGCGTTACTGAGTTATGAATTCCCCCGCGCTGCGCCGTAATTTCTGACCCTGGCAAGTTGATCAACCGCTCTTGTGCGTGGTACATCATGATCATGCCATCAGGGATCCGTTGGCTGACGATCGCTTTTGCTGTCAGCGCCCCATTGCTGTTAAACGCTTCGACCCAATCATTATCTTCAATACCTAACTCGCGGGCATCGTCCTCACTTAGCCAAACTACTGGGCCACCACGACCGAGTGTCAACATCAATAAGTTGTCGCTATAAGTGGAGTGAATACCCCATTTTTGGTGTGGCGTTAGGAAATTCAACGCTTTTTCAGGGTAACCGTTGGATTTTTTACCCATTAAAGGCTGAGCCGCACGCGTATCAATTGGCGGGCGATATACCACGAGACTTTCACCAAAGGCACGCATCCATTCATGGTCTTGATATAACTGCTGACGACCACTAAGCGTACGCCATGGGATCATCTCGTGAACGTTGGTATAACAAGCGTTGTAAGAGACATGTTCATCTTCTAAGCCTGACCACGTTGGGCTGGAAATGATCTTACGTGGCTGAGCCACAATATCGCGGAAGCGAATTTTCTCATCTTCTTTGTAGCGTGCTAAATGCGTATGGTCGCGCCCTGTCACCTGACTTAATGCATCCCACGCTTTCACGGCCACTTGTCCATTGGTTTCAGGTGCTAAGGTTAAAATCACCTCGGCAGCATCAATGGCAGTGTCAATTTTAGGGCGGCCTGCATTAGCCCCAGCAGGCTGGGTTTTATTCAGTTTTTTCAGGAAATCAACTTCATCTTGTGTATTCCAACTGATCCCTTTCCCGCCATTCCCTAACTTGTCCATTAATGGGCCAAGGGAGGTAAAACGTGCGTAAGTATTGGGGTAGTCGCGTTCAACACAAATAATGTGCGGTGCCGTTTTTCCAGGAATCAGCTCGCACTGGCCTTTTTTCCAATCTCTCACATCAAGAGGTTGCGCCATTTCAGCCTTACTGTCGTGCTGGATTGGCAGTGTGACGACATCCGTTTCTTTATCTAGATGGCCGACACTGACATCTGAGAAGGCCTTGGCAATGCCTTTGTAGATTTCCCAATCGCTTTTTGATTCCCAAGCGGGATCAACCGCGGCAGATAATGGGTGAATAAACGGATGCATATCCGAGGTATTCATATCGTCTTTTTCATACCAAGTGGCGGTCGGTAGAATAACGTCTGAGAACAGGCAGGTGCTCGACATTCTGAAATCGAGAGTCACCACTAAATCCACTTTCCCTTGTGCAGCGTCATCTTGCCATTCCACCTCTTCAGGTTTCACACCACCTTGTTGACCTAAGTCTTTGCCTTGAATACCATTTTCAGTACCTAATAAATATTTCAATAAATATTCATGGCCTTTCCCTGCGGAACCCAACAGGTTTGAGCGCCAAATAAACAGGTTACGTGGGAAGTTTTGCGGGTCATCTGGTTGTTCCGCTGCAAAACGAATATTGCCGTCTTTCAATTGCTTAACAGTGTAATCCACTGGGGAAAGCCCTGCGTCTTGTGCCTGTTTAGCAATATTGATTGGGTTAACGCTTAATTGTGGTGCAGATGGCAACCAACCCATTCTTTCCGCACGCACATTCATGTCCACTAAACTACCGCTAAATGCTTTTTTATCCGCTAAAGGTGAAAGTAACTCTTCCGTCCCCACTGTTTCATAACGCCATTGGCTTGAATGGTTATAGAAGAATGATGTGCTGTTCATATGGCGTGGTGGGCGCTGCCAATCAAGACCAAAAGCCAGTGGCGTCCAGCCTGTTTGTGGGCGCAATTTTTCCTGACCGACGTAATGTGACCAACCACCGCCGCTTTGCCCCACGCAACCACAGAAAATCAGCATGTTGATAATTGCGCGGTAAGTCATGTCCATGTGATACCAGTGGTTGATACCCGCTCCGACAATCACCATCGCACGGCCGTGGGTTTTCTCTGCGGTATCCGCAAATTCACGGGCGATACGAATGATATTTTGGCGGCTCACCCCAGTGACTTTTTCAGCCCATGCAGGGGAATAGGCTTTCATATCATCGTAATCAATGGCACAGTTTTCATCACCAAAACCACGGTCAATGCCGTAGTTAGCAAGCATCAAATCATACACGCTAGTAACCAGTGACTCACTGCCATCCGCAAGCTGAATACGTTTCACGGGTAATTTGTGCAGCAAAACATCTTTCAGTTCAACATGTTGGAAATGTTCGCTTTCTAAACCACCAAAGTATGGAAAACCAACCTCAACAAATTCATCGTGCGTATCTGCAAGGCTGAGTTGCATTTTGATCTGGTGTGCATCTTGCCCTGCACGCGGTTCTAAGTTCCATCTTTGGCTGTCATCCCAACGGAATCCCATCGAGCCTTGAGGGGCACACAGAGCCCCTGTTTCTTCATCAATCGCGATGGTTTTCCATTCCGCATTTTTCTCTTCGCCTAAAGAATCAACGAGATCCGAAGCACGCAGCATACGCCCAGCAACATAGGCACCGTTTTCATGCTTATCGAGTATCACCAACATAGGCATATCGGTGTAGGTGCGAACATATTCACGGAAATATTCCGCTTCACGTTTGACGTGGAATTCGTTAAGGATGACATGCCCCATCGCCATCGCCATGGCACTGTCAGTCCCTTGTTTTGGGTTCAGCCAATGGTCGCAGAATTTGGTGATTTCTGCGTAATCTGGCGTGACAGCAACAGTTTTCGTCCCTTTGTAGCGGACTTCTGCAAAGAAGTGAGCATCAGGCGTACGAGTTTGCGGGACGTTCGAGCCCCAAGCAATAATGTAGGATGAGTTATACCAGTCTGCAGATTCTGGTACGTCCGTTTGCTCGCCCCACGTCATTGGGGAGGCAGGCGGTAAGTCGCAGTACCAATCGTAGAAGCTCAGGCAAGCGCCACCAATAAGGGATAAATAGCGGGCACCTGACGCATAAGACACCATCGACATCGCAGGGATTGGCGAAAAACCGACAATGCGGTCAGGGCCAAATTCCTTAATCGTCGCCACGTTAGCAGCTGCAATTAACTCGTTCACTTCCTGCCAGCTGGAGCGAACAAAACCACCGCGACCACGAGCTTGTTTGTAACTCTGCGCTTTTTCTGGGTCGCTAATGATGGATAACCATGCTGCGACAGGGTCTTGGTGCTCTGCTTTTGCATCGCGCCATAATTTCAGTAAACGCTTACGCATCATCGGGTATTTCACGCGATTTGCACTGTATAAATACCATGAATAACTGGCACCACGCGGACAACCACGAGGCTCGTGATCAGGTAAATCTGGGCGGGTGCGTGGGTAGTCAGTTTGTTGTGTTTCCCACGTTACAAGGCCATTTTTGACGTAAATTTTCCAGCTACATGAACCAGTGCAGTTAACGCCGTGGGTCGAACGCACGACTTTATCGTGCTGCCAGCGGCTGCGGTAACCATCTTCCCAATCACGGTTAACATTGAGTTCTTGACCATGGTTGCCTGCGAAGGTATCACCCAGCTGCTTAAAATAACGAAATCTATCTAAAAATTTGCTCATTCGGATTGCCTCCAAAGAGACGGCGACCGCCGCCGTACATTGCTTAAAAAGGGTTTTTATAACTTGTTATTATTTGTGGGTACGTCCGTAAACTAGCCACGTGATAAACACACAAGAGAGATAGAACACAAAGAACACTTTCATGGCATCAGCGGGCGAGCCCGTCAGGGTTAACGACGTCCCAAAAGCTTTTGGAATGAAAAAACCACCAATTGCACCAATGGCAGAGATAAACCCAAGTGCTGCCGCACTTTCTGTTACTGCTTCTTTTTGTGCTTCTTGCTCTGAAGCACCTCTTAATAAGGACTTGTCCATAGTTAATTTGCGAAAAACCACGGCAATCATTTGGAATGTGGAGCCACTGCCTAAACCTGCCGTTAAAAACAGCACCATAAACACACCATAAAACGCACCGAAGGAGCCGCCTTGGCCGTTCTCTGGTAAGGTGAAGAACAGTAAACCTGAAAAAATAGCCATGGCGATAAAGTTCAGGAAAGTGACTTTGACGCCACCAAAACGGTCAGACAGCATGCCACCAAGTGGACGGGCTAATGCGCCTAGGAATGGACCAAAAAAGGCAAATTTCAAGATGACGATATCGGGAAACTGGGTTTTCGACAGCATGGCAAAACCCGCGGAAAAACCGATAAATGAACCAAATGTTGAAAGATATAACAGGCTTAAAATCCACAGGTGTCCACGTTTCAACACAGGAAGCTGCTGTTTTAAAGAGGCTTTATTTGCTGCCAAATCGTTCATGCCAAACCATGCCATCGCCGTAAAGAACAGCAAGAATGGCACCCAAACCCACGCTGCATTTTCCAGCCACAGTACAGAACCATCCGGCTGAACAGCCCCTGTTCCACCCGCAAAAGCAAACACACCCATACCGACAATAAACGGGGCGACTAACTGCATCACGCTAACGCCTAGATTTCCTAGACCACCATTTAAGCCCAGCGCACCACCTTGGCGAGCTTTCGGAAAAAAGAAACTGATATTCGCCATGCTCGACGCAAAGTTTGCTCCCGCAAAACCACAAAGCAGGGAAATAATCACAAAGATTTGGTATGGCGTTGTTGGGTCTTGAATCGCATATCCCAACCAAATACACGGGATAATCAGAAATACAGTGCTAATTGCCGTCCAACGACGACCACCAAAGATAGGAATAACAAAAGAATAGGGCACGCGTAATAAGGCGCCAGAAACGGAAGGCAGTGCGGTTAATAAAAATAATTGGTCAGTGGTAAAATTAAAACCCACTTTATTTAAATTAACAGCAACCGCACTAAATAACATCCATACACAGAATGCGAGCAATAAACACGGAATTGAAATCCACAAATTACGTTTGGCAATTCGCTGACCTGTTTGCTGCCAAAATTGACTTTCTTCAGGACGCCAATCCTGAATTACACCTTTTGGCTGCACAGCCGTATTATTCATCCTCTCTCGTTGAGACATAATTCACCCCGATAAATACGATTTTCTGAGCGCAGTGTGTGGCGAATAAGCCAGCATGAAGCTGATCTAAATCAAGGTAGATTTAAATCAAATTTGGTACGAAATTCAGACCGTCCACCAGAGGGGTATTAGGGGTATTTTTAGTTAACCAATTAAATATAAACGAATAATTTCATACATTAAAAACATTTATTGGTGCGAATTTTAGCAAAAATACTCAGCGAGATATTAGGGAGTAATACCGAAGTGGCATATTCAATTTTGTCTAATAGAGGAACAATAATAGCGTTATAAAAAATATTGAATAATGATGTCATGGAATTAAGGATTATGTATGCCAACTGCGAACCGCCGATTTTCAATCATTAACCAAGTTATTGGCTTAATGCTATTGATTGCTGTACTCGGTATTATTGGCATGGCAATTTCCAACCACATGATTATTAGCGTGCAAGGGAACGCTCACGCAATAAATAAATCGGGGTCGCTAAGAATGCAAAGTTATCATTTGCTTTCATTAACACCACTCAATACCTATTCGGATATTTATCTGAATGAACTTGAACGTGATTTATTAAGTTCTGAATTAACCCAAGTGGTCGAAATAGAGAGTTTAACTAATCAATTTAACGAGCTTCTCCAATATTGGCTAAACGGTTTAAGGCCTGCGCTAGCAAAAGCCACTACCCCCAATGATGCACGTTTTGAGGTTATCACTTTTGTTAATAAAATCGATGAGTTAGTGAAAAATATCGACGAAAAAACAGAACGTAAGATGATCTATGTCGCTATGACTCAAATGGTATTTATCGGCCTCGTTTCCTTATTATTACTCTTCACAATTTGCCATTTTAGAAAGAAAATTTATTACCCTTGGCTAACGCTGTTAAATATGGTGAATGCGATTGGTCATCGGGATTTTAGCCAACGCTATCCAACATATAAAAAACATGATGAGCTAAGCGCCCTTGGGCAAACATTAAATCAAATGTCTGACGAATTAGCGCAAAGTTACCGCCAATTAGAGTCTCATGTCGAAGAAAAAACGGCAGATTTACAGAATAAAAACAGAGTATTGCTGTATTTATATCAATCAAACCGTACATTGCACTCCATTGACCCACTGGCGGTACGACTAGAAAAAGTACTGGTAGAGCTACAAAACCTAACCCCCCTTAAAAATATTAGCTTGCGGCTATATGAAGAAAATAACGATACCTATTTTCATGATATCCACTGTGGTGAATTTCCAGCCCCTGAAACCGTGGAACATCCAACAGTGTTGTCGTGGGATATCTCCGATAATTTACACCGCTATGGGGTTATCCTCGCTGAGATCTCAATAGATAGGCCTTTATCTGATGAACAAAATAATTTAGTGCTAATGTTGGTCAAACAAATCACTGGCATGTTAGCAATGGCGCACCAATTAGAGCAGCAACAACAATTGCTGATTATGGATGAACGCTCGGCAATCGCCAGAGAACTCCATGACTCGATTGCCCAATCGTTATCATGTTTAAAAATGCAAATTAGCTACCTGCAAATGCAGCCAGAACCTTTGCCCAATAAACAACAAAATTTACTCAATGAAATGCGTAATGAAATTAACTCTGCTTATAGCCAATTACGTGAATTATTAACCACCTTTAGATTAAAACTCACTGAACCAGGTTTGTTGCCCTCTTTAGAAAGTACTATCAATGAATTTAGCCAACGTGTTGGCTTTGAAATAAATTTGAATTACCAACTGCCAGCGAAAAGTATTTCGCCTCACCAAGCTATTCATATCATACAGATAATCCGAGAAGCCTTGAGCAATATTCTCAAGCACGCCAATGCAAATTGGTCGCAAGTTTCGTTATTCGAAAATGCAGACGTTATCACCGTTACCATTGAAGATAATGGTGACGGTATTCAACCCCAGCCCACGAAAAATAACCATTATGGGCTGATTATCATGAGGGAAAGGGCTCTGAGCTTAAACGGGGAGTACAAAATTGCACCTCGTGTTCAGGGGGGAACAACAGTCAGTGTCACATTCCCACTAGCTGTGGCTTAATAAAATTGGAGTTACTTGTTGATGGAAAGCAAAAATATCACAACTGGGCAATCCACTATCTTACTCATTGATGATCATCCGATGCTGCGTAATGGGGTTAAGCAACTAATCAGCTTAGAGCCGACATTGCGAGTCATTGGGGAAGCTGATGACGGAGAAACAGGCATTAAAATCGCCGAAGAATATGATCCGGATTTAATCCTATTAGACTTAAATATGCCAGGAATGAACGGGTTTGAAGTCCTCAGTAATTTACGCAACCACGAACTTTCTGGTCGTATTATTTTATTCACTGTTTCTAACTATGGTGAAGATTTAATTAATGCGTTAAAACACGGTGCTGATGGCTATTTATTAAAAGATATGGAACCCGAAAAACTCATTGTTGCATTGAAAGAAGCCGCCAGCGGTAAAATGGTTGTAAGCCCAACATTAGCCTCTGTTTTAGCCGAATCATTAAGAGATAATCGCACATCTACTGAACATAATTTATCGGTACTCACCCCAAGAGAAACGCATATTTTAGATTTAATCTCACAGGGGCTATCCAATAAGCAAATTGCTAATAAATTAAATATTACGGAGAGTACCGTTAAAGTACATGTGAAGCATTTACTGAAAAAACTCAATTTAAAATCGCGTATTGAAGCCGCTATTTGGGTTTTACAGCAAAAGTAATCTGACCGCCAATTAGGTTAATGCATCTAACCATGGCTGCTGTTTTGGGTAACGCCGGCGGTAGCCATGCATTGCCACCGATAATTGAATCAAATCAGTGAATTTTGTTGGGTCGAGCCCCGTTTGCTTTTTAATTTGTTGTAGCCGATAACTTAACGTGTTGCGGTGAATACCAAGCTGCAAAGCGGTATTACCAATTTCACCATTTTGCGATAAAAATAACTCTAACGTTTCCAACAAACTTTCCCCTGAATCATGCAATAAGATTTTATTGCAAATATCCAAAAAGAAATTAAATAAATAACTGTTTTCTAACTCATTAAATAAACAAAATGAGGCCATTTCTTTAAATAAGAAAACCTGTTTTTCAGGCACTGTCTGGCGTCCCACATCAATCACTGAGCGAGCAAAATGCACCGCATCACGCACATGTTCTTCGCTATCGGCTTGCACACCAACACCAATATAGTACTGACTTAGTTGACCATCTAAAATAAAATGTAGGTTAGGAATAAATGATTCATTTTGATAGTGTTTTGAGGGAAATAGCATCAATACTTCACGGCTATTGAGTAGCAGAACATCACTTTTTTCTATCGCCGATAATTCTGTAATGATGGTATCTAAGATTTCAGGGCGATATTGAATCGCTTCAATATTAATAATCACTGGGATAGTAGGTAGCGAAAACGAAAAACCTGAGTTATGCAGCTTTAATAATGCACTACGCCCCTGAATAGGTGTGGCACTTTCAATAAACTGAACAAATAGCATATCCCGTAAGCGGTGCTGCCAATTGATGCTACGACGCTCAATTTCCTGCTGAATAAGTAACTCCGCGGTAAGAATCGCTAATTCCGCATAACGCTGAATAACCACGGGATCGCCACTCACGCCAATCACCAACTCCACTTTATCAGCCACAATAATCGGGTGATTGATCCCTGGAGCAACATTAGAATAAGCGCGGGCTTCATTTTCATTGTAAATCGTGATCCGTTTGCCGCAGCGGATCACCTCCACTGCGGCCTCATGCGTTTCACCGATACGTTTTTTTTCACCTGAAGCGATAATCATCCCCTGACTGTTAATCACATTGACGTTGTGGTGGATGATCCCCATTGCACGCGTGACAATATCATTAGCTAATTTTTCAGTCAGTAGCATATTACCGCCTCATCTTATTGTTTTATTAAATTTTTTTGGCTTGATAATACTGTTCTTAGTAAGTTTTCAGCGGTATCCTCTAAGTAACGCTCTCCATTAACCATCGCTTGCTCTAAAGAGACAGGTCCAGGGCAAAGTGACCACATCGCCGTAATCCCGTGTTGATACAAAATTCGGCTATCTTCACTGTACCCACCGCATAAGGCGATTGTCGGTACACCAAAGCGGCTTGCCATACGGGCGACACCGACGGGTGCTTTACCGTTGGCACTTTGGCTGTCCATCCGCCCCTCTCCAACAATCACTAAGTCTGCTTGTTGGATATAAGCCTCTGCACCCAATAACCCGAGAACAAGGTCAATCCCTTTTTCGAGCTTAGCATCAACAAACCAACGCAACCCTGCACCTAGTCCGCCAGCCGCGCCACTTCCCGCCTCTGATGAGACATCTTTCCCTAAGGTGCTCGACATTAATTGTGCATAATGCGTCATACCTGCTTCCAGCTGGTCTAGTACAGTTTTATCAGCCCCTTTTTGTGGGCCATAAATATATGTTGCCCCATTTTTGCCAAGCAACGGGTTTTCCACATCACAAGATACGCTAAATTCAACCGCCGCAGCACGAGGATCAAACTTATCCACGTTAATTTTTGCGATATTAATAAGGTTCTCACCATTTATTGGCGAGCTAATCAGTTGATGGTTTTTATCGTAAAATTGTGCGCCAAGTGCTTGCGCAAAGCCCGCCCCGCCATCGTTTGTTGCACTTCCACCTATACCAATAATAATGCGGTTGCACCCCAAGTCGAGGGCATATTTCACCATTTCCCCCAAACCGTATGTTGAGGCTTTTTCTGCATGGCGAAATTCAGGTTTGACAAGCTCTAGGCCACTGCATTGTGCCATTTCAATAAAAGCGGTTTTTCCGTCCAGCACCAGCAGCCGTGCATCAACTTGGCTGCCATAAGGCCCTGTACACGTCAATATGTAAGGCGTTACACCAGATAAAACTGGACTATGCTCTAGTGACTCCAACAGGCCTTCTCCGCCATCGGATATCGGCAATAACGTCATATCCAAATCGGAGGATACACGCTTGAAACCCTCAGCAACTGCTTGGCATGCCTGCTGTGCTGAGCAACTTCCTTTAAAGGAATCAAGTGCGATAACAATTTTCATGTAGGCTTTCCTATTGTAAATGGCGATGTTGCGTTATTTTACTTGTACCGATGTTGGCGTTTGTACTTTCTCACTGTTGCTCATACCGTTGGTGTTCACTCGCGAAGCGATAAGTGTTCCGATAACCAACAAACCAACACCAAACCATAATCCAGAGGTAGCAGTACCTGTGTAATCTTCAAAGAACCCTAAAATAAATGGCCCTAAGAAACCGCCAAACAACCCTAAACAGTTCAATAAGGCCAGACTCCCTGCCAGCATACTACCACTCATATACGTTGGTGGAAGTGAGAAAATAATAGATTGCACAACAAAGAACATAAAGGCAGTTAAGCAAAAGCCGATTAACCCAACCACTGGCCCGCCAAGTGCCCCAATCACCAATCCAACAGCCATTACTGCATAACCCGAAATTAAAATGCGGGACGAACGACGCGGAGTATTCGCTTTTCTTGCCACAAAAATGCCGCCAATAGCCGCTGAAATCCAAGGAATTGCCGTTAATAAGCCTATTTGAATTGGCGTTAATTTGCCGTATTCACCAATAATCGTTGGTAAGAAATAACTTAAGCCATATACAGAGAATTGGTGCGTAAAATAAATCGCGACAATCATCATAAACGCTTTATTTTTAAATGCCGCCTTAAGTGAGAATTTGTTATTACTGACGCTAATGCTGTTTTGGTCTTGCTCGTGTTTATATTTAATATAATTCCGATCGTCTTCATCTAACCATTTTGCGTCTTCGGGTTTATTCGGTAAAACAAACCACACGACAAAAGCCAAAATAACCGCAGGTAAACCTTCAATCACAAACATCCATTGCCAACCATGGAAACCTAATAGCCCGTCCATGCTTAGCAATAAACCACTCAATGGTGCACCAATAATATTGGCAAGACACACCCCTAATAAGAATAGCCCTGTTGCTTTAGCCCGTTCTTCTTGGCTAAACCAGTAGGTCATATACAGGATCACACCAGGATATAACCCCGCTTCTGCTGCCCCTAGTAATAGGCGCAGAATATAAAAAGACGTAGGCCCTGTAACGAATGCCATTGCGGCAGACAATAATCCCCACGTGATCATGATCCGCGTGATCCAAAAGCGCGCACCCACTTTTTCCATGATCAGGTTACTTGGGATCTCAAGAATTGAATAGGTCAGGAAAAATAACCCCGCGCCGATCCCGAATGCTGTGGCAGATAATCCGAGGTCTATCGACATCGCATGTTTTGCCATCCCGATATTCGTGCGGTCAATAAAGCTAATAATATAAGCCAAAATTAATAACGGCATCAGGTTGCGATATATCTTTGCGTTGGTCTTTTTACCCTGTGCCGCATAATCTAACTTTGCATTTGTAGAAAACATAGATAAGATCCTCATGTTGCAGTGAAACAGGCTAGGTGCTTTCTTACATTCCCCTACCTGTTGTTATTACCTCAGCAACAGCCCGACGCCCCACGTCGGGCTTTTACTTGCGGTATTTCTTATTCTCTTTCGAACAACATTGATATCCCTTGACCACCACCGATACACATCGTCACTAACCCTGTAGTAACCTGACGGCGTTCCATTTCATACATTAACTTAACGGGTAAAATCGCCCCACTCGCCCCAACGGGGTGACCCAGTGCAATCGCGCCGCCATTCACATTGACCCGTGAACTATCTAATGACAAATCATTCATAACTGCTATCGCTTGAGCGGCAAAAGCTTCATTTAACTCAATAAGATCAATGTCTTTGACATCCATCTTTATTTTTTCCATCAAGCGGCGTGTCGCAGGTGCTGGGCCAAAACCCATAATGGCAGCTTCACAGCCCGCAACCGCCCAATCCACCACTTTCATTCGTGGCTTCAAACCACGTTTTTCCGCTTCTTCGCGGCGCATCATCACTAATGCCGCTGCACCATCATTAATCCCTGAAGAGTTGGCTGCAGTAATCACACCATCCGCTTTAAATGCAGGGCGTAATTTTGCCAGTTTTTCCCTTGGCGTATCTCGTGGGTGCTCATCCGTATCGAAAATACGTGTCCCTTTACGCCCTTCTTGAATTTCCATCGGCAAGATTTGCTCTTTAAAGTAACCTGCTTCGATGGCTTTCAGCGCTTTTTGCTGACTATCCCAGGCAAAATCGTCCATTTCCTCACGGGAAATATTAAATTGCTCTGCAACATTTTCCGCCGTCATCCCATTGTGGTATGGGCCTTCAGGCCAAGTTAAAATCGACGTCAATCCATCTTCTAAAACATCATTGCCCATGCGATAGCCATAACGCGCTTTACGCAAGTAGTACGGCAGCATGGTCATGTTTTCCGTTCCGCATGCCACAACCACATTCGACTGCCCTGTTTGCAACAACATCATGCCATCTGCCAGTGCCTGTAGCCCCGAGCCACATTGGCGGTTAACAGAATAAGCGGTAGTTTCTTTTGGTAAGCCAGCACGTAGTTGACAGATCCGCGCAATAAAACCACTTTCTGCGATTTGCCCCACGTTTCCGACAATCACTTCATCCACATCTTCTGGTGCGATCCCTGCTCGTTTTACGGCTTCGCGGATCACTTCAGCCCCTAAATCGTGTTGGTGCGTGTTCGCAAAACTGCCACCCATGGTACCAATAGCCGTTCTCACACCACTGACAATCACAATATCATTTGCGTTTTTCATTCTGTTCTCCTACAGCACCATACCGCCGCCAACATTAATCACTTCGCCATTGATATAGCGCGCTTTGTCTGACGCTAAGAACGCCACACATTGCCCAACGTCTCGTGGGTCACCCGCAAAGCCCGCTGGGATTTTGCTGATCATGATGTCCCATACTTTTTCAGGCACACCACGGGTCATGTCGGTATCAATAAATCCAGGGCAGATAGCATTGACAGTGACGCCTTTGCGCGCCAATTCCCGGCAAGCAGTTTTCGTTAAGCCGATAACACCTGCTTTTGAGGCGGCATAGTTAGCTTGCCCCACATTCCCTAACCAGCTTGCGGAAGAGATATTCACAATGCGACCGCTTCCTTGCTCGCGCATCAATTTTGCTGCTTCTTGCATACAGTTAAACGTGCCTTTCAAGTTAATGTCGATAACCTTATCCCAATCGTCGTCACTTAACTTATGCAGCATTCCATCACGGTTAATCCCTGCGTTATTCACAATCACGTCAATGCCGCCAAAGTGTTCTTTAGCTTGTGAAAAGAGTGCGTTTACTTGCTCACGTTTAGCAATATCACAAGGGATAAACACGGCTTCAAAACCTTGCTGCTGTAATTGTTTTGCGCTTTCTTCACCTGAGGACATCGCGAGGTCGGAAATCACCACTTTTGCACCTTCTTCTGCTAGTACTTGTGCAATAGCAAAACCAATACCTCTTGCTGAGCCCGTGACGATGGCAACTTTGTCTTTGACTAACATAAATAAATCCCTCTTTAATATTGAAACTATAAATACGAAACCAAACCAAAAGGCGCTTCTTCAAATAATGAAGAGGACATCACTTTCAAATCAGGGGAGATTTCTGGCACGAAATCCATATGGGCAAGAATGTCGCGTTCAAGGTCAATCCCTGGTGCGATTTCAACCAATACAGGCACTTTTCCACCCAAAGTAAATACCGCTCGTTCCGTGACAAAATGCATGGTTTGGTTAATCTGACGCGCCACATCTGCGTTCCAAGAAATCTGCCTAACGTTATTCACCAACTTACGAATATCCCCTTCACGGGTAATCTTTAACTGCCCGTTTTCACAGTGGATATCTAACCCTTTCGCAGTAAATGTTGAGCAAAAAACCACATGACGAGCATTTTGTGTGATATCAATAAACCCACCGGCTCCTGGGCAAATATTGCCAAGCAAAGTGGCATTCACATGACCGCTGGCATCCATTTCTCCCGCGCCCATATAAGTGATATCTACCCCAGCCCCGTTGTAGTAAAGCATCTGATCTTGGTGGCTGATCATCGCAGACAGGTTGCGGCCAATACCAAAATCAATCCCCCCCGCTTGAACTCCGCCCCAAATGCCAGATTCCACAGTAATATCAACGCGTTTCGTGGCATCTTCCTCTTGGATAATCGAACCGATCACATCGTTGGGGATCCCTGTCCCTAAGTTGATCACACAGTTTTCAGTGAGATAACGACAAGCAATACGCCCGATCAACTTACGAATATCGAGAGGCAGTGGCGTGGTTTGCTGCACAGGCGTGCGAATATCACCACACAATGTAGGGTCAAAGAACCAGCTCGAAGACTGGCGGTGGTCTTCTTCTGGGTTATCACAAATCACGATGTGGTCAATAAAACTGGCAGGGACGGTAACGCGTTTCGGGTGCAAAGTGCCTTCTTCCACGCAATATTTCACCTGAGCAATGACTTTCCCACCGAAGCGTTTTGCCGCTAAAACCGCATGCAACACTTCCAACGACATGGCTTCTTCATCGGTGGTCAGGTTACCTTTGCTATCTGCATGCGTACCGCGGATCACCACAACATCCAGCGGAATTTCGGGATACCACAGCCAATCTTCCCCTTTAAAACTCACTTTTTCGACTAGCGGTGGCAGTGCTAGCGTTTTGGCATTCATTCGGCCACCTTCTAAGTCAGGGTCAATAAATGTCCCTAAACCGACTTTGGATAAACGACCAGGAAGACCTGCTGCCATCGCGCCATACAAATGCACCATTTGCCCTTGAGGTAAGCAGTAGGCCTCAACTTCATTATCGTTGATCATCTGCATCCAACGCGGCGCTAGTCCCCAGTGAGAGCCAACAATGCGTTTCACCATGCCTTGATGTGCAAAATGTTGATTGCCGCGAATACGGTTACATTGCCCAGCCGCATGTACTAGCGTTAATTGTTTTGGCGAACCTTCTGATAAAAAACGCTGTTCAATAGCAGACAAAATAGACTCAGCTGCGCTGGTTAATGTCATTCCCACAGTGCAAATTGTATCGCCATCATTAATTAATTCAGCGGCTTCTTGTTTAGAGATAAACTTATTATTCATGATAAAACCTACCTAAAGGCTAATATTTCATAGCCCTTTATTTGATAAATTAAAAAAAGAATTAGCTGTTAGCTATTTAAAGAATAATATCGCTGTTTTAAATCTTTCTTACTTATTTTCCCATTCCATGTTCTTGGGAAATTACGGGTAAACATAATTTTTACAGGAACTTTATAATTAGGTATCCGTTCTTTTAGCCATTCCATAATTTCTTTACTGGTTAAACAAACTTGGCTTTCTGGAATAATAAACGCTATTGGTTCTTCACCATAAATTGGGCTTTCTACTGGAATAACGGCGACTTCATTGACACCAGGGTAATTGGAAATTAAATCTTCCACTTCGATAGAATAAATTTTTTCCCCACCTCGGTTAATCATATCTTTAATTCTATCTTGAATATAAAGAAAGCCGTCTTCATCCAGATAGCCAATATCCCCAGTAAAGAACCATCCATCCTGAAACGACGTGGTATTTGCAGGGCTATCAGGCCAATAACGCTGAATGACAACATCCCCTTTAACCCAAATGTTCCCCGTTTCATTTACCTGTTTTTCTTCACCCTTTTCACTTCTAATCGAAACTTTCAGCCCTGGAACTGGTGTGCCTGAACTGGCTTTTTTCGGACTGTTTCGAATATCATCTAAATATACCGTTGCAGGGGACGATGTTTCCGTTAAACCATATATAGAATGAATTGATGTTTTTGTAAAAATATAAGATAGCTCTTTAATCGTTCCTTCATTTAAATGCCCTGCACCGCAGGCAATCATTTTCAACGAATTAAATCTTTCTAAATTAATGCTTTTATTTTCTTTTATCTTTTGAACTAATAAAATAAAAACTGTCGGCGAGCCATGTAAAAAAGTAATTTTTTCTTTCGCAATTGTTGAAATCATTTCTTTAGCATTAAATTTTTGATGTAGAAAAATAGTTCCACCAATATGAATAAATAATGCCAAAATAGCCGATAGCCCAGTAATATGGTAAATCGGTACGGCTAATATCGTTTTATCATTTTCAGTTAATTTTAATGTTTGTTGATAAGCATAAACCGCTGACAAAATATTTTTATGCGTAATGACAGCACCTTTTGGTGCCCCTGTTGTCCCTGATGTAAAAATAATGACGGCAGGGTCTTCTTCATTAACATGATTCACAAACGTCATTTCATCCGTCAGTGTTAATGCTTTCCATTGAGAAAGGCTTATACCTTTTACATTAAAGTCCCCCAACCACGGCTGGTAGGTATCATCCCAAAAAATGGCATCTGCATTAATACGTGAAAGATGCTCTTTGCCCTCAAACTCCTTCATTTTGGTGCTTAATGGAATAACCTGAATACCCAGCCCCACCGCTGCATAAAATAGCTGGCAAAACTCTATGGTGTTTCCCCAACCCAAAATAATACGGTCGCCTTTTCGCAATTGTAGGGTTGATGTTAGCCAAAACATCGTTTGGTTGACCTTCACCAATAACTGGCGATAACGCCAATGCTGCTCTTCAAAAACAATGGCGACAGCATCAGGCTGCGTGTTTGCCCTATTTAATAGGCTTTGATAGATATTTGAATTTGATGCAAACATGGGCGCACTCCAACCAACGGATATCTCTTATTGGTATTCAATGTATAAAATGCCCCCTGCGAAATTAGTGCCAATGTTCACATATTGTTCACATCCTTTTTTTAAAAGGATTAGTTATTTGCACAATTCGTTTGTTAAATATTTTTCGCTTAAGTGTCAATTAAAGGTGTTTTTTTGATTGCCGAGATAAATATTTACCTTTAGTTATCAACTTAACACTTAAGCTATCTCAGCTTAAGGGAGATTTTTTTACTGACTCGTTGTGCGCATTAACAATATCAGCATAATTTTATCAGTCAGATTTTATGCAAAAAAACATTCTGTTTAAAGATGGAGTTCATGCACGCTGCGCGGTTCACAACCTGATCACACCCAAGAATCGATAAAAAAGCTGGCGAATTGGCAATGGCTTGCTACAGTGGAACCATTAACAATGGGATTATTGAATCAAATTCTTCGAAATAATTAAGGAGATGCTCAATGGCAGACACACCGTATATTCCACCCAAAGTATGGCAATGGCAGCAAGGCAATGGCGGCAAATTTGCCAATATTAACCGCCCTGTTTCTGGTGCTACACACGAAAAAGAGCTTCCAATTGGTAAGCACCCACTACAGCTCTATTCGCTGGGCACGCCTAACGGGCAAAAAGTGACAATTATGCTCGAGGAGTTATTAGCTCTGGGCATAAAAGAGGCAGAATATGATGCCTGGTTAATTAATATTGGTGAAGGTGACCAATTTGGTTCTGGATTTGTGGATATCAACCCGAACTCAAAAATCCCTGCATTGGTCGATAGAAGTGGTAAAGAGCCTATCCGCGTGTTCGAGTCAGGTTCAATTCTTACCTATTTGGCGGAAAAATTTTCTGCCTTTTTACCTACCACACAGCCTGAACGCGCCGAAACATTATCGTGGTTATTTTGGCAGATGGGCTCTGCCCCCTTTGCAGGAGGCGGTTTCGGTCATTTTTACGCCTATGCCCCTGAAAAATACGAATACCCAATCAATCGATTTGCCATGGAAACCAAGCGCCAACTCGATGTGCTCGATAAGCGTTTAGCAAATAATAAATACGTGGCAGGTGATAATTACACGATCGCTGATATCGCCATTTGGCCGTGGTATGGCGCCTTAGTCAAAGGCTGGCTGTATGATGCCGCCGAATTTTTATCGGTGCATGAATACAAGAATGTCATTCGCTGGGCAGATGAAGTTTATGCACGCCCTGCAGTACAACGCGGCCGCCGCGTCAATCGCTTACAAGGCGACCCCGCACAGCAAGTACGCGAACGCCACGATGCGAGTGATATTAACTAACCAATATAATCAAGGTGGCATGTTGCCACCTTGAGTTCTTTCACATTATTCTCTGCTATACCGCCCCTGCACCCATTGTGCGCATAGCATCAAACTTAAACTGATCAACACGGCGACGCAGGCCATCGCCATGCCGCTGCCGATGGAGCCTTGCTCAAACTGCCGCCACACAAAGATAGATACTGTCTGCATTCCTGCGGGGGCGAGTAAAAGTGAGGAAACGAGTTCCCTCGATGCCACGGCAAATACCAACATCATCGCGGCCAATAAGCTTGGCAGCACTAATGGGAACAGCACCAAACGCAACGTCGTTATTGCAGATGCCCCATGTACCCTCGCCGCATCCGCTAGACTACCACTAATTTGTGTTAGCGCTGCGCTGCAATACCGCACGGGATATGGCAACAACAAACAACTGTAAGCGAGCAATAAAATGCCCCAAGTATGGTATGGCGTGACAGGCCAGAAAGGCTGATTCCACGCCAAAATCATCCCTACGGCAATCACTATCCCTGGAATGGAAATGGGTAATAAAGACAAGGCATCAATGATAACAGCCCCACGGATACGTTGAGAAACCACCAGCCACGCAGATAAAAACCCTAAAACCCCCGTTAGTATCGCCGTTGCGCTGGCTAATGACACACTGGTTAATAACGCATCTAGCGCTTCCGCTTGGGAATCAACCAAACCAGAAAAATGCCTTAAGGTTAAATTATCCCACGCTAAACCGCCTGAGACCGTCGATGAAAATGCAGTACCAAACATTGCCAGTAGCGGCATCCCGACGGCTAAAAAGCCCACCACTGCAAATACCCCGACAACAGGCCAACGCCATACCCCAAGAGAACGAGTCACCAACGCCGCAGCTTTCCCTGTCGTCGTCGCCACATTTTTCCCCGAAACAATAGAACGTTGTAGCGTATAAGCAAAAATCGCCACACTCGCTAAAATCAACGATAACGACGCCGCACCAGGTAAATCAATCGGCCAATCCGCTAAACGCTGTTCAATATCTGTTGTTAATACACGAATACCATTTGGTGCGCCTATTGCAGCAGGGATGCCATATTCTTCAATCGCTAAGGTAAACACCAACAATAACCCAGCCGCTATTGACGGTAAGGATAACGGAAAAGTAATCCTGAAAAAGGCTTGCCAAGGCGGCGCGCCATGAACTCGAGCCACATCGGCAAGGCGGTTACCATTTGCCGCCATACTGCGTGAAACGGCAAAGTACAGCACAGGAAATAAATTCAGCGCCATAATTCCCATCATACCACCTAAGGAAAATATCGCGCTTCCAGGGCTAACACCAAACAGCTGTTGGGAATACCCATTCGGCTGCAATGTCAGCATCCACGATAAGCCTGCAATATAAGGCGGGATCAAAAATGGGATCAGAAAAAGCAAGTCCCAAACCTTGGCAAACGGCAAATTAAATAAGCCACGTAACGCCCCTAAAGGAATCGCAATCACCGCACTAATGAGTGCAACGCCGACGCCGAGCAATAATGTATTTTGTAGTAGCTCGGGTAGCTCTGGCTCATTAATTAAATGAATAATAGGTGCGAACGGTTGGGAAAATAGCCCTTGCCCGAGTTGTGGAAATAGCGCCTGTAGCACAATAAAGCACAGAGGGATCACCACTAAAACGGCGAGTGCAATAATGATGATTAAAGGGAGAAAACGAATTTTTATCATTAGAAACAACACTCCTGCTGGGTAAGAAACCTACCCAGCGGTTTGCTAATTATTGCCGAGAAAACTAACGGAACAAGGCACTTAAACGTGAGAGAACATCGCTGCGCTCTGCGCTATCAGTTGGGGCTTCTGGCAATAATGTCAGTGTTGAAAAATCAGGGCGTTTCCCCGCAATGTCAGCACGGGCAGGCATCAACCATGCATTAGCGACGATCTCTTGGCCCTCTGCAGACAACACATAGTCAATAAACGCTTTCGCTTCATCAGGCTGTTTACTGCTTTTTAAAATCATCATTGGCCGCGGGGCTATCGCGGTACCGCTACTGGGAAAAATAACTTCAATGGATTCACCATTGGCAATACTGCCATAAGCCACGTAATCCACCGCACCAAATACAGCGGCCTTCGCTCCTTGTAGTACAGGGGTGAGCGCTTGTGCATTTGGCCCCGAAATCACCATACCATTGGCTTTTAAATCAGCAAAAAGTGACCATGCCGCCTCTTTTTTGGCATTTTGTAGACCCAAGACTAAATCCAGTGATGCCCCAGATAATGCTGGGTCTGGCATCGTCACTTTGTCCTTAAATACAGGCTGTGCTAAATCTTGCCAATCCGTTGGTTTTGGCGTGCCACTTTTACTGTTCCACACAATACCGAGAGCTGAAATCCCTTGGGCGACATAATAAGGAGTTTTAAATCGCGCAGGCACTTGCTGTGCATTTGGGCTTTCATAGGCCAACAACCAGTTTTTTTGTTGTAAATCAACGGCGGTATCCCATGAAGCAGAAATCAGCACATCCGCACGCGGGTTTGCTTGTTCAGCCTCAAGCCTTGCCATCACTTTGCCCGTTGTGGCTTGGAATACATCCACTTTCGTGCCTGTTTGTTTTTCAAACCCTGCGGCCAGTTGTTTTGCCATCGCGCCAGGCCCCGCGGTATACACCGTAATGGCTTGCGTTGAAACAGAAAACAGTGCACAGGAAAGGCTAAGGCTCATGGTAATACCCTTTATTGAAAAAACGTGTTTTGCGGTTAACTTTTGCATGGGATTTCTCTCTTCATAAGGTCGTCAAACGGTCAATTTTGCCATTTCGCATATGGGCTATTTGGTGTGCTAACGTATTGGCTTCAGCGGGATCATGAGTGACATACACCGCAGTAATTTCCAATGTCCTCAGCAATTGCGCCATTTCTTCACAAAGAGATTGGCGCAGAGCGATATCAAGGTTGGAAAGAGGTTCATCGAATAACAAAATTTCAGGTTCAGCAATAATGGCTCGAGCCAGTGCGACGCGCTGCTGCTGCCCACCAGACAAATCCGCGGGTTTTCGCTTGGCAAAATCCATTAATCCGACACGCTCAAGGGCTTTAACTACGCGAGCTTCAATCTGTTGGCGGCCTACCCCCCGCATTCTCAAAGGAAATGCAACATTCTGCGCAACGGTCATATGTGGCCATAAAGCATAATCTTGGAATACCATGCCGAGGTTGCGTTTCTCTGGGGGGACGAGGTGGTGGGCACTTGCGACGATATTACCCGCAAATTGGATAGTGCCATTGGTGGGCTGCAATAAGCCTGCTAACAGTTTGAGCAAAGTACTTTTGCCGCAACCAGATGGCCCAAGTAGTGCTAAAACCGTGCCTTTTTCCACCGTTAAGTCGATGCCATTAAGCACATATTGTTGTGAAAAAGCCTGTGATAGATTTTGTATTGCGATCATGGGTAAGTCGCTCGCTGTTTGCCTGAAAGGCAAAATAGTCGAGCACTCACTCGATGAAGAGAGAGCCTGTTGCATCATCTTGGTATCCTCTTTGGGACTTAATCGTTGCCGATGATGCTACGGTGCCAATACGTCAGATTGATGAAGGTTTTATGAATGGAAAATGACAACCTAATAAATATGTTATATTTATATATAATAATATTTTAACAAATATAAAACATTCAATTTGATTGAAATCACAATTTTAAATTTATTTTTTAATATGAATATAAAAATATATTTTTAATTTTTAAATATCATCTAAAAACAACATTAATTCACTCATTAACGATGCGTGCAATCACATTAAAGCGCCTTTATTGAAAAAAAATCAACAATCATCCCCCCTATTGATGAATACTTTTTAAATGGATTCTATTCTTTATTAACTGTTGGTATGCTTGCCACACCATAAAACAAACCAAAAAATCAATTAATTACAGGTTAATAAAGTAATTTATTCACCAAGGGATTTATTTTCTTTTTTTAGCGAATTAATTCATATCCATAAGATTTAAATTATAGAAATTTTATTATTAATTTTTATAGGTACTCCAATTAATTTTAATTAAAATGAGGTTCACCTAATATGTCAAATAAAGAAAAAGATAATGTTTTATTAGATTCCGAATATGAACATGTTCCCGTTCCCCTCGAACACCGTAAAAGTTTCGCCTCTGTTTCTGCTGTTTGGTACAGTTTCCCATTAGTCTTAACCAGTGCTGTTATTGGTGGTGTTGTCACCGCCATGTTAGGGTTTAAAATGGGCGTTACCGCTATTTTAGTGGGTAACTTATTGCTGTGTTTAGTCATTGGGTCTTTAAGTTATTTGGCAGGTAAAACAGGGGAAAACTTCGCGATCTCCGCGAAAAGAACCTTTGGACAGCGTGGATATATCGCCGTTTCAGGTTTGCTTGCCACTGTTGTTATCGGCTGGTTTGCATTAATGGTCGGCCTTACGGGTGATACAATGTTCCGCTCATTTGGGCAGGACTTATTACTGATGACGATTTTAGGTGGAGTGCTATATGTTGGCGCAACCTTCATCGGCATTAAAGCTCTCGCCATTTTGGGGTATATCGCAGCACCAATGTATTTGATTTTAGGGCTAATCTCCGTTTACATTGCGATGAAAAGTGGCTCTTCAGATATTCTCAATTACCAACCGTTAGCAGGGGCTGGAGCACTCTCTTTTGGTGTTGCGGTTACCATGATTTTCTCTACATTTACAGATTCAGGCACCATGACGGCTGACTTCACTCGCTGGGCAAAAAACGGCAAACAAGGTTTTCTCGCTGCCTTTACTGCCTTCCCGATTTCCAAATTTTTTGCAGAAGTGATTGGTGCAATTATTGTGGCGACTGGTGTGGTCATGCACCCAGAAGTCACGGGGGGGGATTTCATCACTATTTTAGCAAATTCAAGTCCGCTGCTTTCTGTACTCGCGATTATTTTTGTGTTTGTTAACTTAGGCGTTGGCTGTACTCACTGTTTATACAATGGTGCGGTGGGTTGGTCTCATATTACAAAAGGCAAAATGAGAACTTTAACCATTATTCTGGGGGTTATCGGGATCATCGTTGCTGTAACGGGCATTTGGAATGCATTCCAAACATGGTTGAATTTGCTGGGTTTAATTGTGCCGCCAATCGCTGCCATTATCATCATGGATCAGTTAGTACTCAAACGTAAAAATAACGAAGCAAAAAATTGGCAGCCCTTAGCGTTCGTTTCTTGGATACTCGCCTCTGGCATTGCGTTAATCGTGAATGCTTATGCTCCAGAACTCTCCGTTGTCGTTGCTGGGTTAGTTTCTTCCTCTGTTATCTATTTGATTGGCCATCAATTTTCGAAATAATCTTTAATGGTTGAGGGGGGATCACTCCCTCAACTTCTTCTATTTCAACCTTATCCCATAATCCTTATTTTGAATAATGAACAAAAATAATAATCCAATGATTATTAACGTTTTTTATTGATTAGACTATTTTCATCTAACTCATCCCTATCTTTTATTTGACATTCATCACATTCCTGATTACTTTAGCAGTATAGACGTCTAGATATCCATTTTTGGATCTATGATATAACCAATTCATCCAAGGGGATCAGCGTGATAACACTCAAGAATGTCAGCAAGATCTACAGCCGTAATAAAAAACAGACCGTCGCGGTTGATAACATCAACCTCAATATTGCGGCTGGGGATATTTTTGGCATCATCGGTTATAGCGGTGCGGGCAAAAGTAGCCTCATTCGCTTGCTAAATCGGTTAGAGGACACCACTAGCGGTGAAATAATTGTTGGGCAACATAATATTACCCACAGTGATGAAAAAGCAGTTTTAAAAATACGCCAATCTATAGGCATGATTTTTCAGCACTTTAATTTACTGTGGTCACGAACAGTGCGAGAGAACATTGAATTTCCATTGCAAATTTCAGGGTTCGATAAAAAGAAACGTAAAGCCCGTGTTGATGAATTGATGGCGTTAGTTGAGCTAACCGATAAAGCTGATGAATACCCATCCATGCTGAGTGGAGGGCAAAAACAACGGGTTGGTATCGCACGCGCCCTTGCCAACAACCCTGATGTTTTATTGTGTGATGAAGCAACATCTGCGCTAGACCCAAAAACTACACAAACTATTTTGCAATTATTGGCACGTATTAACCGCGAGCTGAATATCACCATCGTGCTAATTACCCACGAAATGCAGGTCGTCAAAAGTATCTGCAATAAAGTGGCCGTCATTGATAAAGGCCGTATTGTTGAGGAAGGGTTCGTCAGCCAAGTATTTCATGACCCACAACATGCAATTACACGGCAGTTTTTATCACAAAGTGAGGTTGCAACAGATACCCCAGAAGACTTAGAGACAATATTGGCTGATGGCCCGGTTATTCGCGTCGTTTTAGATGAAGAAAAACAGAGCCATTATTTGCTGTATGACTTAATTTCTCAATTTAACGAGCCGATTAAATTGATTAAAGGGGCGTTTAACCAAGGTACTGGCTTTTTATATCTTCAATTTCTACCTGAAACTGAAAAATTAACGGATGCCGTTGAGTATCTTAAAAATAAAAGAAATATCGTTGTTGAGGTGATTTAGTCGTGGATGAGATACAGCGTTGGGTTAGTGGCTATTTACCCTATTTAAAATTGCATGTTTTGGGCATTGAAACCCTCAATACTTTATATATGACATTGGTCTCTGGTGCGTTATCGGGCATTTTGGGAATTTTAATTGGTACCTTTTTATTTTTAACTGCACAAGAAGGTAAAAAAGAGAATATTGCGGTTTACCGTGTGCTTTCTTTTATTGTGAATATCTTCCGTGCTGTGCCGTTTATTATTTTAATCATTTTATTATTCCCTGTAACCAAATGGATCGTTGGCACTATTTTAGGGGTTAACGCGGCGCTTCCAGCCTTAGTGATTTCAGCGAGTGCTTTCTATGCAAGGTTAGTGGAAATTGCTTTACGCGAAGTCGATAAAGGGGTTATTGAAGCTAGCCAGTCTATGGGAGCAAAACTGCACACCTTGATTTTTAATGTGTTGATACCCGAGTCTTCCCCTGCCTTGATTTCAGGCTTAACGGTTACGCTAATTTCATTAGTCGGAGGCACCGCGGTTGCTGGTGCAATTGGTGCAGGCGGGTTAGGAAATTTGGCCTATTTAGAAGGCTTCCAACGCAGCCATATGGATGTCGTCTGGGTCGCTACATTAGTGATTTTAGCTATTGTTTTATGTATTCAAGTGATAGGAGACACCCTAGTTCGGTGGATTGATAAACGTTAATAACATCAACCTAGGCCAATAAATTATTAATTTTATCTACACTCAGCTAATTAGGAATAACAGTATGAAATTATCATTATTAACGCGTTTCGGGGCATTATTAATTACCAGTTTAGCACTCACTGCTTGCCAGCCAGACCAACAAGAAAAAAGCAATAAATTAACAATAGGGGCATCTTCAACACCCCATGCAGAAATATTAGAGTTTGTAAAACCACAGCTTGAAAAAGACGGAATTAATTTAGATATCCGTGTATTTAATGATTACATTATTCCAAACCAAGCATTGGCTGACAAAGAATTAGATGCGAACTTTTTCCAGCATGTTCCGTATTTAAATAAAACATTAGCAGACCACCCCGATTGGAAACTCGTGTCTGTTGGCGCAGTGCATATGCATCCGTACCGCTTTTTCTCGCAAAAGCATAAAAGCTTGCAAGACTTACCCAATGGGGCCAAAGTACTGAGCAGCAACAATATTTCCCAACACGGTCATATTCTAAAATTGTACCAAGATGAAGGTTTAATTAAATTACGCAGTGATATTGACCCGGATGATGCAACCATTGACGATATTGTTGAAAACCCACGTAACTTACAGTTTTTATTTACTTATGATGCACCATTAATGCCGCAAATTTATAAAAATGGCGAGGCCGATGTTGCCTCTATTGATAGCCATTTTGCGATTAATGCCGGTTTAGATTTAACGAAAGATGTTATTTACAGCGAACCTGCGGCTAACAGTAAATTTGCCAATGTGGTGGTAACACGTGAAGATAACCAAAATGACCCACGAATTACGAAGCTGATGGCTGCACTGAAAAGTGATGAAACGAAGAAATTTATTTTAGATAACTACAAAGGTGAGGCGGTGCCGGTTCCTTAAGTCATCTATCACATAGTTATCTGAATTTAGGTGTTGAATGGAGCTATCTATTCAACACCTTTTTTGTTATGACTAAGTTCGGTAATGGTGTTTGTCCAAGCCGTATTTTTTCATGCGCAAATACAATTTTTTTCGTGGCATTTGCAGGTATTCCGACACGTCATTAATTCGACCTTGATGAATATTAAGTGCTTCTGTAATGATTTGCCGTTCATAATTTTCAATTTTCTGATCTAACGCAGTAGGCGCAACAGATGCCAGAAGCGGGTTTGCCGTTTCCCCCATCGGCATGATACCAACCGCATAGAGCTCTGCCGCATTTGCTAATTCACCGACATTCCCAGGCCAATGGCGACGCGTTAATTTTTTAACAAAAGAGTCATCCAGTGCAGGGAAACGTAAATTTAAGCGAGTGCATGCCAACTCAAGGTAATGCTCAAAAAGTGGAGCGATATCGGCCTTTCTTTGTAATAATGGCAAACAATTAATTTGCGTCATTGAAAAACAATAGTAAAGCTCAGCAATTAATTTTTGCTGTTTAGTGAGTAAAATTAGTGGCGTTTCTGAAATCCCAATTAAGCGAAATTGCCGATGCTCCTGCTGAAGGTGCTGCGCTAAAAAACGCTGCTGAGCTAATGGCATCAATTCAATATTTTTAATCACCAAAGTACCATCTGCGACTTCATTCAACCACGTATCTAACGGTGTTTCTTCCGCATTTAATAACGTTTTAATCACCAAAGGAGAGCCTCGGTTAGTGCTAATTTGGTGTAGATAACGGGATAAATAAACCCGCCCTGTTCCTAACTCTCCATGTAAAAATACGGCGGCATGGGTCTCTGCTAGCCCTTGTAATTGCAAATGAATTTGCTGAGCCCACTCACTTTTCCCCACAAAATTGAGTGACAATTGCTTTTGTCCCCAACGCCGTTGAATAACCCGTTGCTTGCGAGCGGCAAGCGCTTTTTCGACTTCTAATAACAGATATTCTGCGTTGATAGGCTTTTGAATAAAGTCCCACGCACCTAATTTGACAGCTTCAACCGCCATCGGCACATCACCATGACCAGTGATCAGCAAAACAGGTAAATGTTTATCTTTTTCAAGGAATAAGCTCATTAAGTCAATCCCTGAGCAATTAGGCATACAGACATCGCTCAAAACAATACCGCACCAATCCCGATGAATAAGGTCTTTTGCCGCTATTGGATCGTCACAGCTAAATACGCGATAACCCGCCTGTTCAAGCAGCAGGCAATAAGCTTCAAGTACATCTTTGTCGTCATCTATGAGTAAAATATCATTATTATCATCAAGCATGTTCCTGCACCTTCTTAAAACTTAGAATGACACATCCATGGCGGCTCAGTGTTGAAGCAATTCGCATTTCTCCGCCTAATTGCTGCATAATCGAATAACTAATAGATAACCCCATTCCTAGGCCAATTTCTTTGCTGGTCGTAAACGGCTTCATTAATGAGTCAGCCAACGCTAGGGGCCACCCCTCACCGTTATCACTGATATACAACGTTAAATTATCATTCGATTCACTGTAATCAATCGAAATCTCTGCATGGTTTGAGCTGGCATCCAATGCATTCACTAACAAGTTCACTAAAACTTGTGAAATACCAATCTCATCCCCCAGCACCAATGGGATTTTTTCAGGAAGATACAATGCTGCCTCACGGGTTTTACGCTGCAATAATAAAATATCCCACGCGCTTTTTAGGCTTCTAACTAAATCAATAGGTTGTAAGACTTCTTGGCTATCTCGTTTACGAGCAAATTGCCGCAATGAACGAATAATCCCGTCCATTCTCGCAATTAATGATTCCGACTTATTAAGTGAGGCAATAACACCTTCGTTATCTTCCCGTTGCAGCGCTTTTTTGGCCATATACACATGCATCGATAGCGCATTTAACGGTTGGTTAATTTCATGTGCCAATGATGTCATGGTCTGCCCAACGACAGCTAATTTTGCGGTTTGGATCAGCTCATCTTGCGTGGTTCTTAAGTTCTGCTCAATGACTTTTCTATCGCTAATCTCTTGCTCTAGTTGATATTTTTGTTGATTAATTTGATCTAAGGTTCTTTGTAGCAGCATCGCGATACGCCCTAACTCATCTCGCCCTTCAACAGGAATTTGTGTTGTTAGATCCCCAAGGCTAATTTTTACTACCGCCTGATTCAACAAATTAAAGCGTTTAACAAGTCGTGAGCGAATCACAAAATAATTAAATAACACCGCCAGTAATAAAGCTAATGAGGCGGTAATAATAATCACCGTGCCACTAAGTGACATAATGTCCGATAAATGATGATTTAAGGTCTGTAACTGAGAGTGGCTATTGCCTAATTGCAAGTCAAGCTGGCTGCGAAAACGCCCCAGAATTCGGTCTTTTTCCGTTGTCATCTCTGCTAGCGCAGCTTTCGCACTTTGGTAATTTTGCAACGCTGAGGGCATTTTACTTTCAGATAAACCAATATCGAGAAGTTCATCGATAGTTTGGTAGAGTGTCACCGTGCTTGGATACTGATTTAATGCCCCTTCATTCCCTGCAATATTGCTTTTTAAGTAACGTAAGTAGCGGATATAACTATTATTTTCTTCTTGTGTATCTTGCGAGATATTATCTTGCGTGCTTTTGAGTCGGTTAACCAACACGTTGACTATCTGATCTTCTAAGCGTGCCAAGGTATAAATTAATTGCAGCTCGCTTTGTACACTACGCAACCGACTCTGCAAGGCTTTTGCCTGATTTGGTTCTTGCTCAAACTTATCTAATAAAGACCCTTGCTGTAAGCTAATATCTTGCGATAACGATGTCAGTTCCGTATTAAAGTCATCATGTAGCCAGCTAATACGCGCTGATAACGTATTCACTTTTTCATTGGCTAAAAACAATGTGTAGAGCGCTTTATCAAGTTGAGAAAGTAAATCTTGGCTTTCAGAAATGATTTCAGCAATCTGCTGATGGTCACGCCCCGTTAAATTTTGATTGATCCCATCAATTTTACTCAAATGCTCCGTAATTTGATTGCGCAGTTGCAGCCGAGTGCCTGTATTGGGGGCTTTTAGAAATTCATTGAGTTCTTCAACTAACGTATTTAATTGCCCATCAATTAAGAATGACGATTGAATACGTGGAAAATAATCCCCCAATGCATAACGAATTTGTTGGTTTTGCTCGTGCCATGCATACAAGCTTGCACCGCTGACAATTAATGTCATCAACGTCACCGCAATAAATGCACTGCGCAAAATTCCGCTTAAACTAAATAAACCTAAATAATGAATAATCCAGCGCTTCATTTGACCGTTTCCAGATAAGCAATGGCACGGCGTTGTTGCTCCTGAAAGAAGCGCTGCCAACGCATATATTCGACTTCAGCTTTGCCACTATCCTCGAAGCGTGAATAATATTCAGGATCACGGCTTTCCGCCTCAGTGACTGGCACTGCGGTCAGTAACGCACGTGCTTCAGGTAACGGCTTTTTCAATTGGGATTCAGCCATATAAACCGCTCGCCATGCATCTTTAGACTCCATCAAACGGTAAGTGATCGCATAATCAAATAATTGCTGAACGAGACGTTGGCGCTTTAACACTAAATGTTCATCTAATAACTTGGGTTGATTTAGTAACTGGCTTTGCTGCACTTTACGTGGGTCGCTATCAGGCAATGGCGTTACTGGGTATTTTCCTGTATTACTATCTGCCAATATTTTTTGCCCCTGTTCACTCAACAAAAAGTTGATAAATTGCAGAGCTTTTTCTTGATGCAAACTGTAGCGAGTAATCGCGATAAAAGTGGGAAGTGTCGCTGAGTCAGGTAAATAATGAAACTCAAGGTCAGGCTCCCCGAGCAGTAAGTTAGCATAGTTATCGATAATAGGCGCCGCTCCCCCTAACCCCGTTTTAATTTTATCTGCAACGCCAAAACTGCGTGATGATACTGTCGCTAAATTCCCTGATACATTGAGTAAAATTCGCCACCCTTCATCCCATCCCCGCTGTTGTAACAGCGATTCAATCATTAGGTGGTAAGTATCTGAGCGCGATGGGCTACTGATCAATAACATGCCTTGATAACGGCTATCGGTTAGCTCGTTCCATGTTTTCGGGATCGGTAACTGGTTTTCTGCCATCCAGTGGCGGTTAGCAAAAATACCATAGCCAGAAAATGCGACAGCAGCCACGGTGCCTTTTAATGATGCAGGGACTAGGCTCTGTGAAATATTTGGAGGATCTTGCAACGTCGCTAGACGGTCATGTTGTTGTAAATGTTGCATTAACATTGGGGAAGAGGTCAAAACTAAATCCACATTTTCCATTACCTGTGTATCAAGTAGACGTTCTAAAGAGGCACTTGTTCGGTTAATGGTGCGAATGGGTATTGCATCTGGCAAGGCATTCCAACTCTCCATAATATGGATAGTGGCTTCAGGAGAGAGCGTTGTTGCAATCACCAGTTCGTCATTTTGCAGGGCAGCCAAACGACTAGGAAAGGCTAACCCTATGATAGGTATTAGCAATATTAAAAATACTATCTTAAGTCGAATTGTATTTTTCTGCATACGATGATCCTAAGCCCTGTGAGCAGATGTGATTTACATCAAGAAAGTAACAATCTTTTTATTTTAGCGAAAAAGGTGTTTGAGGCATTTTTCACCCTTTTATCTTTATTTTTTATTTCTTTGAAATAACTAAAAAAAATCAAATATCATTTTTGCGAATTATTGGGATGCTTAAATATCCTGAAATACGACTGAAAGAGGAATAGAAACCAATAATTAAATAAAACAATAGTGATAAGTTTATCGCGTTTTCTTTCATTGTTCCTCTATTTAAGCCATTAATGTAACCGCCAACACATTCTGAATAAAAATAAAATGAGCGAGTTATATCCCTGGGTCAAAATGACTCTTACTTTTCTAAAATTGAGTCAAAATTGACTCAAATACATGATATTGAGATATTTTTTAAAGAAGAACATGATGAACGGGTCAACAATAAAAAACGACAAAAATTCAAAAAATATTTTTTAAAATTATTTACACAGGTGAATTTATGCTGTCATTTTTAAAACCCGCTACGGCAAAAAATAGTGTTGCATCCAAAGATATTTCTGCAACCTATAAACGTTATCGTGTTCAAGCACTACTCAGTGTATTTCTTGGTTATTTAGCTTATTATATTGTTCGTAATAATTTCACTCTCTCTACGCCCTATTTAAAAGAAAATTTAGATTTAACCACCACGCAAATTGGTATGTTAAGTAGCTGCATGTTAATTGCATATGGTATTAGTAAAGGTGTTATGAGCAGCTTAGCCGATAAAGCGAGTCCAAAAGCCTTTATGGCGTTTGGATTGATCCTCTGTGCTATCGTTAACTTTGGTATGGGTTTCAGTAACGCTTTTTGGTTATTTGTGGGCTTTGTTATTCTTAATGGTTTATTTCAAGGAATGGGGGTAGGGCCTTCATTTATTACCATTGCTAATTGGTTCCCACGTAAAGAACGAGGTCGAATCGGCGCGTTTTGGAATATTTCCCATAATGTCGGGGGCGGTATCGTCGCACCTATTGTGGGTGCCGCTTTTGCAGTACTCGGTACTGAACATTGGCAAAGTGCCAGTTATATGGTGCCTGCAGTTATCGCTATCTTATTTGCGGCTGTGGTCTTAATTTTAGGTAAAGGCACGCCTGTTCAAGAAGGTTTACCTGCCCTTGATAAAATGATGCCTGAAGAACAAGTCCTCCTCACCACCGAGCAGAAAGACAAATCACCAGAAAATATGAGTGCCTTCCAAATTTTCTGTACTTATGTGCTGAAAAATAAAAATGCATGGTATATCTCGTTCGTGGATGTGTTCGTTTACATGGTGCGCTTTGGGGTGATCAGCTGGTTACCAATTTACTTACTCACAGAGAAAAACTTCTCTAAAGACCAAATGAGTGTGGCTTTCTTATTCTTCGAGTGGGCAGCAATTCCTTCCACATTATTGGCAGGTTGGTTAACAGATAAACTGTTTAAAGGCCGCAGAATGCCATTAGCTATTATGTGCATGATATTGATTTTCTTCTGCTTAATTGGTTACTGGCAGAGCCAATCCCTTGCACTCGTGACTTTCTTTGCCGCGGTTGTTGGTTGCTTGATCTACGTGCCTCAATTCTTAGCCTCTGTACAAACAATGGAAATTGTACCAAGTTTCGCCGTCGGTTCAGCGGTGGGTTTACGCGGCTTTCTAAGCTACATTTTAGGCGCAACGTTAGGAACAAGTTTGTTCGGTTTCATTGTTGACCGCATGGGCTGGCACGCAGGTTTCTATCTACTTTTAGGTGGTATTGTTTGCTGCATCATCTTCTGTATTCTGTCTCATTTAGGGGCTCTAGAATTAGAACGTAATCGCCAAGAAGCGTCAAAACCTGTTCAGTTAGCGAATGCATAAACCTCAAGCTATTCATCGTGTGCAATAAATAAAAGCACACGATGAATATATGAAAAGTTATAAGTGCACCCCAACATATCGCTGATAACGTGTTGGCTTTAGCTTGGTTAAATCCACCAACACCAAACCATCAATACAATCATTGAATGATGGGTCTGTACCAAAATCCATAAATTGCACGCCACCAGGCTCACACAGCTCAGTGTACTGCTTATAAAGTGTCGGAATAGAACACCCGATGTTATTTAATAAGCTTTTGAGTTTCACCAAGTCTTCTTGGTAATTATCACCGGCGAATTGCGCCAACACCTGCGGTAAAGAGGCTGGATAGGGCTTGTGAGATTGCGCCATTGACTGTTCAGCAGAAAAATATAAGCGGTAAAACGTGATCAATAAATCACGCGCCGCAATCGGCATCGCTCCCGAAATAGAGACAGGGCCAAATAGATAACGGTATTGGGGGTATTTGGCTAAATAAGCCCCAATGCCTAACCATAAATAATCCAACCCACGTTTTCCCCAATATTTAGGCTGAATAAAACTACGCCCTAGTTCAATACCTTGAGCAAGAATGGGAAACATGCCTTCATCATAGTGGAATAAGCTAGAGCTGTAGATCCCTGCTAACCCTTTGGCTTCAATTTGCTTTTCAGTGGGGATAAAACGATAAGCGCCAACGATATCGAGCTCATCGTCATCCCATAACACCAAGTGATAATAATCATCATCGTAGCTATCTAAATCACGGCGCTTGCCTGAACCTTCCCCTACTGCACGAAACGAAATTTCACGAAGTCGCCCTAATTCACGCAATATGGGCGAACGAACCTCTTGATGGCGCTGATAAAGGTAAATCGCTTTGCCATCTGGCGATGTCCCCAAACGCTCACAAGCCGCCAAGGCTTTTTTTAGCTCAAGTCGGTCTTCAGGTAACGCAATTGCCGCTTCGCTGCAAAACAGCCCTTCTTTCTCTTTTCCTAATAAATAGACATGGCGGCGAAAGCGTTCAGCCAATTCGTGGGCTTTCGTGTGGCCATCATACCAATGACTAAAAGGAATACGCCCTCCAACACGAATCTTGAGTTTTTTACCCCGTTGTTGAAACATTTCCCTGACTAACATCAGCGTGGACAACGGCTTGTAAAGCAATGAAGCCAAATAAAACAAATGGCTATTTCGCCCCTGAATATGCATTGGCACAATCGCAGCGCGCGCTTTCGCGGCTAAGCGTAAAAAACCCGTGCGCCAGTGATTATCGCGAATACCTTTACTACTGAGCCGTGAAACCTCTCCCGCTGGGAATACAATTAGCGCCCCGCGGTTATCCAAGTGCTGCTGCATCGCTTCCACTTGCTGGCGATTAGTGCGGTTGCTGATATTATCAACGGCAATAAATAGACTTTTTAATGGCTCAATATAATTAAGCAACTGGTTTGCAACGATTTTCACATCAGGGCGCACCGTTGCGACGGTTCTTAATAGCGCTAACCCATCCAATGAACCTATTGGATGGTTTGCCACTAAAACAACAGGGCCTTCTGCGG
Source organism: Providencia vermicola (assembly GCF_020381325.1). Classification (GTDB taxonomy): domain Bacteria; phylum Pseudomonadota; class Gammaproteobacteria; order Enterobacterales; family Enterobacteriaceae; genus Providencia; species Providencia vermicola. Next base: position 45,657 of record NZ_JAGSPI010000011.1, read on the forward strand.
GGATATTCTCCAAGTCACCCTCTGTTAATTCACAGCGAATATTGAAATGCTCAATGACTTGTTCAATAAGATCCAACCCTTTCAAATGGGGGTAATCTTGGGCAAATTGACTAAATTCTTTTTCGAAAAGTAGGCGTTTTAATACACTGCGTTTCCATGCAGGCGGGGCTTGATGTGGGTATATATCGTGGAGCAAAGCATCGACACTAAACATCATGTTATCTCCATCCAAGCTGAGTTACTGCGAACTTAAGTCAGATGCATGACAACATGATGGTAGTTTTATGACAAAATGATGAAACAATGAACAGACTAAGCCTGCTGCCGAGTTGCTGCTAAAACAATCTCACGGATACACACCGATTGTGGCTGTTGGTAAGCAAAACGAATGGTATTGGCAACATCCTCTGCTGACAACACAAGTCCCCCCATCTCTTTTTTCCACTCTTGATAACCTGATTTAATCCCTTCATCTGTGGTATGGCTAAGTAACGCCGTTTCAACCGCCCCTGGAGCAATAGTGATCACACGAACACCATGTGGGGCAAGCTCTTCGCGTAAATTTTCAGAAATACCGTGCACAGCAAATTTGGTTCCCACATACGCCACATGATTTGGAAAGGTTTTTCGTCCTGCGACTGAACTAATATTAATGATGGTGCCTCTTTTACGCGCGACCATGCCATCAACAACGGCATGAATGCCATTCAACACGCCTTTAATATTCACATCCACCATGGTATCCCATTGGTTAGGGTCTTGATTAGTCATATCACCTAAAAGCATAACACCTGCGTTATTGACTAAGCCATCAACAGGGCCAAACTGCACCTCTGCTTCTTTAACGGCATTCAAAAATGCGGTTCTATCCGTAACATCTATAGTTTTACATAACGTATTAGGTAAATTTAATGCCAACATTGGCTCAATACGGCGTGCCAGTAATAAAAGTGCATAACCTTCATTGGATAACATTTTTGCCGTCGCAAGGCCAATACCTGAGCTCGCGCCAGTAATCACCACTAATGATTTTACGTTTTGCATATTGCGTCCCATATAAATTTAATTGATACCTAAAACCATGAGCAGACTATATTTCATCCGAAAGTTACATTAAAATGGTTTATTCTTCTCGCAGACATCAAAAAAACCTATGGATTATCGCCAACTTCACGCCTTTATCGCCGTTTTCGAAGAACGCAATATCACCACGGCAGCACGACGGTTATTTCTCACACAGCCTGCGCTCTCAGCAACGATCAAAACGCTGGAAGATAACCTAGGCACTCAGCTGTTTAAGCGCTTACCAAGAGGCGTTGATGTCACTGAAGATGCGCGAATTTTATACCCTCACGCACAACGCATGGTGGCTGAACTAGACACGCTGGCAAGTAGCTTTAAACGTGAAAAAAACCGCCAGCCTCTGCAAATTGGCATTGAAGAGGACATCGCTAACCAGCATGTCTGTGCGTTTGTCAAACAGGTTCAAGACCCTGATTTTCATTTATTAATTACCTTGGAGTCGGGTTGCAAAGGGGATATTCGCCTTGCCTGCGAAGAAATGCGTTGTGAGGATGAACTGTTTATTCCACTCGCGAGTGAGCCATTTGTTTTAGCCATGTCACCAGAGCACTCTCTTGCAAGTAAAGACGCCATTCAACCCGCTGATTTACACGGTTTATGTTGGGTTATGTGCCCTGAACTCACTTGGCACCAGCGTTTTTTACCGATTTACGGCGCGACGGCAAACTCCCCTTCAGCCCATGCCAGCACCTTTTCCCTCGCGCTTGGTCTAGTCGCGCTCAACTTAGGCGTGGCAATCGTGCCGCAATCCCTTGCTAGTGAACATGCCAATATTGTTTTTCACCCTTTGCCAACTCATGCACTTTCCCGGCGTATTGGCGTGTGTTATGCCATCCAATCATTATCTTCCCCTGCGGTAGAGCAGCTTATCAACCATTTGGCTCGTCAATAGCCGTCGACACTTTTGACGATCACAGAGTTCGCCAAACAGTAAAACACGATGTTAGACACATCAAAAACAATAAATTCAATCAGTTAGATAACAATAAATTTACCTTAAAAATTGGCATAAACCCTGCATTAGCTTAAGTGTTAAGGCGGCAATGACCGCTACATAAAAACACAGGAGCAATGTTGATGGAAAAAGTCATCACCGTCTGCCCGTATTGCGCCTCAGGCTGTAAAATATACCTGAAGGTGGAAAACGGGAAGATCATCGGCGCAGAGGGCGCAAATGGTCACACCAATGAAGGGGAGCTCTGCCTAAAAGGTTATTATGGCTGGGACTTCATTCACGATACGAAAATCTTAACGCCTCGCTTAAAAAATCCGATGATCCGTCGTGAGCGTGGTGGCAAACTTGAAGTGGTTTCATGGGAAGAAGCCATTGAATTTGCCAGTTCTCGATTACTGGCAATCAAAGAAAAATACGGCCCTAAAGCTATCATGACGACAGGTTCATCCCGCGGCCCAGGGAATGAAGCCAACTTTGTGATGCAAAAATTTGTTCGAGCGGCAGTCGGTAGCAATAATATCGACTGCTGCGCACGTGTCTGACACGGCCCTTCGGTTGCAGGTCTGCAGCGTTCGGTCGGTAATGGCGCCATGAGCAACTCAATTGTTGAAATTGAGGATACCAAATGTATTTTTGTCTTCGGTTACAATGCCGCGGACTCACACCCTATTGTCGCTCGCCGAATTTTAAAAGCGAAAGAAAAAGGGGCTCAAATTATTGTTTGCGATCCGCGTTATATTGAAACTGCGCGCATTGCAGATATTCACTTACCTTTGAAAAATGGGTCAAACATTGCGTTACTGAATGCGTTTGCCCATGTGATCATCGAAGAAAATCTGTATGACAAAGCGTTTATTGATGCACATACTGAAAAATTCGATGAATATCGTACCTTAGTCGCACCTTATACTCCTGAATCAGTGGAAGAAACGACAGGTATCAAAGCAGAAGACATTCGCAAAACGGCTCGCATGTACGCCAAAGCAGAAAGCGCGACAATTTTGTGGGGCATGGGTGTCACCCAGTTCTATCAAGGTGTTGAAACTGTTCAATCCCTTACTAGCCTTGCACTATTAACGGGGAATTTAGGTAAACCACATGTTGGCGTTGGCCCTGTTCGTGGTCAAAACAACGTGCAAGGTGCCTGCGATATGGGGGCACTACCAAATACTCTACCAGGCTATCAATATGTGTCGGATGCCGCTGCACTGGAAAAATTTGCCAAATTCTGGGGTATTGAAAGCATGCCTGCAGAAAACGGTATTCCACTTAGCGAAGTGCCACACTTTATTGATGAGGGCGTATTAAAAGCCCACTATGTGATGGGGGAAGACCCACTACAAACAGAGCCAGACCTCGCCACTATCCGCCGCACCTTCGATAAGCTCGAGCTATTGATTGTTCAAGATATCTTCATGACCAAAACTGCGTCGATTGCCGATGTGATTTTCCCTGCCACCTCTTGGGGGGAACATGAAGGGGTATATACCGCCGCTGACCGTGGTTTCCAACGCTTTTATAAAGCTGTTGAACCTGTTGGTGACGTGAAAACAGACTGGGAAATCATCAGCCTAATGTCAACAGCCATGGGTTACCCAATGCACTACAACAACACCAAAGAAATTTGGGATGAGTTACGTGAATTGTGCCCGATTTACTATGGCGCGACCTATGAAAAAATGGCGGACTTAGCCTATATTCAGTGGCCGTGTAAGACATTAGAAAGCCCCGGCACGGAGTATTTGTACGAAGGGGGTCAATTCGACACGCCAAATGGCAAAGGCCAATTCTTTACCTGCGACTGGCGTCCACCGATTGATCAAGTCAGCACGGAATACCCGATGGTGTTAGCGACAGTGCGTGAAGTGGGTCATTACTCCTGTCGCTCAATGACGGGGAACTGTAAAGCGTTGGCAGCATTAGCGGATGAACCTGGTTTTGTGCAAATCAATACCGCAGATGCAAAAGCGTTAGGGATAAAAGATCAGGAGCTGGTTTGGGTGGCATCACGGCAAGGCAAAGTCATTACTCGAGCCAATATCAGTGACCGACCCAATAAAGGCGCGGTATATATGACTTATCAGTGGTGGATTGGTGCCTGTAATGAGCTCGTGGCAGAAAACCTCAGCCCTATCACCAAGACCCCTGAATATAAGTACTGTGCAGTGCGAGTTGAACCAATTGCGGATCAACAAAAAGCCGAGTATTTCGTTGTTCAGGAATACACTGGAATTAAACGTCGTTTACGCGAGGCTGCAGAAGGCCTTTAATTTGCGTTAAACAATCAATTAAGCCAATGGTTTCAATCAAACCATTGGCTTTTTTTATTTAGTTGGTTAACAATAAATATATTAATGAAATATTGATAATTTGTTATTCAGTCTGATTTCAAAAAAATTAAATTATATTTGAATAAATTTAATCACAGTAGTGACTTCTAAATATAAATAATAATTAATTTCATTAAGGAAATTATTATTTATTTTCATATGACCACCAATTATACAAAAATAACAATAACCAACCTGATAAATATAATAAAAGAATAAAGAATTAGAATAAATCTTGAACCGAGATCCCTAACCGCTGCATACGTGATAATAATGTGGTGCGTTTTAACCCTAAGCGAGTTGCCGCCCCCCTCGCCCCAGCGACCACACCATTTGTTGCCCGTAGCGCCGCAATAATTCGATCCCGTTCTTCGTCGTCACTCTCGGGGGCGGCAGTTTGCATGCGCTTTTCTATAGCGCTCGGTTTTTCAAACGCATTTTTAAGGCGTGAGGGCTTTGGGATATTGAGTTCATGCAGTTGTAAATTCAAGGTATTTCCGCGGGTTAAAATCACTGCCCGCTCAATGACATTTTCCAACTCACGGACATTACCTGGCCATGGATACAATGATAGCTGCGCTAGTGCATCACGGGGGATACACTCAACTTTACGGTTCATACGCTGCGCAATTTTTTGCGTAAAATGGGTCGCAAGTAACGGAATATCTTCAGGCCTTTCACGTAGCGGAGGGATCATAATCGGAAACACATTCAGCCGATAATACAGATCTTCGCGGAACTCACGCTCATCCGTCATGCCCTTTAAATCACGGTTAGTTGCCGCAATCAAGCGCACATCCACAGGAATGACTTTGTTACCTCCAATACGTTCTATTTCACGTTCTTGCAGCACGCGAAGTAATTTTGGTTGCAATTCCAATGGCATATCGCCGATTTCATCTAAAAAAAGCGTGCTTTTATCCGCCATTTCAAAGCGGCCAATGTGCGTGGTCGTTGCCCCAGTAAACGCGCCTTTGTCATGACCAAATAAGTCACTTTCTAACAAGCCTGAAGGGATAGCGGCGCAATTCATTTTAATAATTGCACGGCGATGTCGGTCACTTAGCCTGTGAATAGCGCGAGCAATTAGCTCTTTACCTGTCCCTGTTTCCCCTAAAATCAATACGGTACTGTCGCTGCGTGCCACTAAATCCACTTGGTCGAGCACATTACGCATGGCTGCACTTTGGAAAATAATTTCACTAAAGCTTTCATTGCCGTGAATTTGCTCATTCAGCCAGAGATTTTCATTTTTTAGGCTATCTTTTAAACGTGTAATTTCACCATATGCCGCCGCATTATCCACCGCAATCGCAAAACGCGCCGCAATCTGCTTGAGTAAATTGCAGTTATCGTCGGTGAAAATGCGGGTATCTTCATGGGATAATACCAAAACACCAAGGGGTTTGTGGTTAAATGCTAACGGTAGTAATAATGTTTCCATCATCCCTTGAGCACACACGTGTTGATACAGCGGGTCTTGGGTAGATTGGTCAAGAGTCAACCGCATAGATTGGTTATTTTCAAGTACTTGTGTTAAATCAGGGTGTAATTCGTTTAAGTGATATTGGGTCTTTTCGACGGGTTTTCCGCGGCGATAATAACTTGAATAACAAAGGTATACCGCGGAGCTATAATTATCACACAGGGCGATACTAATTTGGCTAATACCGAAAAAACGGTAAATTTCCCGAGACACTTCTGCAACTAATCCATCCATTTCTAAGTGTGATAAAACGGAATTAGTAATATCTACCAGTATTCGATATTGGTCGCGTTCATGGCGTATACGTTCATTGCTTTCAGAGATCCCCACAAATACCCCATTCTTTTTAATCATTTCCTTGAGATGTTATAAACACTCAAACTAATGGCCATTGATATAATTGAACATCAATACGACACCAAATAAGATTATTGTAATGACTCTAAAGAAAAATAATATCATTGACTGATTTAACTTTGATCCAATCCCCTATTTTTTTATGTAAATTAAAATGTAATATATTTTTTTATATAACGATTAAAATTAAACATCGTCATTATTGTCGAAAACGTGTCGAATATATTTTTCTCCACAAATAAAACACCTCGTTATTTATTAATTCGCTGATTTAACTGAATTTAATTATTCCATCAATTTGGCACGATCCATGCTTATAACTGAGTATCTAAATTGAAAACAATTACATCGGAACGTTGAATGTATTGTCTTATCTATCATTCAGGAGAGTAGGATGAACCGTTTCATCATTGCAGATCCAAAAAAATGCATTGGCTGCCATACCTGTGAAGTTGCGTGTGTGGTGTCCCACCAAGAACAAGAAACGGGGATCGCCACGGTCGTCAAAGATGAATTTTTCCCGCGTATTCATGTACTAAAAGGTTATACCGTCAGTACGGCGGTGGTATGCCGCCAATGTGAGGATGCCCCTTGTGCTAATGTGTGTCCAAATGGTGCGATTAGCCGTAAAGATGATTTTGTCTATGTTGACCAATCAAAATGTATTGGCTGTAAAACCTGTGTCATCGCCTGCCCTTACGGCACCATGGAAGTCATTAGCCGCCAAGTCGACCAACAAGTGACCGCACTCAATACCATTCCACAATACCGTGCTGAAGCCCATAAATGTGATTTGTGCCATACCCGTGAAGGCGGGCCTGCGTGTGTAGAAGTGTGTCCAACCGAAGCATTAATGATTGTCGATAGAAACCGCATGGATGAAATCGTTAAAGAACGTCGACGCCGCGCTGCCTTTGAAATTCCCCCTGAAATCTTATTGTAAGGAGCGTGCCATGCATGAGGTCGCATTATGCCAAAATGCCTTTGAAATCATTGAACAGCACGCTAAGCAAAACCATGCACAGCGCGTCACAGGGGTTTGGCTCGAATTAAGTGCGGTCTCTTGTGTTGAAGAGTCTGCAGTGCATTTTTGCTTCGACATTATTTGCCGCAATACCCTTGCGCAAGGGGCTACACTCCATGTGTCTACCGTGCCCGCGCAGGCACAATGCCGCGATTGCCAACGTACCGTGCAAATTACCCAATTTGAAACGGGCTGCCCACACTGTGGCAGCCGAAACTTGCACGTAGACAGCAGCAGTAGCATGCAGGTCAAACAGATTGAAGTTGAATAATATTCTATGTAGGAGTTTGTTATGTGTTTAGGCATCCCTGGAAAAGTGGTCAGCGTAGGCGAGTCCCCAATGGATACCGCCCAAGTTGAAGTCTGCGGCGTCAAACGCGATGTGAATATTGCGCTGGTGTGTGAAGGGGAAACTGCTGCAATGATTGGCAAATGGGTGCTTGTCCACGTGGGCTTTGCGATGAGTATCATTGATGAACAAGAAGCACAAGACACCCTCGCCGCATTAATGGCAATGGAAGAAGTCGAGGAAGATGTAGGCTACTTTTTACGAGGTAATGCTTAAACCGAGGACAAATCGCAGTGCCTCACCGCACTGCGATCTCCCCTGAGGGACTGTTTACTCCCCCTCAAACAGGGTAAATCCGCCTAACCCTTGCCACTGAGGTAATGCGGCATACACTTGTTGCACTGCCGAAATCACCTTCTCATTCATTGGCATATAAAAACCCACTAAGTCTGGCTGAATACCCAAGAAAATAATCTCTTCGATATCCTCTTTTAATTGGTCGATTAAAAAATTGAGCGGCAAATTATGGGTACTCATAATAAACATTTCAGCGATATCATCGGGGTCAATAATTCGTATTTCCCCTGCTGCTAAGCCAATATCGGCAGCATCCACAATCAGCAAGCGCTGGGGTTTTAATGCACGTACTTGGTGAGACACGCTTTCAGGGCTGCTCCCGCCGTTAATTGCCTGCCAGCCTTCAATCGGGTTAGCCTCCATTAAATCGAATAACATCGGCCCTGCACCGTCATCCCCCATCATGCTATTACCAACTGCCAGCATCAGGTTTTGCACAGGCTGTTGGTTCTGTTTGGGCAATACTTTTTCGGTAGCCCATTCATCGCCTAGTGATGACGAACTTTGTCGGGTTGTATGCCCTACCCCCTGTCGCTTCACAATCAAATAAATGGCGGGTTCTCGCTCAATTTCGCCTAGAAGCTGAATCAGCGTTTCGCTCCACGCTTGGTAAGGGGACTGCGGGTCTTTGGCAAAGCCATCTAATGCCAGCGCCAACATATTGGTGTGGGTCGAGTCGATATTAATTTCACCAAAGGTGATTAAGCCTTGTAACTTACGACGAGCCTCCCCCTCAGGTAAGGCTTGAACCCAAGACTGATAACCTGCTAGCGGGCAAACTAACTCGGTTTTCAAGCAATCAATCATCCCAACGTGGTGGCCGATCGCCAGTGAGTAATACATCACTTGTTGGGCATCTTCTGGAATGTCATCGTCACTGTCGACAAACTTTTGGCGCAAAGACCAAAAAAAGACTTCGCCTTCCGTTGGCAAAGCGCTAGCCGAAGCTGGACTAGTCATGAATGCCTCCTTGCTTCAACACAGTGACTAAACGGTTAACAATGTCACGCAGACGGGGGTCTTGTTCTTCGTTAAGCCACGTTTGTAACGTACTTTGAACTTGGGCAGGGCTTGCGCCATCTAATAAAGATAAAAATTGGTCACTAATTTCACGGCCTTGGTAATAACCCGCTTGACGGCGCGCTTCACGTTCGATCATCACACGAGTGGCTAATGGAATTGATGGCAATAGAAGCTCTACTCGTTCACCATCAGCTTCATGGTGATCTTGCGCTGACAATTTTTGTTTCAGTAAGCCCAGTGCTACAGCAAAACCATAAATGGTCGCCGCAGGTGTGGGTGGGCAACCAGGGATCCATACATCAATTGGCACGATGTGCTCGCTGCCACCCCACACACAATACAAATCATGAAAAATACCGCCGCCGCAACCACACGCCCCATACGAGATACAAATTTTTGGGTCGGGTGCGGACTCATAAGCCCGCAGTGCTGGCATGCGCATGGCGCGAGTCACTGCGCCAGTAAATAACAAAATATCCGCATGACGCGGGGAGGCAACCACTTTAATCCCAAAACGTTCGGCATCAAAAACGGGGGTAATTGCCGAGAAAATTTCGATTTCGCAGCCATTACAGCCACCACAGTCAACACGATACACATAGGCAGAGCGCTTGATGTCTTTGAGCAGCGTACTTTTCAGTTTAGCCACTTGCTCATCCAATTGGATAGGCTGGCTAACGTGATGATTAACAGGAATATCTGGCAGACTCATTATTTATCTCCCTCAATGTGCAAGCGGAAATTTTGGCGGCCATTGTTCAGCAAATTGTTTTTTTGTTTACAAGATGGACAGGTTTCATACATTGGGCGGAGTGCTTCAATACCGCTTTCTTCGATACCTGATGCCACCATTAATGCCATCGCGTAATCCACCGATTTTTTAGGGGCGAATGCTTCGCCACATTCGCGGCAATGTTGTAAGCGGAAAGTACCTTTCATGTACAAGTCAGCCTTGTTCATGACTGCTGTTTCAAATTCTTCCGTTAAATGGATAGCACGAGTCGGGCACACCTCTTCGCAACGGGCACAGTAGATGCAGCGCCCGAGAAATAACTGCCAACGACGCTCACCATTTGCTAAGTCAGTTTCCATGGTTAATGCATTGGCGGGACATGCCGAAATACAAGCCCCACAGGCAATACACTGCTGTGGGTCATACTCGGGTTTACCGCGAAATCCGTGTGCCACTTCGAGAGGCTTGAACGGGTATTTCACCGTTGCCGTTCCTGCATTTTGAAGGGTTTTAAACAGTTTAAACATAATATGCCCTCCGCCTATTTCATTATCGACGTTTTACGGTCGATGCTGTACTGCTCAAGTTCTTTGTATGCCACTGTTTTCGCTTTACGTTTTTTCACGTCCACCAGCGTCACACGGTCGGTACAAGAGTAACAAGGGTCAAGACTACCGATGATCAGCGGCGCATCAGAAACGGTATTACCTTGCAGCATATAGCGCAGCACTGGCCAGTTGGCATAGGTCGCCGCACGACAACGCCAGCGATACAGTTTTTGGTTATCCCCTAACATGCTCCAGTGAACATCTTCCCCACGCGGCGCTTCGGTATAGCCCAACGCAAATTTATGCGGTTGATAGGTAAAGCCTTCTGTGAGGATTGGCCCTTCTGGCATGTTATCCAGTGCGTATTCAATCATCGACAAGGAATCCAGTGTTTCTTTAATACGCACCATCACCCTTGAATACACATCGCAGCCATCAAGACTGAATAAGGTTTTTGGTAAGTTGCCATAATCAGCAAATGGGTGGTCAAAGCGCACATCACGTTTAAAACCACTCGCGCGGATCATGGGCCCGACAGGGCTGTAATCACGAGCAACTTGTGGTTCTAAACGTCCCACCCCCACGGTACGCTGCTCCATATTTGGCGTACTCAGTAGCATATCCACTAATTGAGTGACGTCGCGGCGCATTTCTTGTACCAATTGAATGGTTTTTACGCGCTGTTCTTTGAGAAAATCACGGCGAACACCACCAATCAGGTTAGTTCCGTAAGTTTTACGCGCTCCTGTCAGTAACTCCGCCATGGTCATGGATTTTTCACGCACACGGAAAAACTGCATAAACCCTGTGTCAAACCCCGTAAAGTGACTCGCTAGGCCAATATTTAGCAAGTGGCTATGAAGACGCTCAACTTCTAAAAGGACACTGCGAATGGTGTGCGCACGTTGCGGCACGTAGATACCAAGAGCATTTTCTACGGATGAGGTATACGCCACACTGTGAGTAAAGCCGCAGATCCCGCAGACACGGTCAGATAAAAACGTCACTTCGTTATAGCCCATACGAGTTTCCGCGAGTTTTTCCATCCCACGGTGCACATAGAACATACGGTAATCCGCATCGACAATACGCTCACCATCGACGAATAAGCGGAAGTGACCTGGTTCATCAGAAGTAATATGCAATGGGCCGATTGGCACAACACGGCTCTGGGTTTTGCTGTCGTTAATAAACTCGTAGGTTTCAGTATCTGTGGTTGGTGCTGGGCGCTGGCGATAGTCCATCGTGTCTTTACGCAGCGGGTATAAATCTTCAGGCCAATCATCGGGCAACACTAAGCGACGCTCATCAGGTAAACCAACAGGACGCAGGCCGTACATATCGCGGATTTCACGTTCTCCCCACACTGCAGCAGGGACACGCGGCGTTACAGACGGGAACTCTTGGGTGATTGGGCTGACAAACGCTTTTACCGTTACCCAACATTTCTCCCCCTCTTCCATGGAAAGCGCGTAATACACGGCAAACTGGCCATTGAGCGGGCGCTCATCATTGCCCCATAAAACAGGTAACCAACCGCCACAGCCGTAGTAAAGAAACTCTACCACTTCAGGTAGCATATCCGTTTTTACGGTAATGGTGAGCTGATTAGCGGTTTGCCACTCTTCATCCAGTACCGCATGGGGAAATTTCTCGCGGACTTGTGCCAGGTAGCCAACGCCTTTACGAACGCCTTGAAGGGTATCTGTATAGTTCTGATAGCTCACGTTATTTCTCCTGCACTGATGCGGTAGAGGCGCTAGCACCCCACGGCCATTGATAATATATTTGAGTAGATTCTGTTGATGCTGCGCTATCGGTTAAGACAATGGTGGCAGCATTTTCAAGTAAGCGGCTTACAGGCTGTGGAATATGCGTTCCCATCACTAACATCAATACGATGAGAATAGCCATTGGCAATGTGGTTAAAATGCCCAGTTCACCACGGGACACGCAATCAGGTTGCGCGCCAAATAAGGTTTTCGAAATCATGCGCACCAACCCGCCTAACACGATAGTGATCAATACTAAAACCAACAGTGTTAACCAAAAATGGTCAGCCGCGATCCCCGCAACCACAATCATGAATTCACTGAGAAAAATATTGAATGGTGGCATCCCGCCAAGGGCTAATGCGCCTCCAGCAAATACCACTGCTGTAAATGGCATGGTACGCAGTAGGCCTTTCACCACGGTGATATCTCGCGTACCGTATTTCAATAGAACATTCCCAGAACCACAGAACAGCAAGGTTTTACCCAAGCTATGGTTCAAGGTATGCAGCAGCGCTGCTAACACGCCGAGTGGGCCACCAATACCTAACGCCACCGCAATCAGCCCCATGTTTTCCACGCTGGAATAGGCCAGCAGGCGTTTCATATCTTTTTGCACTAAGATAAAAAATGCCGCAACAGCCACTGAGAGCAAGCCAAATACCAGCAACAGCGTTTGAGTGAATTCGCCGCCGATCGCCGAGGTTACAATGATGTAATAGCGAATGATGATCAGCAGCGAGCAGTTAAGCAGTACCGCAGACAGTAATGCAGACGTTGGACTTGGCGCTTCACTGTGCGCATCGGGTAACCAAGCATGCATTGGGAATAGGCCCGTTTTGGTACCAAAGCCAATTAGTACGAAAACAAAGGCTAGGTGCATCAAGGTTGGGTCGAGTAATTCAGTGTATTTCAACACTTCGGTCCAGAAAATGGCCAGTTCAGGGTTTGGCATCACATTGACCGCATTCGCATACACTAGAATTGTCCCGAACAGACCAAATGCCACACCCACACTACAAATAATGATGTATTTCCACGCCGCTTCCAGTGAAGAACGCTGCCCGTAAATACCCACTAAGAACGCCGAACTCAGTGTGGTTGCCTCCACCGCTGCCCACATTAAAATCAAGTTATTACTGGTGATCACTAACAGCATGGTAAATAAGAATAAGTGGAAGAAACCATAGTAATTACATAATGTTCCTACACTAATTTCACCGTCTGCCACTTCATGATTCATATAACCGATGGAATACAAACCCGTTAAGAAGCCGACAATACCTAAGATGGCGAGAAATAACCCTGCAAGGCTATCCAAATGGATCCAATTCCCTGCCATCAGTAAATCACCAACCTCACTGATGGTATTGACCATCCACAATGACAAAACCAACAGCGCGACAATACCAACGGCATGCACCAGTGTGACAGCTGGCTTTGCACCGCTGCCCAGCAATCGGCACGCAAAAGCCAACAGTGAAATCACCAATGGTGTTGCCATTAATAGCGTTAACAACATACTTTGACTCATCTCATCACCCCTTCAGCGCGGTCAGTTGATCCACGTTCAGTGTGTTGAGCGTGCGATAGATTTTACGCGCCAGTACCGCCATGATAATCACAGCGAAAATCGCATCAGTAGCAATACCGATTTCCACTAGCTCAGGCGCTTTATAAGCAAGTAAGGCCAAGGTTAGGTGAGAGCCGTTTTCCATCAAGCAGTAACCAAACGCCTGTTTGAGGATATTGCGCTGCGTCACGATGCACAGTAGGCCTAACATAAAGTGGCCGAGGGAGACTGCCAGCGCAGGTTTAAGCTCTGTGGCAATCGGCAATTTGATAGGCTCGACCACAAACCAGCACAACACCACAATCACTGCCGCCGCTAACATTAACCACGCAGGGCTGATCACTCCACCGTTGGCTGACGGGTCAGACAGCTTGCAAAATGCATAACCTAAAATCACAGGAACTAAAATGACCTTGGTGATAAAAGCCGAACCTGCCCACATGGCTAATTCAGGCGCGTTGAGGGTCTGGGACAAGGTGCCAAAAATCGCCACTAACACCAGCGATTGCAAGGCATAGAACCAGCACGAGGCCACAGGGCGCTTCGCCCCGATAACCAGTAGCGAGGTGATCATCATCAATCCCGCTAAATTATTCACAATCATGGAACCAGTCATACTTTCTCTCCCTTAATTGAGCCAGATGACGGCGATGACACTCGAACAGAAGGACATCACGATCAGCAAACCAATCACCCACTGCATTGCCCATGGAACCGCGCTACCATTCGCCACTTCCTCACTTGGCTCACCAGGCACCACTTTACCGAACCAGTACAACAGCCACGCAAAGCTCGCAACCGATTCAATCAATACCAGCACCATGATTGGTGTGAGTATCCAGAAGTGTTCAGAAAGGGCGAAGCCTGCTGCGAAGATAGGGAATTTACTGAAGAAGCCGTTAAGTGGTGGTACCCCAGCAATTGCCAGTGCGGCAACGCAGAACCCCACGCCCAACAATGGGTAACGTTTTGCTAAGCCACGTAAACGTGGCAACATCCGTGTTCCACAGCTATAACTCAGCGCGCCTGCAACCAAGAAAAACAAGCTTTTGGCAAATGCGTGGTTAAAGATATAGGCGATGCCCCCTTGGAAGGCCTCCTTCGAGCCAAAAACAGATAACGACAAGGCAAGGAAGATATAAGCCAGTTGAGTGATGGTTGACCATGCAAGCAGACGTTTCATGTCTTTTTGTGGCAGGTACATCATAAAACCATACACCAGAGTGATGACTGCCATCACCACGCCTACCCAACCAATAATTTCAGGCACATGATCCGAAGACATCAAGCTGCGGGCGAAAATATACACCCCAACTTTTACCATCGATGCCGCATGTAAGTAAGCACTGACGGGGGTCGGTGCCTCCATGGCATCAGGCAGCCATGCTTGCAGAGGCAGTTGGGCTGATTTCCCCCATGCCGCAAACAAAATTCCGCCAAACACAATCAAACTTGCAGACTCATTGAGCTGGCCAATGGCACTTAACGCGAATGTCCCTGTGTTGATAAATAAGGTGGCAGCAGCCAAGTACAGCCCTAACGAACCAATGTGGGTGATAAGCAGTGCTTTCATCGCACTGCGTTGGGATTTTTCGGTTTGATAATAACCAATCAATGCCCAAGAGCATCCCCCTGTAATTTCGAAGAAGACCAACTGACCTAAAATAGTGGACGATAACACCACGCCAGCCATTGCTCCGATAAATATCAGCAAGAACGCATAATAACGGCGGGTTGGCCCATGGGCGTGTTCACGGTTCCCCTCAGTCAAATAACCCGTTGAATATAAACAGATTAAAAAACCCAAGAACACGACGGCAAAAGCAATCAAGGTACTGACACCATCAATCGTGAAGCCAAATAGTTCGACCTCCCCTGCTTGAATTAGCGTCAGTGAGGTGGCGACTTTACCACCCGATAAATACAACCAGCCGAGTATTCCTGTGCCGATTGAAGCAATCAATGCAACAATGGTGCTCAGCCACGGTGCCATGCGAGTGGGTAAGCTACTCACCAGTAACGCGCCAATAAATGGAATAAGTAGCGTGGCGAGTGCAATATTTTCTAACATGCTATGTCGCTCCTTATAGGCCAGTGAGGTAAAAAACGAATCCGAGTGCCGCAACACCGAATCCTAGCCAAGTCACATGGTGTGTCAGTAAGAAACGCCCACGCGCCAAACTGTTTTCCACCAATGACGCCAGCACAAAAATCACCAGTAATTTCACCAGCAACAGCACTAACGCAATCAACAAGCTTCCCACTGTCAACACACTGGCATTACCAAATGGGAAAAAGATGGATAAAAACAGCACCGCCACAATCACTTGTTTGAGGCCAATACCCCATTTCACTAACGCTAAACCTGAACCTGAATACTCCGTTAACGGCCCTTCTTGTAACTCTTGCTCTGCTTCTGCCACATCAAACGGGATTTTCCCCATTTCAATAAAGGTGGCAAAACCACACGCTAACAGTGCTAAAAAAGTGGCGGTGGGCGAAATCCAGCCTTCGCTCATCACCGAACTAATGGTGCCGATATTGGTTGAGCCAGCGATCAGCGCCACCACCAATAAGCCAAGGAATAAAATCGGTTCGACTAATACCCCAAGCGTGAGCTCACGACTTGCCCCAATCCCTGCAAACGGGCTACCTGTGTCCAAACCTGAAAGTGAAAAGAAAAAGCGGAAAAGGGCAAAAATGTACAGCACGATAATTAAGTCGCCTGCCCCACTAAACAGGGAATTCAATGTGAAAACGGGCAAAGCCATCGCTAACAGCAGCATACTGCCAAGCAGCACATACGGCATGATGCGAAAGATAGCCCCTGAGTCACGTGGCGCAACAGATTGGCGTTTTAGCAGTTTGGTAATATCGCGGTAATCCTGCCAAATACCAGGACCTTGGCGCGAGTGCATTTTGGCGCGAATTTGCCGTGAAATACCCGTGAATAACGGGGTTAACAGCAGCAAAATAACGGCTTGAATTACGGCAAAGAAGCCCATCATCAATGTCGGTGTTTCTTGAATTGTCATGATTTCTCCCCTTACGCCGCGATCACGACGAGCAACACCACCAACGCAGCAACGACATACAGGCAATACAGTCTGAAGTCCCCACCTTGTAAGCACTGCATGCGCTTCGCAATTCGATTGATACAACGGACGAATGGGTAAATAATTTTTTCATCCCAGAAAGGCTCGACTTGCCCCGCCCCTGCTTTCGTCACTTCCAAGGTTTGCGCTAACCGTGCCGATGGGTCGAGTTGTTCACGCATGCGATATAGTGGCGCAAACATAGAACGCAACGGTTGAGTGAAGCCCCCCGCAGACACAGACATGTCTTTTTCCCATGCGTAACCACATGCCCACGCATCGCCTTTGCGGCGAAAGCCCATTTGTTTGCCTTTGAATGCCAAGTAAATAATGAACGGAATAAGCGGTAAGGCGAGTAATAGAACGAAGGTCATCGCTGGAGAGATCATCGCTTGTGCCGCGCTATCAGGCATTAACATCGCCCCTTGGGCGACGGTAATATCCGTTGCGCTAGTTAATGACATCGCCACATTTGCCAATACTGGGGCAATCACGCTGGCACCCACGCCTAAGATCACGCAGATAGCAGCTAAAATCAGCATCGCCGCAGTCATTGTCCAAGGCACTTCCCGCGCTTTAGTGGCTTGTTCGCTGCGCGCGCCGCCACAAAAACTCACCCCGTACACTTTCACAAAACACATCGCTGCCAACGCCCCTGTGATAGCTAACATCACAATGGCGATAGGGCCACTGATACGCATGATGAATGTGCCTTCATGGCTCATTGAGAAAAGGGATTGATAGGTGTACCACTCACTGACAAAACCGTTTAAGGGTGGTAACGCTGAAATCGCCATACAGCCGATTAAAAAGGCCGTTGCCGTTAGTGGCATGAGTTTCGCTAATCCACCCATTTTCTCCATATCACGGGTATGAATGCGGTAAATCACCGCCCCAGCCCCAAGGAATAACAGCCCTTTAAATACTGCGTGGTTGAGCAAGTGGTAAACCGCACCGAGCAAGCCAATGGTCGCCAATACAGGCATATTATTTGCCATACCGACCATGCCAACACCAACCCCCATCAAGATGATCCCGATGTTTTCAACGGTATGCCAAGCGAGTAAGCGCTTAATATCGTGCTCTGCCAGTGCGTACATGACGCCAAGGACAGAAGACACGGCACCAAAGGCCAACACCACAATACCCCACCAGCCTTGGGTTGCACCTAATAGGTCGATACCCACTTTGATGATCCCAAAGATACCGATTTTCACCATCACCCCTGACATCAAAGCGGAGGCGTGTGACGGGGCTGCGGGGTGAGCTTGCGGTAACCAACTGTGTAATGGGAGCATCCCTGCCTTGGCGCCAAAGCCAAAAAATCCCAATAAAAACACGACGGATGCCATGGTTGGCGAAAGAGTGAGTTGGCGGAAGGAATCGAAATCTAAGCTGCCACTTTGTCGCCACATTAAGAAGAACGCTATCATGATCAAAATCGACCCTGCGTGGGCGATAAAGAAATACAGCAGGCCGGCACGAATCGATTTGTCGTCTTGGTCAGCAATGACGAGAAACCAAGATGCGAGTGACATCATCTCAAATAAGATAATGAAATAAAACGCATTATCCATCACCACTAAAGCCACCATCGAGGCGATAAACAGATTGAGGAAAAACCCCATGCTCCACGCCCCACGTCCGCAATATTCTTGAACATAGTTCAATGAATACAGGGCACTAACGGTAACCAGCAGCGAAATCACCATCACCATAAAGGCGGCTAAGCTATCCATCCGCACCACAAAATGAGCAAACGGGAATGGCCCTTGCGCCATATACGTCAGAACCTCACCGTTCATTAAGACGGGGATGGCGCTGCATAGCCCCAATAATCCACCAATGATTGCCGAAATCCCCGCCACATAAATAGCGATTTTTTCTTGGCGCTTAAACAGCAGTGAAGCAAACCCACCGACGGTATATAAGGCAATTGACCACAAAAGTAATTGAAGCGCTGTCATGTTAGAGGTTCTCCTGCCGTGAGACAAAAATGTCGAACTCTGGCGGCATCGCATCGACAGACGCATTGCGGCGTTTCGCACTTTCGTGTTCCAATTGGTTTTCCTCAACCAGATGGAGGGCATCGGTTGGGCAAACCTTCACACATGCAGGGCCATCTTCGCTAAAGTCACATAAATCGCATTTCACGGCGATATTGCGAATACCCGCATTCCACGCTAAGAATGGGTTCATGGTCGGTAAACTGTCTGGCACATCGAGCAGCATTTCTTTTGGCACATACTGCTCAAAGAAATCAGGCATATCGACAGGTTTACTGCCTGATGGCGTAATCGCCCCAAACGGGCACACTAAACCACAGAGCTTACACCCGATGCACAGGCTCTCATTCAACACGATCATGTCATTTTCATGTGTAATCGCATTCACTGGGCACACCCGCGCACACGGTGCATCGTCACACTGACGGCACAGCATCGGGGCGGTTAGCTCTCCTACTTTCACCACACTCAGTCTCGGATGTGACTGTAATCCCTGTGCTTTATGTGTTTCTGAGCACGCTGCCATACAGGTATTACATCCGATACAGAGTTGCGGGTCGGCAATCACAAAGCGATTCATTCGCCTTACCCTCCAATCAAATTGGTCGAATTATTAATATTGATAGGATGGTATTAGCATATTTCATGCCATGATTATTTTTGTTATTTATCAAATAATTAAATAAAAAACATAAAGGGTTCGACACTAATGACGATGAAGTTAGGGTGGTAAATGGCCATTATCGACACGCATCTGCAATCGCAAAGATTTTCGAAGGAAATGAATTTTAGAGGGGGATTCACTGAATGAATCATTTTTAACGATTTTGCGATAATAAGATAAAAATAATTCACTATTTTTACCTCATTATTTTTAATTTACGTTTTATTTATTTCTTTATTTGATTCATTTTAAATATGCATTTAATTTACAATAAACCTAAAACCTGACTTAAATTATATTGAAATTGGTTAAATTTACTTAAATTATTTGAATTAGTAGTAAAGTCATCATTAATGACCAGTCAGTGATAATTAATAATTTCAAATAAAAACAAAATCAAACAAATAAAAATAACAAAATTAAATCAGTTAGTTATATCAACTTAAAAGCGATAAAAATATATTTTATTCTTATTGATAGGCAAATCTTATTTCAGCAATCGATTAAACCAATGGTTATCATTGATAAAAATCAAGAACCATTGCGATTTATTTATCCATCATAGTCCAGCTATAGAATTATATTAACTAAAAATATTTAATTATATTTGACCGCAATCTTCCAAGGATAGTGTAATGAAAAAACTTACTCGCATTACGGTCGCTGTCATATTTTTGCTTTTACTCGGTTATTTTGGGTTATCGGGATATGTGTGGTACCACGATGATCAACGAAGACAAAATAATGACATTCAGACATCTAAAATTGCAGAAAATAATCAAGTCCTCCAATTCTTTGCCGAAAAAGGATGCGATTACTGTCACACGCCGTCAACTGACTTACCTGCTTATGCCTCATTTCCAATCGCTAAACAACTGATGGAATACGATATCCAGCTGGGTTATAAATCCTTTAACCTCGAAGCCGCTCGGGCTGCGTTAATTGCGGGAGAACCCGTTCCTCAGAGTGAATTGAATAAAATTGAGTGGGTGATGCAGAACCACACCATGCCACCAACACGTTATGTTGCACTACACTGGGCAAGTAGCGTGAGTGATGAAGAACGCTCTAAGTTACTCGGTTGGATTGCGAAGCAACGTGCTGAGCATTATGCCACTGAAGACACTGCTGCGGAGCACCGCAATGAGCCAATCCAACCAATTCCAAAATCGATGGAAGTGGATGATAAAAAAGTCGCATTAGGCTTTCGCCTGTACCATGACGCTCGCTTATCGGGAGACAGCACCATTTCTTGTGCTCACTGCCATGCGCTAAACGCAGGTGGGGTTGATGGTCGTAAAACCTCTATCGGTGTTGGCGGGGCGGTAGGTCCAATCAACGCACCAACCGTATTTAACTCTGTGTTTAACGTCGAACAATTCTGGGATGGTCGTGCCCCTGACTTACAAGCACAAGCAGGTGGTCCACCATTAAATCCAATTGAAATGGCGTCCAAATCATGGGATGAAATCATTGTAAAACTGGATAAAGACCCGGTATTAAAACAGGATTTCAATGCGGTTTACCCTGAAGGATTCACAGGCGACAACATCACTGATGCCATCGCAGAATTCGAAAAAACCTTAATCACCCCTGATTCGCCGTTTGATAATTGGTTACGTGGTGATAGCACTGCACTCACTGCGCAACAACTGCATGGTTACCAATTATTTAAAGAGAATAAATGTGCGACCTGCCACGGCGGCGTGATCCTCGGTGGCCGTTCTTTCGAACCGTTAGGCTTGAAGAAAGACTATGAATTCGGTGAAGTCACCGCACAAGATATTGGCCGTATGAATGTCACCTCTGAGGAGCGTGATAAGCTGCGTCAAAAAGTCCCAACACTGCGTAATGTTGAGTTAACCGCGCCGTATTTCCACCGTGGTGACGTAGCAACCTTAGATGAAGCCGTTAAATTGATGCTGCGTTATCAAGTGGGTAAAGAGCTACCACAAAAAGATGTCGACGATATTGTTGCTTTCTTGAAGAGCCTAACGGGTGTTTACACACCGTATGCCCCACAAAACGAAGCGCAATAAGTATTGATTGAATTGTATCTCAATAGCACCGTTAGCCTTAGGCTGCGGTGCTATTTTATTTGCCTCCCCCCGCTATTTTTACTATATTTCGAGCTGTGCATCTGCCATGCCCCCATCCGCGGAAAGAGCCCTGCTCAGGCTAACTCACTGGTTCATCTATCTTACGGCCCTACCTGAATGCGGATATCGGTAATCAAGGAGCTCGTATGCCAAAATTTCCTGTTGATAACGGGTTAATCAACCTAAATTTTTTTCGTAAAAAAGCCAAAAAGCTACTGCAACAAATGAAAGCGGGGCAAGCTTCAGAGCAACGTTTATTGCTTGAGCAAACCAATCCTCACGCTGATATCACTTTAGCGTCTGCACAATGGTTGGTTGCCAATGAACTTGGCTTTTCAAGCTGGCCAAAACTAAAAGCCCATGTCGATACGGTTTTATTTGCCGCAAATAACCCAAACTTTAGCGCCGATAATGAAAGCCAAACAACGCATTGGCGCTGCGGTCATGATATTGAACATAAACTGCGAGTGGCAGGTTTTACTGGCGCTTTTATCCCATTTACTGACCCCTTTTGCCTTGGTCCCGTCCCTTCTCTGCCTTTTGATCAGTATCGTTCGTTGCGAACTCATACACTTAGCCAATATTTTTCTATCCCACTTAAGAAAATTACCCAGCAATTTGATCAGGAATACCATTCTCTGTCTCAGCTAGCGGAGAGCGAAAAGGTCATTTTCTGGTGTGAAGCGGACCCATATGATCAACTGTTTTTAATTCGTGTTCTGGCAAGTCTCAAACCGACTTATCCTTCACTTGAACTGATTGATATAGCTAGCATTCCTGGCATAAAACGCTTTGTCGGCTTCGGCCAACTTTCGCCTGAGATTTTACCTTGGTTATGGGCACAACGAAGAACTATCGGACGGATAGAAATTGAGATTGCCAAGCACGTCTGGGCAGCATTTACCGATGAGAACCCAATAAATTTTGCCAAAGCCGCGCGGCAGCATTATCCCTCTCTACCACTGCTTGCGCCTGCATTATTCAGAATGCTGCAAGAGTACCCCAACAACCAAACAGGGCTGTCACTCACAGAATCCCTCACACTGCATTATCTCCGAGATAACTCTGGTGCGACCCTTGAAGATACGTTTAAAGCCCTTATTGAGCATCTGGAACCTTTGCCATTTTTAGGGGATTTGATGTTTTATTGCCTACTCAAACCTTGTTTAATCGGTGCCACACCACTATTAACATCAAACGACCAACAGTTACCTTTTGAAAAACAACCATTATTCCTTAGTGAGATAGGCGAAAAAGTGCTTAATGGTCATGCCTATGCACTCAATTACATTGAAGAAACACGATGGGTTGGCGGAGTGAGTTTTTCAGGAAAAAAATCACATTGGGCGATAGATAACAGGCAAGAATTGGTTTGGCATAACATTGGGTGATTATTAAAAAGTAAAAATGGGATCTTAATAAAGGATTATCATCATCCCATTGATTAGCTATGTTTAGCTTCAAGAAAAATGAAATACCTGACGTTATTATTCCCCTATAAAAACATCGATAACGACATCATTTAACTCATTCCTATCTCGAGTGCCTATAACAAACAATGTTAACTCGCTCATACTTTTCGCCCAATGGTATTTAAAAGGTATTATTAAATGGTATTGTGTTTTTCATACTCTACGATACCTATAATTAGTCCTCTAAAGGAATGAAAGATGAAAAAAACAACAGCAAAACTCTCATTCATGATGTTCATTGAATGGTTTATATGGGGAGCCTGGTTCGTCCCTTTATGGCTATTTTTAAACAAAAGTGGCTTTACACCGTCACAAATAGCTTGGTCTTATGCTTGTACTGCAATAGCTGCGATTATTTCCCCAATTCTTGTCGGATCGATTACAGACCGCTTTTTTGCTGCACAAAAAGTACTCGCTGTTTTAATGTTTGTTGGTGCTATTCTCATGTTTCTTGCTGCACAACAAACGGAGTTTTCGAGCTTTTTCCCTCTTTTATTAGCATACGCGCTGACCTACATGCCAACCATTGCACTCACTAATAGCATTGCGTTTTCCAATGTCGAAGATGTTGAGCGTGATTACCCTCGTATACGGGTAATGGGGACTATCGGTTGGATCGCATCAGGAATTGTATGTGGTTTTCTGCCAACGATGCTAGGATATGGAGATATTTCAGCAACCAATGTACCGTTATTAGTCACTGCCGCTAGCTCAGCGCTACTGGGGATTTTCACTTTCTTTTTACCTGATACGCCACCAAAAGGAACAGGTAAAATGAGCATTAAGGTGATGCTTGGTTTAGATGCTATCGTGTTATTAAGAGACCGCAACTTCCTCGTCTTCTTTATTTGCTCGTTCTTATTTGCTATGCCTCTGGCCTTTTATTATATCTTCGCTAATGGCTATCTCACTGAAGTCGGAATGAAAAATGCGACAGGTTGGATGACCCTAGGCCAGTTCTCCGAAATTTTCTTCATGTTAGCCCTACCCTTTTTCACCAAACGCTTTGGTATTAAAAAGGTACTATTATTAGGGTTAATTACAGCAGCTATCCGCTATGCTTTCTTTATCTATGGTGATGCTGATCATCTCTTTACTTACGGCTTATTATTTTTAGGCATTCTATTACACGGCGTCAGCTATGATTTCTACTATGTGACTGCCTACATCTATGTTGATAAAAAAACACCTATCCATATGCGTACTGCCGCACAAGGCCTGATTACATTATGTTGCCAAGGCTTTGGTAGCTTATTGGGTTATAGCCTTGGCGGACAAATGATGGAGAAATTATTTTCCTATGGGGAACCCGTTAACGGTCAAACTTTTAACTGGGCAGGAATGTGGGGCTTCGGCGCTGTAATGATCGTTGTAATTACGATCATCTTCATGTTGATGTTTAAAGAATCCGATCGTGATATTCAGCAAATTAATATTCACGAAGATAACGCTAAGCCGACATCTTATTAATAACAAAATCAGTTTACGCCTTTATTGGACAAACGAAACCAGTAAAGGCTTAGTATCAGTGAAAATTGAAGGATTTATAATGAACAAAGAGAACCGTATTTTAGGTACGTTTTATGGCCAAGCATTAGGTGATGCAATGGGAATGCCCTCTGAATTATGGCCTCGTTCACGAGTGAAATCCCATTTTGGCTGGATTGACCATTTTTTACCTGGACCAAAAGAGAATAATGCGGCTTGCTATTTTAATACGGCAGAATTTACTGACGATACATCAATGGCACTCGCTTTAGCTGATGCAATAATTGAGTGTGATGGACAAATTTCTCCTGAACACATTGGTCGCAATATCCTTTCATGGGCTGAATCTTTCGATGCATTTAATAAAAATGTTCTGGGGCCGACCTCTAAAATTGCGCTAAATGCTATCAAGCAAGGCACACCGATTAACCAATTAGACAATAATGGCATGACAAATGGCGCAGCCATGCGCGTTTCCCCTTTAGGTTGCTTATTACCCCCCCATTCAATTGATGATTTTATTCATAATGTTGCTCTTGCATCTTCACCTACTCATAAATCTGATGTTGCGATTGCAGGAGCTGTTGCTATTGCTTGGGCCATTTCGAAAGCGATTGATGGTACAAGTTGGCAGCAAATTTGTGACCAACTACCCGCTATTGCCAAAGCTGCACAAGAAAAAAATATCACAACTTTTAGCCCATCAATGGCTGCTCGCATTGAGTTCGCACTGCAAATTGCCAGAAATGCAATGGGTGTAGAGCACGGTATGGAGCAAATATATCAATTGGTTGGTGCAGGCACGAGTACTATTGAATCCGTTCCAGCCGCAATTGCCATGGTAGAGTTATCAGCAACTGACCCTAACCGTTGCGCCATACTTTGTGCGAATTTAGGAGGAGATACTGACACTATTGGTGCTATGGCAACCGCAATTTGTGGGGCACTTCAGGGTATCGATGGAATAGACCCCCAGTTAAAACAACAATTAGATGATGTGAACCAACTTGATTTCACGCAATACAGTCAAGCCTTCTTAGCTTTTCGAGCCCAAAGAGAGAATACACATGAAACCTGTTGAATTAATTGATTATATTCCTAATCTAACCAATCAACGCTCTGTTTGTGTGGTCGGTGCTGCTGTGATTGATGTTATTGCCGATGCTTACTCACTACCTTATCGGGGTAGTGATATTGAATTACATCAGCAAAGTGTCAATATTGGCGGTTGTGCACTCAATATCGCTTTTGCATTACACCGATTGGGGATTAATTCAATAAACGCACTCCCCATTGGTCAAGGGATCTGGGCAGATATTATCCGTAATAATCTCAGTAAAAATGGCGTTAGCTCAGTTATTGAAACAGATGAGGGGGATAATGGCTGGTGTTTAGCTTTAGTGGAACCCGATGGAGAAAGAACTTTTCTCTCCATTAGTGGGGTAGAAAATCACTGGGATCGATCCCTATTAGATAATTTATCAATTCAAAACAACACTATTGTGTATCTTTCTGGATATCAACTAGCTGCTAAATGTGGAGAGGTATTGCTTTCATGGGCAGAATCAATCTCAGATAAAATCACCTTATTTATCGACTTTGGCCCGAGAATTGCTGATCTTTCAAGTACGCAACTCGCACGATTAATGGCTTTATCACCGATCATTTCGCTAAATCGCCAAGAAGTAGAGCATATTTCTATATTATTCCCCGAAATAGCTCACAATAAAATGAATATAGAAGAATTGGCTGATATCTGGTTTAAACAATATGGATGTTCATTGATAGTAAGAGTTGATAAAGAAGGTGCATTTTATCAGGATAACCAATCATCAGGCTGGGTTCTCCCATTTGAAACCACTGTTGTTGATACAATTGGCGCTGGTGATAGCCATGCTGGTGGTGTTATTGCAGCTCTTGCTTCGGGTTGGTCAATGCGGGATGCAGTGCTATTGGGCAATGCAGTGGCTTCCTATGTTGTCAGCCACCGAGGTGGTGACTGCGCTCCATTTACAGCACAACTGAGAACTTATTTACAGCAATATTAACGCCCAAAAGAGAAAGACATTAATCTTTCTCTTTATTCTTCAGAAACAAAGACATACATATCGCCGCGACACTGATTAAAACTGTACTCAATTGGAATGTTTTGATGATCAAAAGCAACCTGTTTGATCACTAAGACGGGTACGGTATTTTCCAATTTAATGTGCGCTTGAAAATCAGCGTCAGGCATTCGTGCACTCACCTTACTTTTTGTCCTAACTGGGAAAATATTCTGCCCGCGAAAATAGTCATACAGCGATAAACCGATATCGTCAACATCAGCGATTAGTCCCATTGGAACATATGACTCTTCAATCGATACTGGCTGCTCATCTACATAGCGAATACGCTTTAACATAAATACATCGGTATTGATGGGAAGAGATAAAAACTCAGCAACCTCTTGTGAACATTGGACAATGCTTTTATTAATCCACAGCGTGTCCGGTTTTTTACCCAATAACACAACTTGTTGAGAAAAACCCTTCGCTTCTTTTAATGAATATTCAAATTTATCACTAATTCGAGTGCCATAACCCTGTGTGCGAATAATTACGCCGTCTTGCTCAAGCTGTTCCATCGCTTTACGTACAGTAATTCGAGATACACCAGTTTGTTGGCTAAGCTCTCTTTCACTCGGTAACATACTCCCTTGATGTAAAATTCCTGTGCGAACAGCAAACTTAATTGCCTCAGTAAATTTCACATATAATGGTGTATTATCCGCTTCTGCAAGGCGAGTGCAAAGTTGCTGGATCAGTGATAAATGCGCATCGTTCATATTGGGTCTGTCACCTAGAAATTACTCCAATAATCAATCATATCATTATCCGTAAATTTAGTGCAGACAATCAAACCCAATCACTTTAACTGATTACTCAGGCATATTCCCTTTGTAATACACTGCTTTTTGCGTAACCGGTAAAGATAATTGTTTTTGAATTCCAGATAGCGTTTCTTGCGTTAGCATGGCAAGCCCGCGGTAAAAATGACTGTTGGCTTGTATAGCAAAAACATCAAGAAAATGTGCTGACCAAGGTAACAAGTGCCACGCTAACAGTTCTTCAAGGTCATTTCGCCTATCTTGTTCTGCCAGCCAGGCGGCTAACATCAAAATCAAACCAATGTGGTCTTCAGGCTCTTTTTGCGTTGTAACAGGCTCTATCCCTTTTGAACGCATCCATTGGCGCAGTTCAACAGTGGAATCCCCAAAAATAATATTTTCTTTATCTAACCACACAGAGCCCCAAGGCGGTGCGGGTAAGGCATAAGGGCCAATAAACAACCGTTGCCACGCTTCATCAAGTGGTTCATTTTGCTTGGTGGAATCTGCAAATAATGT
The DNA here is from genome assembly GCF_020381325.1 of Providencia vermicola. Classification (GTDB taxonomy): domain Bacteria; phylum Pseudomonadota; class Gammaproteobacteria; order Enterobacterales; family Enterobacteriaceae; genus Providencia; species Providencia vermicola. The sequence continues at coordinate 73,399 of NZ_JAGSPI010000011.1, forward strand.
GTTAATTTCACTGAGTGATACCAACGCAAATGGCCACTCTTCATGCCACGTCGGCTCTCGCAAAATCGCAATCAGCTCCGCGTTATTCTCACTGTCTGGAGCAAAGTAAAATAAAGAACCCAAAACCCGCCCCGTTACAGCAACGTGTTCAAGAAATTGCGCATCATGCATATTCGTTGTCTCTGCGTTTTCAACGTAGGGAACTTTGCTCCCTACGTCGAGGTGTTTTACTGATTAGGCAACTGCCATTCCTACTGTCATATGTAGACCATAGAATAGCCCGCGTCCAATTAATTCACCGAACAATACCAATAATGTGCCAATAAACAAACTGATAACGGATGGCTGGTTTTGTTTCATTAGCGGTAAAATCCATAAAATCAAACCAAGGCTTGTTGCCACTAAACGCACCATTTGCAGCGAACCAAAATCAGGAACTAAAGCACTCGCACGTTGTACCGATGATGCTATCAGTGCGATTTCACCACTTTGCACCAGCACAGAGGCAATCGTAATCACATACGCCACAATGCTGATCAATGCGAGCCGCCCACTATGGCACGGAAATTTAGCAATACGTAATAACAACGTACCTAAAATCGGCCCGACCACAAAGGCAGTCATAAAGAAACCAATCGTGGTGTGTGGCGTATTCCATGTCGGTACTGTGCTTATCATATAGACACGAGTCATCGCCCAGACGAATAACAGCCCCATCGCCATGGTGAGAAGCAACCAAATTTTACCGAGCCCTTCAGGCATTTTCTTCAGCACAGCCAGCAGCCACCATAATCCCCCCAGTGCAAAAAAGAGCGAGCCAAATAGCACTTCATTACTCAGTGATGATGAAAAAACACGGTTCATTGAGTTAAATGCACGTAACGGCGACCCCATATGCATCATGGATGCCAAGAAACCTAAGCCCATCAGCACCCACAAAGCCAGCATCGCATTCACAATACGCTGTTTTTGCTGTTTATCATCTGTCGATAACCACGCAAGGCCAGTCACAATCAATGCACCTGCAATACTTTGCCCTAATACCGTAAACAGGATCAGCGGCCATTCATGTAATCCGTTGCCCATCTTATACCTCCCTTGGGTTAGCTAAGTGACCCGTGGTGTCGTTCACAGGACGGCTATTCGCATTCGGCTTAATGACAATATTTGGCTTGGTGTAATGCGCTTCAGGCAATGGCGCTATCTCCGCCAAGGTGCCATACGTTTTGCGCAGCTCCTCGATTGGGCCAAAATCCAATGCACGCAACGGGCAAGATTCAGCACAAATCGGTTTTTTCCCTTCGGCCACACGTTCATAACAGCCATCGCATTTTGTCATATGCCCTTTTTCAGCATTAAACTGTGGTGCACCATATGGACAAGCCATATGGCAGTAACGGCAACCGATACAGACACTTTCATCCACCACCACAAAGCCGTCTTCACGCTTGTGCATCGCCCCGCTTGGGCATACTTTGACGCACGCAGGGTCTTCACAGTGATTGCACGAAATTGACAGGTAATAACTGAAAACATTTTGGTGCCAGACGCCGTTATCTTCTTGCCAGTCGCCGCCTGTATATTCATAAATACGCCGAAAATTCACTTCTGGAGATAAATTTTTGTAGTCTTTGCACGCTAATTCGCACGTTTTACACCCCGTACAACGGGCTGAATCAATATAAAAACCATATTGTGTTGTCATAATTTATCTCCTCCCTATACCCGAGCCACTTCAACAAGATTGCTGTGCTGCGGGTTACCTTTTGCCAGCGGCGACGGACGCTGCGTGGTCAGGACATTAAGGCTTCCCCCGTGGTCTATCTTGTTTTCATCTGGCGCATACCACGCGCCTTCCCCCATTGCGACAACACCCGGAATAATCCGTGGCGTCACTTTCGCATTGATATGCACTTCACCACGGTCATTGAAAATACGCACCATATCGCCATTTTTAATATTACGGCGCGCAGCATCAATCGGGTTGATCCACATTTCCTGTAGGCAAGCAGCTTTAATCACATCAACGTTGCCATAGGTGGAGTGAACACGGGATTTATAATGGAAGCCACTCAGCTGCAGTGGGTATTGCTCGGTCAGTTTATCCTCATGACTTTCAAAGCCAGGGGAATACATCGGGATAGCCGAAATAAGATCCCCTTCTTCAAGCGTCCACGTTTTAGCGATATCGGCGAGACGGTCGGAGTAGATCTCAATTTTACCTGATGGGGTATTTAATGGGTTCGCAATCGGGTCTTCGCGGAACGCTTTATGTGCCACTACATGCCCCTGCGGGTTCATTTTTTTGTAGATCCCTTGCTGCTGGAAGGTCTCAAAATCTGGTAACTCTGGCAGTTTTTCTCTTGAAATTTCATATAAATGGCGCAGCCATTCTTCCTGTGTACGCCCTTCGGTGAACTTTTCTTCAACCCCCATACGACGTGCGATTTGCGTACACATCTCATACACGGTTTTACTTTCAAAACGTGGCTCAATCGCTTGGCTAGCAAAAATCACATAGCCCATGTTACTCGCTGCGCCATCGAGACAGAAATCCATTTGTTCAGAAGCCGTGCAATCGGGCAGAAGGATATCCGCGTATTTTGCCGATGCGGTCATGTGGTTATCAATGACCACAATCATTTCGCATTTTTTATCATCCTGAAGAATATCGTGAGTCTTATTGATATCGGAATGCTGATTAATCAAGCTGTTACTAGCGTAGTTCCAAATAAATTTAATCGGTACGTCCAGCTTATCTTTACCACGCACACCATCGTGAGTTGCGGTCATTTCAGGGCCACGCTCAATGGCATCCGTCCATAAAAATACGGAAATACTGGTTTTAACGGGGTTTTCAAGCGTTGGCATCCGCTCAAATGGGATATCGTAATTTCCTTCACGCGCTCCTGTATTTCCTCCACTGATCCCTACGTTCCCCGTTAGAATCGGCAACATAGCGATCGCGCGTGCAGTTTGTTCACCGTTAGAATGGCGTTGTGGCCCCCAGCCTTGGCTAATATAAGCAGGTTTCGCACTGCCGATTTCTCGTGCTAATTTGATGATTTTATCGGCTGGAATACCCGTAATTTTTGCTGCCCACTGAGGCGTTTTTTCAATGCCGTCATCCCCTAGCCCTAAAATATACGCTTTATAATGGCTATTTTTCGGCGCATTCGCGGGGAGCGTTTTTTCATCGTATCCAACACAATATTTGTCTAAGAATGGCTGATCAACCAAATCTTCAGTGATCAACACATAGGCAAGCCCTGCCACTAATGCGGCATCAGTACCTGGACGAATAGGGATCCACTCATCTTCACGCCCTGCGGCAGTGTCAGTATAACGAGGGTCGATAACAATCATTCGTGCGTTAGAACGTTCACGGGCTTGCTCTAATTGGTAAGTAATCCCCCCACCGCTCATCCGTGTTTCCGCAGGGTTATTTCCGAACAACACCACCAATTTTGAATTTTCGATATCGGACACGCTATTACCCGCACCACTGCCATAGGTATATGGCATTGCACAACTAATTTGTGCTGTGCTGTATGTACCGTAATGGTTTAAATACCCCCCCGTACAGTTCATTAAACGCGCAATTGGCGAGTTCGCTGGCGGCCATGAACGCGCAACTGTCCCCCCTAAAGTACCTGTACCGTAGTTTAAATAGACCGCTTCATTACCGTAATCTTTAATAATGCGCTTAAGGTTACCACTAATTAGGTCGTAAGCTTCTTCCCAAGTGATTTGCTTAAATTTTCCTTCCCCTCGTGCGCCCACACGCAACATTGGGTATTTTAAACGATCAGGGTTATATACACGGCGGCGCATAGAGCGACCACGCAGGCAGGCTTTCACTTGGTGTTTATCGCCATACACGTCATCACCCGTGTTATCGGTTTCAACGTATTTAATTTCTCCATCCACCACATGCATACGCAGCGGACAACGGCTTCCGCAGTTAACCGTACACGCACTCCAGACAATTTTTTCTTCAGGGGTTGGCGTCGCTTCATTGGCATTGGCGACATTGCTAAAAGGTAAACTTAATGCACCACTAGCAAGCGCGAGCCCGCCCACCGTACCGGTTTGCATTAGTTTTCGACGGCTGATCTCCGATTGGAGTAATCCATCAGATAATGCTTTATCCATATCTGCCTCACTTAACATTGCTTCTTAACGTTATAAATAATTTTTTTGAAATTTATTTTTGGTATTTTTCACTTCTCTGATTTCAATAGTTATTTTATAGCGGGCATATAGATGGGTATTGTGCGCGATCAACTATGTATGACAAAAATAAGGAGGGTGATCTTAGTATACTTGGGAAGACTGAAAAGTGGGGAAAAGCCTTGTAAAACTGGGATTTCAGATACAAAAAAAGACGTCCGTTGACGTCTCTTGATGTTCTTATGGTGCCGAAGGCCGGACTCGAACCGGCACACCCGAAGGCGGTTGATTTTGAATCAACTGCGTCTACCAATTCCGCCACTCCGGCACTGAAGTGATGTGTTTCTTGGAAAACGCTGCCATTATACTTGCCTTGTGTCTACTGGCAACACTTATTCGTGCAAGGAACGATTGTTCGATTAAAAATAAAGCATATTGAACAATAATATCGTGTGCGAGTGGGAAAGCTTCTTTTGTTTATATATTCATTTATGAGTATGTTAGTTTTTTGCTAATTATTTTTATCGTATCCATGCTTGGGTGGCTAGCGATAGCCTATTATTTTTGTTAGTTTAACCGCAATCAAGTGCAATGTTGAAAGGCTTTATTATGGGTTTTGTTGGATGGATAGCGACAGGGGTCGTTATTGGCATCTTAATTGGTGCAATAATGCGAATTTTCGCTAAGAAAAAATAAGATTGGCTGAAAAGCCACTTACAAACAATCATATCGGCTGGCTCCAAACATGAAGAAATCATTTCTAAAAATTCTGTCTGTATCTGCGTTGTCCCTTGCTTTAATGGCATGCTCAACCAAGACAGAAAAAACACCTAAGTTTTTACAAGGTAATGATGTTGAATCCTCAGATTGGCAGGTTTTTGAGGGAGATAGAAGGACTTACGAGCGCGTCGCTAAGATTGTCGATTTATATGCTAATCGTATTTTTAATGAAAGTGATGCACGAGGTATGGCGATTATTGTTATCGATAATAACCAAACGTTATCCCGTTATTATGGGGAAACCGCACCAGGGAATGGGAAGAAACCAGGCCCAAATTCATTAATTCGTATAGCATCAATTACCAAATTAATGACAAGTGAAATATTAATTAAACTTGAGCAAGACAAAAAACTGCTGATTACTGATCCACTGCAGCAGTACGCTTATCAAGGCGTTACAGTACCTGATAACGCCAGTGGGCAGCCTATTCGTTTATATCACCTTGCTAGCCACACAAGTGGTTTGCCGCGTGAACAGCCCGGCGGAAAATGGGGACGCCCTGTGTTTATTTGGCCAACACAAGATAACCGCTGGACGTGGTTAAAAACAGGTAAGTTAGATGCAACTCCAGGGACAGAAGCGGCCTATTCCAACCTTGCTTATGACTTATTGGCTGATGCGATGATAAAAGCCACTGGACAGCCATATCCGCAATTATTTAGCCACTATGTCACCTCACCTGCAAAAATGACAGAAACCACCTATACCCCAAGTAATGCGCAATGCGCCCGTTTAATGGAAGGGACTAAACCAAGTCCTTGTCATAACACCCTTGCGGCAGCTGGCAGTGGCGGTGTGTACTCAACCCCTGCGGATATGCAAAAGTGGATGCAACAGTTTTTATCAACCGATACTAATCTGCGTAAAGCTACAGCTGCGCGAGAACAGGGTATTTATTTTCCACGCGAAAAACTGTTAGAAATTAAAGGAATGGATGTTGCAGGTCATGCTGATGGGTTAGGCCTTGGTTGGGTGTATATGAAACCGAAAAATGGCATTCCTGGCATTTACCAAAAAACAGGTGGCGGTGGTGGGTTTAATACCTATATGGCGATGATCCCACAACAAAATATTGGGGTCTTTGTGGTGATGACACGCAAGGATAGCAGCAAATTTAGTAAGTTAACTGTTGGCGTCAATGATCTGGTCGCATCCCTCTCATCTAACCATGCGTATGGAAAACATTGAAAGGGTACCGTCGACGCTTTACAGGCAATGGCGAGCTATACCCCTACCCTAAAACGCGGATTTACCCGAGTTCTTACGTTAATTGCAACAACAGCCTGATCCATTCAGGCTGTTCAAACTGCTGACAAACCGATTAGGTTTGACTGCAGTTTGAACAGGTTTTGAAAATAAATTAGGAAAATCAATTTATTGATTTTCGGCTGATAACACAAAGTAGGAAAAACCACGCTTTTATCCTGCTTTGTCAACAACCTCAACAGCCTGACTCGTTCAGGCTGTTTTTCCTTTCAGCGCTTTGTGTAATACCTCGTCCAATCTAAACGATATTCTTAAAACCTCTTCGACGACAAAGACAGGAATTAAGATGAAAATCGCTTCTATTTTATTACCTCATGTACTCCGCCCCAGAGCCACTAAGCAAGGGAACGTCTCTGAATTAGTGCAGCAGCTTAGAAATATTTACAATCACCAAAATGCTTTTCCTGCCCCTAAAAAACCCGCAAGTATCGAAATAGACCTTAACCAATTAAATTGTCATCAATTAAAAACAAATAAAATTAAGCTGGAAAACACAAAAGAATATAAGCAACTGGTCAGTGATACACGCCAACAAGTGCAAAAAGAATTCACAAGAAAAGAGTGGGAAAGTGCCTATTCTATACAAAAATCCTATACTGCCAATGGCGGATTTTTCTCTTATGCACAACAATTAGCCAATAGAAGCGGCTCGAACGTTATTGGTGTTAAAGGGGAATATATCAGTGCAACGGAAAGAAATAAGCAGCAATATCTCTTATTTCGGCCACAACCCAAATTACTCGAACTCATCAGTAACTTAGGTAACTATTTTCTGAGTAAATGCTAATAAAGGAAAAAGGCTGTGAAATCCGAAGATCCACAGCCTTTTATCAACAATAAAACGATTATTTTCGTTTGACTAATAAGACAATACTGACAATTAAGAACAGTAAACTTGGCAAGATAGCAGCAATAATGGGTGGAACCGAATAGACAAGGCTCCAGTTACCAAACCCTTGGTTTAGCACGTAAAATAAGAAACCGCCGACGATCCCCGATACGACTCGCACACCCATGGGTACGGTACGTAATGGCCCAAAAATAAAGGAAACCGCCATTAACATCATGACCGCCGCAGATAACGGAGCTAAGATTTTTTTCCACAAACTTAGCTCATATACCGCCGCCACTTGGCCGCTTTCTTTAAGGTATGAGACGTATTGATACAGTCCGCGGATTGATAACGAATCCGCATTCAGAGAGACAATTCCCAGTTTTTCAGGGGTCAGATTCGTTTTCCAATCAACACTAAGTCGTTGTGAACCTGTGATTTTTTTCTCACTACTTAAAATCGACTCATCCACTTGTGATAACACCCACTGCTGATTAGCGGTATCATACTCACCACTTGAAGCAAACATCACCGATTTTAATTTTTGTTGTTCATCAAAGCGATAAACAGAAATGTCTTGGATTGATGTTGAATTGTTAATGCGCTGAATATGGATGAAGTCACGACCGTCTTTCGCCCACATTCCTTCATCTGTCACGACTAGCGAGTTACCGACAATTTTTTCTGCACGGTAATTTCGCGCCCATTGCTCACCCGCAGGCGCAACCCATTCGCCAATAAACATCGCGACAATCACCAGAGGAATAGCCGTTTTCATGACAGACAAGGCGATTTGCAAACGTGTAAAACCCGAGGCTTGCATGACCACTAACTCACTACGTGAGGCCAACGCGCCAAGCCCCATTAAAGCACCTAATAACGCTGCCATCGGAAAGAAAATGTCGATATCTTTTGGTACGGTCAATAAGGTGAACACCCCTGCACTTAACGCAGTGTAATCACCATCACCGACTTTGCGAAGCTGCTCGACAAATTTAATGATCCCAGATAGCGAAACCAATAAAAATAGCGTCACCAAAATAGAATTTAAGATGGTTCGCCCGATATATCTATCTAAAACACCAAACATCAAGCCGCCCCTTTACTCAATTTAAGACGCATGCGGCGCATTGGAACGGTGTTCCACGCATTAAGGATCACCGCCAAGACCAAGTAGCCTAAATTCACCGCCCACATGGTATAACGCGGGTCAATATCCCCCTTATCTGCACTATTACGCAAGGTACTTTGCAGCAAGAAGAAAATTAAATACAGCAACATTGCAGGCAACATACTGAGCACGCGCCCTTGACGCGGGTTCACTTCACTTAATGGCACAACCATCAAGGCCATGACCACCACAGAGAATACAATCGTTAAACGCCAGTGAAACTCAGCATTGACCTCTGGGGTATTTTCCTCCCACAGCTGCAGCATATTTTTTTGCTCGACACGGTCATTACGTGTTTCACCTGATTGATGATCGACAATTGCTTGATAATTCACAAAATCTGTAATGCGAAAATCGCGCAGCAATGCCGTTCCTTCGTAGCGAGTTCCTTCATTAAGCACAACCACTTGGCGACCATCTGGGTCTTCTTTCATATAGCCGCTATCTGCTACGACAACTGAAGGGCGCTGTTCGTTCGCCGCACGTAACTGGGCGAGGAAAACATTTTTAAAGTTGCTTCCTTTAACATCACCAATATACAGCACATAGTTGCCATCTTTTGTGGTTTTAAATTGCCCTTCCACCATTGCCGCAAGCCCTGGGTTTGCTTTTGCATCCGCAAGCACTTGTTCTTGATATTGCGATGACCATGGCAGCATCCATGTAATATTGGCAACCGCGACCATGGCGGTGATCGCGGCAAGAACCAACGCGGCTTTAACTAACACACTTTTGCCCAAGCCACAGGCATGCATCACCGTAATTTCGCTTTCAGTGTAAAGTTTACTGTATGTCATCAATAGCCCAAGAAATAGGCTTAAAGGCAAGATAAGCTGTGCCATTTCGGGCACACCTAACCCCAACAAAGGAAGTACTAAGTTTGAGGGAATATTGCCCTGAACAGCTGCGCCCAGAATGTCTATCGACTTCTGGCTAAAAAAGATTAGCATCAATACAAAAAGTATGGCTAACTGACTTTTCAGGGTTTCCCGTACCAAATATCTAATAATGATCACGCTTATTACGCCTGTGAAAACTTGTCTTTTGGGAAGAAAATGGCTAAGTTCGTTCAATGTCTGCCATTTACTAACATATACTCTGGTTTATTGTATGGCTAGAATGATATAAAAGCATTCTCTATACTGATTGAAATATCAGAACATGCTTAATATTCGTGAAACCAGATATACTTGCCATACTTCACGTTGTTTCGCGATAAACAGCATACAACGTGAGTTATTTCGCGTATAGATGGTTAGTTTAACATAAAGAGTTTATTCTCTATGAGGTAGATCATGCGAAACGCTAATTTTAGCGGGAGCATCGGCCTTTGTCTTTAAGATTCAGGAGAACGCATGGAGTTTAGTGTAAAAAGTGGTAGCCCGGAGAAACAACGCAGCGCATGTATCGTTGTCGGTGTCTTTGAACCACGCCGTCTGTCCCCAATTGCTGAACAGTTGGACAAAATCAGTGACGGATATATCAGCGCCCTGCTGCGCCGTGGCGAACTTGAAGGTAAAGTAGGTCAATCCCTGCTACTCCATCATGTACCTAACGTTCTGTCTGAACGCATTCTACTTATCGGTTGCGGTAAAGAACGCGAGTTAGACGAGCGCCAATTTAAACAAATTATTCAGAAAACAATTAGTACCCTGAATGAAACAGGCTCAATGGAAGCTGTATGCTTCCTAACTGAATTACATGTAAAAGGCCGCAATAACTACTGGAAAGTCCGTCAAGCCGTCGAAACAGCAAAAGAATCGCTGTATGTGTTTGATCAACTGAAAAGTAATAAAACAGAACATCGCCGTCCACTGCGTAAATTAGTCTTTAATGTACCAACTCGTCGTGAACTGACCAGCGGTGAGCGCGCAATTTCTCATGGTCTGGCTATCGCCTCGGGTGTTAAAGCCGCTAAAGACTTGAGCAATATGCCGCCAAATATCTGTAATGCAGGTTATTTAGCGTCTCAAGCACGCCAATTAGCAGACCTTTCAGACAGCAAACTGACCACTCGCGTGATCGGTGAAGAGCAAATGAAAGAATTGGGTATGAATGCCTATCTCGCAGTGGGTCAAGGTTCACAGAACGAATCACTGATGTCCATCATGGAGTATAAAGGCAATCCAGACCCAGACAGCAAACCAATTGTTCTGTTAGGCAAAGGGTTAACCTTTGACTCAGGCGGTATTTCTATCAAGCCTGCCGATGGCATGGATGAAATGAAATACGATATGTGTGGTGCTGCGTCTGTTTATGGTGTTATGCGTTTTATCACTGAGTTGCAGTTGCCAATTAACGTGATTGGGGTACTCGCTGGCTGTGAAAACATGCCAGGTGGCCGTGCTTACCGCCCTGGTGATATTCTCACAACCATGTCAGGCCAAACGGTTGAGGTGTTAAATACCGATGCAGAAGGTCGTTTGGTGTTATGTGATGCGCTAACCTACGTTGAGCGTTTTGACCCAGAATTGGTTATCGATATCGCAACCCTAACAGGTGCGTGTGTGATTGCTTTAGGTAGCCACTACACAGGTTTGATGTCGAATCATAATCCTCTGGCACATGAACTGCTAAATGCCTCTGAGCAAGCGGGTGACCGTGCATGGCGTTTACCGTTAGCGGATGAGTATTTTGACCAAATCACGCCAAACTTTGCGGATTTAGCGAATACCGGTGGTCGTCCTGCTGGGGCTATCACTGCAGGCTGCTTCCTGTCTCGTTTTGCGACCAAATATAACTGGGCGCACCTCGATATCGCAGGGACAGCATGGCGTTCAGGCGCAGCAAAAGGGGCAACTGGCCGTCCTGTATCCATGTTAGCGCAGTTCTTACTGAACCGTGCTGGCTTAAATGGTGATGAATAATCCCGTTTAGTGACAGAGCTGTACCTCGTTAGTAAAAATATCCCGATGAGCAATAGCGATTCGGGATATTGTTTTTTATTCGATTAATTTTTAGATTAATTTAACCGCTAAACACGCTATTTTGCTGCCTATTCAAAAAAGGTTATAATTTAGCGCATTGAGTATTATCAATAAGGTTGTTGCGCCTAGGCAGCAAATGATGGTCATAATGAAAAGAGCAATATTCTATCAACTTGAACACCCTTCACCATCATCTGAACTTGAAGCCCACGAATGGTTAGCGTGTGAGCTTGCGGCACAAATGTGGCGTCATGGGAAACGGGTTTTGATTGCTTGTGAAACACAGCAGCAAGCCGAAAAGATTGATGAGGCTTTGTGGCAACGCGATCCTCATCAATTTGTGCCGCATAATTTGGCTGGAGAAGGCCCTCGTTATGGTGCACCGATTGAAATTTGTTGGCCAACAAAGCGTGGTAATACACCGCGGGATATTTTGATTAATTTGCAATCGCAGTTCGCAGATTTTGCAACTGCTTTCCATGAAGTGATAGACTTCGTACCTATTGATGAAACTTTAAAACAGTTGGCGCGTGAACGGTATAAAACATACCGTAGCGTCGGCTTCAATTTGACTATGGCGACGCCGCCAACTTACTGAATATAAAGACGATGGAAAAGAAACCAGATAGCCCAATGAATGAGCCTTCGCTCGATAAAACCTATAACCCCGCAGAGATTGAGCAAAACTTGTATGCTCATTGGGAGAAAAGCGGTTATTTTAAACCTAATGGGGATACCACCCAGGACAGTTTCTGTGTCGTCATTCCACCACCGAATGTCACGGGTAGCCTGCATATGGGGCACGCTTTCCAACAAACTATCATGGACACCATGATCCGTTACCAACGTATGCAAGGTAAAAATACCTTATGGCAAACGGGTACTGACCATGCGGGTATCGCAACCCAAATGGTGGTTGAACGTAAAATCGCGGCAGAAGAAGGTAAAACTCGCTACGATTACGGTCGTGAGCCGTTCATCGACAAAATTTGGCAGTGGAAAGCAGAATCAGGCGGCACAATTTCCCAACAAATGCGCCGTTTAGGTGACTCTGTTGATTGGGATCGCGAGCGCTTCACCATGGACGAAGGTCTGTCCAAAGCGGTCAAAGAAGCTTTCGTTCGCATGTACAAAGAAAACCTGATTTACCGTGGCAAACGCCTAGTTAACTGGGATCCAAAACTGCATACCGCGATTTCTGACCTTGAAGTCGAAAACCGTGAAATCAAAGGTTCCATGTGGCACCTGCGCTACCCTCTGGCTGACGGCGCAAAAACGGCTGAAGGCAAAGATTATTTAGTGGTTGCAACCACTCGCCCTGAAACCATGTTAGGGGATACCGGTGTTGCAGTTAACCCCGAAGATCCACGTTATAAAGATTTAATTGGTAAAGAAATTATTCTACCAATTATTAATCGCCGTATTCCAATTGTGGGTGACGAACACGCAGATATGGAAAAAGGCACAGGCTGCGTAAAAATCACCCCAGCTCATGACTTTAATGACTATGAAGTAGGTAAACGCCATCAGTTAACCATGATTAACATGATGGACTTAGACGGTAACGTTCGTCACGAAGCGGAAGTTTTTGATACTAACGGACACCCTTCTACCGCCTATAGCTGTGAAATTCCTGAAAACTACCGTGGAATGGAACGTTTTGCTGCACGTAAAGCCATCGTTGCTGAATTCGATTCACTTGGCTTATTAGTTGAAGTTAAACCTCACGATTTAACCGTACCTTATGGCGACCGCGGTGGTGTTGTTATCGAACCAATGCTAACTGACCAATGGTACGTGCGTACAGCACCTTTAGCGAAAGACGCTATCAAAGCCGTTGAAGATGGCCGAATTCAATTCGTCCCACGCCAATACGAAAACATGTATTTTTCTTGGATGCGCGATATCCAAGACTGGTGTATTTCTCGCCAATTATGGTGGGGTCACCGCATTCCTGCATGGTATGATGAAAAAGGCAACGTTTACGTCGGTCGCGATGAAGACGAAGTTCGCCGTGAAAATAATTTAGCGGCAGATGTTGCACTACGCCAAGACGAAGACGTGCTGGACACCTGGTTCTCATCAGGCCTTTGGACGTTCTCAACACTCGGCTGGCCAGAAAATACCGATGCCCTGAAAACATTCCATCCAACAGATGTATTAGTCAGCGGATTCGATATCATTTTCTTCTGGATTGCCCGTATGATCATGATGACCATGCATTTCATCAAAGATGAAAACGGCGAGCCACAAGTGCCATTTAAAACCGTCTACATGACAGGTCTTATTCGTGATGAAGAAGGCCAAAAAATGTCGAAATCCAAAGGGAACGTGATTGACCCATTGGATATGATTGACGGGATTTCACTGGAAGACCTGCTGGAAAAACGTACGGGCAACATGATGCAGCCACAACTGGCTGAAAAAATTGCTAAACGTACTCGCAAAGAATACCCAGAAGGTATCGAAGCTCACGGTACTGACGCCCTGCGCTTCACCTTAGCGGCACTGGCTTCAACGGGTCGTGACATCAACTGGGATATGAAGCGTTTATCTGGCTACCGTAACTTCTGTAATAAGCTTTGGAACGCAAGCCGTTTCGTGCTGATGAACACAGAAAACCAAGATTGCGGGCAAAATGGTGGCGAAATGAGTTTCTCACTAGCCGATCGCTGGATCATGGCAGAGTTTAACCAAACGGTTAAAGCCTACCGTGAAGCATTGGATACCTATCGTTATGATATCGCAGCGAATATCCTGTACGATTTCACATGGAACGAATTCTGTGACTGGTACTTAGAGCTATCTAAACCTGCGGTTCATAAAGGTAACGAAGCCCAAGTTCGTGCAGCACGTTTCACGCTGATTGAAGTACTTGAAGGCTTACTGCGCCTTGCACACCCTATTATTCCGTTTATCACTGAAACTATCTGGCAGCGGGTGAAAGTGGTTAAAGGCATCGAAGCCGATACCATTATGTTACAAGCGTTCCCTGAATTTGATACGGCGAAAGTGGATGAGTTAGCGCTCAACGACCTTGAGTGGATCAAAGAAGCGATTATTGCAGTACGTAATATTCGTGCTGAAATGAATATCTCCCCAGGTAAACCACTGGATGTCATGCTGCGTGGCGCTTCAGCAGATGCACAACGTCGCGTTGAAGAGAACCAAAACTTTATTAAATCGATGGCTCGCCTTGCAACAATCCGTGTCTTAGCGGACGGTGAAGAGGCCCCTGTTTCTGTGACCAAACTGGTTAACGGTGCTGAGCTGTTGATCCCAATGGCGGGCTTAGTCGATAAAGACGCAGAGTTAGCGCGCTTAGATAAAGAACTGGAAAAAGTCACGAAAGAAATCGACACTATCGAAAGCAAACTGGCCAATGACGGTTTTGTTAGCCGCGCACCTGCAGCGGTTGTCGAAAAAGAACGTGAGCGCCTCGCTGCCAATATTGAAGCGAAAGCGAAAATTGAAGCACAGAAAGTGACGATCGCCTCTTTATAATCATTGATTAATCAATGAGTTTGAAAGCCCTTATTCGCTCGCGGATAAGGGCTTTTTCTTGCTGACTAATTCGCGTATCATTAAAAGACTGCGTTCGCAGTTCTCAGATTGAAGTGCCCTTCAGGTTCTCTCTACACTGAGTTGTACACAATAATAATCAAGAGTTTCACATGACAACACAAAACTACAAAGTTCGTCTTATCGAGCAACAAGACAATGCAGGGATTGCCGCAGTAATCCGTGAGGTTTCTGCAGAGCATGGCTTAACCGCGGACAAAGGCTTCGCAGTGGCTGATCCTATTTTAGACACCTTATTTGAAGTTTATAGCCAACCACGTAGCGCTTACTGGGTGGTGGAAATGGATGGGGAGATTGTCGGGGGTGGCGGCGTGTCACAACTGGCAGGTGGTGATGACAAAACGGCTGAGCTACAAAAAATGTATTTGTCTTCGGTTCTACGTGGCAAAGGCTTAGCGAAGCAAATTGTGTTGATGTCGTTAGAGTTTGCGAAAGCACAAGGCTATACTCGCTGCTATTTGGAAACCACAAAAGAACTACAAGCAGCCATTAAGCTGTATGAAAAGTTAGGCTTTGAATTTATTGCTGAAGCTCTCGGAAGCACAGGCCATAGCGACTGTGAAATTCGGATGCTGAAGGCGTTATAGTTCTGTCATAAACAAAAAAGGATAGTTTTTAGCTATCCTTTTAAGTATTTGAATGATGTGACTAATAATTAATGAACGCGGTCTTCCGGTTCGATATCGTCACCGTCTTCATCATCATATTCGGCATCCGGATCTTCAAAATAAGTGCCCCAACCATCGTAGTTGACACCCATTTTTTCAGCCAATTTCATTAATTGCTCAACTTGTGCATCAATTAATTCTGCATTTAATGCACTTTCACTGATTACATCACAGCACATTAATGTTTCACCCGTTTCGATTTCGAGCTCTTCTGCATCTGTCACTTCATAGCCCAGTTTGAACGCTTCAACCGCAGCTTTTTCTAATAACGCAAAGTTATCCGCCGAAAAGTGATGCTCAATGGCATACAGTGCATCAGGATCGCTGCCATCTTCCAGTAATTCTTCGATAATTAGACGAGTTTCTTCGTACTGCGCGTCGAGTTCCGCTTTATCAACCATATCCACACCCCTTATTCCATTATCGCTATTCTCTGCGCCATTCTCCCATAGGGTTAACAGTGAAACCATACTTTTCAGAATAATTCTTTTTCATTGGGGGTTGATTTTGAATTTTTATGAATATAAATTGAATATTAATTCAATCAAAAAAGGCTGCATTTTATGAATCCCCTCTATAATAAGCATTTTCTAAGGTTATTAGATTTCACCTCTAACGAAATTCATTCACTGTTAAAGCTTTCTGCATGGTTAAAATCAGAAAAAAAAGCAGGTACAGAGCAACCTCTGCTTGCGGGGAAAAATTTTGCCCTAATCTTTGAAAAAGACTCCACTCGTACCCGTTGTGCTTTTGAAGTTGGTGCCTTTGATCAAGGGGCTAGAGTTACCTATTTAGGGCCTTCAGGCAGCCAAATTGGCCACAAAGAAACCATGAAAGATACTGCGAGAGTCCTCGGTAGAATGTATGACGGTATCCAATATCGGGGCTTCGCACAAAGCACCGTTGACGTACTAGCCGCACACTCGGGAGTGCCTGTATGGAATGGACTAACTAACGAATTCCATCCCACACAGTTATTAGCCGATCTACTTACCGTGCAAGAACACCGACCAAACACCCCGTTTTCTGACATTAAATTTGCATACTTAGGCGATGCGCGCAATAACATGGGTAACTCTATGTTAGAAGCCGCCGCACTGACGGGGTTAGATTTACGTTTAGTGGCGCCTAAAAGCTGCTGGCCTGAGCAAGCGTTGATTGATACTTGCCTAGACGTTGCCAAAACCACAGGGGCAAAAATCACGCTCACAGAAGATGTTGCCGAAGGGGTTAAAGGCGCAGACTTTATTTATACAGATGTGTGGGTGTCGATGGGTGAAGCCAAGGAAGTTTGGGCGCAAAGAATTAACCTGTTAAAACCGTATCAGGTCAATATGGATGTGATTAAGTTAACAGGTAACCCGAATGTCAAATTCCTACATTGCTTACCTGCATTTCACAATGAAGACACCAAGCTCGGTGCGCAATTAGCCAAGGAATTCAATATGTACGGCGGTTTAGAAGTTACCGAGGACGTGTTTGAATCCCCTTATAGCATTGTTTTTGACCAAGCAGAAAACCGTTTACACACCATTAAAGCCGTAATGGTAGCAACATTGGCGCCTAAGTTACCTAATAATATTTTCTAAGCTTCACCCCCCCTCAATGCCAGCTATTGGATTGAGGGGATAACGACATTGAGTCAAAAATTCCCCCCAAAAAACGATAAGGTTTTTGTCTTTTATTTTAATATTGTATTCAGTTTTATTAATTTAACACATTTAACTTATTTTAAATAACTCATCAAAATTAACCATAAAAGATAAAAATAATACTTACGTAATTAAACGTGCAATTTAAAATTAAATTATTAAATTAAAAAATATCATTAAGTATTTATGCTAAAAATTTAAATCAATTAATCCACCACAGTTTAAAAATAGAATTTAACCTTGCATTGTTCATTAAACCAAAAATTATATCTTTATTTACACCATCTCTATTCAATAAAAATAATATATTGACTAAAATATTTAATCTTAATATTAATTAAAAGGAATTTTTTCATGAATTTGCTAAAAAAAAGTGGTTTAGCATTACTAGTCTGTGTCTCTTTACCTGCTCTATCCGCTGTTCAAAATATGCCAATTAATATTAAAGGCACATTCTCTAATGTTACCCAACCTTGTACTGATGCTAAGCTTGAAAGTACTACGGCTTTCGGCGCGATTAACACGCTAGAAAAAGTGGGTGATGAAACATCCTACAGAAGCTCAGGATATTTAAACTTTACCTGCGAATTTCCTGCCAACGCAAAGTTAACGTTCAGTGCCAATAATGCACCAAATGCACCTGATGTATTTAAAACATCGAGTGATGCTTTTGGCGTTAAATTAAAATACAACAGTACCGAAGTAAAACCTGGTCAGTCTAATGATATTAAAATTGCTCAAGGTACTAACCATATTACTTTCCAAACAAGTATGAAACGCTTATCCGCCAATAGTCCAAACGATTTTGGTAACCATACTTTTGATATCATCGGTAATTTAGCTATTACTTACCAGTAATATATCATCCCTACATTTTGAACTGAGTAGCATTATCACTCAGTTCAAAATGTTTGATACTAATAAATGAGTAATAACGCTTATTTTATTTGAGATATTTATAATGCATGTCATTAACCTAAAAATATTTATTCCATCGATATTATTATTCGGTATTACACCTTACTCTTTATCTGCAACACAAAATATGCCTATCCGTATTAATGGAACATTTTCAAATGCCCCATTATTATGTCAAATCACCGATAACTCTTCTTTTTCAAATTTTACTCATGGGCCTATTTCCTCTAAAAAAATGGGGCAAGAAACTGGAACACACAAAATTCCGCTTTCGATTGACTGCAGAACAACAGTGAATGCCCAGTTATCATTTACAGCCCCTGCAAGTGTCCATTCTAGTCAGTTATTCCAAACTTCGAGTAAAGCGTACGCCGTCAAACTGAGTTGGCAGGGAGCGGCAATCCTACCAAATAAAAGTGTTGCTATTACGATGACTCAAAACCAAAAAATTTATTATCTCGATGCAGCACTCGTGAGAATCGCTCCAAATACTGTTGGAGATTATGGCGAACACTCGTTTAACATCGCAGGAAATTTGGCGATAGATTACCCATAAGTAATTCCCTGACTATAACGACGGCGGAAATTTTTCCATCTTGCTGATTTTTAATTTTTTATCTTCTTGCTTAATTTTCAATCTAAAAACAAAAAATAAAAAAAATTTATTTTTCTTTATGCAAACGCTTGCGTCAGCGGGAGACATGCGTATAATGCGCCACAATTTGTCGGGAGAAACCATGAACGCTGCTGCTGTATTTTTTACACAGAACACCTCCAACGCACTGCCTTCGAGCGGTCTGGACAGCCTGTTTTTCCCCTCCGTATTCATAAAAAAGCCCCTCATTGAGGGGCTTTTTTTTGGCCTATAGACCTAACATGTCTTGCTGACAAAGGAGAACAACCATGCCGAATCCTTTATATCTTCGCGATATTATTTCGATTAACGATTTAGACCGCTCAGACCTTGAGCTTGTGCTCAATGTGGCTGCGTCATTAAAAAAACAGCCACAACCTGAATTTCTAAAACATAAAGTCGTTGCGAGTTGTTTCTTTGAAGCATCAACTAGAACCCGTTTATCATTCGAAACGGCGATCCACCGCTTAGGCGCTTCTGTCGTAGGGTTTTCTGATAGCACGAATACATCGTTGGGGAAAAAAGGCGAAACGTTAGCAGATACAATTTCGGTTATCAGCCAATATGTTGATGCAATCGTGATGCGTCATCCTCAAGAAGGTGCGGCACGTTTAGCCAGCCAGTTTGCGGGAAAAATCCCTGTTATCAATGCGGGCGATGGTTCTAACCAGCACCCCACACAAACGCTACTGGATTTGTTTACCATCCAAGAAACACAAGGCCGCTTAGAGAACTTACAAGTGGCAATGGTCGGTGACCTAAAATATGGCAGAACAGTACACTCACTGACGCAGGCTTTATCTAAGTTTGAAGGCAATCACTTCTACTTTATCGCACCAGAAGCGCTATCCATGCCAAACCATATCTTGCATATTTTGGAAGAAAAAGGGGCGACTTACAGCCTACATAATAACATTGATGAAGTCATGCCTGAGCTGGATATTCTGTATATGACTCGCGTCCAAAAAGAGCGCCTCGACCCATCTGAATATGCCAATGTAAAAGCGCAATTTATCTTGCGTGCTGAAGACCTACACTCGGCAAAATCGAATCTAAAAGTCTTGCACCCACTACCACGTATCGATGAAATCACAGTCGATGTTGATAGCACCCCTTATGCGTATTACTTCCAGCAAGCAGGTAACGGCATCTATGCGCGCCAAGCGTTGCTATCACTGGTTTTAAATAAAGAATTGGCTATCTGAGGAGGACAACACCATGACACACGACCATAAACTACAAGTTGAAGCCATTAGCCACGGTACGGTTATCGACCATATTCCTGCTCAAATTGGCTTTAAGCTACTGAAATTATTTAAATTGACCAAAACAGATGAGCGCATAACTATTGGGCTAAATTTACCCTCTAGTAATCTGGGTAAAAAAGACATTATCAAAATTGAGAATACCTTTTTAACCCCTGAACAAGCCAACCAACTGGCGATGTACGCGCCTGAAGCGACCGTAAACCGTATTGAAGATTACCAAGTTGTTGAAAAATTAGAATTAACCTTGCCAGAGCATATCGATAATGTACTGGTATGCCCAAATAGCAACTGCATTAGCCACAATGAACCCGTTTCAAGCAGTTTCCGTGTGAAAAAAGTGGGCAAAGAAGTCGCTCTGACTTGCCGTTTCTGTGAAAAAGAGTTCGATAGAGACGCCGTGATCAATAATCAATAGGTTATTTCAGCGTAGACTTCGGTGTTGTCTGGGCGCAATCCGTGTTTTAATAGCGCCTAATAGCCATAAAAATGTGGCTCAGCCTAGGTTATATTAGGTGAGTCGCTTCTCTTACGTGATGAAACGGAGTAATTATGTCATACGAAATCAATACAGAAAACGCACCCGCAGCCATTGGCCCATACGTTCAAGGCGTTGATTTGGGTAGCATGGTTATCACTTCAGGCCAAATCCCTGTTGATCCAAAAACAGGGGAAGTGCCTGAAGATATCGCTGCACAGACTCGCCAATCACTGGCTAACGTCAAAGCAATTTTAGAAAAAGCAGGCTTAACCGCAGCAGATATCGTTAAAACCACTGTATTCGTTAAAGACTTAAATGACTTTGGAACAGTCAATGCAACCTATGAAGAATTCTTCAAACAACACAACGCACCATTCCCAGCACGTTCTTGTGTTGAAGTTGCTCGTCTGCCAAAAGACGTGAAAATTGAAATTGAAGCCATTGCCGTTCGCAAATAACGCTTAATTCAATATAGACACCCCATGATATCGGTGGGGTGTTGTTCTCTCCAATCCCCTTGTTCCTGCTTATTACCTCTCTCAAATACTGCGTCACATCCATTAACCGAGTCGAAACTTAAGTTAAACTTTTTTATTACCCGCAAGAACATTTATTTTCGGCGCCCCGCTTTGGATATTCAGGCACTTAATTATTTTCTTTGTTTTGGATCAAACTAATGTCAGCTAAAAAAAAGCAATAACCTATATATTGTGCTTTAATTACCACCAAAGACACAATATGTAGTATTTATTCACATTTTATCCACAGAAAGACGCTCAGTAGGAAGATAACGGATAACGCCGTTAGCACTGTGGATAACTTAAAAAGGAGAGAGACAGTGGGAACGGTTGTCATTAAAAGAGATGGTTGTCAGGTCAATTTTGACCTTCCGAGGATTCAAGAAGCCGTAAAGCGCGCTGCCGCTGCGGTGGATGTTAAGGATGACGATTATTGTCTTCAAGTTGCCTCTATCGTCACTGAGCAACTTTGCAACCGTAGCCAAGTGGATATTGGTGAGATCCAAGACGCTGTCGAAAACCAACTGATGGCAGGGCCATACAAAGATTTAGCCCGTGCCTATATCGAATATCGCCATGATAGGGACAGTGAGCGTGAAAAACGCAGTCAACTAACCCATGATATTCGCGGATTGATTGAACAAAGTAATGTTTCCTTACTCAACGAAAATGCCAATAAAGACAGTAAAGTGATCCCAACTCAACGAGACTTACTCGCAGGGATTGTGGCAAAGCATTACGCCAAACAGCATATTTTACCTCGCGATGTCGTTCTAGCTCATGAAAGAGGTGAAATTCACTACCATGACCTCGATTATGCGCCATTTTTCCCCATGTTTAACTGTATGCTTATTGATCTAAAAGGTATGTTAACTGATGGATTTAAGATGGGAAATGCAGAAATTGAGCCCCCTAAATCTATTTCAACTGCAACAGCGGTAACAGCACAAATTATTGCTCAAGTCGCTAGCCATATTTATGGCGGTACAACCATCAACCGAATTGATGAAATTTTAGCCCCTTATGTGGCGATCAGTTACCAAAAACACTTAGAAGTTGCACAAGAGTGGGGAATTGCAGATGCAGAAGGTTACGCGCAAAGCCGTACCGATAAAGAATGTTATGATGCGTTCCAATCTTTAGAGTATGAAGTGAATACGCTACATACTGCTAATGGCCAAACGCCATTCGTTACATTTGGTTTTGGGTTGGGTACATCAAAAGAAGCGCGTTTAATTCAGCAATCTATTCTAAAAAACCGCATTGCGGGCCTGGGCAAAAACCGCAAAACCGCTGTGTTCCCGAAACTGGTTTTCGCTATCAAAGATGGCCTAAACCACAAACTTAGCGACCCAAATTACGATATCAAGCAATTAGCATTAGAGTGCGCCAGCAAGCGCATGTACCCCGATATTCTCAATTATGATCGTGTTGTTGATGTCACTGGCTCATTTAAAACACCAATGGGTTGCCGTAGCTTTTTAGGGATTTATGAAGAAAATGGCGAACAAATTCATGATGGCCGCAACAATTTAGGTGTCATTAGCCTAAACTTACCGCGTATCGCTATTGAAGCGCAAGGGAGTGAAGATGCATTCTGGGCACTCTTAGATGAGCGCCTCGCTATCGCGAAAAAAGCCTTAATGACGCGCATTGCCCGCTTAGAAACCGTAAAAGCCCGCGTTGCGCCTATCCTATATATGGAGGGTGCCTGTGGCGTGCGACTAAAAGCAGACGATAATGTCGCTGAGATTTTCAAAAATGGCCGCGCATCAATTTCCTTAGGCTACATTGGGCTACATGAAACGATCAATGCACTATTCGGTTCAGAAACCCACGTGTATGACAACGAAAAATTACGTGAAAAAGCAGTCGCTATTGTCGCTCGCTTACGCCAAGCTACCGACGAGTGGAAAGCACAAACAGGCTACGGCTTCAGCTTATATAGCACGCCGAGCGAAAACTTGTGTGACCGTTTTTGCCGCATCGATACCGCAGAATTCGGCGTCATTAACGGCGTCACAGATAAAGGCTACTACACCAATAGCTTCCATTTAGATGTTGAAAAACAAGTTAATCCTTACGACAAAATCGACTTTGAAGCACCGTACCCTGCAATCGCGAATGGCGGTTTTATCTGTTACGGCGAATACCCGAACTTGCAACATAATGTCAGAGCGCTGGAAGACGTGTGGGATTATAGCTATCAACACGTTCCTTATTATGGTACCAACACACCGATAGACGAATGTTATGAATGTGGCTTTTCTGGCGAGTTTTCTTGTACCAGCAAAGGGTTTACCTGCCCAGCTTGCGGTAACCATGACACCAACCGTGTTTCAGTGATCCGCCGCGTATGTGGTTATTTAGGTAGCCCAGATGCGCGCCCGTTTAATGCAGGTAAACAAGAAGAAGTGAAGCGACGCATCAAACACCTAAGTAATGGTCAAATAGGTTAATGGTATGAATTATCACCAATATTATCCTGTTGATGTGGTTAATGGCCCAGGTACACGCTGCACACTATTTGTCGCGGGGTGTGTCCACCAGTGCCGCGGTTGTTATAACCAAAGTACGTGGCGAGTGGATTCAGGCGTGCCATTCACTCAAGAAATGGAAGACCAAATTATTCAAGATTTGCAAGATACGCGTATCCGCCGACAAGGGCTCTCCCTCTCTGGCGGAGACCCTCTGCACCCAGCTAATTTGCCAGCGGTACTCAAGTTAGTGAAGCGAGTGAAAGCGGTCTGCCCAGATAAAGACATTTGGTTATGGACAGGATACATATTGAGTGATTTGACGCTTGAACAACAAAAGGTTGTCAGCTTAGTCAATACCTTAGTTGACGGCAAGTTTGAGCAAGATTTACATGACCCGCGCTTAATTTGGCGCGGTAGTTCGAATCAAGTGATCCACCATTTGCGCTAAGCTTCTCGGGTCCAATGCAATTTGGTGCCAAATCCCAATTTATTATCCACCATTTTGACCTTCACTAAATGAAGCTGCCACACAGGTAGCTTCGCCGAGAGGGCAACGGGGAATCGTCGGCAATAGATATTTCTAGCTTGCTGTTCTAATTCCCCTTCAAGCTTTTCAATTTCACCAATAAATTGAATACCTTGTATTGCATTAACGGCTTTGGTCTGCGCTGATATTGTGCCAGCAACTTGCGGATTAGCCGCTATCAATTGCCCATGCTTTGAATTCGGGTCTGTCATTAAAATCAGACTCATCGTTTTCGCATCAAATGCATAATAACAACTGGCAGGCCAGATATCATTGTGATGATGAGTGAATAGGGAAAAAACGTGTTGGCGGGAAATATAGCGCTGGATGTGTTTTAAGGTTTGTTCAGGCGTCATAGCGGTTTCCATATAAACCCGTTCAGAACAAGCTCTTGGAGATAACTCCGTGAGCTCGTTAAAACAGTTCTGAACGTAGGCGTAAAATTCGCTATTACTATAGCCTAACTAATTAAAAATGGTTCTAATTAACTTGGCTTTTTAGACTATCTCACCTAAGTCTTTACTCTAAATAATTCGAGTTGTAGCTAGGCGGCAAGTGAATTAACACGGCCAACAACGCTACGGCTCGAAGTATGACGAGTAAATATGATGAATAAGTTTATTTATAGATAGCCGCAGTTCCGCTCATTGAATTCTCACCGCTTGCAGAAATCACACGGAAAGAAGTTGCACCAGCTTCATCAGCTTTTTTGGCTAATTGTGCGGTCAGGTCATTTACGCTAACTGCACCAGTCACTGAGACATAACCTGCAGCAGGTTGGCTAGAATGTTGAACTTCATCAGCTGCCATTGAACCAAATGATGCAGCACCTAAAGCTAAAGCAGCAGCAAATAATGTTGATTTTTTCATCGTATGTTCCTTTTTGTAAACTTGATTTTTAATCGGGGTTTTTACTGTCCCCCTGTGATATGGATCATATTATGCGCTTTAAATTGGAATGAAAATTAGCATATTTTGCTATAGTCATTCAAATAAATTGAATGATAACCTATATTGAGGTTACAGCTTTGTGACAACTTTATTGCCTTTTTTATTTATATATTAATGTGTTATAAATAACTCCCTTAACGAATATATTCGTCTTTAACCCATTGTTTTTAACTAAGAAAGCAGCACAAAATGACAAATATCACCTCAGAAAAAAGCGAGTTAAAAGAAAATAGCTGGTATATCTACTTAGTTAGAGAGAAAAATAACGCGCTTTATTGTGGGATCACGACGGATGTACAGCGCCGGTTTGAGCAACACAAAGCGGGAACGGGGGCAAAAGCATTGAGGGGGAAAATGCCATTAACATTAGCATTTTCATGTCTGATCGGTTCGCGTTCAGCCGCATCCCAAATGGAATATAAAGTTAAGCAACTGAGTAAAAAGACAAAAGAAAGGCTGGTCACCGACCAGCCTAGCGATTTGGCGGCTTATTTAGCTCAAGCTAAATTGTCAAAATGTGATGAATAAACCACATCACCTTGTTGTTCGCCTATCCCACCATTTTCTAATCCGCAAATTAAAAAGTGAGCTTGTAGTTCTGGCCACTGGCAACGAATGTTATGTTTAGACGCTTGTGCAAACCCAAAGCGCGAGTAATATTGCTCATCACCCAGCACAACCACTGCACCATAACCAAATTCATTCAGGCTATCTAACCCCTCATAAACCAGTTTCTCAGCAATACCTTGTCCTTGGTGGGCTTTATTAACAGCTAAAGGTGCTAACCCCACCCATTGCACGTCTTCACCATTTAGGTCAACAGGGGTGAAACCGACATAGCCTATCACTTCGCCATTATCATTGGTCGCAACAACCCCCAATGTCAGCAAACCATCTTCACGTAGATGCTGAACAAGGTTAGCTTCCGCTTCCGTTGGGAAGGTTTCCCGCAGTAACCTATCAATACCCATGGCATCAACAGGGATCTCTACCCGAATTAGCATGAGGTCAACGCAGGGACTTTATGCTCTGCGTCCTCGTTGTCTTGTACCGTTTTAATCACTTCAGCGAGTTGCAATAATGCAAACCGCAATGGCGCTGGCATATTTTCGAGCTCAAAAGCATCCATCAAGTTTTTCACGTATAACCCTAACTCGGTATCCCCTTCAATGACCAAACGACGTTGAAAAAACAATGTATCTGGGTCTTCTTTGCGAGCTGCTATCAGCACTAAATCATTGGCATTACCGCTGACGCTGACATCTTCTTCTGCATGTTTCTTAACCACAAGTTGGCCGTCTTGCAAGCTGATAAACCACACCAATGCTAAATCGTAGATCTCGACTTTGAGCCATTTACCTTCTAGAAAATCAAGCTCCCCTTCTTTTACTGACTCACGAAACTGCCAACTTAACAGTTGTTCAAGTACCTGACGTTGCACAGCAAATGGGGTCACTTTTAAAGGCAATTTCAAAAGTGAAGGGCCTTTTGTGATGAGTTGAGAACGAATTTTACCTAACACAATACTGACTCCCGTATTCATTGTTTGCCCGTTTTCGTGTAACTACTTAATCAGAGTAGCAGCTCGAAGTAATTAGGGTAACATGTTGTCTATACACATAATTTAAAAAAATCCAACAATCAATAATCACATTCATTGATATTATTGATGCGTTATTTGGGTTATGATAAGCATCTTGCCAAAAAATAGGCTCATAGGTCTGATCCTATATCAATTTTTGCCCATCTCGCCAATATTTATTTTTTATCTACCTGTTTTGCTATTTGCTTAACGAATACAAACATCCATTAACAATTTCTCTGCTCTAAATCAAAATCTATAACAGTTCCCTTGACTAAAATAGCCGCTATCAAAATTTATACAGGGATAGGTCAATGGAATTACTCTGCCCAGCAGGAAACTTACCTGCTTTAAAAGCTGCCGTGGATAATGGGGCTGATGCGGTGTATATCGGGCTAAAAAATGATACTAACGCACGCCATTTTGCAGGTTTAAATTTTACGCAAAAAAAACTGCATGAAGCAGAACGTTATATTCACAGCCGTAATCGTAAACTACATATCGCCATCAATACATTTGCTCACCCAGATGGCTACCAAAGATGGCAAGATTCGGTAGATCTTGCCGCTGACCTTGGTGCTGATGCCCTGATTATCGCCGATATCGCGATGCTAGAGTACGCCGCCACTAAATATCCACACATTGAAAGACATGTTTCTGTTCAAGCCTCTGCCACCAATACCGAAGCGATCCGCTTTTACCAACGCAACTTTGATGTTCACCGTGTGGTACTGCCTCGCGTACTTTCGATTCATCAAGTTAAACAGCTGGCAAAAAATAGCCCTGTTCCCCTTGAAGTGTTTGCATTTGGCAGCCTGTGTATTATGGCTGAAGGGCGCTGTTATTTATCCTCTTATCTAACGGGAGAGTCCCCAAATACCGTTGGAGCCTGTTCCCCTGCCCGCTTTGTGCGTTGGCAACAAACGGCTGATGGCATGGAATCACGCCTAAATAATGTACTTATCGACCGCTATAAAGCCGATGAAAACGCAGGTTACCCCACTTTGTGTAAAGGGCGCTATTTGGTGGATGAGCAGAAATACCATGTTCTCGAAGAGCCCACCAGCTTGAATACGATCGAATTATTGCCTGAACTAATGGCGGCGAACATTGCCTCTGTGAAAATTGAAGGTCGTCAACGTAGCCCCGCTTATGTTTCTGAAGTGGCACGTATTTGGCGCCAAGCCATTGATCGTTATAAAGCCAATCCAGATAACTTTGTCACCGATCCTAAATGGATGAAAGCACTTGGAAAGCTTTCTGAAGGAAGTCAAACCACATTGGGTGCTTATCATCGAAAATGGCAATAATTAAAAGGTAAAACTATCATGCAGTACTCTTTAGGATCAGTGCTTTATTACTGGCCAAAACAGACATTAAACGACTTTTATCAACTCGCTATGCAAAGTGAAGCTGATATTATCTATCTCGGTGAAATGGTGTGTAGCAAGCGCCGTGAAATGAAACCCAATGATTGGATAGAGCTTGCCCAGCAATTAACCAAAAGTGGCAAGCAGATTGTATTGAGCTCCCTTGCACTACTGCAAGCACCTTCAGAACTAAAAGAAATCACCAAATTAGTCGATAACGGCGAGTTTTTACTTGAAGCACACGACTTTGGCGTGATTAACATGTTAGTGGATAGAAAACTGCCATTTGTGGCAGGCCATGGTCTCAATTGCTACAACGCCCAAGCGCTGAATATTTTATTGCGCCAAGGAATGACTCGTTGGTGTATGCCTGTTGAGCTCTCCCGTGATTGGCTGATTAACTTGCTCAATCAATGTGAGGAAATCGGTATTCGCCATAAATTCGAGGTGGAGGTCATGAGTTATGGCCATCTTCCCCTTGCCTATTCAGCACGCTGCTTTACTGCACGTTCAGAAAACAAGCAAAAAGATGATTGCGAAACCTGCTGCATTAATTACCCTCAAGGGCGTAAGGTGCTTTCCCAAGAGCAACAACAAGTATTTACATTAAATGGTATCCAAACACTCAGTGGTGACTGTTATAACCTCGGGAATGAGCTGGCATCGATGAAAGGTTTAGTGGATATTGTGCGCATTTCCCC
This sequence comes from Providencia vermicola, assembly GCF_020381325.1. Lineage (GTDB taxonomy): Bacteria > Pseudomonadota > Gammaproteobacteria > Enterobacterales > Enterobacteriaceae > Providencia > Providencia vermicola. The sequence goes on from NZ_JAGSPI010000011.1 coordinate 101,877, forward strand.
TGAAAGCATTGATTCCTTAGATGTACTTGCGCAGTTTAAGGCCAATGAAGATGGCATGATGCCATTATGTATTGAAAACCAGAGCTGTAACGGCTATTGGCGACAAATTGCGGGCTTGTCGATGGTGTCTTAAAAAATGAATAAGGTAATGAATCCAAACATAAATTCATTACCTTAACCAAAGAGCTCACTGTGAGAACCAATATCAACAAATGTAATTAAATTACCCTTATCTGATAGTCGATAGATCAATAGAAAATCACCACCGATATGAAGTTCTCTCGCTCCCTGCCATTCACTGCCTTCAAGTTCATGATCTAAGTATTCTTTAGGAATCACTTTTTGAGAAAAAAGAATCTCCATGATAATAACCGCACTATTCATATCCCTACGACCAGCTTTGTTATAACGTTCCCAAGACTTTTTAAACGTTGGTGTATAAGCAACCTGCCTTGGTTGCTTCGCTCTCTTATTATTTAACTTTTGAGTCAACTTTGCTTAACTCCACCATCATTTCGTCAACAGAAGCATATTGTTGTTCAATAACGTTAGCTTCTTCTAATGCTAGCCCTGTTTTTCGCGAGGGTTGTTTACGTTTAATTTCGAAAGGAACTTTTTGTTCCTGCACCACTTGCTCTAGAAATAAACGTATTGCAGCACTGATAGTTAAGCCACAATCTTGTAATACACTCGTTGCTTCTGTTTTTAATTGTTCATCGATACGGCTACGAACATCTGCCGTTTTTAATAAAGTAGACATGTTATCTCTCCTAATATCAAAATGTAGCTACATTGTGGCTACATTCTTAATGAGTATAGCATTAGACGATAACTTAGTCATTACTTGGTTAAGTTATCGTCGATTATATAATAGGAAAGTAGTTTAAAAACCTAGCGGTGGTGCCGACGCCAGCGATTGAATACGTGGGTTAAATGGCGCAGTTCCCCATCGCGCAGCATACCAATAAAGACCCCGATGACGGTATAAATCACGCCTAGCGTTAGCATCATCACAATATCCATAAGGACATCACTAAACGGTAAGCCCATTTGGTTAAGGCCAGCCATGGCATTTGTTGCCCATGTAGACGGCAGCGCAGAGGCAATCATTCGCACCCAATCGGGCATGGCTTGTAACGGCCAAATCGTACCTGACATATAAAACACAGGTGTAGTGATAAACGCCAATGTTAAGTAAATCATTTCCACGCTGCGTAAGCATTCCGTGACCAACTTGCCAAGGCCAAGCACAGCTAACAAGAATGGGAAAGTAAACAACCAAATCACATACAGTGGCGCTTCTTGTCGGAACCCCAGCACCCATGGCCAAAGGGCAAAAAATACTGTCGATAAAAACAGCCAAATCGGGATCAACGCCGATAATGCCCCTAAATAAACAGCTAACGGCGGTTTCCCCTTAGGTGTAGAACGAACGGCAATACTGACTCGCACGCAGGCAATCAACAAGGAGTGCTGTAACAGCATAACCAACAAGCCTGGGAAAACAATCGCCGCAAAGCTAACACCTGGGTTATACAAGGGCTCTGTTTCACTACGTACAGGGGTAATAATGACCTTGGCTTGTTCTTGGCTATAACCCGCTTTGGTTAATAATTCCGTGTTATAGGCATTAAGTAATGTTTGGTACGCCTTAGAAAGCTCCTGCTGAATTTGCCCACTCGCCAAGCGGTTTGTTGCATCCCCATACACAGGCACGGTAATATTTTTGCCGCTTAATAAATGCTGTTGAAAATCTGTTGGAATGATAATTATCGCAAATAGTTTTCGCGCAATCATATCTTGGCGAGCTTGCGCAAGATTATCATAACCGTGCAACTGCACTTTAGGGGTCGCATCCAAATCACGGATCAGTTCGCGGCTTGCTGTGCTGTGATCCATATCAATCACCGCAACGGGTAAGTCCCATAATACGGGTCTCGCATACACCAAACTCATCACACAAAGTGATACCAAAAGGAGCAGCCACATGGGTTTTTCTAGCATCCCAAGCAACACTTTACGGAAGGTCGCAAAATACACAGTCATTATGCAGCGCCTCCTTGAGTTTCCAATCGTTTCACCAAACGCTTACGCACTAAAAAAGCGGTAACAACAGGGTAAATCAGTAAAAATAAACAGACTTCGACTATCCGACCAAACGAAATTTCTCGTAAGAAAATATCAAACATTGCATTAAGCGTATGAGTTAACGGCTCGATATTCGAAATAATCTGCGCAGGCAAAATCATCGCTAATTCAGGCACAGCCATCCCTGAGAAAGCTAATGCGATACTCACTAGCATCCCGATTAAGCTGTAAGCCATGATGGCGCTCGAGGTAAAGCTAAAGAGCAATAAACCGACACTTTGCGCCGCTATCACATAGAAGAAACCAACCACAATCATATACAGTGGGTTCCCTATCACTTTGGCGTCAAAAATTGTGACTAATGCTGCCAGTTCAATGGCTAATAATGTACTGAAAAATAGCGTATAAGGTGCCATTTTGCCTAACAAAGCAGTAGCAAAAGGCTTGACGCTCTGCAAAGTCGTACCGCGCGACATCGTGTAAATTGTCGCCGTTACCACAAACAGTTGAAGCATATGGATTGTCGCGGCAAACTGTTGATAATAAATATAACTGCCACTTGGATTGAACAAGCTGTCATAGGAAAGTGTCACTTGCGCTAACGGCGGCAAGGCTTTTCCCATCGACTTTGCCATTTCTTGACGGTATTTCGCATTAAGTTCTGCCACCAGCCCACTAAAGTCCTGAATGGCGTAACTTCCTGATGCGTAAAATAGTGCATTGTAATACATCCGTAATTCGGGCTGACGCCCGCGAAGAACATCCTCTTCGAAATTATGGGGAATATACAATAATGCGTAGTCTTTTGAGCTCCCCAGTCTTTTAAGTGAGGTACTGAGGTTATCGTCCACCGTTTTCACATCAGCGTGAGGGCCCGCATTCAGATCGCGAATAATTTGCCGAGACACTGGGCTATGGTTGTCATCCACCACCGAAACAGGCAGATCCATCAACGTTCCCTCAGAAAAGTTAGCGCTAACTAAGGTAAACAACATCAGCGGGAACAACCAGCTCAACCAATGAAAAACAGGGCTACGGATAGCCATTTGTGTTTCGCGGCTAAAAGCATGTTCAAAGCCGTGCCAAGCGAACTTTAATTTCATGGCAACACCTTTACTTATCCCAGTGCCATAACACACTCATACCAGGTCTTAATCCATCGATAGGCTCAACAGGATATAAACGAATTTCAAAGGTTTTTAAGTCAAAATCCCCAGTTGCTCGCGTCGCTCGTTTCGTCGCATAATCCCCTTTTGGTGCAATATAACGAATTTCTGCCTCAACCATTTTGTTACCTAAAGCGGGGATATCAAGCTGAACTTTATCGCCTTTTTTCACACCCACTAAAATATCTTCGCGCAGATTATAAATAAAATATGCTTGCGGTAAGCGGATCAGTGATACCAGCGGGCTACCCGCATTGAATAACTCACCAATTTCGGCAGGAATGGGGCCAACTTCACCATCGACAGGGGCTTTAACCTGTAAATCATCAATTTGCACTTGGATCTCAGCCAATTTTTGCTCTGCTTGCTGTAAAGCCGCCTCATATTGGTGGCGCTGCTCAATACGATCCCCATGTTGCCCTTCATCTAAACGGGCTTTTGCCCCTTGTACTTGTGAGAAAGCAACCTCTTTGGCTTTACGTGCATTATCTAGCTCATTCGCTGAAACATAGCCTTTGCTTTTTAAATTACTTAAACGTGCATATTCCCGGGATGCGTTTTGGTATTGCGAATTGGCTTGAGCTAACGATGCTTGTAAATCGCGAATAGTTTCTGCTCGTGTCCCATTTAGAGATTGGTCAAGTTGTGCTTTGGCTTGGTTTCTTGCTGCTTTCGCAGCTTCATATTGTGCTTGCAGTTCAGGGCTTTCAAGGGTTAACAATAATTGCCCCTGTTTAACATCATCGCCACGCTCTACATGCCGTTCCATCACACGTCCTTTGGCTTTTGAAGTCACAATCACTTCAGGCGCATCCACTTCTCCCTGTAACAATAAATATTGATTATGGGAATGAAACAACGCCGCTGCTGCAATTAAGATAAGCATCAGCAAAATCAGTACTATTGTTCTTTTTTTCATTATTTATGCGAACCTTAAATAATAACGGGGGAAACTATTTTCCCTAGAGTATGACAAGAAAATTAGATATAGCGTTAATAAATTCGTGCGCAAGATCACGAAAAGGCAGGTCTTTGTCTAATATTGAATCGATTTTTTTCTTATGTCAAATAATGATGAAATACCCTAATTCAAATGTCGATTACTTAACCAATGACTTACGGTATAATTACGAAGAAAATAAATACTAAAAATAGATAGACCCAAGTAGCCGAACGCAGTCAACACCCCCACAATGTGAAATATGACGAGCATATGACAAGCATGTACGAATTTGATTTAATTTTACTATTACTCCAACAAATGTGCGTCTACCTCGTTATTGCTTGGGCCCTCAGCCGCACCCCACTCGTCATTCCATTATTAAAGGTCACCATCCGCTTACCCCATAAGGTGATGTGTTACCTGATTTTCTCTGTATTTTGTATTATCGGGACGTATTTCGGTTTGCATATCAATGACTCTATCGCTAACACTCGCGCTATTGGTGCGGTATTAGGCGGCTTACTGGGTGGCCCTGCTGTTGGATTTGCTGTCGGTTTTACAGGTGGGATCCACCGCTATTCATTAGGAGGAATGAGTGCATTTGCCTGTATGGTTTCGACCATTGTAGAAGGGCTGATTGGTGGATTGGTTCATCGTTACTATATGAAACGCGGTGAAATTAATAAAATTTTTAACCCTGTTACCGCCAGTTGTGCCACGTTTGTGGCTGAAGTCCTTCAGATGCTCATTATCCTGTTATTGGCTCGCCCCTTCGATGAAGCAGTTGAACTGGTGAGAAGTATTGTTGCACCGATGCTGGTCGCGAATACCATCGGCGCAGCCATGTTTATTCGTATTCTGCTCGATAGACGTGCGATTGTGGAAAAATACACCACTGCCTTTTCTGCACAAGCCCTTAAAATCGCCTTAACCACTGAAGGGATTTTACGTAAAGGCTTCAATGCAGATAACAGTATGAAGGTCGCCAAAATTATTTATCAAGAACTCGAAATTGGCGCGGTTGCGATTACGGATCGAGAAAAAATACTCGCCTTTATTGGTATCGGTGCAGACCATCACCGACCAGGCACACCAATCTCATCTAATCAATCTAGGCAAGCAATTGATAATAATGAAGTTGTTTATGCTGATGGCAATGAGACGCCCTATAAGTGTTCTCTGTGTCCAACATGTAAACTCGGCTCTGCCCTCGTCATCCCCTTACGAGGTGAAAATGACCGAGTCATTGGCACCATAAAGCTTTATGAGGCCAAAAATAGCTTATTTAGCTCAATTAACCGTACATTAGGTGAAGGTATTGCCAGCTTATTTTCTGCGCAAATCTTAGCGGGTCAATACGAACGCAATAAACAGTCACTACTGCAATCGGAAGTGAAACTACTCCATGCCCAAGTAAATCCTCACTTTTTGTTTAATGTACTCAATACGTTGCAGGCCGTGATCCGCAAAGACAGCCAACAAGCGGGGCAGTTGGTTCAATATATTTCGACCTTTTTCCGTAATAACCTCAAACGTCCAGAACAAAGCGCTACTTTGGGTGAGGAAATCGAACATATCAATGCTTATTTGCAGATAGAAAAAGCGCGTTTTCAAGATAGCTTGCAAATCCATATTGAAATTCCTGAAGAAGCCAAACACGTCGAACTACCCGCATTTACCTTACAACCCCTTGTTGAGAATGCAATTAAACACGGCACCTCACAGTTATTAGAGACAGGATATATTACAATACGCAGCTATATCGGCAGTGAACATGTGTATATCGAAATAGAGGACAATGCAGGGTTATATAAACCAGCAAAACAAAGTGATGGCCTTGGGATGGGCTTGGTCGATAAACGCCTGCGCTTAAAATATGGCGAACAATATGGCATTAGCGTAGAACATGAGCCAGAAAAATTTACCCGAATGAAAATCCGTCTGCCGTACTTGGCGGCACCCTAATAATGATAATGTAACCCTATGAATGTATTAATTGTTGATGATGAACCCCTTGCGCGGGAAAACGTCCGTTGCTTACTCGAAGAACACGATGATATTGACATTATTGGTGAATGCGCGAACGCCATCGAGGCAATAGGCATCATTCATAAAAAAAAGCCTGATGTGGTCTTTCTTGATATCCAAATGCCGCGCCTAACGGGCTTAGAAATGGTGCGCATGTTAGATCCCGAAGACCGCCCTTATATTGTATTTCTGACCGCCTTCAATGAATTTGCCATCCAAGCATTCGAAGAACATGCGTTTGATTACCTGTTAAAACCCCTTGAACCTGAACGACTCGAAAAAACCTTAAATCGCTTACGCCAAGGTAAGCAAAAGCAAAACCTTGAACTTCTCGGCAACAATGAGCCTCTGAAATTTATCCCATGTACAGGTCATAGCCGTATTTACTTGATGAAGCTCGATGAAGTTTTGTATGTCACATCGCGTATGAGCGGTGTCTATGTAATGAGTACACAAGGACAAGAAGGTTTTACTGAACTAACACTACGCACATTAGAGATGCGTACCCCGCTGGTGCGCTGCCACCGACAATATTTGGTGAATATGACCCAACTGAATGAAATTTTGTTTGGTGATAGCGGGCAAGCCGAGTTGGTGCTCAGCTCTGGTGAACATATTCCTGTCAGCCGCCGCTACCTAAAGCCGCTAAAAGAAGCACTGGGGTTGGTTTAAATTTATCAAACAACAGCAACTCATTAACAAGGTGTATAAATTAATGATAAATTTGTACTCCTAATTCATCTTCTCTATAATAAAATCATGGATTCTGTAAATAGACGCTAAACTCTTAATGTTTATTTCCAAATACCCACAATAAATACAGGAGCAAAACATGTCTAATACGATGTCTCAAAAATCAGCTCGTGAAGGGCTTGGTAACCCAGAGCTCTTTCGTGGGGGGGTTTTTGTTACAAAAAACGGGCAATCCGAACTGTTTATCCAAACCAGTGCTGAACGTGAAATCGAGTTGCAAGAAAGAGAAAGAGAGCGCCAATCAAACGCACTTTTAAAATTAGTTATGGCTGCAAAAGATGATGTTAAGCATCAAAGAACACTAACACCAGAAGAAGCACTTGAAAAGCTACGCGCAGCAAGAAAATAATGAAAGGGATCTTTAATGGCTCACAGTTATACCATCACCCTTGCAGAAACTGCATTATGGTCACTGCAGGACATAGAATCATTTAAAATCAATTACATGAATAGTAAACAAGCTGCAAAGTTCATTGATAATCTACTTTTATCATCCCTAAAAGCAATATCCGAAGATCCTGAACGCTATCGTCCGAATCAAATGTTAGCAGATAAAGGCGTACTCATTCGAGAGCGCATTGATATAGATAGCCAGTATCGATGCTTGTATGAATTTGATGAGCAAACAAAAAGCGCCATTATTCTACTTTTTGTGAGCACACAACAGGATTTAGAAAAAACGCTATACCGTTATTACGTACTTAAATAAAAAAACCCGCACTTCAATAAAAATGCGGGTTTTGTGATTTTAGGGAGAAATTAATCCCTATAAAACCAAACTATTATGCGTTATGACTGCTGCTACGACGACGTGGAGCTGCATTATTGCCTTCTTGGCGTGGCGCAGAATTACCACGGTCACGGTTACCACCGCCACGACGTTCACCACCACCACGACGCTCGCCGCCACGGTCATTACGACGACCTGCACCGAAACCACCTTCGCTACCACCTTCACGGCGTGGGCCACCACGACGCTCACCGCCACCACGGCGTTCAAATGGTTGTGCATCACCGATCAGTTGCATTTGCGTTGGTTTATTCAAAATACGCGCACGGCTTAAGTGAGTTAACACGTCAGTTGGCATACCTTTTGGTAATTCAATTGTCGAGTGAGTTCCGTACAATTTGATGTTACCGATATAACGGCTGCTGATATCTGCTTCGTTAGCAATCGCACCAACAATGTGACGAACTTCCACACCATCATCACGACCAACTTCGATACGGTACATTTCCATGTCACCAACATCACGACGCTCACGACGGCCGCCACGCTCACCACGTTCTGCACGGTCAAAACCGTTGCCGTTGCTATTACGGTCACGACGGTCACCACGACGATCATCACGGTCGTTGAATTCACGACGCGGACGACGTGGTGCATCTGGTGGCAGAATCAACGCACGCTCACCTTGTGCCATTTTTAACAATGCCGCTGCTAAGGTTTCCATGTCGACATCTTCAGATGGGGACATTTTCGCTAACAGTGAACGGTATTGGTCTAAATCGCTGCTTTCTAATTGCTGTTGAATTTTCTCAGCGAATTTCGCCTGACGACGTTGGCTCAGCAGATCAGCATCTGGCAGCTCAACCTCAGGAATAGTCAGCTTCATGGTGCGTTCAACGTTACGCAGCAAACGGCGCTCACGGTTCTCAACGAACAGTAATGCACGGCCTGCACGACCTGCACGGCCAGTACGACCGATGCGGTGAACGTAAGACTCTGCATCCATTGGAATGTCGTAGTTAACCACTAGGCTAATACGCTCAACGTCCAGACCACGCGCTGCAACATCAGTCGCGATCAAGATATCCAAACGGCCATCTTTTAAGCGTTCTAACGTTTGTTCACGCAGTGCTTGGTTCATGTCACCGTTTAGTGCCGCACTGTTGTAGCCATTGCGTTCTAACGCTTCAGCCACTTCTAATGTTGCATTTTTGGTACGCACGAAAATAATCGCTGCGTCAAAGTCTTCTGCCTCTAAGAAACGTACTAACGCTTCATTTTTACGCATGCCGTACACAGTCCAATAGCTTTGAGCAATATCTGGACGAGTTGTAATGCTAGCCTGAATACGAATTTCTTTCGGGTCTTTCATAAAACGACGTGTAATACGACGAATTGGTTCAGGCATTGTTGCAGAGAACAGCGCAGTTTGGTGTTCTGCTGGAATTTGGCTCATGATGTTTTCAACATCTTCAATGAAGCCCATACGCAGCATTTCATCAGCTTCGTCTAAGACTAAGCCTTTTAATTTAGATAAATCTAACGTGCCACGTTTCAGGTGGTCAAGCAGACGACCTGGCGTACCCACAACAATTTGTGGCCCTTGGCGTAATGCACGTAATTGCACGTCATAACGTTGACCACCGTACAGGGCAACAACGTTCACGCGGTTCATATGTTTAGAGAAATCGCTCATTGCTTCCGCAACTTGCACAGCTAACTCACGCGTTGGCGCAAGTACTAAAATTTGTGGTGCTTTCAAATCAGCATCGATGTTGTGCAGTAATGGCAAACTGAACGCAGCAGTTTTACCGCTACCTGTTTGTGCCATACCTAATACATCGTTGCCATCCATTAACAATGGAATACATTGTTGCTGGATTGGAGAGGGTTTTTCGTATCCCAGGTCGTTCAGTGCTGTCAAAATAGATGCTGATAAACCTAACTCAGCAAAAGAAATATCGGTCTCAGTAGTCATGTAAAGGTGCCTCATACATAGTGGCAGCCAGTTTACATAACCATCGGAAAATCATTTCGGTCATTTTCATTTAAAATGTGAACTGGCTCAAATTGTGTTTATTAAACGAACAAATAGGCCTTCACCCCGAGGGATGATGACTTAAAATTTTTTCAATGAAATGTTCGTCAGCTATTGCTGGCCCGATTCTAAAAGGTCGTCTTGTTCTTGGCCTAACAGCGCCAATTCCAACAATGCATAGCGGTGTTCAACAAAGCTGTGAGCGTTGTTAGCTACCGTCAGTTTGAATAACGCAATTGCGCTATCCTTATCCCCCAGACTTAGGTAATGTTTACCTAAATAGAAGTTAGTTTCACTGAGATGCTCAGCGAGCGAAGTGTTATCCGTAGATGTTTCTTTCAAACGCTCCATCAATGCATTTTCATTGATATTGCCAAGATAGAATTCTACGATATTCCAGCCCCATTGCCCTTTCTCCGCTTGGTTGTAGCGGGCAGCAAGATTATCTTGCGCCATACGCGGGTCTATGTTTTTCTCGACGAGATAAAGCCACAGAGTACGAAAAGGATCATTTGGATCTATCTGATAATACGCCAGCAGATCATCCTGCGCTAGTTTGTACCGTTCACCGTAATATAATGCGATGCCACGATTCATCCGCGCGAAATTGTAAGTTGGATCAAGCTCTAAAACAGAATCAAACGCTTCATAGGCAGCATCATAATTGCCTGCCTGCGTAAAATATATCCCTAAAAAATTAAAAACTTCAGGAATATCAGGACGTATGGCTAACGCAGTCGAAAAATCGTTACGTGCCAGCGCCCTTAAACCGAGACTATCATACAACACACCGCGCTCATATAAAAGCTGTGCGTACTCATCATCGGTTAAAGATCGGCTCGCAAGGATTTGTTCCATACGAGCCAATATCACTTCTTGCTGTAATGAAGGTTGAAGAGGAACGGCAAATACCTCGTTCTTTCGCCAATCTTTGCTACTACATCCAATAATAACAAAAAAGATAAGCGCCAAGAGCACACGCGGGAGCGTGCGATAATCTCTCACCCGAAGACAGATACTGTTCAGCATACTCCGTCCTTACATTACCACGCTTTACAAATTATGGTTTCAGCCAATTGGCCGATAGCACCCTACAATGTAGGGTGCTGTTTTTTAGGTCAACTTACTCTGCTGAGTCCTGTGGCTGTGCACCTGATTCTTCAGTTGGTGCAACGGCTTCTTTCATGCTCAGGCGAATACGGCCTTGACGGTCGATTTCTAATACCTTAACAGGAACTTCTTGACCCATTTGCAGGTAATCAGTCACTTTCTCTACGCGTTTATCCGCGATTTGAGAAATGTGTACCAAACCTTCTTTACCGCCACCGATTGCAACAAATGCACCGAAATCAACGATACGCGTCACTTTACCTGGGTAAATGCGACCGACTTCAACTTCAGCCGTGATGTCTTCAATACGACGAATTGCTTCTTTCGCTTTCAGGCCATCAGTTGCTGCAATCTTCACAGTACCATCATCTTCGATTTCAATCGTTGTGCCAGTTTCTTCCGTTAATGCACGGATCACCGAACCACCTTTACCGATGACATCTTTGATTTTGTCTGCATTAATTTTGATTGTATAAATGCGTGGTGCAAATTCAGAGATTTCTTCACGTGGACCATTAATCGCTTGTTCCATTGTACCAAGAATGTGCAGACGCGCACCTTTTGCTTGGTTCAGAGCAACTTGCATGATTTCACGTGTGATACCTTCGATTTTGATGTCCATTTGCAGTGCACTGATACCTTCACGGCTACCTGCAACTTTAAAGTCCATATCACCTAAGTGGTCTTCGTCACCTAAGATATCAGACAGAACAACGAAATCGTCACCTTCTTTCACCAGCCCCATTGCAATACCAGCAACAGCGGCTTTGATTGGTACACCTGCATCCATCAGTGCTAATGATGCACCACAAACAGACGCCATTGATGATGAACCATTAGATTCAGTAATTTCAGAAACAACACGGACTGTGTATGGGAAATCAGCGTGATCTGGCATCACCGCTAACACACCACGCTTCGCCAAACGACCATGACCGATTTCACGACGTTTAGGTGAACCTACCATGCCTGTTTCACCAACAGAGTATGGAGGGAAGTTGTAATGGAACAAGAAGCGATCAGTGTATTCGCCCATTAATTGGTCGATAACTTGCGCATCACGTTCAGTACCCAGAGTTGCCGTTACCAGCGCCTGAGTTTCACCACGCGTAAACAGTGCAGAACCGTGAGTACGCGGTAAAACACCCGTACGAACGTCCAGTGCACGAACCATGTCTTTCTCACGGCCATCGATACGCGGCTCACCACGGATAACACGAGTACGAACAACTTGCTTTTCTAAGTTAGCTAAAATATCTGACACTTCAGATACATCAACGTTTTCGTCTTCCGCAACTAATACCGCAGTGACTTCTTCTTTGATTAAATCAACTTGTGCGTAACGTTCTTGTTTCTCAGTGATACGGTAAGCATCACCCATGCGGCTTTCTGCTAATGCAGCCACGCGATCATGCAGGGCTTGGTTAACTGGCTCTGGCTGCCAATCCCATTTCTCTTTGCCCGCTTCTTTAACTAATTCATTGATGTTCTGAATAACAACTTGCTGTTGGTCATGGCCAAATACCACCGCACCTAACATTTGCTCTTCACTTAACAGCTCAGCTTCAGATTCAACCATCAATACTGCGTTGTCAGTACCTGCAACGACTAAATCTAAGCGGCTTTTTTTCAGTTCATCAGCCGTTGGGTTCAGAACATATTGGTCATCGATAAAACCAACACGTGCAGCACCGATTGGGCCATTGAATGGAACACCTGACAGTGCTAATACTGCAGATGCACCGATCATCGCAACGATATCTGGGTTAACTTGTGGATTAACAGACACAACAGTTGCAATAATTTGGATTTCGTTCAAGAAACCTTCTGGGAACAGAGGGCGCAGTGGACGGTCAATCAAACGAGCGATTAACGTTTCACCTTCACCAGGACGACCTTCACGGCGGAAGAAACTTCCTGGGATACGGCCTGCAGCGTAAGTACGCTCTTGATAGTTAACCGTTAAAGGGAAGAAATCTTGGCCTTCTTTAACTTTTTTCTGTGCCACAGCAGTCACAAATACTGCGGTGTCATCCATGTTAACCATAACTGCGGCTGATGCTTGACGAGCAATCATGCCTGTTTCAATCGAGACGGTATGTTGACCGTACTGGAATTTACGAACAATAGGATTTAACACAATAATACCCTTTTTGTAAGGCTACCTGAGCATTTCGGGTAGCATTGGCTTATTCTTCCTACAGCCTCGCGACTAATGAGAAGATTGATATTCCAGTCATCAACGTTCTCATTAGCCGCGCGAATCGGATGCAGCGAAGAGGCATACTAAAACAGTTAATTACGACTTATAGCTTAACATTTAAGTTAAGTACAATTCGAGTATTACTTCAACTTTCAAAATAACTTTTAGCAGAAAAGGGGCCAGGGCCCCTTTTCACTGAAACTGACTATACTCGTCATACTTCAAGTTGCAGCGTTGTTGACTACACTCACTCGCACTAGTCACATACTTATGCATGCCCCTAGTATCTCACTCATTTGTCGCCTAGCTGCACCTCGAATTATTTAGAGTAAGACTAGCGACGCAGGCCTAAACGCTCGATCAGAGCTGTGTAGCGTGCGATATCTTTACCTTTCAAGTAAGCTTGTAAGCGACGGCGTTGTGCAACCATACGCAGCAGACCACGACGGCTGTGGTGATCTTTTTTGTGCTCTGAAAAGTGGCTTTGCAGATGGTTGATTTGTGCAGTCAGAAGAGCGATTTGAACTTCGCTTGAACCAGTGTCATTTTCACCGCGACCGAACTCAGCAACGATCTTAGCTTTCGCTTCATTACTTAGAGACATAATAAACTCCAAAAAAATTAATGTAAGTGGTGAGAGCCAATCTCTAATTTAGCATCTCAAGATTAAGCGCCGCTATTCTACGCTGCTTAACGCCGCAAAGCAATAAGAGCCACTATGCGGATTGTTCATTTTCCACGACCAAACGCTTCGGTGCAAGGCGGCCATCTTCGCTGATAAGCGCAATACCGATAAACCGTTGCTCTTCACCGAAGGTGACACGAACCATGCAACCCGTTTCAAGGCCTTGAACTGCCGCTCGCACGGGTTGCCCCTGCTTGAAGTAAGCCGCTGTATCCTCTGTAATATTCACCGCCGGAAAATGAACAACTGCGGTATCCATCGGTAGCAATAAGGCATCCAGCAAGGATTCAAATGACCCTTCTTCTGCATCCACTTTCGCTCTCAATGCCGCTAATTGTTCTAATGTCACCATGCGTTCGTAAGGGTAGTTTGCCACTTGTAATCGACGCAAATAAGTGACATGCGCACCACAACCTAACATCTCACCTAAGTCATCAATGATAGTGCGAATATACGTGCCTTTCGAGCAATGAACTTCAAGTTCTAACTCATTATTTTCTAAACGAATAAACAGTAATTCATAGACGGTGATTGGACGCGCTTCACGTTCGACAGTAATGCCTTTACGTGCATATTCATATAATGGACGACCTTGGTGTTTCAACGCTGAATACATTGAAGGAACTTGCAATGTATCACCACGGAAAAATTCTAAGGCATCATCCAGCTGCTGCTGTGTAAACTCTACGTTACGCTCACTGATAATTTCGCCGTGTGAATCCGACGTGTCAGTCCGTTGCCCAAGACGAGCAATCACACGATAACGCTTATCTGAATCGAGTAAAAATTGGGAAAATTTCGTTGCTTCGCCAAGGCAAACAGGCAGCATACCTGTCGCAAGTGGGTCTAGTGCCCCCGTATGCCCAGCCTTGTTAGCATTAAAAAAGCGCCGCACTTTTTGCAGCGCATCATTTGAAGAAATATCCGTGGGTTTATCCAGCAGCACTACGCCGTCAATATTACGGCCGCTACGACGACGCCCCATTATTTTTCCTCTTTATCACTAACATCCGCACGACGTTTTTCATCATCACGGATCACGTTTGACACTAAATTAGACATCCGCATGCCATCAACAAGGGAGTTGTCATATTCAAACGTTAATTCAGGAATAATACGTAAGCGCATTGCTTTCCCAATTAACGAACGAATAAAACCAGCGGCTTCATTTAATGCTTTAATACCATCTGCCACCATTTCCTCTTCGCTCTTATCATTAGCGATATTGAAGAAAGTGACAAAGACTTTACCGTATGCAAGGTCGCGAGATAATTCGACACCTGAAACGGTCGCCATGCCAATACGTGGGTCTTTAATCTCACGTTGTAAAATGATCGCAATTTCTTTTTGCATCTCTTGCGCAACGCGCTGAGAACGACTGAATTCTTTTGCCATCGTTATGTCTCCTGACAATAAAGGGGGCAATCGCCCCCTTATTAACACTATTTTGTAGTCACGATACTTCGTGGGCTCTCACAAAATTAACCGTCGATAGAACGTTTAACTTCAATGACTTCGAAGACTTCGATCATATCGCCGACGCGAACGTCGTTGTAGTTCTTAACGCCGATACCACATTCCATACCGTTACGAACCTCACTGACATCATCTTTAAAGCGACGCAGAGATTCTAACTCACCTTCGTAGATAACCACGTTATCACGCAGGACACGGATCGGGTTGTTACGTTTAATGGTACCTTCTGTAACCATACAACCAGCAACTGCACCAAACTTCGGTGATTTAAACACATCACGAACTTCTGCAAGTCCAATAATTTGCTGTTTGTATTCAGGTGCCAGCATACCGCTCATCGCTTGTTTGATTTCATCAATCAGACTATAGATAACGGAGTAGTAACGTAAATCAACGCTTTCACTTTCGATGACGCGACGAGCTGATGCATCTGCACGAACGTTAAAGCCAAGAATAATTGCGTTAGATGCCGCAGCCAGTGTTGCATCTGTTTCGGTGATACCACCAACACCAGAACCGATGATTTTCACTTTAACTTCATCTGTTGACAGTTTCATCAGAGAGTCAGTGATCGCTTCACACGTACCTTGAACATCCGTTTTCAGTACGATATTCAATTCAGAAACTTTACCATCTTCCATGTTAGCAAACATGTTTTCCAGTTTAGATTTCTGCTGACGCGCTAATTTAACATCACGGAATTTACCTTGACGATACAGAGCAACTTCACGCGCTTTTTTCTCGTCACGAACAACAGTCGCTTCGTCACCTGCAGAAGGAACGCTAGACAGACCTAAAATTTCAACAGGCATTGATGGACCTGCAGATTGAACATCTTTACCGAGTTCGTTGCGCATTGCACGAATACGGCCATATTCAAATCCACAAAGTACGATGTCGCCTTTATTCAGAGTCCCTTCTTGAACAAGGATTGTTGCCACTGGGCCACGACCTTTGTCTAAGTATGACTCAACAACCACACCGCTTGCCATGCCTGTATAAACCGCTTTCAGCTCTAAAACTTCAGCTTGCAGTAACAGCGCATCAAGTAAATCGTCAATACCAGTACCCACTTTCGCAGATACACCGATAAATTGGGTATCGCCGCCCCACTCTTCAGAAATAACACCGTACTGAGACAGTTCATTTCTTACACGGTCAATATCAGCTTCTGGCTTATCAATTTTGTTCACAGCAACAACGATCGGCACACCCGCTGCTTTCGCGTGTTGGATAGCTTCGATAGTTTGTGGCATGACGCCATCGTCCGCTGCAACAACCAGAACAACGATATCTGTTGCCTGAGCACCACGAGCACGCATAGATGTAAACGCGGCGTGACCTGGGGTGTCTAGGAAGGTAATCATACCTTTGTCAGTTTGAACGTGGTAAGCACCAATGTGCTGAGTAATACCACCCGCTTCACCTGATGCCACTTTCGTTGAACGAATGTAGTCAAGTAAAGAGGTTTTACCGTGGTCAACGTGACCCATGATGGTCACAACCGGTGCACGTGGTTCTTGCGCCGCAGAGCCAGTGTCACGGTCATTCATTACCGATTCTTCTAACTCGTTCTCACGACGCAGAATAACTTTATGACCCATTTCTTCTGCCACTAATTGTGCAGTTTCTTGGTCAATAACTTGGTTGATGGTTGCCATTGCGCCCATCTTCATCATCGTTTTGATGACTTGAGAACCTTTAACCGCCATTTTGTTAGCCAATTCGCCAACAGTAATGGTTTCACCGATAATGACATCGCGGTTTACAGCAGCGGCTGGTTTAGTAAAGCTTTGCTGTAAAGAACTCCCTTTACGCTGTTTACCTTTCGTACGACCAGAACGACCTGCTGCACGCTCTTCTTCACGATCAGCTTTCTCAGAAAGTTTGTTACCTTTTTTCTGACGAGGTGCTTTCGCTGTACGGTTACGTGAACGACGGCCTTCTTCTTTCTCATCACTTTCATCTTCTGCGGCACGAGCGTGCGTAGAAGTGGTTGTGTGATAATCGCTGTCTTCTTCAGTTTTCGTTTCAGCCGTCCATTTTTCGCCGTTTTCTTCAGCCATTTTACGAGCTTCTTCAGCAACGCGGCGCGCTTCTGCTTCAACTTTGCGCTGAGTTTCTTCTTCCGCTTTGCGTTTTAATTCCGCAGCTTCGGCTTCACGGCGTTGTTTGTCGGCATTGCTTTCTGGTGCTTTGCCTGCTTTTTGTTGATTTTCGCTTGGTTTCACTTTTTCTCTTTCCGCTACTTCGCGCGTCGCTTTATCTGCTGCTTCACGTTTTGCTTTCTCTTGGGCGTCACGTTTTGCCAATTCATCCGCTTCACGTTTTGCAGTTTCTTCTGCTAAACGTTTAGCTTGTGCTTCACGTTGTGCCAGTTCTTCAGCTTCGCGCTGTGCCTGCTCTTCCGCTTCACGCTGCGCCTGTTCTTCCGCTTTAGCTTCTTCAGCATCACGGTTCACATAAGTGCGTTTTTTGCGGACTTCAACATTTACCGATTTGCTTTTGCCACCGGTGACGGGGACGCTCAGCGTACTACGAGTTTTACGCTGTAGTGTCAATTTGCTTGGCTGACCCGCTGCTCCGCCTTGTTCACGGTTTAAGTGGTTCAGTAAAGCTTCTTTTTCAGACTGACTAACAGAGTCATTCTCACTTTTTGTGATCCCTGCTTCAGCAAATTGCTGTACCAGGCGATCAGCAGTAGTTTGAATTTCCGTTGCCAATGATTTTACAGTTTCTGTCATGCCGTTCCTTCCTGCTACAGTGTTTACGCATCGTTACCGAACCAGCAAATATTACGTGCGGCCATAATGAGCGTACCTGCTTTCTCATTATCCAGACCTTCAATATCAATCAGGTCGTCGATGCCCTGCTCAGCAAGATCTTCCAGTGTACAGATACCACGAGTTGCCAAATTATAGGCCAGAGTACGATCCATACCTTCAAGATTCAACAATTCTTCTGCTGGCTGATTATCACCGAGGCTCTCTTTTTGAGCCAATTCAATGGTGGTGAGGGCCGCTTTCGCTCTTTCACGTAGAACTTCAACGGTATCTTCATCAAGACCGTCAATTTCCAGAAGTTCATTAATAGGCACGTAAGCCAGTTCTTCTAACGTCGAGAAGCCTTCTTCAACAAGTGCAGTGGCGAACTCTTCATCAATATCAAGATGCTTGGTGAATGTGTCAATAGAAGCGTGTGCTTCTGCCTGATGTTTTGCTTGCAGCTCTTCTGCGGTCATGACGTTGAGTTCCCATTTGTCATCACCACGGTGTTTTTTCAGTAACTGAGCGGCTAAACGTACGTTTTGTCCGTTACGTCCGATTGCTTGAGCTAAGTTGCTGCTTTCTACGGCAACATCCATCGTACATTTGTCTTCATCGACTACGATAGATGCAACATCAGCCGGAGCCATTGCATTAATAACGAATTGAGCTGGGTTATCGTCCCATAACACAATATCAATTCTCTCGCCGCCTAATTCACTTGAAACGGCTTGAACTCGCGCACCACGCATACCAACACAAGCACCCACTGGGTCAATACGCTTATCGTTGGTTTTTACTGCGATTTTGGCACGAGAACCTGGATCACGCGCGGCAGCTTTAATTTCAATAATTTCTTCGCCAATTTCTGGCACTTCAATACGGAATAATTCAACCAGCATTTCAGGGCGAGAACGCGTAACGAAAAGTTGTGCGCCACGAGCTTCAGGACGTACATCATACAGGACTCCGCGGATGCGGTCACCTGGACGGAAGTTTTCACGTGGCAACATATCTTCACGCAAAATAACCGCTTCAGCATTGTTACCTAAGTCTAATGTGATGTTTTCACGGTTAACTTTTTTCACTTGAGCAGTAATGATTTCACCTTGATGCTCACGGAATTGGTCAACAACCATCGCACGTTCTGCTTCACGTACTTTCTGTACGATAACTTGTTTTGCTGTTTGCGTCGTAATACGGTCGAACACAACAGATTCAATTTGATCTTCAACATAACCGCCTAATTGCAGTTCTGGATCTTCAAATTGTGCTGCTTCTAACGTGATTTCGCGCGTTGGCATTGTCACTTCTTCAACAATTAACCAACGACGGAAAGTGTCGAAATCACCTGATTTACGGTCAATTTCAACACGGACATCGATTTCTTGCTCGTATTTCTTTTTGGTCGCCGTCGCTAATGCAGTTTCCAGAGCCTCGAAGATTTTTTCACGAGGGAGGGATTTTTCGTTAGAAACCGCTTCTACAACAGCCAGAATTTCTTTATTCATCCTAGTTGCCTCATTGAACTTTATTAAAAGTGGGGTACCAAGTTAGCTTTCTGGATGTTGCCGAGGGCGAACACCTCATCCTTACCATCTACAGTAACCGTAATCATTTCACCGTCTACGGATTTGATAATACCTTGCCATCTACGGCGGTTCTGCATCGCTATACGTAAAGCCAGAGCAACCTCTTCACCGATAAAGCGCTCATAGTGAGCAACGGTGAATAATGGGCGTTCAAGCCCTGGTGACGATATTTCCAGGTTATAAATCACGGAAATTGGGTCTTCGACGTCCAATACCGCGCTCACCTGATGGCTGACATCAGCACAATCATCAACAGTGATGCCTTCTTCACTATCGATGAAGACACGCAGTGTCGATGTGCGACCACGGACAAACTCTAAGCCAACAAATTCAAAGCCTAGTGCCTCCACCGGTGCTGAAATCATCTCTGTTAATTTCTGTTCTAATGTGGACAAGCCCACCCCCAGACATAAAAAAAGGGCATATAGCCCAGTTAATTCGATTGTCAAATAACAAAAAACCCCGAAATTCGGGGCTTTTGTAACTGGACCCTGTAGTGCACGGGTTCACCATGTTCTTATTATACCTTTAAAGTCTAGAGAAATCGATGAGAAATTTGAGCGCTAGGTTTGATAATAAACCTGATTACTGCATGATGACCACATCGGATAACTGTTATTGACTATGATACTAACAAGGTATGTTAAATAAGAAATGGTTGCGGGAGCTGGATTTGAACCAACGACCTTCGGGTTATGAGCCCGACGAGCTACCAAGCTGCTCCATCCCGCGTTCGAAAACGTGACATATTCTACACAGATAACCTGTAAATCACAAGCTATCTAAAATAATGGTGCCGAGGACGGGACTTGAACCCGTACGCCCGTTTTGTAGGCACTACCACCTCAAGGTAGCGTGTATACCAATTTCACCACCTCGGCACTGAGGCGAGGTTACCAATGGGACATCAATAACCTCAAATTTTTAACTTCTTACTCATTTCTGAGTTTACTGCTTAATGATGGCATAACCGCCTTCATTCGGAATCTTTAACACTTAACGAGGAATGTCGCTCGTTGGTGTAGCTGGTGCTGCCGGAACGTCTGTTGGTTGCTCGACTTTTGTAGGTTCACTAATGTTTTCCCACTTACTACCACTACCAGTTCCATACTTATTCGCAGTCATGTTGCCAAGTATTAAACTGATGATGAAAAACACAGCAGCCAAGATTCCAGTCATACGGGTCATGAAGTTACCTGAACCCGATGAACCAAACAGTGTTGCAGAAGCGCCCGCACCGAATGATGCACCCATGTCAGCACCTTTACCTTGCTGTAACATAATCAGACTAATCAGGCTGATAGCTGCTATCAAGAGGATAATTAAAAGAGCTACGTACATTTGAGTTACCTATTCAGTTGCGGTGCATAGCCTTTGCTATGACCTCTATTACTGCACACCTACTCATTCACTGCGATAAAGGAAAGCCCTTACAGGATTGAGCAGGTGCGAATACTAACCAAAGCTGAGCCGACAAGCAAGTCTATTTTGAGCTCATTTGCTTATTTGCAGAAAAAAACAACAAATCAGTGAAATATTGCTCAGCCCAACTTAACCGCAATTAACCTGCCGCTTTTACCGCATCAGCAATACGATTTGCCATCGCAGTGACATCAGCTTCATTTTCGCCTTCAACCATGACGCGAATTAACGGCTCAGTTCCTGACTTTCTCAGCAATACACGGCCTTTGCCTGCCAATTGTTTTTCAACTTCTTCGTTAGCAGCAACCACGACATCACTTTGCAAAGGATCGTGCTTACCTTTAAAGCGTACGTTGACTAACACCTGTGGCAATAATTTCATACCGCTGCACAAATCGTGAAGGCTCATATGGTTGCGAACCATGGCGCTCAGCACCTGTAAACCCGCAACGATCCCGTCACCGGTGGTCGTTTTATCCAGCAAAATCACGTGGCCTGAGTTTTCAGCCCCCATGCGCCAGCCTTTTTCCTGTAATTTTTCCAGTACATAGCGGTCACCCACTTTTGCACGTTCAAATGGAATGCCAAGCTGTTTCAGGGCGATTTCTAACCCCATATTACTCATCAATGTACCAACAACACCGCCTTTTAATTGACCTTGGCGCAGTGCTTCACGTGCAATAATATACAGAATTTGGTCGCCATCGACTTTTTCGCCAAGATGATCGACCATGATGATACGGTCACCATCACCATCAAATGCTAAGCCAACATGGGCTTTTTCTTCTAATACTTTTTGCTGTAACTGGCGAACATCCGTTGCACCACATTCTTCGTTGATATTGATACCGTTTGGATCGCAACCAATCGTGATAACTTCGGCACCTAATTCGCGAAATACGTTTGGTGCAATATGGTAAGTCGCCCCATTTGCGCAGTCGATGACAATTTTTAAGCTAGAGAGACTTTGTTCGTTCGGGAACGTCCCTTTACAGAATTCGATGTAACGCCCCGCCGCATCCACAATACGGTTTGCACGGCCTAATTCGGCGGATTCAACACAAGTAATCGGTTTTTCCATTTCAGCTTCAATAGCTTCCTCTACTTCATCAGGAAGTTTTGTCCCATCAATAGAGAAAAATTTAATACCATTATCATAATAAGGGTTATGAGAAGCCGAAATAACAATCCCCGCTTCAGCGCGGAAAGTACGAGTCAAATAAGCAACAGCAGGGGTTGGCATTGGGCCCGTAAAAGAGGCCGATAAACCCGCAGCAGCTAAACCTGCTTCTAAGGAAGACTCCAACATATAGCCAGAAATACGCGTATCTTTACCGATGATAATCTTACGTGAACCGTGACGAGCTAACACTTTTCCTGCAGCCCAACCTAATTTTAAAACAAAATCAGGGGTAATTGGGCTGTCACCCACTTTGCCACGAATACCATCAGTACCAAAATATTTACGAGAGCTCATACGCTTATTTTTCCTTTTCTGACAGAGTCATCTGTACCACTTGCATCGCTTGTACGGTTTCTTTCACATCATGAACACGAATGATATGAGCGCCTTGCATTGCTGCAATCACTGCACAAGAAAGACTACCCGCGAGGCGTTCTTGCGGTGGAACATTCAATAATTGTCCAATCATAGATTTACGTGACATCCCTGCCAATAGCGGTAGTCCGAAATTATGAAATTGTTCTAAGTTTGCCAATAATTGGTAATTATGCGACAAGTTCTTCCCAAATCCAAAGCCTGGATCAAGGATTATTTGCTGCCGCTCAATTCCCGCGGCCATACAACGGGCAATTTCGCCTTCGAGATAGGTTTGCACTTCATGTACCACATTTTCATAATTAGGTGCTTCTTGCATCGTTCTTGGCTGACCTTGCATATGCATAATGCACACGGGCAGCCCCGTTTGCGCCGCCACGCGCAATGCGTCTGGTTCATGAAGTGAACGAATATCATTAATGATATGCATACCTGCTTTTGCTGCTTCAGCCATGACTTGCGCTTTTGAAGTATCAACCGAAATCCACACATCAAACTGCTTAGCGATGGCTTCCACAACAGGAACAACACGGTCTAATTCTTCATTCACTGATACCTCAGCGGCACCTGGGCGTGTTGATTCGCCACCGATATCAATAATCGTTGCACCTTCTTGTACCATTTTAGCAACATGCTCTAGCGCATCATGATAAAGATTATGATTGCCACCATCTGAAAACGAATCAGGAGTAACATTCAAAATCCCCATCACTTGCGGGGTAGATAAGTCAAGGAGGCGGCCTCTGGCTTTGATATGCATATTTATTTTTCCTTAACGAAAAAAACCCCAGCGAACTGGGGCTTTATGATTTATTTTAACGACAGCTTATTGTGGCTTGTTATCGTTATTATCTGATGGGTTTGATTCACCAGAACTATTGCTTGGCTCTTCAGCACTGTTCTGTGGTTCTTCAGATTGAGGTTTTTCAGCTGTTTTCTCAACATTTGATGGACCTTTACCAAATGTTCCCGTCACATTGCTGACTTTTTTGTCCTCATCCCAACCCGCAGGTTCACGTACTGGACGACGATTCATTAAATCATCAATCATTGGCATATCGATAGTTTCATATTTCAGTAATGCATCTTTCGTTGCATGCAGAATATCAATATTGTCTTCCAATGTTTTGTATGCCAATTGGTAACAGTGGTCTAAAATTTTCTTGATTTCTTCATCGACAATACGCGCTGTTTCATCAGAAATTCCTGAACCATTACCAGAAGAACGACCTAAGAATGCAGGACCTTCTTCTTTCGAGTATTGCATTGGGCCTAAACGGTCTGAGAAGCCCCACTGCGTGACCATGTTACGTGCTGTATTGGTGGCAAACTGAATATCGGAAGAAGCACCTGTGGTGACTTTTTCACGACCGTAAATCAGTTCTTCTGCAATACGACCTGCATAAGCTGTTGCAATCATACCTTCGAGTTTCAAGCGGCTACGGCTAACTTCATCACCTTCTGGTAAGAAGAATGCCACACCTAACGCTTGACCACGTGGAACGATAGTCACTTTATGAACAGGGTCATGTTCTGGCATCAAATGACCGATAATCATATGGCCACCTTCGTGGTAAGCCGTTGATTCTTTTTGCTCTTCGGTCATCATCAGAGAACGACGCTCTGCACCCATCCAAATTTTGTCACGCGCTTTTTCAAATTCAACCATGGAAACGACACGCATATTTGCACGAGCCGCAAACAGGGCTGCTTCGTTAACCAAGTTTGCTAATTCAGCACCAGAGAAACCGGGTGTTGCACGCGCAAGAATGAATGTGTCTACGCTTGGGTCGATAGGCACACGACGCATATGCACTTTCAGAATTTGTTCACGGCCACGTACGTCTGGTAAACCAACCACAACTTGACGGTCAAAACGACCTGGACGTAATAACGCAGGGTCAAGAACGTCTGCACGGTTAGTTGCCGCGATAACAATGATCCCTTCGTTACCTTCGAAGCCATCCATCTCAACCAGCATCTGGTTCAGGGTTTGCTCACGCTCATCGTGACCACCACCTAAACCGGCACCACGTTGACGACCCACGGCATCGATTTCATCAATAAAGATGATACAAGGCGCTGCTTTTTTCGCTTGTTCGAACATATCACGAACACGAGAAGCACCCACACCCACGAACATTTCGACGAAATCGGACCCCGAAATAGTGAAGAATGGCACTTTTGCTTCGCCTGCGATAGCTTTCGCAAGTAAGGTTTTACCTGTACCTGGAGGACCTACCATCAGGACGCCTTTAGGAATTTTACCACCCAGTTTTTGGAAGCGAGCAGGTTCACGCAGGAACTCAACTATCTCACCCACTTCTTCTTTGGCTTCGTCACACCCAGCAACGTCTGCAAATGTTGTTTTGATCTGATCTTCTGTCAGCATACGGGCTTTACTTTTGCCGAATGACATTGCCCCTTTGCCGCCGCCGCCTTGCATTTGGCGCATAAAGAAAATCCAGACACCAATCAACAGAAGCATTGGGAACCAGGAAATGAAAATAGATGTCAGTAAGCTAGGTTCTTCTGGTGGTTCACCAACGACAGTCACATGCTTATTCAGCATGGTGTCTAACAGCTTCTCGTCCTGCATAGGAAGATAAGTTGTATAGCGGCTATTATCAGCCTTTCTGACGTTCAATTCACGACCTGTGATACGAACTTCACGTACCTGATCCTGGGCTAACTCATTGATAAACGTAGAATAATCAACTCTGCGACTATTCGAATCGCTTGGGCCAAAACTCTGGAACAAGGACATCAGAACAACTGCGATGACTAACCAGAGAATCAGGTTTTTCGCCATGTCACTCAAGGGATTAACCTCATATTACAACTGTGTTAACAAATAACGCTCAGGGTACTATAGTTTTAGTCCTGTCGCTACAATGTATACTTCACGCGATCGAGCCCGCGAAGATTCAGGTTTACGAACTTTTACTTTCGTAAACAGGGAACGGATATCCCTAAGGTAGTCGTCAAAGCCTTCTCCCTGAAACACTTTAACAATGAAACTTCCCCCAGGTGCCAATACTGCACGGCACATATCCAATGCTAATTCAACCAGATACATAGAGCGAGGAATATCAACAGCCGGTGTCCCACTCATATTTGGCGCCATGTCAGACATGACCACCTGTACTTTTTTGTCGCCAACTCGTTCGAGCAAAGCGGCGAGCACTGCTTCGTCACGAAAATCCCCTTGTAGGAAATCCACGCCAACGATTGGGTCCATCGGTAATAAGTCACATGCAATCACTCGACCATTATGACCTATTTGACTAACAACGTATTGTGACCAGCCCCCTGGGGCGGCACCTAAATCAACAACGGTCATACCTGGTTTAAAAATTTTATCACCTTGCTGGATTTCCTCCAGTTTAAACCATGCACGTGAGCGTAACCCTTTCTTTTGTGCTTGCTGAACATATTTATCACTAAAATGCTCTTGCAACCAGCGACTTGAGCTTGCCGAACGTTTTTTATTGGCCATTGTGCTTTCCAACTATACTAAAAGATCTACAACGATATTGCTGCTTCTTTACCATCGAACAGATATAATTGATGGTGATAGATATCAGATGGCGGTAGAATAAGCCATTTTCAATACTAACCAAGCAAAAAATCGATGAATCTTAATAAAAAACAAATTCAGCACCTTAAAAGTCTCGCTCACCACTTAAACCCTGTTGTTATGATTGGCAACAACGGATTAACCGAAGGTGTCTTGGCTGAGATTGAAATCTCACTAGCACATCATGAGCTTATCAAAGTCAAAATCGCAGGCGAAGATCGTGATACTAAAAATTTGATCGCTGATGCGATTGTTCGCGAAACTGGTGCAGTAAATGTACAAATTATCGGTAAAATTCTTGTCATCTATCGCCCGTCGGCAGATCGCAAAATCATTTTACCTAAATAATAACCCATCATTTATATAAAAATGCCATTGAAAGCACGTTTTATATGAAGAAAAAGGCCGCCTGCGGCCTTTTTCGTTAAATCAGGGAAATAATATAGCTAATTCAGGGAAATA
The DNA here is from genome assembly GCF_020381325.1 of Providencia vermicola. Classification (GTDB taxonomy): domain Bacteria; phylum Pseudomonadota; class Gammaproteobacteria; order Enterobacterales; family Enterobacteriaceae; genus Providencia; species Providencia vermicola. Next base: position 128,476 of record NZ_JAGSPI010000011.1, read on the forward strand.
GGAATCAGATATACTCAACTTTAAGAATTTCGAACTCAACGTCTCCGCCTGGAGTTTTGATTGAGACCACGTCATCGACTTCTTTCCCAACCAAACCACGCGCTATTGGTGAGTTAACAGAAATTAAATTCACTTTGATATCCGCTTCGTCATCACCCACAATACGATACGTCAGCTCTTCATCAGTATCAACATTCAATACCGTTACTGTTGCACCGAAAATTACACGACCATTGTTGACCATTTTGGTCACATCAATGACTTGTGCGTGTGAAAGTTTCCCTTCGATTTCTTGAATACGGCCTTCACAAAAGCCTTGCTGCTCACGAGCTGCATGATATTCCGCATTTTCTTTTAAATCGCCATGTTCACGCGCTTCAGCGATTGACGCAATGATTTCTGGGCGGCGGACAGATTTCAGGAACTCAAGTTCCTCTCTTAGTTTGTCCGCACCAAATACCGTCATCGGGATCTGTTTCATTAATAAATACCTCGGTTTCAATCCTATCTAAAAACAAGTATCTTCCTGATTTTGTAACAACAGTACACCGAGCACCTCTGAAAATCAGGGGGCTCCAAGTAAATAACTCAATCAGACTCATGTACTCATTTATCTTATCATAATGTACGTTATTTTAACTGAGACTTAATAACGGGTCATCGTTTACTTTATAAGGCATTACACTTTAGTATGTGCAGTATGTCCACTTTAATGCGTGAAATCTATGTCATTACTTAACTTAACCAGAAAATGGATACTCACTTTCGGGATTACCTTAGCCAGTAGTCAAGTTCTTGCTATCCCCATTGATGAGTACAAGCAACACCTGCCAGACGGCACTAACCTCGCTCTGGTTGCGCAGAAAGTGGGAAGTAATACCCCATTAATTGATTATAATGCACAACAAATGGCGCTCCCTGCAAGTACACAAAAAGTGGTTACTGCCCTCGCTGCCTTATTGCAATTAGGGCCTGATTACCGTTTTGTCACCAATTTCGAAACCAGCGCCAAATTGAATAATAATACATTGTCGGGGGATTTAATCATTCGCTTTAGTGGCGACCCAACACTGACCCGCCAACAAATTCGCAATATGGCGAATGCATTGAAACAAATTGGGATCCACAACGTTGACGGGGACTTAATTGTCGATATTTCTGCATTCGCTAGCCACGATAAAGCACCTGGCTGGGTGTGGAATGATATGACTCAGTGTTTTAGTGCTCCTCCTGCAGCCGCAATTATTGACCGAAACTGTTTTTCTGTTTCCCTTTACCCTGCTGAGCGTGCTGGCGATATGGCATTTATCAAAACGGCCAATTTTTACCCTGTGAATATGTTTAGTGAGGTCAAAACGCTCGCTAAAGGCTCACCTGAGGCGCGCTACTGTGAGTTGGACGTCGTACCTGGGGAGTTAAACCGCTACACACTAACAGGCTGCCTGACTCAACGTAGTGAACCACTTCCCCTTGCTTTTGCCGTACAAAATGGGGCGAGCTATTCAGGGGCGATTGTCAAAAATGAATTAAAAACTGCGGGTATTGAACTGACTGGTAATGTGAAAAAACGCACGCAGCCAACCACGCAGTCACAAGTGCTGGTTAAAACAGAATCTAAGCCACTTCATGATTTGCTCAAGGTGATGCTGAAAAAATCTGACAATATGATCGCCGATACTGTTTTTCGGACGATTGGTCGTGAATATTATGGCGTTCCAGGTACATGGCGATCAGGATCCGATGCTGTCCGGCAAGTGCTGAAACAAAAAGCGGGGATCGATCTTGGTAATACCGTAATGGTGGATGGATCCGGGCTTTCTCGCCACAACTTGATCACGCCAGCAACGATGATGGAGATCCTTCAGTTTATAGCCAAAAATGATCAACAGCTTGATTTCATTTCCATGCTTCCCCTTGCAGGTCATGATGGCACATTGCGCTACCGCGGTGGCTTCGACGAAGCAGGCGTAAATGGAAAAGTTTCAGCGAAAACAGGGGCATTACAAGGGGTGTATAACCTCGCAGGCTTTATTACCACCGCGAGCGGGCAACGCGTTGCATTTGTACAGTTTATCTCTGCTTATGCGGTTCCACAAAGCCAACAACGTAGCCGCCGAGTACCCTTAGTTCGTTTCGAAAGTCGGTTATATAAAGACCTGTATAAAAACAACTAATTGATAAGTTTCATTCATTAAAAAAGGCGCTTTTGCGCCTTTTTGTATTTCTAAGATAAATTATTTTTGGTAAATGATTTCGACACCTTCGTCGTCATCTTCATCCCAATCATCATCCCAGTCATCGTCAACGTCTTCAGCACCTGAAAGCTGCTCTTTGTGGTAATCATCCCACATAAATTCAACTTTTTCTGGTTGCTGTACGTCTTCAGTCGTTGCCATATCACGTGGCTGAGTATTCATAAACTCCATGATATCCCAGCACAGTGCTTTCACACCTTCATGGTTAACCGCTGAAATCATGTAGAATTTATCTTCCCAGCCCATTGCTTTGGCAATTTCGGCTGCACGCGTTGCGGATTCTTCTTCGCCTAAGATATCAATCTTATTGAAGACTAACCAACGTGGCTTCGCTGCCAATTTTTCACTATATTTTTCTAATTCGCTGATGATGATCTGCGCATTTTCAACAGGATCAGACTCATCGATCGGGCAAATGTCGATCAGGTGCAGCAAGACGCGGCAACGTTCTAAATGTTTTAGAAATTGGATCCCAAGACCTGCACCTTCCGCAGCACCTTCGATCAACCCAGGAATATCCGCCACAACGAAGCTTTGTTCGTTGTCCATACGCACCACGCCTAGGCTTGGTACTAATGTGGTAAACGGATAGTCTGCCACTTTTGGTTTTGCCGCGGAGACAGAACGAATGAAGGTGGATTTACCTGCATTAGGCATTCCCAACATTCCAACATCTGCTAACAGCATCAATTCTAACAGTATTTCGCGAGTCTCACCTTTTGTACCCATAGTACGTTGGCGTGGAGCGCGGTTTACTGATGATTTAAAGCGAGTATTCCCAAGACCATGGAAACCGCCCTTAGCGACCATGTGGCGCTGTTCATGGCGCGTCATATCACAAAGTATTTCATTAGTGCCAAGATCGCGTACACGCGTACCGACGGGCACCTTCACTGTGATATCTTGACCACGTTTACCTGTACATTCACGGCTTTGGCCATTTTGACCACGCTCTGCACGGAATGATTTTTCAAACCGGTAATCGATTAACGTGTTGAGGTTTTCGTCTGCTTGTAAGTAAACGTCCCCACCATCGCCACCGTCACCACCGTCTGGTCCCCCTTTCGGGATATATTTTTCACGGCGGAAGCTGACACAACCATTGCCACCATCTCCTGCCACGACCAATATTTTGGCTTCATCTACAAATTTCATAATTCTCTCTCCGCTTCTGAGCCGCATAACGCTGGATGGCTGTTCTACTCAGAGATGGTGTATCTTTAATATGTGTGTAGTTCATTAAAGATCAAATATCTGAATATAAAAAGCCCCGCAAAAAGTTTTGCAGGGCTTTAAGTCTGAATTAAAGATCAGAAAACTTATTCAGCTTCGATGCTGATAAATTTACGATTGTTAGGACCTTTAACTTCAAATTTCACTTTACCATCCGCTAATGCGAACAGAGTGTGGTCACGGCCACAACCTACGTTGTTACCTGCGTGGAACTTAGTACCACGTTGACGAACGATGATGCTACCTGCTAATACAGCTTCACCACCAAAACGCTTAACACCTAAACGTTTTGCTTCTGAGTCACGACCGTTACGAGTCGAACCACCAGCCTTTTTGTGTGCCATTAATCTGCTCTCCTAAATCTTAAGCGATGACAGTGATCTTAACATCAGTGAACCACTGACGATGACCCTGTTGTTTACGGCTATGTTTACGACGACGGAATTTGACGATTTTTACTTTCTCGCCACGACCGTGTGCAACCACTTCCGCTTTCACTTTAACGCCTTCAACGACAGGAGCGCCGATTTGGATCTCATCGCCATTAGCAACCATTAAAACTTGATCAAATTCAACAGTTTCACCTGTTGCGATGTCCAGCTTTTCTAGGCGGACAGTTTGACCTTCGCTAACTCGGTGTTGTTTACCACCACTTTGGAAAACCGCGTACATATTAACTCCGCTTTCCGCGTACTCGCTAAATATTTCAATTCCAGAGCACGCTATAAAATATTCACAATAGGGCGCGAATTCTACGCAAAAAAGCATCAGAACACAAGCCAATAATGCGGTTAGATGACAAAAAATGCGACTTTTTTCTCAACAACCTCTTTTTAGTGCTGATTTGGTACTAATTACTCAAATTGTTACTTATTTAAACATTTTTTGCATCACACCTGATAATCTTATTATTAATAATGTTATGCTAATGGTATAAATGTTCTATTCGGTCTCCCATTTTGTTATTCAGGGAATGAACCAAAAACTAATAATATGAATAAATTACGATGAATTTAGAATCTATTATTGAACTAACAACTGAGGATATGTCAGCAGTAAACGAAGCCATTCTCAGTCAATTGAATTCAGATGTTGCACTAATTAACCAGCTTGGTTATTACATTGTCAGTGGTGGAGGCAAAAGGATCCGCCCAATGATCGCGATACTGGCAGGAAGATCCTTAGGCTACGCGGGGCATAAACATACCCAAGTCGCGGCATTGATCGAGTTCATTCATACTGCAACATTATTACATGATGATGTTGTTGATGAATCAGACATGCGTCGTGGAAAACAAACCGCAAATGCCGTGTTTGGTAACGCTGCAAGTGTATTGGTGGGTGACTTTATTTATACACGATCCTTCCAAATGATGACGGATCTTGACTCGATGCGAGTCCTTAAACTCATGTCCGAAGCCACTAACGTGATCGCAGAAGGTGAAGTTTTACAACTCATGAACTGCAATGATCCGAATATTACTGAAGAAAACTATATGCAAGTGATCTACAGTAAAACTGCTCGTTTGTTTGAAGCGGCGGCTCATGCATCAGCTATTTTAGCGAATGCAACACCTGAGCAAGAAAAAGCATTACAAGATTATGGTCGTTATATCGGCACAGCCTTCCAGCTGATCGATGATTTACTGGATTACGATGCTAATAACGCCCAGTTAGGCAAAAATACAGGTGATGACCTTGATGAAGGTAAACCCACGCTTCCTCTTCTTCACGCCATGCAAAATGGGAATGAAGAAGAATCAGCATTGATTCGCCAAGCGATAGAGCAAGGTAACGGCCGCCATTTGTTAGAGACCGTTTTAGCAACGATGAAGCGCTGTGGCTCACTTGAGTACACTTATATTCGTGCACAAGAGGAAGTACAGAAAGCGATTAATGCGCTAAATGTCATTGATGATTCTATTTATAAAGAAGCTTTAATTGGACTTGCTCACATCGCTATCCAACGTCATTCCTAAAACTCGCTATAAGCTGTTTAAGAAAAGGGGAAAATTATTTTTCCCCTTTTTCGTCTTCAGCTATCTGTGCAAGTAGTGAAGATAGACCATAACGCAAAATGTATTTTACGATTTTATTACGTTCTGTCTCTGTCAGTTGATAATAGGCTTCTGACCAGATCTGTAATGCATCTGTTCTTTGGCTTTGATAAGGCACTGACGGCTCGCATAAGCTTAATTGGCCTTGGATCTCTCCTGGTAGGCTTTCAATATAATATTCAACAGCTTTACCTTGGACACCTCGCTTTCGTCGATGTTTCCAGCCCTCTCTTCTTGCCATCAGGTTAACACCCTGTGGCGAGGTTGGCAGTCCTTCTAGCCCTGCGAGCTCTTTCGCAGTGAACCACAATTTTTTCATATCTTCACTTTCACGCTTATATTATGAAACCTGCTATTGCAGCTTTACCGAATCGTCATCTGTTAAAAAAGATTTAGACTGAATATAATATTATTTTTATATAATTAATTATTTACAACTTAAGTATTTGTAAACGACTTTTTATTAATTAAATCAATTAGTGCTAAAGCCCCTTCCCGTATAATGAATGCCAAGATCACCTCACGCTCATCATTAGATAGTTGGTTATAAGCTTCTTGCCAAATAAACGAATTGTCATTTCGTTTTACCTGATAGCTTGGCAAGGCTTCGCTAACAAATTGACCTTCAAAAATATCTATCGATATCGAGCTAATGTGGTATTCCAACGCTTTTCCTTGGATACCTTTCCTCTTGCGACAAATCCAATTTTCACGCCTAGCCATGGCATTAATACCCTGAGTCGTCATTGGAAGCCCTTGCAACCCAACTAACTCTTTTGCTGTTAGCCATTCCTTGTACATACTGACCCTCCTAGTCCTGATGACAATGCACTTTCAGTTGCTGAAAACTATCTATACTTTCTTAAAAACAGTTAACTCATTCATTTTATTAATAACGGGAAATAATAATATACAAACCATATATGTTATTTGCATTCTAATTTCTTTTAATAACAGATAATTAAATAATTTACTCGCTAATAATTTAAGTAATTTTGTTGAGTAATTTAGATATATTACCGATACAAGTAACGAGTAGCAGTAAATACGCCATTCCCAATACTAACTCGAAAGAGTTAGTTTTATTTTCAAAGTTTTATCTTAATTCACAGTTATTAATTCTGACTTTCCATTTAATTTCACAAAAACCACGATAGTTTCATAAAATAGAATTTTTAGAAAAAACCAGAAATTATTTTGGAAAATTTCTGTTATTTTATTTCCAATAACAGGGAGATTGTATTGAATGTATCACAATATCCCGTTACTCGTACCATTAACTCTACATGATTCTGAATGAAAAAAGGACTAAAAAATGATTTTACGGAAGTCAGACTGGCACCCAGCAGACATCATCGCAGCATTACGTAAGCGTGGAACGACACTTGCTGCTATTTCACGTGAAGCAGGGCTGAGCTCTTCAACCCTCGCAAATGCTCTTTCACGTCCATGGCCTAAAGGAGAATGGATTATTGCCAATTTTTTAGGAATTCACCCATCTGAAATCTGGCCAAGCCGATATTACGACCCGATAACAGGTAATTTATTAGAAAGGAAAGTAAGAGAAAAAATACCAACGGAAGATTAAAATCGAATGAAAATAATTATAAGGCCGTGAATAATAACTTTGTTTATCCACGGCTTTATCTTTTTATCATTACTCAATAAAGAAAATATTATTTCATACGCGCAAAACCGTCAGACAGATCCTGCTTTAAATCATCCAGATTTTCTAAACCAATCTGAAGTCGCAGTGTTGGGCCACCTGGCTCCCAATGTGTGACTGTACGGTATTCAGCGCAATTAAACGGGATAATTAAGCTTTCAAAGCCACCCCATGAATAGCCCATGCCAAAAATAGATAACCCGTCTAACATATTCGCAATATCAGTCTGGGTGTATTTCGGGTCTAACACGATGGAAAATAACCCCGATGACCCTGTAAAGTCCCTTTTCCATATTTCATGGCCAGGACAATCAGAAAATGCAGGGTGTAAAATTCGAATAACTTCAGGGCGTTGCTGTAACCAGTGGGCAATATTTAGCGCTCTTTCTTGGGCTTCTTTTAAGCGAATAGGCAACGTTCTCATACCACGTAAAGCCAGAAAACAGTCTTCCGCTCCAGGCAACATCGCCATGTAGTCATAAGTTTCACGTAGTTTTGGCCACCATGCTTGATTTGCAGACACAATCCCCATCAGCAAATCAGAGTGACCACCTAAATATTTTGTTCCTGCTTCGAGTGAAATATCACAGCCCAGCTCATGCGCTTTAAAAAACAAAGGTGTTGCCCATGTGTTATCGATGATGGTGGCAATATTATGCCTTTTCGCAACATCAACGATCGCAGGAACATCTTGAATTTCAAAACTTTGAGAACCTGGAGACTCTAAAAAAATGGTGCTGGTATTTGGCCGCACAAGTGTTTCAATCTCTGCGCCGATCATCGGATCGTAATAAGTGGTCTCAATTCCCATTTTATCCAATAACCCGTGGCAAAACTTACGAGTTGGCCGATAAACACTGTCTGGCATCAATAGGTGATCGCCCGATTTCAGTGTCGTTAACAAGGCTAGGACTATCGCTCCTAACCCTGATGGTGACAACACCGTCCCCTCAGCCCCTGCGAGAACAGACCACGCCTGTTCAAGTTGCTTAATGGTTGGCGTGCCCGCTGTACCGTAGTTAAATTCGGCTCTATCGTTGATTAAGGCATCAACCGTTGGGAATACCACCGTCGAACCACGATAAACAGGGGCATTCACGAACCCTGATTGCTTCGCTGGGTCTCTTCCAAGCTGGGTCACTTGTGTATCAACATGAAACTCAGAAACTGCTTTTTTCTTCATGAGATCCTCTCATCAACATCATTATTTATTCGAAAAACTTAAAGAATGGTGACAGACACAACAGCACACCAAAGAAAATGATAAACCATACTGTTGGGCCTTTAAATTTGTGCAGTGCTGGGACTTTGTAAACCAGATAACATGGGATCAAACAAGAAACGATACCAAACAATGGACCACCTAACTGCATAAAAAACAGGATTGAGAATCGTGTTGAAACCCAGAACCACAGTGCGATAATCACGCCTAAGCATACGCCATAGTGCAATACTGTTTGGTTAATGCGCTCTTCAGGCATAAATCGAGTGAGAATATTCACCACTATGCCTTTTATCGCTTCTTGGAAGCCCAAGTAAATCCCTAAGAATGCTGTTAAGATTGCAAAAATATTCAATAATGCCGTCATCACTTTCACCACAGCACCTGGTATCACCTGCGCGGCAATCGCTAATGCAGAAATATTTTGCTCGAAAGCGGATACCGCTTGTTCATGGCTAATTGAAAAGGTAAACGAAAATGCAAAGAATAATACGGCGACAGCTAAAATAATATAAGCAACGCGGTTAGCCCGTATTGCACGGTAAGTCGCAATGCGTTTATCGCTTTCTAACTTACGATAAGCAATATTCATTGGGCTCAAAATTTGCACAAATAAAATAGAAAACAATGTGAATGGCAATGTTAAGAAAACATCTCGCATAAATGGCAGAAAATCAGGAAAGGCCGTGATATTCGCAAAGTTCCAATATGGCACCATGACAACACCAAGCAGTACAATAATCCCAAATTTCACAATAACCATTGGGCCTGATACTTTAAACAGTAGCCTCTCTCCTTGCGCCGCTATCGCGACTAATACGGAAATAATAATCAACCCATACCAGATAGAGTCAGATAATAACCCTTCGGTTAATCCAAAGGTTTTAATATACGAGGCGCTGTCGAAGGTCACAGCTAATGAATAAGAAAACATGCCGTGCAATAACATTAAGAAGTAAGCTATCCCTAATGCTATCCCCCAGTTTTTACCCAAATATTGCGTAATAACACTTGCATAATCATTACATTCTTCAGATTCAGATAGCGTTCTAAGATATAAATTTTGTAACCAATAAATGGCTGGATAAGAAAGCATGGTTGCCGCAATAAACACCCAAATGCCTTTAATACCAATTTGCACAGGCATAAATACAATTCCTGAGCCAATCGCCATCCCGATGCATAAAATTACCCAACCTACATCATATTTTGTAAAAGGGATCTTTTTGGTATCAATCGGATTACCTGCACTTGCCTGAATACTATTAGACATAGTCTATTCCTCAACGTTATAGATTTAATTATTAAAAAAGTTAGGAACAACATTATTTGTAGGCGTTAATTTTTCACTATCGCCGCTTTTTAATACTGGTGTGGCTCGAGCAAACTGCGATAAATTCACAATTATAGTATGCTGGAATAAATGAGTTTGATAGGGCGGGACAATGCTAATAAATAAAAACACTTTTGCGTTCAAAGCAAAAATTGACAGCTACGCGATTTTTCGACATTTGGAATTATTTATCAAAATTGTCGAATGTAATAGCTTTAGCCTAGCGGCGAAGAAGCTGAATGTAACGCCATCATCCGTCAGCCGAGGGCTACAACAGTTAGAAGATCAATTGGGTGTAGTCTTGCTAAAACGAACAACCCGAAATTTTATTTTGACCGATGCAGGGCGCTATTTATTGCAACGATCGCAAAACTTATTGGCTGATCTTGATGATTCACTGATCAACACCGCAAGCTTCTACCAACATGCTCAAGGGCAATTAAAGATCACTTGTTCCATTGCATTTGGTGTCTGCCATTTAATGCAAATCTACAGTGAATACCGCGAAACGAATCCCAAAGTCAGTTTATCCGTTGACCTTAATGATGAGCTAATTAATTTAAATGAAGTGGATTTTGATATTGCGTTACGTATTACTAGCCACCCACCTGAGAATTTTGCGCTACGGAAAATTTGCAACATTAATTGGGTATATTGTGGTAGTCGGACGTATTTTGAGCGTTATGGTATTCCTCAGTCTCCCGCCGATATTGCATCACATAATTGCTTAATTAATCCAAATATTCCTGACACATGGCGAATGACGGATAAAGATGGTAGCGCTTATCCTTTGGAAATTAATAATATGATTGAGGTGAATAGCAGCTTAGGTTTATTAGAAGCTGCACGTTGCCACCAGGGCATTGTTTGCTTACCCACATATATGTTAGGCAATTATATTGAAAATGGCGAGTTGATCCCTGTCTTGCTGGATTACGACCCAAAATCGACACCATTTGCACTGTATGCGTTATATCACCCTGCTCATACACACTCACCGAAAATCAGAACATTCATTGATTTTTTAGTGGAAAAAATACCGTCCGATCCACATTGGGATCATTGGATGCGACAGCATGCCTCGTAGTCGTCGCGTAGAAACTAAAAAGGTTGAGTTCTATAAAAAGAGACTCAACCTTTTCGATTAGGAAAAATTAATTAGCATTAGCCATTAATGAATTTTTCACCTAACTCGATATCCGCTTTCAGGACATCTAACATGTCTTTCAGCGCTTTTTCTTCAAATGCGCTTAATTTGCCAATTGGCAGGTGTTTTTCGATACCGTTTTTACCTAAAACAACAGGCTGTGCGAAGAAACGTGCATGTTGGCCTTCGCCTTCAGTGTAAACACACTCAACCACGTTGCTTTCACCTTGCAGACCACGAATTAAAGATAAACCTAAACGTGCTGCTGCTTGGCCCATAGACAGTGTCGCTGATCCGCCACCCGCTTTCGCTTCAACTACTTCAGTACCTGCATTTTGGATACGTTTAGTTAATGCTGCGATTTCGTCATCAGAGAAGCTTACGCCTTCAATTTGTGATAACAGAGGCAAAATAGTCACACCAGAGTGACCACCGATAACTGGAACTTCGATATCGTTGACGTTTTTACCTTTTAATTCCGCAACAAAAGTATTAGAACGGATGATATCTAATGTTGTCACACCGAATAAACGGTTTTTATCGTATACACCTGCTTTTTTCAGAACTTCGGCAGCGATTGCAACGGTGGTATTCACTGGGTTAGTGATAATACCAATTAATGCTTTCGGGCAAGTTTCTGCGATTTGTTGAACAAGGTTACGAACGATGCCTGCGTTGATGTTAAACAGGTCTGAACGGTCCATGCCTGGTTTACGTGCAACACCCGCAGAGATAAGAACAATATCCGCACCTTTCAGTGCAGGTTTCGCATCTTCACCAGCAAAACCAGACACTTTAACGTCTGTTGGGATGTGGCTTAAGTCAGCAGCAACACCTGGAGTGACCGGTGCGATGTCGTAGAGGGAGAGTTCTGAACCGGCTGGAAGCTGGTTTTTGAGAAGAAGGGCGAGAGCCTGACCGATACCACCTGCTGCACCTAGGACTGCAACTTTCATTCTGAAACTCCTTAATTTGTACTTTAAAAAGATATCACTTTATTTGTTTATACACTCAACACATTACGTATAAAAAACAATTTCTTAACAGATAGAGAGAGAGTTTAACGCTAGAGAATTTGTTGACTAATTGCCATCATTCTAAACAAATTCCTTATCTGTTAATGAGATAACGGGCACTTTTTTAACAAATAGTTTTTCTCACTATTGCTTTTCGCACAATAAGTTGTATTTACTGCTCACTATTCAAACAAAAACCATTTTATTAACAATAAAATTACAACTTTTATAAGCTAAATTCATTGCTCTATTATGCTAATGTTTAATACTGACTATTTAAGATAAATAAACCATTCACGCTGAAAACGGAATAGCATAAAACCCAAAGAGTTCTATTATCATTGATTATTAAATCATCATAACGCAATTTTGTTGCATAAAAATGCACTTTTACGGATAATACAACTTAGTTTAATGCCGATGAATGGGTTAATTATGCGCACTCCGTCTAAACAAGAAGACTTAGTTAAGGCTTTTAAAGCCCTACTCAAAGAAGAAAAATTTAGCTCTCAGGCTGAAATTGTCACGGCTTTGCAGGAAGAAGGCTACGAAAACATTAATCAATCTAAAATTTCCAGAATGCTCACCAAGTTTGGCGCTGTTCGCACCCGTAATGCGAAAATGGAAATGGTGTATTGCCTGCCAAGTGAGCCTGGTGTGCCAACCGCCACCAGTCCATTGAAAAACCTCGTTTTGGATATCGATTACAACCCATCAGTTGTGGTAATTAGAACTAGCCCAGGCGCCGCTCAATTAATTGCTCGCTTACTAGACTCATTAGGTAAAGCCGAAGGTATTTTAGGTAGCATTGCAGGGGATGATACGATTTTCTCTACACCTGCTAATAACTTTACGACGAAAGAGCTATATGAAGCGATTTTAGCGTTATTCGAGCAAGAGCTCTAATTGGCATCAATCGTTTGATGTCAAACTAAGGGGGAAAGTATCGACTTTCCCTTTTTTATTTAAGCCAAAGATTAGGGGCTTTACCGTGCTATTCGAAATTTTTCGCAATATTGTACATTACGGCTTTCATTTTTTGATGCCAATTTTGTTCGCCTACCTATTTTGGCGAAAAAATTGGAAGTTAGCCGCATTAATTATGATTGCGACAATGGCTATCGACTTAGACCACCTACTTGCAGACCCTATTTTTGATCCTGACCGCTGTGGTATTGGCTTTCACCCTCTTCATTCCCTCTGGGCCGCTATTGCCTATATTGTTTTACTGTTTATGCCATCATGGAAACTGAAAGCCGTGGCTGTCGGGTGTTTGTTCCACCTTTTTACCGATTCACTCGATTGCTATATGGGCAACCTAAAAAAAGAAATGAATAACCCTGCAACATTAAGCTCGGTGATAAACCAATGTCCAATCGATACATTAGAGATAAAAAAACCCCAGCGATCATAATGAATACTGGGGTCTATCTAACCCATTATCAGTAGGCTTGATTACTCATCGACTTCAGTTTCTGCTTTGGCTTTTAAACCTGCTAGCAATTTTCCATGGATGCCTTCAAAGCCACCGTTGCTCATCACGAGAACATGGTCACCTGGCTGCGCTGTCTCAATCACCATATTTGTCAGTGCATCAATATCCGCACTCCAACGAGCAGGTTGTACGCATTTTTCGGCAATGTCCGTCACCATCCACGGGATATTAGTCGGTTGAAATAAAAAGACTTCATCAGCACGACCTAAAGCGGGAGCGATATCATTTTTATTCACACCCATTTTCATGGTATTCGAGCGTGGTTCTAACACGGCAATAATGCGTGAAGTCCCCCCCACCTTGCTACGCAACGCTTCGAGTGTTGCCAAAATCGCAGTTGGATGATGCGCAAAGTCGTCATAAACACTTACGCCATTTTCCACACCTCGCAACTCAAGGCGGCGACGTGCATTGATAAATTTACCCAATGCAATACAAGCTTCTTTAGCAGGTACACCAACATGGTGAGCCGCAGCAATTGCCATCAAACCATTTTGGATATTGTGGTTACCCACTTGTGACCAAGAGACTTCGCCCACTTTTTCTTGCTGAAAATACACTTCAAAGTGGCTACCATCGTGGTTTAGCTTCACCGCTTGCCATTCGCCATGTTCACCGCCCACCAGCTCTTGCTCACTCCAACACCCCATGCCAATCACTTGTTTTAAATGATTGTCATTGTCTGGAGTAAAGATTTTTCCACTGGCAGGGACGATACGAACAAGGTGATGAAATTGTTTTTGGATCGCTTCGAGATTGTCGAAAATATCCGCATGGTCAAACTCAAGGTTATTCAAAACCAAGGTTTTTGGGCTGTAATGCACAAATTTTGAGCGTTTATCGAAGAAAGCACAATCATATTCATCGGCTTCAATCACAAAAAATGGGCTTTCGCCAAGTTTAGCGGACACATCAAAATTACCTGGCACACCACCAATTAAGAAACCTGGCTTATAACCGCAGTCTTCTAAGATCCACGCTAACATTCCTGCTGTCGTGGTTTTACCATGAGTTCCCGCCACAGCAAGTACCCAACGCTCAGGTAATACATGGTCATGTAACCATTGAGGGCCTGAAGTATAAGGTAAACCTCGTTCTAATACGGCTTCAACACACGGGTTACCACGCGTCATGGCATTGCCAATCACCACCATATCTGGGATCGGTTCGAGCTGAGCTGGATCATAACCTTGAATAAGCTCAATGCCTTGATTTTCAAGCAATGTGCTCATTGGTGGATAAACATTTGCATCTGATCCCGTCACTTTATGGCCTAAAGATCGCGCCAATATTGCTAAACTTCCCATAAAGGTACCGCATATACCTAAAATATGTATGTGCATTCTTTTTCATCCAATTAGCATGAGGTTTGTCACTATTCTACCCATCAATAACAGGTTTATAAATGCATTAACCTATTAATCTTTTTTTTATTTAGTTAAACTCTCCCCCGCGCGGGGTATAATCGTCCCGCAAAACCTTTGTCAATTTTATTCAGGACCTTCGTCATGAAAACATTAGGCGAATTCATCGTCGAAAAGCAACAAGATTTTCCTCATGCAACAGGTGAGCTGACGTCACTGCTGTCAGCAATTAAACTGGGCGCTAAAATTATCCACCGTGATATTAACAAAGCTGGACTCGTCGATATTCTTGGCACTAATGGTGTTTCGAATATTCAAGGTGAAGTCCAGATGAAGCTTGACCTGTATGCAAACGAAAAACTGAAAGCGGCCCTAAAAGCACGCGGAGAAGTCGCTGGTATCGCCTCTGAAGAAGAAGACGAAATTGTCATTTTCGAAGGAGACCGTGCAGAAAACGCAAAATATGTCGTATTAATGGACCCACTTGATGGTTCTTCGAATATCGATGTAAACGTTTCCGTCGGGACAATTTTCTCAATTTACCACCGTATTACACCAATTGGGCAACCTGTAACTGAAGCAGACTTCCTGCAACCAGGTAACCGCCAAGTTGCTGCGGGTTACGTTGTTTACGGTTCATCAACCATGTTGGTTTATACCACGGGAGTTGGTGTGCATGCGTTTACTTACGACCCATCATTAGGCGTGTTCTGCTTATCTCATGAGAAAGTCATGTTCCCATCGGAAGGCAAAATGTACTCCATTAACGAAGGTAACTATATCAAGTTCCCTATGGGTGTTAAAAAGTACATTAAATACTGCCAAGAAGAAGATAAAGCAACTAACCGCCCTTATACCACACGCTATATTGGCTCTTTAGTGGCAGACTTCCACCGTAATTTGCTCAAAGGGGGTATCTATATCTACCCAAGCACAGCAAGTCACCCAAATGGAAAACTGCGCCTACTGTATGAGTGCAATCCAATTGCGTTCTTGGCTGAACAAGCTGGCGGTAAAGCAAGCGATGGTGCGAACCGTATTTTAGATATTATCCCAAGTGAATTACACCAACGTGCTCCGTTCTTCGTCGGAACTGAATCCATGGTAGAAAAAGCTGAATCATTCATGCGTGAATTCCCAGACGCTGAATAATCTAATTCACTAATGCTCAGGCGGGATCCCCCGCCTTTTTTGTCCCTTTTTTTCGCCAACTAGTGAGTTTTGCCCCTTTTTGCGGCTATAATGTCCCCCACGCTATCTACCCGAAAATGTGAACGACTTGAAAATCGATAACTAACACTATTTAATCAGTACGTTAATAGTAAACGGGTAAATTCATTATTCACACAAAGGATACATTTAAATGGGCCTGAACAATGTACCGGCAGGTAAAGATCTGCCAGAAGATATCTACGTTATCATCGAAATTCCAGCTAACGCAGATCCTATCAAATACGAAGTTGATAAAGAATCTGGCGCGCTGTTCGTAGACCGTTTCATGTCAACAGCAATGTTCTATCCGTGCAACTACGGTTACATCAACAACACACTGTCTTTAGATGGCGACCCAGTTGACGTGTTAGTCCCAACACCATACCCATTACAACCAGGTTCTGTTATTCGTTGTCGCCCAGTTGGCGTCCTGAAAATGACCGATGAATCAGGTGAAGATGCGAAATTAGTGGCTGTTCCACACACTAAACTGAGCAAAGAATACGACCACATTAAAGATGTGAACGATATCCCTGAGTTACTGAAAGCACAAATCACTCACTTCTTTGAACATTACAAAGATTTAGAAAAAGGTAAGTGGGTTAAAGTTGATGGTTGGGATAACGCAGAAGCTGCTAAAGCGGAAATTATCGCCTCTTTCGAACGCGCTGCGAAAAAATAATTTTCCCCTTCAGGAAATATTATTGAAGGCTCTGGCTAACCCCAGAGCTTTTTTTATGCCTTTCAATATAAAAACGCCGGCAATATTGCCGGCGTACTTGCACATTGTCCACTCAACAAAATAGTGTGTGGTTATTTTTCTTCATCACGTTTGAGCCAATCGCCGCTTTTAATTTGGCGTAGGCCATCAACCGAATGCTTATACAGATAAATCCAAGCGTTGCCATATGGCGTTGGGATCAACTCTCTTACATAATCGAGGGAGTTTTTCTTTAGCTCATCTAGCTCGGTCAAAATCGATGGGTTGATGCGGTATACTTCGCACTCAATGGCTCCATCGCCTTTCACCACAGCGGGATAAAATCCAAGATCATACAGTTCATAGCCTTCTAGCTTGTGCTCGCCTAACAATTGAGCATAAGTCATCCAGTGATGATTTCCTTGCTTTTGTCTTAAGCTGCCATAAACAATTACACGCATAATCTAAAACTCAAATTGGTAAAGGAGATCCAAGGCCTGGTTCACACCAGACACAGCTTCTAAATACAATTTTGGCATTAACCGATAACGTAAGGTCAAGGTTGCCAATGAGTCAAAGATACCAACTCCATACTTCACTTGTAAATCATTGGTTATCTTACCGCTCACCACAACTTGGGAACCATCGCCCACACCTTGAGTATCGAGTGCCAGATCAGAAACCCCGAATGTTTCACCGATCTTACCCACCAGTTGCCCGCTTTGAGCCACACCTAGGCCGATAATCATCGATGTCATTTGGGAGCCATTTGCGTCATCACTTTCTAAGCCTTCCCCTCTTAGCAGATAGGAAAGCGCTTCTTGTTGTGTCTTGGCTGGCTCAGAGAAT
Source organism: Providencia vermicola (assembly GCF_020381325.1). Classification (GTDB taxonomy): domain Bacteria; phylum Pseudomonadota; class Gammaproteobacteria; order Enterobacterales; family Enterobacteriaceae; genus Providencia; species Providencia vermicola. Next base: position 146,025 of record NZ_JAGSPI010000011.1, read on the forward strand.
ATCTCGACTTTCGGTTTGTCTGCAAGCCCTGTGACCTTAACACCCGCAATAACATCATCTGCCGTGTTCTCTGGATTACGAATCGCCTCTAAATTTAAGAACGGTTGATCCACAGGTCCCGAGAACTGAATTAGCCCTTTACGGACAATTAAGTCCTGACCATAAGCACGGAAACGCCCCGCAGGAATGTCAATCTGCCCATTCAAGCTGAGCCCTTGCTTATTCTGCAATACCTTCAGTAAGCCCGTTAACCGCGCTTTTAGACCAAATGCATCTAGCTGTACATCATTACCAATTTTAATATCTAAATTGGTTTGAATCGGAATAGAAGGCGCTTTTTCTTCTATCGGCTGCAAGTTGTTATCCAACATCACCACATCAGAAGACGCACTAACGGCTGACTCAGGTAGCTCTTGAACCGTAATTCTTGCCCATGGAATAGTCACAGAACCACTTAACGTTAAGAGTGATGGCGAAGCATCAAACACAATATCGGGTTGTACATCAATTTTAATCATCGGTGGCATGGACACACGCAGGTTGTTCCCACGCGCCATAACTTTCGCACGCCACGCATTAATATTTCGCCAATCCGCATCACCATCAATGTTCAGATACCCTTCAGGGGTATTGATCTGCCCATTCATTACCGAACTCGTGCCATTGAAATTAATGCCTAAATGACCGCTTTTAATATCAAACGGGATCATAGCAGATTTAATTTCTAAGCTAGAAAGTGATAAGTTCCCATTTAACTGCGGGTTATTCGCTGAACCACCTAAACGTAAGTTTGCATTTAAACGGCCATTCGCCACTTCTTTTTGACCAAGTAACGGCTTGATTAAATCCAAGGTAATCGAGTTGATTTCAACATTTCCCGATAACAAACGACGTTTTTCAATATCTGAAACTTGCAAGTTTCCACGCATCTGCCCGTTATTGGCGAGGCCAAATAACCAATTAAGGTCTGCTTTACCATTTTTCAAGGCAGCGCTGAGAGTTAACGTATCGAATGCGATGGGTAAACGCGTCCCTTCAACAAACTGGGTCGCTTTAACATCATTGCCACGTAGATCGACCTGCACTTGCGGCATGCTACCATCCGCTTTCCAGCTCGCGTTCGCTTTACCACTGAACACACCGCTAACACGGGTATCTTTCGGCATAAACGGTTTTATCATTGCTAAGTCGAAGCGTTCTAACACAATGTCCGCACTGCCACTTTTTCCTGCTTTAATCGGTTTTGGCACACACAAACGCGCATTTGGATTTACCCAGCAATGGCTGCCAATCGTCACTTCTTGCGTTTGGTTTGCATAATTGAGTGACATAGCTTGGTTTAAGCGCCATTCGCCAACCACCGTATCAAATAACGTATTTGATAACGTGCCTTTCCACACCTCAGTTTGGCGATCAAACCCACCCGCTAATGCCAATTGACCAGAAACAGGCTCGCCTTTCATATTTAATTTCAGAGTATGCTGTTTTTCACTACCTTTGGCATCTAATGTCAGGTTGCTAACAACTAAATCCCCTTGTCTTAATTGACGTAAAACAACAGATAAATCCCCTTTGATTTGTTCCCCTGTCGCGACATTGCCTTTGATAGCAACATTTTCTATAGCAAGGTCATTTTGCCATTTCACGCCTCGAGCAGTCAGGTCAACCAACGCTTCTGGGGTTTGTAAATTGCCGCGTAATTTCACATCCCCGGCAATCACACCACCAAGCCCTGGCAATAACCCGTTTAGTGCGGGCGCACTAATTTTGGCATCAAGGTTCCATTTCTCCGCAAGAGAGCCCTTAACATCCACATTATTCTTGCCTAAAGCTAAATTAAAATGTGGGATATCCCATTGGCCTGCAGCATTACCTTTCGCCTGCCCACGGGCTTTGAGTAAGTTATTTTTAACGTTACCATCGAGCATAATTTCAGGGATATCTAACTGCCAACTACCGCCGTATAAACTACCACGGGTAGCAATCTTACCGTCCACTTTTGCAGGCCATTCTGGATACTGTTTTGCTGTATTGATCCCTGACAACGTCAGTACCGCATTCCAGCTAATAGCTTTGCTCCAATCAGCAACACCCGTGATATCCGCATTTCCTTGTAACGCGGCAAGGCGTAAGCGCGTTAAATTGATTTGCGCTTCGTTACCTTTTGCATCTAGCATCAAGGTCGATGGAGGTAAATCTTGCCCCGTGATTGCCGAACGCAGCGACAAATCATAAGCTGATGGACGACCATTTAAACGCAGGCGCGTGCCATCTAATTGATATTGCGCATCCCCAACTAACGGCCACGCAAGTTTATCGCTTTCAAGGGTGAGTAAAATTGGCAAATCTGCTTGGGATAAGTCAGTTTCTGCATCAAGCGTGGCATTAATTGGCCCTTGTAAATTAAGTGCCAATTTCAATTCATCAATCAACCCACCTTTAAGGGATAAATCAACTTTCTGCCCATCCAAATCATCTAAACGGCTTTCCCCAATCACCGACAATGAAACAGGCCATTTATCTTGCAGCGTTGCAGTACCCGATAACGACACATTGCCTTGCGGCGCATCCACTTTGAGCTGTTTAACCAATACTTGCTGCCCTTGATTGGATAAACTGAGGTGCAATTGGTTGATTTTAACGTCAGTACCGCCCGTTAATTGGAAATTCGAGGCATTAATCCCTTCCACATTTAAATCAACAGGGAGAATGACTTCGGGTAATTCGGCTAGCAATGGCTTCGAAAATAACGCCTTAAGCTCATCCGCAAGGGATTTTTGCTCATTGATTGGTGGCAAGTCTGGCTGTTTTTCTTCTTCAGGCTTCACATCCGAGCTTTCAGGAATATTAATTGCCAGATTAATAATATCCGTTGGAGCGAGGGTAACCGCCTTCCCTTCCCATGTTGCCCCAGTGGTAAATTTTGCTAAATCGATAGCCATGCCATCCACAATGACATGTGTTTCAACAAATGACAGTTGACTTAAACGAATAGTTAAAGGCGCTTTTAGCTCTGTTAGCGGCTCAGAAGGCGGAGTCTCTTCCGATGGCGGAAGCTGTGAGGTATCCACGTTAACCGTGACATTTTCCGTACCTAATGCATTAATGCACAACTCACGACTGGTTAAACACCCTAGTTTCAGCGCCAAATGCAGTTTCCCTGCATTCACATCTATACCCGGCATTTGGTATTTCACACCCGTTAAGGTGAGGTCACGAATATCGCCATCAATGCCATCAATGGTTAATTCAGGGACAAAACGTGTTACCGAATTTAAGGCAAAGTGAAAACCTGATTTTGTGCCAATTACCCAGCTAAGCGCACCAATCACCAGCACCAGAATGAATAAAATGGCAAGACTGACCCATTTTAACCACTTCAACCACCTCATAATTCTGTCCCCAAGCCGATGTAAAACTGTATTTTGTCATTATTGGAATCGCCAATCGGTGTCGCGAGGTCAAATTTAATCGGCCCAACAGGAGAAACCCAACGCACACCAACACCAGCCCCCGTTTTGAAGTCACTGGTTTTAATGTCATTAACGGCTTCTCCGCTATCTACGAAGGTTGCCCCCCACCAGTTTCCCGTAAAATTATATTGGTATTCAATTGACCCAACGGCCAGCTTTGATGCCCCTGTGAGCTTACCGCGGCTATCCTCTGGTGAGATTTTTTGGTAACCATAACCACGAACACTACCATCCCCCCCTGCGAAGAAACGTAAGTCAGGTGGCACTTTGTCAAAGTCATTGGTTTCAATCCAACCTACATTGCCACGTACAACGAAACGATGGCCCTCCCACGGCGTTCTGATCCACACATTTTTGGCTTGTAAAACCGCAAAGTCGATATCAGAACCCCAAATTTTATTTGAGTAATCAATGGAATAACGCTGGCTATCGCCCCACGTCGGCATAACACCACCCCGCTGACGAATACGACTAACATAAGCGCCTGGATATAACAGCATGGTGGTATTAGTGACGTTAGCTTGGGTAAAGTTACTCAGCATCCAGCGCATATTCACGCCATACTGCCAACCTGATGAATACTCCCAGTTACGAGACACATTCAGCGTCGTCGTATTCGCTTGGGTATCATTCAAATCCGTACGTTTAAAGCCACCCTGCACTGCATAATATTGCTCAAGTGGATTGGCTTTTAAGGGAATTTTATAGCTAGCATCAATCAATTGCTCAGGCTGGGACAAGCTGATACTTGACGTTAAACTTTGGCCTCGTGAATTAACCCACGGTTTATTCCATGTCGCTTTCACGCGAGGCCCCACATCCGTTGCATAGCCGCCACCAAGCTCGATAAAGTTCCTCGCCCGAGGCACCATGACCCCTTCCATTGGCAATACATCTGAACCATCATCGCGTGCTTTAGCAATATTTGGCGTCACAATCGCCGAAGAAAACCAACCTGTTTCCGCTAAGCGACGGTTAAACTCAGCAAGTTGCTCTGACGTGTAATATTCCCCTTCTTTAAAAGGGGCAAGGTTATTGAGGTAATCTGAGCGGATTTGCGAACCTTGATAAGAAATAGAACCAAACCGATAACGTTCGCCACTATTGAAATCAAAATCCCAATATGCAGCGTGGTGATCAAGGGAAATTCCTAGCTGGCTCTTTTCCATCACTGCGTCGAAATAGCCTTTACGAATAGCTAAACTACTAAAGCGGCCTTTAAAATCTTCATAGTGACCATCGTTTTGCACGATATCGAGTCTTGGCGTAAATTTCCACACCATCTCTTTATAATCAGGGTCCGTTTTTGCTCCACCTTGCAATTCAACCTTCACACCTTTAAGTAAGATGGGTTCACCAGGGTTGACCTTCGCAGTTAAGATAGAACGAGCGGGTGGCGTTTTTTCTTCGTAGCTAAATTCAACAGTCGGTTCGTAATAACCTAGCGGTTTTAAACCTTCTTGAATTGCTTTCTCCACACGGGCTCGAAAACGGCCATTTGGTACGACTTCATCTTGAGATATATTAGAAAGCTGTACTCGAACGTTTTGATTAAGTTGTCCTTCAAGTCCTTCTATATTAAGACGAAGATTAGCCGCATGCACCACTGGCACAGCCGCAGTTAAGCAGAGAAAACAGATTAGAGGGTATTTCGACACGCCTGCTCCTAAGGTGGTAGAAAGATTGACTAAAGGCTTCATATCAATTTATTTTGGGTAAAATTAACAAGAGACACAAGTTTTTATCCTAATTTTTAGATTATTTGTGTGGTCAAGACCAATAGGAATCATTATGCCTTTTAATAAATTTCACTCTGCAAATATTTCACAGCCTCTTTTTGGCAGAACCAGTGCAATTTCTTGTTCACCATATCACGCTGTTAGCCATCATTCGATTGAGATTATTCCTAAGAATATGGAAGTGGCTTATTTTGCAATGGGTTGTTTTTGGGGTGTTGAACGATTATTTTGGCAACAGTTAGGGGTTTATACTACCTCTGCGGGATATTGTGGTGGTGTGACTCCCAACCCAACCTATGAAGAAGTCTGCTCTGGACGAACAGGTCACGCAGAAGCCGTACGGATTGTTTTTGACCCAAAAGTTATTAGTTACGCTCAACTATTGACGCTATTTTGGGAAAATCACGATCCTGCCCAAGGCATGCGCCAAGGCGGTGATATCGGCAGCCAGTATCGTTCTGGAATTTATACATTAACAGATGAGCAAGACCAACAAGCAATGAAAACATTGCAGGCCTACCAAGAAGCCATGAAAGCACAAAATGATATTCGCCCAATCACCACAGAAATCACGCCATTGGAAACGTTTTATTTCGCTGAAGATTACCACCAGCAATATCTGTATAAAAATCCAAATGGGTATTGTGGTTTAGGCGGTATTGGTGTTTGTATGCCACCGTCTTTAAATATTTAGTACATAACCAATTCATTTTTTATTTATTCTTTAATTACTATTTTAGTTATAAATATATTCAAAATTATTCGTGCTATAGGTAGGCGGCAAACGAAGATATCTTGGGGAGCATACACAAGTATGTGACCCGAGTAGCTGAGTGAAGCCAACACCCCAATAACTCGATTTAATGACAGGGTTCCATATTCAAAATTATTCGTGTTGTAGGTAGGCGGCAAAGAAAACTATCCCAATGAGCATACATAAGTATGTGATTTGGGGAGTTTTATGAAGCCAACACCCCTACAGCGCGAAGAATGAAGAATAATGAAGAATATTGACGAATATCTCGCCACCCATCTATACTAACGACACATATCAACAATTTGCGCATGTCGCGCACCGTATATTTGCTTACTCAATATATTTTAATATTCGAGACTATGCCTTTAAAGATTTCTGAATTTTATAAATTCACCCTTTGAAAGGCTGGATAACTTATGCTCAACAGTTTACTGATCGTCCTTTTATTATGTGCTATTAGCGCATTTTTCTCTTTGTCAGAAATTTCACTGGCTGCTTCCCGCCGTATCAAACTCAAGCTAATGGCTGATGAAGGTAACATTAATGCGGCTCGTGTTCTGAAATTACAAGAAATGCCTGGTATGTTTTTTACCGTGGTGCAAATCGGCTTAAATGCGGTTGCCATCCTTGCAGGTATTGTTGGCGAGTCTGCATTTTCCCCTGCTTTATATGATGTTTTCATTCAGTTTTTATCCCCTGAGTGGGCACAAAAAATTGCCTTTGTCCTCTCATTTACTATCGTGACTAGCCTATTTATCTTAGTGGCTGATTTAACCCCAAAACGCGTTGGTATGGTGAAACCAGAAGCCATCGCAATCCGCATTGTTAATCCAATGCGCTTTTGTTTAGTGGTATTAAGCCCCCTTGTTTGGTTCTTTAATGGCCTAGCTAACCTATTTTTTAAACTATTCAAACTACCTATCGCACGCAATGAAGATATTACTTCTGATGATATTTTTGCGGTGGTAGAAGCGGGTGCCGTTGCAGGTGTTTTGCGTAAACAAGAGCATGAATTAATTGAAAATGTGTTCGAATTAGAATCGCGCACCGTACCATCGGCAATGACACCACGTGAAAGCATTATTTACTTCGATAAAAACGAAACTGAAGACAGTATTAAACATAAAATTTCCACTCAGCCACATTCAAAGTTCCTCGTTTGTGAAGGGGATATTGACCATGTTATTGGTTATGTCGATTCCAAAGAGTTACTTAATCGTGTACTGAATGGGCAAAGTTTAAACTTAAATGATGGCGTACATATCCGTAGCACTCTGATGGTGCCAGATACACTCTCACTATCAGATACACTAGAAGCGTTTAAAAATAACGGTGTCGATTTTGCTGTTATTCTCAACGAATATGCCTTAGTGATGGGGGTCATTACCATCAATGACGTTATGATTACCCTAATGGGGGATTTAGTCGGATCAGGGCAGGAAGAGCAAATCGTCGTTCGTGATGAAAACTCGTGGCTAGTCGATGGGGGAACCCCTATCGAAGATGTGCAACGTATTTTAGATATTGATGATTTTCCAGACTTTAGTAATTATGAGACTATCGCTGGTTTTATGATGTACCGTTTGAGAAGAATGCCAAAACGTACGGATTACGTGAAATACGCAGGCTATAAGTTTGAAGTGGTGGATATCGACAACTACAAAATTGACCAGTTGCTTGTCACACGGATTACTTCTGCCCCTTCCCCCGTCGTTGTACAGCCAGGAAAAAGTGCCATTGAAACGGCTGACGCAAAACAACAAACAAAAAATACTGACCATTAGAGCTTACTCGCGAAGCCGTTTCTTTCAATGCGCCACTTTCTGTGGCGCTTTGTTAATCAATAAACAATATTGATTAACCTATCCTAATTCAGCCTGTAGTAATAAAACGTGTTTGTTAACCTCGCTCATCACACTGTAATGGCGTTTATCACTAACTTTTGGTGGTAAAATCTTCCCATAATTAAACTCAAATGCCCCAAAATCCTTTATATAGAGCCGACCACTGAAAAGTGTTTTAACATAAAGAGCAATTTTAGATGGGTTATAACGGTTAAAAATTTTCATTAGAACTTTTCCTCCCCTTTGTTCTTACGTACGGTATCTCATAATGCATACCGTACAATAATCATAGACCAGAAATTTCGACTTTGGTTCTAAAATTGCAGTTTTATTCAATTTGCTGACATAACATGACACTGTCAAATAACTGTTAAATCCCCTTTAAACGGTGTATTTATTCTGAATTTTAAAAAATTGTTAAATTTCACCTTGAAACTCATCCGATGAGCTATGCTATAAATACACGAAGAAAAATAATCTTCGGGCTCAAACCACATTACAATTCAAGGGGCTTTTATGTTTAAAAACATCTTCATTTCCATTTGCTTACTCAGCTTATCCACGCTAGCGGCAGCTGCTAATATTCAAATAAATCAATCTGTTCCTGCCGTTTCAGTCACAGATAAAGGCGAACTGATTCTTAATAAAGAAAACAAACTCGATTACCAGCCGTGGAAAAGCCTTCAATTAGTGGGTAAAGTGCGCACTATTCAACATATTGCGGGGCGTTCATCCGCAAAAGAACTCAACGCACCTCTCATCGAAGCCATTAAAAATGCGAGATTTCCGCACGATACCTATCAAACCACCACGATTATTAATACAGATGATGCAATTTTTGGAACGGGCGTTTTCGTTAAAAATAGTGTTGAAGACAGCAAAAAAGAGTTCCCCTATTCTCAATTTATTGTCGATAGTGATGGTGTAGTCAAAACAGCATGGGGATTAAAACCTGAAAGTTCTGCGATTATCCTATTGGATAACCAAGGAAAAGTACTATTTTTCAAAGATGGTGAGTTAAATTCGCAAGAAATTGAGAAAGTCATTGGCTTACTCATTTCCGCTTTAAAATAGTCGTGCAATGAATCCCTTCACTTGGCGCAGATAAATGAAGGGATTAACTTATCATGGTATTTTTAAAAAATAGTGAGTTATTCTAAAATGCCCTTATAGTAAATATGCATAATTATTTCTATTTTTCTAATAATCAATCACTCTAACTAAGGGTATTTTAGTGTGCCCAACGAATTTTGACGCAGAAACCGCCCTGTTCATTATGGGTAAAAATAACGTGCAGGTTATGCAGCTCAGCAATGCGTTTAACAATAGACAATCCCAGCCCGCTTCCTGTTTTTTCTTGCCCTGGCGGTCGATAAAAACGCTCCCCTAAACGTTGTAACACATCTGGAGTTACACCCTCACCATCATCTTGGATTTCAAGGCGATCCGCATATAATGAAAGTTTAACTTCGCCTTTTTCTTTACCATAACGAATAGCATTATGAAGTAAATTGCGTAATAACACGCTCAGGAGCAGTGCTTGCCCTTGAAAAGGCTTTGGCGTTGAAACAACTGTTTGAATAATGTGAGCTTCGTGGCGCATTGCATCTGGCTCAATCTCTTTCACTGCCGCGTTAATTAACGCTTCCCACGTAAGTTCACTGAAATCTTCTAGCTGCGCAGAAGATTCTAATCGAGATAAGGTCAGCAATTGGTCGACAAGCCGAGTGGCCCTATCAATACCTTCCGTTAAATTTTCAACAGCATGACGACGTATTTCACGGTTATCTCCTGCAATTTGAACTACTTCTGCCTGCACTTTTAACGCAGCAAGAGGGCTACGTAACTCATGGGCAGCATCAGACGTAAATTGCCGTTCGCGCATAAACATTTGGTTAATCCGACCAAACAACCCATTTACTGAGTCGATAATAGGCCTCGCTTCACTGGGGATCCGCGTCACTTGTATTGGTGTTAGCTCATTGGGCTTTCGACGATACAACTGGTTGGCAACATCTTTAAGCGGGCGCAAAGCACGAGTTAATAACCATAAAAATATCAATAACATCGCAGGTAATGCCACTAACCATGGCATAAATTGGGCAACCATAATGTCTGTCGCCATCTCTTGGCGATATTCCCACTCTTGCCCTACTGCAATCACATATTGTCCATCCTGAGATTTTAACCAGACAAACCGCCAAGGGTCATCACTCCCCTTTATCATGCCATCTGAAAAACCTTCTCGTGTAAACTCAAAACTAATGTCACGACCATTATCACCATCATTGAGCACCTGTTCCCCTTCAGGAGTAAACACAGCAAACGCCAGCGCATCATCGTCTTGAGACCCGCGGTTCTTCCGTAATAATTTTTTTGTTTTGGTTAGTGAGGGTTTCGTTAACTCAAGGTCTGAAGGCAATACCGATAACCGCTTGGCAAAAGCCATCTGCTGCGTATCAAATAACTCATTGATTGTTTTATAGGTTTGGTACCATGCTAACGAGCTGGCAACCCCCCACGTCAGCAACGCAAGAAATAATAATGTTAAGGTGAGTTTTAGCCGCAAACTAAACGTTTTCATTGTTCATTATCACCTAATCGATAACCGACACCGTGAATTGTTCGAATAAACTTATTCCCCAATTTGCGCCTTAAATGATGAATATGTACCTCGACGGAATTACTCGATACTTCCTCATCCCAGTTATAAAGCTTTTCTTCAATCAACGCGCGGGACAACACTTTGTTTGGGTTGTGTAAAAAGAGAGATAATAACGCCAGTTCCTTGCCTTTGAGTTGAACGGATTCGCCATTTACCGTCACTGTCATCGCAACAGGGTCCATTTCAACCACACCATGACTAAGTTTGGGGGTGAGTTGTCCACTTCTACGGCGGATCAATGCTTGTAAACGCGCCATCACCTCCATCAATGCGAAAGGTTTGCATAGGTAATCATCTGCACCTTGTTGCAAGCCTTGAATTCGTTGATCAAGGGCATCTCGCGCGGTCAGAATTAACACGGGTTCATCCCGCCCTTCTGTACGCCAGTACTTTAAAATATCCATACCATCAATGTTTGGTAGGGATAAATCCAGAACGACTGCATCATAAGGCGCATCAAATAACGCAAGTTGCCCCTGTTTACCGTCCATAAACCAGTCAACCGTAAACCCAAGCTGCGTTAAACCGACTTTTAGACCGTCACCAATGAGTCTGTCATCTTCAATTAATAAAATACGCATAATTCCCCCATATCGGAATATTATTATATTTATCCCATACGCAATAAGATGACTAGCTATTATTAAGTAAATTAAAAATATAATGCATTATGCGAGTTTCTTAAGATCCTGTTAAGATTTACCTGCTTTAATACCCTCCATACGAACCAGTTGATGCTTTATTTGGAGATAACAACGATGAAAAAATTACCTTTAATTGCTTTAGTTGCCGCTCTTGCTTCTGCACCTGTTTTTGCTGCTAATGGCGGTTTTGATGGCCCAGGTGCTGTTGCCAATACAACTACACAAAATACCCAAGCAGGTGGCTTTATTGGCCCAAATAGCGGGGAAATGACTGTCGCAAAAGCACTTGATATGTCAGATGATAGCTGGGTTATCCTACGCGGTAATATTGTTAAACAGCTTGATCATAAACATTATGAATTCACTGACGGTACAGGTACCATTAATCTTGAGATTAGTGAAAAACGCTGGAATGGCATTAATGTCACGCCAAAAGATAAAATCGAAATTCGCGGTAAAATAGATAAGGATTGGAACTCAAGAGAAGTTGAAGTTAAACAAATTCAGTTAATCAAATAATTGAGTTCACCAGTAATATCGCCAGCTTTCAGCCCTTAGCAAAAGCTGGCTTTCCTCAAAATCTTATTTCTTGCTATTTTTAACAGTGCTAAATTAGCCTTAAATACAATTGTCGCTAAGGCTATACAATGACTGTTAAACAACCGAAACTGCGTAATATTCAAGAAAGGCTCCTTTCAGATAATTGGTATATTTTAAAAAAATACACCTATGAATTACAAAGACGCGATGGAAGTTGGCAACAACAAGAACGCGAAGTATATGACAGAGGAAATGGCGCCGTTATTTTGTTATACAACAAAATTAAAAATAGCATTATTCTCATCCGCCAATTCCGTATGCCGATGTATGTCAGTGGCTACCCACAATTTTTAATCGAAGCTGCCGCAGGCTTACTCGAAAATGCCTCTCCAGATGCTCGTATTATTGCCGAAGCAGAAGAAGAAACGGGCTTTAAAGTTGATAAACTGGAAAAAGTCTTTGAAGCCTTTATGAGCCCAGGCTCTGTCACAGAAAAACTGCATTTTTATATCGCCGAGTATAACGATAATAACCGTAGTAATGCAGGCGGTGGGCTGGTAGAAGAAGGCGAAGATATTGAAGTATTAGAGTGGCCATTCCCTAAAGCACTCGAAGCTATCAAAACAGGAGAAATCGTCGATGGTAAGACAATTATGTTAATACAGCACCTCGCCTTAAATTCAATTCTTAAAAGCTAATTATTTTATCGACTCGCTGTAATTGAACTAAATTACAGTGAGTTTTATTTTATATTCTCTATTTTAATAACCTAATTATTTATTTCCTTCTTTAAAAGAGGTATTTGGCTTACACCAATCAACAAACGACAGTCAAAACAAGATAAAAATAAACCTTATAATTCAATCAAATACAAACGCATCGTCTTTACTGTAAATAAAGACACTTTCGCTTTGACCTGCCACTTAAAAAACCTTAGATTAAAAACATTATATATTTTCGCCGTTTTAATATTGTCATTTTACGAACCCTAATTTTATCACTAATGAATTTAAATTAATTTCAAGTCATACCATTTTCATTAAGGAGCTAAATAAGATGATACGTTGTGTTCGTATGTGGACAGGTGAAGATGGAAATTCCCTGTTTGAAGAAGGCACACTGGAACTGGATAGTGTTGCCCGTGGAGATAGTCAAACCCCAGCCATTTCAGTCAGCGAACTGACTTTCCGTGAAACGGTCTCAGGTGGGTCTTGGGATTGGCATAAAGATCCTGTCCCTCGTTATGTGATCACCCTCACTGGCACCTTAGAATTTGAAACCAAAGATGGTTCAAAATTTATCATTAATCCAGGTGATATTTTACTCGCACAGGATAATACTGGAACAGGCCATAAGTGGCGGTTGATCGGCGACGACCCATGGCGGCGTGCTTATGTTGTCTATCAAGAAGGCACTGAGCTGTGCTTCACACCGACCAAAAAATAGAGGCTTTTTTATGACTAAACCTATAGCAGAAAATGTTGATATTGCACTGATCGGTGCAGGGATTATGAGTGCGACACTCGGTACTTTATTAAAAGAACTCGACCCATCACTGACGGTGACGGTTTTTGAACGCTTAAATGATTGTGCACAAGAAAGTTCACACCCGTGGAATAACGCAGGAACAGGCCACGCTGCAAACTGTGAAATGAACTACACCCCGCCGAATCCTGATGGCACGGTCGATATCAGCAAAGCCCTTGAAGTTAATACAGAATTCGATTTATCTCGCCAGTTATGGTCATACCTTGTCACGAAAGGAAAAATTAAAAATCCGCGCGATTTTATTCACCCTTGCCCTCATATGAGCTTTGTTTGGGGAGCTGACAATGTCAAATTCTTACAACAACGCTTTAAGCAAATGTCAGCTCACCACTGCTATCACAACATGGAATACAGTGATGATCCAAAACAAATTAATGATTGGGCGCCGTTGTTGATGGAAGGTCGTGAAGACGACAAAAATATTGCTGTCACCCGCGTAGTTACAGGGGCAGACGTCGATTATGGGGCATTGACCCATTTATTAATGGCACAACTCAGCGAACAATCTGGTTTTACTCTTCACTATAAACATGAAGTTGTTGATGTCACTCAAACCCCCGATGGGCGCTGGAATGTGGAAGTCAAAAATTTATTGACCCATGAAAAACACGTCACATCCGCAAAATTTGTGTTTGTCGGTGCAGGGGGGCGTGCTATTGAATTACTGCAAAAATCAGGTATTCCTGAAGGAAAAGGCTATGGTGGCTTCCCTGTCAGTGGGATTTGGCTACGTTGTGACGATGAAAAAGTGGCTGCAAGGCACCATGCAAAAGTGTATGGAAAAGCAGACAAAGGTTCTCCACCGATGTCAGTTCCACATTTAGATACTCGTATTATTGGCGGTAAACGCTCCTTACTGTTTGGCCCATATGCAGGCTTTTCCAGTAAATTTTTAAAACACGGCTCTTATTTAGACCTGTTTGAATCCATTCGCCTCAATAATATTGAGCCGATGCTGGCTATCGCAAAAGATAACTGGTCGTTAGCTGAATACCTTGTCGGGCAAGTGCTGCAAACCTCTGCACACCAATTTGCTACACTGCAAAAATTCTACCCAGATGCACAACATGAGGATTGGAAAGAAGTCGTTGCTGGCCAGCGTGTACAAATTATCAAACCTGATCATGATAAAAAAGGTATTTTGGAATTTGGTACCGAGCTGATTACCAGTGCAGATAAGTCATTTACTGTATTGATGGGAGCCTCGCCAGGGGCATCAACCGCCGCCTTCATTGCGCTAAATGTCCTAAAAGATTGTTTCGCCAATCAACTTAAAGCGGATGGCTGGGAAGCTAAGCTAAAAGATATTATTCCAACTTATGGTATTGATTTAAAACAGGACGCAAAAGCGTGTTTAGATATTCGTACTGCAACCGCTAAAGTGCTGCAATTAGATAATTAGCTACAGATAAGGTTGGGAAATGACTTCCCAACCTTTATTGATTATTAGAATAAAATCACTCGAAAGCCAGGGTTCAAAAATGACTCTCTCGGTGTGTAGTCTAAAGTTTTTCCTTTCCAATCAACTACTTTCGCACCTGCCCCAATCGCAATCGCATGACCCGCAGCAGTATCCCAAATATTCGTCGGTCCAAAACGTGGGTAAAGCTGCGCTTTTCCGTCCGCGACAAGACAGAATTTCAGTGATGAGCCAATCTCTACGGTCGTATGCTCCCCCATTTGCGCCAAGTAATCCATTAACTCGCTATCTTGGTGAGAACGGCTTATCACAATGACAGGAGGTTTCCCATCATACACATGGATTTGCTGCTTATGACCGCCTTCTTCTTTCCACGCTTGGTTTCCCTCTGCATAATAAAGCAACCCTTTTGCAGGAGCATACACTACCCCCATAACGGGTACGCCATTTTCAATTAACGCAATGTTAACGGTAAAATCCCCATTGCGGTTAATAAATTCTTTGGTGCCATCAAGAGGATCAATCAACCAATAGCGTTGCCAGTGCTGTCTTACTGACCACTCAGGAGGATCTTCTTCAGAAAGTTGCGGAATATCAGGGGCAATGCGAGTGAGACCAGCAGCAATAATATGGTGTGCGGCAATATCCGCCTCCGTGACAGGGGAGTTGTCACTTTTATGATCAACCCGCAACGGCTCTTGCGCATTGTAGGTTTCCATAATCGCATAACCCGCTTCTTGAGCAAGCTCGCAAATTTGTTGTAGCATGTTATTCACCTCTCTCCCGTTGACCTTTACAGCAAGAGTAGCAAGTGTGTAAAATTTACGCCATAAAAAATGCCTTAGTAAGTAAAAACACTAAGGCATCAATTCAAATAGTGATTAAAACCGCTATTCTTATAAGATTTCTAACAGCTCAACTTCAAAAACGAGTGTGCTAAATGGTGGAATTGATGCACCTGCACCGCGCTCACCATAAGCTAATTCATGAGGGATATACAGCTCCCATTTCGAACCAACAGGCATCAGCGTTAATGCTTCAATCCAACCCGGGATCACGCCGCTAACTGGAAATTCAGCAGGCTGACCACGTTGAACCGAGCTATCAAACACAGAACCATCAATTAAACGGCCAGTGTAATGAACGCGAACACGGTCAGAGCGAGATGGGATTGCACCTTCGCCTTGGTTGATCACAGAAAATTGCAAACCAGATTCAGTCGTTGAAACGCCATCACGTTTTTGGTTTTCATCGAGGAATTTTTGGCCTTCTTCCGCCATTGCTGCTTGACGCTCAACACGAACGGCATCTGCACGCTCATGAACTTCACGTAATGCTTTGTGCAGGGTTTCAACAGGCACTGATGGCATGTTGCCTTCTAAAGCATCAACCAGACCCGCTAAAATTGCGTTTGGTACTAAGCCTTCTAGCCCTGACTCTAATAATTGTTGGCCAACTTGTAGACCAATACCATAACTCGCTTGAGCTTCTACTGAATCAAAATTTTGGTTTGCCATTAAAATACCCATATGGTTTTTGATAAAAACCAAGAATAGCAGCCCCCCTGCTATGGGTAAACCCAAACCGTCAATCTAAATAATAAAATCCCTCGATAGCGTATAAATTTGCTCAGTGTTCTCCGAAAAATCGTATCAAGCGCTTAAATTACCCAAAAACAGTGTTAGTATGCGTATAAATACGCCCAAGTTAATGCATTGCCTCATCAAGGAGGAGTGATGGTTAAACTGTCTAAATTTCATCGCTATGGTATCGCCATATTAGCACTGATTGTTGTGGTTGCCCTGTTTTGGCCAACAGGCGATAAACCTTTGAATAATACGCCGCAAAATCAGCCTATTGTCATTCCCCCACCAACAACACCTGAGATAGTTCCTGATCCTATTCAGACACCATCTGGTCAAGAACCTGAAGGTAATATAGAGGAAATACCAACAGAACCTGAAATTGTGCCTGAGCCCATAGAACCTGAGCCAACAGAGCCACCACCAACAACAACAAAGACACAAGAGCCCCAGGTCACAAGCCCATCGGCAAGTAAATGGCAAAATTACCGCGTTCAAAAAGGGAAAACACTGGCGCAATTATTCCGTGATAATAATTTGCAGGCTAACGATGCCTTTATCATGGCTCGCGTTGAAGGGGCTGAAAAACCGCTGAGTAATTTACGTCAGGGGCAAAAAATTCGCTTAAAAGCAAATGAGAAAGGGGAAGTTCAGTTGCTGGAAACTACAGCTTCTGATGGAAAAACCTATAGTTTTGCAAGGCTTAGTGATGGAAGCTACTACCGTACACCTTAGGCGCTAATCATCGCTAAAATGAAATACTAGAAAGCAAAAAACACCGGACTTAGCCGGTGTTTTTTTATTGGTATTGCCGATAAGCCGACAATACCTATCATCATTATTGATTACTCAGCAACGATGATAACGTTCAGCTCTGCGAAAACATCGCTGTGTAACTGGAAGTGAACTTCGTGGTCACCAGTAGTACGCAGAACGCCGTTTGGCAGGCGAACTTCGCTTTTCGCGATTTTAACGCCAGCTGCAGTCACTGCATCAGCGATGTCACGAGTACCGATTGAACCGAACAGTTTACCTTCGTCACCAGCTTTAGAAGCTAAAGTAACAGAACCCAGTGCAGTAACAGCTGCTGCACGAGCCTGTGCTGCTGCCAGAACGTCAGCTAATTTAGCTTCCAGTTCAGCGCGGCGAGCTTCGAAGAATTCGATGTTTTTCTTAGTTGCAGGAACAGCTTTGCCCTGTGGAACTAAGAAGTTACGAGCATAGCCCGATTTAACGTTAACCTGATCACCCAGGCTACCTAGGTTAGCTACTTTATCAAGCAGAATAACTTGCATTACCTTATCCTCTTAAGTCGTTAATGGACTGTACCAATTACTGATGACGATCAGTATATGGTAACAGAGACAGGTAGCGAGCGCGCTTGATAGCACGAGCGAGCTGACGCTGATATTTTGCACGAGTACCGGTGATACGGCTTGGTACAATTTTACCACTTTCAGTGATATAGTTTTTCAGCGTTGCGATATCTTTATAGTCGATCTCTTGAACGCCTTCCGCTGTGAAACGGCAGAACTTGCGACGACGGAAATAACGTGCCATATGGCTAGTCTCCAGAATCTATCAAATCAATCTGCTCGGCATGGAGGACTATCTTGCTAATTCCATTACGCCCTTGATGGGTACTAATGAAACCGCTAACTGTAATCCAACTGCCGACCGTTAAACTGTGAGTATGAGCTTGTAAGGTTTGTCCGCTAACAATAATGGGCATTCTGCACCATGCTTGCCTTGACAGTCCCGCTTCCAGTTGTTGTGAACGATGTTCTAAAACAAACTGACAATGTGGAATGCCTGACGGACTCACTTTTCGAATCAATGCTTTACAGACTGTGCCTGTTAGCACCAAACGATTAGTGGACACCTGCGCAATTACTCTTCAGAATCCCCAGTTTCTTCTACTTCTTCATCCTGATATTCATCAGAAAGGTCACGGCCACGACGTTCGTCTTTAGCTTTAACCATTGGAGAAGCTTCTGTTACTGCGTGTTTTAAGCGCATAACCATGCTGCGGATAACGGCATCGTTGAAGCGGAAGTTAGTTTCCAGCTCATCAATCGCTTCCTGCGGTGCTTCTACGTTCAGCAGAACATAGTGAGCTTTGTGCAGTTTGTTGATTGGGTAAGCCAGTTGACGGCGGCCCCAGTCTTCCAGACGGTGAATCTGACCTTGTGCGTTAGTGATTACTGCACTGTAACGCTCGATCATGCCCGGAACCTGTTCGCTTTGGTCAGGATGGACCATAAAAACGATTTCGTAATGACGCATTAGTAGTTGCTCCTTACGGATTATTAGCCTCCTGTCTGGGTTAACCGCGGCCCGCGGAGGCAAGGAACTTGTTGAGTGCGGCTAAAAAATTGACGCGTAACTATACCCATCCCTGAGATAAAACTCAAGAGATGGATGCAGTTTTACACAAATATTATTTTTCGCCTGAAACAGGCAAGCGCTGGCGTACGGCTTCAAACAAGCAAACCCCTGTCGCCACTGACACATTCAGGGAAGAGACTGAACCTGCCATCGGGATGCTGATTAATTCATCACAATGTTCACGGGTTAAACGGCGCATGCCCTCACCTTCCGCGCCCATTACTAATGCTATAGAGCCTGTCAGTTTGCTTTGGTATAAATTATGGTCTGCTTCACCCGCTGTACCCACAATCCATACGTTGTATTCTTGCAATAGGCGCAGTGTCCTTGCTAGATTCGTCACTCGAATAAGAGGAACATTTTCTGCTGCACCGCAAGCTACTTTTTTTGCAGTTGCATTCAATTGCGCCGATTTGTCTTTCGGGACAATCACTGCATGCACACCTGCCGCATCTGCACTACGCAAACAAGCGCCTAAATTGTGCGGATCCGTCACGCCATCCAGTACCAGTAAAAATGGTGACGGGGTGCTTTCTAATAAATCGGGCAAATCACCTTCTTGGTATTGCTTACCCGGTAATACTTTCGCAATGATCCCTTGGTGAACCGCCCCTTCAGTTTGGCTATCCATCCACTGGCGATTCGCAACTTGGACAACAACGCCTAGTGCCTCAATTTCATGCACGATAGGCATCAATCGGCGATCTTCACGCCCTTTTAGGATATACACTTCTTTAATGCGTTGCGGAGAACGCTCAAGCAAGGCTTTCACTGCGTGAATGCCGTAAATAATTTCGCTCATAACAGTCTTATGTTTTAATCTAAATGAGGAAAGTGGCGCAAACACGCCACTTTCGTTAATTAACAAAGCACTACGCTAGCAAAAATATTACCCCTCTTGTTTTGAGGATTTCTTCGCAACGCGTTTTGCTTTTAGTTTTGCTGTAATTTTCTTAGTTTTATCGGAAGGTTTTTTTCCCTTTCCTTTCCCTTTTGCATCAGCTTGTGCTTCGCTTTTCTTCCCTTTTTTCTCAGAACGGCGAAATGCAGAATCAGGCTCGAAGTTTTTATCTTTGCTCCCTTGCGCTTTACGGCGAGCTGGACGCGTAGCATTTTTTACTTCTTGCTTCATTTTATCCCGTGCAGTTTTGCCTGGGGCTTTCGCTTTACGAGTTGTTGAAATTAATGCGAAATCAATGGTGCGTTCATCCATATGCACCGCTTCAACACGAATTTCCACTTCATCACCAAGCCGATAGGTCGTGCCTGATGATTCACCAATTAAGCGCTGGCCGACAGCATCATAACGGTAGTAATCGTTATCAAGGGTAGAAATATGTACTAAACCGTCAATAAACAAGTCATTGAGGCGAACAAAGAAGCCAAAGCCTGTCACACTGGTAATTAACCCCGTGAAAACTTGGCCCACTTGGTCTTGCATAAAGTCACACTTCAACCAGTCAGCCACATCGCGCGTTGCTTCATCGGCACGACGCTCTGTCATCGAACAGTGTTCACCCAGTTGCAACATGCTGTCCATATCGGAGTGCCAGCCGCCTGTTTCTGTCCAGCGCTTATCTGAATGGCCATATTCTTTTGCCAACAAATATTTGATACCACGGTGCAACGTTAAGTCAGGATAACGACGAATTGGCGAGGTGAAGTGCGCATAAGATTTCAGCCCTAGACCAAAATGACCACGGTTTTCAGGGTCATAAATCGCTTGTTTCATTGAACGCAAGATCATGGTTTGCAGCAATTCGTGATCAGGGCGCTCAGCCACTTCATTCATCACTTGTGCATAATCTTTTGGCTCTGGCTTCATACCACCAGGCAATGTGAGCCCTAACTCGCTGAATACTGAACGTAAATTCATTACGCTCTCTTCTTTTGGACGATCATGCACACGGTATAACGCAGGCTCTTCGTTTTTCTCTACAAATCTAGCCGCTGCAATGTTAGCTAAAATCATGCATTCTTCAATTAATTTGTGTGCATCATTTCGCTCGACAGGTTCAATACTTTCAATACGGCGCTCTGCGTTAAAAATAAATTTCGCCTCTTCCGATTCAAAAGATATCGCCCCACGCTCAATTCGTGCCGCATCTAATGCTTTGTATAACTGATGTAAATGTTCAATGTGTGGAACCAATGCTTTGTAATGTTCACGCAGTTCTTCATCACCTTCCAAGATTTTCCATACTTTTGTATAGGTTAACCTTGCGTGGGAATTCATTACTGCTTCATAGAATTTATAGGAAGACAGCTTCCCTGAGGCCGATACCGTCATTTCGCATACCATACACAGGCGATCGACTCCTGGATTCAATGAGCAAAGGCCATTAGAAAGAACTTCAGGTAACATCGGCACGACTTGAGATGGGAAATATACTGAGTTACCACGGCTACGTGCCTCAGTATCTAACGATGTTTGCGGGCGCACATAATAGCTAACATCCGCAATGGCGACCCATAAACGCCAACCACCGCCTTTTTTCGGCGCACAGTGAACAGCATCATCAAAATCGCGAGCATCTTCACCATCGATAGTGACCAATGGTAAATCACGCAAATCCATGCGCCCTTTTTTTGCAGACTCAGGCACATGTTCACTTAAATCAGCGACTTGTTTTTCAACTTGTGGTGGCCATGAATGGGGAATTTCGTGGGTACGCAGCGCGATTTCAACCGCCATACCCGTTCCCATGGTTTCCCCAAGCACTTCGATAATATTCCCAACTGCTTGAGAACGGCGTTGTGGACGAGTCACTAACTCAACCACCACCACGTTACCCATGCGAGCACCACAAATACGGTCTTTCGGGATCAAGATATCAAAACTGAGACGACTATCATCTGGCACTACAAACCCCATGCCCGACTCAATAAAATAGCGGCCTACAATTTGGTTGTTTCTTGGCTCTAATACGCGAACCACGCGCACTTCAGTACGGCCTTTACGGTCTTGTCCATATGGCTGTGCTAAAATCACATCACCGTGCAGCGCACGTTTCATCTCATCTTGAGATAAATAATAATCTTCTTTTTTACCCTCAACACGCAGGAAACCGTAGCCATCGCGATGGCCAATAACCTTTCCTTTTAATAAATCTAAACGCTCTGGCAATGCATAACATTGGCGGCGTGTAAACACGAGTTGACCATCACGTTCCATTGCTCTTAAACGGCGGCGTAAAGCTTCTAATTCATCTTCTGTAGAAAGATTGAGTAACTGAGCGATTTCTTCGCGATTGGCTGGGGCAGTACGCTTCGAGATTAAGTCGAGGATGAATTCTCGGCTTGGAATTGGGGATTCGTATTTTTCTGCTTCTCTTTCCTGAAAAGGATCTTGTGACATCGTTACCTCCGTTGTCATCAGAATTCATAACTACTGCGAATATTAATCAAGCAGTAATTGATAGAGCGGGGTGTTATCTTTCACCATGTCCGCCAGCGTATATTGATCAAGTTCTTGTAAAAACTGCTGTATTGCTTGGTGTAGCACACCTTTTAAACGACACGCAGGTGTTATGTGGCAAAACTCGCCACTACAATTAACAAGGGTTAGGGGTTCTAATGCTCTAACAACATCCCCTATACGAATTGATTCTGCTGGTTGCCCTAGTGTAATCCCGCCATTTTTGCCACGAGTGGCTTTTATATAACCTAAATGACTGAGCTGATTGATAATTTTAACCATATGATTACGCGAAACGCCATAAACGTCCGTCACCTCTGTAATACTGGTCATCTTCCCTTCCCCCAGAGAAGCCAGATAAATAAGCGCTCGTAATCCATAGTCGGTAAAACTCGTCAGTTGCACAATCACCTCAAAATTTTGGCTTTTACTCATACGACCAAAATGGGTTGGTCGAAAATTTTCTCACGTATTTTAATTGCAAATAACCTAATTTGAACCTAAATCCCACTCGGTTATGCACAAAATATAGCATGCAAATAAATTATGTGTTCATAAATACAGTTTAGCGTATTACGTATCGCAAATATGCATCTAATTGCACAGAATCTGCACACAAAAGTGACTTAGTTCAATCATTATGGGGAATTTTGACTGTTTTATCAAAGAAGTTGCATCGCGGAGGGAGGTAAAGCAGTAAAAAAACTGCGCCTGTAATTAGGCGCAGTCAGTGTTATTACTCAACGTCAAACGGGTCACGCAAAATCATTGTTTCAGAACGATCTGGACCGGTTGAAATAATATCAACTGGAATACCGGTTAATTCTTCAACACGTTTGATGTAGTTCAGCGCTGCTTGTGGCAGTAATTCTCTTTGCTTCACACCAAAAGTGGTTTCTTTCCAGCCTGGCATGGATTCGTAAACTGGCTCTAAACCATCCCACTCATCCGCAGCTAAAGGCGTTGTTTCAAGCACTTTGCCATCTGGACGACGGTAGCCTACGCAGATTTTTACTTCTTCTAAACCGTCTAAAACATCCAGTTTAGTCATGCAGAAACCTGACAGTGAGTTGATTTGTACCGCGCGGTTGATTGCAACGATATCTAACCAACCAGTACGACGTTTACGACCCGTCGTTGCGCCAAATTCTTGGCCTTTTTCACGCAGGAATTCGCCCACTTCGTCAAACAATTCGGTTGGGAATGGACCCGCACCAACACGTGTTGAGTAAGCTTTGATAATACCCAGTACGTAATTAACATAACGAGGACCTAAACCAGAACCTGTTGCAACACCACCCGCGGTGGTATTTGAAGAGGTTACATACGGATAAGTACCGTGGTCAATGTCCAATAATGTGCCTTGTGCACCTTCAAACATCACAAATTCGTTGTTCTGGCTCGCTTTGTACAGCAAATCAGACACATCGATTACCATGCCTGTCAGGATATCGGCTACTGCCATGATATCGTCCAGTGTTTTTTGGTAATCAACAGCTGGTTCTTTATAGTAATTAACGAGTTGGAAGTTATGGTATTCGACGATTTCTTTTAATTTTTCTGCGAAAGTTGCTTTATCGAATAAGTCACCAACACGTAAACCACGACGAGCAACTTTATCTTCGTAAGCAGGACCAATACCACGACCCGTTGTTCCAATCGCTTTGGAACCACGCGCTTTTTCACGGGCGTTATCTAATGCAACATGATAAGGCAGGATCAGTGGGCATGCTTCTGAAAGACGTAAACGTTCGCGAACTGGAACACCGCGGTCTTCCAATTCTTTCATCTCTTTCATTAATGCGTCAGGCGCAAGAACAACGCCATTAGCAATAATACTGATGACATTTTCACGAAGAATACCGGATGGAATTAAGTGGAGAACGGTTTTTTCACCGTTTACAACAAGCGTATGGCCAGCATTATGGCCGCCCTGATAGCGAACTACATATTTAGCGCGCTCTGTCAGCAAGTCGACGATCTTGCCCTTCCCTTCGTCACCCCATTGGGTGCCCAGTACGACAACGTTCTTACCCATTTCGAAATACACTCGGTTGCTTAAAAATGAATTCTACCATCAAAAATGAACTGTTCCAGTGATATTTTGGCATTACTAAAATTTTTTTCTGGAAAGCAAGTTAAATGGTATTTTTATTTCTGCCGTAAACCCAAAATGAATGAAACCAGTTGAGCAGCTTAAATTTTCCCTGAAAAATCCTATACTTAAAACGACAGGCGAAAAAAAGCCCACCGAAGCGGGCTTTTCTTTAATAGATTAACAGTTATTTTGCTAGGTTGCACGCAACTTAGTCTGATTATTTATTAATCTGTTGCACGAAGCTTAGTTGGTGCTTTCATGAAGCGGAAGAAGTCTGTGTCTGGACTTAATACCATCACGTCTTCACCACTCTTGAAGCTTTGCTCGTAAGCACGCAAGCTACGAATAAACGCATAGAACTCTGGATCTTGGTTGAATGCATCAGCAAACAGTTTTGTTGCCATTGCATCGCCTTCACCTCGGTAGGTCAGCGCAGTACGCTCTGCTTCTGCCAGTGTTTCAGTTACGGTTTTATCTGCAACCGCACGAATCTTAGTGGCTTCTTCTTGACCTTGTGAACGGTGCTGACGTGCAACCGCTTCACGCTCTGCACGCATACGTGCATAGATAGCCTCAGAAACTTCGTTTGGCAGTTCGATACGTTTAATACGCACGTCGACAACTTCGATACCTAACGCCGCCATACTGTTTGCATTCACAACCAGTGGCTTCAAGTTAGTTTCTTTTTCAACACGTGCTGCGGCATCCGCAATCGCTGCATCTGCTTCTTTTGTCGCATCATCAATTGCAGTACCTTTGTTCAAGGCATCGCGTACATCAACGGTTAAACGACCACGTGAATCAGTAATGATATCTTTAACGCTTAAACGACCAAACTCAGAACGTAAACGGTCACTAAATTTACGTTTTAACAGGGTTTCTGCTTGATATGGGTTACCACCGCCAGTTGCTACATAGTAGCGACTAAAATCAGTAACACGCCATTTCAGGTAGGAGTCCACCATTAAATCTTTGTTTTCGCTTGTCAAATAACGGTCAGCTTGGATTTCCAATGTCTGAATACGTGCATCTAACATTTTCACAGTTTCAATAAATGGTACTTTGAAATGCAGACCCGGCTCATAAATGATCGGTTTGTTTTCAGAATCACGCAGAACCTTACCAAAACGCAATACAATGCCGCGGTCAGTTTGAGGAACAATAAAGATAGATGCGTATGCAACTGCCAAGATGGCAATAACGATAACAATTAGCGATTTACGCATGATTATTGTCTCCCTACTCTAACAGCATCACCACGAACAGCACTGTTTGGCTGTGCAGGCGTTGCAGCAGATGATGACGAATTAATGCTTGGCGTCGCCATTCTTGCTGACGGATTAACTTTTGATGTTGAAGCTGCATCTGAATTTGTACCACGCATGATTTGGTCAAGCGGCAGCACTAACATGCTGTTGCTCTTATCATTCGCAATAACTTTACGTGTATTACTTAACACACGCTCCATCGTATCGATGTAAAGACGCTCGCGAGTGATTTCTGGTGCTGCACGGTATTCAGGTAACATTTTAGCAAAGCTTGCGACCTCACCCTCTGCTTTGAAGACCACACTCGCTTTATACGCTTCGGCTTCTTCAATCAGGCGTTGTGCGTTACCTTTTGCCAGTGGAAGAACTTCATTTCGATAAGCGTGCGCTTCACGAATAGTTTTTTGTTCTTCTTCCCTTGCTGAGATTACGTCATCAAATGCTGCTTTAACATCTTCAGGTGGACGCGCTGCCTGGAAGTTGACATCCAGCAGTGTGATACCCATTTTGTATGGTGCAATTGTCGCTTCAAGCTCTTTTTGTGTCACATCACGGATAAAGGCTCGATTCGTAGTCAATACTTGCTCCATGGCAGATTGACCAATAACACCACGCACAGCACTGTCTAACGCCTGACGCAGACTGTTGTCTGGGTTAGTCACGCTAAATAAATATTGCGCAGGGTCAGTCACACGGTATTGAACGTTCATTTCAACGCGGATCACGTTTTCATCTGACGTCAACATCATGCCGTTAGTCGCTTGCTCACGTACAGTTTCTACGTTGACAGGCACGACTCTATCAATGAATGTTGGCTTCCAGTTCAGACCTGGCCCAACAACACCACTGTATTCACCAAAACGTAACACTACGCCACGGTCACTTTCTTTGATGGTGTAGAAGCCAGAACCTGCCCAGACAACTACAATAGCAGCAAGTGCTAACATCCCTAAACGACCACTGATTTGTGAAGGCTGTTTGTTATCGCCATCACCACCGTTGCCGCCTTTGTTCCCACCTAGCTTGCTGCCTATTTTACGAAAGAGATCGTCGAGATCATAAGCCCCACGTTTTCGACCACCTTTGTTCCCGCCAGAGTTGCCGCCTTTATTGCCGCTTCCCCACGGATCGCGGTCTTGTCCGTCATTACCGGGCTGATTCCACGCCATGTTTTAGCTCCATTCTTTATGATTGATTTTCAGGGCTAAGAGCTCCACTCAATACACTGGAAGTATGCTGAGTTTGTGTGTCTCTTAATATCAATTCCATTGCCCGACGACGTTGTTAAACCACGTAGTCAGGTAATTGCTGCTCTTGTTTACACAAACGTCGCCAATCCACCATTGGCATACGCACCTCAAGGCCGATTGAACCGTCATCTTCCAACCATTCACGTTCGATTGACTGGAGTTGATAAAAACGGCTACGCAAACGACCTTCGTTTGGTGGTAAACGCAATTCATAATGTGCGATTTCACCAGAAAGGCGTTCCGTCAATGCTTGTAACAGCAATGGGATACCTTCACCTGTTTGCGCCGAAACCCAAACACGAACAGGGTTGTTATCCTCATCTCTGTCAATACGCGGGACAAAATCTTCCAGCATATCAACTTTGTTCATCACTAAAAGTGCTGGTATTTCATCCGCTTCAATTTCTTCCAACACGCTTTCAACCGCATGGATATTTTCATCCAAGCGAGCATCTGCTGCATCGATAACGTGCAGCAGTAACGTTGCTTCACGTGTTTCTTGCAGGGTTGCTTTAAATGCGGCAACCAAATCATGTGGTAAGTGGCGAATAAAACCCACGGTATCTGCTAAAACGACAACACCGACATCTTCGACATTAATACGGCGAAGCGTTGGGTCGAGTGTCGCAAATAGCTGATCTGCAGCATAAACATCCGCAGACGTCATACGGTTAAATAAACTCGATTTACCCGCATTGGTATAACCCACGAGAGAAATTGTCGGAATATCCGCTTTACTTCTCGCTTGACGCCCTTGTTCACGCTGTTTTTCTACTCGGCTAAGCCGCGATAAAATCTGTTTGATTTTATCCCTTAATAACCGACGGTCTGTTTCAAGCTGAGTTTCACCAGGACCACGCAAACCAATCCCGCCTTTTTGGCGCTCAAGGTGTGTCCATCCTCTCACTAAGCGAGTGGATAAATGACGTAACTGTGCCAATTCAACTTGAAGTTTACCTTCATGCGTACGCGCCCGTTGAGCAAATATATCTAAAATTACCCCTGTACGGTCAACCACCTTACATTGGCAAATCCTTTCGAGATTACGTTCTTGAGCCGGGCTTAGCGTATGGTTAAACAACACCACATCTGCGCCACTTTCCTCAACGGCTTGGGCTATCTCTTCAGCTTTTCCTTCCCCAACAAAAAACTTTGGGTGAGGTGCCTTACGACTGCCTGTGACTATTTGTACTGGCTTTACCCCAGCAGATGTCACGAGTGACTCAAACTCTGCCAGATTATCAACGTCTTTTTCTTGGGAAAAAAAGACATGGACTAACACAGCAAGTTCACCGCCTTCATACCTATCAAACAAGGTGCAACCTCTTAGGCTAAACAATAATTGCAAAGGAAAAACACAGGTACAGTCTCCCTACCCATGCTTTCCTTGTCTTTTAGCGTACAAACTTACTCAGTTACTTCGCCATCCTGCGATGCAGGTGCACCCGAATGGTAATTACCGTTACCTGCGCTACCACCTGTTGTACCACTGTGGTGAGAAACAGGACGTGCAGGGACGACAGTAGAGATAGCGTGCTTATAAACCATCTGGCTAACTGTGTTTTTCAATAAAATGACAAATTGGTCAAAAGATTCAATTTGCCCCTGCAATTTGATGCCATTAACGAGATAAATAGAGACCGGAACCCTTTCACGACGTAATGCGTTCAGGAACGGATCTTGCAAAGATTGCCCCTTAGCCATTCTATGTTTTCCTTATTTTGTTGTTTTTAAAAGAGAATCTTTATGATTCCAAAAAGTAACTACTCAAAAATTGCGCTTAACGTTCTAATTGTACACAAACATCAGTCCTATGCACGTACTACCTGCATAACTGTGTCAAGCGCCTGCTGAGGTTGCTCACTATCTAACCACTGAACATTATCCCAGCTTCTTAACCAGGTAATCTGGCGTTTTGCCAATTGGCGTGTTGCACAAATTCCCCGATAAACCATTTCATCATGGCTAATTTCGCCGTCCAAATATGACCACATTTGCCGATATCCCACACAACGAATGGCGGGAAGATCAACATGTAAATCACCTCGGTGGTAAAGAGCACGCACTTCCTCTTCAAAACCAGCGTCTATCATCAGATGAAAGCGTTGTTCTATGCGTTCATGTAAAATTTTACGATCTTGTGGCGCAATAGCAAACTGAAACACATTATAAGGCAATTCTTCCCCTGCTGTTTGTATCATTTCAGTCAAAGTTTGTCCTGAAATGAGATATACCTCTAAAGCACGGGATAATCTTTGTGGATCATTCGGGTGGATCCTAGCCGCTGCAACAGGATCAACCTCCGCTAAACGGCGATGAATTTCACTCCATCCATGTTCTTGCGCTATCTGTTCTATTTGGGTACGCACATTTGCATCAGCAGAAGGCAATGGTGAAAGTCCTTCTAACAATGCTTTGAAATACAACATGGTACCGCCAACAAGTAACGGTATTTTACCCTGAGCAGTAATCTCACTCATTACTTTTAATGCGTCACGACGAAAATCAGCAGCAGAATAAGGTAGAGCTGGATCGAGAATATCAATCAAACGATGAGGGGCTTGGCTGAGTTCCTCGGCTGTTGGCTTTGCTGTACCAATATCCATTCCACGGTAAATTAACGCCGAATCGACACTAATAATTTCCACAGGCAAATGCTTGCGAAGTTCTATCGCTAAAGCGGTTTTACCTGAAGCAGTCGGCCCCATAAGGAATATTGCATCAGGTTTTTTCTGAGTTACTAAATCACTCATTTGTTAGTGTAGCTACCACGGATTGTAAATTAATTAATTGTAATAATGTTGGTGGGGGATTTTTTACCCACTGCGGACAAATCCGCTCAACATCAGCCAGCAATTGAACAGCCTGCGCTAAACTCCAACTTTCTTCCGTTTTCACCTGTGAAACCGCTTTGGCTAGCCATTGTGCGATATCTTGTTGTGTGATGCTTTCTTTTGTCGATAAAAAACCGATCAAATCTGAAAAAAGTTGCGATAAATTTTGTGTTCTTAATGGTAACGATACCGTATGAATTGTTACTTTTCCATGAAATATCGTGGCTTCGATACCAAATATTGCCAATTGTTCCTTGTACCGCTGTAAAACCTCTATTTCATCGTTTTTAAGTGACAATTTTAGCGGTATCAAAAGAGGTTGTGGCTTGAGGTTTTCACCCTCTGGCGACAATTGCGCTAATTTCAATAAATAATTAGCTTCCGTTAAGGATAACAGGATTAGTCCCAACGAAGACTCAATTAATGCAAAGTTTTTTGAGTAAATTGTCAATACTTTACCAAAAAGGTAGTTATCCGCATTTTTTGCTACAGGTTGTGAAGAAACTTGAAGCGTATCCACAGGTTGGCGCTCAGGAAAAAGCGGTTTTTTCTCCGTTTCAGGAACTGGAATTGACATCAAGCTTTGGTAAAGGCCTCCCGCTTTTTTATCGTAGTTAGTGCCGTAGTTTTTCTGCTCTACATTCCCGACAAATTGTGATGCAGGTTTGTGCATGGAAGAACTCGATGTCGCCGTGCTTGCAGGCTTATAAGCGACCTGTGGTTCACGAGCGGTTCTCTCAGCTTGTGGCGATAATTCGGTATAATTTGGTTTCGAAGCTGGTGTTGGGGGAGAAAAATAATTCCCTCCCGCTGAAGACCGGTTTTCGAGCTCAGCATGCACTGGCTCTATTCCTGGCAATTCACTTATTGATGCCGCTTCAAGGAGTACTGTACGCACGGCTTGATAAATAAAATCATGCACTAACCGCGCTTGATGAAAACGTACCTCATGTTTCGCTGGATGGACGTTTACATCCACTTGTTTCGGATCAATGGTTAAATATAAGACATAAGCGGGCTGTTGATTGTCTTCTAAATAACCTTCAAATGCTTGGCGGATAGCATGGTTAATTAACCGGTCGCGCATCATCCGTCCATTCACATAGCAATACTGAGTTTCACTCACAGGGGTATTCGATGGGGAAACCACCCAACCTTTAATTGCAAGGTCGCTATGCTCCCAAGACAACGCTAATGCGCCTTGCATAAAGCCTGTACCGCAAATAGTCCCAAGCCGCCTTTCTTGTTGCACTTCATCATGGGCAGCACGGTACTGCTTCACCAGTTTTCCGTTATGAGTCAAATTAATAGACACATCAGGGCGCGACAATGCAATGCGGCGAACCACTTCATCAATATGGCCAAATTCGGTTTTTTCAGTGCGCATAAATTTGCGCCTTGCGGGGGTATTATAAAAGAGATCGAGGACTTCAACCGTCGTACCATTAGGATGCGCTGCAGGCTTTACCGTGACTTCCATATCCCGCCCTTCAGCGTAAGACTGCCACGCTTCGGTTTGGTCCGCGGGTTTTGACGTCAACGTTAATCGTGAAACAGAGCTGATGCTCGCTAATGCTTCACCGCGAAAGCCCATACTCATAATGGCTTCGAGATCATCGAGCGTCGCAATTTTACTGGTCGCATGGCGCGCAAGGGCGAGGATTAATTCATCTTTGTTAATCCCACAGCCATTATCACGAATACGGATCAGTTTCTCTCCACCCCGCTCAATATCTATATCAATACGCGTTGCCTTGGCATCAAGGCTATTTTCAACCAGCTCTTTTACGACAGAGGCAGGCCTTTCAACGACTTCACCTGCCGCAATTTGGTTCGCTAATTGAGGAGAGAGAATATGTATTGCCATCACTCAACTCCTTATTTTGGTGCTGCCTGAATCGGGTTTGCAAGGAAGTATTGGCGAAGCCCTAAGTGAATGGCCTCAGCCACCGCATCTTGGAATTCATTGGATTTGAGCAATTGCTCTTCCGCTGCATTACTAATGAAGCCCGTTTCGACTAATATCGAAGGGATATCAGGAGAACGCAAAACACCAAGGCTGGCATGTTCTGGTGTTTTCTTATGGATATTACCCACTTTTCTCAGTTGTTGGATCACTTGAACCGCGACATCATATCCCACACGTTGAGAGTGACCGAATTGTAAATCTAATACGGCTTGGCTTAAATAAGGATCCGCACCACTCAGTGCATCTCCTGCTCCACCTAATAATTCAGATTGTTTTTCACGTTGTTCTAACCAGTTACCTAACTCACTGTTTGCACGGCGATTTGATAATACCCAAACAGAGGCACCCCGTGCGCTGCTATTAGGTGCTGAGTCCGCATGGATGGACACCAACATGTTCGCGCCTTTTTTACGAGCGACATCAGAGCGTCCACTAACAGAAATAAAATAGTCGCCATCACGCGTCATAGCGGGTTTGAACATAGGGTCAGCTTCGAGGCGCCGATAGAGTTTTTTTGCAACGCTCAGAGTCACATCTTTCTCTTTATAACCATTTTTCCCAATCGCGCCAGGGTCTTTACCACCATGCCCTGCATCAATAGCGATCACCACCTGTTTGCTGCCTTTAGGCATATTTTTGTATTTGGTAGATGCGGGTGTTGAAACGGGGGCTGGATTATTCATTTTTAACGGTTTGTCCTGTGTGTTATTCACCACAGGGGTAACATGATTATTGGTGCGATTATATGAAGCAGAGTTGTTCGTATTCCCCGTTGAGATTGTCAGTACTAGTTGATATTCCCCACCCACTTGCTTTAGGGTAGCTTTGGTTTTTGCTGCGCGAGATAGCTCCATCACCAGACGTTTGTGTTGGTTGTCCGAAGGTTGGCTTGAACGCACCACTTTTACCAAATCCCCTGCGGGGACTTTCAAAGGCAGGCCAAGGATCTCACCTCGTTGCTTTACATCAACAACGAGTCGCTCAGGTGAATGCAAGGGAAAATAAGAGTAATCAGGCTTCCCATCAATAAAGCTTAGCGTAACCTCAGCTTGTGATGGACTATTATTCACTTGAATATTAGACAGTGTTGCAGCTTGTGCTTGCACAGCAAAAAGCCATGCGAATGAGAGCATAAGTAAAACAAAAGCTGTCAAAAAACCCTTTCTGGTTATTCTGTGCATTGATGCATTCAACATGAGCAATAAGTTCCTTAGAATTGGGGTAATGCTTCTAACAACGACTCCCCATTTGCAGACAAAGCAACGATGTGAGCCTGACGCCCTTCATCTTGATATGTGAGATGGAGCTCAAGATCCGCTTCAGGTAAAAAACCTTTACCTTGTTGCGGCCATTCAACTAAGCAGATCGAGTTTTCAGAAAAATAGTCACGAATACCCATAAATTCAAGTTCTTCAGGATCTGCTAGACGATAGAGATCAAAGTGAAAAACATAACGATCCGCTAATTCATAAGGTTCAACCAGTGTGTAAGTTGGACTTTTTACATGGCCTTGATGACCCAATGCTTGTAAGAAACCACGACTAAACGTGGTTTTTCCCGCACCGAGATCACCATACAAGTGAATGACCACACCTTGATGGCAAGCACCTGCAATTGCGCGACCAAGCGCAACAGTTTGCGCTTCATCAGCAAGTTGTATTCTACGTTCTTTCATAGTGTTCTTTTATGGCATTATTGATGGGCTGTGTCGCCAAATTATTGTCTAATGACTGTTATCAGTATCCGAGAAGAAGTCTGTTTCCGTTCTTCCAAATATCATTGACTATATTAACCTAAGCGCCGTCATTTTTCTTAATTAACATTGCTGAAACTATCAGATCAGAAATATCTTATAATAGATCTGAACACCGAAAGGCACTCTTTTCATCAATTTTGAGAAAAACCGCTTCCATGATAGAGTGCCAGCCGTTTTATTTTACTGTGACAGGATCTGATGGCTGCATTTCTCGATCTCAACCTTCTCGCTCAACTTATCAAACAATGGGGCATTGAAGCAGGCTTCCAACAGGTGGGGATCTGCGATACTGACTTGTCTACAGAAGAGCCCAAACTACAGGCATGGCTTGATAATCAATACCACGGTGAAATGGCGTGGATGAAGCGCCACGGCATGATGCGTGCACGCCCCCATGAACTTCACCCTGGCACTTTACGAGTCATCAGTGTTCGCATGAATTATTTACCCGCCAAAGCGGCGTTTGCCAGCACATTGAATAACCCTAAACTTGGCTATGTTAGCCGCTATGCCCTTGGCCGTGACTATCATAAGCTATTAAAAAAGCGCTTAAAAGTCCTTGCTGATCGTATTTTAGCTTACTGTCGTGAATTTGATGGTGCGATCCTTGCCGATGGGACAACCGTTGAGGATCTAAACTTTCGTCCATTTGTTGACTCTGCACCTATCTTAGAGCGACCTCTTGCCGTTAAAGCTGGTTTAGGGTGGACGGGAAAACACTCATTGGTATTAAATCGTGAAGCAGGCTCATGGTTTTTCCTTGGTGAGCTGCTGATCAATCTGCCTGTTCCTGTTGATAAGCCCATTGAAGACGATTGTGGCCGCTGCGTTGCCTGTATGACAACTTGCCCGACAGGTGCCATTGTTGAGCCCTATACCATTGATGCAAGACGCTGTATTTCCTATTTAACAATTGAACTTGATAGTGCGATACCTGAAGAGTTTCGTCCATTAATGGGTAACCGAATTTATGGCTGTGATGACTGCCAATTAATTTGTCCATGGAACCGTTTCTCCCAACTCACTGACGAGGAAGACTTTAGCCCAAGGCAAGCACTACACACCCCTGAATTGCTTGAGCTGTTTGCATGGACTGAAGAAACATTTTTGAAGGTAACGGAAGGCTCTGCCATTCGTCGTATTGGCTATATTAAATGGTTGAGAAACATCAGTGTCGCACTGGGCAATGCGCCTTATCAAGATAGTATTGTGCTTGCATTACAAAATAGGTTGGGGATCAACGAAATGTTAGACGAACACTTTCATTGGTCTATACAACAACAGCTTAGTCGTCGCCTAGAGAATCAAGTAACAATTCAAACTTCACAACAAAAACGCCTTGTACGGGCGATTACTAAAGGTTTACCGCGCGACGCCTAAAAAAAGGCCTGCCATATAACTGAAATCTATAATTGTCAAATCGATGTGAATAAAATAAAAAATCGCTTTGCAGACAATAGGTAAAGAATTTGCAAGTTATGCTTAGCACATTTTCAAAAAATAAATTCACTAACTATAAATCAACAAGTTACAAATGATTATTCTAGCTACCTTTGGCGGGTAGTACTGGAAAAATTGTGACGTTAGCTTGTGGATAACTCTGTGCAATAAGTTATTTCAAATTGGCATATAGATGGGTAGCAACTCAACAGGCTGTGGATAACTTTTTGATGCTGAATTGTAAAGAAAAATGCTGATTTTACGTTAACTAATCGAAAAAAGTTGCAAAAAAACCAGGTTAAAATGAAAATTTGCCTGAGTTAAATAAAAAACACATTTTTGTTTATTATTTAAACTTTTATCTTAAGAACATAAAAGCCTTTAGAATGCCCTATTGCTAAGGGGTGGCTATTCTATGGTGACCCGAAGTTGAATGCAAGCAAAAATCCAAATTAGATCCAAGAAAGATCGGCAAAGGAGCGTGGATCCTAGCTTAGCAAGGGTACCAACAATAAAATTACGTACAAAAAACCGTTAGATGAAATTAGTAATTTCACTTAGTACTAAAATATTATTTGGATTGAAATTATAAAGAAAAAATTGAGATGATATAAATAAGAGATTGGAGCGGGAAACGAGACTCGAACTCGCGACCCCGACCTTGGCAAGGTCGTGCTCTACCAACTGAGCTATTCCCGCATTTGGTGGGTACTGCAATTTTACTAAAACACTAAGAAAGTTTGGAGCGGGAAACGAGACTCGAACTCGCGACCCCGACCTTGGCAAGGTCGTGCTCTACCAACTGAGCTATTCCCGCATCACGAAAATAGTGCTTTAGCTAAAACATCAAGAAAGCTTGGAGCGGGAAACGAGACTCGAACTCGCGACCCCGACCTTGGCAAGGTCGTGCTCTACCAACTGAGCTATTCCCGCATACCATTTCTGGATGTTTTCCGCGCCGATATTATGACAAAAACTTCATCGGTACGGGGAGCGCATTATACGAAAAATTCAGAGACTAGCAAGCCTTTGCACTCAAAATTTTTATTTTTTTGTTCGTTTGCCGACAAAATAGTCACAATGGTGATTTTATCAACACACGTTGTAAAAACCTGATTTCAATACATTAACATTGGTAACTTTTAAACTTTAGATGGGTTATACAATAGCAATTAACGGCTTACTTTACCCAATCCTCCAATCTTAGGCCATCAACTCTCTCAAACTCTCTGGTATTATTTGTCACTACAATCAAACCTTTACTTCTTGCATGTGCAGCAATATGCAAGTCATTTTCACCAATTCTCCGACCTTGCCTTTCAAGAGATGCTCTTATATCACCATAATGAAAAGCAGCTAAATCATCGTAAGGTAAAACCATTAACCGAGAAACAAAATCACTCACTACCGAAAGATTTTTGGCGGGATTCATACTTTTTTCCGCCCCAAAAACAAGTTCAGCTAACGTTATACTTGATATCGCTAGCTGGCTTGCGTACTGATTAAACTTAGGTAATAAGGATTCTGGACGGCGCTTTATCGTAAAAATAACAATATTTGTATCGAGTAAATATTTAATCATCAAACGATTCTCTTTGTGTTGGAACCTGCTCTGCTCGTGATGATAAGAAGTCATCGGTTATTGCAGGTTCAGACAAAAAGAAGCTATCCCATGAATTTTGAACGGGTGTAATTATTCGTTCTTTGCCTTTCGCTCTAACAATGACATCCTTCACATCATCAGGAAAACGTAATTCAGCGGGTAAGCGAACATTTTGGGTACGATTACTCATAAAAACTTTACCATGCTGGATCATATGAGCCTCCTCAACCAATGCAATATAGCATAAGTATATAGCAGTCTTGTTATTGTTGCAATATTGAGCAAAAAAGGTAAATCCTCAATTTTTTATATTAAAAAAACCGCCTCAAGGGCGGTATCTTCATTAGTTCAACATTTATTCTTTGATAAATGTTTCTCGATAATAAGCTAGCTCAGCGACGGATTCGCGAATATCATCAAGCGCTTGGTGGGTATTTTTCTTCGAAAAACCCGTTAAAATTTCAGGCTTCCAACGACGAGCAAGTTCTTTCAATGTGCTCACATCTAAATAACGATAATGAAAATAACTTTCTAATTCAGGCATATAATTAAATAAGAAGCGTCTATCTTGCCCAACGCTATTACCACAAATTGGCGATACACCTTTAGGTACCCATTTCTCAAGGAACTCAATCGTAGCTAACTCTGCTTCACGTTCGCTTACTGTGCTTTTACGCACACGTTCAACTAAACCGCTTCCTGTATGCGTATTCACATTCCATTCGTCCATCAGAGCCAGTTGCTCATCCGTCTGATGAACTGCAATCACAGGGCCTTCTGCTAAAATATTAAGATGGCTATCTGTTACAATGGTCGCAATTTCAATAATGCGATCACGAACGGGATCGAGGCCAGTCATTTCTAAATCGATCCAAATTAAATTATTCTCATTCTTTTGCATGATATACCCTAACTGCATTCTGTGAAGTTAAGGTATGATAGCACTCTTCATGCCTTAATGCGTGAGTGATATTCCAACGACAGCCAATAGCGAAGAGAGGACAGGTGGCTAAACAGAAACTTTCGAAAGGCCAACAGCGCCGAGTTCAAGAAAATCATCAAAAAAGACTGAAAAAACAAAAAACAGTTGAAATCGATGATAGCCAATTAGGTGAAGCACAAGAAGGCTTAGTCATCAGCCGCTTTGGGCAACATGCTGATATTGAAGCGAACGACGGCACCATTCAACGCTGTAATTTGCGCAGAACTATTTCATCCCTCGTCACAGGGGATAACGTGGTGTGGCGCCCTGCGTTGAATACACAAACTGAGATCAAGGTTAATGGCATTGTCGAAGCTGTTCATGAGCGCCACTCTGTACTTACTCGCCCTGATTATTACGATGGTTTGAAACCAATCGCTGCAAACATCGACCAAATTGTCGTCGTTTCTGCAATTTTGCCAGAACTTTCGCTCAATATTATCGACCGCTATCTTGTTGCCTGTGAAACAATTGGCATTCAACCGATTATCGTCCTTAACAAAGTTGACCTACTTGATGACGAAAACCGAGAGTGGGTGAGCGACTTGATGACAATTTACAGCGAAATTGGCTACCAAGTATTAGAAGTCTCCAGCCATACTAATGAAGGAATGGAAGCGCTTACTAACGCGCTAGCAGGGAAAGTTTCAGTATTCGTGGGTCAATCAGGTGTCGGTAAGTCCAGCCTACTCAATACATTGCTACCACATAACGAAGAAACCATTTTAGTTAACGATGTTTCAGATAACTCCGGTCTGGGGCAACATACCACAACGACTGCCCGCTTATACCACTTCCCACTCGGTGGCGATGTGATTGACTCCCCTGGTGTTCGTGAATTTGGTTTGTGGCATTTAACCACGGAACAAGTGACGAAAGGATTTGTCGAATTTAAAGATTACCTTGGCGGTTGTAAATTCCGTGACTGTAAACATTTAGATGACCCAGGTTGTTTGTTACGTGAAGCCGTAGAAACAAACAAAATTGCAGAATCGCGCTTTGAAAATTACCATCGCATCTTAGAAAGCATGGAACAAGTGAAGCCGCGCGGCAATTTCACTGGAAAAGAGAAATAAAGTTAGTAAGTACTTACGATTTTATTGCTCAATTCTTTGCTCTAATTGACGCTAATTTGCGCTAAATAGTTCAAGCTATCGCTGGGTAATAACCCCCTAACACGATAGTTTGAAATACAACGAGTAAACTGTGTACAATGGCGGCCTTTTCGCTAACATACCTTTAAAAATCAGAGGTTAACGTGCTAGACAAAATTAAAATTCGCTTGCAATATATGCTTCCAAAACAATGCCTTACTGAATTTGCAGGCTGGTTTGCAAGTCGCAACGCTGGGTTTATGACGCAATGGGCAATTAAACTATTTGCTAAAGCCTATAAAGTGAATATGAATGAAGCGCAAAAAAGCGAACTCACCGCATACGCAACCTTTAATGACTTCTTTATTCGTCTACTCAAAGAAGACGCCCGCCCAATTGTTGAAAAAGACAACCAACTGGCACAGCCAGCTGACGGCGCAGTGAGCCAATTAGGTTCTATCAATGATGACCAAATTTTCCAAGCAAAAGGCCATAACTATACCGTTGAAGCCTTACTGGCAGGTCAATACCAATTAGCAGAGCGTTTTCGTGGTGGTGAGTTCATTACCACTTATCTTTCGCCAAGTGACTATCATCGCGTCCACATGCCTTGCGATGGCTTACTTAAAGAGATGATTTATGTTCCAGGTGATTTATTCTCTGTAAATCCATTGACGGCACAAAACGTCCCAAACCTGTTTGCCCGTAATGAGCGCTTAATTTGTGTCTTTGATACCCCTGTTGGTCTGATGGTACAAATTTTAGTCGGTGCCACTATTGTGGGTAGCATTGAAACGGTTTGGAGTGGCTGTGTAAATACCTGTCGTGAAGGCGTAATCAAACGTTGGGTTTACCCTGAATTAAATTCTGAAGGTGCTGTTTTCCTGAAAAAAGGGGAAGAAATGGGCCTGTTTAAGTTAGGTTCTACCGTCATTAACTTGTTTGAACCAAACAAAGTGACCTTTAATTCATCACTCATCCCAGGCTATGCAACACGCATGGGTGAATTACTCGCCGAGACGGTTTCGGTTGAGACTCATAACGAATCTGTCGGCGTTTAATTTACGGTTATGTCCTTGAAGGAGCTCCTCACTGTGCGTTTGATTATCAGTTTTGTACTTAGCTTGTTAATCGCTTTTTCTTCTGTTGCGGCGCCCATAGCATCGCAGGATGAAGCACAGATTAAGCAGGAGCTCAAACAACTTGAATCGAGTACCAATCCAAAAGACGCGGAAATTGCGCAAGCATTGCAAGGTGCGCTCAATTGGATGAGCGAAACCCGCGATTCCGATGCCAAAGTAAAGTCTTACCAAGAAGCCATTGATAATTTCCCTAAAATTATCAAAGAAATACGCCAAAAATTACTTAATGAAAACGATGAACCTGCTCCTATTCCTGTTGGAATTAGCTTAAGTGAACTTGAGCAACGTATTATCCAACTGAGTAGCCAATTACTGGATCAAAGTCGTTTAACGCAGCAGGAACAAGATAAAGGCCGTGAAATCAGTGAATCATTGAGCATTTTGCCTCAACAATTGTCTGAAGCAAGGCGCTTACTCACGGAAGCAACATCCCGCTTCCAATCGTTAAGTACTGCATCAACACCTTTAGCTGATGCCCAATATACCTTGGCTCAAGCCGAAGTAAGTGCTCGCAAATCTACAGTAAACGAACTGGAAATGGCGCAGCTTTCCGCCAATAACCGCCAAGAAATTTCACGCCTGACGTTGGAGCTGTATAAAAAACGCTATCAACGTATGGAGCTTGAGCTACAAAACCTACGTGATTTCCAAAATACTCAGCGCCAACAAAAAGCAATTTTGGCGCTAGAACACACGGAAATGTTGGCTGCTCAAGGAGAGCTGACCCCCTTCTTAAAAGAAGAATTAGATATTAACCGCAAAATGTCTCAGGAGCTCACTCAGCAAGCTCAGCGTATGAGTGCGATTAATACCAGTCAAACCGAGATGTCCACCAGCATTCGCGATGCACGCCAAGCGCTGACAACAATCCGTGAGCAAGCTCAGTGGATCAGCAGTTCAAGTACCCTTGGAGAAGCTCTAAGAACGCAATTATCTCGCTTGCCAGATATTCCCAAAAGCCAACAGCTAGACCGCGAAATGGCAGACTTACGCGTGCAGCGCTTAAATTACGAAGATGCCCTTGATAGATTAGGTAAAATTGATACCACCGAGCAAGAAACTGAACATGCCCTCAACCCAGCGCAAGTTCAAGTATATCAATCGCTGATCAAAACTCGCCGAGAGCTCCTGACCTCATTGATTTCAGGCCTTGATGCCGAAATGTTGGAACTCACTAAGCTCAATGTGGCGACAGGGCAGCTCACTGATGCGCTTAAAGAAGTCAAAGATGCCTCGAACCGCTATCTGTTCTGGGTGGCTGATGTCCCCCCTATTAATATTAAATATCCAGTCTTATTAGTTACTGATATTACACAGTTGCTATCACTGGATACGCTTTCCCAAGTCGCTGGTGCACTGAATGTGATGCTCACCACACAAGATACCTTTTTGTATCTTTTGGGTTCTATCATTTTAGTTATCTTCAGCGTAAGTACACGCAAGCATTACCAAGCCTTTCTTGATCGCTCTAGTTTACGTATCGGTAAAGTGACGCAAGACCGCTTTTATTTGACTATCAGAACTATCTTTTGGTCAATTATCGTGGCTCTGCCATTACCTATGATGTGGTCTGCGATTGGTTATGGGCTACAGAGCGCATGGCAATATCCGATGGCAGCCGCCATTGGCTATGGCGTCAGCGCAACCACGCCACTGTTGT
Organism: Providencia vermicola; assembly: GCF_020381325.1. GTDB lineage: Bacteria > Pseudomonadota > Gammaproteobacteria > Enterobacterales > Enterobacteriaceae > Providencia > Providencia vermicola. Next base: position 187,140 of record NZ_JAGSPI010000011.1, read on the forward strand.
GGCTATTTATGATCAGTGAAACGTTCTCTCGTCCAACAGGTTTATTTATTGCGCATTTTGGCTGGGATAAAGACGCGGTAAAACGGGCGATGCGTTATTACCGTATGGCGATATTTGTCATTGTTCCATTGGTGATGTCAATTATTACCTTCGAACACTATAGCGACCGCGAGTTCGCTGCCAGTGTCGGCCGTTTCTGCTTTATTTTCCTCTGTATCGCTTTAAGCTTAATCACTAATAACTTACGCCGTTCTCAGATCCCACTCTATTTGGATAGGCACAGTTCAGGGGATAATGTTGTTAATAAAGGCCTATGGTGGATGATCTTACTTGCCCCAATTGTGGCGGCATTTTTCTCTATCCTCGGCTATTTCTCCACATCACAAGCATTACTTGCTCGCTTAGAAACCTCTGTAGCGATTTGGTTTGTGATTTTAATTGTCTATCACACCATTCGCCGTTGGATGTCGATGCAGCGCCGTAAACTGGCCTTTGAACGTGCGAAACAGCGCCGTGCTGAAATCCTCGCACAACGAGCAAAAGGGGAAGACGACAACGCGCAATCAAGTGGCAGTAGCGAAGGGAATATTGATATCGAGGAACAGGTTATTGACCTTGATACTATTAGTACCCAATCTGTTGGACTAGTACGCTCAATTTTAACCATGATAGCCTTGGTTTCCTTAATTTGGCTGTGGTCTGAATTGCATACCGCGTTTTCTTTCCTTGAAAACATTCGCCTCTGGGATGTGACCTCCACTGTCAATGGTGTGGACACCGTACAGCCAATTACGATGGGCTCCATTTTTATTGCGATTTTAACGATTATTGTCACCGCACAGTTGGTGCGAAACCTGCCTGCATTGCTTGAATTAGCCGTCTTGCAGCATTTGGACTTAACACCAGGTACTGGCTACGCCATTAGCACACTGACGAAATACACTATTACGATCATTGGTACGATTGTTGGCTTCTCAATGTTAGGGATCGAATGGTCAAAACTGCAATGGTTAGTTGCTGCGATGGGGGTTGGGCTTGGTTTTGGTTTACAAGAGATCTTCGCTAACATTATTTCTGGTTTGATGATCCTATTCGAAAAACCCATTCGTATTGGCGATACCGTTACGATCCGCAACTTAACGGGCAGCATTACCAAGATCAACACCCGTGCGACGACCTTAACGGACTGGGATAGAAAAGAAATCATCGTGCCAAATAAAGCCTTTATCACTGAACAGTTTATCAACTGGTCGCTCTCCGACACCGTCACTCGTATCGTGATGACTATCCCTGCGCCATCTGATGCAAACAGCGAGCTCGTCACCAATACAATTTTGCGTGCGGCAAAACGCTCCACAATGATCTTAGACAACCCGGCTCCTGAGGTTTATTTGGTCGATTTGCAACAAGGTATTCAAATATTTGAGTTGCGGGTGTATGCAGCAGAAATGGGGCACCGTTTACCTGCTCGCCATGAAATTCATCAAAACATCTTGGCCTCCTTCGCAGAACAAGGCATTACCTTGCCGTTCCCACCATTCCAAGCAAGGGTGGATGTACGCGATAACTCGCTGCAAAGTGCAACTAACAACCTTTCTGCGCGTAATCCTTCACGTAAATCTGGCGAGCTGTAAACAGTATTATGGCGCAAGGTTTAAATGATAAAGACGAAGGTATTGTATTGCGGATCACTCAACTCGAGCGGGTTGGGTCGATTCTCTTCTTTTTGATCCCATTAATTATCTTATTAATTATTGGAAAGACATTCGCTTTCAACACGCTCTATCTCTGGCAAATCTATTGCCTGGTTTATATTGGGGTATTTCGAATGCTTGCAGCCAAGCTTTCATCAAAGCCATTGCAACTAGAGATCCGACGTGGGTGGGGATATAACCGCTTTTACCGATTGAGTTGGGGCTACCTTATTGTATCCATAATCATCATGGCGGGAGCCCAATTGTTCTCCCGCTAATCAATAAGGATTAACTCACTTTGTGCCCGTAAGACTTGATATAACCTTCCGCCAGTTTTTGTGCTTGCTCCAGTTCTGCTGGGCTTAATTGAGCGGCGATTTTATCTTGTAGGCGATGGCTTTCCGCATTACCGCTATACACCGCGGTTGACAGCCAAGCATAAGCTTGAGATAGGTTTTTCTTCACACCTCGTCCTTCAAAATACATCACGCCAAGGCGATCTTGAGATTTAGCATCTTGCTGTTTAGCCGCTTTGCGAAACCAGAACACCGCTTTTTCATCATCTAAATCAACACCACTACCAATTGAATACATTTGGCCAATATGGAATTGTGCAATCACATTTCCACCTTGTGCTGCCTTTCTAAACCAAAATGCCGCTTTTTCTAAATTCTGCGTCACACCAAGGCCTTGTGCATACATCATTGCCATATTGGTTTCTGCACGTGTGTCGCCGTTATCTGCAGCTTGTTCATACCACAGCATCGCTTTATCATAGTCGCGGCGAACGCCAAAACCATTCACAAACATGGTACCTAGCCGAAACTGAGCATCAGAGTTACCTTGGTTTCCTGCCTTAATAAACCACTCAGCAGCAATTTTAGAGTCTTGGGAAACACCTTGGCCTTTGAAATAACGTTCACCCAGTTGAAATTGAGCGTTTGGGTCACCTTTTTGCGCTAACTGTGTAATTTGCTCAAGGGTAGGTTGCTGTGTCGATGAAGTCGCTGTCGGAGCAACGACAGGCTTAGCCGTTAAGACAGAACTAAAACAAACAGAACCCAACAACAGTGCTAACGCAACTTTTTTCATCCTAAGGAACCCTCAACAGTGCAATCTGCTAACTGTGAACACAGCGCTATCCATTAATATCGACTCAAACACCCATTCCCCTAGTGTAAATTCAGTTTAAGTAGGAAAAAATAGGAAAAGTGACCTAATTTTCACAAAAAGCACGTTTCGCTGCATAACACACGGGTTGTTCTCATTTTTAATCCAGAGATACAAAAAAACCAGACAAACATAGGGTCTATCTGGCTTATTTATTTCATAAAAATAGATTGTTATTGATTAAGGTATTGATGCCTTAAATAACGTGCAACGGCGTCATCTGCATTTGAACCAATGACCTCCATTTGTGGTAAGGCATCTTTAAGTAATTGATGCGCATTTTGCATAATGCAGCCTTTTCCTGCGACAGTCAGCATCTCTTTGTCATTCATACCATCGCCAAATGCAATACTGTCATTAGCCATTAAGCCGTGCAGCGCCGCAACTTGCTTAAGAGCCTCTCCCTTAGAAACCGCCCCTGCCATGACTTCCAAGCAACTGCGTAGGGAAAACGTGACATTCACGCGGTCTTGCCAACGGTTTTGAATGCGCTGCTGTAAATCCACCAGCAAATCGTGATCTTCACTCGTGAAATAGACTTTGCAAACTTCAGATGTTGCAAAGTCATGGCGATCAAATAACTGGTAATTGAAAACTGACTCTTTAAAAAATTCTTTTTGCTCAGGGCTTTCTCGGTTAATAAACCAGTCATCACCGTGATAGTAATTGGTGATAAGTTCTGGATTATCAAATTCCATCAAGCAAAGTTCATGCGCAATTTCAGCGTCCACATTATGCTCAAAAATTAAATCCCCATTGGTATTATGGATCCTTGCCCCATTCGAGGTAATCATATAGGCATCAATGCCTAACCCATCACGGATTTGTGCAACATCCACATGATGGCGACCCGTTGCAAACACAAAACGGACATCTTGTGTTGTAATGAGTTGTTTTAAGGTGTCTTTAGTATAAGACGTTAAATCATGGTTGGGCGATAACAGTGTCCCATCCAAATCGGAAGCCACTAACGGATATTTCATATTCAAACCCTAACTAATACTGGTCAAAAAAATCACAGATAGCATTGAGTGCCATGGCCCTTAATGCATCCACTTCAAATAGGATTTCATGGTGAGCCCCTTCGATAATGAGGGGTAATTTTTCTTCTCGTCCTATTTGCGCTTTTTGCCGACTTTGACAAAAAGCTTGTAGCTCTTTATTGCTGACCACTTTTTCTTCACTTGCCTCTAACACCATCAGTGGTACATCAATTTCTCCCGCTTTTGCAATTAGCTCATCACCAATCGCAAAACTTTCACGCAACCAGTGGTATGTTGGGCCACCAAGTCGCAATTCAGGGTAGTCCGCATAGTAACGTAAATAGCGCCGATAACGCTCTGAACTATGGGTTAATACGTTGATTAAATACGGTAAAGGTTGCCACTTACCCGTCGAAGCGGCGTAATCATTACGCACACTCTCACGTGATTCGGCTCTATCAACAATAAAACTAGCCATCCAACGTGGCATCGGTAAATTGATACCAATCATTGGTGCACATAACGCGGCTGCATCAAAGGTCACATGATCCCGTAGCAAATAACCCGCTAAAATGGCACTCCCCATTGAGTGCGCCAATGCATAACACTTCAGGTAGTGGCGATATCTGACTTCTAACTCAATAAACTTTTCAAAATCATCGATATAATCAGTAAATTTTTCGACATGGCCTTTTTGGGGATCCGCTAACATGCGCCCAGAGCGCCCCTGCCCACGATGATCAAGAATAAAAACATCATAACCTAAGTGATAAAAATCATACGCCACTTCAGGGTATTTCATGTAGCTTTCACTGCGACCAGGAGAAATGACAATAGCTTTATGATGCTTCGGATGAATAAAACGAACATAGTGGATAGGAATATCATCAACGCCCTGAAAATGCCGTTCTTCACGACGCTGCCAGAAGTCTAAAAGCGGACCATTCGCAAAAGCTGAAAACTGAGTTTCTCGCGTTAACCAGCGCTTTTTTAGGCTTTCAGGCGTCATCCTACAGTTCCTTATTTATTCATTCATAACCTTCAAGGTGGTCTCGGATGAGAGTCATAAATGACTCGCCAAAACGCTCCAGTTTGCGTTCACCAACGCCATTAATTAGCAACAATTCTGCGGAAGTTGTCGGGACATGTTCTGCCATTTCGATTAATGTAGCATCGTTGAACACCACAAATGGCGGGATATTATCCTCATCCGCTATCGACTTACGTAATTTTCGCAGTTTAGCAAATAGCTTCTTATCATAGTTGCCATGGTAAACTTTGTTTTGCTGATTACGGCTTTTTGTGACTAAAACCCGTGGTACGGCAAGCTGTAACGCAGATTCCCCGCGTAAAATGGGCCTTGCCGCTTCCGTTAACTGCAGCGCGGAAAAATGAGTAATGTTTTGAGTGATCATCCCTAAGTGGATCAATTGGCGGATCACGCTTATCCAATGTTCATTGCTTTGCTCTTTGCCGATACCATAAACAGGTAATTTATCATGGCCTAAATCACGAATGCGTTGGTTATTTGCCCCGCGCAATACTTCAACAATATAGCCGATACCAAAGCGCTGACCAACACGATAAATGCAAGAAAGTGCTTTTTGAGCATCAATTAACCCGTCATATTGCTTTGGTGGGTCTAAACAAATATCACAGTTACCGCAAGGCTGCTGACGGTTTTCGCCAAAGTAGTTAAGTAGAACTAAGCGGCGACAAGTTTGCGCTTCAGCAAAGGCAGAAATAGCATTAAGTTTGTGCCGTTCAATATCCTGTTGCATACCTGCGGGTTTTTCTTCAAGACAACGACGCAGCCACGCCATATCCGCAGGGTCATAAAATAAAACAGCTTCAGCTTCAACACCATCGCGCCCTGCTCGTCCAGTCTCTTGGTAGTAAGCCTCGATATTACGTGGGATATCAAAGTGCGCCACAAAACGGACATTTGATTTGTTTATCCCCATACCAAATGCCACTGTTGCCACGACAATCTGTAAATTATCTTTTAAAAATGCATCCTGTACCCACTCACGCTGTTGGCTATCTAACCCTGCATGGTACGCTGCAACGCTTAATCCACGTTTTTGCAAACGTTCCGCGGTTTCTTCCACTTTGCTACGGCTGTTACAATAAACAATACCTGCTTTGCCTTTTTGGCCTTTAATGAAAAACCAAAGCTGATCTAACGGCTTATATTTTTCGACCAAGGTGTAACGGATATTCGGCCTATCAAAACTACTGATATGAACGAGTGGATCATGGAGCGCCAATAAACGGATGATATCAGTTCGTGTTGTTTCATCAGCAGTTGCAGTTAGTGCCATAACAGGCACATTGGGCAGCGTTTGGCGTAATTGCCCTAATGCACGATATTCAGGCCGAAAATCATGCCCCCATTGAGAAATGCAGTGTGCTTCATCCACCGCTAATAACGTGATGTCCCAGCTTGAAAGCTGATTGAGAAAATAATCAGTTAATAACCGCTCAGGGGCAACATACAACAATTTAATCTCACCACTGCTGCATAACTCCATGATTTGACGCTGTTCTAACGGAGTTTGAGATGAGTTTAAACAGGCCGCATTCACACCATGCAAACGTAGTTGGTCAACTTGATCTTTCATCAAGGAAATAAGCGGTGAAACCACCAACGTCACGCCTTGCTTTACAAGCGCAGGGACTTGATAACACAAAGACTTTCCACCACCCGTTGGCATTAATACTAAACAATCACGATTATCTAAAATAGCACCGATGACCGCATCTTGGCCTGGACGAAATGACTGATAACCAAACGTGCTATTAAGCACGTCTTCGGCCAGTGAAAGTTGGTTAATGACACAAGCAGTGGACACAAACTTCCTCAATCTCTAAAACAAGTCGCTGCCCATGTGAGCAGCGAAATTGTTGGTTTATGACACGGCAATTAAGCCTTGTCAGATAATATGGGGGCAATGGGGAATCTAAACTACATCATATCGTTTAGCATAACACCAATACCAAAACGTGTTTGGCGATAATTGTAGTCTATCATTGACTCACCATAACCGCTAAATAACTGGGTATAAAATCGCACATGTTTACTGATTGGATAGCTCCAACCTAATTCTGCACCACCATACCCTGTATTCCAATTATAACGACCAGTGGTAGTAAAGACACTGTCCCCCAGCGCATAGCCAACTTTTACGCGGTAATATCCCATGTATTTTGTGATGTCTGAGTTATCATCACTGCCTTCACTTTCATGAATGCGATACCACGGTTTGAGATCAACCTGCCAATTTCCATTTTGCGCCATGGCTCGTGCATAAAGACGGTTCCAACTGCGGGATGTAGGGTCAGAGCGGCCATTGGATTCATGGTTAAAACCTGTTTCAAATTCACGTAAGGTCCAGCCTGCAAATTGATAATCAGTTAACCAACCAACAAATACTTGGGGCTCGTAATTAGTTTCCCTAAAAGGGGAGGATTCTTTTTTATTGCTCAGCTGCCACCAAGAACGCTGAGTATACGAAACCGCTAAAATAGAGTCATCCCCAGCAATACCAGCCCAAAGTGGAAATGCTAAGCTTAATTGAAATTTTACTTCATCCTTTAACGCATCATCCCCCCAGTTATAACTGGAGATTGCGTTTTTATTCATCGAAGAAGTATAGGTATAAATAATGTAATTAGATTCATAAGGATACAAAACAAATGGATTATCATAATTTTGCAATAAACCAGAAATAATGCTGCCGCGAATTGGCGTGTTATCTTTTATATTCTGATCGGCTTGAACATCCGTATTTTCAGTAGCAAACAGTGAAGCAGACCAAAAACAGAGCACTGCACTTATCAACATCGGTAAAGCGCGCATTAGTCATTCCTATTTTCATTGTCACAAAAATAAAGTTTGTCCTATTTTACACACAAAAACGCTTTACTGTTGAAAGATTATTCATGCGTTTGTTAGAGACATAGTTAATACATAATGTTAACTTTCTATTTACATATTATTTAAGGGATGAAACCGATGAATGACCGTACTTATTCTTTAGAAGAAGCCAGTGAGTTAATGAGCCACGCATTTATCTATAAAATGCCTTTTAATCAGCTAATCGGTATTAAACTGGCACACATTAATGACGATTTTGTTCAACTCACCATTGAGAATCGCCAAGAGTTGATCGGTAATTTTACGCAAAATATTCTACATGGTGGCGTGATTGCTTCTATTTTGGATGTTGCTGGCGGGATGGTGTGTATTAACCGCATTTTACAGCGCATTAATCCGCTCACTCATTCTGAAATTGTCGATAAAATGTCTCGCATGGGCACCATTGATTTACGAGTCGATTATTTGCGCCCAGGTCGCGGAGAGGTATTTACAGCGAGTGCAAGCTTATTACGAGATGGTAATAAAATTGCCGTCACGCGTTGTGAATTACATAATGAAAATAATCAACATATTGCAACGGCAACAGCAACTTATCTCGTAGGATGAACCAATCTTGTAAATAATTAGTTACCTAGTAAACTAATAGCTTGTAAAAAAACATGAGCAATGTCACATTAGAAGCATCAAAAATCGAGCCGCATGATCTGCATAATCTACGGCTCGTTATCTCTGTATAAGTTTCTTTTTTGTCTTTAATTCAATTTCAGAGCCAACAATGAGCCAGCAAAATACTACCAAAGGCGTATTATGTGCCTTAGGCGCCTATTTTATTTGGGGTGTCGCCCCTATTTATTTTAAAAGTATCCAAGAAGTGCCCGCAGAAGAAATCCTGACTCATCGTATTATTTGGTCATTTTTCTTTATGCTTTTGTTATTAACCGTGACACGGCACTGGAGTTATCTACGCCAAGTTATCAAGCAACCCAAGAAAATATTAATTTTAGGTGTTACCGCAACCACGATTGCCTGTAACTGGCTGATCTATATTTGGGCAGTCAATAATGGTCATATGCTACAAGCTAGCCTTGGCTATTTTATTAACCCGCTCGTTAACGTCTTATTTGGGATGCTATTTCTACAAGAACGTTTCCGCCGCATGCAATGGATAGCCGTAAGTCTCGCTTTAACTGGCGTTTTAATCCAATTGTGGCAATTCGGTTCTGTTCCCGTGATTGGCTTAAGTCTTGCTGTAACTTTCGCAACTTATGGATTATTACGTAAAAAATTAGGGGTTGATGCACAAATTGGAATGACCTTTGAAACACTTTGGTTACTCCCTGTCGGCATTATCTTCCTGTTATTCTTTGCAGACAGTCCGACTAGCAATATGGCAATGAATGATTGGCATCTCAACGCATTATTAATTGCCGCAGGGGTTATTACTACGGTGCCATTACTGTTATTTACTGAAGCAGCTAATCATTTAAGACTATCAACATTAGGCTTCTTCCAATACATGGGGCCAAGTATTATGTTCTTATTGGCAGTGTTTATGTATGGCGAAGTCATGACATCTGAGTTGCTAATCACCTTTGGTTTTATCTGGGTTGCATTAATTTTATTTACATTAGATGCATTATATACTCAACAAAAACTGAGAAAAAAATAACGCTTATTGTATTTTTGTATCTCAATTAGCTGTTTATTAGCCCTAAACTCAAACACCAGCGGCCGTTTTATATTTAAATCGGCGTTGGTGTTTCATTATATGGAACCAAAACAATTAATTTAATTAATGAAAAAACTCACGAATTTAGTTTTCAATATGCTACGGCTTTTATTTTAAATAACCATAAATAAAATAGATTAATTATCATTAAATATCCTTACCTCTATTCCACAATCAATAATACAGCATAAAAATCAACTAGTTAGATTCAGCCAATTAAGCTTGATTTTCTTCTAAAAATGATTATTATTTAACTTATCTTAAATCCACTTCAATTAATATCTCATCCACTAAACAACTTATTGAAATAAAAGTAGTTGTTTATTTTTTTCAATTAATGATTGCTTAATAGGAACTTGGTAATTATATTGTACGCCGTTTGTATTCACCCCAGCGGATGGTGATGGTCCGATTCATCACTGACGTTTCATTAAAGTGCGCACGATGACATTCAATTTAAGATGTCCTGGTGCGAGGTTTTCTGAAATTGAATACAGCCGGTTCTAAAATTTAATTTAATACAACCATGTAGCGGTAAGACTCTAAATAATTCGAAAACACAACTAGACGGCAAGCAAGAGAGTCGCTAGGAGCATACAAAAGTATGTGACTAGTGCGAACGCGCAAAGCCAACAACGTGGTAATTCGAAGTATGACGAGTATGACTCTAAATAATTCGAAAACACAGCTAGGCGGCAAGCAAGAGAGTCGCTAGGAGCATACAAAAGTATGTGACTAGTGCGAACGCGCAAAGCCAACAACGTGGTAATTCGAAGTATGACGAGTATGACTCTAAATAATTCGAAAACACAACTAGGCGGCAAGCAAGAGAGTCGCTAGGAGCATACAAAAGTATGTGACTAGTGCGAACGCGCAAAGCCAACAACGTGGTAATTCGAAGTATGACGAGTATGACTCTAAATAATTCGAAAACACAACTAGGCGGCAAGCAAGAGAGTCGCTAGGAGCATACAAAAGTATGTGACTAGTGCGAACGCGCAAAGCCAACAACGTGGTAATTCGAAGTATGACGAGTATGACTCTAAATAATTCGAAAACACAACTAGGCGGCAAGCAAGAGAGTCGCTAGGAGCATACAAAAGTATGTGACTAGTGCGAACGCGCAAAGCCAACAACGTTGTGATTCGAAGTATGACGAGTACGGCTGCATTTTAGGTTCACTCGGCCTGTGTATTCAGACAGAGTTGACGTTGTTAAGGGCTTTTGGGAAGGGCTTCAAAATGCAACAGAATACCGTTCAAATGAAACGCGTACTGACCACTCCTGCGTTAGTTTTTTTCGGGCTGGCCTATATGGTGCCACTCGGGATTTTCACCACCTATGGGCAAGTCACTGTATTAAGTGAAGGGCATCTCCCTGTCGCTTATTTAATTACATTAGCTGCCGTCTTCTTCACTGCTATGAGCTATTGTCGTATGACTAGCGCACTCCCACTTTCGGGGTCAGCCTATTCTTATGTGCAAAAAACCTTTGGCGGCACACTCGGCTTTTTAGTGGGTTGGGCACAATTGCTCGACTATCTATTTCTACCGATCATCAACTACATTGCCATTGGGATCTTCGTTCATGAAGCTTTCCCAGATATTCCAATGTATGTGATTATTTGCAGTACCATCACTATTGTTAGCATTATGAATATTTTGGGAATTAAATTAGTTTCCTCAATGAATATGCTAATCATTTTGATGCAAATTGTGTTTATTGGCGTATTTTTATACTTAAGCTTTAAAACATCATTTGTATTGGATACTGATGCCTTATTAGCGCCAATTACAGTCATGGCAGATCAAGTACCAGGACTCTTTGCGGGAGCCGCCGTCTTATGTCTAGCATTCTTAGGCTTTGACGCGATTTCAACCATGGCGGAAGAAACCAAAGATGCACGTAACGCCTTACCAAAAGCGATTTTATACACCGTATTTATCGCTGGTACCTTATTTGTGGTTATTTCCTATGGTGCGCATTTAGTGTACCCAATGTGGCAAGATTTCATTCCGAACACAGATATTGCTAGCCTTGCAGTGATGAAACAGGTTGGCGGTGCGATGATGGCATCCAGCTTTATTACCGCTTATGTGATTGGTGTTTTTGCTTCTGCGATGACATCACAAGCCAGTATCGTGCGGATTTTCTATGCCATGGGCCGTGAGGGTGTACTACCTCGTTCGCTGTTTGCTTATTTGCACCCAAGGCTTAACACACCGATTTATTCAATTATCTTTGTTGCGGTTGCGTCCTTGCTTTCGCTAGTACTATCTTTAAGCATGGTCGCCTCGATGATCAGCTTTGGTGCCCTTATTGCATTCACCTTCGTGAACTTATCGGTCATTAAGCATTTTTATATTGATCGCAAAGCGTCATTAGATAATACAAAAATGATTACCTGCCTTATCATGCCTTCCATTGGTGTTGTTCTCACCTTATGGTTATGGACAAGCCTTGATAGCGAAGCCTTTAAGGTCGGTTTATGGTGGTTAGCAGCAGGTGCCGTTTATTTGGCATTGCTCACCCATGGCTTTACTCGTCGTCCACCTGCAATTTCTGACGATGAAACTGAGATGATTATTAACTAATCATTCAAAGCCTAATAAATGATTACGGGGAAAGCATTAGCCTTCCCCGTTGTTTTTTTAGCTCTGGCTCTTCTCAAGCGCCACTGATACAGACGGTTTACAATGAATAATCAATTTGCTGACGTTATTTATTTTAACGGTTATATCTATACCGCAGATACTCAAGACCGCATCGTTGATGCGATTGCTGTTCGTGATGGTTATGTCTTAGCCACAGGCTCGTCTGATGAGCTTCATCAATACGTTGGGCCAGAAACGGAAAGTATCGACTTAGAAGGCAAAATGATGATGCCTGGCATCATTGATGGCCATATGCACCCTTTTTGGGGGGGAATTCAATTATTCGGTTGCCATTTAAACTATGAATCACTAACCATTAATCAAATTCTCGAACGTGTACAAGATCACTTAGATAAAGACCCACGTACGGGTGAAAATGATTGGTTAAAAGTCACTGCTTGGTTACGCCAAGGCATGATCCCCGCCGGTATTGATATGTACCGCGAAGACATGGACAAACTGAATACCAAACGCCCTGTCGTGCTCTTTTCGAACGATTGCCATACACTGCTTGCTAATAGCCGTGCTCTCGAGCTCTTCGGTATTACCAAAGACACCCCTGAGCCACCAGATGGTAAAATTGGTAAATATGAAAACGGTGAACTTAACGGTATTTTAGAAGACGCCCCTGCGATGCGTGCTGCTGATAGCATCCCTTCTATTCGTGATGATCAAGCGATTGAAGTTGCCGAGCTCGTGCAAAAAGTGCTTAATCAACAAGGTGTTACCATGGTGATGGACGCCCGTGTTTCTGAGCAACAACTCGAGGCATTTGCACAATTACAACAACGCGGTGACCTCACAATTCGTTTCCAAGCTGCGCGTGAAATCACGCCAGACGAAACGCCTAATGTGGCCTCCGTTGCTGCTGCAGTTGATAAAGCGGTTGCCTTCGCTAAAAAATGGCACCAAGCTGATTGGACTCCAACACCAGGTATCGGTTTAAATAATATTAAGATGTTTGTCGATGGTGTGATGCAATTTCCAACCATGACAGCGTCATTATTACAGCCTTATCGCATTAACCAAGGCACCGATGACGCACCAAATTGGGTTGAGACTGACAACTATGGCGACCTCTATTTCACCGCTGAAATCCTCGATGAGCTAATGGAAAAAATTGCGGCAGCAGGCTATGACCCACACTTGCATACCGTTGGCGAAGGTGCCGTTTCGATTGTTTTAGATGCCATCGAAAAAATGCGCGCTGCTCACCCTGAAAAAGATATTCGCCCAGGTTTAGCACACAATGAACTTGTTCATGCGGATGATTACGCACGTTTTGCGCGTTTAAAAACGATTGCTTGTTTGTCTTTCCAATGGGCTGCACCAACGCCTGAGTTAGCTGCATTTGAAAAGAATATGCTGGGTGAAGAGCGTTTTGAGCAATTAGAGCCCATCGCTAAATTTGTTGATGCTGGGGCAGTTGTCGCATTTGGTAGCGACTGGCCTATCGATGACTTTGATGAATGGTATGACTTAAAAGTCGCAGCAACACGCCGAGGCCGTGATATTAATGGCCAACAAGCACCACGACTAGATAATGACCGTGACCTGACTGTGACTGAGGTTCTTCGCAGTGCAACGATTGACTCGGCTTATGCACAGCACCGAGAAGATGTCCTTGGTTCATTAGAAGCAGGTAAATTCGCAGATATGATTGTATTGGATCGTAATGTATTTGAAATCCCTACGGATGATATTGAAAATGTAAAAGTACTGCGTACAATTATCGGCGGAAAAACAGTTCATATTGCTTAGTAGTGAGCTTCATTTCATTATTTAAAATAAAGCGATGAAATAAAATAAACACCCCATGGATTAAATAAAACCTTGGGGTGTTTTTAATTGAGTGCTTAATTCCAAAACCTAACACAATTGAAAAGAGAAATTACGAGGGAATTAACGCCTTCGTAATACAATATTATTCTTCGTAAGAAAATATTGTCTGAACAACCGTATTCCCATGACTAATAACGACATAACATACCCTGTCGCGTATTAATAACGAAACACCTAACACGGTAATACACGCCGATACAAACGCAATCACTGCGAACTTGCTCATTTCCCTTGACCTCTTAATTGTTAAGAGGCACAATCCTAACTGTCTAGGTTTGGATCAGGCCTCGTTGGTGAATAATAACTAACGGGGCTTTTTCATTTCTGATCCAAAATAAGTTACTTGAACCAGAAAAGTTCAAGCACCCAACAGCAGAGTAGCAAAATTTTATATTTTACGCACGTACCAATATTAAAATAATATTATTTTTTAATTTTGATTTTTAATTATATTCGCATAATTAATTAAAACTAAAATAGTTCAGGTGCTTGATACCACAAACCAAACAATTAACGAGAAATTACGAGGGAATAACTCCCCTCGTAATACAATATTATTCTTCGTAAGAAAATATTGTCTGAACAACCGTATTCCCATGACTAATAACGACATAACATACCCTGTCGCGTATTAATAACGAAAAACCTAACACGATAATACACGCCGATACAAACGCAATCACTGCGAACTTGCTCATTTCCCTTGACCTCTTAATTGTTAAGAGGCACAATCCTAACTGTTTGGGTTTGGATCGAGCCTCGTTGGTGATTAATAACTAACGGGGCTTTTTCATTTCTGATCCAGAATAAGTTACTTGAACCAGAAAGGTTCAAGCACCCAACAGCAGAGTAGCAAAATTTTATATTTTTCGCACGTTTAATCTCAGAAAAAGCATTTATTCAAAACACTTGATTTAGATATTATTAAAGAAATAGTTAAATAGGAATTTAAATAAAAAACCATTAATAACTTGTTATTTAAATTATTAATGTTAGGAAAAAGACTAAATTTTTCATTAAAAAAATAACGCTTGCAAAAAAAAATATATCTCGCTAATATCCGCAGCGTTTTCTATTCAATAACAAACTGCAAGGAGGTTTATCATGACAACAACTAATCACACTCTTTGCGGGCATACTCAGTACTAGATTTTTTCTATTCAGTTTTGCCTGCTAATTCACCTTATTTTTTAATTAGAAATGAGTTAATGACTTATGGGCAATACCTTTCATTCTGTGAGCGAACACGTGAGTTATATCGCCACAGAAGCAACATGGATTGAAAGTAAAGCAATCCAACAATTACAAATTACTGCGAACTTACCTGATATGGTATCCGTTGTTGGCATGCCAGATCTCCATCCTGGCCGTGGATACCCAGTTGGTGCAGCATTTTTTTCCACCAAACGATTCTACCCTGCCCTTGTCGGAAATGACATTGGCTGCGGAATGAGTTTATTTCAAACAGATATCAAAAAGTCTAAAGTTAACCTCGATAAACTGGAAAAGCAACTTTCTGAAATGCCAGACCACGCCCCGTTAGCATGGCTTGATGAGCATGTTCCTAATGACATGCAATCACATGATTTTATGACATCACTAAGTTCTATTGGTGGCGGCAATCATTTTGCTGAATTTCAATCAATAGATGAAATATTACAGCCTAAATTATTTGCCGAAAGCGGTTTAAATAAACAGCAGTTGCTGTTACTGGTTCACAGTGGCTCCCGTGGTTTAGGGCAAACTATCTTACGTCAACATGTGGAACGCCACAGCCACAACGGACTTTATGAAGACTCTAATGATGCAAAAGAATACCTACATGCGCATCAGTGTGCACTCAATTTTGCACAGGTAAACCGCCGTTTAATTGGCTTACGCCTGTTGCAACAAGTTAAAGCAACAGGAGAGCTGAGCTTAGATATCAACCATAATTTAGTTGAGCCCTGTAATATCAACGGAATTGATGGTTGGATTCATCGTAAAGGCGCAACGCCTTCTGATCGTGGTTTTGTTGTAATCCCAGGCTCACGGGGGGATTACAGTTACTTAGTCGCCCCTCAGCCGAATGAAGTTTGTCTTAATTCTCTTGCTCATGGCGCGGGTCGCAAGTGGATGCGAACTGAATGCAAAGGGCGATTATCACACCGTTATACACCACTTCAGCTCTCTCGAACTGCATTAGGTAGTCGTGTTATTTGTGCAAATAAACAATTGATTTACGAAGAAGCACCGCAATCTTATAAATCTATTGATACAGTGATTGAAAGTATGGTGAACATTGGCATGATTCAGGTCGTGGCTCGGCTAAAGCCTATTATCACGTATAAAACCAGTGGGGAATGTTAATTATGTTATTACAATTTTCCTCTGCACAGGGCCCCGAAGAATGCTGTATTGCTGTTGAAAAAGCCCTAGCTTGTTTTTTACAAGAGGCAAAAAGCCTTCATGTTACCATTGATGTTTTGGAATCATTTCCCTCCAAACATGGGTTAAAATCTGCCTTGCTTTCTCTTGATGGAGAGCATGGAGAACAACTGCTTCAAGCTTGGTGTGGGACGGTACAATGGCAATGCCAGAGCCCTTTACGCCCCCGCCATAAACGAAAAAATTGGTTTATGAGTGTGACCCATTTTTCACCGATTCAACCGATTGAAGACAGTGAAATTGAATTTGAATTCATCAAAGCTCAGGGGGCAGGGGGGCAACATGTGAATAAAACTGATTCAGCTGTCAGAGCAAAGCATATCGCTACTGGGATTAGTGTAAAAGTCCAATCGGAACGTAGCCAGCATGCGAATAAGAAACTCGCTAAAGCGTTAATTCACTGGAAGCTCAGTGAATACCAATCTCAACAACAAACAGATCTTGATAAACAGCGCCATCTTTCTCATTACCAAATTGAGAGAGGAAATGCATCTTTAACCTTTGTGGGAAAAGAGTTTAAACGATTGATTTAATATATAAATTAGTCACCCTTGTTTTATAGGGTGGCTAATTGGACAAACTTAATTATGTTCTACACAACATCGAGTATGTCTCTACAGATTGCCTTGCAATAGAACTCTCTTTTCCACCCAATGTGACCCCTTCTTGTAATGGAAAGCTGGCTATTTGCTCTCTTAGCATTACATCACTGCTTGGTTGCTGAATAAAGCCATTATTCATTAACTCATTTTTAAAGTTACGAGATGTGCGATAAATTAATTCAAAAGCTGATTCAATTTCTTCTATTTTTTTATTCACCGCATCGAGTGTCACTTGGTAATCTTTGTTTTCTGCTTCAAGATAGTTGATTAAATTCTCATCTTTATTATCTGATTTAATTTCATTTTTTATTTGTTTTTTATTATAACCGATTAAACCCTCAAGTTCTTTTCGATATTCTTTTTCTTCATTTAGAATATTGATATACTTATCTCTATTAAAAAATAAATTCATAACTTAATCCACCCTTATAATTTCCATTTAAATTAATGATAAATTAGTCGTTATTTATAGCCGTATGTAAATGGCAAATTTAAAATAACCAAATTATTCAGGAATTCAACATCTATTTTATTATCGAATGAACAGTTAACTGCCTGCCTCCTTTCAGAGGCGGCATCAAGAGGTAAATGCTAGAGAATTTTTTCGATTAAAAACCAACCAGCTATACTTTCACGTTTTTGTTCTGTAGGTAGTACTTCATGAGGGAATTCTTCTGACATAAAAAAGATCATTCTTCCCGCTAAAGGTTCTAACTTAAACAAATGATTATCTTCTTTATCAAAAACAACTAATTCACCACCATCCCCTAATTTCCATAACTCATTCATATATAAAACTGTTGTTACCTTACGACGACCAGCGCCTCTAGGGTTATCAACGTGTTTTTTATAAAAACCACCATTGGGATAACGGCAAAAATGAGTTTCAAAGTCCCGCAAGCCTAAATACAGTTGGCAATTTAGTGCTTGCCGTATTTCCTCCATTTTATCCATATAAAAAGCAATGGGAGCTCCCATCTCGGGTTCTAACCAAACGGTTTGATCACTGCGAACTGCTTTGTTGCCTTGTAATGAATCTCGATGCCCAATACGCGCATCTTGCAATGTATTTGGTATACATTGTTTTATTTTTTGGGTATCTGACAGGGTCAGAAAATCATCCCACACATACCAACCTTGTGAGGAAAGTGAATCAATAAGTTTATTAATTGACATGATGAATGTTAGGAAGGTTATTCGGTAAAACTTTATACGGCAAAAAGATTAAAAAATAAAATTAAAAACCCGAATCTTATGGATTAAACTATTAAATCAAAGTATTTCACCAAAAAAATCTTTATTTTTCAGAAGGTAAGTATATTAACTAACCGCTATCATCAAAATATTGAATCAAGGTACTCACCTGAGTGAGAACCTTGTTTTAATGTATTATCAAAATGGCCGTTAGTGTGTTACTCCACAAAAGCCTGTTCTTCCCAAGCAGTGATAGGATGCAATAGGTACTGGTGTATTGTGTTGAGAACCAACTAATGCCCCTAGCACGGAGCTAGATTCTTGAGCTGGATTGAAGACAGTGGTTTGATCGCCGACCAATTGAGCCGCTTTATTGATTTGCTCTATAATCATTCCCTTTACAATCACATCTCTTCTTTCCTGTCGATAATCACTAATTAGCTCTTGCTGTAACCGTTTGATTTCAGCTACTGCGTTATTAATATGTATTGACTCACTGTTTAGTTGAACAATCTTTCTTATCGTCCGCTGTCCTAATGGCTCTATAAATTTGTGTGATACTTTAAACTCTAGTAGTTTATTCGTCATAGCATCATTAACAACACGATGGTCACCTTCATTTATCCACTTATTGAATTCACTATTATTATCGTCCAAGTCGTTATCATTTGAATAATGTTCAGAAAAAGAATTTTGATCATCTGAGATCATTTCTTTTGTTTTTGAAACTAATTGCGCCAGTTGTTTAACCGTTTTTTTATGTGAAAGAACCTTAGCATTTATTACAAAAGATTTATCCATTAGGCCATTTATAATTTTATCTGATAATTCAGAGGTACTAGACTGATTTTTTCTAATAATTTGATTGAAATCATTGTCTATCGATTTCTCCAACTTATTAATTTTATTTAATCTATTTCCTACTGACTGCATCAATTCACTGATTCTTTCATACTTAGCATTATTATTCTTAAAATTAATTTCCATATTAATTACCTTAATAAATATTTTTAATATCAAATTTGACAACCAAACTTGATATTAAAACATTATCTCATGTAGAGGTAATATACTAATATAGCTGTCTCTTATACACATCT
>NZ_JAGSPI010000012.1:0-47774 GCF_020381325.1 Providencia vermicola
GAACTCAGCAGTGAAACGCCGTAGCGCCGATGGTAGTGTGGGGTCTCCCCATGTGAGAGTAGGGAACTGCCAGACATTAAATTAGTGAAAAAGCCACCCATTGGGTGGCTTTTTTGCGTTTGGGGAATGGGGATAAGAAAAGGCAAGGATGACGGAATAAATAGTGCGAGCTAAGCGAATTGGTAATCTCCTCAGCAACTCACCGTTGTGTCATCAATGTTCTGTGTTTTTATACTTACGCCGTTATGGCTTGTGGCTAAAGTGTAGAAATCCTCATAAGCTTATCAATAATCCCCTCAGTAACTGACTGTTGTTACTTCATTTTTCACCTGAATAGATCTCCTCATTTCACCTTCCTAAATCGTCCCCCTCTGTGTTGATGGTACTGATTGTCATTGTTCTGGCTTATGATGATGTGACCTCCTAGGCTAATCCGTTGTTGATGTCGTCATTAACTAATTGAAGATTATTACTTTTCTTATCCTGTGCGATTTTTATCTCCTTATTACTTGTGAGCATGCATCAGTCTTCATCGCTGGTGCTGATAAAGTGACGTTTATACAAGAAAAGAGGATGAAGGGTCGATATTGATAGAGGTGAGAAGCCAATCTGTTGTTAACTTGGTAATTAACTTATATGGTTATGACACGGTTTGTCGTTTAGATGAACTTAATTGCGGGAAAGTATCTTCTTTTTACGCTGCCAGTTACTTCCTGTGATTAATGACCACTTTAGCAACTCACTGTTGTGTTATCACTGTTCTGTGTTTTTTACTTCTTATTAGACCATAGTGAAGTAGATGACAATCTTTCGATTTTTCTAGTTAATGAATTGAACTTATTATTTTTTATTAATTAATTTGAATTGGTAGACCCTTTTGGTTAAGGGAAGAAGATTAAAATAGCTCTAATTAATATCAAAAGTGTATAAGTTAAATCAGTATCTATAAATTATCACGAGTAGATAAAAAATATATAAAATCAGCTAGTTACATCTCTGCTATATTTGAAAAGAAATCAAGGCAAGTCACTTGGCATGAAATTATTTCAATCACCCTTGAAATACTCGACAAGGAGCTTAACATTGGTTAGATTATTTAGCATTCTAGAAGTCTAAACGTATAAAAGTATAAAAAGGGGATGAATGATGCCGATTCGTTTACCAGACGAGTTACCTGCTGTGAATTTCTTGCGCGAAGAAAATGTTTTTGTCATGACAACGACAAGAGCTAGCCTTCAGGAGATCCGTCCCTTGAAAGTATTAATATTAAATTTAATGCCCAAAAAAATAGAAACTGAAAACCAGTTCTTAAGGTTATTGTCGAATACACCTTTACAGGTTGATATTCAACTATTGAGAATTGACCAAAGAGAGTCAAAAAATACACCAATAGAGCATTTGAATAATTTTTATTGTGATTTTGAAGATATTAAAGGGCAAAATTTTGATGGTTTAATTGTCACTGGAGCTCCTTTAGGGTTAGTGGAATTTGATGATGTGTGTTATTGGAGCCAAATTGAAAAAGTGATTACATGGGCTAAAGATCATGTGACTTCAACACTTTTTGTTTGCTGGGCGGTACAAGCGGCGTTAAAAGTGCTTTATGATTTGCCAAAATGGACGCGTACAGAGAAACTTTCGGGTGTTTATCAACATGATACATTAGAGCCACATGCATTACTAACTCGGGGATTTGACGCCTCATTTTATGCGCCTCACTCACGGTATGCTGATTTTCCTGAGGAGCTTATCCGAGAACATACGGACTTGGAAATATTAGCGAGTTCTGAAGAAGCTGGGGCTTACTTATTTGCGTCTAAAGATAAACGCCTTGCTTTTGTTACAGGGCACCCTGAATACGATAAAGATACACTTGCTCAGGAGTATTGGCGTGATTTTGATGCAGGGATATCGCCAGAGATCCCATGTAATTATTTTAAGAATAATGATCCAAACAACCCGCCATTGATCAGTTGGCGGAGTCATGGGCACTTACTTTTTTCTAATTGGTTGAATTATTATGTGTACCAGATCACACCTTTCGATCTTAGTCACATGGAGCCGACTTTAGATTAAAAAAGAATCATTATTTTGCTGGTTTTTTAATAATCATTAGAAATATTGGCCTTTATTAATTTTTATAGAATTAAATTTCAGTTAAAAAATCATTTACAGTATAAAAGCAGCTACTTTGTAGCTGCTTTTTTGTTTTTCGGACAAACTATTCTAATTATAAATCGTTTGATAATTGCTTATTTAACAGATGGTTAACATGTTTTATTTTAATAACGAAAATTAAAACCTAAAATGATTTATTAAAAAACCAATATTTATCATCACTTTGCTGGTATTTTTAATTAAAATGGAAATCGTTTTTGATTTATTTGTATTTTGAGATTAAGCTTAATTCATAAACAAATATGAATGAGGGTTGCTCAATGGAACACCAATTATTAGCATCAGATTTAACATTTACTAAAGGAATAGCTGATCGAGATAATCGAGTATTACATAATGATTCTATTGAATTTCTTGTTCATTTAGTTGAGGCTTTTTTACCTCGCAGAAACCAATTACTGAAGGAAAGGCTGGAAAGACAGGCAAAAATTGATGCAGGTGAATTGCCTGGTTTTATTTCGGAATCGAATTCCATAAAAAATGGAAATTGGAAAATACAAAATATTCCAGAAGACTTACGTGATCGTCGTGTTGAAATTACAGGCCCTGTGGAACGCAAAATGGTTATTAATGCCTTGAATGCTAACGTTAAAGTTTTTATGGCAGATTTTGAAGATTCTCTTTCACCTTCCTGGGAAAAGTTAATTGATGGGCAGATCAACTTAAGTGATGCTATTAATGGTGATATTTCCTACACCAATGAGAATGGTAAGGTTTATCAGCTTAAATCAGACCCTGCTGTATTAATTGCCCGCGTCAGAGGTTTGCATCTCGATGAAAAGCACGTGTTATTTGGTAACACGCCAATTCCTGGTGGGTTATTTGATTTTGCACTGTATTTCTTCAATAACTATCAAGCATTGTTAAAAAAAGGCAGTGGTCCTTATTTTTATATTCCAAAACTAGAATCTTGGCAGGAAGCTAAATGGTGGAGTGATGTATTTAGCGCTGCCGAAGACTTTGTAGGATTACCTCGGGGAACAATTAAAGCAACGGTTTTGATTGAAACATTACCTGCTGTATTTCAAATGGATGAGATCCTTTATCACATGCGCCATCATATTGTTGGATTAAATTGTGGACGCTGGGATTATATTTTCAGTTATATCAAAACATTAAAAGAGCACCCTGATAGGGTATTGCCCGATCGCCAAGTCGTCACAATGACCCAAGACTTTTTAAGTGCATATTCTCGTTTATTAATTAAGACGTGCCATCGTCGCGGTGCGTTTGCCATGGGAGGGATGTCTGCATTTATTCCAAGTAAAGATGAAGAAGAAAACCAGACGATTCTAGCCAAGGTAAGAGCTGATAAAGAGTTAGAAGCAATAAATGGTCATGATGGCTCCTGGGTAGCGCATCCAGGCTTAGCTGATGTTGTTATGGCGGTTTTTGATAAGACACTTGGTGGACGGGCTAACCAACTTGATGTGTCTCGTGATTCCGACCCAGAAATCACCGCTGAGCAGCTTTTAACACCTTGTTCTGGTGAAAGAACTGATGCTGGAATGAGAGCGAATATCCGCGTTGCAGTGCAATATATCGAAGCTTGGATATCGGGTAATGGCTGTGTCCCTATTTATGGGCTAATGGAGGATGCGGCAACAGCTGAAATTTCAAGAACCTCTATTTGGCAATGGATAAGGCATGGTAAATCTTTGTCAAATGGTGAAAAAGTGACCAAGGTTCTTTTTGAAGAGATGTTGGATGAAGAGCTTCAGGTTATCCAAAAAGAGCTGGGAGATAAGCGCTTTCAAAGTGGGCGTTTCAGAGAGGCAGCAGATTTAATGAGGCGCATTACAACGCAAGATGAGCTCATTGAGTTTTTGACTATCCCTGGATACCAATTATTAGACTAATAATTGCAAACATAACATTCGATAAACCCTACATATTTTATAAAGGAAGTGGATCATGACGACATCGCGCTTAGAGCAAATAGCCCAATTAGAAAATGAATGGAAAAAGCCACGTTGGAAAGGTATTACGCGCCCGTATTCGGCTGAAGACGTTATTAAGTTACGTGGTTCAGTTAATTTGGAATATACATTAGCACGTAAAGGCGCTGAACGTTTTTGGGAACAGCTGCACGGAAAATCTAAAAAAGGCTATGTTAATGCACTTGGTGCATTAACGGGCGGACAAGCTTTGCAACAAGCAAAAGCAGGCATTGAAGCGATTTATTTGTCAGGTTGGCAGGTCGCTGCTGATGCAAATACTGCTTCGAGTATGTATCCAGATCAGTCACTTTACCCTGTTGATTCTGTACCTTCAGTGGTTCAGAAGATTAACAATAGTTTTCGCCGAGCTGACCAAATTCAATGGGCTAATGGTATTGGGCCAGATAACAAAGAATATATTGATTTCTTTTTGCCTATTGTTGCGGATGCCGAAGCGGGTTTTGGTGGAGTACTAAACGCCTTTGAATTAATGAAGAATATGATAGAAGCGGGGGCGGCGGCTGTACATTTTGAAGACCAACTTGCGGCAGTGAAAAAATGTGGTCATATGGGTGGAAAAGTTTTAGTGCCGACCCAAGAAGCTATCCAAAAATTGGTTGCTGCAAGGCTAGCTGCGGATGTGTCTGGTGTTCCTACTATTTTAATTGCTCGTACAGATGCGGATGCTGCTGACCTTTTGACTTCCGATTGTGATGAGTATGATGCAGGTTTTGTGACGGGAGAACGTACATCAGAAGGCTTTTTCCGTACTAATGCGGGTATTGAGCAAGCGATCAGTCGTGGTTTAGCTTATGCACCATATGCTGACCTTGTTTGGTGTGAAACATCAAAACCTGACTTAGAAGCTGCAAGGCAATTTGCGGATGCTATTCATGCGAAATACCCTGGAAAGCTACTGGCTTACAATTGCTCTCCATCGTTTAACTGGAAGAAGAACTTAGATGATGCCACGATTGCCCGCTTCCAAGATGAACTCGCAGCTATGGGTTATCGCTTCCAGTTTATTACATTAGCAGGTATCCACAGTATGTGGTTTAACATGTTCGACCTTGCACATTCTTATGCGCAAGGAGAAGGAATGCGCCATTATGTAGAAAAAGTTCAGGAATGCGAATTTGCGGCAATGAATAAGGGATATACCTTCTCTTCGCACCAACAAGAAGTGGGGACAGGCTATTTTGATAAGGTGACAACTGTTATTCAAGGTGGAACTTCTTCAGTGACGGCTTTAACGGGGTCAACAGAAGAAGAGCAATTCTAGTCAGTATTTTCTTTATTCGGTGTTTCTGTTTATTTGATGTATCGGTTAACTTTCAGGCACGTTAAGTGCCTGTTTTTTCTTTAAAGAAATAAATGGGGGGTCAATATGATCCTGACAACTGAGCAGATCATTGCCCAAACAATCTTGCAGGGATTTGATGCGCAATATGGGCGTTTCCTTGAAATAACATCGGGGGCTCAAGAACGGTTTGAGCGGGCAGACTGGCATGCTGTGCAATCTGCGATGAAACAACGTATTCAACTATATGATCATCATGTTGGATTAGTTGTTGCTCAGTTACAATTTATGGGGTTAGTACAATCATTAACACCTGATAAATTGGCGTTAATCAAAAATGTTTATAAAACATTGTTACCTGATTATCCACGCTTTGAAATTGCAGAAAGTTTTTTTAACTCAGTATACTGCCGATTATTTCAGCATAGAGAACTGACCCAGGATAACTTATTTATCTTTACTTCTCAGCCAGCGAGGCGTTTTTCTTCTTCTCCGCGGCCTCTTGCGAGGGAATACCATGCGGATGACAATTTAGCTTCTTTGCTGTTTTCAATTTTGAGTGGGTTGCCTTTAAGGTTACCTTGGCGAAATTTAAGTTTTGATATTCAATGTATTATAAAATCTCTTCAACATCAGTTTTTGAATGTTAATTTGCAAAAATGTAGCCTGCATATTGCAAATGAGCTGTTTTACCGCAATAAGGCAGCTTGGTTGGTAGGCAAAATTTATATTAATGACAAAGTGCATCCATTTTTATTACCAATTCATCAAGATGAACATGGCAAAATATATATTGATACTTGTTTAGTCACTTTTGATGAGGTGAGTATCGTATTTGGTTTTGCGCGTTCTTATTTTATGGTATACGCCCCTTTTCCTGCAGCACTGGTGTTTTGGTTAAGGGAAATCCTGCCAAGTAAGTCAATTGCTGAGCTTTATATGGCGATTGGGTGCCAAAAACATGGGAAAACAGAATATTATCGAGAGTATTTAGCGTACATTAACTTTGCTAAAGAGCAATTTACTATTGCGCCCGGGGTTAAAGGAATGGTGATGTTGGTGTTCACTGCACCTGCTTTTGATCGGGTATTTAAAATTATTAAAGATACATTTGCACCACAAAAAAATGTGACAAAAGAAAGGGTGCAAGAATGTTATCGGATCGTCAAAGAACATGACCGAGTCGGGCGAATGGCGGATACCCAAGAATTTGAAAATTTTGTGATAAGTAAAAGTGCTATTAGTCACGAATTAATGAGAGAACTATTAGATGAAGCGCCATCACAGATTGAAGATCTGGGGGATAAGATATTAATCCGCCATTTATATATGGAAAGAAAAATGGTGCCGCTGAATATTTACATGGATAACGCAAATAGTGAGCAGTTAAATAACGCATTGAATGAGTACGCATGGGCAATTAAACAGCTGGCTGCTGCAAATATTTTCCCAGGTGATATGCTTTTTAAAAACTTTGGTGTTACACGGCATGGCAGAGTTGTGTTTTATGACTATGACGAAATTTGTTATATGACGGAGGTCAATTTTCGCCATATACCCGAAGCCCAATACCCTGAGCAGGAATTATCTGGGGAGCCGTGGTATAGCATCGGAGAGCATGATGTTTTCCCAGAGGAGTTTGCTTCATTTATTTGCCAAAATAGGCAAATTCGTGATTATTTGCAGCAACATCATGCCGATTTGTTTTCAGCGGATTATTGGCAAAAACGACAAAAACGCATTTTAAATGGCCATGTAGAGGATGTTTATGCATACCGTGAAGAATTACGTTTTTGCTATCAATTTAACGAATTGCTACCTTGCTGAGTGATCGTATTGTCCCTTGTAAGGCTAGTTAGATAGAGACTCGGTGATAGCCGAGTCGTTGAAAAATTTAGGCTTGTATACCTTGAATTGCATCTTGAGCTAACTGTTTGATTTTTTCATAGTTCCCCGAGTTTAATGCATCTTCAGGGACTAACCATGACCCACCAATACAAAGCACGTTATCTAGAGCTAGATAGTCACGATAATTAGCTAATGATATCCCACCTGTTGGGCAGAATTTTACTTGCGAAAAGGGGCCTGTAATAGCTTTGAGTGCTTTAACGCCACCATTTGCTTCAGCGGGGAAAAATTTGAATTCTTTCAAGCCATAATTCATACCAAGCATCAGTTCTGAAACGGTAGAAATACCTGGAATTAAGGGGATATTTCCTTGAACTGCGGCGGCTAATAGTTCCTCGGTTAAACCTGGGCTGATAGCAAATTGAGCACCTGCTTGGGAAACATCCATGAGTTGTTTTGCATTAATGACAGTACCAGCCCCGACAATGGCCTCTGGTACTTCTTGGGCGATTAAACGAATTGCATCAATGGCACACTCAGTTCTTAGAGTCACCTCTAACACGTTGATACCACCATCAACAAGGGCTTTTGCGAGAGGTACGGCTTGTTCTAGTTTTTTGATAACAATGACTGGGACGACAGGACCTTG
Organism: Providencia vermicola; assembly: GCF_020381325.1. Taxonomy (GTDB): domain Bacteria; phylum Pseudomonadota; class Gammaproteobacteria; order Enterobacterales; family Enterobacteriaceae; genus Providencia; species Providencia vermicola. The sequence continues at coordinate 7,916 of NZ_JAGSPI010000012.1, forward strand.
TTTAAGAATAGCCTCTGCTGATATTTTCCAATTATTCATATTTTATTCCTATTGGTAAAAATAGATTAAAAATCAATACTGCAGGCGCCTTTTTCGGCATCAGATAAATTGCGTCTTAATGCACCGAAAAGCTCTCTGCCACAACCTATATGCTTATCACTCAAGCCATGTTTATATACGGGGCGTTCCGCGATTGCTTGTTCATCAATAAGGAGTTGTAGCTCCCCCGTTAGTGCATTCACTCTGATCATATCTCCATCTTTGACTTTTGATAGGAGCCCACCAGTGTATGCTTCAGGTGTCACATGAATGGCAGAAGGCACTTTACCTGATGCGCCTGAAAGTCGTCCGTCAGTCACTAGGGCAACTTTATAGCCCCTATCCATTAGCACACCAAGAGGTGGCATCAATTTATGAAGCTCTGGCATGCCATTAGCGGATGGGCCTTGAAAACGAACGACGATGATACAATCCCGATTTAAAGCTCCTGACTCAAATTGAGCGGCAATATCATTTTGATTATTAAAGACAACCGCAGGGGCCTCAATAATCTGATTTTCTTCAGGAACTGCAGATGTTTTCATCATTGCACGGCCTAAATTACCAGAAAGTAATTTTGTTCCGCCATGATGGGAAAAAGGCTTATCAATTTGTGCAATGACTTCGGGATTGAATGAATCTTTAGGGCCTTCACGCCATTCCAAATGACCGTTATTTAGCCAAGGTTCTTGTGTATAACGGGAAAGACCAAAACCTGCAACCGTGTTAACGTTCTCATGCAATAACCCTTTTTGTAGTAATTGATGAATTAATAATGCAACACCCCCTGCGGCTTGAAATTGATTGATATCTGCCTGCCCATTTGGATAAATACGGCAAATTAGCGGGACAATTTCAGAGAGATCAGAGAAATCATCCCAATTAATGATAATACCTGCGGCACGAGCAATGGCAACGAGGTGCATGGTGAGGTTGGTTGAACCTCCCGTTGCAAGTAGGGCAACAATACCATTGACGATCACTTTTTCATCAACTAAATGCCCGATAGGTAAATATTGGCCTGATTGTTCAGTTAAACGAGTGATTTGCTGTGCGGCTGCGTTTGTTAATGCATCACGTAGGGGCGTTTCGGGGGGAACAAAAGATGCGCCTGGTAGATGTAAGCCCATGACTTCCATAACCATTTGGTTTGAGTTAGCGGTTCCATAAAAGGTACAAGTACCAATGCCATGATAGGATGCGGCTTCGGCTTCTAATAATTCGCTTCGGCCAACTTTCCCTTCAACATATAGCTGGCGAATACGCACTTTCTCTTTGTTGGGTAACCCTGTAGACATGGGACCTGCGGGAACAAAAATCGCGGGAAGGTGGCCAAATGATAAAGCACCAAGCATTAAACCAGGCACAATTTTGTCACAAATGCCTAAATATAGTGCACCATCAAACATATTGTGAGATAAGCCAATTGCTGTTGACATTGCGATGACATCACGACTGAGCATAGATAGCTCCATACCATCTTGCCCTTGAGTCACGCCATCACACATGGCAGGAACGCCAGCGGAGACTTGTCCGATAGAGCCTGCATCAAGTAATGCTTTTTTTAATTGTTCAGGGTAGTGATCGTATGGACGATGTGCAGACAACATGTCGTTATAAGAATTAATAATGGCAATATCCGCCCGAGTCATACTTTTGAGTATTTGTTTTTCTTCTGTCTGACAGGCAGCAAAACCGTGAGCGAGGTTACCACAAGCTAACGAAGCGCGATGAACAGTTGTGGTGCGAGCCTGTTCAATTTTGCTCAGATAAGCGGCACGTGTTTGTGCTGAACGACAAATAATGCGTTGAGTGATATGTGCCAGTTCATCACGGATAGTGGTTAATGTCATGGTTTCAGAGATACTTTTGCTCATGATAATTGCTCCATAAGGCGGATAAAAAATAATGATTTTTACTTGGTTTTAGATTGTGTCTTGTTCATTCAGCAGCCGTTATTTCTTCAAAATTAAACATTGTTACCGGTAACATTGTTTAGCTAAAAAGTTTAAATAGCAATCATCAAAGTGAAAATTAAGCACTAACTGTGACTTTAATCAAAATTAGCCAACCAACAGTTCTGTGCAGAAAAAGAGCAAATCGCATGCTATAGTGATAAAAATAAAGGTGTTAATGGCTGATTAATGCTATTTATACGATGATTGAGTTAAATGTAGCGGATAAAAATACAAGAGTCTTCGAATGCTAAAACACGTTGTTATTGTTGTAGTGTGGTTATATGCATCAATTGTGGATGCACAGGTAGAGCTATCCGCGGGGTCGTATACGGTTTTGATGAATATACTCAGCCAGCAACGTGAATTAAGTCAACATCATCAGCAAGCAGAAAAAGTTGAAATGATTACTCAGTCTTTAATAGGTACACCGTATAATAAATATACGTTAAATCAGTCTCGATCCTCCATAGAAACACTCGTTGTGAACTTAAAAGCGATGGATTGCATGACGTTTATTGAATATACGGAGGCATTCAAACGCTCTGAAAGTTATGAGCAATTCATAACAAACTTAGCGGATATTCGTTATGTTGATAAGAAGGTTGGCTTTACTAATCGGCGTCATTTTTTTTCGGATTGGGCACAAGAACCTAACCCAATCGCTTGGGATATTACTCAACAAGTCAGTCCACATGCGGTAACGGTAAATAAAAGACTTAATTTGAATAATCAAGGTGGTTTTTTTATTGCAGGGGTGTCTGTAAAAGACAGGCTAATCCACTATATACCGGTAAGATTTGTTGATGATAATGTCATTAACCATTTAAAAACAGGAGATTACATTGGTATTTATTCTAAAAACAGTGGGTTGGATGTCTCACATGTCGGTATCATTATTAAACAAGGAGATCATACTTTATTTAGAAATGCATCGTCACTTAAAGGAAACTTAAAAGTCAGTGATACTGAGTTAAAGCATTATTTAGCAGGAAAACAGGGCGTTATTATTTTTAGGGCAAAATAGATTAATTATCAAATCATAAGGATTAAAATAATAGCTATTTAATCATTTTCTCTGATTATTTGTCATAAATAAAAGGAAGTTTCATTTGGATAGTCAATTAAGCAGTTAATTTCACTTTTTTTTAAAAAATGAAATTAACTTAATAATATGAATTAGTGTCGTATTTTTATTAGTTACTAATTATTACCAGTCACATTGAAAGTGTAAAAGGATATTAAATTATCGATTTGATCAATAAAATATCACAATATATTTTAAATGCATTAAATTTTAAAAAGTATTTATAAAGCAATAGATTGCTTTATAAATAATACGAAAGTCTCTTTTTTTTACATATAAGAAACAGGTTTACCTATCAATTTTTGTTGTTTTGATTGTTCATAACTATTTTAAATGTATTCGATTAATTTTATAATGATTAATACTAGCTAAATTTTATTTTCTTATTTAGGAGATGGTTATGCATATCGTTAACAAGAAAAATATTTATGCATTATTGGGAAATCATTTACGAAAAGCTAGAGTGAGCAAGGGATTATCTGGGAATGAGCTAGGTTCAGTTATTCAGTTAAGCCAGCAACAAGTGTCTCGTTATGAGTTAGGAATTAACAAGTTAAGTTTAGATAAATTAATTGAAATAGTCATTTTTCTAGATATCGATATTAATGAAATTACTAAATTGATCATAAAGCAGGTTGAGTATGAAAAAAATGAGCTGATACCCAGTTAAAAACTTTTTATGGTATTTCAATAAATTTCATGGTTAATCTGCTGTATTAAAAAGTGATTCGGCCAACAAGGAACTGATTTTTCATTTATTACATAGGCTAATAAAAATAAATTAATGGATTGTACTTACTGTTATAAGTATCGTTATGATGATAAATTCTTAAGGGTGAAAAATATTTAAGTCTATTTTGCACAACTGTAATTAATTGAATTAATATTTTTTCAAATTAAAACGATTAATATCTTCTTAATAATTTTTTGTTTTTTTATTTCATTTTCTAAGTGGGTAGCAACAGGCGCCTATTAGTAAAAAAGGTGATTGATAAAAGTTTTCTTGTTTCACTCTGAACTAAAAAATATATTGTAGTATGAAAAACAAGCTTACTTATTTTTTCTATAAGAGGTAGGAGAGAGTAGGTAAGCTTTAAAAAAATGCATCTGTGCTATTTATTCTACCTACAATTTTTCTATTAGGTTCTACTATAGAAAAGCTGTACAGTTTCTATAGTGTTATTGATAACCTTGTGTTTAAATATGTAACTCACTACAGGTAGGATAAGGTTAAAGTTTGATGTTGAAATATATAGGGATATTTTTCATTTTCTTACTTGTTGGGTGTACAGCTCCCACGTCAAATAATGGTTATTACGTTGATAAACGCTACCCTTCTCAAAATACCAGTGAACGCATCCAGTATATTATTTTGCACTATACGGTGTCTGATGATAATCATTCTATTAAAATATTGACTAAAGGTAAGGTTAGTTCTCACTATCTAATTCCAAGCCACCCAGATTCTAAAGAGGGTAAACCTATTGTATTACAACTCGTTCCTGAAGAGTTAAAGGCTTGGCATGCAGGTGATAGCCGTTGGCTTTATCATACGAGCCTGAATGATTCTTCAATAGGGATTGAAATTGTGAATGCTGGCTTTCAGGGAGATAAAAAAGGGGACAAAAGCTGGCCTCCTTTTAATGAGTCACAGATTGCAGCCTTAATTCCGTTATTAAAAGATATTATGCAGCGGTATAATATTCCTCCCGAGAATATCATTGGTCATAGTGATATTGCACCGTTACGTAAACAAGACCCTGGTAGGGCCTTTCCATGGCAACGCCTTTCACAACAAGGTATCGGGGCTTGGCCTGATCCTAAAACAGTGAGTAAGTACCTTGCACAACGAAATGTGAATGAGCCTGCGAATATACTTCGTCTCCAGAAAGCGCTGAAGTTTTACGGGTATTCAGGTATTCCGTTATCAGGTCAGTTGGATGTACAAACGAAAAAAACCTTACGTGCATTTCAATTACATTTCAGGCCGCGGGATATTGAGGGTTTAGCGGATGTAGAAACAGAAGCTATCGCCCTTGCATTGATTGAAAAATATCGCGATATAACAAAATTTAAGGCTTTTGAGCGTACTAAGCAGTTAGAACATGCTCCAGCTACACAGCAAGGGGATTAGTTTTTTAAACTCCCTTGGTTTTACAGTGAGTTACCAATAAAAGTGCGGGTTTCCCCGCATTTTATGCCTCTGAAATACTGAAACTAGCGATTTGCCCCATACTCACGGCTAATTTCTTTTGCCGCTTTGATAACCATCGCACCTAACTCTGTAATGCGGTCATCTGTGATTCGAGATAACGGCCCAGAGATAGATATCGCGGCAAAAGCCTCTTTGTGCTCATCATAAATACAGGCACCAATGCACCTTAAACCTAAAGCATGCTCTTCATCATCATAAGAAAACCCTTGTTTCTTGGCTTGCTGTAAATTTTCTTTTAATGCGGAAGGATTGGTTAATGTAAAAGGGGTATAGGCGTGTAACCCTTTACGGCTTAATAGGGGAATCAGCTTGTCTTCAGGTAAATTGGCAATAAAGGCTTTACCTGCACCAGAAGCATGCAAAGGGAGTTTGCCTCCAATGGGGGCGGACATGCGCATTAAGGCTGTACATTGCACTTGGTCGACAATAACGGCATCGTACTCAGTGTGGTCAAGAATCGCTAAATTGACGGTTTCTCCTGATTCGTCCATTAAACGACGTAAGATGGGGTGAACCAGTGCTAATAAATTACGGCTTTCTAAAAAACTACTGCCAATAATAAAGGCATTGGAGGCGATAACCCACAAACCTAAGTCACCGGTTTGGCGTACAAAACCATGCTGTTCTAAGGTCATTAATAGCCGGTGTGTTGTTGAGTTTGGTAAGCCCGCTTGTAATGCGAGATCAGTTAACGCAATACCCCCAGTAGATTCAGAAATATATTCCAACAGTGTGAGTCCACGGCTTAATGATTGAACTTGCCCTGCTGCGGTTGCACCACTTGCTGGCCCTTTTGCTTTTTTAAGTTTTTTTGTAATTGGTGCCGTTGCCATTAAGCCTCTCCTGACTGTAATGAAATTTGATTCTATTATGAACTAACTAAGCTGAAAATACTCATCGGATCAGTGAGAAAGTGATCGTAACATAACCTGAGAAACTCTCATCATAACAGTGAATTTCAAACACAAAAGTTATGGTAGGATGTTAAGTGTAAAAATTTGACTTATTTCTCAGTGTTTCCGATCAGGAGGGCAGTGCAGTGTCCGAAAAAGTGAATCAATTAGAACAAGAATTAAAAAAACGTATATTGGTACTCGATGGTGCGATGGGAACGATGATCCAGCAGCACAAGCTAACAGAAGAACAATTTCGTGGTGAGCGTTTTGCGGATTGGCCAAGTGATTTAAAAGGCAACAATGATCTTTTAGTTCTCACTCAGCCTGAAATTATTCGAGAAATTCATAGTCAATATTTTGAAGCGGGCGCAGATATTGTTGAAACCAATACATTTAACTCCACATCTATTGCGATGGCGGATTATAAAATGGAAGCAATTTCCGCAGAAATTAATGAAGTCGCTGCACGTATTGCTCGTGAATGTGCAGATGAGTGGACACAAAAAACCCCTGAAAAGCCACGTTATGTTGCTGGGGTATTAGGGCCAACCAACCGAACTGCATCGATTTCTCCAGATGTGAACGATCCTGCTTTTCGTAATATCACCTTTGATCAATTAGTTGAGGCATATAGAGAATCAACTCGCTCACTTGTAAAAGGTGGCGTTGATCTGATCATGATCGAAACTATTTTTGATACGTTGAACGCCAAAGCGGCTATTTTTGCAGTAGAAACTGAGCTTGAAGCATTGGGTGTGTCATTACCTATCATGATTTCAGGGACAATAACTGACGCTTCAGGCAGAACACTTTCAGGGCAAACGACAGAAGCTTTTTATAATTCATTGCGTCATGCGCAGCCGATATCATTTGGGCTGAATTGCGCATTAGGGCCAGATGAGTTACGCCAATATATTGCAGAATTGTCACGAATTGCTGAATGTTATGTGAGTGCTCACCCTAATGCGGGGTTACCAAATGCTTTTGGTGAATATGACCTTGATGCGCAAAACATGGCGCAGCAGATCCAAGAATGGGCAAAAGCAGGTTTCTTGAATATTGTTGGTGGGTGCTGTGGAACAACTCCGTTGCATATTCGTAAAATGGCGGAAGCAGTAAAGGGGATAGCCCCTCGTCAATTACCCAGTTTACCTGTTGAATGCCGTCTTTCAGGGTTAGAACCGTTAAACATTGGGGCAAAATCGTTATTTGTGAATGTGGGTGAAAGAACCAACGTCACAGGATCAGCAAAATTCAAGCGATTGATTAAAGAAGAAAACTACCAAGAAGCCTTAGATGTGGCTCGTCAGCAGGTGGAAAGTGGTGCCCAAATTATTGATATTAATATGGACGAGGGCATGTTGGATTCCCATGCGGCTATGGTGCGTTTTTTAAATTTGATCGCGGGAGAGCCCGATATTGCCCGAGTGCCAATTATGATTGACTCCTCGAAATGGGACGTTATCGAGGCAGGCCTTAAGTGCATACAAGGCAAAGGTATTGTGAATTCCATTTCAATGAAAGAGGGGGTTGAGGCCTTTGTTGAACACGCCAAATTATTGCGCAAATACGGTGCTGCTGTTGTCGTTATGGCATTTGATGAGGTAGGCCAGGCTGATACACGTGAACGAAAAATTGAAATTTGCCGCCGTGCCTACCAGATTTTGACGGAAGAGGTGGGCTTTCCCCCTGAAGATATCATTTTTGACCCTAATATTTTTGCTGTCGCGACAGGTATCGAAGAACATAATAACTATGCGGTTGATTTTATTGAGGTCTGTAAAGATATCAAAGAACAGCTTCCCCATGCGATGATTTCTGGTGGTGTTTCCAACGTTTCTTTTTCATTTAGGGGAAATGATCCTGTTCGAGAGGCGATCCACGCTGTGTTTCTGTATTATGCGATCCGTAATGGCATGGATATGGGGATCGTCAATGCGGGGCAATTAGCCATTTATGACGACCTGCCTACGGAGCTAAAAAATGCCGTCGAAGATGTGATTTTAAACCGCTGTGATGATAGTACGGAGCGTTTGTTGGAACTGGCTGAAAAATATCGCGGTTCAGGCTCGGTTGAGCAGCAAGTTCAACAGGCGGAATGGCGCAGTTGGGATGTGGAAAAGCGCTTAGAATATGCTTTAGTGAAAGGGATTACCGAATTTATTATTCAAGATACAGAAGAAACGCGCCAGCGTGCATCAAGCCCAATTGAAGTTATTGAAGGGCCATTAATGAACGGCATGAACGTGGTCGGAGACCTGTTTGGTGAAGGGAAAATGTTTTTGCCTCAAGTGGTAAAATCGGCTCGTGTCATGAAACAAGCTGTGGCTTATTTAGAACCGTACATTCAAGAACTTAAGCAGTCAGGTAGTAGTGCTGGGAAGGTATTACTCGCCACCGTAAAAGGCGATGTCCACGATATTGGCAAAAATATTGTTGGGGTAGTACTTCAGTGTAATAACTATGAAATCATCGATTTAGGTGTAATGGTACCATGCGAAACAATTTTAAAAACGGCGCGTGAGCAAAATGTCGATATTATTGGGTTGTCTGGTTTGATCACCCCATCTCTTGATGAAATGGTGCACGTCGCAAAAGAGATGGAAAGACAAGGGTTCACATTGCCATTATTGATTGGTGGCGCAACGACCTCGAAAGCACATACTGCGGTAAAAATTGAGCCAAATTACACAGGGCCAACCACTTATGTACAGAATGCATCACGCACTGTTGGGGTTGTCGCTGCACTCTTATCTGAAACACAAAAAGAGGATTTTGTTGCGCGCACGCGTCGTGAGTATGACACTGTGCGTATACAACATGGGCGAAGAAGGCCGAAGACCCCACCCGTTACGCTGGATATCGCACGAGCTAATGCCGTGAATATTGACTGGCAAGCTTATCAACCTCCTGTACCAAAATCGCTAGGCGTTCAAGAAGTTAGCGCCTCAATAGCGACCTTGCGAGAGTATATCGACTGGACACCATTTTTTATGACATGGTCATTGGCAGGCAAATACCCGCGTATTTTAGAAGACGAAGTCGTCGGGTCTGAAGCTCGTAAGTTGTTGAATGATGCCAATGAGATGTTAGACAGGCTCGAAAAAGAGCATTTACTGATCCCCAAAGGTATTTTTGGCCTATTCCCTGCCAACCGTGTTGGTGACGATGTTGAAATTTATACGGATGAAACTCGTGCCAACGTTCAAGCGCGGAGCTTGAATCTACGTCAGCAAACGTTAAAAACGGATTTTCCGAATTATTGCTTATCAGATTTTGTGGCACCAAAAGATAGCGGTAAAGCCGATTATATTGGGGCATTTGCTGTTACAGGTGGCCTTGAAGAGGATGCGCTGGCGGATGAATACGAAAAACAGCATGATGACTATAATAAAATCATGGTCAAAGCGCTGGCGGATAGGCTTGCAGAAGCATTTGCAGAATATTTACATCAGCAGGTGCGTACCCAATATTGGGGCTATGCAGCTGATGAAAACTTGAGTAATGAAGAGCTAATTCGTGAAAATTACCAAGGTATTCGCCCTGCACCTGGATATCCTGCTTGCCCTGAGCACACAGAAAAAGAGAAAATTTGGCAGTTATTAGGCGTTGAAAAGCAAGTGGGGATGAAACTGACAAGCTCCTATGCAATGTGGCCAGGGGCGTCGGTATCGGGCTGGTATTTTAGTCACCCAGACAGTAAATACTTTGCGGTGGCGCAATTGCAAAAAGACCAAATAATGGACTATTCACAGCGTAAAGGGATGTCGGTGACGGAGCTGGAGCGCTGGTTAGCCCCTAACTTAGGCTATGACCCTGAAGATTGATAAAACAGTGTATTGATTTTTCAGGTGTTTGGCACCATCTTATGGATAAAGACATTAAAGGGGTCCAATGATGAGCTATGAATTTATTATTGAAAATGAACTGCCACAATCTGTGGCATTTCCTTATCAGATCCAAAACAGTGCGGTGCCTGGCACTTTTCTGATGAGTGAAGATGCGGTTAGTGCCATGATGAGCATCTTACAAATTATGGATAAGCTCGATACGGATGAGTCCCTTGATGAGCACTGTTTTAACCAAATTTGGTTAAAAAGTGAGTTAACCCCTGCGCGTGCAGAAGAAATTTATTTGTTTCTGGAAGAACGTTTAGCGGTAGAACCCGTACCTTCGCAAGAAGAGATTGCGGCATTTCATCAGGCACAAGTGGATGAAAACAAGCTACTATCGCAAGAAAGTAGTAAAGAGGGCATGATCCCCGTCCATAAGTTCTCCACTAATGATGGTTGGTTAGTGACGACGAAAGAGTGCGAATGGATAGCAGAGGTATTCGCCCCCGAGTTGGTGAGTGAAAACCACTTTGTTGTGTCACAAATTTCTGAGTTATGCAAAATTAGCCATCAAAAATTGGAGCATTTACTGATTGAATGGGGTAAGTTCAACTTATTTGCCAGCAAGCATGGTGGTTATCGCGTTAATTAAGCCCTTAATAGTTTAATCTCGGATTTAGGTGGTGGTCATTTTAGTCATGAATGAACATCACCTAAGCTTTTCGACGAAATTCCTTTCTAATCGTGTTTTTTCAGCTTGAATCCCTTATGAATTTTTTATTGGAGTGTTATGTTAGCAATATAACGCCAATGAATGGGTTGTGGTGATGAAATTACGGTATCTATTTTTAGCAGTTTGTTTGGGGGTAACCTCTCTTGCTCAGGCGACTTCTGAAGCGCCTTCCACAAAAAATAAACCAGCAGAAACGACAGCACAGAGCCGTGATGTCGTGCTTCCTGATGAATTTAAAGCTCAGTTAAAATCGGCTAAAGCAGGGGATGTTGATGCGATGGTGGATATTGGGCTTGCCTATATGGAAGGGACTGATTTTTTAAACATTGATGATAAAGAAGCTTATCGTTGGTTTAAAAAAGTGTCTGATTTGGGTAATACCGATGGGGATTATTATCTCGGTATGTTATTGCAAAATCAGGAAAAATATAAACAAGCTGAGCGTTGGTATCGCCGTGGTGCAGAAAAAGGGGATGCATATTGCCAGTATGCGCTGGGCTACTTTTATGAGCATGGTTTAGGTGTTACGCAAAACTTTAAGCAAGCCAAAGCGTGGTATTCGGAAGCCGCAGAGCAAGAACATGCCAATGCACAATTTGCTATGGGGCTTTTTTACCATGATGGTCTTGGTGGGAATGTGGATTACCAAAAAGCTCGTGAATGGTATGAGCGAAGTGCCGTCAATAATATCGCCGCCGCCGTTAACAACCTTGCCGTGATGTATGAAAATGGTGAGGGTGTTGAAAAAGATGATGAAACCGCTATTTATCTCTATCGCCAAGCGGCCAATATGGGTTCTGCGATTGCGCAAAACAATATGGGTGACTTTTATCAGCAAGGCCATTTGCTCATCGAAAAAAATGGCTATCAAGCAATGTACTGGTATAAACGAGCCGCTCAGCAAAATAACGTTGATGCGCAATTGGCTATCGCAAGTGCCTATGAATCTGGAGATGGCGTCGGGAAAGATTTAGCCGAAGCATTTGTTTGGTACGAGCGAGCTGCACAAAATGAGTCACTGGATGCGGGTATGAAAGTGGCTGAATTTTATGAAAAAGGATTAGGTGGTATTGAGAAAAACCCAGCGAAAGCCATTGAGCTATACAAAGCGTTAGCCAAGAATGAAGCTGATGATGCGCAAATTAAATTAGCTAAGATGTATGTTGCTGGTGAATTAAATGATGTGAATATCAAGGATATCGTCAATTGGTTGCAGCTGGCGGAAGACGATAGCCTTGAAGCCAAAAACCAATTAGCGATTTTCTATTTAACGGGAACGGGTGTTGCGCAAAATACACAGAAAGCACGCCAACTATTGGAAAAAGTGGCTTTTAAGAAAAATAGTGATGCGCAAAATAACCTTGCGGTGATGTACGCCCGAGGTGAAGGCGGAGAGAAAAACATTTTTCGTTCTGTGATGTGGTTTGAGCGAGCGGCAGAATTAGGGAATGAAACGGCGAAACGTAATTTAGCGCTCTTGCAGAATAATAAAGAGGTTAAGGCCTCGATGCTGCGCTATACCGATAATATCAATCAATCGATGGAAAACTTGAAAAAGCGTTAAGTTTCCAATTAAAGGGCGATCATGAAGATCGCCTTATCATTTTTTGATCGGATCGTGTGAATTATTCGAATAAGTTACTGTGTAATGTACGAACGATATCTTCGGCATCATTACCTGGAACCAGCAGGCAAATATTATGGCTGCTTGCGCCATAGCTTATCATTCGAATATTGAAAGACTCCAATGCACCGAAAATTTGTTTTCCAAGACCATTCACTTGCGACAATTCATTACCGATAATCGCCACTAACGCTAAGTTTTCTTCCACTTCAACGCGGCATAGTGCAGAAAGCTCTGTCATGAGAGCGTTGGTGAGTAAGCTGCCATTTGTCCCTGTTGAACCTGTGGTATCTAGCGTCAATGCAACGCTCACCTCTGAAGTGGTAATTAAGTCCACGGAAATATTGTGGCGCAATAAGATAGTGAAAATTTCTGCTAAGAACCCACGTGCATGCAGCATTTTTAGACTGTGCAATGTTAATAATGTTTGTTTGCGACGTAGTGCCAATGCTCTAAATTGCGGTGGATTCGTGGTTTTGTCACTGACAATTGTCCCACCCGCTTCAGGGGCTTTGCTGGAGCCTACGAACACAGGGATACCTGAGCGTACCGCGGGTAGTAATGTGGCAGGATGCAGAATTTTTGCCCCAAAAGTTGCCATTTCTGCCGCTTCATCGAAGGCGATTTCATCAATACGCTGTGCATTTGGTACTACGCGCGGATCAGTACTGTAAATACCAGGCACATCTGTCCAAATATCAACACGAGATAAATTCAATACTTCAGCCAACAGAGCTGCCGTATAGTCACTGCCACCACGTCCCAATGTGGTTGTACGGCCTTTTTCATCGCGGCCAATAAAGCCTTGCGTAATCACGACTGACTCGCCTAAGCGAGTTTGTAAATGTTGTTCTGCAAGGGCTTTTAACTGGTTGAGGTCAGGCTCAGCACGTCCAAAACTGTCGTTGGTTCTCATGACTTTACGCACATCAAACCATTGTGAGTTGGCATTGCGCTGGCGTAAAACTTCAACAAAAAGCAGAGTCGACATCAATTCCCCATGGCTTACCATTTCATCTGTCAATGCATCTGAAGTGGCGAGAGATGCAGAATCTGCTAAATGGGCAATGTTATCAAGTAAGCGATTGATTTCTTCACGAATAACCTCTGCAGTCTGTAAGTTATCAATAATTGCATATTGAATATCTTTAACCTTTTGCAGTAACGCATTGCGTTTATCAACGTCACAACCTTCAGCCAATTCAATCAATAAGTTAGTAATGCCTGCGGAGGCGGAAAGTACCACAACGCGCACGTTGGGGTTGGAAAGAACAATATTTGCGCTGTTGTTCATTGCCTCAAAGTTCGCGACACTGGTGCCACCAAATTTTGCAATAACAAACTGATTGTTGTCTGACGAAGACGCTACGGTATTCATGGTGTCAATCCCTTTGGTTAAACCTAAACTTTATATAGATTTATCGGGTAAATAGAAGCGCGTCAATCAAGAATCGAGGCAAATCAGTAATTCTAATGATGGGGGATTTATTATCGGTTTTCGTCATACGCGTCATCCTTCAAGCTGCATGGGTGTTGACTGCGTTCAGATAGCCGAATCACATACTTGTGTATGCTCATCGGTCTATCTTCACTTGTCGCCTACATGCAACTCGAATGATTTAGCGTATGTAGGTTAGTCGCCTTTCCAAGCTGCATGGGTGTTGACTGCGTTCAGATAGCCGAATCATATACTTGTGTATGCTCATCGGTCTATCTTCACTTGTCGCCTACATGCAACTCGAATGATTTAGCGTATGTAGGTTAGTCGCCTTTCCAAGCTGCATGGGTGTTGACTGTATTCAGATAGCCGAATCACATACTTGTGTATGCTCATCGGTCTATCTTCACTTGTCGCCATTTTTAAGCTAAATGGCATTGAAAGTGCGTATTTCATATAAAAGGGATAATTAAGTCTGGAAAAGTACGGCAGAATTGGGGAATATCAACATAACGCAGAAAACCGATAAGCCCTGTTTTCTTGACGGGTTACAATCTATTTCTATTGAAAATTGTTTGGAGAGTGTTATCCATGAGAAGTATTAATCCAAGCCAGACGGCTGCATGGCGGGCGCTAGAACAACATTTTGCGCAAATAAAAGATGTGCATATGCGTGATTTGTTCGAGCAAGATAAAGACCGCTTTACCAAATTTTCGGCTACGTTCGATGGTCAAATCTTAGTGGATTTCTCCAAAAATAGAATAACGCAAGAAACCTTAGACAATTTATTGGCTTTGGCAAAAGAAACTGAGCTAGAAAATGCCATTAACAGCATGTTCAAAGGTGAGAAAATCAACCGTACGGAAGACCGCGCGGTGCTGCACACAGCTTTACGTAATCGCGAAAATACGCCAATTTACGTGGATGGCAAAGATGTCATGCCAGACGTCAATGCCGTGCTGGAAAAAATGCAGCAATTTAGCCAACGCATTATTAGCGGTGAGTGGAAAGGCTTCACAGGGAAGGCGATCACCGATGTGGTGAATATCGGGATTGGCGGTTCTGACCTTGGCCCATTTATGGTGACTGAAGCATTACGCCCTTATAAAAACCACCTGAATATGCACTTTGTTTCTAATGTGGATGGCACACAAATCGCTGAAACGCTGAAAAAACTGAACCCAGAAACGACATTGTTCTTGATTGCGTCTAAAACATTTACTACGCAAGAGACGATGACTAACGCGCATTCAGCTCGTGATTGGTTCTTAGCATCTGCAAAAGATGGAAGCCAAGTTGCTAAGCACTTTGTGGCGCTTTCCACCAATGGTGAAGAAGTCGCTAAGTTTGGTATTGATACCAACAATATGTTTGAGTTCTGGGATTGGGTTGGTGGTCGCTATTCATTATGGTCAGCGATTGGTTTATCCATTATTTTATCCGTCGGCTTTGATAACTTCGTTCAATTATTGGATGGCGCTCATGCAATGGATAAACACTTCACCCAAACACCATTGGAGAAAAATATCCCCGTATTGTTAGGGTTGATTGGCATTTGGTATAACAATTTTTTTGAATCAGAAACTGAAGCGATTCTGCCATACGACCAATACATGCATCGTTTTGCGGCATACTTCCAACAAGGCAATATGGAATCCAACGGTAAGTATATCGGCCGTGATGGAAAACCCGTTTCATACCAAACTGGCCCAATTATTTGGGGTGAGCCAGGGACGAACGGGCAACATGCGTTTTATCAATTGATCCACCAAGGGACAAAAATGATCCCTTGTGACTTTATTGCGCCAGCCGTCACTCATAACCCACTGGGTGATCACCATGAGAAGCTGCTTTCTAACTTCTTTGCGCAAACAGAAGCGCTAGCATTTGGGAAAACGCGTGAAGTGGTCGATGCTGAATTTGCTGCACAAGGCAAATCAGTGGCCGATATGGAATATGTGGCACCATATAAAGTATTTGAAGGTAACCGCCCAACTAACTCTATTTTACTCAAAGAAATCACACCATATTCATTGGGTGCATTAATCGCGATGTATGAGCACAAAATCTTTACCCAAGGGGCGATTTTGAACATCTTCACGTTTGACCAATGGGGCGTAGAATTAGGTAAGCAATTAGCGAGCCGCATTCTGCCTGAATTAGAAAACAGTGAAAAAGTGAGCAGCCATGACAGTTCAACCAATGGCCTAATTAACAACTATAAAGCTTGGCGTTAATGACTCATTGAAATAACGTCGTGAAATCAAGCGGGAAGTGCTGTCAGCTTCCCGTTTTCTTTTTGTTAAAAAACGACAAAACAGTTTGATTTAAGCTAGATTGTTAAAGCATTAATGAATTTTATTATTGTTCACAACTTGTTATTAATTAGAAAACTTTTCACTATTTTTTTACAATTTGTGTTGAGTTTGTGACTTTTTATATAAATTGTTAGCTAACTTTAACCTTGTAGCAAAACAACGTGATATCCTACTTGGTAAGAAATACAGAAATCATAACCATGTTATTCATGGTGGAATTTACGTAATGGATGAAACGCTATTTACCTCGCAGCCAATTGAATGGATTGCGCAGGATGATGAAAAAGTTCCCGCTAACACACTCGATTGGTTACTTGAACTTGGCTCCATGACAAAACGTTTTGAACAACATAGCCAGCAAGTGACTGTTATTCCGTATTTAGAATGCTATGTATCGCAAGCGATGCTGAGTACGGAAGAAGCTCAAAATTTACCTACAAGTCATCGTTACTGGGTACGCGAAGTGGTTATGTATGGAGATGGTATTCCGTGGTTGCTTGGTCGTACGGTCATTCCGGAAGAAACACTCACCGATGATGACCAGCAATTAGTGGATATTGGTCGAATGCCATTAGGGCGCTATTTATTTAGTCGAGATAACCTAACACGTGATTACATTCATATTGGTTGTTCCGCAGAACGTTGGGTTCGCCGCTCTCGATTAAGATTATCCGATAAACCTTTATTGTTAACTGAGATATTTTTACCAGAATCACCTGCATATCGTTAATTATCCAAACTATTTCAAATTATAGATTTTGGCAAAATACGACACTAATACACAAAAATCCGTGATTTGCTCAACTGAGTGGTGTGAACACCTACCTATTTTGAAGTATGATGGAGAGAGAAAAGGAGCACGACAAAGTGGAGGGAAGTATGACGCTAAGTAAATGGCATGCATACAGCCGTTTAATGCGTATTGATAGACCCATCGGTTCACTGTTATTACTCTGGCCGACGTATTGGGCACTCTGGATAGCTGCTCAAAGCACGCCCAATTTGCACATTTTGATTGTGTTTACTGCGGGGGTGTTTTTCATGCGCGCCGCAGGTTGTGTGATTAATGATTTCGCAGACCGACATTTTGATGGTCATGTGGAACGCACCAAACATCGCCCATTACCCAGTGGGGATGTGACGGAAAAAGAAGCTAAAATTTTGTTTGCAAGTTTAGTGGGTGTGTCCTTCTTGCTGGTTTTAACTTTAAATTCAATGACAATTTGGTTGTCCATTGCGGGGCTTGCTTTGGCATGGATTTATCCTTTTGTTAAAAGAGTCAGTCATTTACCGCAGGTTGTACTGGGCGCAGCATTTGGCTGGTCGATTCCAATGGCTTTCTCTGCGGTGGGTGAAACACTTCCATTAGTATGCTGGGTATTGTTTTTCATAAATATTATTTGGTCAGTGATTTACGACACGCAATATGCCATGGTTGACCGTGACGATGATTTAAAAATCGGCGTGAAATCAACAGCCATTTTATTTGGTCAGTATGACAAATTAATTATTGGGTTACTGCAATTACTGATGGTTGGCTTGTTGGTGGCTGTGGGGTCATTGGCTGCTCTGGGGAGCATTTACTATTTTTCTCTGGCGCTAGTTGTGGGGTTATTTGTTTATCAACAACGATTGATGATGAACCGCGAACGAGCTCCCTGCTTTAAAGCCTTTATGAATAATAACTTCGTTGGCTTGATTTTGTTTATTGGCATCATGGTGAGCTATTTTTAGTAAGTGAATGATGTTCAATAGACCAACAAAAAAGGTAATGTTTTTCAACATTACCTTTTTGTTTTTTATCGGTTTACAAAACCAGATTAGTCTTTTTCTGGCTCTGTGATTTGAGCGGACTCGTCAGGCTTAGCCACTTTTTTCTCTTCTGAAAATTCATCGTCTTGGCTAACACTTTCAATGGTTAAACGAATTTCTGGGGACATTAACCGCGCAAGAACCGCATACAGTTTTTTAGCGTTAGTGGTGAAGATATCATTTTCATTGTTATCGATATAGCCTTCTTCTCTAAGTGTATCAACGAGCGTTGAGAATACTGCTTTATCAAAGAACTCAGGGGCATTAATACCGTGAAGTACAGAGAGACGTTGTGCAAGAATACGGCTTTCTTTTTCCAACGTATTACGGCTTATTTCAGGGCTGGCATTGAGTAATGACAGCGTGATTGCGTAGCGTTGTAATGTTTCACGGACACCAGCGGCTAAGAGTTGTAATGGACGAATACGGCGTGGGTTCAATACCACCATTTCGTCGTCTCTTAGACAGATAAGTTTTTGATTATTTAGCTCATCAATCAGAGTATCGACGGTTTCACGCAGCTGTTCGTCATTATAACGCATAAACAGTTCAGCTTTTAAGAACGGATAGATTTGGCTGACTTGATGGTGAATTTCTTGACGACTGATACGCTCATGGTGCAACACAATACTGGTGATCAGTGATGGTAACACCAGTAAGTGGTGGATATTATTACGGTAGTAGGTCATTAATACAGCATTTTCACGGGGAAGGATAATAATATCCCCCATGCTGTCTTTTTCTACCTCGAATTTATCCATTTGCAACGCGTGTTCGAGCAGTTGTTCAGCCGTTTTATTTGGCGTAGTTGCATCGGCGGTGTATGGCACATTGCGTAATAATTGTAGATAACATTCCACTTGCTCAATTAACTGCTCACGGGTTAATGAACGTTGACGTGAGGCCAGTAAAGCCGTTGCGCACAAGTTGATAGCGTTAGCTGCGGCAGCGTTATTGATATTCACCATGATGCTATCTGCTAATGAGCTAACCGTTGGGTTTAACCAAGTTGGGCGCTGTGGCTCAATAGGGTCAATCGAATCACGCCAATCTGGCACGCGTTGGTTAAGGTAATGAGAAAGGGAAATTGGCTGGCCAAAGTTCACATACCCTTGACCTAAGTTACGCAGCTTGCGCAAGCCGCGGATCATTGAAAATAAACCTTCTTTCTCTTTTTCTGCACCGCGCAGCTCTTTTGCGTAAGTGCCTACTTCCATCACATGTTCATAACCAATATAGATAGGTACGATAGTGATAGGGCGTGAATCACCACGTAGCATAGCTTGCAGTGTCATTGATAGCGTCCCCGTTTTTGGCTGTAATAAACGGCCAGTTCGGGAACGTCCACCTTCAACAAAATACTCAATAGAGTAACCGCGAGCAAATAACTCACTTAAATACTCACGGAAAACCGTGGAATAGAGCTTGTTTCCTTTAAAGGTGCGGCGGATAAAGAAGGCACCAAGGCGACGGAAAATTGGGCCAGCAGGCCAAAAGTTCAAGTTGATCCCTGCGGCGATATGCGGCGGGACTAAGCCTTGATGATAAAGAACATAAGACAGCAATAGGTAGTCCATGTGGCTTCGGTGGGAAGGCACATACACAATTTCATGGCCATCTTGCGCTAATTGGCGAACGCGCTCAGCATGCTGCACATTAATGCCTTGATAGAGGCGGTTCCATGTCCAGCTCAGTACACGGTCAGTTAAACGCACGGCTTCATAGGAGAAGTTCGCTGCAATTTCTTCCATCATGTTCACCGCATTTTGCTGTGCTTTTTTCAGTGGAATTTTTTTACTGCGTGCTTCATCCTCGACTGCTTTTTCAATCGCTTTTGAGGTCAAAAGCTTATTGAATAGTTCATAGCGTGCAGGCAATTTCGGGCCGACAGCCGCAAGGCGTTGGCGGGAATAGTGAATACGGGCGACACGGGCTAATTTATTCGCAATAATGGTATCTGTGCCGTGGTCTTGCGCCATTTTCCCGATAGAAACAGGGGGCGATAGGCGAACAAAGCTATCACGACCTAACCACAGGACAGCAAAGAATTTTTGCACCCCGTTTAATAGCTTCAGTGGTGGTGCAGGGGTATGTCCTTCACGACCTGGAGAGCGCCCAAACATAACCGATGCGGGGAGCATTTGAATATCCAGATTCGGATTATTTTTATGCAAATCTAAATACGCATGGAATGTTTTGACGGAATCTTTACGCGGATCTGGTGAGTAATAACGAAATACGCGTGGGCCATCATCGATAAATACATAAGCAGGAAGCTTTGTTCCATTGATGTCGTTATCAACCAAAGGGTCAGGCAGACCGATAGCCAAGCATTGATGCCGTAGCGTTAGGAGGTCGGACTTAGAGTGATAAGGCAATACATACAGCGTTGGCCTGTTGGTATCAAGCTGCAGCTCTGTAATTGGGTCCGATGGAATTAGTTTACTTTTTACCAATAATTTAAGTGGTAAATTCAACGTGTTGTAATATATTTTACGCCATAGTGACATAAATGATTATAGCCTCTTGTTAACAATGCTGCGCAATCATACCAGAAATCCACTGGTAGATCTGTTACTGACGATTCACTTTGACTGTAAAAATCGATTATTGTTTGAATTTTTTAAGGAATAAATATGGCAAGTCAAACTAAGGGTTTTACCCGCGTGATTAAAGCAGCAGGGTACTCCCTTAAGGGGTTAAAAGCGGCTTGGATAAATGAAGCAGCATTTAGGCAGGAGTCTGTTGCCGCAGTCATTGCGATTATTATCGCCTTTTGCTTAGATATCAGTTATGTGGATAGAATATTGCTGATCAGTTCCGTTGTGCTGGTGGCTATCGTCGAGTTACTAAATAGTGCAATAGAAGCTGTTGTTGACCGTATTGGTAGTGAATATCATGAACTTTCAGGGCGCGCTAAAGATATTGGGTCAGCGGCTGTATTTATCAGTATTGGTTTAGCATTATTTATATGGGCACTGATTTTATGGCAGCGTTATTTTTCTGCCTAGCTAATAAAAGTTGTTTAGAGTCGAGAAAAGAGTGCCAATCGATAACAAATGCCTAAATTCAGCAATTTAACTGTTTCAAATCTTCATTTACCTGTATATACTCACAGTCTGACTGTATAAACAAACAGGGGAACGGAATGAAAGCACTGACGGCTCGACAACAGCAGGTTTATGATC
This sequence comes from Providencia vermicola, assembly GCF_020381325.1. Taxonomy (GTDB): domain Bacteria; phylum Pseudomonadota; class Gammaproteobacteria; order Enterobacterales; family Enterobacteriaceae; genus Providencia; species Providencia vermicola. Next base: position 29,055 of record NZ_JAGSPI010000012.1, read on the forward strand.
TGGTGCGTGACCACATTTCGCAAACAGGTATGCCTCCTACACGTGCTGAAATAGCAGCAAGTCTTGGTTTTCGTTCGCCTAATGCGGCAGAAGAACATTTAAAAGCCTTGGCTCGCAAGGGTGTAATTGAAATTGTTTCTGGGGCATCACGAGGCATCCGCCTACTTCTTGAAGAAGAGGCTGAAGATCAAGGGTTACCTTTGATTGGGCGCGTTGCCGCTGGCGAACCTTTATTGGCACAAGAACATATTGAAAGTCATTATCAGGTTGATCCTGAACTCTTCAAACCTCACGCAGATTTCCTATTACGCGTGAATGGTATGTCGATGAAAGACATCGGTATTATGGACGGTGACTTATTAGCCGTTCATAAAACACAAAATGCGCATAATGGCCAAGTGATTGTTGCGCGCATTGATGATGAAGTGACTGTTAAACGTTTTAAACAACAAGGTAACCGTGTTGAATTAATCGCTGAAAATCCTGAGTTTGCACCGATTGTTGTCGATTTACGCGAGCAAAGCTTCACTATTGAAGGTTTAGCAGTTGGAGTGATCCGTAATAGTGATTGGTATTAATTCTTAGATTATCAGGTATGTAGCGGCGTGCTGCTTGTTTGATTTTTCCATTATTGCTGGCAGATTTCACATTGATGTATAGAGATCTGCCTGCTTTACTTCCTTTCTTTTATATCCCTTCTTTATATTACTTCTCGTATTCTTTTCTTATATAAGTAGTGTCGTGAATTCTACAACGTTATTTGCTACTTTTCTTTGCAGTGATCGGTTGTTCATGGTCATGGCTACAGTGTGCGTGGTCTTGGCAGCTATCGATTTCATCACAGTTTTTACATAAACCATGGTTTTCAACCACAGTATGGCGTAAACGGAACTGATTAGTTTCCGCTAAGCTAATGATGGCGGCTTCTATTGTTGCGCAATCACTTTCAGTCACACTACCGCAATGATCACAAATGAGCATCACTGAGATATGACTTGGGTTATCAAAGTGATGGCAAACAACGTAGCTGTTGGTTGACTCTATTTTATGAATAAAGCCTTGCTCCATTAAAAACTCAAGCCCACGGTAAACAGTGGGGGGTTTTGCTTGTGGTTCAACTTCACGCAGTAAATCCAATAAATCGTAGGCACTGATAGCACCGTGTTGTTGTGCAATAAGACGTAACACGGTTTCTCGCTGTGGAGTCAATCTAACGCCTCTTGATTGGCAGATACGCTCTGCCATCACAAGTATCTTATCTTCACTCATTTTTTTCATTTTTGACTCCAACTTCGGAAACTAAGTATCGACTATAGGAACAAGTTTATCATAGTTTTCTGACTGAAATAGCTTGAAAAGAGAAAGTAGAAGGGCATGTACTCAACTGAGTTTTGTTAGATAAAAATGAAGAATAAAAGAAATAATAAATGGAGAAAACAATGAATATATTTTATTTATCTCTTGTTAATGAATGCGTAACAAAAATAAAACGTTAAGAGCTTGAAGATATAACTAAATTTGAACAATTGTAAGAAATAAACTGTTACTTTTTGATGTAATTTTTAATTGAGATTAATCTTATCTTAGATCCTTCTTTCCCTTTAAGTGAATAAGAAAAGTTGTTTTTTTAGTTTTAAATATAATTAAATTAAATTTTAAGAGTTAAAATATCAAATAAATCACTGCGTATAGATTTATATTTCAACGGGTGTGCGGTGTTTTTTTGAAATATATTGAAATTATTACCAATGAAAGATGAAAGGTTTATATAAGTTTTTCTAAATAGCATATTTGATTTATGTATTTTTTAACTTTTTTGGTTTTTTAGTTCTAATTTTCCAATTTAAATGAAATAAAAATCTATACAAACACATTGGGTGAGTATTTTTTGACAACAAATGTTGTGATTGTAGAATTGACATCAGAAAGTATCAAAGCGGTGCATAAAAAACTCATTTAGTCTTCTATATCAATTTTCAAAAAATTATGAGGGAAACTGAATAGTTAATTTGAAAGCAGGAAAGTTAGCTTAATGAGTTTTTGTTTTTAAAAAAATGATAAATGAGAAGGATCTTATTTATATATAACCCTCTAATCTGAACGAAGCTAATAAAGCTGGAGTGCTGAAAAACTTCACTGATAAATACCAAATAAAGTTGGCTAGTTATCAATAAAAATTAGAAAGAGGGACCCTTCCTACTCATTTAAGGAAATGTTTATGAAACTGAATAAATTAGCATTAACTCTAGCTCTTGGTTTAGGTGTTGGTTTTTCTGGTGTGGCATTAGCTGATGATCCAGTAAAAACAGTAGAAAGCTCACAAGGTGAAATTCGTTTTACTGGTTTCATTAATGATGTTCCATGTTCAATTGATGCTAATAACCTGAAACAACTGGTTGAGTTTGGTGAAATTGCATTACACGAACTGACATCTAACCAATATCGTTCAGACAGCAAAGATTTCGATATCGTATTGAAAAACTGTTCAACTGAAACTTACAAAAACGCAAAAATCACTTTTACTGGCCCAACAATTTCAGGATTCCAAGGTTTCACTGGTGAATTACTTGGTTTAGGTGGAAAAGTTAAAAATGCAGGTATCGTGATCACTAACGGTGCGGACAAAGTTGTTGAGTTTGGTAAAGCGTTCCCAGGTACTGGTGATGGCTATGCGTTAAATTCAGGTGATGGTAAAGAAACAACTCTGCACTTTGCTGCATATGTTAAAGGTAACGAAGATGCAACTGCTAAAGCAACAACCGGTAGCTTTAACACTGTTGCTAACTTCAAAATCATCTACCAATAAGACTTATTTGAGTTAGATAAGTAAAAACATGTGGCGTGTGAACGCCATATGTTTCTACACCTTTACCTTTTTACTTTGTTTGATAGGCGCATAATTAAATGAAAAGCATGAAACTAAATTTAATTACAAAATTAATGCTTTTAATATTAACGCCAATGCTTGCATTTTCTGAAGAAGCAATTGATTTTAATACTGAATTTCTTGAAGCAGATAGTACTGAAAATGTCGATTTCAGCAAGTTCTCTCATGCAAACTATATTCCTCCTGGAAATTACTTATTAACGGTATCAGTTAATAGAGTTAAAATTTCTATGGAACAACCCATTGTTTTTTTCACACCTGACTACGACGATAAATCCTCCCTAGCATGTATTACACCTGAGCTTTATGAGCAACTTGGATTGCAAAGGGATTGGAGTAAAAAAGTAACGTGGTTATTAAATGATCAATGTTTAGATATCCGTTCTATTCCCGATATGAGTATTCAAGGGGATTTAGCAAAAAACAACGTTGAAATAAATATTCCACAAGCATTTATGGAGTACCAAGATCCTAACTGGGATCCACCTTCTCGCTGGGATGATGGTATTTTAGGTGCTTTCATCGATTACAATGCAACAGGGCGTATTGTTAACAAACGCACAGGTGATAAAGGTACAGAGTCTGGCATTACTGCGACTGGAACCATGGGAACAAATATCGGTGCCTGGCGTATGAGAGCAGACTGGCAAACCCAAAAAGGTGAGCTAAATAAAGGTGGGCAATCATGGTCTTGGAATCAACTGTATCTGTATCGAGCAATTCGTGCGTTAAATTCACGTTTAACCTTTGGTGAGCAATATTTATCTTCTGAATTATTCGACAGTATACGTTATATAGGGACGAGCTTAGAAACTAATGAATCGATGCTCCCACCTCGTTTACAAGGGTATGCACCTGAAATTGCAGGGGTCGCAAAATCGAATGCAACGGTGATTGTTAAACAAGATGGACGAATTATTTACCAAACGGAAGTGAGTCCAGGTCCATTTAGAATTCAAGATGTTAACTCTTTTGGCGGAGGGACGTTAGATGTTTCTGTCCAAGAGCAAGATGGTAGTGTAACAAATTATAAAGTTGAAACTTCCAGACTCGGTACATTGACGCGCCCAGGTCAGCTTGTTTATAAATTTGTTTTGGGTAAACCAAGTAAAAATGAGCATAGTACTCAGGGCCCTGTGTTTAGTTTAGGCTCTTTATCATGGGGAGCAACAAATAACACAACTATTTATGGTGGCGTTTTAGGTTCTTCCGAATATCAAAATATCGCGCTGGGTTTAGGGCGTGACTTCGCTCCATTTGGGGTACTGTCAGGTAATATTAGTATATCAAGAGCGGAAATGGGAAGAGCGGATAATAATCAAACTCTGACAGGGAATTCCTATAATCTAACGTATTCAAAGCAGTTTGATGATATCAACAGCCAAATTACTTTTGCGGGCTATCGATTCTCAGAAAGAAACTATATGAATATGAGTCAATTTATTGACCGACGTTACAATGACAGTACGATGGATAGCGGTAAAGAATTATATACCATTATATTTGGTACGGCATTCCCTGAATATAATACAAATATGTATTTAAATTACTCGCATCAAACTTATTGGAATCGTTCTTCAACTGACCAATATAATTTGACGGTTTCTAATTATTTTGATTTAGGTAAAATAAAAAATTTAAGTCTTAGCTTAACAGCATATAAAACTAAGTCGCACCAAAGTGATGATAATGGTGTATATTTAAATCTAAATGTGCCTTTAAATGATAATCAGGCAAGCGTCAGTTATTCAGGCTCATTTTCCCGTCATAATAATAGCCATAGTGCGAATTATTATGACCGTATTGATGAGCGAAGTACCTATTCCGTTTCTGCGGGAACGTGGGATAAAGATAAAGTAACAACATCAGGTATGTATAATTATGATGGGGATGCTGCACAACTTAATATTAATGGAACGTATATTCAAGACAATCAAACTGCATTATCTATGCAATTAAAGGGTGGGGTAACACTCACCCAAGAAGGTGGCGCACTGCATCGTAATACCTCAATCAATGGAGGCTCAAGAGTCTTAATCGATACGAATGGTATTGAAGGTATTCCAGTTCGTACTGGGATAACGCCAATTAAAACAAATCGTTATGGTAAGGCTGTTATTACGAGTGTTATGGATTTTAACCGTAATAATCTGCGAATTGATATAAATAGTATACCAGATAATGTCGAGGCGTTGGATTCAAACCAATTTGCAACACTCACGGAAGGTGCAATTGGTTATCGTAAGTTCAATGTGATTAAAGGTGAAAAAATTCTGGGAACTATTAGCTTAGAAAATAATAGCTATCCTCCATTTGGGGCATCCGTTATCAATGCTAAACATATTGAAGTTGGTATTGTATCAGATAATGGGTTTATTTATTTAGCGGGTATTAATCCATCAGATATTCTTGAAGTGAAGTGGGGAGATAAATCTTCATGCCATATTCAAATACCTGAAAAAATAGAAGGTGGCATGGAAAAAACAATATTACTTCCATGCAAATAATTATAAATATGCATTAACGTCAACGGTGAAAGTATGAATATTAGTATAAATGCTAAAATAGCGACAGCGATGAGTCTATTTTTATTAATGCAATCAGCTTATGCAGCTATTGCACTCGATAGAACTCGTGTTATTTATAATGAAAATGATAAATCAGTGAGTATGGGACTTACAAATGAGCACTTAACAAGTCCATATTTGGCTCAGGCTTGGATAGAAAATGATAGAGATGAGAAAGTTACATCACCTTTTATTGTGACTCCGCCTGTCCATCGAATAGAGGCAAACTCTAAAAGTCAGATTAAAATTCAATCAGTGCCTGCAATTGCTCAATTGCCAAAGGACAGAGAAAGTATCTATTATTTGAATGTAAGAGAAATTCCACCACGTAGTGACAAAGCGAATGTTTTACAGATAGCATTACAAACAAAAATTAAGCTTTTTTATCGCCCAGCGGCGATTATGATCAAAGAGCGTATGGAATTTATTCCACAAGAAAATAATATAAAAATAGTTAAGCGTGGTACTGATTATTTAGTAAAAAATCCATCTCCTTATTTTTTGTCTATTACTAAAACAAAAAAAGGAAATACAGAAGTTTCGAACTTTGAACCTGTCATGATCGCTCCTTTTAGTGAGTCCAGTTTAGGAAAAATTTCTGGGAGTTTAGGGGCTATGCCAACCTTAGTTTATCTGAATGATTTTGGGGGTACGGTTGATTTGAAATTTAGCTGCCAAACAACTGAATGCTCTGTAGTACCAAGAAAATAAGGCTGATGATTATGTCCATTAATTCTATGATATCTCCCAAAAAAGTAATGAGGATATTTGCTTTTTTAATTGCCTTTAATATACCAAGTATGTATGGGTTCTCGGGATTTTTATATATTGATATTAAAGGGGAGGTGTTATCCAAGCCTTGTACAATTAATAATGGACAAACCATCGAAATAGATTTTGGCGATGTCATGACGACGCGTGTTCAAGACGAAGTTTATAAAGAGCCAATCGAGTATACGGTAAGTTGTAAGGATGGAGTTAAGCCTAAATTAAATATATTCATTGATGGGATCTCATCTTCATTTGATCAGCGATTATTAAAAACAAGTATCGATAATTTAGCAGTGCTTTTTAAGGCTGATTCAACTGAATTTCCACTCAGAAGTAAACGTTCTTTTAATTTTGCCAATCCTGCAAAGCTCGATGCAGTATTAGTTAAAAAAAGCGGCTCAGATCTCCCCGCAAAGAGTTTTACAGCGACAGCAACATTGAAAGTTGAATATCAATAAGGGTTGAAACATGTTGAATGTAAAAACAATTACGAGTGTAGTCTTATTGATGCTTATGTTGCCCTTTACTTCAAGTGCGAAAGACTATGAGACTGAAATTAGTATTAAAGGCAATTTAATTACACCACCACCATGCCACATTGATGATGGTAAAGAGATAGAGGTAGATTTCGAGAATGTATCGGTTAAATCGATACAAGGTAATGACCAGAAAAAGCAGGTTAATTACCAAATTCAATGTGGAGAAAATAAAAACAACTGGGCGATGTATTTAAAGTTAAACGGCCCCAAAAGCGCTTTTGATCTTAATGGATTAAGTACTGGAGTAGATAACCTAGCGGTTAAATTTCAACTTGCAGAGCAAGATTTAGAACTTGGGAAAAAATATTTAATTGACCCGAATAACCCTGGAATTTTATGGGCAGTCTTAGTGCGTAATGGAAGTAATGAAATAAATACAGGTGATTTTGTTGCCAACGCAACGATGGTTGTGGAGTACGAATGATGAAAAAAATCAACCAGATATTATTAATCGGTTTTTTGAGTCTTATGGGAAGTTATACTACTGAAGCCGCAACAAACAATGTCAAAATAAAGGGAACATTGGTCAACTCACCTTGTGTTGTTTTGCCTGAAAATAAGAATGTTGAAGTCGATTTTGGTGATATTCGTTTGTTGGATATTTATGATCCAACATATCAGTTACCACGGCGAGAAATGACACTAGCTTTGTCTAATTGCGATCTCAGTATTGCAAAAAGAATGAAAGTCAAAATTTCTGGCGCTGAACATGGGCAAATGCCAGGCTTTTTAGCCTTGAGTGGAGCAGAATCTAACCCTGGTTTAGGTATCGGCTTTGAGCTTTCCAGTGGCGAGGAAATTAAAATAAATCAGGTTTCATCTTTAATGCCTATTACTCAAGCAGGAACCAATGAGCTGAAGTTTGAGACTTTTCTAAAAGTGACCCCAGATTCTATTGCAGATCAGCAAATTAAAACTGGGCATATTTCAGCAATCGCGACGTTTTTATTCGAGTATGAGTAACTTTATTTTCAGGTATCTACTTTGATATAGGTAAAGTCTAAATTAAATATAAAGAGAATTAAAATGGGAAAACGAATACAACAGTTATTAATGATACCACTCTTTTTTATTGCATCTGTATGCTATAGCTCAACCTACTTTTCATATGTAGAAGATATTGTTAAAGGAAGCGGGTATACCTATTACTATCAAATGGATTATTGGAAAGCTAGCTCGCCGATGGAGCCAAATCCTTGTGTTGCTGTATTAGGGAGTAAAGGGGCAAAAAACTGTTATTTCAGCATAAACCATTTACATTCAGGAAAATCTACGGGGGGAATTGCTTCTCGTGCGGATTGGTCATGTGGGATTAATTTTGCTAATTATCCTACGATGGCTTCGATTATTGAAGCTTCACAATCGCAATGTGGATTAACATTCCCTCGTAAGGGAGAAAGTCGACATAGTGGTGGGATCACAACAGACGAGTGTGTTGGGATTTTTGTGGGGGAAACTGCGAAAAAAAGCTATGCAACAATTTTACCTGGGGGGATCTGTGGTATTGCTCCGCCACCAGCAGGAAAATGCTACTTTACCTCTCCTGACGGCAATGGAAGTACACTTGAACTTAATCATGGTGCATTAAATGCCAATGAATTAAATGGCGATATGCAAACAAGTTTGTTTTATATAATTTGTAACCAAGATATGAGTGTCAAAGTTTCATCAAACTTGCAAAATGATGATGTAAATTTAAGGCCAGATGGCTCATTAAAATCACACGTTACATTAAATAACCATTCTGCCGCGGTCGGCATTGTACAATCAGTGAGAGAAAATCAAGTATGGCCAGTACGCGTTGAATCAACTTTAAAAACAAATGGTACTGTTGAGCCAGGTAAGTTTAGTGGTCGTATTACTTTAGTTTTGACTATTCCATGAATTAAACTATGTTTTGTATTCGTCATTTTCCCATGTTGACGGTTTTGCCTACTATTTAGTAGGCTTTTTTTTTATTTAACGTTACAGGTAAAGGAAGAATAGCTTTCATCTTTTAATAGATAAATATTGTCATCTATTTTAATAATGTTGACATAGTATTTAATTTTATCTTGCTCTAATTGAATAAAGTTAGAAAAAATTTCTTCGGGGATATTATCGGATGATGTAATAGAAAATGATGTGAAATTAATAACATAATTGCCTTTGTAGTCAATGGATTGGTAATCAAAATAGATGGCTCTATCTAATCGGTAAGTTAATTCATTGCTCTTGATATAGCCAAACATATTCATTCTACCATGGTTATCGTCAGCAAGCTGAATAGTCACTTTAGATCTTAAATTCAATCCATCTTGTGTTCCATTGTCTTTAATCCAGATATTCTCTGAATAGCAAACCTTCATATCGTTATTTTCTTTTTTAACAGCATAAGATGTAATGGTAACTAATGTCACTAAAACTAATGAGGTGATAATATACTTTTTCATTTAAATTCTCTGATCGTTAATTGAAACACAATCATATTTTTTATTTCTTTCTTTGCAGATACTAATAGCCACATTTTTATCAAGTGAATAGGTTTTGTTTAAATCAGATAAGACAAAAACTCTCTTTGGTGTATCACAAGAGATATTATATCTATCTAACTTAGTGTTTATAAAGGTAATATTATCATTTGAGATTTTACCTACCATCTCAATAGGGGTCTGTATAACGCAACTATCTCGTGTACTAATGGTAAGGTAATTACTCGTATCATTTTTACTTGGTGAGAAGTTGTACACCAATAAATAAATTAAATAACAAACAGCTAGTGTTGAAATTGCTAATAATATTAGCTTTGTTTTTTTTCTCGCAATGGTTTTTGCTTTTTCATTTTTGCTTTCTATTGCTATTAAGTTGTTTTTTAAGGTATTATTTTTGTTGTTTTCAATGATAATGTTTGAAGGTGGCTCTGTGATTAATATTATAGCGTTATTATCTGGATTTGGATTTTCTGGTATTTTCAAATTTTGTTTAATATTTTCAACATCATCATGCTTTTTATGATGATAATAAATATTTTCGTCATATTGATTTTTTTGCGTTAAATCTTCAAGTTTATGAATGGATGTTGGGGTCTCAAGGCGAAAGCCCTTTTTGGGTATGGTAACAATAGATTGCGGGTCAATTCCGATTAACTCAAGCTTTTTTCTTATTTCACTAATATAGGTGTTTAAATTATTATTTGAGCCCACAAGACCATACTCCTCCCAAACGTTAGTAAGAAGTTCATCTCGTGTAGCGATACCTTTTTTTAGATTCAATGATATGATTTCATTAAATAATCTAGTAGCAGGTTTGGATAACTCAATATTTTGACTGTGATCAAGTTTTAAGTAAATTAAACTTGTTTTTTGCTCGAAAATATATCTTTCATCAATGATATAGTCATGTAATTCATTCATAGAATGCTGTTTGCTCTCTCTAAATTAAATGAAAATAGCAAAGCCGCAAAAGAATGCAGCTAAATAAAATTAATTTTAGATAAACTTTATTTTTATTATTGTTATAGTCTAATTAGTGAATCAATTAACTGCAAGTATTGTGGGGTGAGCAATTTTGTTATTAATTAGCAAAATTATTGATTTGATAGCCTTGGTGTTATTTAAAACTGCATTATTAATAATTTTAGATTTTTATATTATCTGGTAATCTTATTCATTGTTAAAAAAATATAAAAAACTATGAACTTGTCATTCATAGGAGTAATCCTATTCTATAGGATAATTCCTAGGTGCACTTACGTACAATTGTTTTTTTATTTATTAATAATAAATACTGGCATTTTATGGATGCAATAGTAAATATTAGGCAAAGAATTAAATCTCTGCCTAATATATTATGGGTTAGTATTTATATTCGATACCTAACCAATAGTTACGACCTTCTTCAATATAGCCATTAGTGTATTCATAAGACTTATCAAATAAGTTATTCACTGAGGTATTGGCGGAAATGCCTTGGCCTAAGTCATAATCTAAACGTAGGTCAGTTTTAGCAAATCCGCGCACTTTACTTTCATCATCCACATAGTTAAATGCCCAGCTTCTGGCTTCCTCTGTCACTGTAATGCTAAACGGCTCATAAGGGGTAAATTTCACCCAAGCAAAGGCTTTATGGGTTGGCAATTCAGCCACGTGTTTGACGCTGTAGTGTTTTGGATCGGCATGAATATATCCGTAGCTTAAACCTGCTTCCATCCAATCGGTAATTTGGCCAGTCGTGCCTAAATCAATACCAAAGTAGTCGACTTTTCCACTATTGCGGTTTTCTAATAAAGGATTTCCATTTTTATCAGTGCCGACATGATGTGCCATAATAGCATCCGAGACATGGTTGTAATAAATACTGGAGGTATATGACCAAAGAGGTGAAACATGGCCTTTGTAAGTTAAATCGTAAGTTAGCGCACGTTCTGCATCTAGATGTGGGTTAATAACAAAAGTGACAGGTGTTTTCATTTTTTCTTTGGTATAACGCTCTTTTTGCGTTGGGAAACGGCTTCTTTCAGAAATAGAGAATTGTACTGTATCTTCATTTGCTAAGTGGTAACGCGCCATGGCTTCCCAATTGAAGGCATGCTGACTATTACCATCGTATTTTTCGAAGTTTGCTGTATCGTAATTATAACGTTTACCATCGGCACTTTTGCGCCAGTCATAACCAATACCACCGATAATATCTAAGTTATCAGAGGCAACCCATTGATATTCTGTGGCAATAGAATAGGTATTGTCTTTATAGCGGTCGAAGGGCACATCTTTTCTTGCACGGGCACGGTGTACGTCTTCTTTCCAGTGTGCAGCGAATGACAACATATCGAGTTCACGCACAGTGAAATCAACACGCATATCGGCACCATTGCTGTAGTCATCGTAACGGCTGTAGTTATAAATCCCTTTTTCGTAATCTTTGACAGATTTGTATTGGTGTAGGGTATTTTTAAAGGTGTCGTGGTAGAAACGACTCTGTAGGGCTATGCCATCAGTGACTTGGGTTGTTCCATTAAAATAGATGCTTTCTTTATCGTAAGCGGGCCATTGCCAGTATTGTTGTTTCTTATTCGTGACACTCGGTGCGCTGTTTTTGTCACCATCTTGTTTAAGATAGGTCACAACATATTCATCGGCTTCGCGCGGTGTCCAACCCACCTTGACCATCATCCGTTTGTCATCTGTCGCAGAGTTAGGGCGGCGTCCATTGCTTCCCGCTAATGGGTTGTCGTTCTCGGAATTAGGGATCCCCATAAAACGCTGTTTATACTGGCTACCACTGACTTGAATAAACCCTAAGTCATTGCGGCCACCTAATCGTGCGCTAATATTGTGGGCATTATCTGCGCCACGGGCAAAACCTTGGTTTAAGCTGATATTAGCTTCAAACGGCTTTTTTGGGGTTGCGGTAGTTAAGTTAATCGCACCGCCCATTAAGTTTGGCCCTTGCAGTAACGAGGTATAGCCAGTAGACAGCTCAACACTTGCCAATTCGCTGGTCATAAAGCGGCCTAAGTCTAACGTACCATCATAGGGCACGTAGGTTGGGATACCGTCAAAGAAGATAGGTACTTGGCGGCTATCAAAACCACGCACATTCACCTGTGTTTCATTACGGTTACCTGATTTTTGAATAGAAACCCCCGGTAGGGTGCTCAATGCTTGCGCTACGTTGGTTTTATTCAATTGCTTCATTTGTTCTTCAGTGATGACATTGGCATCCGCTGCGAGTGGTGTACTCCAAACAGACATCACGTCAGCATTGTTCTCTGCTTTAGGGGCAGATGCGGCGTGCCCTTGTGCTGCGAATAAAGCCATCCCAACTAAATAGGTTATTTGTTTTATTTTCATTATGTCTTTCCAGTTTCATTAATTACGATATATTTTTTTTTATATAACGATGTGCGTCATTAACCATAAGTCAGTACAGCCTACGGGAGTAGGCTGTTTTAGCGAATGGCTTTTTAACGCAGACTTCTTAGGTTACTGCTTAAAAATCTTCACTTTTATATCTCGAGGAGCCGCATAATATGGTGCGGAAGTCACTAACAATGGCACGCCTGTTTGGGCGAATTCTTCAATGGTTTTTAAATTGATTCCACCTGCCAACGATAACTGGCAAGGTCGCTTTTGTACGCTAGCCAGCTGCTGTAATTGCTGAATTTGGTTCGTTGGTAATTTATCGAGTTGCACAATATCTGCTTGGGCTTTGATGGCAAGTTCAGCTTGTTGATAATCGTCGGCTTCTACAATGATTAGCTTTTCGGGTGCATTTTGGCGTAAAGCTTGCACATGCGCATTCCAATCATCTGGATTTTCAAGGCACTGGCGATGGTTAGTAAACAGCAAAATACTTTCTGCGCTGCCTGTTCGGTGAATAATGGCGCCCCCTGCCAAAATCGCAGTTAAGGCAAGAGGCTTAGTGTTTGGGATGGTTTTTCGCGTACAAGCGAGTTGCCCATTAGGCTGATACTGGCGCAAAATAGAGACCATTTGCTGGGTGTAGTGGCTAACTCCCCCGCACCATTCAAGGACGTTTTGCACCGCTTTCCAGCCTTGATGTAACGCTTCAATCGGCCCTGTGGCACGAATTAAAATGCTTTGAGGTTCGACAATCTGCCCATCATGAAAATGGCATTCACAGGTAACCCCGAGCTTCTCTAGCATGCGTTTTGCAATGTGAATACCACTGACGCAGCCCCCTTGCTTGGAGGCAAATGTGATTACGCCAAGTTGTGAGTGCAGCCCCAAGGCGCGGGTGGTTAAGTCGCCATATTGAATGTCGTCTAACAGCAGCTGGTCAATGAATGCATCAGGTAGATAAATCATAATGTCAGTTCCGATTCATCCACGACATCCCACGAGACCATTGCCCAGTCCCTTGATGGATAAGATATTTTCTTTCCTGATGCCGTTTGAACATCGTAATAGCGGCGAAGAATATCCGTTTCTTCTGGTGTGATATTTTTGAGTGACCAATTGACGCTATCCACAAAGGCTTCAAAGCTATCAAAGCCACCTTTATTTGGGCTTTTAATGAAATCGACACGGGCATTGATACCCATTTGATGCAGGATGTTCACCGCATAAATATAGGTTGGTAACCGAATGACTTCACGGCCAATCTCTCGAATAATATTTTCATCAATAAAGGCTGGGTTGATGGTATGCGTGGTGTAAACGCGCAGTTTTGTTTGGCGATTGAGCTTAAGTAGCGCCGTTTTTAAATCATCGACTAACGTTGAGCGGGAAGCGACGGATATATCCACTTTAGGCAGAGTTGCCCAACTGTCTTCCCATGCGAGTTGCTCAAAGTGGGCATTGGGAATACCCAGTTCTTTAGCGCGAAGCCGTGCCATTTCTAGCATGCCACCGCTGTAATCAATACCAATAACCTCTTTAAATTCATTGGCCAGACACAGGCTAATCGAACCTGGGCCACAGCCCACATCCAGTAAAGTATGTGCGCCTGTAAAATCCATCAGTTCACGAAAGCGCACTAAATAGGGGTCATTAGGATTGGCACAATTTTGTGCCATTTGCTGGGCTTTTTTATCCCAATGTTCGGGTTCTTTGCGGGTTCTATGCGCTTGCTGCATATGTTCTTGGTACATTTTAGAAAAATCAATTTGGTTGATTAACATGATCCCTGACCTTAATAAGAAAACGTTGATGGAAGCTGGAAGTGGGCTTGAATACTGCGCTCATCCACATTATAAAGTGCTGCCAAGTTAGTAAGTGTTAACATACTTTTTGATAAACCTTGTCGCGCTTTTTGGTGTTTGTCTAGCAAAATGACGTTGTCAGCGATGGCGGCAGCGTGTTGTGGGTGGTGGGTCGACATCAACACGGTCATGCCATGAGCTTTCAATTTCTCAATTTGCTCAAGTAGGCGAATTTGGTTACCAAAATCGAGGCTAGCGGCAGGTTCATCCATAATCAGTAGCAAGGGTTTTTGTATTAACGCGCGGGCGATTAGGACTAATTGTTTTTCGCCGCCACTGAGTGTGCTGTAAAGGCGAGTCGCAAGGTGAGGGATGTTCAGCCGTTCGAGTTGTTGAAGTGCTTGGTTTTTTTCGCTATCACCAGGGACAGAAAATAAAGAAATATGAGGGGTTAAGCCCATCATTACCATATCTAACACAGTAAAGGTAAAAGGCGTATCGTGGGCTTGTGGTACGTAAGCAATCACTCTTGCGATATCCCGCTGTTTTAGCGTTTTTATGGACTGATTGTTGAGCGAAATTTCGCCATGGATTGCGGGTAACAAACCTAATAACGTTTTCATTAAGGTGGTTTTTCCGCAACCATTTGCACCTAGCAGGCAAGTAATTTCCTTTTCAGGTAAGGAAAGATTGATGCCATCAATGATTGCGGTGTTGTGGTAGCCAATAGCAACGTTATTAAGGGTCATTATCGTCATTTGGCTCGCCTTGTTTGCAATAAAATAGCCAAAAAGAACGGTGCACCCACCGCAGAAGTGAGGATCCCTAACGGGAGTTCAATGGCGGCAATTGTACGAGCGAGGGTATCCGTGATCAGCAGCATAATTGCCCCAATCGCCAGTGATGCAGGGAGCTGGTAACGAAAGTTAGCACCCACTATCATCCGAGTGATATGGGGTATAATCAACCCTACCCAACCAATAATCCCCGCAATGGATACGGCACTCGCCGTGAGTAACGTGGCGCAGACGATAAAGATAGCACGCATTAAACTCACATTAATACCAAGGCTTTTGGCTTCTTCATCGGATAAGCTCAGTAAATTCATTCGCCATCGTAATAATAGCAGGGGAATGGTGCCGATTATCATTAATGGCAAGACGGACAAAAGGTCTTCTTGCGTAATGGATGATAACCCGCCGAGTAACCAAAATGTAATCGACGGTAATTGGGTGTAAGGGTCTGCCAAAATTTTCATCAAAGAAATGGCAGAGCCACAAATGGCGCTGATGGCGACACCGACAAGGACTAGCGATAAAATTGGGTCATGTTGGCGTGCAAGGCGTGCAATAAAACACACGACGGCCACGGTGATTAAGCCCCCAATAAAGGCGGCTAACTGAATATAAATCAATGATTGCCCAAAGAAAATGCCAACAACAGCGCCAACGCCAGCACCTGCTGAGACCCCTAAAATATCGGGGGAAACCAGTGGATTGCGAAACATACCTTGGTAAGCCGCACCTGCAATGGATAGTGCTCCGCCAATAATAATTGCAGCTAATGTGCGAGGGAAACGTATTTGCCAAAAGACGGTTTCATTACGTGGGTCACTAACATCAACTTGAGAAGAAAATAAACTGGCAAATAGCCGATACAGTTCATCGAGGGTAAGTGAATACTTACCACTCGTTAAAGCAATCACTAAGCTAGCGAATAAAATAAGAATTAATAATAAGGGTTTAACCCCTTTGTTCGTCATTCCACTCATGATTTTTCCATCAGTAGATCAACCTGCTCAGAGGTTAATGGTGAATGATAGAAAAGATCAAAGAATTCAGCGATATCTTGCTTTATCGTCGCGGCAACATGGCCATCAAAGTGGCTTTGTAAACGGCGCATGCCAAGAAGGCGGTTAACGCCAGGAGGGCCATCTAACCAGCCAAATGGCATGCCCGTAAAGACAAGCAACTGCTGATTGGCGATAGCACCTAGCCCTTTCCACAGTGGTGAGGACGTCATAAATTCAATGGCTTCATCATATTGCGTTATAATAATATCAGGGTTCCATTGATAAAGTTGCTCCATGGAAATGGTGGTGAGCCCGCGAAAATTAGGAATATCCACAACGTTACGTAAACCGAGCATTTCTATGGCTTCGGTATGAATCGAGCCTTTAGCGCCTGTTTCTAGCCCTTTTGCCCCACGAGCCAGGTAAAAACTTAATGGTTTTTGTTGGGGGTTATTGGCAAAGGCAACCGCATCATTCAGATAACGCAGGGCGAGTTGGCTGAGTTTTTGTGCTTGGGGTTCAACACCGAGAGTTTCACCAAGCTGAGTGAGTTGTTGGGGGGAGTCTTTTAATCCACCTGCAATCAATAAATAGGGAATATTGGTCTGTTTCGCCACTTTCTCTGCTTGTGAGCGATAAGTATCATCAATATTGCCAGTGTCTATAATTAAGTCAGGGTTATAGGACAAAAGTTGTTCTAATGATAGCGTACTGCCTCGACCCGCTAAGCGGCCGTAAACGGGCAAATTGCGCCATTGTTGTGCGAAAAGCCCACTATGGCCTTTGTTTAATGAAATCGAAGAAAACCCCACCATTTTTTCTGGGGCAAGAGCAAACATCAGTAAGTCAGAGGGTGGCCCCGAGCTGATAACGCGCTGAATATGGCTTGCAAGAGGAAGTTCGCCAAAGAGTGCTTCTTCGACAAAGCGCTGGCCTTTAGCGAAACTAGGCAAACTGTAGAAAGCCGCAAGTAAGGCACTGGATTGAAGAAATTGTCTACGATTGATTGCCATAATAAATATGAATACGCTCGTTATGATAATAGTTATATAGCGCGAAAATTAGCGGAGTCATAGTAGAGAGTCAACCTGAAAAGTCGAGTTGTTAGAAAAACTCGACATTTGTGTGATGTAAATCAGTAACAAACATTGCTATCAATAAAAAGATAGCTGAACATAGAGAACGTTAATTTAATGAATATCACTTTGGACTTATGAAGAAGAAAAGACCCTCACTGCAGGATGTAGCAGATCAAGTCGGCATCACGAAAATGACGGTGAGCCGTTTTTTACGTAATCCAGAGCAAGTTTCAGAGCCTTTGCGCGAGAAAATTGCCGAAGCGCTCGAAAGTTTGGGCTATATTCCCAATAAAGCCCCTGATATTTTGTCAAATTCGACTAGCCACGCGATTGGTGTTTTGCTTCCTTCATTAACTAACCAAGTCTTTGCGGAAGTGATCCGAGGGATAGAAGCGGTCACTGATTGTCATGGCTATCAAACCATGTTAGCTCACTACGGTTATTTACCTGAAAAAGAAGAAGAAAGGCTAACCTCATTGCTCTCTTATAACATTGATGGCGTGATTTTGGCAGAAAGGACGCATACTGAGCGTACTTTACGCATGCTAAAAACCGCAGGCATCCCTGTTGTTGAGATTATGGACAGTGTTTCACCTTGCTTAGATGTTGCCGTGGGGATTGATAACTTTGAAGCTTCTCGCCAAATGACACATGCGATGATAGAACGAGGCTGTCACAAAGTGGTGTATATCGGGGCGAGGCATGATGAGCGAACGTTTATCCGCTTAAAAGGCTACGAGCAAGCGATGTTAGATGCTAACCTTGAACCGCGTAATGTGATGACACAAGAGAGCTCATCTTATTCGCTAGGGGCGAAGTTATTGCATGATTGTTTAGAGAAGTACCCCGAGACAGATGGGTTGTTTTGTACCAATGATGACTTGGCGATTGGTGCCATTTTTGAATGTCAGCGTTTAGGTATTCAAATTCCAACTGAGCTAGCTATTTCAGGTTTCCATGGGCATGACGTGGGGCAAGTTATGACACCGAAATTGGCCAGTATTCTTACGCCAAGAGACCAAATGGGGCGCAAAGCGGCAGAGGTTCTCTTGGCGCGGATGACGGGGAAGAAGCTCGCGGGAACGCATTTTGACGTGGGGTTTTCTTTACTCATAGGCGAGAGTATCTAATTGTTCCTCGATTCCCCGTCATACTTCGAACTATAGGGGTGTTAGCTGCTTTCGGCTACTTGGGTCACATACTTGTGTATGCTCCCCAAGATATCCTCACTTGCCGCCTACCTATAGTCCGAATTATTTAGGGGAATTTCCCCGTTATACTTCGCGCTGTCGCGTTGTTGGCTGCACTCACCAACCCTAGTCACATACTGATGTATGCTCCCCAAGATATCCTCACTTGCCGCCTACCTATAGTCCGAATTATTTAGGGGAATTTCCCCGTTATACTTCGCGCTGTCGCGTTGTTGGCTGCACTCACCCA
>NZ_JAGSPI010000012.1:47871-142659 GCF_020381325.1 Providencia vermicola
CCAACCCTAGTCACATACTGATGTATGCTCCCCAAGATATCCTCACTTGCCGCCTACCTATAGTCCGAATTATTTAGGGGAATTTCCCCGTTATACTTCGCGCTGTCGCGTTGTTGGCTGCACTCACCTACCCTAGTCACATACTGATATATGCTCCTAGGGTTTGGCTCGATTGCCGCCTAGCGACCCCACGAATTATTTAGAGGAATACTAAAAGTAGTAGTGAACTAATTGAAAATAAAATTAAATATATTTTTTAGTTTCAATATTGTTATCTTTACTTTTTTCTTCACCTATCCTCACTAAAGTCAGATTGAGATTAACATCACAGATCTGTTCTCTTATTCGCCAATTTGATTGCAATAAATCCGTACTGATAATATGTTACCCGTAACAAAGTTACCGGTAACATATTACTGGATGATGAAAAGAATAGAACAACAATAAAGCCTGAGGAGTTTCCTATGAGTGATACCCAAAAACAAAACTACACATTTGTCCTAATGGGGGTATCGGGTAGTGGTAAATCAGCGGTCGCTAATGGGGTGGCACAGCAATTACAAGCCGCTTTTCTTGATGGTGACTTTTTGCACCCTAAATCAAATATTTTAAAAATGGCATCAGGGCATGCTCTAAATGATGAGGATCGTCAGCCTTGGTTGGTGGCGCTGAACCAAGCCATTTTTGCTATGCAAAGAACGAATACGATTTCGTTAGTGGTGTGTTCTGCACTGAAGAAAGCCTATCGTGATATTTTAAGAGAAGGTAATAAAAACTTATTTTTTATCTATTTAAAAGGCGATGCTAACGTTATTGAAGAACGACTCAAAGCGCGTAAAGGGCATTTTTTCAAGCCAGAAATGCTCAAAACGCAATTTGCTACTTTAGAAGAACCAAATGAAGCAGAAACTGATGTGCATGCGGTTGATATTCGCCAGCCTCTTGAAGACGTCATCGGTAATACCTGCTCAACGATTACACAGATTGTCGCAGGAGATAAAGTATGAATACCGTTGAAACGCTCAGCACGCTCACGTTAGTGCTCACCGCAGTGGGCTCCGTTGTTCTGCTGCTATTTTTAGTGATGTACGCGCGCTTGCATGCTTTCGTCGCGTTGATGATTGTTTCCATAGGTGCAGGGCTATTTTCAGGGATGCCTGTGCAGCAAATCACGGAAACCATGCAAAAAGGGATGGCGGGAACATTAGGGTTCTTGGCAATCGTGGTCGCACTCGGTGCAATGTTTGGTAAGATTTTGCATGAAACAGGTGCATTAGACCAAGTGGCGAATAAATTACTTAACCTGTTTGGTGAAAAACGTGCGCACTATGCCGTGGGAATTGCAGGGCTAATTTGTGCTTTACCTCTGTTTTTTGATGTGGCAATTGTTTTATTGATTGGTGTGGTTTTTGCTGTTGCTAACCGTACAGGTCATAACGTTGTTCGTTTGGCAATCCCACTATTTGCAGGGGTCGCAGCTGCGGCGGCCTTTTTACTGCCAGGGCCAACGCCAATGCTCGTTGCGTCACAAATGGGGGCCGATTACGGCTGGATGATTTTAATCGGTTTATGTGCTGCTATTCCAAGTATGATTTTAGCTGGCCCATTATTCGGTAGCTTTATCAGTAAGTTTGTTCATATTGATATCCCTGCAGATTACCAAGCACCTAAAACAGAGCACGGCAAAATGCCAAGTTTTGGATTCAGCTTATGTTTAGTGCTGTTTCCATTAGTGTTGGTGGGTTTAAAAACGATTGGAACACACTTAGTTGAGAAAGGAACCCCGCTTGAACATTGGCTAGAATTTATTGGGCACCCTTTTACTGCATTATTGTTAGCCTGTTTACTGGCAATCTATGGTTTAGGCTTCCGTTATGGCTTAAACAAAGAAAAAGTGATGGAAATTTGTTCGGCTGCGATTCAACCCGCAGGGATTATCTTACTGGTAACGGGTGCTGGTGGGGTATTTAAACAAATTCTGGTGGATTCTGGTGTTGGCCCTGCGCTAGGTGATTCTTTAATTGGTGCAGGTTTACCGATTGCCGTTGCGTGTTTCGTACTTGCGGGAGCCGTACGTGTGATCCAAGGCTCAGCAACTGTAGCTTGTTTAACAACGGTTGGTTTAGTGTTACCTGTTATCAGCGAACTCGGTTACTCTGGTGCGCAGTTAGCCGCACTCGCAATCTGTATTTCAGGTGGTTCATTAATTTTAAGTCATGTGAATGACTCTGGTTTCTGGTTGTTCGGTAAATTTACGGGCGCAACAGAAGCACAAACCCTGAAAACGTGGACGGTAATGGAAACTATCCTCGGGACAACAGGGGCAATTGTCGGTATGGTGTTCTTTATGTTCTTGTAATGCTACTCGTCAAATTAAATTATTCATGTAAAACTCAACAAAATGCCCACAGTAAAGTGGGCATTTTGTTGATTAGTTTAAGCTAATTTTAGGAATAATAATTTCATTGTGATGTTGTGGGGTATTTATGTGTTTAGCATGACCCGACGATAACGCAATGTGCTTTGTAAAAAATGGGGTTAACCCTAAATCATGAGTAGACAAGAAAATAATTGATTTATTTAATTCAAACTCTTGTTTCATTGATTGTAGAAATGAGAGCGCGTCAGAGGTAGCCATAAATGATGTTGATTCGTCTAATAATATCATTTCAGGTTGTTTCATCAGTGTAAGAGCGAGCTGTAATTTTTGTTTCTCCCCTGTCGAGGCTGCAATATCAGTGACGAGTGTATCATCTAATGTTTCTTTACTTATCAGTAAGGTTGGACAACATAGTTTGGTAAGGCGAACAATCATATGGTTATCAAATACACCGTAGAAATTAAAATTGTCACGAATGCTGCCATGAATGAATGATGAATTCCCATTATGGTAAGTGATTTTTTCTGTTAAAAAGCATTGGGAAATTTCATCAATACAAATGCCATTGATCGCGATATCCCCTGATGAGAATTCAGAGGTTCCACATAATGCTTTCATTAGTGATGTCTTTCCTACTCCTGAAGCACCTGTAATACCAATAACATCGCCTGGCTTTGCTTTAATATTGAACTGATTAATAATGTTTTTACCGTTAATGTTTATACTGAGATTTTTTGCAGTAAAATGCGTAATCGAATCCGCTGTTATACCATCTGTTTTGAAATGGATAAGCGGATTGTTTTTTAATTGTTCAATACTGGACTTGATATGAAATAGATGTGTTTTCACCATAAACACGCGGTTAATTGCCCCTGTAATTGCGCCAGAAAGCCGACCATTAATAATCATTACGGCAATAATGGACGCCAAACTTAAACTTCCTTCAGCAATAGCCAAATAACAAGCAACATACATGACGATCATGGATAAAAACGTATTTACTTTGATGATTTCCATCCAATGGTGATTGGCTTCATTGAGTTTTAGTTTTAATTTCTCATCTTCATTGGTTTTTATACTAATGTATTGCTTAAAATGGTTATCTCTGGCAAAAGAAAGCTCATGTTTTTTTTGTTCTAACGAATAGTACATGGCTGATTTTTCATAGTTTAAGGTATTAGCGCGAAGCATGTTCTTGTAGGAAAGGAAACGGACATGCAGGCATAAAAAAATAAGCCCAGCGTAATAGCTCAATAGCAATAATGAGTAAAAGCCTAACATTGCCATAATGCAGAATGAAAATAAAATCGCTAACCCAATATCATAGATAATTTGTGGTTTAATTTCCCATACCTGTAGAATTGAAGATTCTGCTGTTCTTACTTTGATGGAGGCACTTTTGCAACTGGATTGTTTTAACAAATGAACAAAGTAACGGTTAAAAATACCCATGTTGAGTTTTATTTTTTTTATACTTTTCTCATGAATAATGTGTTTAATGAAAAACTCTAATCCAATAACTACAATAAAAATGAAACTAATATATAACAGTGAGCTTATTGATTCGCCGTAAACTAGTCTGGAGTTAAAAAGGTTGGAATATAAGGGTAATAATAGTGCAAAGGCAATGAGCGGCAGTGAAAACAAGCTGCTCTTTGGTGTTAAATTAATTAGAGACTTATATATGCTATCTTCGTTGAGTGTATTTTCCCTTTCGGTAAAGGAAAATAAATTTTTACTTTCAATGAGTTGGCTTGTGATCACTGTGTCAGTTGTTAGATTGGTTAGCTGACCTTTATGATTTTTAATAATAATATATTTCCCGTCTGTTACCTCCATAATAAAGAGAAAAGGAAGGTTTTTTTCATTTAAATCAGAGATGGCGGTATATTGGTAACTAAAAAAATCGTTATCAATAAATTCATTTATATTATCTAGTATATATTTATTATCATATGAGAGTGCTGGGGGCGTGAATGGCTCCCCTAATATTTTAAAGTATTGGCTAATGATATCATGGAAACTACGTTCTTTCATTTTCTTCACTCTTCAGGAAGCAAGCATTAACCTTTTGATTATCTTCAATAGGTTTTAAGGCTTTAACGTGTACATTTGGTATGCTTTTTTTGACTAATACAGTGTTATAAATGGTATAAGTCATTGCTGTATCAAAAGATATGTTATTTCCATAGGTGCAATAAACATCAATGGATTTAATTTTTTTATTATCAATTAATTTAAAAGTATCATGGCTAAACATTAATGACTTTAGAATGTTATTGCCATTTTTCGAGGTATTACTATCATCATTATTGGTAGATGAAGAGGAGCTAGCTTCGTTGTTATCAACCCCTGCTAAGATGGCTTTATCTTTATTTTTTTCGGCGTCCATGGTACTCGATAACACATTTGCTAGGAGCACAGCCATAAGTAATGTCATTGTTGCTACGGCAGCAGATAATGCAGAAATAAAACCTAACATAAGTCACCAAACGTTAAATATAATGTTATCGCTAATTAGTGCGGTTAAATAATTGAGAACAGAAATTTCTTTACTGGAAATGTATATCAGAACAGGTAAACCATCGTGTTCAGGAAGAATTTCAGTATGTTGTTCAGGTGTAATTTGTATTGAATAATAGCGTTCTTGATTAGCTCGTTCTCTATCACTAAAGGAGTCAGCACTGATTTTAGTGACCTTACCTCGAATAATTTTTTTAAATCCGGGGGAGTTCACCACAATTTTTGCAGGTAGCTGTGATGTAATAAAGGGGCGATACTTCGCTAATATTTTACCTTCAATGACTCTTGTGTCTTGCTGTTTTTTAATCACCATCACTAAATTTGATGCTTCAACATAAGAGCCTTTTTCTAAATCTTTTTCGATGCTTAATACAACGCCATCCGCTGGGGAGAGTACACTATTCGCTCTTATTTTGTTGCGTAGTAGCTCCATTTGCCCACTGTTTTCTAATTTCTCTTTTTTTATCTTATTTAGTAGGGTTTCATTTTCTTGAATTTCACCAATAAGCCGTGCGGTATATTTTTTTTCGATTAGAGAGATCTCTCGCAATAAACCTTGAGAATTTAATTCTCCTGACATCATCAGTGCGGTAGTACGGCTGATTTCGGCATTATTACTGAGTTTTTCAATTTCTGGTGCTCTTGCATTTTTTAATAATGAGTCTTTTTTTCTCAGGATTTTAATTTGATTTTCTAGTTCACTAGATTCTTTAATTTGCGAAATATATTTATTTCGTAAATCATTTATCTCCATATTTAAAAGAATATGGCCATATAACTCTCTATAGGCGCTTAAAGTTTTACTCTGTAAGCCCTTTGCAAAGAAAAAATATTCAGACTCTGTCTTTATACTTCCATCAAGGATCCTATTTAATAGTTTTTTATTCTCCTCTAGTTCATCAATACGTTCATTAGCAAATGATACTAGATTAGTTAAAGTTTTTTCCTGATGAAAGACATCTAAATTGGTATAGGAAAATAAAATTTGCTCTTTTTGGACTTTGTCGCCAGTTTTGATAGCAAATTGATTAATAAACCCAGAGGCTGGGCTTACTATTTCCAGTCTGTTCGAGCCCCCTGAGATAACGCCTTCACCAGGAGTGGATATTTCTATTTTAGCTAATAAGGTATAAGCGAAAAATAAGAGTGTGATACCTAGTAATATTTTTGATTTTTTAGGAAGTTGATTTAGTTTATTTAGATAACGTTTCAATTTCAGCTAACTTCCCTGTTAATTGTATATATTCCAACTTGTTTTTTGTATCTGCAATCATTAATTCTGCAATACGTCTTTCTATTGTTAAAATATCAAACAGTGTGTTCACCATTTCATAGAAAGAAGACTGTGATATTTCATATTCCCGTTGCTGGCTTTTAATTATTGAACGCATGGTTCTACGTTGTTCTTGTAGTCCTGAGAGTTCATTGGCATTTGAGTTAGCAATTAATTTTAAATTTTTAATTTTAGCTATTGATTCTTTATATTTGTAATCCGCTTTTCCTTTTGCTGCTTGATACAATTTCATCTGAGATTTTTCATTCAGTATTTTATCAAGGTCAAATATGTTTAATTTAACTTCCATTCCCATATAAGACTCATTACGGCTTCTAACTTGTCCAACAAAACGTTCTTCGGCAACGACATTAATATTTAAGAAAGAGTTTTGCTGATAAGCATTTTCTTTCATCACATCAGCTTGCATGCGTAACAAATTATATTCACTATTTTCCTGTGCATTCTCACCGTCAATAATGGTTTTGTGTAGTTTTTTGAGTAAGTTTTTTGGAACCTGCACACCTTTGGCTGGAAAGGTGATACCTGATAGAAGCTCAATATTTGATTTGTATTGTTCAATTTCTTTTTCTATATTTTGCAACTCTGTTTCAATCCGTTGCATCAATAAAGAGGCTTGCTCAACATCACTGTGTTTAGCTATGCCGCTGTTATAGCGTTGAGTAATGAGCTTGAAAATATTTTTAGCGTTGTTATTTAAATCGGCTGTCGTTTCTGTTAGCTCATTGAGGTAATAAATACCAATTAAGTTACCTGTTGCAGCAGTATAAAGTTCTTCTTTTTCTTTGTTTAGTGAAAGAGCAGAAATTTGTAATTTTAAATCTTTTTCGTTAAATCGATGGCTTAACGTTGTATCATAGATTAATGAACTTACAGTAACATTACTGTTGGTACTACCATCATGGCTTTTTATTTTTCCTGACGTTGATACCTTTGGCAGGTAATAATAATCTGTCTGCTTTGCTCTGATATTTTCAGCTTCTAGCTCTAATGCCTTTATTTGAACTGGATTAGAGTTATCTAATACTCGACTGATAAAGGATTGGAAACTCTCCATTCCTTTATTCGCTGAACTATAAGTCGGTGATAATAATACTAATAATAATCCTAAGGTGAAAAGACGCATGTATTTACTCCATTGATAATAGTGTTAATAATTTTTTTCTGTTTTCAGTCATTTTTTCTTTAAGCCATTGTGTAGTTCGGCCAATTTTCAACACTTCTTCAGATATTTTATTATTTTCAGTTTTTCTATCTTCTTTTTCTTCTAATAAATAGTCAGCTAATTTTATTTTCCAGTCGTTATTAGTCTCTTTTATTGATTGTAAAACTACCAAGTTTTCTTGTGACACCGTGGATAATGTTAAAAGATGCGCAGAAATTTCAGTCGCAAGCTGATTGCTTTCAGTAGTGACAAGCATTTTTTGCGCTATGTCGATATTGACAGCGGTTAATGTATCGAGTCTTTCTTGAATGATTTTGAGGTCACTAGAGTGATTTTTTGATGATTTTTCTCTGACTTTATTATTTTCTTTTTGGTAGAAAAAATTGAAAAAATTCAAGCTTACTAGCAATAGAACTGAAATAGAAACGCCAAGGATAGACGTTAAAAATGCAAATGACATTGAGTTTAGTGCCATTGAGATAGATGAAATCATCGCATTCATTTTCTCTGCGATATCCCCATCTCCACCAAGAGATGCTGAAATAGCCGTGATCATTCCTGTTAATCCAATAAAGGTTCCTATTAGCCCAAGGGACACAGTAACCGATGCAGATAACTTTGTTTGGTTTGACAATAACAAATAGTTACTTTGCTTATTTTTATTAAATAGCCGATGAAATAGGAATATGATTAAAGGGTAAATATAAATACCAATCATGGTATAACTGATTTCAGGTGCAAGTAATAGACATTGTTGAACCATTTCACGTACAGCTTGTAACAAAAAGCAAGCAAGAAAGGTCGCGGCGTAGAAAAACAATCCAATATAATACATGTTATTTATAATCCCAATAAATGCATGAGTTCCAGCCTGGGCAGTATTCACTTGTTCCTTGTTTTAGAACAATTTCTTTATTAATACCCAGATTTTTAAGTGTTGATGAAATGTAAAGAAGATTGTAGGTGTTTTTTTCTTTACTATGGCTAATTTTATTATTTACATAGCCACTAATGATTATTTTATTACTGTTAACTTTAGTTGTTTCTTCTTTTAGTAAAGATATTTCATCGTTTGATAAATGAATTCCGCCTTTAAAGTAAAGACGCTTGTTAGGTAAGTCTATTTGTTTTTTTTCAAAATTGAGCTCTCTATAATTAATATAAGTTTCAGCGGTCTTCATACCACTAAAAATGAAAACCATAGAAACTAAAATGATGATACATAGTGTTCCACTCAGTCCATCAACCATTGGGGCTAGCTCTTCTTCAGAGTTATTTTCATCTTCTTCTATCATTTCATTTTAGATATGAGTTTGTTAATTTGGAAATGTATTATAGTTACTATTAAAATGAACTCACTGGAGTTTTGGTTCAAAAAAAAAGAGTGTTAGGTCAAATTGTATTAAATGACGTTTTATTTCTAATTAAAAGGATATAATCATTTTCATTAACGGCAGCTTAAATATTAGCTGGGTACTCCATTTATTTATATAATGATATAGAACATGAAAGATACAACTATCACAGATAAATTAGAAAACATAGAAATCCAAACGTTTAAAGTTCAAGGGCTTGATTTAATTATAACTAAGCTTGATGGTTCGGTTGAAACTATTAAGGATGGCTTATCCGAAATTATTTTAGGGAATATGACGTTATCAACAGGGCAAGGAACTGTCCTTTCTCAAGATGAAATATTATCATCCATAAAATTAAATATTGGTGCTGATACTGTTTATATTAAAGAACAATTAACGAGTGATATCGTTGAGTATTCTGATCCTCAAGACTCAAAAAATAAGCGTGAGTATACAGAAGGTGATGTTCAACAAGATGACGAAGAAAGCTTCAGTAAAAAGTTGGCAGAATTAAATCAAAAAAATCAGCAATTAGAACAAACGCTGAAAAACCTATCTTCTGAAAAAGAGGTGTTATTAAGTTCATCATTAACTAAACTCACTGAAGCGAAGAAACAGCTAAATCAAAAAGAAAAAGCGGCAAATGCACAGGTAGAAGGGAGTGATTTAGCCTTCTCATCGCCTCCAGCAGTTGCTGCGACACCAACGAGTTCATCATCACCTAGCCTGCCTGCTAATAAGACTTCAATTGCCCCACAAATAATCAAGCCCAAAATACCCGCTTTTATCCAGGGAAAATTAAGCGAAGAATTTGATTCAGGAAAAAATGGCGATAACGTTACGAATATCAACACGCCGATATTCACTGGCGTTGTCTCTCCTGATAGCCAAGCTTATCTAACTATTGATAATAAAAAATACCTTATTAGAGCAGATAAAGATGGGAAGTGGACATTAGAAATTACAGAGCCATTAAAAGATGACGTATATGAATATGTATTAACAGCATCATCGGGTGGAGAAAAGACAGTTACAGTCAGTGGGCAACTGACTGTAGATACCAAGCTTGATATTTTGTCTGTTGGGCTTGCTATGCACTCGGATATAGGCGTCACGGTAGACAAGCTAACGAATAAGCCGGTCCCCACTTTTTCAGGGAAAGCGGAAGCAGGTAGCACGATAAAGCTGACTATTGCAGGCCAAACATTATCAACCGTTGCGGATGAACAAGGAAGATGGCAAACAACGGTTGAAAAGCCGTTACCGGATGGACTATTCACCTATCAAGTTACAGCTGAAGACGTGGCTGGTAATCATAAAATGGTTACGGAAACAGTAACCATCAAAACATCAAAGCCAGATGCAAGTGCCAAACTTGAAAGTATTATTGGTTTTTTAACCAATAATACGGCGCCAACCCTTACTGGAAAAACAGATCCTAGTGCCAATATCATCGTTAAAGTGGCAGAAAAAGAGTATGTTACCCAAGCCAATGAACAGGGTAATTGGTCACTCACCATAAGCGATAATTTAGAAGATGGCTCCTACGTATTGAATATCAAAGCAATAGATATTGTGGGGAATCAAGGCGTATTCGTACAGAATCTGTTGGTAGATACTGCGCCCCCTTCAGCGCAAGCAGAATTGGTTGAGAGCAGTGACTCGGGGATCCGAGGGGATAATATCACTCAACAAAAAGCGGTGACGCTGGCAGGGAGTACAAAGCCACTATCGACAGTCGTGATCCAATTTGCAGGGAAAGCGCTGAGTGTGACAGCGGATAATGATGGCCAGTGGCAAGCGGCATTGCCTTCGGTGGATAAAGACGGCGATTATGATTACCACATAAAGGTCACTGATAATGTGGGGAATATCGGAGAGTTTAATGGACAGTTTACGGTTGATACTCAGGTTGACCACCTATCTGTACAGCTAGATCCCCTCTCTGACAGTGGCAAGGTTGGGGATAACATCACCAAAGACACTCGCCCACACTTTGTTGGGAAAGCGGAAGCTGGCAGTCGCATTGAGTTGACTCTAGGGGAACAACAACTGAATACGATAGCGGACAGTCATGGGAACTGGTCTGTGGTGGTTCAAAAAGCGTTAGTTGATGGTCAATATGATTATGAAGTTACTGCGACAGACGTGGCGGGTAATATTCACACGGCCACTGAATCTGTACAGATAAAAACCATATTGCAGTCGACAACTTTGCAGCTCAATGGCCAACCTAATTTTATCACTAACCAGCAGACCCCGACGTTATCAGGGCAGTCAGAGCCCCATGGGAAGATACAGCTTTCGCTCGGGGGAGAAAGCTACTCAACGGTGGCTGATGACCAAGGCGCTTGGTCAATTAGAGTAACTTCACCGCTCACGCCAGGAAATCATCCGCTTAAAGTACTCATCACGGATATTGCAGGAAATAGCGAAAAAATTAGCGAAACGGTATGGCTGGATACCGCACCCCCTTCAGCGCAAGCGGAACTGGTTGAAAACAGCGATTCGGGGATCCGAGGGGATAATATCACCCAACAAAAAGCGGTGACACTGGGCGGGAGCACCAAGCCGCAATCAACAGTTGAGATCCAATTTGCAGGGAAAGCGCTGAGTGTAATCGCGGATAATGATGGCCAGTGGCAAGCGGTATTGCCTTCGGTGGATAAAGACGGCGATTATGATTACCACGTGAAGGTCACTGATAATGTCGGGAATATCGGGGCGTTTAATGGGAAGTTTACGGTTGATGGCACGATCATGTTGACCGCTCGGTTAGATCCCGCGAGTCAGGAAAATTCGAATGCTTTGGCTACGAATTTAAAACGCCCGCAAATTAGCGGTACATCGGATCCTGAAAGTAAAATTACCGCTGAGTTTAAAGGGCAGATTAAAACCGTTTATGCTGATAGCCAAGGAAAATGGTCTCTGATTTTTGATGTAGATGCAGATGTAGGTAAGAATAATCACTACCAGATCACGGCAGAAGATGCCGCCGGTAACCAAAAGATCCTCACTCAAAGTTTCTCATATTTCCCCTCATCGGCAGGGACGGGTGAGGCTTCACCTCCGACTCTGTTTGTCGCATTAGATGCGGCTTGTGATAGTGGAAAGAAAGGTGATTACATCACCCATATTAAAGCACCTAAATTTACCGGAGGCGCTACAGCAGGCGCTAAAATTACGTTAACAATGGGCCATGAAAGTTTCACTACAGTGGCAGATACAGTCACTGGGCGTTGGGAAATCCAAGCGAAAGAACAGCCGGAAGGAAATTGCCAGTACACAGTGACAGCAGAGCATCCGGCGAATGGAAAACAGACCGATATTTCAGGCAGTATTTTTATTGATGCTACAGCGCCTGTATCTACAGTGGAATTAAGCGCAGAAACTGATACGGGAACGAAAGGAAACTTTATTACTACGCATCGCAGGCCGGTATTTACAGGTAAAGGTGAGCCGGGGTGTGAAGTGACATTGCAATTAAATGGTGAGTCGGTTTCAACGATGACCGATAGTAATGGTATTTGGAGCTTAACGCTTCTTAATGAGCTACCGAAAAATTTTATTGGTGATTATCAAATCACGGTTACGGATGCAGCAGATAACCAATTTGAAAAAATAGACACACTGACGGTTAATGCGAATAAACCGGAGATCAGCGATGCTGCTTTAATTTCCCCTTGGAGTACAGGTAAATTTTATGGAGAGAAATCGACTAATCATTTGATGGCGACGTTTCAAGGAAAAGTAACCCCAGGTTCAAGTTTAAAATTTAAATTTAGACTGAATAAGAAAGATGAGCATATTTTTTCTATTTCAGACATTGATAAAGATGGTCATTGGCGATTTAGCTTGCCATCAGGCCTTCTTAAATCAGACCGTCGTTATGATCTTGATAATATATCGTTAATCGCCACGTCCCCTGCTGGGTTGATGGCGGAAAGGGTTATTGAGAAAAAAGGCATTCAAATAAAGGATAATGTTTTAAATGTGACATTTGAAGTTGCAGCAGAGTCGAGTAGCACAGGGGACGCTAATAACTCATTGAGCTCTAGCCGTTCGCCAAAATTACAGGGAATGATTTCAGGATCATCAGATAGGGATGAGCTTAAAGGAATTATTTTTATTGGCGGGAAAAGTTATTCAGTCGGTTTTGGGAAAAGCAGAAGTTCATGGAATTTTAAAGTCCCTGATGATGTTCAATTGCCACTAGGAGAAGTCCCCTATACCCTCAAATTTACAGATGTTTATGGCTCAGTAAGGACATTTTCTTCTTCTGTACGGATCACCGACTTTAATTTTTACCTTGACCCAGACACCGACTCAGGTCAAATCGGTAACCATTATACTAACCATAAAAATCCGGCTTACAAAGGTAAAATAACGCCTGGCGGCTCAATTTCAGCGAAAGTCAATGGTAAGAATTATTCTATCCAAGCAAATGAGAAGGGGGAGTGGCGTTTTGAAGTGCCTATTAAAGGGGATGGCGCCTATCATATTAGCTTTATCCAAGATGATGGTACTGTTTCAGTTGGGCAAACAACACTGAATGTTCTTACGAAGGCGTCAACATTTAATGATTTTCATATTAGTGAGACACAGGTTCACTCGGGGACGTTAGTGGCCAATGTCACCAACCCTAAACTGATTTTCACTTACAATGGAAATATGGATTATTACCTGATAAGTGTAAATGGGAAAACGGTTCAACATAATAAACAACAAACTAAATATGATGGCTCTAAAACTGTTTTTGCTAATGAACTGGCATTACCCAATGGCGAGCATGTAGCAAAAATAACTGCATTTGATATCGCAGGTAATAAAACCGAACATGAAGTGATGATTAAAGTGCTTAGTGATATGGATAATAAGACGTCCCCAAGCATTGAGTTTGGCGTGAATGACAAGCAATTAATCACTAAAAAAGATGGCACATTACTCTTTAACCAGAATGACTTAAGACTCACCGGTACGACAAGTGCCGCGGGGTTGATAACCATAAAAGACGTTAATGGAAAAACGCTTGGTACGGTAAAGGCGAACAATCAAGGCGTTTGGCAAGTAAAATTACCAGATAACATCGTTCCGATTGGCATCAAGGATGGTGAAAGCATTCCTTTGTCGGTAACCGCAACAGATTTAGCGAATCGTGAAACACAATTCGATTTTCGTTTAGTGTATGACGTTACCCCTCCCAATTTAACGGGATCAATGGATGATGTACTGAGCGGCAGCCATGTATTGAATATTAACCAACCCACATTCAGCGGAATAACGAAAGCAAATGCAGATGTATATTTGATAATAAGTGGGAATGTTTATCAGACAGTCGCTGATTTAGAAGGTAAATGGCAGATTAAATTGTCTGATAGCGAGGCGCTTACTGATGGTATGCATACCTATGAAATAAAAGCAAAGGATGTGCTTGGGCAAGTAAACCAGAGCGAAGTCTCTGGTAACTTTATTGTCAAAACAGTAGCCTCAGTGAGCGGAGAATTAGAGCCAAATTTAGACTCAGGTATTCAGGGCGATAACTGTACCAATGTAAACAAGCCTATATTTAGTGGAATGACTGAACCAAATGCGATAATTCGTTTAGTGTTTGATAATAAAACGGCATCAACTTTTGAAACTACCGCCAATGAGAAAGGAGAGTGGACTATTCAGGTAGACACTGAATTGGGTGACGGTCTTCATGAGTATGTCATTTATGCGATTGATCATATTCAGGGTATTCAAGGCCAAGTTTCTGGGCAATTGATGATTGATACATTAGCGCCTGACTATCTTATGGGGGGGGGGGTGGATCCCACGGACTCTACCACTAAAAAACAGGATATTTTAACCAGTAAGACGAAGCCAATTTTTGCAGGAATTGCCGAGCCCGGCGCTTATTTGGAAATTACAGTTGGTCAACATATCTACACGAATATTCTTGCTGATAAACAGGGGGAATGGAGTTTTACGTTAACAGAACCACTAATAGATGGTACACATGATTATCATATAAGGGTAACCGACTCTGCGGGGAACCTAGGGGCAGGTAATTTAACCGGAAAAATTACAGTTGATACCAAAGCCCCAGAGCTTGCTGCTCATTTAGAGACAATATCCGCCACCAGTGAAAAAGGCGATGAGATAACCAATATTAATACGCCAAAGTTCAGCGGGACAACTGAGCCTGATAGTAAAGTATTGTTAACAATTAATAATCAGACCTATGAACAAAAAGCGAATGAACAAGGCGAGTGGAGTATTTCGGTGGGGAGCCCATTAGCAGATGGTGCATATGATTATAAAATAAATGTCAGTGATAACGCAGGCAATCAGGCACAGGAAACAGGAACGGTGATTATTGATACCAAAGCCCCAGAGCTTGCTGCTCATTTAGAGACAATATCCGCCACCAGTGAAAAAGGCGATGAGATAACCAATATTAATACGCCAAAGTTCAGCGGGACAACTGAGCCTGATAGTAAAGTATTGTTAACAATTAATAATCAGACCTATGAACAAAAAGCGAATGAACAAGGCGAGTGGAGTATTTCGGTGGGGAGCCCATTAGCAGATGGGGCGTATGATTATGAAATCAATGTATATGATAAAGCGAAAAATCAGGCGCAGTTTAAAGGTAAGATGACTGTCTATACGGAGTTACCTGATGCAACTGTTACTCTTGCACCAATAGATAACACAGTAGCTACCCATGTTGATATTCCCCAGATAGATAGCACAATGATGCAAATAGAAGTGGATAATCACTATTTCTAGTTAAATCAGAGCCATACCATGGATAGGTAAGGCTCGAATTCTTATTGAAGAATATTAAAGGGATAGTCATAAATTAAGACAAAGATTCATATCCTTCCTCACTTTTGAATTTCGTGATTCTGGAGGGGAAATCCCTATTCGTGGATGACTGTCTAACTGCTCAGAAGCCAGATTTCCGTGGAGGAGTAGTGCTTACCCACCCTCCTTATATTGGCGAGAGTGCCTTTTATAGGCAAAGATGGGAATTGTTTGATTGAGCATGAAAACTTTTAAATGTGAGCAGAAAGTAAGGCACATCGTCATAGCCTACTTCATGTGCAATACGAGCCATGGGTATACTCTCTGTTATAGATAATATCATTGCTTTGTTCATTCGAGACATTAAGCTAATCTTAGAAAAATTAGTACATTCATTACTAAGACGCCGTTTAAGGGTTGAAGGACTCATATGAAGTTTTTTCGCAACAGTATCTAGAGTGTGGCATTGTTTCCCTATACTGTGAAAAATTAAGTCATATACTTTGTCTTTTGTTTGGATATTTATTGATGCACACAGTGTAGATATAAATTCGTTCACGAATAAAAAAAATGACAAAATAAAACTTAAATGAATATGAATAACATTATGATTGGTAGATGAATTAACTGCTTTTATTACAGAGTTAAATACATCTTCAATAATTGGATTTTCTTGCAAACTAGTACTACAAATATGGCGTATCGAAGGCACTATTTTTTTATCGATAAATAGTGCAGCATGTTGTTGATAAAAGCATTTCAGCATATCTGTGGTTACAGGAAGCACATCTACAGTTAGTGGATTATGACTATCAAGATTAATTATCTCAATTGATGCTCCTTTAGGAAGAAAGCAGATATCTGAGGTTGTTAGTTTTTGCCATGGCCCTTCTTCTATCCGCATTTCAATTTCCCCTGAGCTAATTTTAAATAGCAGGGACTGAGTCAGATAAAAGCTGTTTTTTATTGTACTTGATAAGGTTCCAATATAGGTATGAAACGTTTTTACACAAAAATTAGTCGACATTTTTTAAACCTAACTAAAATATTACCTACGATGATCACTGTAAAACTATTCGGGTTGTGTCAAAGAACTGTTCACGGCTTTCATATTGTTAATAGCAAACCTTGAAGTTTATTGAACTGAATAATGGTGTGTTGCTTTTTCCTTATTTAGTAAACTGATGTCATTCACTGAAAAGGATGCAGGGGATACTAGTTTCATGCGCGGTAGATTGATTTAGCTAATGGCCATGATTTTTTATGTTTCTTAAGAAGAAAAAACAATTCATAGTTAGTCAGTGTTATTCAGAATGTTACTTAGTTAATTCATTGTTTTTTTATTTTAATAATTATTTCTATTGAAATGTTGGAATTGAGACTTTGATGTCAATAAACAGATAAGTAACAAACAAGATAGAGTAGGATGAAGAGCGAAAATAGAAAAATATCGTAGTGATGAATACAAAGGCAGAGGACGTTGAAAATGCCTCTGCCTTGTTGTTTGTTGAGTAATCTACTAATTCAATATTTGGTTTAACTGGCTGTATAAGCCCTGAGCACTCTTCTTGTAGCCTTCGACTGACAAATGCACGTTATCTGGTCGCGCTAAATCTTGCGCTGCCCACGTACGAATTGAGCATGGGCCGCCCATAAATGCTTGCCAGTCCCAAAACAGCGTGTTTTCTTGCGCAGCGACGGTTTTTTGAATTTGAATCACACTCATTAAATTCACAGGCATTTGTGCTTGGCAACTCGCCGCCTGACTAAATTTTAGTGAATCATTCGGGCCAACCAATAGAATTACACTATTTGGCATTTGCTGGCGGATTAAGCGTATTTTCGCCCGCAAATTTTGCTCATAAGCGGCCAAATCTAATGTATCGTTAAACGCTTCGTTGGTACCGTAAGCCAAAATGATCATGTCAGGGGACATCTGCGCTAACGTTTCGCTCCACTGAGGCTGCCATTTATCGACCATTGTTAATGTCGCGCCGTTAATTCCCAGTGCAGACACCATCACGCCTGGTTTTGTGGAGCGCACTAACCAACCGCCAATTTTGAGGTTGTTATCTTTGCTCACGGAAACCTGCGCAGGTAACTGGGTATTTACTGGCGTTGAGAAGCGCCATTGGTTCCCTGTTGCAGGTAATGCCACATTTGGGGAAACTGCGGGGGAT
This sequence comes from Providencia vermicola, assembly GCF_020381325.1. Lineage (GTDB taxonomy): Bacteria > Pseudomonadota > Gammaproteobacteria > Enterobacterales > Enterobacteriaceae > Providencia > Providencia vermicola. The sequence goes on from NZ_JAGSPI010000012.1 coordinate 65,567, forward strand.
ACACGCATTTGTGAATCATTTGAACCTTGATATAGCGCCTGTAACTGATAAGCCCCTAGTGCGGGCTGTAATGGTTTTAACAATACATTACTGTTCACTGCTTGGGGCTCTGCAATAAAGCCCCCTAGTGGGTAATCAAAGCGTTCATCTTTACGGCTTGAAGATAGCGACCATTCTTTTTTTTCGCTCATGCGGTTGATGGTTGCAGTGCGTTGACCCGGTACTGAAATTGGCGGGATAAAACCGGGGCCTGCATCACCGTAGCGTTGCTGAAATAACGTTCTCAGATTGCCACTGAAAAAATCAGCGGCAGTATGAGAGTCACCAATTTGGACAATATGCACTTGCTGGTTGCCTTGGTGCAATTTATTGGCAAATTGACGCAGGTTTGGTTCTGCGTTATTGACGAGTTGCCCACGCTCAACCGCGTTCTGACCTTTCGTCGAACTCGGTGTGCGCGTTTTGTCTGATGTGTTCTGGCAAGACAATAAGCCTAATGACAGCAGCGCAATAACGCTACCAGCCAAAATTTTGGACTTAGCTTGACGCAGGTTGTTCAGTTTCATGAGGTTCCTTTTCTTCCTCTACGAGGTGGATCAGAGAAAACACTTTTTCCGCGATGAGCTGTTGGCCTTTTCCGCTGAAATGAATGCCATCACCACTTCGTAATTTAATTGTGCTGCTTTCATCGCCGATATAGTCAGAGTAGGTATCGCCTTTATATTTAAAGACATCATTGACGGAGAAGTAGATTTCACCGTTGCTCTCGACTTCAGATTGGTAGAGGCTTCGTAAGAATTTCATACCATCAGATAGCGTATTTTTACGCATATTAGGGGGGCCAACCCAAATAACATCAACATTGTGCTGGCGGGCGGTGGATATTATATCACTAATCCGCTCACGGTAAACATTTTCCCAATCTTCACTCTTAAATTTGACGTATTTATAACCTGTTTGTGGCGGCATATCCCAAGGGTCATTAGGCCCTAAAAATACCACTAATACTTTAATATTTGGATTGTCATTCAAAGCCTTAGCAATAGTCTGTGGCCAGTTGAAAAAGCGTGGATAAGCGAGCCCAGTACTCTGCTTACTTAAATTAATGCTATCGATATTATACTTTTTCAACAGCATATTTTTTACATGGGGAGCAACGCCTTGCATCATCGAATCACCAGCAAATAACACCTTCTGATCTTTTTCGATATTGGCGATGTGTTTGGCAACAATCGGCTGATTCTTTTTGATAGCCAAGCCGCTAAAATTAACCCCTTTTGTTTTTTCTCTGGCTTGCGGGCGCTTCAGTAGTTCAGGGAAAGTCACAGACAAGCTTTCCGCAGGGTAAGTGTAACCATGAAGAAAGTGCAGACCCACCTGGAAATCTGTTGGGAAGGCCAATTTTTTGCCTTGGTTTTCCAATGCGAGCTGCGCGGCTTCTTTCTCTTCTTGGGCTTTTTGCCCTGATGCATGATAAGTAAATGTGGAACCCGCTTCTAATGCGCCGTCATGCAAATAAGCCCCATAATCCCAGACAGGATTACCTGCCATTTTCGCCCATGGGGTATCTTGGTGGTATTTTTGCTGCCAGAAACGCTCTAGAGAGCCTTGGTTTAACCAAATTAAGAGTAAACCAGCTACTAAGACAATTAACAGCACCTGAACCATTTTAACGAGGGTCTTTTTAAACTCAGAAGTTAGCATAAATGAACCCCGGCATTCCTGAAGGCGAAAGCATAAACATAATCGTTAAAATAATGGCAAGGGGAATAGGGTAATAATACCAAGGCACGCTTTGATAATGTTTCGCGACAACATGGTAGCCTTGCACAAAATAAGGATAAGCAATTAACAAGACCCAGAACGCAATTAACAAACCAAGGCTGGCTTGAATAGAAGCAATAAAGCCTGGTGCAATGATTTGGTTGAACATTAATATTGCGTCATCAAAGGATTGACTGCGGAAAAAAATCCACGCAAAGCAGACAAAATGGAACGTAATAATCCGCGAAACCCAAGTGGATAGCGTTTTGTTAGGAATGACTTTTGTCCACCCTAACTTTTCCATGCATAAAGTCTTAAGGTTGAGTAATACAATCCCTAAGCCATGAATTGCACCCCATACGACAAATGTCATTGCTGCGCCATGCCAGAGCCCTGAAATGACCATTGCAAGGAAGACGTTAGTATTCATTCGGCTGAAACCTTTGCGGTTCCCACCAAGGGGGATATAAATATAATCGCGAATGAAGGTGGATAAACTGATATGCCAACGAGCCCAAAACTCTTTTAAATTAGCGGCTAAATAAGGTGCATTAAAGTTAACAGGAACTCTGAAACCTAATAATAAGGCAATCCCAGTGACAAGGTTGGTATAACCTGAAAAGTTAAAATAGATATTCCAAGCGTAAGCGTAGGTGGCTATAAGGATCTCTCCTGCGCTATAACCAACTGGCGCATCAAAAATAGGGTTAACATAGTTTTCAGATAAATAAGAACTAAATAAGAAAAGTTTTACCAACGCTAATGAAATTAAGAGAATGGCTTTACGGCTATCTAGAATTGTGCGAGTTTCAGCTTGGATCTGCGGAAGAAAGTTTTTCGCGCGGTTAATCGGGCCTGCAACGATGCTTGGAAAAAATGCAAGGTATAGTGTCACATCAAAAAAATCGGCTTTTTGAATCTCTTTTCGACAAACTGAAACCGTATAGCTGACGGAATGAAAGGCATAGAAAGAAAGCCCCAACGGCGCCAGTATTTCTAAAATAGGCAGCCCAACGCTAAAACCGAATTTATCTAATGTTTGTTGGATGCTTTCTTGAAAAAATGAATAATATTTAAAATACGTAAAACACCCAATAATACCTGTAGCGAGAATGACATAAACCCAACGATTGGAGAGCCAGTTCGTTACCCAATTAGTTAATAAGTAGATAAAAAGGGTATAGCCAAATAAAATATAAGCAAAGTCAGGACTAAAAGAATAAACAAAAAAATAGCTAGCAGTAATTAAGAGCCCATTTTGTAGTTTTGCACTGGGCTGACAGCCCCAATAAATAAGAAAAAAAATTAAAAAAGAGCCAAGAAACTCAAACGAGAAGAAATTCATATTAGACTCAAAGATGTTAATTATTTTGGTAGAAGATAGCCTATGATATTTATTATCTGGTTCTATGCAATCAGAATATTGCTCGTCATAGTTAAAGCGGTGACTTTGTTGGTTGCGTTCAGCTACCCTAATCACATACCTATGTATGCTCCTAGGGATATCTTCTCTTACCGCCTTGCCACCACTTTAACTATTTAGAGCAATTGCGCGTTTTAGTACAAACGGTGACTTTGTTGGTTGCGTTCAGCTACCCTAGTCACATACTTATGTATGCTCCCTAGGATATCTTTACTCGGCGCCTACCTGTAGTTCAAATTATTTAGAGCAGCTCTTGATTAGAGCAACCCTTGAGATCTGAAAAAATTACATACACGCGGCTCAAAAAGAATAAAAAAAATCCACTTAGCAAAGTGGATTTTTTATGTCTTGTACCTGGTGATACAAAAATTTAGATGCGAGTGGATGCTCTTTTTTGAGCTTGTGTAATCAATTCTTCGTTACTCGCGTACATCTCTTGTAGATAGCGGTTATAGGATGAACCTAACTCGGAGTACCCTTTCATATCGTTGATAAGTTTATTGGTATCTAACTCATCTTTTGATAAACGTTGCTTAGCTCGCGATGTACGTAGAGACTCATAAGCATTGTGGGTATTCATATTTTTCATATAGGCGGTTACTGTTTCTTCTACGGTTGAGTAGGTTGAATAACCTTTAATCTTACCTTTGTTGGTCTTACAGCCGCTACCGCAGCGCATACCAAATAAATTACCATTTTGTTGAGCGAGTTGTGATGTACCCCAACCAGACTCTGTTGCTGCTTGTGTTGCAACTAAGTGCGTCGGCATGATGTCAACACGACTAAGTAGTTTGTCCCAGTTAACGCGTTTTGGGTTACTACACTTCACACCATAGCTATCACAAATTTGGCTAAGACGGCGCAGTTCTTGAGCGCTCCACTTCTTATTTGCACGAACGGATAACAACCAATTACGTTCTTCCAAAATTTGCTTGTTCACTTTTTCAATTACAGGGACAACCGTTTTCAAAAATGCTTTCTTTCGTGGCGTACCAGAGGGATATTTTCGCAAATCAGGCAGTGAGGTTTTAGCCTGACTGACATTTTGCACAGTACTACTTGAGTAGTCTTTACTGAGCATTTTGCTGGTACTGGTGGAGCCGAGACTTAAGCTCGAAAATAATAATAAAAATAAGAAAGCGAAGACGGCTTTTGTCCTCATCGTTCGAGAGGGCATTTGCTTCTCCTAAGTTTCTCTGAACAAAATTCGAGCGAATAGTAGCAGAATAATTTTTCACGAGCTACATTTATCAGGCTGACATTAGCAAAATTGCTGTATAATTTTATTGTGTTTTTTATATTTTTGTGATTTACATGTTTTTAAACAGGAATTAAGTCATTTTTGGTATATTCACTTATTGTTATTCATAAATAAAGCTTCATTATTTCACTCTCCACCTAGTTAACTTAAGCTAAATTTGAATAAAAAATGAACAGTTCACTTGGTTATTATATGGATATTTTGGTCAATAAGTAGGCTGTTGGTGGGCTATTTATTGACCAAAATGAGAAACTAATCCTTTTCTTAGATATGGCCATGGCGAACTAAGTTAAATAAAAATAGCGCTCGATAACGAAAAAAAACACAAAAAAGTTACTTTTTTGCTTATCAAGTAATCAGAATAAAATTGGAAAATTGGTGCGTTAAAATCGTGGAAAAAACAGTTTTAAGGTTGCAATATTTGTTGCTGTAAATCCTGTTTTTTTGCTTCTTCAGCTAACCAAGAAAAATCGTTTTTAGTCCAATACTGAATAGGAATGGGCAAATTCGCCATATGTTTTGTGGGGAGCAAGCGTAGTTGTGCCAGTAAGGATAAATCATACTGATGGTATTGGTTTGGTAAGGTTAACATTAGGCGTTGCGTGGGTACCACTTGCATGGGAAGTAAAGGAAAACGGCTATCACCTGTTTCGTAGTCCCTTGTTAAAACAAGAAATTTTTCAGGTACGCGTCGGTAACTGTTCCACCATAAGCCATCTACACTATCAAACATCTTCTGGGTCGTTTTTTTATCCGTATTGCTTAATTGCTCAAGGGCTAACGGTAAGATATCTTCCATTGATTGTGAGTAAATTGGTAAAGAAGCTGCGCGTCCCTGTAGAATTAAAGTCATCGCAAGGCGTGCTCCGAGGAGATTCGAGTAAAGATCTTCTGGTGAAAATGCAGAAATACCCTCAGAAAAACCCGGGACAGATTGATAACCATACCATTGCGCGATTTCATGCCAAGCCGCTAGCTGAAAAGCAAGCTTCGCGGCAAGATAAGCGCTGAGGGTATAGCGTTGTTCAAGGGATTGCGGCGGTGTGAAAGCACTAAAATGGATTTGCCGGCCCGCAAGTTCGTCACTGAGTGTTAGTGACCATGCTTCACCAAGGCGCGAATAAATTTGGCTGAACAAATAGAATGTATAATCTGCGGTATCCCTAACATGGGAGATATCAATAAACCCGCCTTGCTCAGTATAGAGTAAGCCAATTTTCTCATTGCTCAGCCCCATCAATGCTGCAGATGCACCCAAAAAGCTATCATTATAATGGTGTTCGCCAAGTTTATCGGCTTCGACAATATTATCGATAGTATAAAATGGGACAGGGAACCCCCACAGTTCCGCTTGTAGGTTATAGCCGAAAGCGCAGCAGGCGCGTAAGCCTTGTGGAGGAGACAATGACGTTACCACAGGCCAGGCTTGAGGTGCTTCTTCGAATGAATATGTGGTTAACACAGGTTTTACGGTGGGAAGCTCAAATGGCTCACGGCTTTGGCAAGCGGCTAAAAATAGTGTAAAACTTAGTGCTGTCAACAACTTACCCATTAAAATGCCTCTCCTACCTGAAAATAAACCCCAGAGCTGTTACGGCCCATGCCAAAATCTAAACGCACATTCATTCTGGGTTTAAATTCAAATCGATAACCTACACCAACCGTTGGTAGCCAGTGCCCTTTACCTAAGTCCGATGATGCATCACTCATCGTCCCTGTGCCTAACCAACCGACAATACCATGGCGCCAATCCAGCTTCTGCCGCACTTCTATTTGGCTAGTGAATATATTGTTATCGCGATAACGCCCTTCGTAATAACCACGCATGCGGTTGCCATTACCTAATAGGGACAGTTGATTCCATGGTACATTCCCTGTCGCAAAACGAGCATAGTTATCAAGGGCAACAACGGTGTTTGGCGTTAGCTCATAATAGTAGGCATATTGAAATTGTGTGGTTTGAAAACGCGTATCGCTACCGAGACTTGGTGCAAAATAAGTATAAGTCACCTCAAAAGTTTGGCCTTTATGTGCGTTGGGTAAAAAATCACGGGTATCAAAACTATAGTAAGCGCTGATCCCTGAATTTAAGACTGACCGTCCCCCCACGGATTTTGCAAAATAGGTTTTTGCACCATCATCAGGATCACTGGCATTGATAGATGAGAAATTCCAGCCAAGGCCAACATAGGTAGCATCCGTTAGTTTATAAAGTGCTCTTGGGGTAATTTGAAATTCTTGAGAATGATACTTTTCTTTATTATGGTCATTTTTCCCCGCCGCGTAGCCTTTCCCCCAATAATAGGTTGGCACGTTGTTTATTGTACCAGAGACAAATAACCGCCACTGGTCATTATCGAGAAAATTATAATTGGTGAAATTTAAACCAAAAGCCCCTGTGGAGGAGGCAAAGCCACTGAGCCCAATGGAAGAAGGTTGTGTTGTTTTATCGTCTTTGTCTACTCGATATAGCCCGACCAGTGCGGTGCCTATACCAATGCCCATTTCTGGGGTATAAAATGGGCCAGGCAAAACGCCCCAATCAATCGTTTTGCTTTCATCAAAGTGGTTTTCGCCCCCAAGCTCATTTAGCCAGCCATCGATTTGCGGACGATCGGGGAAAATATCTGCTTTTGCAGGAAAGAGTATAAAAAGGCTAGCGAGTGCCAGCCCCTGTATAAGAGCCAATCGCTTCATTAAAAACGAAATTCTCCTGAGACAAAGAAAGTATTGCGATTATTAAAACCAAACTCAGTGAGAACGTTAAAGTTACGTGTAAATTCGACGCGTGCTCCAACCGTATTATTCCATTTATGGGCAAGGTGTTGTTTAACATCGAATTTCATACCAGGCTCATCCATGGAGTCAATAATACCTTGGAATTTAGCCGGTAGGCTAAGTTTACTAATATCACCTTTAAATCGTTGAGTGATATCTTGATACATCGCACCTGTCCATATTTGAACTTTAGTATCTCCTTGTCCTTCAATAAGCGGATTGAAAGTAAAAGTATAACCAACTCGTGGAGAAATAATGAGAGCTTTAATATCACCATCAATAATATCAAGATCGGTTTTTGTATAGTTTAAATCTAACGTGGTGAAAAAGTCGTTATAGCCACCTGCTAAAGTAAAACCAGCACCGTAGGTTTTCCCTTTAAAATCTAAATCAAAAGGTTCACCTTTGAGGATAGGATCTAATGGGATAACAAAACCACCGCCAAAGTCCATACTCCCACCTTTTAGTGTGGTATGCGATTTACCTTTTGTGTGGCCATATAAACCGTAGATGTTTAGAAATGGGAACACCCATGAATCAAGCTTTAATGTGTGAGTTTCACTTTTTTGTCGAGTGTGGCCAGCTTCAATATGTAATGCATCTGAAAAACCAGGGTTTTCTGGGGTAATAAAACCGATTCTATCTACCACAATGTCTTGACGCATATTCATATACCCATAACTCACCCCAAAAGGCTCAGGTAAGTCATAACCTCTGGCACGGGCTTCATCCCCCCAAATAGGCAGTACTCGTGACTCTGAGGAAGAAGAACGAGTAATACCCCCTTGGTCATTATTTTGAGGGACACCAGACTCACTCATGGTGACTGAAAATAAAGGACGGTCACTGTCGGCAAAACTGGTAGAAATGCTTATAAAGGATGAAAGGATCAGCGCAGTGCTGAGTTGAATGCGTCTCATAAAGTTAACTCAATATTTAGGGAACAATGAAGTGGATAAAGCGGTTTATTGATAATCTCACAATAATAGTCGGAATTTTATCACTGATGTTGATTATTCGGGTGGCGCTTAATGCTTTTTAAACCACGAAACTAAGTTAACCCAAGTTTGTTGAAGGAATATTTAAGATGGTTATTCTGTCGTAAAAATAAGGCCGATATGAACCATATCGGCTCAGACTGCAGACAAACCGACTAGGTTTGACGGCAGGTTGGATTGGTTTTGAAAATAAACAAGGAAAATCAATTTATTGGTTTTCGGCTGATAACACAAAGCAGGAAAAACCACGCTTTTATCCTGCTTTGTCAACAACCTCGGCCGATATGAACCATATCGGCTTAAATAAAAAATGGATTTATGGCTTATTTTGTTGGTGAAAACGGACACGCTCATGGAAATAGGCTTTTAGGTGATCTTCCATCTGATGGATTTTTTGCTCTAACGCATTTACAAATACATCGTCATTATTCATATCGAAAACACGCTGCATCGCGAGGTCATCAACATATTCTTTTTGTTCTTTTGTTAAGTCAGCCATATTTTCATCGCCTATATTGGAATGGAGTTATTTACCCGTTATTTTAAGGGAAATAAAAGAAAGAGCACTATTGTGCCTCAGCCAATAGCGTATGAAAAGTAGAATAAATCATTGTCGAATAATGATAATTTATCTACTTAGATGAAATGTGAGGGATCAAATCACAATCTGAATTGGTTAAGAATATTCACAATATTCTTAATGAATATAAGCTGATATCCTCGCCTCAGTCACTTATTAACGGGTCTGAATAATGAACAATAAACAATACTACCTTGATACAGCTGCAGGTGAAGGTGAAAAAGAAGCCTCCATGATGGTTGCTATTCCTGCATCTGAATTGACCTCTGCATTACTTGAACAGCGTTTAGAAGAACAAACCTATTTCACTGAAGGTGAAATTGATTATATTCCAGATGAAGACGGTTTTTTCTTTAATTGTAAAAAAGGGGAAGAAGAGCTGCGTTTTTATGTGGCGTTAGTGGATAGCGACCCAGATTATACAATTAATCCTTATTTTGCGACTGACCCCATTACCCCTGAGCTCTATGCTGAAGCGAGTGCTGCGGCACAAGCGGTTATTGTTGAGTGCGTCTTCCAAGATCAACCGCTGGTTAATTACTTGCAGCAATTAAAAATCATCCAAATTTTAGTGCCCGATTTATTATTAGGGCTGGATATTTCAGCGGCAGGGAAAGTCTTTACCCGTGAATGGTTAAACTTCCAATTAATTGATGATTTAATGCCAAGTATTGATTCTTTATATGTTGTTCATGCGATTTATGACCAAGACGATAACGAAGATAAACCTGAAGAGGAACGCGCACCGACTATGTACTGGTTCCATACCCATGGTCTAGCGCGTTGTGGGTTATCTGAAGCTGAAATTATTATCCCGCATCCGATTTCTTCTTATTATGGTATTCCTGAATTGTTTTGGAGTTTCGTGAATAACAGCATCACCCACGGTAAAATTGTCTTTAATGAGCCGATTTTTATTGGGCAAACACAATCAGGTTATGAATACTTGGTGGCATTACCTTTTGAAGAAGGATTGCTGCACGTGGGTAAATCAACACCAGTGGATGATTTAAAACCACTGGAAGAGATGAATTTCGAATTTGGTGATGAAACATCTGAACGCTTTATGGGGGATTGGCATGATAGAGACGAGTCTCACCAGCACCCGTCCGCCATGTTATTTCGCGTAACGCAAGAAAATCCAACACTGGAAAGCTTCTTTGAAGGGTTTGAAGAGCAAAATGCGATGATGTTTATGCGCACAGATGAAGAAACGGCGGATATGTCCCGTAAAGCGAAGCTGCGTTGGGAATATTTCACCCATATGTTGGATAACTATGGCCCGAAACCCGTGGTGCAGAAAAAAGGTTTCTTTGCTAAGTTCCTTGGTAAAAATGATGAAGAGCAAGGGTCTGAATGGCGTTTCTTGGTGAAGTGCGGCATTGGTTATCATGATGCGGAAGAGGACTTTGATGGCCATGAACACATGTGGTTCGAGCCTGTATCATGGAATGGAGACCAATTTGAAGGGCGCTTAATTAACCATCCTTTCTATGTGCAAACAATGCAAGAAGGGGAGGTTTATCCATTAACCCGTGATGACATTACGGATTGGACAATTTATTTCCAAGACGGCAGCTACACCCCTGACACAATATACAAGTTGCTTAGCGGCGCACAAGTTCATTAGTCGCTTTTGGCATGGTAGACTGGGCGCGTAATGCGCCCAATTTACTGTTAAAAGCTTAATGTGATGAATGAATCTGACCTCTACCAATACGCCCTGTTTATGCTTTCACGCCGTGACTATGGAAAAGCTGAGTTATTTGCTCGGATGAAACGGCGTATGTACGAAAAAAATGACGGCATCATTGATGAAACCTTGATTGAAAGAGTATTGGAGAGACTAAGTGATCAACATTTTCTCGATGATAACCGAGTGGTTGCTCTATTACTGCAAGGCTATGTACGCAAAGGTTACGGGCCGCTACGTATCAAACAAGAAATGCGCCAAAAGGGATTTCCTCAAACGCTTGTTGACCAACATCTTGCCAATATTGAGGTAGATTGGTTTGAAAAAGCGGCTGAAGTGCGCAACAAAAAATTTGGTGATGTGTTGCCCGATGATTTTAAAGAGAAAAGTAAGCAAATCCGTTATCTACAATATCGTGGTTTTTTTGGCGATATGATTTACGAACTCTTTAATGGGTAAATTTACGTATTTAATTAGCGATGATAAACAGAAATATTGCTAAGTCGGCCTATCATGCTCACTATTTCCTTATGAATAAAAGCCTTATCCTCCAGTGTTTAAATAATAATCGATAAGATTATCTGCAAAGTAAGTTAGTAAAAAGATTTATTATTTATTTCTCTTGTATTTTTACTCATTTCTATATTAAAAAACACCTGCTGACATGATCATCGTCAGTGAATTTTGCTTAACTATTAGGCAGAGTGATTTTTTATAATTACAAAATAAGACAGGCAGGAGAAACAAATGATTGAGCTCTTAATCGGCGTCATTGTCGCCATTGGAGTTGGGCGTTATATCATCAAAGGGTATTCGGCAACGGGCGTGTTAATGACAGGCGGTATTTTACTGCTAATTATTACCGCTATTATGGGAAAAAGTATTTTACCAGGTTCTGTTCCAACGACGGGGTGGCGTGTAACAGACATTCTGGAATACATTAAATTCCTCTTAATGAGCCGAGGTGGTGACCTTGGTATGATGATCATGGTGCTATGTGGGTTTGCATCGTATATGACTCATATTGGTGCCAACGATGTCGTGGTGAAAATCGCCTCGAAACCACTGAAAATGATCAACTCACCGTATTTATTAATGGTAGCGGCTTATATTGTAGCATGCTTGATGTCACTGGCGGTTTCATCAGCAACTGGCTTAGGGGTGCTATTAATGGCAACCTTGTTCCCCGTGATGGTAAACGTTGGGATTAGCCGCGGTGCTGCCGCTGCAATTTGTGCTTCACCCGCTGCGATTATCTTGGCGCCAACATCGGGTGACGTGATCTTGGCGGCACAAGCTGCAGAAATGCCATTAATTGATTTTGCCTTTAAAACCACATTACCAATTTCCATCGCTGCGATTGTTGCGATGTCGATTGCGCATTTCTTCTGGCAACGCTATCTCGATAGGAAAGAGCACGTTAAAACAGAAATGTTAGATGTGAATGAAATCAAAACCCATGCACCTTCTTTCTATGCCATCTTACCATTCACACCTATTATTGGTGTGCTCGTGTTTGACGGTAAATGGGCACCTGAATTGCACATTGTTACGATTATTGTTGGCTGTATTATTTTAGCTGCAATTATTGAATTTTTACGCAGTTTCAGCGCTAAACACGTCTATGGCGGTTTGGAAGTTTGCTATAAAGGTATGGCAGAAGCATTCGCAACGGTGGTCATGCTGTTAGTAGCTGCTGGGGTATTTGCGCAAGGTTTAAGCACAATTGGCTTTATTTCAGGGCTGATTAACCTTGCACAATCTTTTGGGTCAGGTGCTATTGTGATGATGATTGCATTAGTGATCATCACCATGTTAGCTGCGATGACTACGGGTTCAGGTAATGCACCATTCTATGCTTTTGTGGAATTAATCCCACACTTAGCAAAACAAATGGGGGTTAACCCCGCTTACTTGGTTATTCCAATGCTACAAGCATCTAACTTGGGACGTACTTTATCCCCAGTTTCAGGGGTTGTGGTTGCAGTTTCTGGTATGGCGAAAATCTCACCGTTTGAAGTAGTAAAAAGAACTTCAGTTCCAGTCTTAGTGGGCTTGGTTGTTGTGGTTATTGCGACTGAAATTTTAGTGCCTATTCATCTGTAAATTTTTAATGAGTGTCATAAATGGCTGGGTTAATTTTACCCAGCCATTTTTTTGTATGTATGAAATTAAATGCTTTATATATAAAAAATACCATTTTAATAACGTAGGAAAATATTTTTTAGCAGAACAATGACATCTCATTTTTTTATTTTACGTTATTAACGAGATCTACGCCAAAAAGTTGAGCGAAATAACGCGATTAAATTAGGTACTGGTACGCATTTAATGCAAAATCGGCTCATCTATTTTTAATAACGTTAATGATGAAAAACACACTATGAGCACAATTGAAAAAGCAGTGGTTGCGACGGATAAGCCAGTAAGTAAATGGACGTATAAGGATTTTACGTGGGTACTTTCTTTATTTGGTACCGCAGTTGGAGCAGGCGTTTTATTTTTACCTATCAAAGCGGGAGCGGGGGGTTTTTGGCCATTAGTCGTGTTGGCATTGATTGCAACGCCAATGATTTGGTTAGCGCATAAAGGGCTTGCACGTTTTGTTTTATCGTCTAAAAATCCAAACGCGGATATTACCGATACCGTTGAAGAGCATTTCGGTAAAACAGGCGCAAATATTATTACTTTTGCCTATTTCTTTGCGATTTACCCAATCGTATTAATTTATGGTGTTGGGATAACAAATACGGTTGATTCTTTCCTCGTGAATCAAATCGGTATGGACCCGCTTCCACGTTGGTTATTATCGGGTGTTTTGATTGCAGCAATGACAGCAGGCGTGGTTTTTGGTCGTGATTTAATGTTAAAGCTGACCTCGCTTATGGTCTACCCGCTGGTATTTATTTTATTAGCACTATCTTTGTATTTAATTCCTGAATGGAATATGTCAATGTTAGAAGTCGCCCCAGACTGGGGTTCAATGCCAGTGGTGGTATGGATGGCTATCCCATTGATCGTATTCTCATTTAACCACAGCCCTATCATTAGCCAATTCACCAAAGACCAACGCCAACAATTTGGTGATAAGGCAATTATCAAAACTGACATGATCACTGGCGGCGCAGCTCTGATGCTCACAGGTTTTGTGATGTTCTTCGTTTTCTCTGTGGTGTTATCGTTGAGCCCAGCAGAACTGGCTATCGCCAAAGAACAAAATATCAGTGTGTTATCGCATATTGCGAATATTAATCCATCCCCGATCCTGTCTTATTTAGGCCCAATTGTTGCCTTCGCCGCAATCGTATCAAGTTATTTTGGGCACTTTTTAGGGGCTCATGAAGGCTTAGTGGGTTTAATCAAATCACGTTCTTCTTTCTCACTAAAGAAAATTGAAATGGCATCGATGCTGTTTATCGTGATTACGACATGGATTGTCACCATTCGTAACCCAAGCATCTTAGGCATGATTGAAACGATGGGGGCACCAATGATTGCCGCTATCCTGTTTATTTTGCCTGTCGTGTCGATGAATATTATTCCTGCAATGAAGAAATTTAGCACATCAAAACTGGCACAAATTTTTACCTTTATCTGCGGATTAGCTTCGATTACATCGGTTATTTACGGCGCGTTCCAGTAAATATCTGAGAGAATAACGTACAGAGAAAGCCACTGCCTTACGGGACGTGGCTTTTTTTATATCAAGATGCAATAGGTTATAAGCATCGACATCGATATAACCTGATGGTTAAGCTGAAGGAGATGAAAATCACGCACAGTTATAACTAAATGAACTAACTCATATGAAATAATTTCAAGTTCAGATAGTTGTCTACCAAAGAGTCTTAGGTAATATCTAGTGTTAACACAGCATCGAACCTCTTACTCGATACCTAATCTGGCAGTGTTTTTCCAGTGCATCATAACAAGGATAACAAATGAAATTAGAAACATTATCGATTCACGCCGGCTACTCTCCAGACCCGACAACGAAGTCTGTCGCCGTTCCGATTTACCAAACCACCTCTTATGCTTTTGATGATACGCAACATGGTGCGGATCTGTTCGATTTAAAAGTTGCGGGTAATATTTACACGCGAATTATGAACCCAACCAATGATGTGCTGGAAAAACGTATTGCTGCACTGGAAGGCGGTGTCGCTGGGCTGGCGGTTGCCTCTGGGATGGCGGCGATTACCTACGCGATTCAAACGATTGCTCAAGCTGGGGATAACATTGTTTCCGTTGCAAAGCTGTATGGCGGAACTTATAACTTATTGGCTCATGCTTTGCCTCGTTTAGGGATTGAAACTCGTTTCGCAGAACACGATGATTTAGCCGCATTAGAAGCGTTGATTGATGAAAAAACCCGTGCGGTTTTTTGTGAGTCTATTTCGAACCCCGCAGGGTTTATTGTCGATATTGCTGCGCTGGCGGAAGTTGCACATCGTCATGGCGTACCACTCATTGTAGATAATACGGTCGCAACGCCTTATTTATGCCGACCTTTTGAACACGGCGCGGATATTGTTGTTCACTCATTGACTAAGTATATTGGCGGTCATGGTACATCACTGGGAGGTATGGTTGTTGACTCAGGGAAATTCCCATGGACACAATATCCAAATCGTTTTTCACTACTGATTGAGCCCGATGTGGCTTATCACGGAGTCAGTTATACCGAACACTTTGGTGCAGCAGCCTTTATTGCTCGTTGCCGTGTCGCCCCTTTACGTGGAACGGGGGCTGCATTATCCCCATTTAATTCATTCTTGATTTTACAAGGTTTAGAAACCTTGGCATTAAGAATGGATAGACACACAGAAAATGCGCTAAAAGTGGCTAATTTCCTTGAAAAACACCCTCAAGTAGAATGGGTTAAATATGCGGGGTTACCAAGTAATCCAGAGCACGCGTTAGCGCAGAAATACATGAACGGTAAGCCTGCGAGCATTATGTCGTTCGGTATTAAAGGCGGACAAGAAGCAGGGGCTCGTTTTATTGATGCACTGCAACTGATTGTTCGTCTGGTGAATATTGGTGATGCCAAGTCACTGGCGTGTCACCCTGCATCCACGACTCATCGTCAGTTAAATGATGCTGAACTCGCCCAAGCAGGTGTTTCACGAGATATGATCCGTTTATCTATCGGGATTGAACATATTGACGATATTCTTGCAGACCTTGAGCAAGCCTTAGTCGCTGCAAAATAGTTGTTAGCTGTTATCAAGAAAAATCAGTCATGGGTAATACCATGGCTGATTTTTTTGGTTTTAGCATAAATAAAAAGGATTTTATTTTAATTTTAAACATTAAGAATTAATTAATTTTTAATATTAATAGAATACTATTCGAAATGAACTATTTTTTATATAACGAGTCTTAATACTCGATTCTTATCTCTTTTTTATGATGAATAAAATATGGTATTCATTTATTGATTGTTTATAAATCGTAATGTGAAAGCAGGGTAATCATTGATTTGTTTATACAGGGTTTAATTGTCGCAATGATAATAACCTAATAGGAAATGGCAAGCGTTACCTTCACGCTAACAGCTTAAAAATATTAAATATTAATAACAAGAATGGTTGAGATGAGATGATTATGGCAAATAATAAAATTGCCTGCCTTAAGTGGTGCCTACTATTTGTATTTATTGTTGCAACCTATTTTTTACCGTTAAACGGGCGGCTGTTATGGCAACCTGATGAACTTCGTTATGCTGAAATTAGTCGTGAATTAATCATCAGTTATAATTGGAGTGTGCCGGAACTGCTGGATGTTCGTTATTTCGAAAAACCCATTTTTGGTTATTGGGTTGGTGCTATTTTTCAAATGTTATTTGGCGAGAATAACGTTTCTGTTCGCCTTGGTGTTGTATTTAGTACACTAATCAGTGGGTTATTTGTTTACCTTAGCGCTAAAATGGCGTGGAAAAACCCACGTATCGCGTTTAATGCCTCGTTTATTTACCTTTCTATGTTGATGGTGTTTACCATTGGCACTTATAACATTCTTGACCCTATCGTTACTGCATTTATCACGATGGTGATTTTCTTTTTCCAATGGGGGTTGACCACTAAACGATTTGCCCACCAGCTCTTGGCCTATATTTTACTGGGGGTGGCCTGTGGTTTAGGGGTATTAACGAAAGGGTTCTTAGTTTTAGTTTTGCCAGTGTTAGTGTGTTCGGTTGCTGGGATTTATTTTAAAAAATTTAAAGATGTTTTTGTTTTTTCATTTGTGTCGATTTTCACGGCTTTTGTGGTTTGCTTGCCATGGGCGTTTGTGATTGCCAGCCGTGAACCTGATTTCTGGCGTTATTTCTTCTGGGTCGAACATATTCAGCGGTTTATGGCAGATAACGCTCAAAACAAATCGCCATTTTGGTTTTATATTCCTATCATGATGGCGGCAGTTTTGCCGTGGTTAGGTTACTTATTTGGTGCTTTGCGCCAAGCATGGCAGCAAAAAGGGATGCATTTTTATTTCTTATTATGGTTCCTTGCGCCGTTTGTTTTTTTTAGCATCACTAAAGGTAAGCTACTTACGTATATTTTGCCGTGTATTGCACCTGTTGCGATCTTAATGGCGGCGTATATTGAAAAAATGCTAATAGAGAAAAAAACACTCGCCATCCGTGCAAACGCGGTGATTAATATGGTGATTGGCGGGCTGGCTGCGGGCGTAATCATTGCATCACCATATATACCTAAAATTAATATTTACCAGGCAGATGAAAGCCATAAATTAGGGTTGGCGGCAGGGGCCTTTATTTTTTGGCTAGTGGTTGCTTTCATTTCAATGAAGCCGCGGTTTTGGTATTTAGCCGCTGTATGTACGGTAGCGATTAGCTTAAGTGTGGGCCATGTGATCCCAAATTATGTGGCAAGTAATAATACACCTCAGAAGTTAGTCGCCAAGTATTCCCATCAACTGGAAAATAAATCGGTATTATTGACCAACAATGTGGGTTTAGGCACGGCACTAGCTTGGGTGTTAAAACGCAGTGATATTACGATGTTGCATCAAACGGGGGAATTAGGCTACGGGCTGCAATATCCTGATGCTGCAAACCGTTTTTATCGCTTAAGTCAATTACCTGCATTATTAGAAAGTCATCAATACAAAAATGTGGCTGTCGTTGTGGAAGGCTCACAACATGAATTGATTGATGCGCTTCCTGGCAATCCAATAATTATTCGAGAGGGCAATTTGATATTCGCCTTTTACGAAGGATAATGACAAAAAACCGCATAATCATAATGAGTTATGCGGTTTGGTTTGAAAAGGCTAATTAACGGGTTGGTTTAGTCGTCATTATTTCATTATCTGCAATGCTGGATTTGCCTGTGTTACTCGCTAACCCGTGGTAAATTAACAGCATTGCCATACTGTTACTCATCGTATTCATCTCTACAGTATGGGGCGTTTGGCGGTGGTTTTGCTTGTTACTTGCTGTATTTCTCATTGCGAAGTCTCCTGAGTTTCTTTGATCAGGCGATTGGCTTCAGCAAGCTCATAACGCCTAGGTGTCAATGCGGTAGCACTGTGATTGCGTGCCAATACTGAATAAATAGTTGGTAGAACAAATAACGTAAATAGCGTCCCAACTAACATCCCTGTAACAATGACTAACCCGAGGCCAAAGCGGCTGTTAGCACCCGCACCCGTGGCGAATAACAACGGCACCAAGCCAATCACCATGGCCGCTGTTGTCATTAAAATTGGGCGTAAACGAATTTGCGCGGCTTTTAAAATGGCATGACGGCGGTCTAATCCTTCATTAGCCTGTAATTCATTGGCAAACTCCACCATCAATATTCCATGCTTACTGATTAAACCAATCAAGGTCACAAGGCCGATTTGGGTATAAATATTCAGTGTGGCATAGCCCAAGGCAAGTGGGATTAGTGCACCACAAATCGATAATGGTACGGTGATAAGAATGATCAGCGGGTCGACCAAGCTTTCATATTGTGCTGCGAGGACTAAATAAATAATGATAAGCGCCGCCATAAAGGCGAAGGCGAGGGTGTTACCTTCTTGTTTATATTGGCGCGAATCGGATTGCCAGTCATGGCTAAAGCCAGCTGGAAGTTCATTGGCAATTTCATCAAGGTAAGCAACTGCCTGTCCTAAAGTAACACCAGGAGCAGGAATGGCTTGGAATATTGCCGCATTTTGTTGGTTAAATTGCGTAAGTTTGTTCGGTTCAACTTGCGTATGAATATCCACTACCGTAGATAAAGGTATCATTGAGCCAGTTTCTGCTTTGACATAGTGGCGTGAAAGCGCTTCTGGCGTCAGGCGTTGGTTGCGCATACTTTGTGGGATCACATCGTAAGAACGGCCATCCATCCCAAAACGGTTAATATAGTTTTCGCCGACTAATAAAGTCAGGGATTCACCAATATCTTGCATGCGAATGCCTAAACTGTTGGCTTTAGAGCGGTTAATGCGTACCTCTACCACAGGGTTGTTATAGTCGAGGTCACTGTCTACGACCATAAATAAGCCGCTCTCCCGTGCTTGCTGCTTGATTTCTTCCATGGTTTTATACAGCACTGAATAATCTTGCGGGCTTCTTAACACCATTTGAATCGGCAATCCGCCTGTTGAACCAGGTAAGGCTGGTAATTGGAAAACAAAAATACTGTTTCCTTCTACATCGCCAACGCGTCCTTGTAAATCCGCTTGAATAGCAGAGGCAGGTCTATCTCGTTGCTCCCAAGAGGATAAATTAGTTCCACCAAAGCTTGCGGATGGGCCATCAGTCCCGTTAATAATCCATGTGCTTTCTGTTTCAGGGAGTTCCATAAAAACATCATGTAATTTACGAGAAAACCGTTCGACATACTCAAGGTTGGCATGTTGTGGGGACTTAATCGCGGTTAATACGCTCGATTGGTCTTCAACAGGGGCTAATTCGCGCGGGGCGGATTGGTAAAGTATCGGTAAACTGATGAACACCGCTACAGCAATCACACCTGTTATCCAGCGGTTTTTTAATGAAAAGTTCAATAAAATGGTGTAATAGTGAGCCAGTGTGCTGAAGAACGTTTCCGCCATCCGCGCCATGCGGCCTTCATTTTGTTTTGAGTTCAACATAAAGGAGCTCATGACAGGGGAAAGGGTCAATGCCACGATACCAGAAACAATCACCGCACCTGCAAGCGTTAGGGCGAATTCTTTAAATAACGCACCTGTTAGGCCAGACATCAAACCAATAGGCGCATAAACGGCGGCTAAGGTAATTGTCATGGCGATAACTGGGCCTGCGACTTCTCGAGCACCAATTAAGGCGGCTAATACAGGGGATTTCCCTTCTTCAATATGGCGATGGACGTTTTCTACTACCACGATGGCATCATCGACCACCAACCCAATCGCTAAGACCATGGCTAGTAAGGTTAATAAGTTGATACTAAAGCCAAAAGCCATCATGAGAGCGGCAGCACCCAACATGGATAAAGGAATAGCTAAGATAGGAATAATTACGCTGCGAATTGAACCTAAACATAGGTAAATTACGGCAATAACGATCAGCAAAGCTTCGACTAACGTATTGATAACTTGGTCGATAGAGGCCTTAATAAACCGTGAAGTTTCAAAGGCCATTTCCACTTTCACTCCTGGTGGCAAAGTTTTATCAATATCTGGCATTAATTTATTCATGCCATCAACGATGACAAGTGGGTTGCCTGTTGGTGTTGCAAACAAACCAAGGTAGATTGCGGGTTCACCATTCATTAAGCCACTCGTTTCTGTTGAAGCGGCTCCGAGTTCAATGGTTCCAACATCTTTTAAGCGAACTAATCCATTACCATCATTGCGGATCACTAAGTCACGGAATTCATCCACATTGGTTAAGTCGGTATTCACATAGACATTAGAAATGACATACTCGCCTTTGACTTTACCTGGTGCAGCTTGGTAGTTATTTTGGCGAACAGCTTGCGCAACATCAGCAGCGGAAAGCCCACGGCCAGCCAGTTTATCGGCATCAAGCCATAAGCGCATGGCAAGTTGTTGCCCACCAAATACCTGTACTTTCGCGACGCCTTCAATAGAAGAATACATCGGTTCGACCACACGAGAAATATAGTCGGTTAGCGCAGGAATGGACAACTCGGTACTTGAGAACCCAATATAGGCAACCGCGGTTGATTCTCCAGAAGATAACTCGATGACTGGGTCATAAGCTTCTTTCGGTAACTTGTAGCGCACTTGGTTAACTTTCGCCATCACTTGCGCAAGGGCTTGAGTTGAGTCGCGGTTTAATTCCATACGCACGGTGACAAGGCTGCTACCCTGTACAGAAGATGAGGATAAATAATCGACGCCTTCAACTGAAGAAACGGCTTGGGCGATAGGCTGAGTGACAAACCCCTGCATCAGTTTTGCTGATGCACCAGGATATTGTGTCGTAATCGTTACCGTGGCACTTTCTAGCTGTGGGTATTGGCGAATGGGTAATTTGCTTAGAGCAAATAAGCCAATCAACACGATTAACGCGCTGACCACTAAAGCTAAAACGGGGCGGCGTACAAAAATATCAGTAAATTTCATCGCGCCTCCTTATGAACCTTGCTGAGTGTGTGCGGTGGGTTCAGACAAGGTATCTTGTGCAACTGGCGTAACTGCAGAACCATTATTGAGGCGTAATTGGCCTGATGTGACCACTTTATCGTTAGCACTTAACCCATGTTCAATTTCAATTTTGCCATCCCAGCGTTGACCGGTTTTGACGGAAACGCGTTTGACCGTCATGGCATCACCTTCACCCTCTGTAATAAAGACTGTATCCCCGTAAGCGGTGTAAGTGACAGCCGTTTCTGGGATAGTAAGTACCTGATTATTGGCTTGGCGAACCACATTCACGTTGGCGTACATACCTGCTTTGAGCGTGCCATCGCTATTTTCTAATGTCGCTTGTAGCGCAATGGTGCGTGATTTACCAATGAGAGGATCAATCGCAGTAATGCGAGCAGGGAAGGTTTTATTTGGGTAGGCATCTACCGTAACATCAACCACTTGCCCTTGATGTAATTCAGGGGATGCTTGTTCATCTAATGAAAAATTCAGTTTTAACGTTTTGGTATCAACCAAGCTTGCGATGGTTTCACCAGGTGTTAAATACTGTCCTTCATGCACTTGACGAATACCAATCGTGCCATCAAAAGGTACACGAATAGTTTTTTGCGCAATTAACGCTTGAGTCTGGCGAATGAGCCCTTGAGCAATATCGCGCTCTGCTCGAGTACTATCAACTTGGGCTTCAGCCACTAAATGTTGTGCAGATAACGAACTGGTTCTTTGATATAAGCGTGCTGCATTACGCAACTGTGCTTGATAGCGAGATAAATCCGCTTGCTCTACAGCATCATTGAGCTGCACTAAAACTTGGCCTTTTTTAACTTGTTGTCCAGATTCAAAGGTTATTTTAGTAATGCGGCCATTTGTTTCTGCCGCAACTTGCACTTGGCTGCCAGCCTCTAATTCTCCCACACCGTAAAATGTTCGTGGTGCAGTATCTAGAGTGACCGCTGCGAGTGCAACCTTAGTTGGCGGGTATTGGTATGCCGCTTTTTCGCCGTCCTCATTTTGTGCGTAGGTGGAATAAATGGCGCTACCGCCCCCTGCTGCGATTAAAATAGTACACAGTGTGATTATTGTTTTTTTACTCATTTAATTTTCCTTCTATTTCTGCATTTTCAGCGAGAAATAAAGACCTCGAAAATGCCCTGCAATCGCGATGGCAATTAATCCACCAATGACGGCAATATGTTCAATAGCCCAAAACATGGCGATTTGTGCTTGTTCTCCCGTGTAACTCCAAAATGTGTGCACTATCACAATGGTGAGGAACAAAAAGGTGGCAAGTGCCCCTGTTGCAAGCCATAACAAACGGTTAAGTAATACGAAAACTGAGCCAATCAGCATTACAGCGGCAGAGGCAATATTGAAGAACCAGTCTGGATGCAGACCAGCTGCACGCATTTCAGCGAGACTACTTTCATAGTTAAGTACTTTGGCTAACCCTGATGAAATAAATAAAACCAAGACAAGTAAGCGAGCAATAAACCATAAGCTATTGCTTTCTAACATTTTGGTGATAACCAATGGCATGAACCTATCCCCTTTCAAAAAATAACGTCAATTGACAAAGTCACAGGGTCGCACTATAAAACCTTAAGTTAAGTTGAGGTCAAGCAAAGGTAAGCAAAAATGGCAAGTAAAGACACGAAAGCGATAAAACCCCAAAAAAATGGCGGAATAAACATCGATCCTACAAGGGCACTAACGGTTGGTGAGGTGGCTAAACGTTCAGGTGTTCCTGTTTCTACTGTGCACTTTTATGAATCAAAAGGATTAATACAAAGTACCCGAACACACGGCAACCAACGGCGATTCCATTCAGTCGTATTGCGCTATATTGCCATTATTAAAGTTGCGCAAAGTACAGGTATTCCATTGCAAGAAATTCAGGATGCATTAGGCCGTTTTCCTGCAAATAGTGCACTTACGTCCGAGCAGTGGAAGGAGATGTCCACACAATGGCGTGTTTCGTTGGATAAACGTATTCGGCAGCTCACGCGTTTACGTAATGAATTGGATAATTGCATTGGTTGTGGTTGTTTATCATTAAGTGATTGCCCGTTACGTAACCCTGATGACGTATTAGGGAAAAGAGGCCCAGGTGCACGTATTTTAGAGCGACCTTAAATAACGATAGAATGATGTCCTGCCATTAATCACACTTTTCATTTTTTGGATAGCTGCTGCGAAAAGTGGCTATTTCCCTTCATATATCATCGATTTGTTGACTAAATTGCCGCACTGGGTGGATATTTTTTGCGCCCAGCGGCTACAGCTTTTCGCTCATTCTGCGTAATTATTAGTCATGTTAATTTTTTGTAAATTCATTGTAATGGAATGAGAGCAAAAAGAGGGCGTCAACGATGAAAGGTTTGAATAACAAAATTGCAATTGTGACTGGAGGCGCCACCAAAATTGGTGCTACGGTGGCAAAAGTGCTGAGCAGTTATGGTGTTAAAGTCACTATTTTTGATATTGACGCCGTTAATGGTGAAAAAGTCGCACAGAATGAGACAAATATTGATTTCTTACCTGTGGATATCACTGATGATCAACAACTTAAACAGGGTATTGATCGAGTTGCTCAAAAGTATGGGCAACTCGATTTTTTGGTTAATCTGGCGGCGACTTACCTTGACGAAGGCCAGTTATCTTCACGACAAGATTGGTTAACTGCATTAAATATCAATGTGGTCAGTGCCGTTATGGCGGCACAATTTGCCAAAGCACACTTTGTGAAAGCAGGTAAAGGTGCCATCGTCAACTTTACCAGTATTTCGTCTTCTGTTGCTCAAACAGGCCGTTGGCTCTATCCCGCATCGAAAGCCACCATGCTGGAAGTGACTCGTAGCCAAGCGATGGATTATGCCGATAACGGTATTCGTGTGAATTCGGTTTCCCCTGGTTGGACATGGTCTCGTGTAATGGATGAAATCACGGGGGGCGACCGCAAAAAAACCGACCGTGTTGCTGCGGATTATCACTTATTAAAACGCGTGGGTGACCCTGAAGAGGTGGCTCAAGTTGTTGCGTTCCTACTTTCTGATCTGGCGAGTTTCGTGACTGGCGCAGATTACGCTGTTGATGGCGGGTACTCCGCTATGGGGCCTGAACAGGCGAAACCTGCAATTCCCCGTCTTGCACAATAAGACACCATTTAAACTTTACTGAGGAAAATACTATGCGTCGTATTGCTATCGTAGGTGGTGGTCAAGCGGGGATGCCGTTGGCTTTAGGTTTGTTAGATAAAGGCTATTTCGTTACTGTTGCGACAAACCGCACACCAGAGGATGTTAAAAATGGTCGTGTGATGTCGAGCCAATGCATGTTTGACATTTCGCTGCAATTTGAGCGTGATTTGGGGATTAACTTTTGGGAAGACAAATGTCCTCCTGTTGAAGGCATTGGTTTTACTGTTCCTCATCCTGAAAAAGCAGGTGAAAAAGCCATTTCTTGGCGCTCGCGCTTAGACAACTATGCACAAGCCGTCGATCAGCGCATTAAAATGCCTTATTGGATGGAGTTATTTGCAGCACGTGGCGGCAATTTGCGTATTGAAGATGTTGGCGTTGCAGAGCTGGAGCGTTTGGCAGAAACCCATGACCTTGTTGTGTTGGCGGGAGGGAAAGGGGAAATTGTTAAATTGCTTGAACGTGATGAAACGCGCTCTCCATATGATAAACCCCAACGTGCCTTGGCGCTCACTTATGTGCACGGCATGTTGCCAACGCCTGAATACTCCCAAGTGTCGTTTAACTTGATCCCTGGTGTTGGTGAGTACTTTGTGTTTCCATCCCTGACCAATAGCGGTGATTGCCACATTATGGTCTTTGAAGGTATCCCTGGTGGCCCAATGGATCAGTGGGGTGAGGCGCGTACACCGCAAGAGCATTTGGCGTACAGTAAAAAAATCCTTAACACCTATTTGCCTTGGGAAGCGGATCGCTGTCGCAATATCGAATTGACGGATGATAACGGCATCTTAGCTGGGCGCTTTGCACCGACGGTGCGCAAGCCTGTATTAACGTTGCCATCGGGTAAGATTGTATTTGGTTTAGGGGATGCGTTAGTGACAAACGATCCATTAACAGGCCAAGGCTCGAATAACGCGACTAAGGCTTGTAAAGTTTACTATGACGCGATCTTAGCGCACGGTGATAAGCCCTATACCGCACAGTGGATGAACGACACTTTCGAACAGTTCTGGAAATATGGTCGCCATGTTGTGGAATGGACAAACTCATTATTAGCGCCACCAGAGCCACATATTTTGCATCTGTTAGGTGCTGCTCAGCAATTACCATCCCTCGCACACACTATCGCAAATGCCTTTAACTACCCGCCAGTCCTGTTCCCTTGGTGGAAAGATGGGGCTGCATGTGAGGCCTATATTCAATCACAAATGATGGAAGAAGCCCGCGCTTAACGGGGAGGATTGGCTATGTCTATGATTGCAGAGGATACATTTATGTGCGAAAGGGAATGGGGTCATACCGAATTTGAATCGAAAACCTTGCGCAACTTGCTCGGGTGCTACCCAACAGGG
Source organism: Providencia vermicola (assembly GCF_020381325.1). Taxonomy (GTDB): domain Bacteria; phylum Pseudomonadota; class Gammaproteobacteria; order Enterobacterales; family Enterobacteriaceae; genus Providencia; species Providencia vermicola. The sequence goes on from NZ_JAGSPI010000012.1 coordinate 91,218, forward strand.
GTGGCAATCGTAACGACACGCACCAAAGATGGGCGTGACGTGGGGCTAACCATTAACTCATTTGCCTCGTTATCTCTCGATCCTCCATTAGTTTTATGGAGTCTAGTGAATCATTCACCAAACTTGGCGGTATTTCGTGATTGCTCACATTTCACCATCAATATCTTAGGGCATGGGCACCAAGAACTTGCTATGCGTTTTGCGAATCCACGCATTGAAAACAAGTTTGAAGAGGTGGCTATCCATCTGACCCCTGAAGGCGTGCCTGCCTTGCACGGTGCGATTGCGACGCTGGTTTGTGAAAACCATAAGCAAGACACTCTAGGCGACCATTTATTGATGGTGGGGCATGTGCGCCGTATCAGTAGTGAAACGGGTAAGCCGTTAGTTTTCCACGGCGGTGGCTTTACCGCTTTACATGAATCGCCATTGGCGTAGGAGAAACACCATGAATCAGCAAGCATTGATGACATTCGCTAAAGAATTACAGCAAGGCAATATTCAGGTTGTCGACCTAACACAAACCTTATCGCCATCATTCCCTGCACTGCAATTACCTGAGCAGTTTGGGCAGGTGTGGTCGTTCAGTATGGAGCAAATTTCCCGTTATGACGAGAACGGCCCTGCTTGGTATTGGAATAACTTTAGTTGTGGCGAACATACTGGCACGCATTTTGATGCACCTATTCACTGGATCAGTGGTAAAGACCAAGCGAATAACACGGTCGATACCATCCCTGTTGAAAATTTTGTTGCCCCTGCCGTGGTGGTTGATGCAAGCAAAGAAGTGGCTGAAAATTCAGACTGGGTGTTAACAGTCGAGTTTCTGCAAAAATGGGAAGAAAAGCATGGCAAAATTCCCAAAGCGGCTTGGGTACTTTTTAGAACGGATTGGTCGAAAAAAGCGGATGACCCTGCGGCTTATGTGAGCATGCGTGAAGATGGGGCTCACACACCAGGGCCTTCTCAAGAAGCGGTTGAATGGCTCATTCATGAGCGTGACGTAAAAGGGTTTGGTGTTGAGACCATCAATACTGATGCAGGGCAGTCCTACAGTTGGCCTGTACCTTACCCATGCCACACCTTAATGCATGGCAATAATAAATATGGCCTACAGTGCTTGAAAAACCTCGATAAATTACCACCAACAGGCGTGGTAATTGTTGCGGCACCGCTGAAAATCGAAGGGGGATCAGGTAGCCCATTACGCGTCTTGGCGCTTGTGGGGTGAGGTATGGCAACACTTTCTAACCCACAAGTGATCGTCGTTGGTAGCGGAATGAACTCCTTGATGTGTGCTGCTTTGTTAGCTGTGCGCGGAAAGTCGGTGTTGGTGCTAGAACGAAACGACCGCTTAGGCGGTTGTATTCGGACTGAAAATTTATTTGAAGGTTATACCCATGATTTGCTTTCTTGCTGGTATTCCTTATTTGTTGGCAGTCCTGGCTACCAAGAATTAGAACCACATCTGAAAAAGTATGGATTAGCGTTTGCTCAGTGTGATTACTCAACAGGGTTAGTGCAACCTGATGGACAGTCTATCGCATTGAAGCGGGATGTTGCTGAGGCAGCGAAACAGCTAGATCTTATCGCGCCCGGTGATGGGCTAGCATTTCGTAAAATGGCAGACAAATTGTTTACCCAAGATGCAGCGCTCACGTTTGGTTTATTAGGGCAAAATCCCTATAGCGGTGGCATGTTAAAACTATTGTTTTCTGAATGGCGTAAACGCGGTGTTGATGGATTGCTGGATTTTGCTAAATCAGGTGTGGAAAGCTTTCGCCGCTGGTCAGAGCGTGAATTACAGCACGATTTTAGCCGCGCATTGATGGCGCCATGGGTACTTCATACAGGATTAGGGCCTGATGAAGCAAGCTCTGCGTTAATTGGTAAATTAACCTTTGCAGCTGTTGTTGCTGGTGGGATGCCTGTCGTCAAAGGCGGCAGTTATCGCATCGTTGAGGCTTTTGCAAAAGTGATTGAAGCCCATGGTGGCGAGCTTAAAACGGGAATGCATGTTGAGAAAATAGTGACTCAAGGTGAGGGGAAAAATAACCGTGCGACAGGCGTTATCGTTAATGGGCAAATGATTAATGCCATCGAAAGTGTGGTATGTAACGTGACCCCAACGCAGCTGTATGGCTCATTACTCGATAATGTGTCTCCTCAGGTGATGGAAAGAGCAAAAGGCTACCGCTATGGTCGTGCAGGCATGCAAATTCATTTTGCGTTAAGTGCGCCACCACCTTGGTGTAATCCCGAATTATTAAATGTGCCTCTTGTTCATTTTACCGAAAGCATGGAGCAGGTCTGCTTATCTGTCACTCAAGCTAATAATGGTTATCTACCTGAAAAACCAACGTTTGGCATTGGGCAACCTACTACGTTAGATCCCAGCCGTGCACCAGATGGCGGGTGGATTTTATGGATCCAAATGCAAGAATTGCCAAGGCGACTAAAAGGCGATTCCGCAGGGGAAATTCGCATCCCTGAAGATGGGCGGTGGAATGAAGACGTACGAGAGGCGGTCGCGGATAGAATTCAGCAACGTTTAGAGTTAGTTATGCCTGGTTTTTCTTCGTTGATCGTGGGGCGTCACGCAATTTCTCCAGCAGATTTAGAAAATTATAACTGTAATCTTGTCGGTGGCGATCCCTACTCAGGTACTTGTTCCCCCGACCAGTTTTTCTGGTTACGGCCTTTTGCAGCATCAGGCCAAACAAAAACACACCAAACGGCAGTTAAAAACCTTTTTCATATTGGTGCATCAACACATCCAGGGCCCGGTCTTAGCGGTGGTTCAGGTTACCTTGTTGCGCAAAAATTGGCGAAAAAATAGGACATAAATAAAACGCAAGGGAACCGCGAGATAACAGGCAAAGCACACACAGTAAGACAACCCACTATGGCAGGAAACATGATGAATAAAAAAATAATCAGTCAGCTTGTTGCAGGTTCGTGTCTCAGCATACTTTCGTTTGGTACCCTCGCGACGGAAGGGGGCGGGCTAGGAATTTATCCTGATGGTCTCGAAAACTTTATGTCAGGTGCATTACCTCCGCAAGGTGTACATGTGCTGATGTATGGTGGAAATGCCCATTATGACAGCATTCGCGATAATAAAGGGGATAAAATTCCTGTGCCAGGTTTTAGCGTGAATGTGAATGTATTGGCTCCCCGCTTAATTTGGGTAACGGATCAAAAAATACTGGGTGGTGATTTAGCCTTCCATACCATCGTGCCATTATTGGATGTCACCGCAAAAGCGGCAGGTAAAAAAGAGACGAGCCGTGGGCTAGGAGATGTAACGTTTGGACCTGCACTGGGCTTCCATCCTTCGGCTGATTTACATTATGTGGTTGGGTTAGATGCCTATGCACCGACAGGAAAATACAGTAAAACAGACCCTTCTAGTTTAGGTAAAAATTATTGGGCGTTACAACCCGTGTGGGCAATTAGCTATATTCCCCCTGTGGGCGTGAATGCGGATTTAAAAATGATGTATGACTTCAATTTTCGCAATAACGACACGAAAACTCGCTCAGGGCAAGCCTTTCATGCAGATTATGGTTTAGGTTGGGGGTTTGGTAATGGGTGGGTAGCAGGGATAGGCGGCTATGCTTTTTGGCAAACAACGGATGACAGTGGCCCGAATTCGGCCCAAGGAAAAGCGCGTGCTTATTCCATCGGCCCTTCAATTCGCTACGCGAATTCACAAGGCTGGTTGTTTACTGCTAAATGGGAAAAAGATTTTGAAGTCAGAAATCGCCCAGAAGGTTCACAAATTTATTTAAAAGCCTCTATTCCTTTCTAACTATTTAATTTTATTGATTTGAATGCATAGCATAATAAAAACCATGCTGTGCATTTTTATTTATGCTGTAAATATATAAATGATATTCTTTGTGAATAAAAAGATAAAAATGTATCTTTATATTTAAATGAAGGTTTAATGTAATTTAACTTCCATTTTATTGGTGTAAGTTAAATTAACTAATTTATCCTTAATATTGAAAATAGAGTTGACTTAATGTTTTAAGTGTATATTATCTCGCTCGATTTTTAGTTTTAATATAAACTAGCATTAAATGTTCTATATTAAGGTGCTCTTATTGTATTGATTTTAATTGGTTTATTTTATCATGGTGTTTTAATTATTTGAAAAGATAACATTTTTACTTTAACGTAAAAAATTATATGAATGCTTTATGGCCTTATTTTTGAATTTTTATGTGTGGGTTGAAAATTAATTAAAAATCTGAATAACGTATTTTTCATTTTTGTCTCTATATTAGATACCCCTCTATACTTTAGAGTAAAGAGGGGTTTTTTTCTTATATTTTAATATCAGATTATATACAACAGCTTAATAAATATAATAATTATTGTTATTAAGCTTTTTTTATACTTTGACTTGGTGATTCACCATAGCGTTGTTTATATTCAGCGCTAAAACGGCCCATATGTGCAAACCCCCAACGTAGTGCGACTCCGGTGACATTAGTAGCCTCACCTGATAATAACTCTGCACGCACACGCTCCATACGCAAATCACGTAAATATTGCATGGGGCTAATATCTAAAAACTCTTTAAACCCGGCATATAAGCTACGTAAACTGACACCTGCAATATGTGCTAATTGCTCCACTGTAATTGGCTCATGGGCATGAGCTTCTAAGTATTCCTGCACGCGGCGAACATGACGGGGACGGATTGTCGCTCGGCGTAAGCTCGAATCTTCAGTATAGTTATGGGCGTGCGTAGAAAGTAGCGTAACAGAGACTAATTGCTCCACTTGTGTGGCAATTAACTTATGTTGCAGAAGATCAGGGGTTCTCGTAGCGCATTCAATCAGGTAATTCATCAGCGTACGCCATTCAATACAAGATTGCCATGCAAAGCCTAATTCAAACACGAGTGGTTTATCCAGCGTATGACCAAGTTGGCCTACTAATGATCTCTCTAATAATGATCGAGAAATTCTTAACATGCATTGGTCGTTATCACTATTCCAACGCATGGTTGTTGACTCTTCAGGGCTTAATAAAGAAGCCATTTGCGGTGTAGATTCTAGACGTTTTCCACCACTTTCAATGATCGCACTGCCTGCAAGTGGCATTTGTAAAAGGAAAAAATCCTCTAATTTTCCTGGTGCAATTGTCACATCCGCGCCATAGCGTAAGCGGCTTAAGGAAATATCACCCATAGGAATATAATGCATACGTGCATCAAGGCGTTGATGGGGATTGAGTTGATGAAATTGGTGCGGTTTCATTACTCGACCTACCATTGATTTTATTTCTTCAGGATCAGCGGATGTAAATAACAAACGTTCTGACGAACAGATCTGATTTTCAATCTGAGGTGCAGATGAATGGGACCACGAGTTGCTCAACATCGAAGGTACCTCCAAAATGAGTCGCCAACCCCCCAGTGACTGATTTAAGTAGTGGATTGGCTATTTTTGCTTATTATGGATTTTCTCAATGAATTCAATTAATTATTTTATTTAAGGCAAAAGTGCTTTAGGCTTTTATTCAACATACTTTATTTTATTTATTATGATGATTAACCTTTTTATTATTAACATTTTATTAAAATATTTTTAACCAACTGCCAGTTGAACATATCATAAACAATTTTTCTTACCTAGCTAAATATGTGCAAAAACTATCCAGAAAGTGCAAGAAATCAGAAACAGTGTGGTTATTGTGATTTCCATAACAATATAAAAAATAAAGTTATTTTTATTTTATTTCAGTAAAATATATATGATTAATCATATTGTTTGATCTATTTGTATTTAAATTTCACTTCTGATTAGTTTTATTATCTTAAAATTAACATTTTTGTAGTTTAAAACGCCAAAACCTTTTTTATTGTAGGGTTAATTGACTGTTACTTAATGATTTTACGCCTTTTTTATACATTATCTTTTGTTCTTCTTTATGGGCTGTTTCTTGTCGTAAATCTCTCTTTTTCTCTTGTTTTTAAAGGTGATTTGTCCCTTATCTGCAGGGCTTATCCACTCTCTGCATAAATTCAATTTACATGATTAATCATGGATTGACCTCTAATTAACAAAAGAGATACAACTAAGAAACACAAAAAAGATAAAAAACGTTCTGACGTTGACTGGTGAGGTTAAAATGGCTGAGCGCTCGTTTGTTCAAGAAGTTCAAAAGTTACGACAAGGGCAAGGTGATGTTTTCAGTGGTGAAGGCATTCTTGCAGTGACAAAAGCCTTATTAGAATCTGGTGTTTCCTATGTTGCAGGGTATCAGGGCGCACCAATTTCACATCTCATGGATGTTCTGGCAGATGCACAGGATATTCTGTCTGAATATGGTATTCGTTTCGAAAATAGTGCAAGCGAAGCGACTGCTGCCGCAACGTTAGCTGCTTCTGTTAATTATCCTTTGCGCGGCGCGGTAACATTTAAAGCAACTGTTGGAACAAACGTTGCTTCCGATGCGCTGGCAAACCTTGCGTCAGGCGGCGTATTAGGTGGCGCACTGATTATTGTTGGGGAAGATTATGGTGAAGGTTCCTCAATTATGCAGGAGCGCAGCCATGCATTTGCGATGAAATCACAAATGTGGTTACTCGACCCTCGCCCAAATTTACCTTCGATTGTTCAAGCAGTTAAAGATGGTTTTGATTTATCTGAGGCCAGTAATACGCCCGTTATGCTGCAAATGCGTATTCGTTCATGTCATGTGCATGGGCAATTTGTTTGTGCAGATAATCAGCATCCAAAATTTACAGTTAAAGATGCACTTGAAAACCCAACTCGCGATGTGAGCCGCATTGTATTGCCGCCTGCGAGCTTTTTGCATGAAAAAGAGAAAATCGAAGCACGTTGGCCAGCGGCTGTTAAGTTTATTCAACAACGTGAATTAAATGAGTTTTTTGCTGAGGATGCTGATGATGTTGGCATCGCGTTACAAGGGGGCTGCTATAACACATTGATCCGCGCGCTTAACCAGATTGGTTTAGCCGATGTGTTTGGTAATAGCAAAATTCCACTATACGTCATGAATGTTGCTTACCCATTAATTGATGAGGAATTTGAACGTTTTTGTCGTAATAAAAAAGCGATTTTAGTGTTGGAAGAAGGACAGCCGAATTTTGTTGAGCAGAATGTAGCTAGCATTTTACGTCAGCGAAACATCGATATTGAATTACATGGTAAAGATATGTTGCCAATGGCGGGAGAGTATAACACGGCAACGGTACTTGCAGGTCTGCGTTCTTTTTTTGAACGATACGGAAAAATAGAACCTCAAGTCAAAGCGGCTGCGAAACAAATTCGTATTCCAACAATTAACATTGCTGCTGGGCAAACCGAAGAATCATTGCCTGAATATGTCAATGCAGCAGAACCAACACTTGATGAAACTGTGCATGCGCGCCCACCAGGGTTTTGTACAGGTTGCCCTGAAAGACCTATTTTTACAGCAATGAAACTGGTTGAGCGCGAACTTGGTGAACACCATGTCAGTGCTGATATCGGCTGCCATTTATTCTCTATTCTTCCGCCATTCAATCTCGGTAATACAACAATGGGGTACGGCCTGGGTGGTGCAGGAGCAGCGGCATTAAATGCCAAAGCAGGGAAACGCGCGATTTCAGTCATGGGGGATGGCGGTTTTTGGCATAACGGCTTAACCAGTGGTATCGCTAATAGCGTATTTAATCGTAGTGATAACTTAACCATTGTTATTGATAACAGTTATACATCAGCAACGGGTGGGCAAGACATCCTGTCATCAACAGCCCTTAACCCAACCCGCAGCACAGGCCATGAAATCGAAAAAGCAGTGAAAGGAGTCGGTGTGAATTGGGTGAAAACCATCAAGCGCACTTATGACTTAAAAACAATGACTAATACATTGCGTGAAGCACTGACCACCGATGAGAAAGGCCCTAAAGTACTGATTGCGCAAAGTGAATGCATGTTAAATCTACAGCGTCGTGAAAAGAAAAAAGTTCGTAGCGATGTTGCTGCAGGAAAACGTGTTGTCCGTGAGCGCTTTGGTGTTGATCCTGACACCTGTACGGGGGATCACTCCTGTATTCGCCTTTCGGGTTGCCCATCGTTATCGATAAAACCAAATCCAGATCCATTAAGAACAGATCCTGTGGCGACTGTGATGGACAGCTGTGTGGGATGCGGTTTATGCGGTGAGGTCTCACACGCTGCCGTTCTCTGCCCTTCGTTTTTTAAAGCACAAATTATTACCAATCCAAATCGCTGGGACAAATTACGCCACCGTGTCCGCGGTTGGTTTATTGGCTATCTACAACGTCGTGATGCACGTCGTCGTGCAGAACTCAGTTTCTAAGGGGGCATAAATGCTTTTATCTTCATCATCAATCGCATTACAGCCCATTAAAATCGCCATTTTAGCCATGGGGGGGGAGGGCGGCGGCGTTCTCGCGGACTGGATTGTTAATTTAGGCGAAGAGAATGGCTATTTCGCACAAACTACCTCTGTACCAGGCGTTGCTCAACGTACAGGAGCAACGATTTATTACGTTGAATTGTTCCCTGGCGCGGATAACCCAGAAACGCCAGCACCTGTTTTGGCATTGATGCCAATGCCAGGTGATGTGGATGTTGTCCTTGCCTCTGAACTCATGGAGGCAGGTCGCTCTGTTCAACGTGGTTTTGTTACGCCAGAACGCACAACGTTAATTAGCTCTACACACCGTGTTTACTCTATTGCTGAGAAATCAGCCATGGGTGACGGTCGGGTTGATAGCCAAGCATTGATCCGCCACGCGGGGCTTGCAGCTCGCCAATTCATTCACTTTGATATGGCGCAAGCTGCTCAGGAAAGCGGTAGCGTGATCAGCGCAGTATTATTTGGCGCTTTATTTGGTTCAGGTGTTTTACCTTTTAGCCGCGCGCAATTTGAAGAAACCATCGTGCGCGGTGGTGTCGGGGTAAAACCCAGCCTGCGTGCATTTGCACTTGGCGCTGAAAAAGCCGCGCAACCCGAAGAGGCATACCAAGCTCAATCAGCTCAAACAGTTTCGTCACCCCCTAAAAATAAACAAATTTCTGCGTTATTAGCGCGTATTGATCATGAATTCGCTCCTCATGTTCATTATTTAGTGACGGAAGGTGTTCGCCGGTTAGTTGATTACCAAGACCCTGCTTATGCCGCGTTGTATTTAGACCGCCTTAACAACCTATTTGCGCAAGAAGGTGGCCAAGATGAACGTTTACAACGAGCACTTGCTCGCCACTTAGCATTATGGATGTCTTATGAGGACACCATTCGCGTGGCTGACCTCAAAATTCGTGATAGCCGATTCACCCGAGTACGTAATGAAGTTCACGCTAAAGATAACCAATTATTGGATATCAATGAATTTATGCATCCACGTATTGAAGAGATTTGCGAAACGCTTCCCAAGAATTTAGGTAATTGGTTGATGAAGCCACATTGGTTTCACAAAGCGCTTCGCAAACTTACGCAACGGGGGCGAACAATCACTACCAGTTCTTTGTGGGGGTTTTTACAGTTATATGTGCTCGCCGCTTGGAGAAAAGGCAGACGCTCAACTTTACGTTATCAATTAGAAAATCAGCGAATTGAAAAATGGCTCGCAGCAGTGGTTGATGCCGCACGGACAAACCCCGCTTTGGCAACTGAAATTGCGCAATGCCAACGGGTAGTAAAAGGCTATAGCGATACTCATGCGAGGGGTTTGCGTAACTTTCAGGTTTTGATGGACATCGTGACGCAACAAGGTAGCAAATTAGCACCGATTAGCTTACGCGAGTTACGTGAAGCTGCGCTTGCTGATGAATATGGTCATGAATTAAAGAAATGTCGCCAACGTTTGGCTATGGATTAAGGATAACATCATGAGTTTATTGAAATTTACTAAACCCCATAAGATCCATTTCTCTGAGTGTGATCCTGCTGGGATCGTGTTTTACCCACAATATTTTGTGATGTTCAATAACCTCCTTGAACGTTGGATTGATGCGCTGATCCCCCAAGGGTTTGCGGGATACATCCTCGAACAACGTTTCGGGTTACCTACTGTGCACCTAGAGGCTGAGTTTAAAGCCATTAGCCGCATGGGGGATGACGTCATCTTAGAGTTGGTAGTTGAGCGAATTGGGCGCAAGTCACTCACGCTGCGCCAACGTTGTATCAGTGTGACGGGGGAGCTGCGCATGCAAGTGACACAAACCTACGTTACAACGTCGTTGATTACACACCAAGCGATTCCTATTCCAGAGGCCTTACATCAGGCACTCACGGCTCAGTCAGCGGTATAAAAAAAGGGGTACTTTCATGAATATAGTGTGTATTGGCGGGGGACCCGCTGGGCTGTACTTTGGGCTACTGATGAAACTGCAAAACCCACAGAACCGCGTAGTGGTTGTTGAGCGCAATCGCCCGTTTGACACGTTTGGTTGGGGTGTCGTGTTCTCTGATGCGACGCTTAACAATTTGCGTCACGCTGACCCCGTGTCTGCGCAGACAATTTCTGCGGAGTTTAGTCACTGGGACGATATCGACATTCACTTTAATGGTGTCTGTAATCGCAGCGGTGGGCACGGGTTTATTGGGATTGGCCGTAAAAAGCTATTGAATATCTTACAAGATCGTTGCCTTGAGCTGGGAGTAGAGCTGGTATTTGAAACCCAAGTAACGGATGACCAAGCCATTGCGCGTGAGTACAACGCGGACTTACTGATTGCCTCTGACGGGATTAACAGCGCGGTACGTACCCGCTATGAAAATGTCTTTAAACCCGACATAGACCCACGTCGTTGCCGCTTTGTCTGGTTAGGCACCAAAAAGATTTTCGATGCCTTTACCTTCTTATTCGCCAAAAATGAACACGGTTGGTTTCAAGTTCACGCGTACCAGTTCCAAGAGGGGTTATCGACCTTTATCGTTGAAACCACCGAAGAAACATGGCTCAAAGCGGGTATCGATCAGATGTCCCAAGAAGATGGCATTGCGTATTGTGAAAAACTGTTTGCCCCGTGGTTAGATGGGGAGAAATTGATTGCCAATGCAGCGCATTTGCGCGGTGCAGCAATTTGGATCCGTTTCCCTCGGGTGATTTGTGATAACTGGGTGCATTGGACACAACCTTCACCAAGTAAAGACGTACCTGTGGTGCTGATGGGGGATGCAGCGCACACCGCCCACTTCTCTATTGGGTCAGGCACTAAACTGGCCTTAGAAGACGCGATTGAATTGTGCGAAAGCTTGAAAACCACAGAAGGGGATTTGCGTAAAGGGCTTGAACATTACCAAGCGGTACGCAGTGTAGAAGTGCTAAAAATTCAAAATGCAGCGCGTAACTCGACAGAGTGGTTTGAAAATGTTCGTCGCTATGAAAACCTTGCCCCTGAGCAGTTTGCCTACTCACTGCTAACACGTTCTCAGCGCATTTCCCATGAAAATTTACGCGTTCGTGATGCAGCGTGGCTGGATAACTATGAGCAGTGGTTTGCTACGCAAGCAGGCGCAACAAGGCACGTTCCTCCAATGCTTACGCCATTTCAGGTGCGCGATATTACGTTGAACAACCGCGTTGTGGCCTCGCCGACTTTGTTGTACAGCGCCATTGATGGCGTGGTGGGGGATTTTCACACAGTGCATTTGGGAAGCCGTGCCTTAGGTGGTGTGGGATTAGTAATGACCGAAATGACGGCTATTGCTCCAGATGCTCGTATGACATTGGGATGCCCAGGGTTATGGAATGATGAGCAGGCGGTGGCGTGGCAACGTGTGACAAAATTTGTGCATCAACACAGTACGGCCAAAATCGGCATTCAGTTGGGGCATGCAGGGCGCCGTGGCTCAACCCAGCGGGGGTGGGAGCAGGAAAACCACCCATTGCCGAGTGGGAATTGGCCGCTCGTTTCTGCTTCTGCCTTGCCGTATTTACCGAACGTGTCTCAAACGCCAGCGGCTTTAACAGAAGCGCAAATGGCGACGGTGATTGACCAATTTGTGGCAGCAGCTAAACGGGCAGACCATGCGGGGTTTGATTGGTTAGAGCTGCAAGCGGGGCATGGCTATTTATTGTCGAGCTTCTTATCGCCACTGACGAATAAGCGCACTGATAACTTCGGGGGTAACCTTGAAAACCGCCTGCGTTTCCCACTGGCGGTTATTCAGGCGGTACGTCACGTGTGGGGGAAACCGTTGGCGGTACGTATTTCGACCATCGATTGGGTTGAGGGAGGCACTACTGTGGACGAGGCCGTATTGATGGCCAAGGCGATGAAACAAGCGGGTGCGGATCTTATCGATTGTTCATCAGGAGAAGTGTCACCTGAACAAAAACCCGTATACGGACGTATGTTTCAAACACCGATGGCAGACCGTGTGCGCAATGAGGCGGGAGTCCCTGTGATAGCGGTGGGGGCAATTACGGATGCTGACCAAGTCAACAGCATTATTGCCGCGGGTCGTGCCGACCTTTGTGCTTTATCTCGCCCGTTATTATCGGATCCTGCGTGGCTGCTGCACGAATGTGCCCGTCACGGTTGGGAGGTCACGTGGCCTGCGCCGTATGAATATGGGCGTCAACAGCTGTTGCAGCAAGTCAAATCCAACGGGCGTTAATCGCCCCGTGAATGAGGAGAACGAGCCGATGAACATGAAATCCCATGACCAATACCGTGAAAGCGTGGCAGGCCGCGCAGATGTAGCTGATACCCCTGAGCTTGTGGCGTATTACCAAGAGTTAGCTGACCTGAAAACGGGGGCTTTGTGGACGGTAGCAAACAAGATTGAGCCATGGCAGCCGCAGTCGTCGTCAGTCCCTGTGTTGTGGCGTTACCGTGACTTGCGTGAACATGTATTGCGTTCAGTGGAGCTGGTGACCCCTGAAAAAGCGGGGAGGAGAGTGGTCTATCTCAATAATCCCGGTCGTCAAGATGTGGCGGCAGCCGTGGGCTGGTTGTACTCTGGCTTGCAAGTGATGCACCCAGGGGAAGCAGCATCTGCCCATGCCCACTCCTCTTCAGCACTGCGTTTTATTATGGAAGGGCGCGGGGCGTACACCATCGTGGAAGGGCAAAAGATGATGCTTGAAGCGAATGATTTTGTGTTAACCCCGAATGGGACGTGGCACGAACACGGTGTCGCAGAAGATGGCTTGCCATGCATTTGGCAGGATGGGCTGGACATTCCGCTGGTCAATGCGATGGAAGCGGGTTTTTACAAAGTCCATCCTGACTTACACCAAGCACACACGCGCCCTATTGATTACCCTGTGGGGATGTGGGGCGGTACCGCCTTGCGCCCACACGATATCGGCTGGGATAAACCCTATTCGCCATTATTTAAATACCAATGGGGGCCAACCTATGAGGCACTGTGCCGCGCCGCAAACGTGGCCGACGGTTCGCTATTTGATGATGTACTAATGCATTACACCAACCCTGTAACGGGTGGGCACGTGATGCCCACCATCGGTGCGAGTATGCAGTTGCTGCGCCCAGGGTTTGTGGGCAAAGCCCATCGTCACACGGGGAGCTTTATTTACCAAGTGGCGAAAGGCCAAGGGTATTCGATTATTAATGGACAACGCTTTGATTGGCAAGAACGGGATATTTTCTGTGTGCCATCGTGGATGTTCCATGAACATGTGAACACCTCACAGACTGATGATGCGTGCCTATTCTGTTTTAACGACTTACCCGTGATGCAGTCATTGGGGCTGTATTACGAAGAGGCTTTAGTGGACAACGATGGCCATCAAAAAGTGACGAGCTAGGTGGCGGAGTAAGGGGCAATATTCACGTCCTAATCTCGATGGAGTTATTTACCTAATTGATTTTATTAGTTTATTTTTATTCGATTAACCGATTTTACGTGAAACAGGCTGGCAGCGAGATGCTGTGAGCCGAGGAGAAAACACCATGCGCTTAATTACTTACCGTTCTGATATCACTGCTGCAGCTCGCTTGGGAGCGATTGTTGACCACCAAGTGGTTGATTTAGCTCGTCTTGCTGAAGAGCAAGGGCAATACTTGCCAGACAATATGTTGGACTTTATCGATTTAGGGCCGCAAGGGGTGCGTGCAGGGACTGAACTGCTTAATGGTTTTGACGGGCAATTTCCCGCAGGAACCGCATGGCCAGTGCAAAACGTGAAAATCTTGGCACCGATCCCACGTCCCCGCAAAAACATCTTTGGTATTGGGCTCAATTATGTTGAGCACGTGGCAGAATCCAGTCGTACCTTAGACACATCGAAAGAGCTTCCTAAAGAGCCCGTGATTTTCTCTAAGCCACCAACCACAGTGATTGGCCCAGGAGATGCAATTGAACATAACGCTCAAATTACCCAACAACTGGATTGGGAAGTGGAGCTGGCGGTGATTATGGGGACGCGAGCCAAAGGGGTTTCAGCGAAAGATGCACTGAACTATGTGTTTGGTTATAGCCTCATGATTGATATGAGCGCCCGCGATTGCCGTCGTGCTGGGCAATGGATTTACTCAAAAGGGCAAGATACTTACGCACCGTTTGGCCCATGTATTGTTACTGCGGATGAGATTCCAGACCCACACACCTTGGACTTAAGCTTAAAAGTTAATGGCGTGACTAAGCAATCATCCAACACCCGTCATATGTTGTTTAACGTGAACGCGTTAATTGAAGATATCAGCAAGGGGATCACTCTTGAGCCAGGGGATATTATTGCCACAGGTACCCCTGAAGGTGTGGGGGCAGGACGTTCACCGCAAGAGTGGGTGTGGCCAGGGGATGTGATTGAGGCATATGTACAAGGCATTGGTGAGCTGCGTCATCCTGTAGTGGCGGTATAAAAAAGGAGCTAAAGCATGTTGAACTTAGCGCAATTTAAAGCCGCAGCGGTGCAAGCGGCCCCTGTGTTTTTGGACACGAATGCCACTGTGGATAAAGCCTGTCGGCTGATTGAAGAGGCGGCGGATAACGGTGCCAAATTAGTGGCGTTTCCTGAAGTGTTTATATCGGGTTACCCGTATTGGAGTTGGGTGATGAACCCGATTGACGGCAGCCCGTGGTTTGAAAAACTGTGCAAATCGGCCATTGAAGTTCCAGGGCCAGAAATCCAAAAAATCGCCCAAGCTGCGGCGCGTCACCGTATCAATGTGGTGATTGGCGTCAATGAGCGTAACCCGCACGGTATTGCCACCTTGTATAACACGTTGGTGACCATTTCTGATGAGGGTAAAATTCTGGGGCGTCACCGCAAATTGGTGCCGACATGGGCGGAAAAACTTACATGGGCAAATGGCGATGCGTCTTCGTTAAAAGTGCACCAAACTAGCGTAGGGCCACTGGGTGCCTTGGCGTGCGGTGAAAATACCAACACTTTGGCGCGCTTCGCGTTATTGGCACAAGGGGAATTAGTGCACATTGCCAGCTATATTGCACTGCCTGTGGCTCCGAAAGATTATGACATGGCTGAGGCCATCCGCCTGCGTGCGTCGGCACATTGTTTTGAGGGGAAAGTGTTCACCATCATTTCCTGTTCGACGGTGTCGGCGGAGATTATCGACGCGATGTCAGCGAGCCACCCTGAAGCGCGTGATCTGTTGGCTCGCCCAAACAGTGCATTTTCGGGCATTATCGGCCCCGATGGTCGTGTGGTGGGGGAACCACTGATTGATAAAGAAGGGATTGTGTACGGTGATATTGATTTAAACCGTTGTATTCAACCGCGGCAAATGCACGATATCACGGGGCACTATAACCGCTTTGATATCTTCGATTTACAGGTAAATCGCCGTCCATTGAGTGCTGCCCGCTTTTATGGCGAGGGGCAAAGTGTGGATGAATTAAATCCCATGACTGAGAGCGATGAACCGTTTGGGGAGAAAAAATGATGAGTCTGGCACGCACATTTCGGATTGGGCAGATTGTTCCGTCCTCGAACACCACCATGGAAACGGAAATTCCTGCTATTTTACGAGCACGGGAAGCGCAGTTTGCGGAGCGTTTTACCTTTCATTCCAGTCGTATGCGGATGAAAAAAGTGACCAAAGAGGAGCTGGCCAAAATGGACTCTGACAGCGACCGCTGCGCTCTTGAGCTATCGGATGCGGCGGTGGATGTCCTAGGGTATGCCTGCTTGGTTGCCATCATGAGCATGGGGAAAGGTTACCACCGTGTATCGGAAAGCCGTTTACACCAACGTACGGTGGATAACGGGCACCCCGCACCGATTGTGACCAGTGCGGGGGCGTTAGTGGATGGGCTACATGCCATTGGTGCAAAAAAAGTGTCTATTTTGACACCATACATGAAGCCGTTGACGCAATTAGTGATTGAGTATATTGAAAGCGAAGGCATTGAAGTGGTGGACAGCATTTCGTTGGAAATCCCTGATAACTTAGCGGTAGGTAGGCAAGACCCGCTGGCGCCAGTGGAAATCACTAAGCGACTCAACACCAACGTGGATGCGATAGTTGCATCGGCTTGCGTGCAAATGCCATCATTGCCATCAGTGCAATTGATTGAAGACCGAGTGGGTTTGCCTGTACTGTCTTCTTCAGTGGCGACAACCTATATGATGTTGAAAAAGCTTGGCTTAGAGACTCGGACTGATGGGTTTGGGTCTTTACTCAGTGGAAAGTTTTAGCTGAATTATCGTCTCCTTCTGCTACTCTTGAGGGGCTAGATTAAATGCAATTATGCATAGCGCGTATCGAGAGGGACAGATGTCAGACTCAAAGGTTTTTGTTGATAATTATTTGCCTGCCCTATTAGGGCAGGCATGGATGTTAGTTTCATCTGAATTTCATGCAATTGTTGAAAAAAAAGGGTTATCGGTATTGGAGTGGCGGGTGTTATCAACATTGGCGGGTAATGGCTCGATGGGGATCACTGAACTATCGCAAAAAACAGTTAGTAAACAACCCACAATTACTCGTGTTTTACAACGCTTAGAACAGCAAGGGCATGTGCTGCGCCACAATAATCATAGTGGGAGTGATAAGCGAATTACATTGGTGAGTGTTACCTCCAGTGGGATGGCATTAGTTGATGGTCTCTTAGTTGAAGCACAACAACATGAAGAGGTGGTACTCGCTCCACTAGGTTTGCGTAAGAGTAAGATGCTCAAAGAAGTCTTACAGGAGTTAATTGAGCGTCATAGCTTAGAAAGTGTAAGTGAGACAGGAAATACTGAGAAAAAAACAGTCAGCAAAAAACAAATAAGAAATAAAAATAACGCTAAAAATTCAATTGAATAATCAATTAATGACAACTTAGATAGCTATCTTATCTTAGATGAATGGTTTTTGTATTACAGATGCTTTTATTGTTAATTATCAAATTGATAGATAACTTTCTCACACTTGGTGACACTATTGGGATAAATGGTAACCTAATGATAGATAGGTAATTTCTGAATTTTGTTTTTTTTGTATCTGTTAATTAATTGCTACTTTACATTGATTCAATTTATCTATTAACTTCATTACTGATAATTAATGATTAGCTAAATATGGAGCAATCAATGTCAGTTGTGACACTTGTACTCGTTTTTTTACTTGCGGTTATTGTGAGTGTATTTATCTCGCGATTGCTCAAAGATATTATTCCATTACCCCTTATTCAGATAGCGCTGGGAGCAGGGCTGTCTCTGTATGGTTTTACGGTTGAATTTGAGCCTCATTTATTCCTGTTCTTATTTATTCCACCATTGCTGTTTCTTGATGGCTGGCGTATTCCAAAAGAAGCTTTATTCCAAGAAATTAAACCGATTATGTCATTAGCGATAGGCCTCGTTGTGGTTACTGTTATTGGCATGGGGTTCTTTATTCATTGGTTAATTCCTGCCATTTCATTGGCCGTTGCTTTTGCGCTTGCCGCAATTTTATCACCGACCGACCCTGTTTCGGTTTCTGCGATGACAGTAAACTCGCCGTTACCATCAAGGATGGCACACATACTGGAAGGCGAGTCACTGCTCAACGATGCAACAGGTTTAGTCTGCTTTAGCTTTGCCGTAGTGGCCGCGTTAACGGGGACATTTTCCCTTGCTTCAGCGGCGGGAGAATTCGTCTTTGTCGCATTCGGTGGAATTTTAATTGGCTTAGTAGTCGCTTGGGCAATTGGTTGGTTAAACCAATTTTTGGTTAAGCGTACAGGTGAAGAACCTGCTATCCAAATCATGATCAGCCTGCTAATGCCGTTTACGGCTTATTTACTTGCAGAGCACTTGCATGTATCTGGTATTTTAGCCGCGGTTGTTGCGGGTATTGCTATGCACTATGAGAAAATTGCAGGGCGTATGCAGGCCGCGACACGGATGCAAAGTAAAGCCGTTTGGGACACTGTTCAAACGGCATTGAATGGGATGATCTTTATTTTGCTGGGTGAGCAATTACCAGGTATGTGGACAAACATGCCAGAAGTTGCGGCCGCCGCAGGAGCAAGCCATCCTTGGATGTTATTTGTTTATGTTGCAATTATTACAGTGGCACTGGCAATCTTACGTTTTAGTTGGGTTTGGATCTCAATGACCTTGACCGTATTCCATAACCGTCGCCGTGGTAAAGAAGCGGATGTGGTGCATATTCGCATGATGGCGATTATGGCGACGGCTGGTGTACGAGGTGCAATTACATTGGCGGGTATTTTAACACTGCCATTATTGATGCCTGACGGTTCTTTATTCCCGAATCGTGATGTGGCGATTTTCTTGGCAATGGGCGTTATCTTGTGTTCATTGTTGATAGCCAGTATTGCATTACCGATTTTAACAAAAGGTTTAGTCCAAGATTTACCGTATGACAATGATGAAATTCGTGCTCGGTTAGCGCTAAATGAAGCGGCTATGGCCCACTTACGTGAGCTAATGAACCACCCTTCAGAGGATATGGATGAAATCGCCATGCGTACCGAGGTTGGGGCACAATTGTTAGAAATTTATGGTAGACGACTCGATAATACCGATGAAACAGAATCTGATGTATATGATTTACATCGAATGATTGAGATGGAACGACAAATGTCTAATTCTGCATTGAAAGCAAAACGTGAAGCGTTATATCTCATGCGGAAAAATAAAAACATTAATGAGCGGGTTTATCACCGTTTACGCGATGAATTGGATCTGAAAGAAGAAACGCTGAATCACCATAAAAACGGTAAACACTAGTTTATTTTCAAAACCTATCCAACCTGCAGTCAAACCTAATCGGTTTGTCAGCAGTCTGAGGCCTGAATATGTTCAGGCCTTTTTCTGAACAATATAAATGAGAGTGAAAACCGTATTTGACTAATTATATTGATGGCTGATAAGTTAGTGTTAATTCTATTTAGGAAAAAAATATGTCACAGGTTGTCGCACGTTTAAGCATGATTATTACCATCACTTAGTGGTGGGGGTAATCGACAACCGAAACCCGCCAGGCAAGGCGGGTTTTTTGTTCCTTGTCTGGTCAATTATCAGCAAGGAAATATATATGAATTTAACTGGATCACCACAACTCTCTGATAACAAAGCTCGTTTGCATTTTCTCTGTGGGAAAATTGCGTCCGGGAAGTCAACGCTTGCCAAACAGTTAGCTAAGCAGCCTCGGACGGTTTTATTGAGTGAAGATGAATGGCTTTCGACGTTGTACCCTAATGAAATCACTGAGCTTGCCCACTATATTGCCAAAAGTACGTTGGTGAAAAAAGTGTTGGAAAAACATATCAAACAATTGATGGATGCTGGTAATACGGTAGTGATGGACTTCCCCGCGAATACGCCGAATCAGCGACAATGGTTAAAGTCACTCGCCCAATTATCGGATGTGCCGTATGTTTTTCACGTTTTACAGGTTGACAGTGATGAGTGCAAAGCACGCCTTGCAGCGCGTAATTTAACAGGTGAAAACCCTTTTCACACCTCAGACACACAGTTTGATTTAATCACCGCACATTTTTCTTACCCTGCGCCAGATGAACTATTAAATTGTCAGTTTTATCCTAAATAGGGGATATTTTCAGCGGTCTAACTTGTTCGTAGACTGCTGAAAATATTGATTATTTTGGACGGTACATCTTGACATTTTGTTGTTGTTCAATCCAATAGTAATCAGCGGGGCCGCCCGCACGCAGCAATGGTTTTTGCACTGCACAATCGTACAGTCCATCAGTTAGGGTGGATTCATCAATATGCACCATGACAACCTCTCCCATGACCATCCACGTATCCAGTAATTGGCCATCAGCGCGTTTAAGTTGCTGATACTGAGTGACCACACATTCCATCGAAACGGGAGTTTGTGCTATGCGTGGTGGCGAAATCAATGTTGAAGGTAGGGTAGAAAGTTGTGTTAAAGCAAACTCACTTTCTCCTCGCTCAAGGGCGGCACTGCTCATATTAACCTGCTCGCCAAGGCTTAGTGTCGCAAGGTTATAGACAAATTCCCCTGTCTCGATGGCATTGGTGACAGAGTCTTTTTTACCCACGCTGGAAAAGGCCAAAATGGGGGGTGAATAGTTAAAAATATTGAAAAAACTATAAGGAGCAAGGTTGGTTCGGCCTTGGCTATCACAGGTTGAGATCCAACCAATAGGGCGTGGGCCGATTAAAGATGGAATAGGGTCATGGGGAAGTCCATGCCCTTTAGTTGGTTGATAACTATAGAATTTGGTTGTCATTGCAAGCTCCTTTTTTGTTTTATCCTAACGGATAATAGGGGCTGGCGTAAGGTTAAAAAATGAAAAATGCAATGAACGCATAAAGTTAGCAGTCAGTGGATAGCAATGAGTGAATAATAGGCTGGTATTACTCACCAATGCGCTGGATAAAACTCGAAGGGCTTTGTCCCAGCCACTTTTTAAACATAGTGGAAAAAGACCCGACACTGCTGTAGCCCAAGTCAAAAGCCACTTCGGTAATCGATTTCCCTGCGGAAATATGAGTGATAGCACTGAGCAAGCAAGCTTGTTGGCGCCAATCTGAGAAAGACAATCCCGTTTGAGCTCCGAAAAAGCGGCTAAAAGAACGCTCACTTTTATGGAGTTTCGCTGCCCACTCTTGGGGAAGGGAGGTGATTTGAGGCGCCTTTAAAAATTCACGACACATATGAGCGAGGTGCTCATCCCGTGGGATCGGCGCATAAAATGGCAAAGGCTCCGCACGCTCAATTTCATGCAAGATCAATTGGATCATAACGCCATCTCGGCCATGAAGGTCATATTCGATCGGTGTATCGACAGCTTCCAGTAATAACTGGCGAAGTAATGGCGAAACGCGGAGCACTTCGCATTTATTCCCTTTGCGTGGTGCCGCTGCGGGCTCGATATACAAGCTGCGCGTACTCACATTTAGCATGCGGGTTTCATGGGGCGTATTGCAGGGGATCCACACACCGCTATCTGGAGGAATAACCCACTCGCCATCATCTGTGCTTACTTCAATCAAACCTGTTGCGCCATATAAAAATTGTGCGCGGCGGTGAACATGAGAGTCCAGTAACACATTCGGTAAGTAATCAGTTCCGATCGCGAGAACATCACGTGGAACTGCATCAACGGTTTTAAGGGGGATATTTCTCATGGAAATTCCTCTTGGCTGAAATACAAACATAATGATTTTTTTTTCGAATATAGGCAATTTTTATTGATATAACCACATGTTTTCTATGGTTGGCTGAAATTCCGATCTCTTTGGCTGTTTTTCGAAAGTTGGTAAAACGGAAAATGATTACCCTAGCGCGGAAACCCAATGTATGCCTGAGGTAGAGTTATCATGGAAAATTACAACAATCAGAATGATGAGCAAGTCGGCCTGATTGAACCTTTAACCCGTCGTCGGTTTATTCAGGGCAGCTCTGCACTCATGGCTGTCCCTTTTTTAGCCACAAATACGGTTGCTTCAACGCCAGAAAACCCAGATATCATTCCAACAAAAACGATTAATAATGAGGGTGAGCGTGTGGTTTCCACTTGCAGCAGTTTTGACTGTGGTGGGAAATGCGATATTCGTGCACATGTTAAAGAAGGTGTTGTCACGCGTATTAGCACGCGACCTGATGCTGATCTTGATGAAGAGATGCCAATCATGCGTGCATGCGTGCGTGGTCGTAGTTATCGGAAATTTGTTTACCACCCTAACCGGCTGAAATACCCAATGAAACGTGTTGGTAAACGTGGAGAAGGGCGTTTTGAGCGGATCAGTTGGGAGGAAGCGACCACGCTGATCGCAAGTAACATGCAACGCATCAATGAACAATATGGCCCCGCTTCACGCTTTGTTAGCTTAAGTACGGGGGTTACCGGGGGGATTTTTTCTGGTGCGAACATGTTACGCCGTTTATTCAATATCACGGGCGGTTTTTTAGAGAATTACCACTCGGTCAGTAATGGCAATACCATGGCGGTAACACCTTATACCTACGGAACTTCCGCGAGTGGCAGTACTTTGGATACGTTGGAAAATACCCCATTGGTGATTTTATGGGGGCATAACCCGAATGAAACCATTTTTGGGCATTCCAATCATTATTTCCAAAAAATGAAGAAAAATGGCACCAAATTTATTGTTGTCGACCCACGCTATTCCGATACTGCGTCGTCGTTAGCTGACCAATGGATCCCCATTTTACCGACTACGGATAACGCAATGATG
This sequence comes from Providencia vermicola, assembly GCF_020381325.1. Lineage (GTDB taxonomy): Bacteria > Pseudomonadota > Gammaproteobacteria > Enterobacterales > Enterobacteriaceae > Providencia > Providencia vermicola. The sequence continues at coordinate 113,842 of NZ_JAGSPI010000012.1, forward strand.
GACGCGATGATGTATGTGATCATCAGCGAAAATCGCCATGACCAAGCCTTTATTGATAAATATACAGTCGGTTTTGATGAGCATCAGATGCCCGATGGTGTGCCTGAAAATGAGTCATTGGTGGCCTATTTAATGGGCAAAAAAGATGGGGTAGTGAAAACCCCTGAATGGGCGGAACCCATAACCAAAGTTCCCGCAGATACGATCCGCCAGTTAGCACGTGAATATGCGGGTACTAAACCTGCAGCATTGATGCAAGGTTGGGGGCCACAACGCCATATTTGTGGCGAGCGCTCAGCGCGTGGTGCAACGTTATTAGCGACTATCACGGGTAATGTAGGTGTAAAAGGGGGATGGGCTGCGGGATATGGGATGGCCGTTACGCCAGATTTACGCAAAACGTTGGCGGGCCCTAGCTTATTCGAAAACCCAGTTAAGGCGAAGATCAACATTACCAATTGGGTTCAAGCCTGTGAAGATAAAAGCCTTGTCACGCCAAATAACGGCCTGAAAAATGCTGAAAAGCTCGATACCGAGATAAAAATGATTTTCTCGTTAGCGGGTAATTATATGACTAACCAAAATCCCGATATATTGCATGCCGCCAAAGTGCTGGAGGATGAAAGCAAGGTGGAATTTATCGTCTATAGCGACTTATATATGACACCGAGCGCGAAATATGCCGATATTTTACTGCCCGAAACCAGTTTTTTAGAGCGCTGGAATGTGGGGGGAACTTGGGGAACGGGTAACTACATTATTTTATCTGAAAAAGTCATTGAGCCAGAGTTTGAACGCCGCAGTGATTATGAATGGTTGTGTGAAGTAGCTGAAAAGCTTGGTGTTGGCGAGAAATTTAGTGAAGGTCGTACGGAAAAACAGTGGATTGAACATCTTGTAAATGATGCCCACCAAAAACGCCCTGAGGATGGAATTCCTACCTTTGATGAGCTACTGGTAAAACGTCGTCATTTGCTGAAACACAAACCGCATATTGGGCATGTGGCATTTGAAAAAAACATTAATGATATTGAAAAACACCCATTTGAAACGCCGTCTGGGAAAATTGAGATTTTCTCTAAGCGTTTGTATGAGCGTCATGATGTTGATATTCCAGCGTTATCTCATTATGTCCCAGCGATTGAAGGGCCAGAAGATGCATTAACGACACGTTTCCCTCTGCAGCTTATTACGTGGAAAGGCCGAAACCGTGCTAACTCAACGCAATTTGCTAACCCATGGCTGCAAGAGGTCCAGCGTCAAGAGCTATGGATTAATCCAATTGATGCTAAGCGCCGAAACATTGTTGAAGGTGATTATGCCAAAGTGAACAATGACCGTGGAGTAACGCAAGTACCAGTAAAAATCACTCAGCGCATTATGCCCGGGGTCGTTGCACTGCAAGCAGGTGCATGGTGGCAGCCTGATGAAAATGGCATTGACCAAGGCGGGTGCGCCAACGTATTAACATCAGCGCGTAGCACGGCAATGGCTCACGGAAATGCCCATCAAACCTTATTGGTGGAGGTAACAAAAGCATGAGTAAATTCCACGTTTATCCCGCAGTGAGCGACAAACAACTCGGGTTTTATATTGATTCTGCACGCTGCTCTGGCTGTAAAGCGTGTCAGGTGTCCTGTAAAGATAAAAATAACCTAGACGTCGGGCGCAAATACCGCCGTGTTTACGAAGTAACTGGCGGTGAGTTTATCGAAAACGGCACAGGGGGGCTGGTGAATAATGTCTTTGCCTATACGTTATCCATTTCATGTAACCACTGTGCCGACCCTATGTGTGTCAAAAATTGCCCGACCACCGCAATGCATAAGCGCGAAGGTGACGGCATTGTGATGGTTAATACGGACAAGTGCGTTGGATGCGGCACCTGTGCATGGTCTTGTCCGTATGGTGCACCGCAAATGAACCCTGAGATACAACAAATGTCAAAATGCGATTTTTGCATTGACCTGCAACTTAAAGGTGAGCAACCCGTATGTGTGGCAACTTGCCCATTAGGTGCAATTCAGTTTGGCCCAATTGACGAGCTTAGAAAACGTTATGGTGAATTGGCGGATGTACGAGGGTTACCAGATTCCTCGATTACACACCCTAACCTTGTTATTCACCCACACCAAGGTTCTGGTCGCCAGTCTCAAGGCACACAAGGAGAAACCAAATGAACGAATGGCCATTATTGTTATTCACCTTTTTGATGCAGTTATCTATTGGGTTAAGCATCATGTTAGGCGTTTTTGCAAAGAAACTGTCTTCGGTGTTTGCGGGTAAAATTAATTCGCAATTTTTCTTGTGGTATTTATTTGTGGCCTGTGTTTTCGCGGGGGTGGGATTATTATCTTCGATTACCCACTTAGGTGTGCCACTCAATGCACCTAATTCATTGTTAAATCTTTTTTCCTCTTGGCTAAGTCGAGAAGTGGTGCTTACCGCCACCTACTTTACATTTTTAGGACTCACTTTTTTATGGCTTTGGTTTAAAAAGGAATTGTCTTATCTGCTACTGGGGATGGCAATCATTGCTGGACTGTGTGATGTATATGCTATGGCGTCAATCTATCGTTATACGTCGATGTTAACGTGGATGAATGATAATACTTACCTGATGTTCTACGGCACGATGCTGACGGCTGGCGCTGCGGGTTACTATTTATTAATCAGTTTATTACTGCGTTTTAAAGCAGGTAGCGGTGGGGTACAAATTCCGACCCGCGGGCTGTGGATATTATGGACAGTTATAGGGGTGAGCTTATTTATTCGCCTGGTTTATCAATCTGCTTATGAAAGTTACCTTGTCCACACGAGTTATAACAATGAGTCGATAACCTTTCCTATCGATTCCATTCATGCTTATCAAGCGATTTGGTCATTACGTATGACCAGCTGGGTGGTAGGAGTGTTAGCAGTGATAGTTTTAGGCGTTGGTATATTCCGCCGTATGCGCCCAGCGCCAAGTGAGGTATTAACTTCAAACGGTCAGGGCTATTTAGTGCTGGGGTGTGCCTGTGCGATTGTTGCTGAGTTTATGCTGCGTTATTGCTTTTACTCTATTCATATTTAAGGCAATTGTGATTCATTTTTTAGGAAGTCTTGGTCATTATGATCCACTTTTCACACTACGCAGCGGCTTTTAATATTTTGGGGACTTGCTATTTGTTTTCGCCCAATGATGATGCAAGTCACTATGCATTAAGCTTTTTTAAATTGGATGATTTTGCTGAACAATGGCCTTGTAAAATAAGTCCCCAATTGAGTCATCAAATTACGCAGTCTCTAAATATTGAACGGCAACAACTACATAAGCAATGGGCTGATTTGTTTATTGGCCCCAATACATTACCAGCCCCACCTTGGGGCTCGGTGTATCTCGACCCGGAGGGGGTATTGCAAGGTTCTTCAACGCAAGCGTTGAGTGCATTTTTACAACGCGAGCGGTTAAAAGTGCAAACACGTTACCCAGAACCTTCAGACCATGTTGGTTTAATGTTATTTCAGGCAGCGGTATTAGCGTCAGAGGTGAGAGAGCGTGCATTAAAAGAATTACTTGTTGACCATTTGGAAAGTTGGTTACCACAGTTTTACCATCAACTAAATAGAACAATGCCAAATTCTTTTTATTCGCCATTAACTGAGTTAGCGCTAGTGACAGTTAAATCATGCCGCTAGTCTTTTATCAAGGTGACTTTTTGTTCAGTATATTTGAATGTTAAATGGTTAATTAAACGTAATATTTGAATGAGGAAATAGTTAACAATTTATAATTAAATGAAAATTGATTTAGTTATAAGAAATGCAAATTAAAATGATTCCCACTTTAATTTTCTAAGCCATAATACATTTTTACGTCATACTACTTAATGATAGGTATTTACAGCGAAGGGGGTATAAAGTGGTCAATCTATTTAATCGGCTGTTGTCCCATGAAGATGCGGGAAAATTACTGTTACGTCTTTCTGTGGGCGGGCTAATGCTATTCCATGGAATGAGTAAATTAATGACAGGTGCTAGTGGTATCAAGGCGTTACTGGCTTCTTACGGTCTACCTGAATTTATCGCTTACGGCACTATTTTAGGTGAGGTCGTTGCCCCTATTTTTATTATTTTAGGGATATTAACTCGTCCATCTGCATTGCTAGTGGCGTTCACCATGGTTGTTGCATGGCTGATGATTGGTTTAGATAAAACCTTTGTTCTGGATAAAACAGGGGCATGGGCGATTGAAAGTATTGTGTATTTCTTCTTAAGTGCCATTGCATTGGCATTTATGGGATCAGGACGATTTTCAGTGATGCGCAATGCATGCTGGCGATAAATAAATTTTAATTAAGTGTTTTGACATTGCTTTGAGAAAAGACCATCAAAATTTTCTGATGGTCTTATTTTTTTGTCCAACGTACTGGAAATTCAAGGTGAGCGATACTTTTGCATTATTGGTAATTTAAGCCATTTTAGCTATAATGGTTAAACAAGCCATTTTGTCCTGTAGGTGATGTATGGAAACGATCTCCGCACAAGTTGCTAAAAATCAATTTGGTGATTTATTGATGAAAGTTCAACGTGCGCCTGTTGAAATAAGTAAACATGGGAAGCGTGTTGCTGTTGTTATCTCTTCTGATGAATATGACCAGTTAATGCAGTTAAAATTACAGAACTTAAAAGCAGTTTTAGCTGAATCTATTTCGCAAGCAGAGCGTGGGGAATTGCATAGTATCGATGATGTATTTGCTCCGTTAACTAGGGATGAACTTAATAATAAGGCTTAAGGATGAGCGTTAGGTTTACTCAGAAAGCGAAAGGCCATATCCGCTTAATTAGGCTTTATTCTATGCGTAGATGGGGGGCTAATATTGCAGAGGCTTACGCTAACTCATTACGAGTGACAATGACCGACATGCTCGCAAGCCAGCCATTTCTTGGTCGTGATCGCAGTGAAGATTTGTATTTAGGGATTTTTAGCTTCCCTGTCGAAAGCCATATTATTTATTATCGAAAAGCGCTTGAAGGTATTGAGGTGCTGGCAGTATTACATCATACGCAAGATCCCCATTCTCATTTATAAAAATTCGTTTTTGCGATAAGTTAATTTTCATTAGGTATTTGATATTGCTTTTGAAAGAAGACCATCAAAATTTTCTGATGGTCTTCTTTTTTTGAACAATAACCTGTTGAATTAGTCGTTTTTCAACACAGTTTCGCGGAAAAATAGGTCTAACAAGCTGCTGTTTCGACATGCTGGCTCAGGAAAATCCAAACGCTCTGCGCGTTCAACGGTCTCCATCACTAGCGCATCTATCGCCAGGCGCCTTGCACCATAATGGCTTTCGTCGACATTCGACTTTATCACTAACAGCGCTTCAATTTCTGCCAACACAGATTTATCGGTAACGGTTGCAGTCACTAATTCTGAAAAAGCCATCGGTGGCATACTTTTATGCATTTCTATCCAACGCAGTGCTAAAACGGCTCTAAGCAGATAAAAATACTTTTTAAGTTTGACTTCTTTACCTTTAAAATCCGTATGTAAGTTCCGCTTACTGATGGATAAATAATGATATCTAGACTTTAATGGTGAATAAAATTTTGCAGCAAGTTGCTCTAGCTCAGCAAAAAAAACATTGTCTTTAAAGTAGACAATAGGGGAATGTAGCCATTCTATTAATGCGGGGTTTGAATTACGCATTAATTTTAAAGCCTTGGATAATTCCCAGCCAGACACGTCCAGCTCATCATCTATCGGTTTCTCTATAACATCCCGCTTGGGGTCTAGCGTTAAGTACCAGTCTAATTTATGAACATAGATAAATCGCACATCATAGTCGCTGTCGCGGGAGGCAAAGCCCCAACCGCGACTGCCTGATTCACAAGCAAAAAGAACTTTAACGTGGTGACTTTCTTCTATCTCTTTTAAGGTACGGCATATCCGTTCTTTCATTAGCACGGATACGCTTCCACTGTTGGTTTCCATGCTTTCTCCTTTTTTAACCTTTCACACACACCACTTGGCGTAGGGTATGCACGATTTCAACTAATGAAGATTGCGCTGCCATTACAGCGTCGATGTCTTTATACGCCATTGGAATCTCATCAATCACATCGCTATCTTTTCGGCACTCAACGTGCGCCGTTGCCATTTTTTGGTCGCTGACTGAAAAACGCTTTTTGGCCTCAGTTCGGCTCATCACACGACCTGCACCGTGGCTGCAAGAGCAAAAACTTTCTTCATCGCCCAGTCCGCGCACAATAAAGCTTTTCGCTCCCATCGACCCTGGAATGATCCCCATTTGGCCTTTTCGAGCAGACACTGCGCCTTTTCGCGTCACCAAAATTTCTTCACCAAAATGTTGCTCTTTTTGCACATAATTATGGTGGCAATTTACCGCTTCTTGTTGAGTGGTAAACGGTTTTGGAATTTCCCGTGAAAGCGCTTCCAACACACGGTGCATCATCACTTCGCGGTTATGGCGGGCGAAATCCTGCGCCCAACCCACGGCTTCCATATAGTCATTAAAATGTACGCTGCCTTCTTCAAAGTACGCTAAGTCCCTATCTGGCAAATTAGCGATGTGTTGTTGCATATCTTTTTGTGCCAATGAAATGAACAGGTTACCTATTGCATTCCCAACCCCGCGTGACCCGCTATGTAACATCACCCACACACGATTTTGCTCATCCAAACACAGTTCAATAAAGTGGTTCCCCGTTCCCAATGTTCCTAAATGGTTATAATGGTTAGTCCCACGTAGTTTTGGGTACTTATCGCAAATACGTTTAAAATCCTCATCTAAATGTGCCCAATGGGTATCCACAATATCTGGTGTACGGTGCCATGCACCTTTATCACGTCCGTGTCGATGAGTAGTTCGTCCGTGCGGTACAGCGGCTTCGATAGCAAAACGAATATTTTGTAAGCTATCAGGCAAATCAGATGCAGTTAGGGATGTACGCACTGCAATCATTCCACAACCGATATCGACTCCCACTGCGGCAGGGATAATCGCCCCTTTGGTTGGGATCACACTCCCGATGGTTGACCCTTTCCCTACGTGTACATCGGGCATTACCGCTAAGTGTTTGAAAATAAAGGGCATCTTGGCGGTATTTTGCAATTGTGTTACCGCTTTCGGGTCAACAGGAACGCCGTTAGTCCACATTTTTACAGGCACGCCAGTTTCTTGAATTAATTGATTGAAATTATTATTACTCATTGTTATTCCTTAATTTTTACCAATCCGTTTAATACTTGGTCTAATCCACCGTAAACGGATATTTGGTCGATTCGATGTGCGATGCTTTCTAAGGTTTCGAGCTCTTTTAAGCGCAGCGCAACAGGGTTGTTTTCCATCACTTTGGCTGTATTTAACAGTGAACGCGTGGCGGCCGTTTCTTCGCGGCGGCGGATCACATTAGCTTGGGCTGATTTTTCAGCTTCAACCACTTGGGACAATATAGTGCGCATTTCGCCCGGTAAAATAATGTCTTTCACACCAATGCTATCTACCTCTAAGCCAAACTCATCAATGCTTTTCACCACTTGCGTTAGCATAAGCTCATCGATTAACTGTTTGTTTTCTAATAGTTCATCCAGTGTGCGGGTGCCCACGATTTCCCTTAATGAAAACTGTAATTCACGGTATAAATGTTCTACTGGCTGACTCAATTGAGAAAATGCATGTAGTACATCGGCATAGCGCCAGTTAGCCGACAAATTAATGCGTAATGTCACTTTATCTTTGGTTAAGATTTCTTGCCCGCTGACTTCCAGTGATTGTAAACGCGTATCAATAATGTCAATTTCAGGTGTGTGTTCTACACGCCAGTAACCGTGAGTACCTGCTTCAAGTAAACCCGTGATTTCACCATCAATTTTTAACACGCCAATATGCCAAGCGGGTATTTGAGCGACAAGGCACAGTTCGCTGCCTTTGATACGTTTTTTCGCGGCTAAGCGCTGTGTTAACACTTCTGGTAACACTAAATGCCCCACTTTTTGTTTTTCGACACGCAGTGTATTGCCAGATTTCCAGTACAGACGGCGTGTTGCTGGCGATAAAATCTCAACTAAGTTATTGTGTGAATATAAAAAACCAATCTCATCATCTAATAAATCAATATCAACGCCATAGGAGGCTACCCAATTTGGGTGATATTGGCGAATTTGCTCAGCAAGCACAGAGTCAATTGGTTTATCAATGGACTGTGAGCAAACATCAATGATTTGAATTTCAGGCTTCTGTTTAACTGACCAAAAACCGTAATTACCTGCCTCTAAAAGGCTTTTTATTTCACCATCCACTTTGAGCAGGCCAATTTGTCCTGCAAAAATTTGCGCTATTACACATAAATCACGGCCTTTAACCCCTTTTTTGTGCACTAACTGATCTGTTAATTCATTGGTTATGGCTAATTGGGTCACGTTATGTTTTTCGATACGTAAATCATCGTTGGTTTTCCAGTATAAACGGCGTGTTTGTGGCGCGATAATTTCAACTAAATGATGATGTAAGTATAAAAAAGCGACTTCATCATCGGATAAATTAACGTCAACACAATACGCATTTACCCAATCCATATGGAATTGGCGCAAATGGTTTGCCAGTTTTTCTTCAATCGGTTCATTGTTTAATGTGAAAAATGAAACTGTCAGTTTATTAAACCAATCTTGTACGCGGTGCTCGCCTGCCACTAACAGTTGTTTGAAATCACCATTTTTTGAGGTTAGTGCAATAAGTCCTTGAGCAACATTTATTTTTTTCATTATTTTTCCTTTTATTTATGTGTCTGACGCTGAAGAGCAAAACGAAGCCATGAGGGGAAAGAAAGAGCGCCAGATCGGCTGTCTAAATTTCTGCTCATCACTCGGTGAGGCCCTCGAGTGCCAGTTTTTAGCTAAACTTCAGCTAGGTTTTATTTACGTTTGGAATCGTATTTTAAGTTCAGGAGTCGAACCTGATAGCTAGGCTATTACCAAGGTATCTTACCGACGGCGGTATACAGACCATGTAGTGACAACAGCCACCATGTCTGCACCGGTTGAACGCGAAGTTCAGACATTTTCCGGCAGTGGATGAATTTATAATTGCCAGAAGCATGCCAACTTTTTAAATGAGATGAAAAATATTTTTATCTCAATGAAAAATAACAATTAATTATTTTTTGGCTAAATGTTACTTACAATGGGATAGAAAATGAATTAGGCTATTTGTTATCTTTTTATATCGTATTTTATAAATTTATATAAATCATGAGCGAAAAACGTAGGGTTGTGATAGGTGTGCTTGGCACGGTATTAGACAGGCGAGGTAAAAAAGCCAATCGCTGGACCAAATGGCGCCCAACTGTGGGACTATGCCAACAGCCGAATATCAATATTGGCCGCTTTGAACTGATTCATCAGGTCAATGACTACTCGATGGCGCAGCGTGTTAAAGAGGATATTGAGCAAGCCTCACCGCAAACGGAGGTCGTATTGCATGAGGTGGATATTGCAGATCCGTGGGATTTCGAGGAGGTGTATACCTCGCTGCTCGATTTTTCTGCGAGCTACCCCTTTGATACGGACAACGAAGAGTACCTTGTGCACATCACTACAGGGACGCACGTGGTGCAAATTTGTTGGTTTTTATTAACTGAAGCGCATTATTTGCCGGCTAAACTCATTCAAACATCACCCAGTGAAAAGGGCAGGGAAAAAGACCCGATGGGTATTCATACGGTGATTGACCTTGATTTAAGCCGTTATACCCACATCACTAGCCGCTTCCAAAAAGAGCAACAGCAGCAAGTTTCGTTTTTAAAATCGGGTATTGCCACGCGTAACAGCGCGTTTAATACCATGATTGAGCAAATTGAACGGGTGGCGCTGCGCTCAAAAGCCCCTATTTTATTGAATGGCCCGACAGGTGCAGGGAAATCGTTTTTGGCTCGACGAATTTACCAATTGCGTGAAAGCCGCCACCAAGTGAAAGGGCGGTTTGTCGAAGTGAACTGCGCCACGTTACGCGGTGATAATGCCATGTCGACGTTATTTGGCCATGTGAAAGGGGCATTTACGGGGGCGTTAAACTCCCGAAAAGGATTGTTAAAAGAAGCGGATAGCGGCATTTTATTTCTTGATGAAATCGCTGAGCTCGGCCTTGATGAGCAAGCGATGCTACTTAAAGCCATCGAAGAAAAACGATTTTTCCCTTATGGTGCCGATGAAGAAATTCATAGTGATTTTCAATTAATTGCGGGAACCCATCGCAACTTGGCGCAACAGGTGGAAGAGGGGAAATTTCGTGAAGATTTATTCGCCCGTATCAATATGTGGACGTTTGCTTTACCCAGTTTGCGCGATCGTCGTGAAGATATTGAGCCGAATATCGATTATGAACTTGTGAAGTTCAGCCAAGATGCGCAAAACCAAATCCGTTTTGATAGCGAGGCGCGCAGCGTGTATGTGAAATTTGCGTGCTCCGAACAAGCACTCTGGCGCGGTAACTTCCGTGAACTGGGGGCATCGATTAGCCGAATGGCGACCTTTGCGGAAAAAGGGCGGATCACCAAGCCGATAGCTGAAGAGGAAATTGGGCGTTTGCAATCCCAGTGGCAAGTTAAATCGAGCAATTCATTACCTAAACACGTGGGTGAAATTGATTTATTCGACCAACAACAGTTAGCCACAGTACTGGATGTGTGCCGCCGTTCTTCATCCCTTTCAGAGGCGGGGCGTGCACTATTTGCAGTATCTCGGCAACAGAAAAAGCAACCTAATGATGCAGATAGACTACGAAAATATTTGGCGAAATTTGGGTTAGATTGGGAAAATATTCAATAGATAAATCGTGTTCTGTGTAGTAAAAGGAGTAAAAACATGGAGTTAACATTTTTAGGCACCAGTGCTGGCGTTCCCACAAAAGACCGAAATGTCACCAGTATGATATTAAATTTGGTCGGCATTCGAAAAAGTTATTGGCTGTTTGACTGTGGCGAAGGGACACAGCACCGTATCCTTAATAGCCCATTTAAAGCGCCAAAAATTGAGAAAATATTTATTACCCATTTGCACGGCGACCATATTTTTGGCTTACCAGGGCTTTTATGCAGCCGTTCAATGGGCGGGGCAACGGAGCCATTGACATTGTATGGGCCAAAAGGGCTCAAGCAATATATTGAAACGGTGTTGTCTCTTAGTGTGTCTTATATGACTTATCCAATTGAAATTATTGAAATTGAAGCAGGTCAGTTATTTGATGATGGCGAGTTGATTGTGACGGCTTACTCTCTTGATCACCGCGTAGAATGTTATGGTTATCGTATTGAAGAACACGCCAAAAGTGGGTCGTTAGATGCGAACAAGTTGGCGAGTGATAACATTCCCCGTGGCCCATGGATGCAAGCGCTTAAAGCAGGTGAGACCATTACCCTTGAAGATGGCCGTGTGGTTAATGGTGCAGATTACCTTGGTGAACCTATCCCTGGTAAAGTCATCGCTATTTTTGGTGATACACAACCGACCCCGAAAGCGTTTGAGCTGGCTAAAAATGCAGATGTGATGGTGCATGAAACCACGTTGGAAGCAGCTTTTGCAGAAAAAGCGAATGAGCGTGGGCATTCAACAACAGTGCAAGCGGCACAATTAGCCCGTGAAGCAGGGGTAAAGCGTTTTATTGCCACTCACTTGAGCGGGCGTTATATGAGCGAAGATATTCCAAGGTTATTAATGGAGTGCCAAGCTGAATTCGCGGAGACCCAAATTGCCGAAGATTATTTGACGGTGAAGGTTTGATTTGGCGGGCAATGTGAGCCCGCCACTTATTTTTGACTCAGTAAATCACTTTCACAAATCCATTACGACAGTAGGTTTCATACTCATCGGAAAGCTGCCTGTTTGTGACTATCACATCAAATTGTGATAATTCCCCCATATTGGCGGTCGCTACTTCATCAAACAAGTTATAAGGCGCCAATAAAATTTTACGGATGGACTTTTCCATCGCTTTTTTCTTCATTGGTAAATCGTCAATATTATAACAGGTTACGCCATATGTGCTGTGGACGCCTGCGGCAGAAATAAAGGCCTTTTTGGGGTTAATGGAGTCAAGCAAGGAAGGCAGCGAAGGGTTGTAAAATGAATCGCTTTTAGGGCGGTATTCACCACCACATAATAAGGCGGTGGCGTTTTTTTTCTGGCTAAGAGCGAGAAAAACGTTATGGGAATAACAAATCCCCGTAAAGCTGATTTCTTCGGGGATCAGAGAAATCAAGGTTGCCATCTCAATGCCATTATCAAAGAAAATAACGTCATCCTCTATCACCATACTGGCTGCGAGGTTAGGAATGTAGAGTTCTTCGGTTTGATCTGGCGTGAAAACATCGGCTTGCTGCTCTTGGGCAACTAAATTTACAGGTTGGGTAACAGAAACAATGTAGCCACCAAGCAGTGACATCGGAATAGGGCCTTCTGCATCTGCGTTAAGGTCTCGGCGGATAGTCATTTCAGAGACTTCGAGTATCCTAGCGGCTTCTTTAAGATGAATCCGTCCTGAACGCTTCAAACATTCACTTAAGCGGCGAAGGCGTTCTTTTTGTTTAGTTTCTATCACCCTACAATCCTTTTATGATATACAAAATTGGCGCGGTTAGACCGCGCCCCATCACTTAGTAGTCACTCGGCTTTGTTGTCGTTCCTGTGACAATCGCAACACTGGCACTCGCACCAACACGGTTTGCGCCCGCTTCAATCATTTTAATCGCAGTTTCACGATCACGCACGCCACCAGAGGCTTTGACACCGATTTCGCTACCAACCACTTTACGCATTAACGCAACATGGTGTTCGGTCGCTCCCATTGTACTGAAACCTGTTGAGGTTTTCACAAAACCGACTTTAATTGTGCGGCAAATTTCACAAACTTGTGTAATTTCTTCATCAGTTAACAGGCAATTTTCTAAAATCACTTTTAATGTTGCATTACCGCAGGCAGCAAATACAGCTTCAATATCTTTACGGACAAAGTCTAAATCACCACTTTTTAACATGCCAACATTAATCACCATGTCCACTTCATCTGCACCACGGCGTACTGCTTCAGCCGCTTCAAAAGCTTTCGCTTCTGTTAAGCAAGCACCTAATGGGAAGCCTACCACACAGCAAACTTTTACATCGCTATCTTTTAAAAGTTCATTGGCTAAAGGAACATAGCCTGTATTTACACATACGGAAGCAAAGTGGTGTTCAGCTGCTTCTGCACACAATTTTGTGATATCGCTGACAGTTGCGTTAGCAGCAAGTAAAGTGTGATCAATATATTTTGCTAAGTCTTGCATTTTCAACTTTCCTATATAAATGTGGGATAGACAACAAAGAATGAGGAAATGTGGTAGATGTAACACTTGATCATTCGTTATTCGAGATCCTAATCACAAATGATATTTTTGCAACATGATAATGTTACTATCATATCATTATGTGATTTATTTAACACGAGGGGCATCATGGATATAGCAGTTATTGGTTCAAACATGGTTGATTTGATCACTTACATCGATCAAATGCCAAAAGAAGGCGAAACGTTAGAAGCGCCCGCATTCAAAATAGGTTGTGGTGGTAAAGGTGCGAATCAGGCGGTTGCCGCTGCTAAATTAAATTCAAAAGTGATTATGTTGACTAAAGTTGGAGATGACATTTTCGCAGATAATACCATTCGTAACCTTGAATCTTACGGTATTAACACCCGTTATGTTGAAAAAGTGCCTTGTACATCAAGCGGTGTTGCGCCGATTTTTGTTAATCAAAACTCATCAAACAGTATTTTGATCGTTAAAGGCGCCAACAAGTTCTTATCACCTGAAGATATCGACCGTGCAGCGGAAGATCTGAAGAAATGTAAGTTGATCGTTCTGCAATTAGAAGTGCAGCTAGAAACAGTTTATCACGCGATTTCATTTGGTAACAAACATGGGATCCCTGTCCTGCTTAACCCAGCTCCTGCGCAACGCTCACTTGATCTGGATTTTGCTTGCCGCTGTGATTTCTTTGTGCCGAATGAAACAGAATTAGAAATTTTAACCAATATGCCAGTCGACACGATGGATAATGTCCGCCGAGCAGCACAATCTCTGCTGGATAAAGGGTTAAAAAACCTCATTGTGACCTTAGGAGAAAAAGGCGCTTTGTGGATGACCCGCGATAGCGAGTTATACATACCGGCAATCAAAGTGAATGCCATCGATACAAGTGGTGCGGGAGATGCCTTTATTGGTTGTTTCTCTCATTACTATGTACATACGGGGAATATTGAAGAAGCACTGAAAAAAGCAGTGATGTTTTCTGCGTTTAGTGTGACAGGGAAAGGGACTCAATCTTCTTATCCAAGTGTTGAGCAATTCAATGAATTTGTGCAAATCAACACCTCAAATGCATAGCTAAATAATAAAACTCAACGTAGCTGTATACCCTTTGACGTATTAATCCGCCATTAGAGCTGAATAGGAACTCCTAGGGTATAAATTATAAAAATATAAGGGTTACTATGAACATTAAGAACATCACTCAGTTGCCTGATGGGTACCTGAGCCGGACTCCTCTATTCCAATTTATCCTACTATCGTGCTTATTCCCTCTGTGGGGATGTGCCGCAGCATTAAATGATATTTTAATTACCCAGTTCAAAAGTGTCTTTGAACTCAGTAATTTCGCATCAGCTTTAGTACAAAGTGCATTCTATGGCGGGTACTTTTTAATTGCGATTCCTGCCTCTTTAGTGATCAAAAAAACCAGTTATAAATATGCGATTATGGTGGGGTTAATTCTCTATATCGCAGGTTGCAGTATGTTTTTCCCTGCGTCCCATATGGCGACTTATACCATGTTCTTGGCAGCAATCTTCGCCATTGCGATTGGCTTAAGCTTCCTTGAAACAGCAGCGAACACTTACAGCTCAATGATTGGCCCTAAACAATACGCCACATTACGCTTAAATATCAGCCAAACATTCTACCCAATTGGTGCTGCGGGCGGGATCTTACTGGGTAAATATTTAGTCTTCTCCGAAGGGGATAGCTTACAAAGCCAGATGGCAGGCATGAATGCAGAGCAAATTCATGAGTTCCGTTTAGCGATGTTGGAAAACACCCTCGAACCCTACCGTTATATGATTATGGTATTGGTGGTGGTGATGATCCTCTTCCTCATTACTAAGTTCCCGAAATGTAAAGTGGCAGAAACCCAAGATCATAAACGCCCAACCGCATTAGAAACCTTAAGATATTTAGCAAAAAATAGCCGCTTTAGAAAAGGGATCATTGCCCAATTCTTATATGTAGGTATGCAAGTTGCAGTTTGGTCATTCACTATTCGCCTAGCGCTAGAAATGGGTGATATTAACGAACGTGATGCGTCGAATTTCATGGTGTACAGCTTCGCGTGTTTCTTTATTGGTAAGTTTATCGCCAATATCTTAATGACCCGTTTTAATGCTGAGAAAGTCCTGATTATTTACTCTGTGATTGGCGCACTGTTCTTAATTTACGTTGCATTTATTCCGAGCTTCACTGCGGTCTATGCAGCAGTGATGGTGAGCATTCTGTTTGGGCCTTGCTGGGCAACAATTTATGCAGGCACATTGGATACAGTAGATAACGAACACACAGAAATGGCAGGGGCTGTGATTGTGATGGCAATTGTCGGTGCAGCTGTGGTGCCTGCCGTTCAAGGTTACGTGGCCGACGTATTACATTCCCTACAACTCTCTTTCTTAGTTTCAATGCTGTGCTTTGTGTATGTCGGTATTTATTTTGTTGGAGAACGCCGCTTTAAAGCGAAGCAAGAAGCCAAATAATCTCTAGTTTGGGTAGTGAAAGCTACCCAATTTCCTTTATTAACCGTGAGTATGAAAATGAATACACAAATTCCTCTTCACAAAAGCGTATTTACGGAAAAACCGACGCTTATTCTTAAAAATGACCAATTCACTGCCACTGCATTTCGTTATCACACTGGCGTGGAAGGTTTGCGCATTGAAAACCAACAAGGTTATCTAACGATTTTACCTTTTTTAGGGCAAATGATTTGGGATGCCGAATTTTGTGGCCAAAATCTGAAAATGGAAAATATGTTTTCAGCACCTAAATCAGTTCCGACGGTAATTGAAACCTACGGTTGCTTTGCTTTTCACTCAGGATTAATCAGTAACGGCTGCCCTTCACCAGAGGATAACCACCCATTGCACGGCGAAATGCCTTGCGCACCGATGGACAGCGCATGGCTGGAAATCACCGAAAACGGTTTGAAAATTTGCGGCGAATATGAGTATGTGATGGGGTTTGGCCATCATTATCGTGCCGCGCCGTCTGTTTCATTAAAGGCAAATAGCTCATTGTTTGATATTCATATGTCTGTGACAAACTTGGCTTCAGTACCAATGCCACTTCAATATATGTGCCATATGAATTATGCCTATGTGGATGATGCTACATTGACCCAAAATATTCCTGAGCAAGTGATCAAATTACGTGAATCGATACCAGGGCATGTTCACCCAACGGAAAAATGGCTTGAATTTAACGAGGCATTGAAATCGGGAGCCATAAAATTAAATCAGCTTAATCAGCCACAAATGTGCGACCCTGAAATTGTGTTTTTTATGGATAACCTGAGCCAACATACAGAAAACCCTGAGTTTAGAATGACTTCCCCCGCAGGAGATACCTTTGTTACGCAATTTAAGTCCAGCGAATTGAATTATGCGACGCGTTGGATTTTATATAATGGCGACCAAAAAGTGGGGGCGTTCGTATTACCTGCAACGTGCAGACCTGAAGGTTTCTTAGCGGCGAAGAATAACCAAACCCTAATTTGGTTAGAGGCAGGAAAAACCCGTGAGTTTACGGTAACTACAGGTGTTGAAAAGTAGTTTTTCACAACATAAGGCAGCAATTTGCTGCCTTTTATTCATATTGTTGACACTCTTCTTCTAAATCGGCCAGTAATTGCGCTGCATCATTAACGGGTGTTTTTTTCCCATCAGATTGCATCATCAACGCGACTTTAATATTCGCTTCATGCATATCAGGTAAAATTTCTGTCATTAAGTGTTCAAGGGTAAATGGCATGGGCGTAAAATTGGCCCATTCACCGATTAAACACAATTCGACATACGCTTTTGCAGGCCATAAGGGTAAAGAAAGGCACTTATCATCATGCCATGTAGTGACGAGGTTTTGTCCATCGCCGATACTCCAAACTTGCTGCCAATCGGCAATTTTACCGACAAAATAGCGGTATTTTTGTGAAGTACTTAAAGCCAAAACGTTTTGAATTTCTTTCTCATTAGGGGAAAATATTGGACTATTCATTATTGGATTATTCGTTATTGGATGGTCTAAAAAGTAATTGATAATTATTGGGAAAATAATATTTATAATTGTTATCTTAATAACAAGATAACGTAAAACAATACACAGTAAAACGATTAAAAAATATCTATCAGATGAATTTTAGGGCGGTTAGAGATGATAGAAGTCTTACTTGAAAAATATGCCATTGGCATGACCATCATCGCAGCATGTCTCATGCTGTATGTCTTTTTTGAGATATTCCATAAACGACGTAAACATAAGCACAAACATAAAAGCATTATTATTCATGTTATTCAAACAGTTGTATTATGTGCTGTCGTTGTGGTCGCGGCGCAATATGTGGATATGGCCGCGGCTGATTTTGATTTGAATTTTATTTCCACGCCGCTGGTCAATTTTATCACGATCGCATTAATTGCTTTGATTTTAATGCGAAAATTGTTTCAACTTGCCAATCGATTAGAGAAGACACAAATCAAAAAGGGCAGTGACCCAACTTCGGCCCGTATTGTGGCCCGGGTGTTTAAAACCACGGTATTTGTCGTTATGGTACTGTTGTTTGGTGAACACTTTGGTATGAGCCTATCAGGACTGATGGCCTTTGGTGGCATCGGTGGTATTGCCATCGGTATGGCGGGTAAGGATATCCTGAGTAACTTTTTCTCAGGGTTGATGCTGTATTTTGACCGCCCGTTTAATATTGGGGATTGGGTGAGTTCACCCGATAGAAATATTGAAGGTACGGTAGTGGAAATTGGTTGGCGGATCACTAAGATCATCACGTTCGACCATCGGCCATTGTATATTCCAAACTCAGTATTTTCGTCCATTAGCGTGGAAAACCCTGGGAGAATGACTAACCGTCGGATCAAAACTGAATTAGGTTTGCGTTATGAAGATTCCGATAAAATTGGTGCGATCGTCGACGATATTCGCACAATGCTGCAGCAAGATGAAAATATTGATACCAGCCAAACTCTGCTGGTGTATTTTGATGCATTTGCAGATTCATCGTTAAATATTATGGTGTACTGCTTTACTAAAACGACGGTTTGGGCTGAGTGGTTAGCGGCACAACAGGATGTCTATTTAAAGATTATTGAGATTGTTAAGCGTCACGGCGCAGACTTTGCATTCCCTTCTCAAACATTGTATGTGGAAAAAAACCACTAATGTCCCATACAGGATAAATTGACCGACTGATTTCATAGATTCCTGTTATTAGTTGGTCATTTTATCTATAAATTTTAATTTATCTGATTTTATGTTTCAGTTGATGTGTTGAGTAGCATGAATATTTTTATGCTATTAACCAGTGGCTTATAAAAAATATTCGACTCCACTCATTTACCGCTTTTTTACCGCAGTGCAAATCATTTCAATTCCCTGATCTATCAAGTATATTGACCGCCTCTTTTCCTCAGCTAACTAAGAGCCAGACTGCTATGAACAAAATCAATGTGGCATGTAGCCAGGGGGTCGCAATCTATTTCACTAACCAATTTCAGTGGGTAGATGTTCGCGATGCACAGTTAAACAATATTGCTGCGGTAGTGCTATCTGAACAAGATGCTGACCAAGGGCTGTGGGAAAGGATAGCTCAGAGTAAATTGAGTATTCCGCTGTTTATCATCAGTGATAAACAGCTGCCAACAAATGAGAGTTTACCGCCATACATCACGGCATTATTACCACCAACGCCATCGGAGCGGGAAGAAAATAGCCGCCAATTGCTTGATGCTGCCAATCAGTACCTTGAGCAGTTATTACCGCCATTTTTTGCGCGAATGATGGATTATGCTGCGGGTCATAACGTCACGTTTGCCTGCCCCGGTCATCAAGGTGGGCAATTTTTCCGCCGCCACCCAACAGGTGAACAGTTTTACCAATTTTATGGTGAGAATTTATTCCGTACTGATTTATGCAATGCGGATGTTGCGATGGGAGACTTGCTGATCCACGAAGGTGCAGCCAAAGAAGCCCAAAAGTTTGCGGCAAAAGTGTTTAATGCAGACAAAACCTATTTTGTTCTCAATGGGACATCATCTTCCAATAAAGTGGTGCTCAATGCATTATTAACACCCGGTGATTTGGTGTTATTCGATCGCAACAACCATAAATCCAACCACCACGGTGCATTAATTCAAGCGGGTGCAACCCCCGTTTATTTAGAAACGGCGCGTAACCCGTTTGGTTTTATTGGTGGTATTGATGCCCATTGCTTTGAAGAGCATTATTTACGTGAGTTAATCCAAGATGTGATGCCTGAAAAAGCGCAACAAACGCGCCCTTTTCGCTTGGCAGTAATTCAACTCGGTACTTATGACGGAACCGTATATAACGCAAGGCAAGTGGTCGATAAAATAGGCCACTTATGTGACTATATTTTGTTCGACTCTGCGTGGGTGGGCTATGAACAGTTCATCCCGATGATGCGCCAGTGTTCCCCTTTGTTGCTTGAATTAAATGAAAACGACCCAGGCATTATGGTCACTCAGTCAGTGCACAAGCAACTGGCGGGGTTTTCACAAGCGTCACAAATTCATAAAAAAGATAACCATATCAAAGGGCAAGAACGTTTTGTTTCCCATAAGAAACTGAATAATGCCTTTATGATGCACGCCTCAACGAGCCCATTTTATCCCTTATTTGCCTCGTTAGATGTTAATGCACGCATTCACCAAGGTGCTGCGGGTGAAATGATGTGGATGGATTGCGTAAAAACGGGCATTGAAGTGCGCAAATCAATTTTCGAGCACTGCCGCTATTTTAGGCCGTTTGTGCCTGAATTGATTGACGGAAAAGCATGGCATGAATACCCGACAGAACAAATTGCTTCGGAACAACGTTTTTTCAATTTTATTCCTAAGGAACGTTGGCATGCTTTTGAGGGCTATGCCCAAGACCAATATTTCGTCGACCCGTGCAAACTCATGTTAACGACGCCGGGTATTGATGTCGAAAGTGGGGAATATGAGTCGTTTGGCGTACCTGCAACTATTTTGGCGCATTTTTTACGTGAACACGGTGTGATCCCTGAAAAATGCGACTTAAACTCGATTTTGTTTTTATTGACCCCGGCAGAAACGACGGAAAAACTCGCACTGTTAGTTTCTCATTTAGTACGCTTTGAACAATTATTAGATGAAGATGCGTTATTAGAAGATGTACTTCCATCAGTATACCAGCGCTATCAAGCGCATTATCAAGGTTATACGTTGCGTCGTTTATGCCAAGAAATGCATCAATTGAGTGTTAATGACAATATCAAGCAGTTGCAAAAAGAGATGTTTCGTAAGGCGCATTTCCCTGAAGTCAAAATGAACCCACAGCAAGCGCATTTAGAATTTATTCGTGGTAATTGTGAGTTATTGCCATTAGATGAGCTCGAAGGGCGCATTGCGGTAGAGGGCGCTTTGCCGTATCCACCTGGCGTCTTGTGTGTTGTGCCTGGGGAAGTGTGGTCAGGCCCTGTGCTGCGTTATTTCAAAGCACTTGAAGCGGGGATTAATGCGTTACCAGGTTTCGCTCCTGAGCTGCAAGGCGTGTATATTTCGAAAAACGAAGGCGAGAAAAAACGTGTCTATGCGCATGTTTTAAAATAATTTCCTTCGTATTCAGACTTTAAGCGTAGATTTTGCCTTATCGGGTCGTTACATTGGAGTCAGAGCCATCTCTGACTCCAATTTTATGAGGTAAGGTATGAGCAAAAAAATCATTCTTGATTGTGACCCTGGCCATGATGATGCTATCGCATTATTACTGGCTTACGGTAACCCTGATATCGATTTATTGGCTGTAACAACCGTTGCAGGTAACCAAACCCTTGAAAAAGTTACTCGTAATGCACTGGCGATCGCTGAAATGGCGAAGATCACGGGTATTCCATTTGCTGCGGGTTCGATTCGCCCATTAGTTCGTGGCATTGAGGTTGCACCTGATATTCACGGCGATTCAGGGCTTGATGGGCCTGTTCTACCCACGCCAACTTTACAGCTTGATGAAAGGCATGCTGTTTCATTGATTATCGATACCATCATGTCTCACCCACCGAAAACCGTCACATTAGTCCCGACAGGCGCACTGACAAACATTGCCCTTGCTGCTCGTCTGGAGCCACGTATTGTTGAGCGGGTGAAAGAGGTGGTTTTGATGGGTGGTGGCTACCATGTCGGTAATTGGAGTGCGGTGGCGGAGTTCAATATCAAAATTGACCCTGAAGCGGCACATATTGTCTTTAATGAAAAATGGCCATTAACGATGGTTGGGCTAGACTTGACCCATCAAGCATTGGCAACGCCTGAAGTCGTAAACGAAATTGCTGCGATTGGTACCGATTGTTCGCAATTTGTCGTTGAACTACTGGATTTTTTCGGCAAGATGTACAAGCAAGCTCAAAACTTTGATGCCCCACCTGTTCATGACCCTTGTGCAGTCGCTTATGTGATTGACCCTTCAGTGATGACCACGCAAAAAGTCCCTGTGGATATCGAACTGACAGGTTCGCTAACACTTGGCATGACCGTTGCTGATTTCCGTCATCCTGCTCCAGCGGATTGCCATACGCAGGTTGCCGTCAAACTTGATCATCAAAAGTTTTGGCAATTAATTGTGAATTCTTTAAAAAATATTGGATAATCAATGAGTAATGAATTAGAACAATTGCCTTACGAGGCGTTGATTGAACGTAGTATGAACAGCCTACAAGCGAAAAACCAATTTCATTGTGAGACATGGAAGCTGGATGAGGCTGATTGGTCGGTTGATCAAGACGAAGGTACCATTATCTTTCATGCCCCTGATAACATTGTCGCGACGGCGCCTGTTCAGATTGTTGGTACTTATGATCAAAGCCAAGGTAGCTGGATGTGGAGTTGGGCGAATACGTCAATTGATAGTACGTTAGCGCAAGATGCGATCACAGTAAAAGCTTATGGTGAGCGTAAAGACAATGCATTACTGACGGCTCGTGTTAGCCAAATAGAAGAATATGATGCCTGGCAATTAACAGCACTGGCTTGTGAACTGAACCAGCAGCAAGGTGTTTACCGTGGTATTGCAGGGCATACTTTGATTTTTATGACATTTGGTGACGTTTCCCTTCGTCAAAACTAAATTTGCTACCTTACTGGCTTCTAATGGGGCATTTTCGCATCTATGTCATTTTATCTTATTGTTTATAATTAGTTTTTAAACAGGATCCGCTTTATGTTAACGATTGCACTCGATGCAGCCCATCGAGTTAAAAATCTCGCCCTTGATGCGTTTCAAAGTGCAGGGAAATTCGATTACAAGCCAGATCGCTCGGTGGTAACCGAAACAGATTTACGTGTCGAAGAACAAATTCGTGAATTATTTGCCAAGCGTACACCCAGTGTACCTGTTTTAGGTGAGGAGTTTGGTTTTACGGGGGAGCAAAAATTTACCTCTGGCTGGGTAATTGACCCAATTGATGGAACGCGTGCATTTATCTATGGTGTGCCATTGTTCAGCACTTTGATTGCTTATGTGGAAAATGGTGAGCCATTACTTAGCGTAATTAGCTTCCCTGCAATTTCGATGATGGTGTATGCCTCTCAAGGCGAAGGGTGCTGGATAGATATCAGCGGGCAGCCGTTACGGCAGCTAACATTAGGGCAAGATTCGCCAAGATTACTTTCAAACGCGGTGATTAGTGCATCGGGCATTCATAGCAGTAACTACAACCGGCGTGAAGGCACACAGGCATATAACCTTGATGCCGTGGTGGGGCAAGCCCGTGATTTTATTTTTGCTAACGATGCATATCAACACGCAATGGTTGCAGCAGGGCGCATTCATGGCGCGATTGATACCATTATGAAGCCATGGGACAGTGCGGCACTGATCCCTTGTATTCGTGAAGCGGGCGGTGACGTTTGTGCACTTAATGGCGAACGTGAGCAAGCCATGTTTGCGGGGAGTTTATTATCTGCCGCAAGCCCTGAGCTTGCAGACCAAATTATTGAATTACTCAATAGCTAATCATCAATGGCGAGGTTGCTTTACCTCGCTATATCATCACCCACAATACTAATCCTTCTATTTTTCCTTCACCATTTAATTGATATTAAGTGATTTTACTTATTCAATTTATTTGAATTAAACAAGCTATTTTATTAGCTTTAACTCAAATAACTTTTGGGGCTATGATACATCCATCGAAGGCAACACGGGTTGCCTCCCCAAATAAACACCGAAGGAATTATATTATGAACATGTTTAAAACTCTGATGGCAGCTTCTGTATTATCTATGATGGCATTTGGCGCTTCAGCAGCAACATTAACTGCAACAGGCGATACGCTGGACTCAGCAGAAGCGATTATTGCCGCTAAAGCAAAAGCAGCAGGTGCAGATAGCTACACAATTACCAGTGCTCGTATGGGTAATGTTGTCACAATGAGTGCAGAAACTAAATAATTTGGTAGTCTAAAAAACTTATTGAAATATTTTATCCAAAATGGCGCTTAGCTAATTTTTAAATGTAAGCGCCATCAAGAAAATTATTATCTTCTATACTAAATAAGAGTACTTCCCCTGTTCTAAGGAGTTGTTGCCATGAGTTTCAAATATAACCGTTTAGATAAAAACAATGCTGCAGTATTACTTGTTGACCACCAAACAGGTTTGTTATCACTGGTTCGAGACCAAGACCCAGACAAGTTTAAGAACAGTGTTTTAGCATTAGCTGATCTCGCCAAATATTTTAACTTACCAACGATTCTTACGACCTCTTTTGAAAATGGCCCTAATGGTCCATTAGTCCCTGAATTAAAAGAAATGTTTCCAGATGCACCATATGTTGCACGCCCAGGACAAATCAATGCGTGGGATAACGAAGAGTTTGTTAAAGCCGTGAAAGCAACAGGTAAAAAGCAGTTAATTATTGCAGGTGTGGTAACAGAGGTCTGTGTGGCATTCCCTGCGCTATCTGCTTTAGAAGAGGATTATGAAGTATTCGTAATAACGGATGCATCGGGAACGTTCAACCCAATTACACGTGATGCCGCTTGGGATAGAATGTCCAAAGCAGGTGCTCAGCTGATGAGTTGGTTTGGTGCAGCATGTGAATTACACCGTGACTGGCGTAATGACGTGGAAGGTTTAGGAACGCTATTCTCAAACCATATCCCAGATTATCGTAATCTGATGACCAGCTATGCATTGCTTTCAGGGAAAAAATAGCCTTTATTTTAACCTGATGATAAATTTATCAGCCCTCAGTGCCAAAACGGTATTGAGGGTTTTTTGCTCATCAAAAACGATAGTTAGCCGTCACACAAAGTGGCCGCTATGGTATACTCGCTCATTATTTTTTCTTAGCTCTTTATTTTTGAGCTATTCCATTGATTTTATAAAGCAAGTAAATAATGCATCAAAATACACCAAAACAAGGTTATCAAAATTTAAACCGCTTTTCCGTTGCGCCTATGCTCGATTGGACTGATCGTCATTGTCGCTATTTCCATCGTTTGTTAAGCAAAAACACCTTGCTGTACACTGAAATGGTGACAACCGGGGCTATCATTTATGGAAAGGGAAATTACCTTGCGTTTAGTGAAGAAGAGCACCCTGTTTCGCTGCAACTGGGTGGTAGCGACCCTGCGGCATTAGCCCAATGTGCTAAATTGGCGGAAGAACGCGGTTACGATGAAATTAACTTAAACGTGGGTTGCCCATCTGACCGTGTGCAAAATGGCCGTTTTGGTGCGTGCTTGATGGGGGATGCGCAGTTGGTGGCGGATTGCATAAAAGCGATGCAAGACGTGGTATCCATTCCTGTTACGGTTAAAACTCGCATTGGTATTGATGAGCAAGATAGCTACGAATTTTTGTGTGATTTTATCGAAACAGTCTCTACCAAGGGCGGCTGTGAAATGTTTATTATCCATGCGCGTAAAGCATGGTTATCTGGACTAAGCCCGAAAGAAAATCGTGAAATCCCCCCCTTAGATTACCCACGTGTTTATCAATTAAAGCGCGATTTCCCGCATTTAACGATGGCGATTAACGGCGGTATTAAAACGTTAGAAGAAGCAAAAGAGCACCTTCAACATCTCGATGGCGTGATGGTGGGCCGTGAAGCCTATCAAAACCCGACTATTTTAACGGCGGTTGATAACCAATTGTTTGGCGAGCACTTTCCTGTGACGAATGGTGTTGATGCTGTGCGGGCGATGTACCCGTATATTGAAAGTGAATTGTCTAAAGGTGCTTATTTAGGCCATATGACGCGCCATATGTTAGGAATTTTCCAAGGCATTCCTGGTGCTCGCCAATGGCGTCGCCATTTGAGTGAAAATGCCCATAAAAAAGGTGCTGACTTAGCGGTCGTTGAGCAAGCTTTAGAGTTCGTGACTCGCGGTGAATAGCATGTTGATTATAAAGAAAAAGCGCCCAAATAGGCGCTTTTTCTGATCGGTGAGATAACCGTTACGGGATCAACAAGCTTGATCCTTGGGTTTTTCTGGATTCAATCGTTGCGTGGGCTTTTTGCGCATCTTTTAGGGCAAAAATTTGTGATTGCGGCACATCCACATTCACATTGCCACTTAAAATCATATCAAACAACGCATGGCTGGCTTGGTCTAACTCAGCACGGTTAGTCACATACACCCCCAAAGATGGGCGAGTGACGTATAAACCGCCTTTTTGGTTGAGAATGCCCAAATTTACACCCGTGACAGGGCCTGATGCATTACCAAAACTCACCATCAACCCGCGGCGTTTCAGTGAATCTAAAGAAGCAAGCCATGTGGATTGCCCCACAGAGTCATAAGCCACACTGACTTTTTCGCCTTGAGTAATCGCTTTAACGCGTGCAGCGATGTCTTCAGTTTGGTAGTTAATCACCTCCCATGCACCCGCGTCTTTTGCGCGCAGTGCTTTATCCGCAGAGCCCACGGTACCAATCATTTTGGCACCCAGTGCTTTTGCCCATTGGCAGGCAATTAGGCCTACGCCACCTGCGGCAGCATGGAATAAAAACACTTCATCACGCTTAAGTTGATACGTTTGATGGAATAAATAATACACCGTCATTCCTTTGAGTGAACTCGCTGCGGCTTGTTCAAAGGTAATACCATCAGGTAAGTGAGCAACAGCGTGTTCAGGTACATTGTGTACTTCGCTGTAGGCACCCAGCGGGCCTTGGGCATACACCACGCGGTCTCCGGGTTTGAAACCTGTGACGTGAGCACCTGTTTTAACGACGACACCAGCGGCTTCAGTTCCGAGACCACTTGGCAGTTTAGCAACAGGGTAAAGGCCACTGCGAACGTAGGTGTCGATAAAATTAATGCCGATTGCGCGGTTTTCGATTTGAATTTCGTTATCAGCAGGTGCGGTTGGGGAATAATCTACAAAATTTAGAACGTCAGCGCCGCCATGTTGCGCGAACTCGATACGTTTTGCCATGACAATCTCCAGTAAGAACTATTTAGTTTTGTTTACAATATCAATCGTTTTACTATAACGCCATGTTTCAATCAGAAGAATTATTGGTTTGTGCTTTTTGTTGAAAACGTTAGCAGGCAATTCTCTTGCCTGAGGGCGTAAAGAAAGCCACAACAAAAATCAGATTGGCGTATACTAGAAGCTGTTCGTTAATTATAGACTTGGATGCAAATGTATGGCTAAAAAACCCTCATCGAATTTTAAAACAGATGCCCCTCGGGATCACCAAATGGAAGGTTTGAAACTTCCACCGCACTCTCTTGAGGCTGAGCAATCTGTTTTAGGCGGTTTGATGTTGGATAACGAACGTTGGGATACCGTCTCTGAGCGGGTCACACACGCTGACTTTTTTAGCCGCCCTCACCGCACGATTTTCTCGCAGATGCAATTATTGCTAGAGCGGGGCAAGCCTATCGACTTAATTACCCTGTCTGAATCCTTAGAGCAAGAAGGTGAGCTTGATAGCGTAGGGGGCTTTGCCTACTTAGCTGAATTATCCAAAAATACGCCAAGTGCGGCAAACATTAATGCTTATGCAGACATCGTGCGTGAACGTGCGGTTGTGCGCGATATGATTTCTGTTGCCAATGAAATTGCTGACGCAGGTTACGATCCACAAGGGCGTAGCAGTGAAGATTTGTTGGATTTAGCGGAAAGCAAAGTTTTCCAAATCGCAGAATCCCGAGCGAACAAAGATGAAGGGCCAAAAGGTATTGAAGCTATTTTGTCCGAAACCGTCGAAAAAATTGAGCAGCTTTACCAGCAACCTCATGATGGGGTAACGGGGGTTTCTACAGGTTATCAAGACCTTGATAAGAAAACTGCGGGGTTACAAGGTTCAGATTTAATTATCGTGGCAGCACGTCCATCGATGGGTAAAACCACCTTTGCGATGAACTTGTGTGAAAATGCGGCGATGACAGAAGAAAAACCGGTGCTTATTTTCAGCTTGGAGATGCCAGGTAACCAGATCATGATGCGTATGCTCGCGTCACTTTCTCGCGTTGACCAAACGCGTATTCGTACCGGACAATTAGACGATGAGGATTGGGCGCGCATTTCCAGCACGATGGGGATTTTGATGGAAAAGCGCAACATGTACATTGACGACTCGTCTGGCTTGACACCGACAGAGGTGCGTTCCCGTGCGAGGCGTATTTACCGTGAACATGGTGGTTTAAGCCTGATCATGATTGACTACCTTCAGTTAATGCGTGTTCCTTCGCTTTCTGATAACCGTACCCTTGAAATTGCCGAGATTTCTCGCTCACTCAAAGCCTTAGCGAAAGAGCTTAATGTGCCTGTGGTGGCGTTATCACAGTTGAA
This sequence comes from Providencia vermicola, assembly GCF_020381325.1. Taxonomy (GTDB): domain Bacteria; phylum Pseudomonadota; class Gammaproteobacteria; order Enterobacterales; family Enterobacteriaceae; genus Providencia; species Providencia vermicola. Next base: position 141,999 of record NZ_JAGSPI010000012.1, read on the forward strand.
CCGTAGCCTTGAGCAACGTGCGGATAAACGCCCCGTTAACTCGGACTTACGTGAGTCGGGGTCTATCGAGCAAGATGCGGACTTAATCATGTTCATCTACCGCGACGAGGTTTATCACGATAATAGCGAGCTCAAAGGGGTTGCTGAAATCATTTTAGGTAAGCAACGTAACGGGCCAATTGGTACTGTGCGGTTGACGTTTAATGGGCAGTGGTCGCGCTTTGATAATTATGCGGGGCCTGCGTATAACGACGAAGACTAAATACTCGTCATAAATACTCGTCATATTTTGCGCTGTCGCGGTGTTGGCTGCACTCAGCTACGCGAGTCACATACTCGTGTATGCTCCCCGCGATATCTTCGTTTGCCGCCTAGCGACAACCCAAACTATTTAGAGTATTGGCTAGAGTATTAAAATTAAATGGTTCATAAAATAATATCGAATGGAAATATTCGTCATATTTTGCGCTGTCGCGGTGTTGGCTACACTCAGCTACGCGAGTCACATACTTGTGTATGCTCCCCGCGATATCTTCGTTTGCCGCCTAGCGACAACCCAAACTATTTAGAGTATTGGCTAGAGTATTAAAATTAAATGGTTCATAAAATAATATCGAATGGAAATATTCGTCATATTTTGCGCTGTCGCGGTGTTGGCTGC
>NZ_JAGSPI010000012.1:142667-197073 GCF_020381325.1 Providencia vermicola
CTTCGTTTGCCGCCTAGCGACAACCCAAACTATTTAGAGTATTGGCTAGAGTATTAAAATTAAATGGTTCATAAAATAATATCGAATGGAAATATTCGTCATATTTTGCGCTGTCGCGGTGTTGGCTGCACTCAGCTACGCGAGTCACATACTTGTGTATGCTCCCCGCGATATCGTCGTTTGCCGCCTAGCGACAACCCAAACTATTTAGAGTATTCAAATTATTTAGAGTATTCAAATTACTTAGAGTATTAGGATTGGTGTATTGGAATTAGGGCGTTGGAATTCGAGTATTAAAATTAAATGATTCATAAAAATAATATCGGATGGAAATTGATATTTTTTAGCGTATAACAAATAGAGACGAATAGACCTAAGCTGCCGACGTGCAGCTTAATTTTTAGCCAGATTAAAGAGAGAATACGAGGGGATCATGAAAGCGGCAACCGCATTGATAAACCGCCGCGCTCTGCGACACAACTTGCAACGGGTGAAAGAGATCGCACCCAATAGCCAACTGATTGCAGTTGTTAAAGCAAACGCTTATGGCCATGGGTTAGTTGGAGTGGGAAGTGCAGTGGAAACGCTGGTGGATGGCTTTGGCGTGGCAAGGTTGAATGAGGCATTGCTACTGCGCCAACATGGCGTTACAAAACCCATCGTCTTACTGGAAGGTTTTTTTGAGCAGTCTGACTTAGTATTGATGGCAGAGCACAAAATTGACACCGTTATTCACTGTGTTGAACAGCTTGAAATGCTTGAAGCGGCTAAGTTACCACATTCCCTCAAAGTTTGGATGAAATTAGATACAGGGATGCACCGCCTTGGTGTATTACCAAAAGACGCTGAGGATTTTTATCAACGCCTGCAACGCTGCCAACATGTTGAACTGCCTATTAATATTGTCAGCCATTTCTGTCAAGCTGATGCGCCGCACTTGCCAACAACTCAACGTCAAATCGATTGCTTCAAACAGTTTATTGAAGGCAAAGAGGGTGAAAAATCTATCGCGGCATCCGCAGGTATCTTATTATGGCCAGAAGCCCATTATGACTGGGTTCGTCCTGGGATCATGATGTACGGCGCTTCACCTCAAGAAGGAAAAAGCGCGGCAGATTTCGGCTTGCAGCCTGTTATGACCTTAAAATCCACCTTAATCGCCGTGAGAGAGCATTCTGCAGGTCAATGTGTTGGCTACGGTGAAACGTGGTGCAGTGATCAAGATACTCGCCTTGGGGTTGTTGCCATTGGTTATGGCGATGGCTACCCGCGTAACGTGCCATCGGGGACGCCAGTATTAATTAATGGGCGAAAAGTGCCGATTATTGGTCGTATTTCGATGGATATGACCGTCGTGGATTTAGGGTTAAATGCCACCGATAAAGTGGGTGATGACGTGATTTTGTGGGGGAATGGACTGCCAGTTGAAGAAATTGCCGCACAAACGGGCATTATCAACTATGAGTTACTCACTAAATTGACCTCACGAGTTGCGATGGAATATGTAGACGAATAGTCAACAAAGGGTTATTTTCAAGTAACAACGTAATAATCACGCTGAATAACGCAATGCGCGCTGACATTATCAGTGCCAAATAATGATTAGGAGATGTCCTGTGTTTGAACATGTTGATGCTTATCCGGGCGACCCAATTCTGTCGTTAATGGATGAATTTAATAAAGACACTCGCGATAACAAAATTAATCTGAGTATTGGTCTTTACTACGATGGTGAAGGTAAAACGCCTGAGCTGGCAACGGTGGGTACCGCTAAAGCGTCACTAAACAAGTTACCTGCAAGTGCTTCTTTGTATTTACCAATGGAAGGCTTAAAAGATTATCGTCTTGAACTGCAAAAATTGGTATTTGGTGAAGATTGCCCGCTGATTGCACAAGAGCGTATTGCAACAGTGCAAACCATTGGTGGCTCTGGTGCATTAAAAATCGGTGCTGATTTCCTACATCAATACTATCCTGATTCAGAAGTTTGGTGCAGTGACCCAACGTGGGAAAATCATGCCTCTATTTTCTCTGGTGCGGGCACAAAAGTTCATTATTACCCGTACTTTGATGAAAAAACCAAAGGCGTTAAATTCGATGAAATGATTGCAACGTTTAAGAAATTGCCAGCAAATAGCATCATTTTAATGCACCCATGTTGCCATAATCCAACGGGTTCTGACTTAACACCAGCGCAGTGGGATGAAGTCACGAAAGTGGCGATTGAACACAAACTGATCCCATTCTTAGATATTGCTTATCAAGGTTTTGCTGAAGGTATCAACGAAGATGCTTACGCGATTAGAGCGATGGTTAAAGCGGGTTTGACCGTGTTTGTCAGCAACTCATTCTCTAAAATCTTTGGTATCTATGGCGAACGTGCGGGTGGGTTATCAGTGATCTGTGAAAATACCGATGAGCGCGATCGTGTATTAGGTCAGCTTAAAGCTGGTGTGCGCCGTTTATATTCAAGCCCTCCCTCTAATGGGGCAAAAATTGTAGCTGCGGTACTGACCAACAGCGCAGAAAAAGCGAAATGGTTAGCAGAAGTGGAAGAAATGCGTTTACGTATTTTAGACATGCGCACCGTGTTGGTGGATGAGCTGAAAAAAGCGTTACCAACCAAAAACTTCGACCACTTATTGAAACAGCGCGGGATGTTCAGTTATACCGGTTTCACTAAAGAACAAGTGGCTCGCCTAAAAGACGAGTTTGCGGTGTATTTAGTGGGTACGGGCCGAGTATGTATGGCAGGTGTTAACCGCCACAATGTAAAACGTATCGTTGAGGCATTCGCTGCTGTTAGCCAGTAATTAAATACGTTTTTGATAAACGAAACGCAGGTTAAGGCCTGCGTTTTTTATGTCTAAGATCGCATATAGCGACAAAATGTTGCTTTTTGGTTTGGGTGATGTATGATTGATCTACCTGCAAGCGACACGATCCGTTGTCTGATATTGCTCAGAGTATTAAAAGGTTGCAATATCATCATGACGTGAAACCTATTATGTTCAGTATTTAGTAACATAATGATATTTATAAAATAAACCTTTGTGAGTAGGTAAAAAATTATGGCAATTTCTGTTCGATTAGATGATGATTTCGTATCTGAAGCTAAAATTCATGCAGAAGCGAAAAGCAGAAGTGTTCCAAAACAAATTGAACATTGGGCAAAAATAGGCCGTATAGCTGAGGACAATCCTGATTTATCTTACCGCTTCATTGAAGAGATGTTATTGGCTCAGGTAGAGGTCGAGAACAACAAGGTATCTCGATATGTCCGAAAAACAAAACGAGATTGAAGTTTATCAATCAGCTCGGTTCGAAAAAGTACTCAAGAAAATGTCAGATAACGATTTAAAAGTCGTTGAGGATGAAATCGATCGTATTATTGACAATCCATTGATTGGCGAGCTAAAAAAAGGTGACCTTGATTATTTGCGTGTTCACAAATTTAGGCTCAATGAATTGGTGGTGTTATTAGGGTATTCGTGGGTTTCATCACGGTTGGCACTATACCTTTTGAGTATTGGCTCACATGAAAATTATTATGAAAAACAAAAGAAGCAGACAAAAAGTGATTTAAAATTAATCAAGTAAAAAGGAAGCCACTAATGACTTCCTTCTTGTTATTTTGCCTTAATAGCCGCGTTCTAAAATCGTCTTTAAGAACCTAGAAGTATGGGACTTCTCACATTCGGCCACCTCTTCTGGTGTACCCGCGATGAGAATTTCACCACCGCCGCTCCCCCCTTCAGGGCCTAAATCAACAATCCAGTCTGCTGTTTTAATCACATCAAGGTTATGTTCAATGACGACAATGGTATTGCCTTGGTCACGTAACTGATGCAAAACGACTAAAAGCTGTTGAATATCAGCAAAGTGTAAGCCTGTCGTTGGCTCATCCAAAATATAAATGGTTTGCCCAGTACCACGTTTGGAGAGTTCTTTCGCCAGCTTAACACGCTGTGCTTCACCGCCTGATAACGTGGTTGCTGATTGGCCAAGACGAATATAGGATAACCCCACGTCCATCAAGGTTTGTAGCTTACGAGCAAGGGCAGGAACTGCATCAAAAAACTCACGGGACTCTTCGATAGTCATATCGAGAACCTCATGAATGCTCTTACCTTTGTATTTGATTTCCAAGGTTTCGCGGTTATAGCGCTTACCTTTACACTGGTCACAAGGCACGTATACATCAGGTAAGAAGTGCATCTCAACCTTGATAACGCCATCACCCTGACAGGCTTCACAGCGGCCACCTTTCACGTTAAAGCTAAAACGACCTGGGTTATAACCACGAGTGCGGGACTCAGGAACACCAGCAAATAACTCACGAACTGGCGTAAACACGCCAGTATAAGTGGCAGGGTTAGAACGTGGTGTTCGCCCGATTGGGCTTTGGTCAATATCGATGACTTTATCGAAATGTTCCAAGCCTTCAACATCTAAATAAGGTGCTGGGGTAATGGTGGTTGCCCCATTGAGTTGGCGCTGGGCAATTGGGAATAATGTATCATTAATCAGTGTGGATTTACCTGAACCAGATACGCCCGTAATACAGGTAAATAACCCAACTGGCACTTTTAAGGTTACATTTTTCAGGTTGTTGCCTTTTGCGCCAAACACCGTGAGCATTTTGTCCTTATTGACAGGAACACGCTGTTTTGGAATTTCAATTCGTCGCTCGCCACTTAAGAACTTACCTGTTAAGGAGTCAGGATTCGCAACAATATCTTCTAATGTACCTTGTGCCACAATTTGACCACCATGCACGCCAGCGCCCGGACCAATATCAATCACATGGTCAGCAGCGCGAATGGCGTCTTCATCGTGCTCCACGACGATCACGGTATTGCCTAAATCACGCAGGTGGATCAAGGTTTCTAACAGGCGATCGTTATCCCGTTGATGCAAGCCAATTGATGGTTCATCGAGCACATACATCACACCGACTAAACCTGCACCAATTTGGCTAGCAAGGCGAATACGCTGCGCTTCACCACCTGATAAGGTATCGGCAGAACGTGACAAACTTAAGTAGTTTAAGCCAACGTTAACTAAGAATTTAAGGCGATCACCAATTTCTTTCAGTACTTTTTCAGCAATTTGTGCACGCTGGCCACTGAGTTTTAAGTTTTGGAAAAATTCCATCGCATGGCCAATACTGTAATCTGCGATTTCAGGTAACGTAGTGTTTTCAACAAATACAAACCGTGCTTCTTTACGTAAACGCGTTCCATTACAAGAAACACAAGGGCGGTTACTGATGTATTTTGCGAGTTCTTCGCGAACGGCGGTGGATTCCGTTTCTTTATAACGGCGTTCCATATTATTGAGAACACCTTCGAATGGATGGCGGCGAACGGTAATATCCCCGCGATCATTACGGTATTTAAACTCAATGGTTTCTTTGCCTGAGCCGTACAAAATAATTTTTTGTACGGCAGGGCTGAGTGAGTCATAAGGGGCTTCGACATCAAACTTATAGTGCTCAGCCAATGACATTAGCATCTGGAAATAATAAAAGTTACGGCGATCCCAGCCGCGAATAGCGCCGCCTGCTAAAGAAATTTCGGTGTTTTGCAACACGCGCTCAGGGTCAAAAAATTGCTGAACGCCTAAACCATCACAGCTTGGGCAAGCCCCAGCTGGGTTATTAAAGGAAAACAGACGCGGTTCTAATTCCACCATGCTATAGCCACAAACTGAACACGCGAAGTTTGCAGAGAAGACCAGCTCTTCTGCTTGTGGATCGTCCATATCGGCAACAACAGCGGTACCACCAGAAAGCTCCAGCGCGGTTTCAAATGACTCTGCTAAACGTTGGGCAATGTCATCGCGAATTTTAAAGCGATCAACCACAACTTCAATAGTGTGCTTTTTCTGTAATTCGAGTTTAGGGGGATCAGAAAGATCGCAAACTTCTCCGTCAATTCTTGCACGGATATAGCCTTGGCTTGCTAAGTTATCGAGTAATTTAACGTGCTCCCCTTTACGCTCTTTGACGACAGGTGCAAGTAACATCATGCGGCGATCGGTTGGCTGGGCTAAAACATTATCAACCATCTGGCTGACGGTTTGCGCTGCTAATGGAATATCATGATCAGGGCAGCGAGGTTCACCAACCCGCGCAAATAATAACCGCAGGTAGTCATGAATTTCGGTGATAGTTCCGACAGTAGAACGTGGGTTATGTGAAGTGGATTTTTGTTCAATAGAAATCGCAGGAGAAAGCCCTTCAATGTGGTCTACATCAGGCTTTTCCATTAAGGACAGGAACTGGCGCGCGTAGGCGGATAAGGACTCAACATACCGGCGCTGCCCTTCAGCATACAGGGTATCAAACGCTAAAGAGGATTTTCCAGAGCCTGACAAACCTGTGATAACAATCAGTTTGTCACGAGGAATAACGAGGTTGATGTTTTTCAGATTATGCGTGCGTGCGCCGCGGACTTCGATATTATCCATTTACCACTTCCCGGATGATTTGATATTGAACAATCGCAAGCGATCATTATCACATATTTTTCCCTGAATGGATATACAGTAGTCGTTATATTTTCCTACTCGTCATATTTCAACCCACAGCAGTGTTGGCTGCGCTCAGCTACGCAGGCCACATACTTATGTATGCTCCCTGCGATATCTTTGCTTGCCGCCTAGCTGTGAATTGAACTATTTAGAGTAGGACGTTTTAATGATGAAATTGGAAAACAAAAGCCAGAATTTATCGAAAAGATAGATGCGGTGTGTATTATTTTTTGTCTATACTGGCAAAAGCACTATGAAATTTAACTAAAAGCTGGAAAGCGTTTCGCAAGTTTAAATATGCAATTTCAATTGTTGGTGCAAATCGGTTCGGTCGTTGGTAAACTTCAGGGCTAATCCAGAGATTAAAATTCAATGCATCAGGAGTAATAAATGGCCAGCAGAGGCGTAAATAAAGTAATTCTTATCGGTAACCTAGGGCAAGATCCTGAAATCCGTTATATGCCTAACGGCGGAGCTGTGGCAAACCTGACTCTGGCAACTTCTGAAAGCTGGCGCGATAAGCAAACCGGCGAGATGCGTGAAAAAACTGAATGGCATCGCGTGGTGATTTTCGGCAAATTAGCTGAAGTTGCAGGTGAATACTTGAAAAAAGGTTCACAAGTCTATATCGAAGGGTCTTTACAAACGCGCAAATGGCAAGACCAAAGTGGTCAAGATCGCTACACCACGGAAGTAGTTGTTAATATTGGCGGTTCTATGCAAATGTTAGGTGGTCGCGGCGGTGATGCACCATCACAAGGCCAAGGTGGTCAAGGTGGTTGGGGTCAACCTCAACAGCCACAAGCTGCTCAACAATTCAGTGGTGGCGGTGCTGCACCTGCACGCTCACAAGCGCCAGCGCCACAAAATAATGAGCCACCAATGGATTTCGATGACGATATTCCGTTTTAATCTGTTATTTTAATAAATATATAAAAGGCTTCCTCGTGAAGCCTTTATTCTTTAGTATTTTATATTTTAAATATAACCATCAAATAAAAATATTTTTTATTAAAAGGATAAAATAAAAAATTATTTTAAACCTTAAGGAATTATTAATTTTAGCTATTATTAAAAATAAATAATAAAAAAGCTCCAGTAATTAACTTACTTGGAGCTTTGTATTGAAGGTGGAATAAAAAGGGTAAGTGCAAATTTTATTTTCATATTGCGTATCAGGCTACTTTAGGTTCCAGTAGTAAAGGGTCATTCTGACTTTCACCGGAAATTCGGTAGATTGATGGCGATGTACCTAAATAAGCGCGGAATCGCTTTGCAAATGATTGCTGGGAGTCAAATTGGTATTTTAATGCAATATCAATCACTTGTAGTTCTGTGGTGCAGAGGTCTTTTGCTGCTTCACAAATCCGCCTTCGACGAATATATTCACCTAAAGGCATCCCGACAACCTTACGAAATACTCTTTGTAAATGCCATTTTGTATATCCAGATTTTAGTGCAATATCATCCAGTAATAGACGACTGGTTAAGTTCATTTCAATCCAAACGATTATTTCATTAACAACTGTAGATTGAAATTCTGTGTATTTCCCATTATAGGGAACAGGGATTTCTTTATACATAATGTTTTTCCTACGAGTTACTTTTTAATCATATCCTTCATTAAGTAAACCGCCAATAAATAAATACTAAACAAATAAGAATACAGGCTGTTAATTTGTTAAATGGCATTAATAGCAAATTTTAATTAATATCTAACCAGTAGTGTTTGCCTTAAGATAATATATTTATCAGGAATCGAGTAAAACGAGTGATAACTGGACCTCGATCCTACAATAAGTATTATAATTGTCAGGATCGAGACAGTTCATACTGGTCAGTGCATTGGAATATATTTTTTAAGCCTCCAAAAGCCGATCAAAATAGCGATGGAAATGATAATGGATAGTATGTTCATCGCCTGCCAACCAATGGTGAAAAAGAGAATGCCAGCCCCGAGGCTACCAATGCCGCCAAAAAAGTAGATCAAAAAATCGGTTGTTCCTTGCACTTTTGCTCTTTCATGAACTTCATAGCTGTGGGGCAGTAAATTGGTGGTGCTGATTAACAGTAAATTCCAAGCGACTCCAACAAAAATACCAGAGAGCAAATAATGATAAAAACCATTACCCAGTAGATTCATCACTGCAGATAGAATCAATAAAATGATGCCACAGAAAATAATGCGTTTTGCCCCTAAATGCTGAATTAATGTCCCTGTGAAAAATGAAGGGGCAAACATACCCAATACGTGAAACTGAAACACGATTGCGATTGATGAAAATGGAAAATCATGTTGCTTCATCGAGAGTGGAATAGAGGCAAAAGTAAAGACGACAATCGCATAACCAATAGCACTCACAATCGCGATTAATTTCAGTATTGGTTGTGAATACAATGCCTTATAGCTTCGTTTAATTAAATTTTCATCGTGTGGTACTTTCATCACTTTTTTCAATGGCACGATGAGTAATAAAATAAATGCGATAACATAAATACCCGCTAATGTAGCAAAAGGGCCTGCAAACGGATATTTTGCAAAAAATCCTTGGGTCATAATAGCCAGTGTTGGGCCTATTAAGGCAGCGGCAATACCGCCACTCATCACAAGGCCAATCGCTTTAGCGCGCAGTGAAATAGGGGCTTCTTCGATAGCAGCGAAGCGAAATTGTTGTGCAGTGCCAATTGCAATTCCAGTGAAAAATAAACCTAGAGAGAAATAGATTAAATTACTTTCTAAAACCCCAAGAATCGATAACCCAGCACCAATGAGTCCGCCAATGTTTCCGACAATAAACCCAATTCTTCTTGAGTATTTTTGCATCAAAAAGGCAATAGGGATTGTTGCTAGTATCAAACCAACATACTGACTTAACAGTGGAATTGTGGCATGTCTTGGGTCAGTTGCTAAATTTTCGCCAATCACAACAGCAACTGAAAGAACAATGGCATTCCCTGTTATAAATAATGCAAGTGCGGTGGCTAACCACCAAACAGATCTTGGCATAGAGACCTCTTTTTTATAAAAAGCAAATAAAATCAATTTGTTGAATATGACTTTTGTTCACATCGTCATATTCTTTGGCTCTATGCTACAACTTAAAGTTAACTTTAAGTCAAGTAATAGGTTGGGGTATTTTAATGGTTAATTCTGCTTTGTTTGGTCTTAAATTAAGATGATAGTTCTAATGAGGTTGAATGTGATGAGACTCGCATTTAGGAGGGATGAGAACTGAAAAATGAAAAAATGATTGTCAGAGTAATAAAATTATGTTTTCTTAAAGGGAGTTAAGAAAACAACAAAAAATTAAACAGACAGACTAAAACAGGAAAATCCCGTGAACATGACTTTTAATCACTCAAACCTACTACTAACCGCGCCACGTGCTGCGGTGGTCGTGCGTGTGGTGGTGGTCGTGGGCTTAGCGCCGTAACGGGTACAAATCAACGCAGATTTAGAAACCCCGCCGGCGCAAACCGAGCGGGGTTTTTTATTCTCTCTCGCTCAAATCCGCAGGCTAGCAAAGGATAATTATGATGAGCGAATCGGGCAACACATCACCACAGAAAACGCGTTTTACAGGCGCAGAGTTAATTGTACATTTACTGGAAAAACATGGTATTACCATTGTTTCTGGCATTCCTGGTGGGGCAGCTTTGCCTTTTTATGATGCATTAGGAAAAAGCAAAAAAATTCGCCATATTCTTGCTCGTCATGAGCAAGGGGCGGGTTTTATTGCTCAGGGTATCGCTCGAACAACAGGCAAAGCCGCTGTGTGTATCTCGTCGAGTGGCCCTGGCGCAACCAACTTAGTGACTGCAATTGCTGATGCGAAACTAGATTCTATTCCACTGGTTTGTATTACGGCACAGGTGCCTTCTTCAATGATAGGGACAGATGCATTCCAAGAAGTTGATACTTATGGTATTTCTATTCCAGTTACCAAGCATAACTATTTAGTTCGCAGTATAAATGATTTGCCACAGGTGATTTGCGATGCTTTTCGTATCGCTGAATCAGGCCGTCCAGGGCCTGTTTGGATTGATATACCGAAAGACGTTCAAACCGCGACTATTGAGTTAACCGAGATACCTGACATTTTACCGAAAGACAAAGCGCCAAATTTTGATATGGAAAAAGTACTCCAAGCGGCGCAAATGATCAACGAAGCTAAACGTCCAGTGCTGTATTTTGGCGGTGGTGTTATTAGCTCAGCTTCAACAGAAACGGCGATTGCATTTGCAGAAAAGGCTGCTTTGCCTACAACCATGACCTTGATGGCATTGGGGACTGTGCCTATGCGACATCCTTTATATTTGGGAATGCTAGGTATGCATGCCGCGGCAAGTACCAATATGGTGATGGAAGAATCAGATTTACTGATTGTTATTGGAGCACGCTTTGATGATAGAGCCATCGGAAAAGCTGAGAAATTTTGCCCTAATGCCAAAATTATTCACGTTGATATTGATAAAGCGGAAATCAGTAAAATCAAGCGTCCAGACATTGCTATCCATGCTGATGCAGGGCAAATTTTAGAATTGTTATTGCCATTGGTTGAGCGAAATACACGAAGTGAATGGATCAAACGAGTCGATGAGTTAAAAACAAAATACCCATTAAACTTAAGCGATGCAGATAACCCATTAAACCACTATGGTTTGGTGTTAGCTGCTGCTCGTGCCGCGGGTGAAGAGGCCATTGTCACAACCGATGTTGGTCAGCACCAAATGTGGGCTGCTCAGGTTTATCCGTTGTCTCGCCCTCGCCAATGGTTAACTTCAGGCGGTTTAGGCACGATGGGCTTTGGTTTACCGGCTGCGATTGGTGCTGCTTTGGCTGAGCCTGAAAAAACCATCGTATGTTTTTCTGGTGATGGCAGCCTGATGATGAATATTCAAGAATTAGCGACAGCAGCTGAACATCAGTTAAATATCAAAATCGTTTTAATGAATAACCAAGCGTTAGGTATGGTTCATCAGCAACAAGATTTATTTTTTGAAAACCGTATATTTGCTGCAGCTTATCCGTACCAAACTGACTTTATTAAGATAGCGGCAGGCTTTGGTTTACAAACCTGTGATTTGAATAATGAGGCAGACCCTGCAATGGCACTGGAAGCGGTTATGAATACCAAAGGCCCTTGTTTAATACATGCCTTGATCGATGTAAATCAGAAGGTATATCCAATGGTTCCGCCAGGTGCCGCTAATATTGATATGATTGGAGCGTAATTATGGTACTTGAACATCACCCAATTGCTTTAGAGTTAATTGTTCGTAACCACCCTGGCGTTATGTCTCATATTTGTGGCCTGTTTGCTCGTAGAGCATTTAACGTAGATGGCATTCTTTGTATGCCAATTAAAGATAAAGACGAAAGCCGTATTTGGTTATTAGTCCAAAAAGACGAACGCTTATCGCAAATGATTAATCAAGTTGAAAAACTTGAAGATGTTAGGGAAGTGCGTTTTAGTGATAATTTACAGCTGTTTGAAACAATGCAAAATTATTTGCAGTAATTCTTAAGCTTGGTTTTTCAAATAAGCTCATACTTTGGTATGGGCTTATTTTTTAGCCAAATAATGTTGGTTTTGGGTTTCTTAAAGCGAACGAAGGTGATATAACATCAAAAGATAAATAAAAAGTTTCTCAGTTTATGATGAAGAGTAAAGGGAACAAAAACGATGCAAAACAATATCTATCTTTCGAATACCTATCAATATGAAGTAGAAACAATGTTAGTTAATACAGGTCACGATGAGGAAGGCGAGTGGGTTGCACTTGAAGATAATATTTTTCATCCTCAAGGCGGAGGTCAACCTGCGGACACTGCCTGGGTTAATGAATTAAGTGTTCGGATAAAGAAACACCCGAGTGGGTTAATTGTTGCTTATTTACCCGAGAGAGCCTCTCTTAATGCTGAAGAAAGGGTTATAGCAAAAGTTGATAGTGAGAAACGCCGACGCTATGCTGCGCTTCATACTGCGGGGCATTTGTTAAATTGGGAATTACGTCGTTTTGGCTGGATGGCACAAAAAGGACATCACTTTCCAGATGAATCAAGAGTAGAGTTTACTATGATGGAAAATCAAGTAACCCCTTTTGATGAACTTGATAGCGCGGAAATTGAAGGGATTATCAATCAAAGTTTACAAAGTGCCCGTAAGGTTGATATCAAGCAAAATGGTGAAATGCGGATAAGTTACATTGACCAAACAGAAGAGATGCCATGCGGAGGGACGCATGTCGCCTCGCTAGATAATATTTGTCATTTTTCAATTAAGTCGATGAAATTTAAAAAGGGAACGTTACGTATTAGCTATGATGCACAGCATGTTATAGTTTAAACACCATCACTGAGATGTGAATATGTCATCACTACAGTTGCTTGAAGTTCACCATCCATACATAAGTAGGAATGTGGAAAATCGCCGCTAAATGCATAAAAATCCCCTGCTTCTAAGACAATATTTTGATCGTTGTTTAAGCGTAACATGAGGGAACCTGAATTAACCATAATATGTTCATGAGTTCCCGTCATGTGAGCAGGGCTATTAATGATTGCACCTCGTTTCATGGTTAGCTGCCAGATTTCCGAGATATTTCCCATGCTGATACGAAATTTAAATTGCTGAGAGTACTCGCTTTCATCACTTGGTGTAGATTTTACAAAATAAGGGTAGGCTTCATGTTGCCGTGTAAATAAATCGCTTAGCGGAAATCGCAGTGCTATAGCAATGGACTCTAATGTATCGATACGTGGGTTTGAATCCCCAGACTCTAATTTTGAGAGTGCCGCTTTAGATATGCCAGAAAGGCGAGAAAGTTCGTTAAGCGAAAGATTTCTCGCTTGCCTAAGTAAACGAATTTTTTGGCCAATTTTTATATTAATTTTTTTATCCATGTTATGCCTTTCCTTGAATATTGGTCTATTGTGCTAATTCTACATCACTCAGCGAACCAAATCACATACTCTTAGTTATCCATACTATTTCAATGTGTTATTTAATTTTTTGATAGAGATTTGAATTTTTAAAAATGAAAAAAATAAAGCTATTTAATAAATGTGATAATAACTATAGTGAGGGCGTTAAAAACTTTCGGAGTTAAGCGCTATGCCGTTTGAATTATTCTCACCAGAAATGGCGATTTGTTTTACGACATTGTTGTTTGCCTATATTGTTTTTGGAATGGCAGGCTTTGGGTCTGCGCTGATTGCTACACCTGTACTCGCGATGTATTTACCTCTGAATATGATCGTTCCCATTCTAGCGTTAATTGATTTAACAGCTGCGGTATTAAATTTACTTAAAGATGGAAAAAACGCAGATTATCAGGAAATAAAATGGATTATTCCCCTAATGATAGTGGGAAGTTTAATTGGCGCAGCGATTTTATTAAAAACACGACCAGATATATTAGTTTTGTTATTAGGGCTGTTTGTTATTGGTTATGTATTAAATGCTTTCTTATCAAAAAAAGCCAAAAAACCGTTTTCAAAAGCGCTGGTAGTGCCTTTTAGCTTGATTGGCGGGGTTTTTAGCGCGTTATTTGGGAGCGGTGGTTTTATTTATGCAATGTATTTATCCAGTCGGATTGAAGATAAACAGCGTTTTCGTATTACCCAAATGACATTAATTGGTTTTAGTACGCTAACTCGCGTGGTCATTTTTTTGGTTATGGGAGTGTACCTTAATCTTGATACATTATTGATTGCATTAGCATTCTGTCCTGCAATGTTGATTGGAACTTGGTTGGGTAGGCACATTACATTAAAAATCTCCCGTGAAGCTTTTTTGAAAATTATTAATCTAGTGATTTTAGTTTCAGGCATGGCCTTGTTATATCGATATTTCTTTGTTCTTTAATTATCAATACCTGGTAAGACACAAATTTATTTTATAAAGATAAATAGCAGAATATAGGTGGCATGCTACAATCACTGCTGGCATTATTAGGTTTATTGATAATGCAACGGTTTTTTATATTATTAATAATTAATTTTATGGAGTTAAAATCTAATTCTTTAATTAAGTATTTAGATTAATACCAAAATGAGCTCTGATAATCAGTGTTTACACAATTTTCGACATTCCCCTTCATTTGCTATTTTTACGATTACGACCAGTATTGCCGTTATTGGCATCGTCATTGGGTTAAGTATTCCAATGGTGGCTTTGAGATTAAATAACTATGGTGTGAATGAACTCACCATCGGCATCATTTCCGCGGCGCCAGCTTTAGGGATGTTTTTAATCGCACCTGTTGTACAGCGTATTGTGCAATGGTCAGGCAAGCGCAAAGCGATGTTAATTGCCACCATCATTTCAGGTATTAGCTTATTACCGTTATTAAGTACGCTACCTCTTTGGCTATTATTTCCTTTACGGTTGATAACAGGGCTTGCCAGCGGTGTCATGATTTGCTTAGGCGAAACGTGGATTAACGAATTATCGCCTGAAAATAAACGTGGTCGTATTCTCGCGATTTATACCACGGTATTTACTGTGAGCCAGCTACTTGGGCCTTCTTTTATTGCTTATTATGGTGTAGAAGATAAATCCCCTTTGCTTATTTGTACCCTTATCCATTTGATTTCGGTTGTGCTATTTATCTTAATGGATCAAAAAGTGGGGGATCGAATTGCCGCTACAGCAGAAAAATCAAATTTTTCTATTATCCAGTTTGTGAAAGTTGCGCCTGGGATTTGTGGGGGAATTTTATTTTTCGCCTTTTTTGATGGCACGATTTTATCCATGTTCCCTATCTATGGGATGGGGATGGGGCACACAGAAGCGGTGGCTGCACTGATGATCAGCGCGATTTTAGCGGGTGATGCAATTATGCAGCTGCCTTTTGGCTGGCTTGCTGACCATATGAATCGGGAGAAACTCTATCGGATCTGCGGTGTTGTAACATTGGCAGCTAGTTTCTTATTACCATTTACCATTACTCAGCCTTATTTAATTTGGGTATTGTTATTTGTATTGGGAGCAACGGCAGGGGCAATTTATACCATTGCATTGGTGCAGATTGGCCAATACTTTAAAGGGAATGAGCTGATTATTGCGAATGCGGCGGCAGCGATGTTGTGGGGGATTGGTAACTTATCTGGGCCTCTGCTCGCAGGGGTGGCGACATCAATTTCTCCATCAGGCCTACCTATTTTATTGATTTTGTCTGCGGCTATTTTTTTGTGGTTTACCCGAGAGAAATACAGTGCGCAAGTTACTGAACAAGCGACATATTAATTTTAGCGGGTGAATAAACACCCGCTTCACTTTATTCTGTGACTTTATAAACGACTAAATTTTCACGGTATTCATCTGGTCGATGGTTGTGCCAAAAAAGTACCATACCTTGTGGGGCAGGCTTCACTTCTTTTGATAATACGATTAACCAGCGGCAGTGCTCTGGTTTTTGGAACTTATCCTGTCGTTGGTGTAGGATTTTTGTGTAGTAATACAACATTGGTGCTTCTGATTCTCCAATATTATCAGAGGCCATACAATCATCAGCTGTATATTGGCCTACTAAATGCTGTTTTAAATCGACAAAAACCCCTTCAAAACCTTTTGTGTAATCAACCCAGCCCAAAAATAAGGTTAAGATTACCCCCCAAACAGTACAGAGCCCGAGTACCCAGTTTTTCATCATTTGAAAGGCGGGGGAAAGGTTTGGAATGATTCGGTTACGCAAGAACCAAACAAGTGTAATCAATACCCCGCAGATGAAAGCGATAGTGGAAAAGGGCATTTGATAGCTCATGGGGAGCCAGCGGCTAAATAATGTTAAGTATTCTTGATGGTAGCCCGTGAGTACGATGAAATAACTGACCCATAGAAATACGACTAAGAATGACCAAAACACCGCAGAGAAACGTGAAACCCCATTGAGCACTTTTTCAGGAATAGCCAAAAGTGCAGGTGTACCAATAATCGCCATTGGTGCGATAAAAGGAAGAAGGTATAGTGCACGGCCAGAGGCAGATATTTGCAAAAAGACTATGCCTAAGAGCGGGAATAATGTGAGTAAATAGGTGTTAGAAGTCATTAAGCGTTTGATTGGGTGGCGTAAGAAATAAGCGACTGCCAACAAACCCGATGGTAAGGCAAACAATGAAACGGCTGCAGGGATACGGGTTAAATTTGCTTTTGCACCGAGTTTTTCAACAGAAAAGCCAAAAAAGCGGCCGATGTTATTTTCCCAAAACCAAACCATAAATAAATCAGGATGTTGCTGGTAAAGCATGATTGGCCAAGGGAGGATAGCAATAAGCGCCGCTAATCCAGCCGCAAAACTATAGCGCCAAAATTGCTTTGTACGGCATTGAGTTAAAAATACAGGGGCTAATAGCAGACAAATCCACAGGACTCCTGGAATAAAGACACCTTTTGAGAGCATCGTTACCACTGTTCCCACGCAGAGCCAAACAGCTGACATGCCCATTTTTTGTTGTTGAATCAACCCTAATAACCCATAAAGCCCGATTGTTGCACCTGCTATCAGGGCGACATCAGTAAACATATCATGGCTATGACGGAGGATCCCTGGCGCGCAAGCATACAGTGCAAGCGCAATCCAAATACGGATATCAGTAAAGTCCTTTGCGGTAAAAAAGCGACGAGCTAAGAACACAAAAAATGAAAAGTTAATGACTGAAAAAAATAAGCTGGCAGTTCGTGCCGCATCATAAAGTGGCATAAACCCTGAAAATAAGTGGGAGGTTAGGGTTGCAACCCAATAATAAAGCGGGGGTTTTTCCATAAAAGGCTCACCCGCATTGGTTGGAACTAACCATTTCCCTGTTTCATACATGGTTTGAATAATACCAAAGCTGTAGTTTTCATCCTGTTTCCATGGACTATGACTATAGATACCAGGGAGTAAATATAGGGCAAGGAAACTGATAAAAAGTAGTAAAACACCCCGTTGTAATGTGATGGATGGTGTATTTTTATTTGGCATATTTATTTAAGGCTTTAGTTCACGGTGATAGAAATAAAATAATAACTACGGTTAATAGTTGTTTGGCTCATATATAAAAATAATATTTACTCAGTGACGGATATTTATATTTTTTTCAAAATATTATTCACTAACGCATATTTAAATTATTTTACCATGAAATAATAATGAGTTAGCTAAGCGTTTTGTAAGCAAATATTCAGTGATTATATCAAAAAAATAATCTCGCTATATAAACAAAGTCTATATGAAATCGAATTAGCTATTTTTACCTAACGTTGTCTTTAATAAATAGTGAAGAACAATAAATATTATTAACAAAGTTGTATTTATTGTTGGGTATTTTATTCTATTTTTCGAGGTGGAAAATGAGTTTGATGCAGAGAAAAAATTAAAAACACTTGATCATTTGCCCGTTTTCGAACGATAATTACTCTCCTCATAATACGCCCTATTCTTATTTTTAAGCCAAACGATTGCGCCATTGTTTTGATTGAGATTTTCCCTCTCGGTCAATGAGGCTTTTAGAAATACGTAATCGTTTACGTCAGCGGATGTGTGATGAGCCAGTAAGATGGGCAGATAAAACTTATTGGCTTTTAGCGTGTTCGTTTACCATTAACAGCAGAGGTACACCATGTCAGGCCAACAGGCTTCATCCAACTGCAAATTGGATTCATTTTTTAAGATCACCGCTCGCGGCTCTTCCGTTCGCCGTGAAATCATTGCAGGGCTAACTACATTCTTAGCGATGGTTTATTCTGTTATTGTGGTGCCTGGTATGTTGGGGCAGGCTGGTTTCCCGCCGACTGCAGTGTTTATTGCTACCTGTTTAGTGGCAGGTTTCGGTTCATTATTAATGGGGCTATGGGCGAATTTGCCGATGGCGATAGGTTGTGCCATTTCACTTACCGCATTTACCGCTTTCAGCTTAGTTTTAGGCCAGCAAATTAGTATCCCTGTTGCGTTAGGCGCCGTATTCCTAATGGGGTGCTTGTTTACCATTATTTCTGTAACAGGTATTCGTAGCTGGATTTTACGTAATATGCCAATGGGCATTGCACATGGTACAGGGATTGGTATCGGCCTGTTTTTATTATTGATTGCTGCAAATGGCGTGGGTTTAGTGATTAAAAACCCTAATGCAGGCCTACCTGTGGCTTTAGGTGAATTTACCTCTTTCCCTGTTTTAATGTCATTAGCGGGTCTTGCGGTTATTTTCGGCTTAGAAAAGCGCCGTGTACCAGGTGGCGTGTTATTAGTCATTATTGCGATCTCAATCATTGGTTTAATTTTTGACCCTGCAGTGAAATACCAAGGTTTCTTTAAATTACCGTCATTAGGTGACGATGGTCTTTCTCTTGTTTTTAATATGGATATCATGGGTGCGTTGCAACCAATGGTACTGCCAAGTTTATTGGCTCTAGTTATGACTGCCGTATTTGATGCGACGGGTACAATCCGTGCTGTTGCAGGGCAAGCGAACTTATTAGATAAAGACGGGCAAATTATTGATGGTGGAAAAGCATTAACCGCTGACTCCGTAAGTAGCATTTTTGCGGGGGCTATAGGCGCTTCACCAGCGGCGGTTTACATTGAATCAGCTGCGGGAACAGCTGCTGGCGGGCGTACAGGGTTAACTGCTGTTGTTGTCGGTGTGCTATTCCTACTTATCCTCTTTCTATCACCATTGTCATACTTAGTGCCTGCTTATGCGACAGCACCAGCACTGATGTACGTTGGTTTGTTAATGTTAAGTAACGTTTCAAAATTAGACTTTGATGACTTTGTTGATTCGATGTCGGGCCTGCTGTGCGCGGTGTTTATCGTCCTGACATGCAATATCGTAACGGGCATTATGCTTGGCTTTGCAGCATTAGTGATCGGTCGCATTTGTGCGGGTGAATGGCGTAAGTTAAATATCGGTACTGTTGTGATTGCTGTACTTTTGGTGGCGTTTTATGCTGCTGATTTGGCAATATAAAGATAATTAAATTTAAAAGGCGGGGGTTGTTACCGCCTTGTAACGCATTATTTCGATTAATCGCAAAGTATAAATTTTTTTCCCATAGAGCGGTAGCTAGGGATAGAATAGATATAAGGCGGTGAATCAAGTGGAAGTCCTGTTTTTCCACTCGTGACCGCTTGATTGTCATAATCGAGGTCTGGACGGTGCTATCTCTTACTATGCGGCGGCAGGCAATTTTGAGTTCTGGTCGTCTAGTTAATCAGTAAGGGCAACATGGAAATTTTCTTTACTATTCTTATTTTGATTTTAGCTGTCTCTATTTCAGGGGTTGCCGCTAAAATTCTTCCTATACGTATTCCGCTTCCACTCATTCAAATCGCCATTGGTGCATTGTTGGCTTGGCCGCAATTTGGTTTGCATGTCACGTTTGACCCCGAATTGTTTATGGTTTTGTTGATCCCACCTTTGCTGTTTGTTGATGGCTGGAAAACACCAACCCGTGAATTTTTCCAAAACGGACGAGAAATTTTTATCCTCGTACTGGTTTTGGTATTAGTTACTGTTATTGGTATCGGTTACTTAATTTACTGGTTAATGCCAGGTATTCCACTTATCGCTGCATTTGCCCTTGCTGCGGTACTTTCACCAACGGATGCGGTCGCGTTGTCCTCTATTGTGGGTAAAGGGCGTATCCCTAAACGTATGATGAGCGTCCTAGAAGGTGAGGCATTGATGAATGATGCTTCAGGCTTGGTGGCATTAAAATTCGCTGTTGCTATTGCAATGGGCACAATGGTGTTTAGCACATCTGGCGTGACAATTGAATTCTTTAAAGTTGCTGTGGGGGGGTTACTTGCAGGGATTATTGTAACGTGGCTGTACAGTAAATCTTTGCGCCTAATGAGCCGCTGGAGTGGTGATGACCCTGCAACACAGATTGTTTTCATGCTATTGCTGCCATTTGCTTCATACATGATTGCAGAACATATTGGGTTTTCTGGCATTTTAGCCGCTGTTGCCGCAGGGATGACCATTACCAAATCTGGCGTGATCCGTAATGCGCCACTCGCCATGCGTTTACGTGCGGATAGCGTTTGGTCGATGTTGGAATTTGTATTTAACGGCTTAGTTTTCATTATGTTAGGTCTCCAGTTGCCAGGGATATGGGAAACTTCCGTCATTCAAGCGGATCTCGACCCAAGCGTTGAGACATGGATGCTGTTTGCAGCCGTTGCCATTATTTACTTCGCCTTGTTATTGCTGCGTTTTTGTTGGCTGTGGCTGATGAAAAGGTTTAGCCGTTTGTTCCTAAAGAAAAAACCACTGCAATTTGCTAATTATACCGTGCGTGAGCTGTGGCTGGCTTCTTTTGCGGGGGTGCGTGGGGCGATTACCTTAGCGGGTGTGCTCTCTATTCCGTTGTTTTTAACCGACGGCTCTCCCTTCCCTGCTCGTTATCAACTGGTGTTTATCGCCGCTGGGGTGATTTTGTTCTCCATTTTTGCGGGGGTGATCGCATTACCGTTATTGCTGCGCAATTTCAAAGTGGGTGACAAAGAAGCTGATGCCAACGAAATACGTATGGCGAAGGCTAAAATGGCTGAAGTAGCGATCGTTAGCTTGAATAAAATGGAAGAGCGTTTATCTGCGGACGTGGATGAAAAACTTGATTCAGAAGATATCAGTGAGGTTGCTTCTCGCGTGACAGGTTATCTCAGACGTCGTACTGCGGGGCAAGATGAAATTGATCATAACTTGCAAATTGAAGACCTTGAGCGACGTTTCCGTTTGACCGCGTTACGTGCGGAACGTGGTGAGCTTTATCACTTGCGCGCTACGAAAAAAATCAGCAATGAGACACTACAATCTTTGTTAGTCGATTTAGATTTATTAGAAGCGGTACTGATCGAAAAAGAGCATTAAAACGAAAAACCGAGTATTCTACTCAACATTATTTAGTTTGAGACAGAATACAGCATTATGTGGTTACTTGTTATCACGACGCTGCTTTGGGCAGCGTCTTTTAGTTTGATCGGTGAATATTTAGCAGGCCAAGTCGACAGCTGGTTCTCAGTTTTGGTGCGTGTGGGCCTTGCTTCATTGGTCTTCCTGCCTTTTCTTCGCTGGCGTCAATTTGGCGCTAAAGTGATTTCACTTTACATGTTAGTGGGTGCTTGCCAGCTTGGGATCATGTACCTGTTTGTTTTCCATGCTTATCAATATCTTACTGTAGCTGAGTTTTTACTCTTTACGGTATTAACACCACTGTATGTCACGCTAATTTATGACTTATTAGAACGGCAACCACTGCGTAAAGGGTACTTGTTTAGCTCTTTGCTGGCGGTGATTGGTGCGGCAATTATTCGCTATGATCATTTGAGCGAATCATTCTGGTTAGGGCTTTTGTTCGTGCAATTAGCCAATATCTTTTTTGCTATCGGGCAGGTGGGGTATAAGCGTTTGATGGAGGTACATCCCATTCCTCAACATCAGGCTTTCTCGTGGTTCTATTTGGGGGCAACGTTAGTGGCACTGATTGGCTGGTTGCTCTTTGGTAATAAATCCATGATGCCAACCACAAACCTCCAATGGGGAGTTCTGCTGTGGCTTGGTATTGCTGCATCAGGCATTGGTTATTTTATGTGGAACTATGGGGCAACAAAAGTTGATGCTGGAACCCTTGCTATTATGAATAACATGATGGTTCCAGCTGGCCTATTAGTGAATTTCGCTATTTGGCAGCAACATCCTAATTGGTTGAGTTTTACCATTGGATCGAGCCTAATAATTGCGTCTCTTTGGGTGCATAAGCGTTGGATACTTTCGCGGGCTTCACATACGAAAGGCTCTCCACAGCGTGATCCGTCGCGTTCTCAGTAAATGCCTCGATAGCTGGCTGACGCTGTTCTCCTTCACGGCATGCAGCGTATAGCCGGCTCCATAAGCCACTCCCCAATGTTTTAGTCTTAATCAACCCTTGTTTCTCGAATGAATCGACGGCCCAATGGGGTAATGCGGCAATCCCCATTTTAGCTGCTACCATTTGAATTAAAATCAATGTGTTATCTACGTTTTTTACATTTGGTGAAACGCCCGCAGGTTGCAGGAAGTGCCGCCAAACATCAAAACGTTCTCGTTGTACTGGGTAGAGCAGTAATGTTTCATTCGCCAAATCATGTGGTTCGATGTGTGGCTTCTTTGCAAGCGGATGGTCATTGGCGACGATCAATTTCACTTCATAATCGAACATTGGCGTGTAATGAATACCTTGATCAGGCAGGATATCTGACGTCATCACAAGGTCGAGTTCTCTTGAAAGTAACTCAGGCTGTGGGTCAAATGTCACCCCCGATTTAAAATCCACACTCACTTGCGGCCAGGTCTGCCTAAACTGTTGCAACGCAGGTGTTAGCCATTGAATACAACTGTGGCATTCGATAGCAATACGCAGCGCACAGACACCTGGTTCATTACAAACGCGAATGGCATCTTTGACCAAGGGTAGTACTTGTTGTGCCAGCTGCAATAAAACTTCTCCTTGTGGCGTAAATTGTAATGGTTGGCTTTTTCGTACAAATAAGCGAAAGCCTAACCGATGCTCTAAATCACTAAACTGGTGTGACAGAGCTGATTGTGTCTGGTGCAAGTGTGTTGCTGTAGCCGCTAATGAACCGTACTGGCTGAGCGCTTGCAATGTTTTTAAATGTTTTAGTTCGATCATGAGAAACCTTCACGGTGACAATGAAATATTTGCGCTTGTGCTTTATACAGTACCTGTTGATTATGGATGTGTAAACATCTAGACGGCTAAATATTTTAAGGGGTCAATATGTCTGTTATAAATCATACACTTGGTTTTCCACGCGTCGGTCTGAAAAGAGAGCTAAAACGAGCACAAGAAGATTATTGGGCAGGCAAAATTGACCAATCGGCGCTTTTAGCGGTGGGGCATGAGTTGCGCGTTCGCCATTGGGAGCAGCAAAAAAATGCAGGTGTTGAATTATTACCCGTTGGTGATTTTGCTTGGTATGACCAAATCCTGACAACCAGTTTACTATTAGGTAACGTGCCGCCACGCCATCAAAATGAAGATGGTTCTATTGATTTAGATACCTTATTTAGGGTCGCTCGTGGCCGTGCGCCAACAGGTGCTCCCGCGCCAGCAGGTGAAATGACCAAATGGTTTAACACAAACTACCATTACATTGTGCCTGAATTTCAAAAAGGGCAAAAATTTGCGCTATCTTGGAATCAATTGTTTGATGAAGTTGATGAAGCACTTGCGCTAGGCCACAAAGTTAAACCTGTGATTGTGGGGCCACTTACCTATCTGTGGTTAGGGAAAGTTAAAGGCGAATCATTTGATCGTTTATCGTTGCTGAATGAATTACTGCCAGTTTACCAACAAATATTGGCGCGCTTAGCTGAAAAAGGCATTGAATGGGTGCAAATTGACGAACCTGCATTGGTACTGGATTTACCTATTGAATGGCAACAAGCGTATAAAGAGGCCTATCAAGCGCTATCAGGCCACATAAAATTATTGTTAACCACGTATTTTGATGGCGTTAGCCATCACTTAGATATCATCAAACAGTTAGCTGTCCAGGGGTTACATGTCGATGTTGTGGCGGGTTCAGATGATATTGAGAAACTGCACCAAGCGCTGCCTGCTGACTGGATTTTATCACTAGGTGTGATTAATGGCCGTAATGTTTGGAAAGCCGATTTAGGTGAAAAATTTACCCAAGTAAAACCACTGCTAGGTCAACGTTCAGTATGGGTAGGAACCTCCTGTTCACTATTGCACAGTCCCATTGATTTGAATGATGAAACGCGTTTAGATGCGGAAGTGAAAAGCTGGTTCGCGTTTGCATTACAAAAATGTGAAGAGCTTGCCTTGCTGAGCAAAGCACTCAATCAACCTACTGATGCAAACATCGCAACGTTAGAAACATACAGTGCGCCGATTCGAGTTCGTAAAACTTCAACTCGAGTGAATAATGCCACCGTCGCACAACGTTTAGCGGCAATTCGTGAGGGGGATACAGAGCGCACCAGCCCATATTCACAACGTGCACAGCTTCAGCGTGAACGCTTTAACTTGCCATTATGGCCAACGACCACGATTGGTTCTTTTCCTCAAACCAGTGAAATCAGAACACTACGGTTAGATTTCAAAAAAGGCCATGTAGATAAAACCTATTACCGTACAAATATTAGCGAGCACATCAAACAGGCGATTAAAGAGCAAGAAATTTTGGATATCGATGTGTTGGTACACGGTGAAGCTGAACGTAATGACATGGTTGAGTACTTTGGTGAACACTTTGATGGCTATGTGTTCACGCAAAATGGTTGGGTACAAAGCTATGGTTCGCGTTGCGTGAAGCCACCCGTGATTATTGGGGATATTAGCCGCCCTGAGGCAATTACCGTTGAATGGGCGAAATATGCGCAATCGCTAACGGAAAAACCCGTCAAAGGCATGTTAACAGGCCCAGTCACTATCCTGTGTTGGTCATTCCCGCGTGAAGATGTAAGCCGTGAAACCATTGCAAAACAAATCGCACTGGCACTACGCGATGAAGTGGATGATTTACAAAAAGCGGGTATTGGTATTATTCAAATTGATGAGCCAGCATTGCGTGAAGGCTTACCACTGCGTAAAAATGAGTGGGCAGCATACTTAAAATGGGCAGTCGATGCCTTTAAGCTCAGTGCTGCCATCGCTGAGGATGACACACAGATTCATACCCATATGTGTTATTGCGAGTTCAATGACATCATGGGTTCGATAGCGGCGCTAGATGCAGATGTGATTACTATCGAAACCTCGCGTTCAGATATGGATCTGCTGGATGCTTTTGAACATTTCGATTATCCAAATGAAATTGGGCCAGGTGTCTATGATATTCACTCACCGAATGTACCGAATGTGGAGTGGATTGTTGCATTGCTCAGAAAAGCGGAAAAACGTGTCCCTGTTGAGCGCTTATGGGTGAACCCAGACTGCGGACTGAAAACCCGCGGCTGGGCGGAAACCCGCCAAGCGTTGGCCAACATGGTTGAAGCCGCGAAATTGCTAAGAAGTGAGCACACATCGTAAAAGCGTGATAAAAGGCAGGGAAACCTGCCTTTCAGACTGCTGGCAAACCGATTAGGTTTGACGGCAGGTTGGATGGGTTTTGAAAATAAATTAGGAAAATCAATTTATTGATTTTCGGCTGATAACACAAAGCAGGAAAAACCACGCTTTTATCCTGCTTTGTCAACAACCTCAAAGGCAGGGAAACCTGCCTTTTGTGTATACAGGCGGTTAACGGGTTAACCAAACAATTTGGATTTCAACAGATTCATACCAATAGAAGCCAAATCGAGGTTTTCAGGAAGTTCACCATTTGGTGTTGCACTATCAACCAGTTGGGGTAGATATTTAGCCACTAAATCTGACGTTGATTGTGTATCTAAGCCCACAGATTGAGCTAATTCTTGAAGATTAACATTGCCAAACACTTGCATTAATTGGCTTCCATCAATCGGTAAATTCGCCCCTTCGCTAATCCACGACGTAATAATGCCGCCTAAGCCTTGTTCGTTAAATTTATTAACGACGCCAGAAAGGCCACCTTGGTTTTCAATCCAATTAATAACAGATTGAAATTGTTGCATTTTATCACCTGCAACCATCCCTAACATTTGATCGAATAGCCCCATTTTTTGACTCCTAGGTAACATGCCACTTGATGCTCTCACTCATAGTATGGAGCATTATTTGAAAAATTGTAGTCGGCTATTTTGATTAATTTATTTTTCAGGTCAATGAAAATGATGCACTCAAGATAATTCGATATAACAAGGTGATGTGATTGAGTTTATGGAGGATGTGAATAAGCACAACTGATGTCACATTTTTTATCACACATTTATGTGAATGGTTTTCATGAGGTGTGAATTTGTTTATTTGTTTTATTTCAATTTGTTATGTGAAAATTGATTGTTTTTTATATTATTCGCAATGTGATGTTAGTCATGTGTTTGTGAATTTTGTTGTGTGAAAATTCACAACAGTCACGAAGATTAACAACATCAGGGGTCATTATGGGAAATTTCGTTAATAATATTGGCGTTATTGGCCTTGGTTCCATG
Organism: Providencia vermicola; assembly: GCF_020381325.1. Lineage (GTDB taxonomy): Bacteria > Pseudomonadota > Gammaproteobacteria > Enterobacterales > Enterobacteriaceae > Providencia > Providencia vermicola. The sequence continues at coordinate 169,294 of NZ_JAGSPI010000012.1, forward strand.
GGGATGGGCATTGCACAATCTCTAATAAAAAAGAATATTCCAACCTATGGATTTGATTTAAACCAAGAAGCTTGCCAAAACTTACTTCGTGTTGGGGCAAAAGCTGTAGGGCAAAATGCCGCTGAATTTGCTCAGGAAATAGAGGCGTTATTACTCGTAGTTGTTAATGGCCGCCAAGTTGAAGCTATTTTATTTTCTGGAGACAAGCCACTTGTTGAACAACTACGCCCAGGGACAATCATTGTTTTACACAGCACTTTAGCTGCTGAGCAAACTAAGCAAATTGCAAAACGCCTTGCAAGTTACCAATTATCGTTGGTGGACGCACCAATTTCAGGTGGTGCGATTAAAGCGGCTGAAGGCAAACTGACCATAATGGCTTCTGGTGAGCCCGTTTTATTTGAAAGGTTATCATCTGTCTTTGATGCCATTTCCGAGCGTCTCTATCGTGTAGGTGATCAAGTTGGCTTAGGGTCAACGGTAAAAACCATCCATCAATTACTCGCGGGTGTACATATCGCTGTAGCGGCAGAAAGTATGGCGCTAGCATCAAAAGCGGGTATCGACCTTGATGTGATGTATGACATTGTCACGCATGCGGCAGGGAATTCTTGGATGTTCGAAAACCGCATGCAGCACGTATTGGATGGTGATTACACACCAAAATCATCTGTCGATATTTTTGTGAAAGATTTAGGTTTAGTGATGGAAACGGGGAAAGCGTTAAACTTCCCGCTTCCACTCGCCGCGACTGCCCATCAAATGTTTATTTCTGCGAGTAACGAAGGCTTTGGTCTGCAAGATGACAGCGCAGTGATTAAAACATTTAAAGGAATTACTTTACCGGAGAAAAAAGCATGACAGTGAAGTTAGGCGTAATCGCCGATGATTTTACCGGTGCGACCGATATTGCGGGCTTTATGGTACAAAACGGTTGGAAGGTCGTTCAACTGTTGAACGAACCTGATGAAAACACCGTTGTACCTCATGATGTTGATGCGATTGTTGTCAGTTTAAAAAGTCGCTCGTGTCCTGTTGATGAAGCCGTGAGTGCTTCAACAAAAGCGTGTAACTGGTTAAAACAAAAAGCGCAGTGCCAGCAAATATTCTTTAAATACTGTTCGACGTTTGACTCGACAGAAAAAGGCAATATCGGCCCTGTCACTGATGCATTAATGGCGCAATTGGGGACGGATTTAGCCTTAGTTTGCCCTGCATTACCCATCAATGGCAGAACCGTTGTTCATGGCTATTTATTTGTTAATGGTCAGTTGCTTAACGAAAGTGGGATGCAACATCATCCTGTGACACCAATGACGGATGCAAATTTATTGCGCGTTATGGAGAAACAGTCGAAAGGGAAAGCGGGCTTAATTTCACTGGTAGAGGTACAGCAGGGTTGCGACACGATAAGTGCAAAACTAGCTGAGTTTGCTAAACAAGGCATGAGTTATGCGGTTGTCGATGCGATCACCATGGATGATTTATTACCCATCGCAAGTGCGGTGAAAACAATGCCATTACTCACTGGCGGCTCTGGTTTAGGCGCTGCACTGGCAAACATTGATAGCCAGTGTGTGTGGGGGGGGAACACCACCAGAGGGGAAAAACCGACTGGCTTAGCTCGGAAAACGGTCATTTTGTCAGGTAGTTGCTCTGTTATGACAAACAAGCAAGTGCAGGCCTATCTGCAAATCGCACCTGCAAAAGCATTGGATGTTGGTGAGTGTTTAAATAACCCTGAGTATGCAAAATCATTGGCAGCTTGGGTTCAAGAGCAGCAATTGACAGGTTTAGCGCCATTATTATATGCGACTCAGCCACCTGAATTATTAAAGAAAACACAAGAAAAATATGGCGCTGTTGAGTCGAGTAGTGCGGTCGAAAACGTATTTGGTGAAGTGGTGAAGGAACTTCAATCAAAAGGGTTTAACACGTTTATTATCGCGGGCGGTGAAACGTCGGGCAAAGTTGTTCAAAGCCTTGGTACTGAACAATTGAGCATTGGTTCACCGATCGCCCCAGGCGTTCCTTGGGTACAAGATTTAGCAAGCGGAAACTGGTTAGCATTGAAATCGGGCAACTTCGGCCAAGAAAATTTCTTCCAGTTCGCACAGGAGATGTTTAATGAGTGATGAAAAGGCGCTGCGTCAAGAGTTAGTCGATTGGGCTAAGTCAATGTTTAATCGTGGATATAGCAGCGGCGGGGCTGGAAATATAAGCGCTAGGCTACCTGATGGCTGCATTATTGTTACACCAACAAATTCCAGCTTTGGGGATTTAGATCCAAACAAACTGAGTAAGCTAGATGCCGATGGAAATTGGATTGATGGTGATAAACCAACAAAAGAAGTGTCTATGCATATGGCAATGTATCAGCAACGTCCTGATTGCCAAGCCGTTGTTCACTTGCACTCTCCGTGGCTTACTGCGCTATCGTGCTTAGCAGGGTTAGATACCGCAAATTGCTTGCCCCCGATTACGCCTTATTACGTCATGCGTGTGGGTAAATTGCCACTGATTGAGTATTTGCCGCCAGGGGACGACCGAATTGGTGAGGAAATTGCGAAATTAGCACCGACGCATAATGCGGTTTTGCTATCTAACCATGGGCCTGTGGTGGGTGGGAAAACACTAAGACAAGCATTTTTTAATGCAGAAGAGCTAGAAGATACAGCTCGCTTATATATCACATTGCGCCCACACGGTTTTACGACATTAACGCAAGAGCAAGTCGAGTTGCTCGAAAGTCGTTATCCACAAAAGTAAGGAGGCAAAAAATGGCTAAGTTTGCAGCAAATCTCAGCATGATGTTTAACGAAGTGCCGTTTATGCAACGTTTTGAACGTGCAGCGAATGCAGGTTTTAAAGGCGTTGAATATCTTTTTCCTTATGAAGAAGATGCCAATTTAATTGCGAATGAACTGAAGAAACACAATTTAACGCAGGCACTGTTCAATATGCCTGCGGGTAACTGGGCAGCGGGCGAGCGTGGCATGGCATCTCTTCCTGGTCGTGAGGCTGAGTTTGCCGAAGGTGTACAAACGGCACTGACATACGCGAAAGCATTGGGTTGTAAACAAGTGCATGCAATGGCAGGAAAAGTGAATGAAAACGTCACATTAGAACAGCAAAAAGCGTGTTTTATCAAAAATATTCAACATGCTGCGGATGTGATGGCGGAGCATGGGATCCGTGTACTGATTGAGCCAATCAATACCCGTGACATGCCTGGTTATTTTTTAACCACTCAAAAGCAAGCTGAAGCATTATTACCTGAAATTAATCGTGAAAACGTATTTATCCAGTTGGATTTATATCACTGCCAAATTATGGAGGGTGATTTATTGAAAACAATCGAACGTTTATGGGGTAAATTTAGTCATATTCAGATAGCGTCAGTCCCTTATCGTCATGAACCCGATAGCGGCGAAGTGAATTACCCTTGGATTTTCAAACAATTGGATGAAATGGGTTATGACGGTTGGTTAGGATGTGAATATCATCCTGCAGGCCGTACCGAAGATGGGTTAGGCTGGCTTAAACAAGCAGATTCATAATTAGGAGAACCTATGCTCCCTTCTGAGCGTCGTGATTTTATTTACCGTTACGTGCATGAGCGCCAAACTGTGTCGATCAGTGACTTAGTTGAGCTTATGAATGTCTCTCATATGACCGTACGACGTGATATTCGGATGCTAGAAGAAGAAGGGAAGGTGCTCAGTATCAGTGGTGGCGTTAAGTTAAATGATGTGTTGCGTCAAGAACTACCTTGGAGTGAAAAGGCGCGATTGCATCACCGTCATAAGCGTGAAATTGGCCAGTTTGCCAGTACGTTAGTTGAAGATGGGCAAGTTGTGTACCTCGATGCGGGGACGACAACATTTGAAATCGCTCGTGTCCTTGGTGAACGCTTTAATTTAACGATCGTTACTAATGATTTTTCTATCATGCAGTATTTGATGGATAAATCGCAGCTCAACCTTTACCACACAGGTGGGCAAGTGGACAAACGCAATCATTCTTGCGTTGGGAATACCGCCGCGATGATGTTGCAAACCTTGAATGTGGATATTGCGTTTATCAGTACTAGCTCATGGGATTTGCAACATGGTGTTTCAACACCTCATGAGGAAAAAGTACAGATAAAACAAACGCTACTAGATGTAAGCCGACGTTGTGTGTTGGTTTCAGATAGTAGCAAATTCGGCAAGTATGGCATGTTCCGTGTTTGCCCTCTAAATCAGTTGCACGACATTGTTTGTGATGATCGATTACCCATCGATGTGGTGCAACGGATAACAGAACAAAACATAAAACTTCATTTAATAAAGACATAAAACATAAATAATCTTACCTAGACTGCATAGCCAGAAAAAGGCTATAGCAAGGAGAATTACAATGAAAGTTATTATTACTGGTGGCGCAGGCTTTCTGGGCCAGCAGCTAGCCGCTGCTTTGCTTAAAAATAGCCAGGGTTTAAAATTTGACCACCTTGTTTTAGCCGATATTCAGTGCCCTACATCGCCTGTTGAAGATGCGAGAGTGAGCTGTGTCGCGTTGGATTTAACCCAGCCAGGCGCAGCCAATGAGCTGATTGATGCGCAAACGGATGTGGTTTTCCACCTTGCTGCTATCGTGAGCAGCCATGCTGAAAGCGATTTTGACCTAGGCATGAAAGTCAACTTCGAAGCAACGCGCCAATTATTGGAAGCTGCTCGTGAGAAGAACCCTGCAATTAAATTTATGTTCACCAGCTCATTAGCTGTTTTTGGTGGGCAATTACCTGATGTGATCACTGACCTGTGTGTTGTGAACCCTCAGTCATCTTATGGCGCGCAAAAAGCGATGTGTGAGTTAATGGTGAATGATTACTCCCGTAAAGGCTATATAGATGGACGTGTTATGCGTTTGCCAACAATTAGTATTCGCCCTGGAGTGCCAAACAAAGCCGCTTCTTCATTTGCCAGTGGCATCATTCGTGAGCCATTAAATGGTATTGAGAGTGTTTGTCCAGTTTCACCTGACTTGGAATTATGGTTATCAAGCCCAGAAACGGTGATTAACAATTTTATTCATGCGGTGAGTATTCCTGCAGAAAAATTTGGCCAGTCACGGACAGTGAATTTGCCAGGCATCACCGTCACGGTTCAGGGAATGATTGACGCATTGCGTGATGTTGCAGGTCAAGAAACGGTTGATCTTATCCGTTTTGAGCCCGATGAAGCCATTAACCGTATTGTGGCGAGTTGGCCTGGTAAATTTGATATTAGCCGCGCATTGGATTTAGGTTTCCGTGCAGATGGCTCGTTTGGTGACGCGATCCGTTCGTTTATCACCCACCACGGCTCGTCTAATTAGGAGATAGCCTATGTCCTATATTCCTGTTATTGGCCTCGCGGTGGCCATATTCGTTCTGATTTTTCTCGTATTACGAACGCGTGTTCATGCGTTATTGGCAATGCTCATTGCTGCGGCAATTGCGGGTGTTTCTGGTGGTTTAACAGCAGCAGAGACAGTGACAGTCATTACAAAAGGCTTTGGGTCAACACTTGGTAGCATCGGTATTGTTATCGGACTCGGGGTAATGATGGGAAGGGTGCTGGAAGTTTCAGGTGCTGCTGAACAAATCGCCTATAGCTTTATCAAATGGTTAGGGAAAAAACGTGAAGAGTGGGCACTGGCAATTACGGGCTATATTGTCAGTATCCCTATCTTCGTTGACTCCGCTTTCGTCATTTTATATCCATTGGCAAAAGCGCTGGCAAAAAATGGTAAGCGCAGCATATTAACCTTAGGGGTTGCACTGGCTGGTGGTTTGGTTGTTACACACCATACAGTTCCTCCGACACCAGGCCCTTTAGGCGTAGCTGGTATTTTTGGTGTCGATGTTGGGGCGATGATACTGGCTGGAATGAGCCTCGCTATTCCTTGTGTCATCGGAATTGTTTTTTATGCCAAATGGTTAGGAACTAAATATCCTGAGTTTATGCCAGATGAAACGGGCAGTGAAGATCTGAAAGAAGTTCACGCACGTTACATGGAAGAAAAAGCAAACAAACCATTACCAAGCTTATTTTTATCTTTACTACCGATTATCACGCCAATCTTGTTGATTTTTATCAATGCAATTAATGGCTTGATTTTAAAAACTGAATCATTCCAAGGAATGGAAAGCAACTGGTATTTTCAGACATTTGAATTCTTAGGTGCGCCAATTATTGCTTTATCAATTAGTGTGTTGATATCGGTATACACATTAATGCCAAAGGCAACAAAAGAAGAAGTCATCGACCGTATGGAAGAAGGCTTACAAGCCGCTGGAATTATCTTGTTAGTGACAGGTGCTGGTGGTGCGTTAGGCGCAGTATTACGTGATAGTGGGACAGGTAATATTCTCGCTGAGCATGTTGCAAACTTACCAATTACACCTGTACTAATTCCTTTTATTATCGCGACATTGGTACGCTTAATTCAAGGGTCTGGCACGGTAGCGATGATCACAGCAGCATCTATATCTGCACCAATCATCAGCCAAATACCCGATATTAACTTATTGGTTGCGGCGCAAGCGGCAACAATGGGGTCTCTGTTCTTCGGTTATTTCAACGACAGCCTATATTGGGTTGTGAACAGAATGATGGGGATCAAAGACGTAAAACAACAAATGATCGTTTGGTCTATTCCTACAACAATAGCGTGGGCGATTGGTTTAGTTGGCGTCCTTGTCCTTGATGTAATTCTCTAAAATTGTACTTTAAGTTTTACCTGCCAATCCAAAGCGCCTTTATAGGCGCTTTTTTTCGATAATCGGGTACATTCATCTATACTGATTGCATCTTAAACATATTCTCAATATGGCACCTTTGTTTTGTGATTAAAATCACGTTTTATTGAAAATAAAATAATGGTGTTTTCATTAAAAGAGATACTCGTCACTAAATTAACTTGTGCTTATCGCTATATTAATAGCAGCTAATTAATTCAATGATGCCATTGTGTAAAGGAGTTTGATATGTCCGACGTTTTCCACTTAGGTTTAAAGAAAAGTGACTTACAGGGTGCAACCGTAGCGATTGTTCCTGGGGATCCTAACCGTGTTGAAAAAATTGCACGTCTGATGGATAACCCTGTACACCTTGCGTCATTACGTGAGTATACTTCGTGGCGTGGTGAGCTCGATGGTAAAGCCGTTATTGTTTGCTCAACAGGTATTGGTGGCCCATCTACCTCTATTGCAGTTGAAGAACTCGCGCAATTAGGTATCCGTACTTTCCTACGTATTGGTACAACTGGTGCAATCCAAGAAGATATTAATGTAGGTGATGTATTAGTCACTACAGGTGCAGTACGCTTAGATGGTGCAAGCCAGCACTTTGCACCACTTGAATACCCAGCAGTGGCTGATTTTGATTGTACTAATGCATTATTTGCAGCGGCAAAAGATGCGGGTGCAACGGTTCATGTTGGCGTCACTGCATCTTCAGATACTTTCTACCCAGGCCAAGAGCGTTATGATACCTATACTGGGCGTGTAATGCGCCATTTCAGAGGCTCAATGAAAGAGTGGCAAGACATGGGCGTTATGAACTATGAAATGGAATCAGCAACGTTACTGACCATGTGCTCAAGCAGCAAAGGCTTACGTGCAGGTATGGTTGCAGGGGTGATTGTTAATCGTACACAACAAGAAATCCCAAATGAAGCATTACTGAAGAAAACAGAAGGTAATGTGCTGAGTATTGTTGTTGAAGCGGCACGTCGTTTACTGTAATCAATGATTTACTGGCTCGCCTATTTAAAATTCACTCGGTTGTGGAAAGGCAATAGGCGGGCTTAGTTTGCCCTCCATATTATCTATTTGAATTATAATCCTGCCAAGTTTTTAACAGTTTGTAATGAATTTCCAGAAAATAACGTGATCCTCTTATTCATTAGATCTGTTATTGTCATAAAAACAATTATCAATATTATGTGCCCTTTAATCGTTTGGCTTGCATCTTCTTTATTTGCAACTTAGACGTGTGCTGTGGGCAAAAAAGGAATCATTATGTCAACAACACCTTACCTTCACCCTTCCGTCCTTCCACTGAAAGGGGGGATTAATTTCCGCGATTTAGGTGGGAAAAAACTATCTAATGGCAATAAAATCAAGCCTGGCGTGCTGTTCCGTTCAGGGGCATTAGATCGCTTAACTCAGGATGATGAGTCGGTTCTACAATCACAAAATCTTTTCCAAATTATTGATTATCGGGACGAAGTTGAAATCATTGCTAAGCCTGATGTCGTTTGGCAAGGTGCGCATTATGTCCATGCTCCAGCAAACCCGCTCGCCAAAGAAGTGACAGCAAACTTAGATAAGCTCACGCCAGAAATATTGGAACAGTTTGATCCACAAGCATTTATGTTTCGTTTGTATGAATTATTACCGTTGAATAACCCCGCATATCATCAATTGGTGAACATGCTACAGCAACCCGAAAAAGGGGGGATTGTTCAGCACTGTGCCGTCGGGAAAGACCGCACTGGTGTTGGCTCGGCGCTGGTTTTATTTGCTTTAGGTGCTGATCTTGAAACAGTAATGGAAGACTATTTGCTCACTAACGAAACATTAGCGCCATATCGTAAGCACTTACTGGAAGAACATGCAAAAACCATGAGTGATAGTATCGTGAAAAAGTTTGAGTATGTGTATTCTGTCCGTGAAGAGTTCCTACAAACAGCCTTAAAAAGTATTGAAAAACAGTATGGTAATGTGAATAAGTGGTTGGAAACCGATTTTGGCTTAGGGCTGAAACAACGTGAAGACTTACAGCAACACTTCCTCGAATAATAGATGTTACCTTGGCTGATGTTGTGTGAATAAAGATATGACCACACAACTCAGCTGAATTTATTGTCCTGTTTAATCTTGATTTATACGTTTTTCGCTACTGTAATACATCTAGCCATTGATGGAAGGAATATACCGTGACGCTCAATGAAATCGTGACCGTTGTGACGGATTTTACTCGTGAACATGAAGTATGGGCGCTACCCATTATTTTCTTTCTCGCCTTTGGTGAATCTCTCGCTTTCTTATCACTTCTTTTACCTGCAACAGTGATACTGCTTGCGCTTGGCGCTTTGATTGGTGAAAGCAATATTGTTTTTTGGCCTATTTGGTTGGCGGCTGCGTTAGGGGCCTTTTTTGGCGATTGGCTTTCTTACTGGTTTGGTTTCCATTACAAAGAAAACGTACGCAAGATGTGGCCAATTTCCCGTAATCCGCAAATGATTGATAAAGGGCAACTCTTTTTTGACCGATGGGGGATTTGGGGGATCTTTTTTGGTCGTTTCTTCGGGCCATTGAGAGCCGTCGTCCCTTTGGTTGCAGGGATCTGTGCGATGCCTCAACGCCATTTCCAACTTGCTAATATTGCCTCTGCGATGATCTGGGCGTTTGGCATACTCGCCCCGGGAGCCCTTGGTCTTAAATGGTTTGCGAGTTGGATAGGCTAAGCTTGCGAAGCGGCTCGCAAATAAACGGCGGCAAATGAAATTACCTCTGGACACTTATACAGTATCCCATTACCTTACACTAGATTTTGTAAAGTAAGGATTTAATCGTGGATACCTCTCTTTTATATGCCGTTATTGGTGCGTTGAGTGGCATTTTAGTCGGTGGTTTAGCGACGTGGTTTTCTATTGCCCAAAAAATCGCGCATAAAGATCAAGAGCTACAACAGGCTTACCGCCAACTTGCAGCCAGCGATGAAAAAAATGTACATCTTGCTCAGTGGAAAGAGGAATATGACAGGCTTGATCAAGAGCTTCGTACACAACGTGACATTAACCGGGAGCAAGAGGCCGAATTACGCGAAGTCATCACACGATTAGAGCAAAATCAGCTTGCTAACGAAGAAAAACAACGCATTTTACAGAACAGTGAGCAACGCTTAACGACTCAGTTCGAAAATTTAGCTAATCGTATTTTTGAACAAAATGAGCGTCGTGCTTCAGAACAGCAGCAAAAAAGCTTACTCGCAATGCTATCGCCTTTTCGTGAACAATTAGACGGTTTTCGCCAACAAGTTCAACAAAGTTTTGGTGAAGAAGCGAAAGAAAGGCATACATTGGCCTATGAAATTAGGCAGTTGCAGCAGCTCAACAATCAGATGACCAAAGAGGCCGTTAATCTAACGCGTGCGCTGAAAGGGGATAACAAGATACAGGGTAATTGGGGAGAAACTATCCTAACCCGTATCTTAGAAGTTTCTGGTTTGCGTGAAGGCAGCGAATTTGAAACCCAAGTCAGTATTAATACAGGTTATAATAGTCGCTATCAACCTGATGTCATTATCCACCTTCCTGAAGGTAAAGATGTGGTTGTCGATGCAAAAATGTCATTAGTGTCTTACGAGCACTATTTCAATAGTGAAGACCCTCATGATCAGCAACAAGCGTTAAAAAACCATGTTGCTTCCATTCGTAATCATATGCGAATGTTGAGCCGAAAGGATTATCATCAGTTACCAGGAATTCGTTCACTGGATTACGTTTTAATGTTTATTCCTATTGAGCCAGCCTATTTGCTGGCTTTGAAAGAAGCCCCCGAGCTACTTGATGAAGGAATAAAGCAAAATATCATGTTAGTTTGTCCATCCACCTTGCTAGTGGCGGTTCGAACAATTAATAATATATGGCGCTATGAGCGACAAGGGCAAAATGCCCAAGAAATTGCAGATAAAGCAGCAAAAATGTACGACAAGCTGCGTTTATTTGTGGATGATATGCAGGTTTTAGGCTCCAGCCTTGATAAAGCGAATAATACTTACCATTCGGCGATGAAACGCCTTGCTCAAGGGCGGGGTAATTTGATTAGCCAAGCGGAAAGTTTTAAGGAGCTTGGGGTAGAGATAAAACAACCTATTGAGCCTCAACTTGTAGAGCGGTCAGATTCACCTAATTGTGCTGAATCGTAGACTTCTAATAGGGTTTTACCTCAAAGGCTGTTACACTTCCTACAAAGTTTGAATGATAAGCAGGCATAAGAGAAATGACTGAACCAACGAAAGAAACCATTGATTTTGGTTTCCGCACTGTCGGCAAAGAGGATAAAGCTGGCTTAGTAGCGAATGTTTTTCACTCTGTAGCATCAAAATATGACTTAATGAATGACCTGATGTCATTCGGTATTCATCGCATCTGGAAACGTTTCACGATTGAAGCAAGTGGTGTGCGCCGTAATCAGCGTGTACTGGATCTTGCAGGTGGAACAGGTGACTTAACCGCAAAATTTTCACGCTTGGTGGGTGAAAAAGGGGAAGTCATTCTGGCAGATATTAACGATTCCATGCTGAAAATGGGGCGTGAAAAATTACGCGACCTCGGCATTGTGGGGAATGTTAATTATGTTCAAGCTAATGCAGAAGAACTACCATTCCCAGATAACTATTTTGATTGTATTACTATTTCTTTTGGCTTGCGGAACGTTACCGATAAAGACAAAGCACTGCGTTCAATGTTTCGTGTGCTAAAACCAGGCGGTCGCTTGCTGGTTTTAGAATTTTCAAAACCCGTTATTGAACCACTGAATAAAGCTTATGACGCATATTCATTCCATATTTTACCGCGTATTGGTCAGGCTATCGTCAACGATCCAGATAGCTATCGTTACTTAGCAGAATCAATCCGTATGCACCCGAATCAAGAAACTTTGAAAGGGATGATGGAAAATGCCGGTTTTGAACAAGTGTCTTATACAAATATGACCGGTGGTATTGTGGCATTGCACAAAGGGTTTAAATTCTAAGATGGAAGCGCCATCAGCACATACCGAAATCCAACATACGGTTTTGTATTCTTTAATAACAGCAATGATGGAAACCTCTCTTAATCATATGCTGTTTAAAGAGAAGGTTTTGCAGCCTGCTAGGATGCGTTTGGCGGGTAAGGTGATGTCCATTGAGTTAAAAGAGCTTAATAAAACACTGACCCTGATTTTTGCGGAAAATCATGTTGATGTACTGAGCGAATGGACTGAAACGGCAGATTGTACAATTAAAACGTCGCTGTTCACTTTAGTGAAGTTGAAAGACAAACAACAATTATCTCAATTGATTAATCACGGTGATATCGTGATTGAAGGGGATATGCAGATTGTCCAACATTGGTCTTCTTTGCTCGATTTAGCGATTTGGAATCCAGCTCACTATTTATCACCGTATATCGGTGATGTAGCAGCGGAGGGGTTGAGCAAGCTGCTAAATAAAGGTGTTTGCCTTGCAACTCATTTGGTTAAACGCCAAAAGACGTATGTTAAAGATGCCCTTATTGAAGAGTGGAAAATGGCGCCAAGCCAACTCGAACTCGCACATTTTAGTGATGAGGTTGAGCAAATTGAGAGCTCAATGAGTACGCTGGAACAACGGTTAAGCCAACTGGAGGAGAAGAATGACACCCGGTGAATTAAAACGACTTTACTTCATTATTCGGGTTTTTCTCTCTTACGGATTAGATGAGTTAATCCCCAAAATTAAACTTACGTTGCCACTTCGTATTGGTCGCTTGGGTTTTTTTTGGATTAGGAATCAGCACAAAGATAAAGAACTTGGTGAGAGATTACGTCTTGCATTACAAGAATTAGGCCCCGTTTGGATTAAATTTGGCCAGATGTTATCGACTCGCCGAGATCTCTTTCCACCTGCAATCGCAGACCAACTCTCTTTATTACAAGACAAAGTTGCCAGCTTCGATGGTAAATTAGCACGTGGTTATATTGAGGCTTCTTTAGGTGGGCCTCTGGAGCAATGGTTTGATCATTTTGATGAGCAAGCACTCGCATCCGCGTCTATCGCTCAAGTTCATACGGCTATTTTAAAAGAAAATGGCAAAGATGTTGTTATCAAGGTTATTCGCCCAGATATTTTACCTATTATCAAAGCGGATATTAAGCTCATGTACCGTATCGCAAATTGGGTGCCGTTGTTACCTGATGGGCGCCGTTTGCGTCCAAAAGAAGTGGTTCGTGAATACGAAAAAACATTAATTGATGAGCTGAACCTCTTACGCGAGTCGGCGAATGCTATTCAACTGCGACGTAACTTTGAAAACAGCTCTATGCTGTATATCCCTGAAGTTTATCCAGACTATTGCCGTGAAAATGTCATGGTAATGGAACGTATCTATGGGATCCCTGTATCAGATATTGCTACACTCAAAGCGCAGGGAACCAATATGAAGCTGTTGGCTGAGCGCGGCGTAAAAGTCTTTTTCACTCAAGTGTTTCGCGATAGCTTCTTCCATGCGGATATGCATCCTGGGAATATTTTTGTCAGTTATGAGCACCCAGAAGACCCTCTGTATATTGGTATTGACTGTGGTATCGTCGGTTCATTAAATAAAGAAGATAAGCGCTATTTAGCTGAAAACTTTATTGCATTTTTTAATCGTGATTACCGTAAAGTTGCTGAGCTTCACGTCGATTCCGGTTGGGTTCCCCAAGATACTAATGTGGAGGATTTTGAATTCGCCATTCGTACCGTATGCGAACCTATCTTTGAAAAACCATTAGCCGAAATCTCTTTCGGGCATGTACTACTGAACTTATTTAATACGGCGCGCCGTTTTAATATGGAAGTGCAACCTCAGTTAGTACTATTGCAAAAAACATTATTGTATGTGGAAGGTCTTGGTCGGCAGCTATACCCTCAGTTGGATTTATGGAAAACAGCAAAACCATTTTTAGAGGATTGGGTGCATAGCCAAGTTGGCTTACCTGCAATTACACAAGCATTGAAAGAAAAAGCACCTTATTGGGCTGAAAAAATGCCTGAGCTACCAGATTTAATATATGGTGCCCTGAAACAACACAAGTACTTGCAGTCAAACATTGAACAACTTGCACAGCAGTTGAAAGGTCAGCGAAATAAACAGCGGAAATCGCAATACTTATTAGGAATAGGGGCTACATTTATCCTTTGTGGCAGTTTATTCTTTATTTCCGATTTAACGGGGCTTTCCGCAGTGTTTATGGCTGCTGGTGCTTTATCGTGGTTGTTTGGTTGGTGTAAAACAGGCGAAAATTAAGTAAACTTTGTTTTGCGACAAGTTTATAAGGCTGTGAACATTTCCGTATTTTGTGTTGGTTGTATATAATAGACCTAATAACAATTGATCCCAAAACTATAGAGGTATTAACAATGGAATCAACTATTGCAATGGCTGCTTTTGGTAGTCCTTGGCAACTCATTATTATTGCTTTGCTTATTATTTTAATTTTCGGCACCAAAAAATTACGTTCTTTAGGTTCTGATTTAGGTGAATCACTCAAAGGCTTCAAAAAAGCGATGAGTGATGATGAAAAAGCGAAAGCAGAACAAGAAAAGCAAGATGCTGATTTTGCGACTAAAAATATTACGGAACAACAGGCTGCAGAGAAAAAAGAAAGCCCAGTTGAGAGCAAAAACAAAGAGCAGGGTTAAACCGTGTTTGACATAGGTTTTAGTGAACTGTTGCTTGTTGCTGTCATCGGTCTTGTTGTATTAGGGCCTGAGCGCTTACCTGTGGCGGTGAGAACCGTTGCTGGGTGGATTCGTGCCATGCGCTCAATGGCTGCTAATGTACAAAATGAGCTATCGCAAGAGCTGAAATTACAGGAACTGCAAGAAACGCTGAAAAAAGTTGAGGAGAAAGCTAATCTAGAAGCGCTATCTCCTGAACTGAAGCAGTCTATGGAAGAACTGCGGACAGCAGCTCAGTCACTAAAAAGTGGCTATCAAGCAACAACTAATGATATTGAAACAGAGTTAAATAAAGCTAAAGAAATCACTGATAGCTATGATACGGCTGTCAAAGATGCGAAAAACAGCGCTGAACAGACGCAAGAATCGGATCCAGATCCTGAGTATGCGGCTAAAATGGCTGCTGTTGTTGAGGAAGTTGAAACTGAGGAACCAGCAAAAACTGATGAGCCAGTCGCTTTAGCAACAACAGACTCGCAAGATACTAAAGCTAAAAACTCGAATCAAACCGAAAGTGAAAAATAACACATGGCTGTAAATGATACACAACCACTTATTAGCCACCTCATTGAACTTCGCAAACGGCTATTAAACTGTTTAATTACAGTTTTAATTGTCTTCGCTGCACTTGCTT
Organism: Providencia vermicola; assembly: GCF_020381325.1. Classification (GTDB taxonomy): domain Bacteria; phylum Pseudomonadota; class Gammaproteobacteria; order Enterobacterales; family Enterobacteriaceae; genus Providencia; species Providencia vermicola. The sequence goes on from NZ_JAGSPI010000012.1 coordinate 184,432, forward strand.
ATTTTTCAAATGATATCTACCGGCTCGTTGCGGCCCCTTTGATTGATAAGCTGCCAGTGGGTTCGCAAATGAGTGCGACTGATGTGGCATCAACATTTTTTACCCCGATTAAATTGACAATGATGGTCTCGGTTTTTGTATCGATACCTGTAATTCTTTATCAAATCTGGGCATTTATTGCACCAGCACTCTATAAGCATGAGCGTAAATTGATGTTACCTCTGCTGGTTTCAAGTAGCTTTTTATTTTATCTTGGAATGGCATTTGCTTATTTCGTCGTTTTCCCACTAGCATTTGGCTTCTTTGTTAAAACAACGCCAGATAGCGTTAACTTCATTCCTGATATCAGTAAGTATCTTAGTTTCGTTATGACGTTGTTTATGGCGTTTGGCGCGGCTTTTGAGGTGCCTATTGCCATTATCTTACTATGTTGGACTGGGGTCACGACCCCTGAATCACTTAAGCGTAAACGTCCATACATTCTTGTAGGGGCATTTATCGTCGGGATGTTCTTAACGCCTCCTGATGTATTATCTCAAACGCTACTCGCAGTGCCCATGTACTTGCTCTTTGAGCTTGGTGTTTTACTTTCTAATTTCTATGTAGGTAAAGGAAGGAAGCGGCAAGAGGAAGAGGAAAAAGAAGAACCTTAAGCTTAATAGAAGCATCGAGGTTCTGATTTTACTGACAATAAAAGCCCATAATAATGGGCTTTTATTGTTTTGAATTACAACTCAGGTGATTTTTTGAATTGCGTATTTTCGAGTACTTTTGGGACATTTTTGTTTAAAATATTCAATAGGAGAATTGAACGATACTCTCCATTAGGCTCATCAAAGATAGCTTGAACTCCTGCAAAAAGGCCATCTGTAATTATCACTTTATCGCCTGATTTTGGGAGTTCTGGTGCAAGCATATGAGCAATAGGTGCCTGCTGCAATAACTCAATAACTTCATCTGGTACTTCGGCAGGTAATTTGCCAAAACGAATAAAATGACTAACACCCCGAGTGGATTGAATCGTCGTAGTATGAATTTCGTTATGATCAAACTTTACAAATAAGTAATTCGGAAATAATGCTTCTTGCACCGTTGTCCTTTTACCCCTAACAATTTTTTCCATCTCAGTCATGGGAGTCATACAGATTACGTTCTGTCTATTTAAATGCTCAATAGCACGTTCAATTTGGCCTCGTTTGCAATAAAGCAGGTACCATTTTTCCATTTTTTGAATCTCGTATGACAATAATATGTTTATGATAACAAATTACGACAGAACAATGTGACTAATGAACCTCTGCACAATATTATTCATATCCGTAAGTTAAAATCATCAAGCTGCGGCTTATGACCACTGTAATATAGAACCTAAGTTTGTAGGAGACACAATGGATATCTTTTTGTTGAGTAATGGTAAATTACCAGGAAACTCAGTTTGGTTAAGCTATGCCTTACCTCGAATTAAAGAAACACTTACCCGTAAAAACATCAAATCTGCTGTTCTCGTTCCATATGCTGTTCTGCGTGGCTCTCATGATGAGCGTGCAGAACAACTTTCAGAAGCACTAGGCATTAAAGTAACGACTATAGAGCATTTTTCTAGCCCAGTTGAAGCCATTGAACAAGCAGAGTGTATTCTGGTTAGCGGTGGTAATACTTGGTGGTTAAACAAGTGCCTACATGAAAATGGTTTGATTGTGGCGATTCAACGTGCGGTCAGAGAGCGTGGTGTTCCATACATTGGTTGGAGTGCAGGTTGTAATGTAGCAACACCAAGTATTCGCACAACCAATGATATGCCAGTGAGTAACGCAGCTATTATGCCATCTTTGGGGCTCTTTCCATTACAAATTAACCCACATTACATTGATGCTCATATTTCTGGGCATATGGGGGAAACACGTGATGAAAGACTACAAGAGTTTTGTGTAATTAACCCACATGAAGTGGTTGTTGCGCTTCGAGAAGGTAGCGGCTTGCAAATTAAAGGGAATGAACTTCATTATTTTAGTGGTAAGAATGAAGGTTTTAAATTATTTCAGCACAACAAAACATTCCCAGAGCAGTTCGATACATTATTATTAGAAAAATTAGTCCCTTTTGATTGCCAGTAAAATGGTATACTTAACCAGAAAAATATTGATTTTTAAATGATTTAGACAGTAACTTGTAACCTTGGCCGGACGTCTTATAATGAGACTCCCTCTGTAATAGTAAAAGAAGATAATGAAATATCGTGACCTTAGAGATTTTATCGCGCAGCTGGAAAAGCAAGGCGAGTTAAAACGCATTACAATGGAAGTCGATCCCTATTTGGAGATGACTGAAATTGCAGATCGCACCCTAAGAGCAGGGGGACCGGCCTTATTATTTGAAAATCCAAAAGGTTACAATATGCCTGTTCTATGTAATTTGTTTGGGACAACCAAGCGGGTTGCGATGGGAATGGGGCAAGAAGACATTAAAGCCTTGCATGATGTTGGCAAGCTACTCGCGTTCTTAAAAGAGCCAGATCCTCCGAAGGGTTTCCGTGACTTATTCGACAAGTTACCTAAATTCAAACAAGTTTTGAATATGCCAGCTAAGCGCTTAAGCTCAGCTCCGTGCCAGGAACAAATTTGGGCGGGTGAAGATGTTGATCTGACTAAAATTCCAGTAATGCATTGTTGGCCAGAAGATGCCGCACCACTTATTACGTGGGGGTTGACGGTCACTAAAGGGCCACACAAAGAGCGCCAAAACCTCGGTATTTATCGTCAGCAAGTCCTTGGCAAAAATAAAGTGATCATGCGCTGGTTGTCTCATCGTGGTGGCGCATTAGACTTCCAAGAATGGTGCCAAGCGCATCCAGGGGAAAAGTTTCCTGTCGCTGTTGCATTGGGCGCTGATCCAGCAACGATTTTAGGCGCAGTTACTCCTGTGCCAGATACGTTATCTGAATACGCTTTTGCGGGTTTATTACGCGGTAATAAAACGGAAGTGGTTAAGTGTATTTCCAATGATCTTGAAGTTCCTGCTGGTGCTGAAATTATTCTTGAAGGCTATATTGAGCCTGGTGAGATGGCACCAGAAGGACCTTATGGCGATCATACGGGTTATTATAATGAAATAGATAACTTTCCTGTGTTTACCGTCACTCATGTTACTCAACGCCGTGACGCTATCTATCACTCAACATATACTGGCCGCCCACCGGATGAGCCCGCGGTACTTGGTGAAGCACTAAACGAGGTTTTAGTGCCAATTTTACAAAAACAATTTCCTGAAATTGTCGACTTTTACCTCCCTCCCGAAGGGTGTTCATACCGTTTAGCGGTTGTAACAATGAAAAAGCAATATGCAGGGCATGCAAAAAGAGTCATGATGGGGGTCTGGTCATACCTGCGTCAGTTCATGTACACTAAATTTGTTATTGTTTGTGATGATGACATCAATGCACGTGACTGGAAGGATGTTATTTGGGCTATTACAACGCGTATGGACCCTGCTAGAGATACGGTTATGATGGAAAATACCCCAATAGATTATCTTGATTTTGCTTCCCCTGTGTCTGGTTTAGGTTCAAAAATGGGGCTTGATGCGACAAACAAATGGCCAGGTGAAACAGATCGTGAATGGGGCCGCCCAATCGTCATGACGGAAAGCGTTAAATCTCGCATTGATGATATCTGGGAACAATTGAAAATTTTTGAAAAATAAGAGGGAAAGCATGGCAACTTTAAGCTGTAAAGTCACATCTGTCGAATCAATCACGGATACGGTTTATCGGGTTATTTTGTTGCCAGATGGTCCCTTTCATTTTAAAGCTGGTCAATATTTGATGGTTGTGATGGATGAGCGAGATAAACGACCTTTTTCAATGGCATCTACACTCTGCACCAAAGGCACAATCGAACTGCATATTGGTGCCTCTGAAATTAATTTATATGCCATGGCGGTGATGGATAGAATTTTAGATCAACAGCGCATTGATATCGATATCCCTCATGGCAAAGCCTGGTTTCGTGAAGACAGTCAAAGCCCAATGATTTTAATTGCGGGAGGAACAGGGTTCTCTTATACCCATTCAATATTGCTTGCCGCTTTAGCTGAAAACCCTCAACGGGATATCACCTTCTATTGGGGAGGGCGTCAATTAGAGCATTTGTATGATCTTGGTGAACTTCAAGCACTGAGTGAAAAATACACTAGTCTAAAAGTCGTTCCTGTTGTTGAACAACCCGATGAATTGTGGCGAGGCCGCACAGGGACAGTTCTTAGCGCAGTATTAGAGGATTTTGGCGACCTTTCAGAACATGATATTTATATTGCAGGTCGTTTTGAGATGGCGAAAAGCGCGAGGGATCGTTTTTGTAATGAGCGTGGAGCTAAAGTTGAACGCTTGTTTGGTGATGCCTACGAATTTATTTAACTCGCCATATTTCAAATTGTAGGGGGGGCTTTACTTAGCTCCCCGAGTCATGTAGTTATCTACGCTCCTAGGAATATCTTCGCTTGCCGTCTACCTACAATCTGAACTATGAGGGTTAAACTTGCATTGGTATATTATTTAATATGGCAGTGTTGCGGATTGCAGGGGGACTTCACTTAGTTTATACAGTCATTTCAAGGTTAAAACGCTTTGAAATAATTTTTTGTCGCCAAAACTATTAGTCGAAATTATGGCAGATGAGCCACGGGTATTTGGTAAGAAAAGGCAAAAAAAACCCGCCCCTGACTAGGCGGGAACATCGACAAAATGCAATGTTTGACGAAATGGGTATTAAACTCGTTCAATGATTGTGGCGATACCCTGACCAAAACCAATACACATTGTGGCTAAACCAAATTGCTTATCTTTTTGCTCTAACTGATTTAGTAATGCTGTAGTGATCCTTGCTCCAGAGCAACCTAATGGGTGACCCAGCGCAATAGCTCCTCCGCTTAGGTTTACCTTCTCATCAATGAGGCTTTCAGCAATATTCAGCCCTTTTAAACATGCGATGGATTGAGCCGCGAATGCTTCATTTAACTCAATAATATCAATATCATTTAAAGATAAGCCTGCTCGTTTTAACGCCATTTCAGTCGCAGGCACAGGGCCAAATCCCATAATAGATGGATCACAGCCAACAACGGCCATTGCCCTGACTCTAGCTCTCGGTTTTATGCCATGTTGCTTCGCATAGCTTTCGCTACTCAGTAACATGGCGGATGCGCCATCTGATAAAGCAGATGAATTCCCCGCCGTTACTGTACCATTTACAGGATCAAAGGCAGGTCGAAGGGCAGCTAACCCTTGAAGACTGGCGTCTAAGCGGATGACTTCGTCATAATTTACGGAAATAAGATTCCCATCAGCATCATGCCCTTCAATAGCTACGATTTCATTGGCGAACTTTCCATTTTTTGTGGCAGCAGCGGCAAGTTGGTGAGACCTAAGCGCAAAGGCGTCTTGTTCTTCTCGACTAATCTTGTACATTTTGGCTAACATTTCTGCGGTTAACCCCATTGCACCTGCGGCTTTTGCTACTCGTAATGTGAGTTTAGGGTTAAAGTCGATGCCATGTGTCATAGGCACATGCCCCATATGTTCCACACCACCAATTAAGACTGAATTTGCATCACCCGTCATAATTAATCGGCTCGCATCATGTACCGCCTGCATTGATGAACCACAAAGGCGGTTCACCGTGACAGCAGGCACAGTATGGGGAATATCCGTCAATAAAGCGGCATTTTTTGCAATATTAAAACCTTGTTCTAATGTTTGTTGTACACATCCCCAGATAATGTCATTTAATTCTTTTTTACTTGCACTAGGATTGCGTTCAAAAATTGCGTTCATAAGGTGCGCAGAAAGGTCTTCAGCTCTAACATGGCGAAATACTCCACCCTTTGAACGACCCATTGGTGTACGTATTCCATCAATAATGACGACGTTTTCCATAAAATTAACCCCTCGCAACTTTTTTGAGATCAATAGCCACAACAGGTGGTTGTGGGTAATAGGTAGCATTAGTCATCGCTTTTGCTTTTAAGCCCTCAGGTGCTTGATAAAGCGGGCTTAATGATGCTAATGCTTCCGTAGTTTTTAAGTATGATTGGCTACCGAGTGTGTCTAAATAACAGAACACGCCACCTCTAAATGGAGGGAAGCCTAAGCCATAAACTAGCGCAATATCTGCATCTGCAGGGCTTTGGATTATGCCTTCTTCTAAGCAACGAACGACTTCGTTTATCATTGGTGCCATCATTCGAGCAATAATTTCTTCTTTCGTAAATGAACGCTTAACTTTGCAGATAGAATTCAGTAGTTCATCGGTTTGTGGGTCATTGATTTTTTTAGGTTTTCCTTTTTTATCTTTTTCGTATTGATAAAAGCCTTTCCCGTTCTTTTGGCCAAAACGTTGTTGTTCATACATCACATCAATTGCATTTTTACCCGTTTTACTCATTCGCTCAGGGAAACCTTGCGCCATCACTTGTTCAGCGTGGAAGGCGGTATCGATACCAACGACATCAAGTAAATAAGCAGGGCCCATCGGCCAGCCAAATTCTTTTTCCATGATTTTGTCGATCTCTTTGAAATCCGCACCATCTTGGAGTAATAAGTTGAAACCTGCAAAATAAGGGAATAGAACACGATTCACAAAGAAACCAGGGCAATCGTTCACCACAATTGGTGTTTTGCCCATTTTATTTGCATAGGCAACGACTTTTGCGACAGTATCGTCAGACGTTTGTGTACCGCGGATAACTTCCACTAAAGGCATTCGGTGTACAGGGTTGAAGAAGTGCATGCCACAAAAGTTTTCTGGGCGTTTTAAGGATTGAGCCAATGTGGAAATTGGAATTGTTGAAGTATTAGATGCCAGTATCGTTTCTGGTGAAACAAGTGATTCCGCTTCAGATAGCACGGCGGCTTTTACTTTGGGATTTTCAACCACAGCTTCGACAATGATTTGGCTATTTTCAATGCCATTATAAGATAATGAAGGGTGGATCGCGGCTAAAGTTGTTGCCATTTTAGCTGCACTAATGCGCCCCCGCTCAAACTGGTTATTTAACAGTTTTTGGGCTTCTTCAATACCAAGATCTAAAGACTTCTCATTGATGTCTTTCATTAGTACTGGCACACCTTTACTGGCGGATTGGTAAGCTATCCCTCCACCCATAATACCTGCGCCTAAAACAGCGGCTTGAGTTGGCGCTTTAACATTTTGAGCCAGTTTTTTACTATTGGATTTAATTTGTTGATCATTAAGAAAAATACTGACCAATGAACGGGCAACATCACTGTGAGCGAGAGGGACAAAAGCTGCTGTTTCATGTTTAAGCGCTTCATCACGAGTGCAATTTGCTGCTTTCTCAATGGTATTGACCGCCGCCATTGGCGCTGGGTAGTGTTTTCCTGCAACTTGATACACCATGCCTTTTGCAACATTGAAGCTCATGGTCTGCTCAAGTGGGCTTAATTGAAGAGGAGCCAGTTTAGGTTGGCGTTTCTTCTGCCAATTCATGTTACCCGCAATGGCTGACTCAATAATGGCTAAAGCAGATTGTGGCAATTTTTCGGTTTCAACTACGGCATCAACTAGCCCTAATTTGAGTGCTTGAGGCCCGCTGACATCTTTACCAGCAGTAATAATTTCTAGCGCGCTATCTAAACCAATTAGTCTTGGCAAACGAACAGAGCCACCAAACCCTGGCATGATACCAAGTTTCGTTTCGGGTAAACCAATGCGAGCATCAGGTGAGGCGATCCGAAAATCTGTTGATAAAACACATTCACAGCCGCCACCAAGTGCATAACCATTGATTGCACAAATCGTCGGAACGGGAAGATCTTCAATGCGATTAAAGATGCTATTAGCGTATTGCAGCCATTCACTTAGGGTTTCTTTCGGTGCTTCAAATAATGAGAGGAATTCTTTGATGTCAGCTCCGACAATAAAAGCAGATTTGTCAGAGCGGAAAATAACACCTTGCAGATCAGGTTGACGCTCAAGAACAGACACGGCTTCATCCAGTGAAGCAACGGTGTGGGTATCCAACTTATTGATTGGCCCTGGTGAATTAAAAACCAGTTCTGCAATACCTTTTTTCAACCATTGAATATAGATTGTTTCACTTTGATAAAGCATTCTGTTCTCCTTTACATGAAAAAGTTATCTGGTACGACCAGATGATTTTAGTGTGACTAGAATGTTAATTAATTGCAAATAGTTAATAACAAATTTGGAATCTTGGTCACAGCAATTAAGCTAAATACTATTGTTTTAAAATGATATTTTTATTATTTATCAATTAATTAGTTTAGATTTGCAACGGAGTGCATATCCGTTAAGAACAGAACGTGATAAGCTTGAATTTTCTAATTAATGCTGAAAGGTTGAAGGAAATGGAAAAACTGACTGCACTCTACGCTGATCATATTAAAACGTTACAAAACAGAACTCAGCAAGTCTTACAGCGCAGCAAATTAGATGCCATATTGATTCATTCGGGTGAACCACTTCGCATCTTTCTTGATGATAGTGACTACCCATTTAAGGTTAATCCGCACTTTAAGGCTTGGGTTCCTGTTACGGATGTCCCCCATTCTTGGTTATTAGTTGACGGTGTTAATAAACCTAAATTATGGTTTTACTCACCCGTTGATTATTGGCACAGTGTTGAGCCACTTCCAAATGGCTTTTGGACGAAAGATGTCGAACTAATTCATCTAAAAAATGCAGATGATATCAAAGGGTTCCTGGCCAGTTTACCAAAAGAGAATGTAGCTTATATTGGTTCAGCGGCAGCAAGAGCCGAATCTTTAGGCATCTCTTTAGATAATATCAATCCGAAGCCAGTCTTAGACTATTACCATTTCCATCGTGCCTATAAAACAGACTACGAACTGTATTGCATGCGTGAAGCGCAAAAAATGGCGGTAAATGGCCATCTTGCTGCATTGGAAGCCTTCCGTGCTGGAATGAGTGAGTTTGATATTAATGTCAGTTACTTACAGTCAACAGGCCACCGTGATACTAACGTGCCGTATGGCAATATTGTTGCATTGAATGAAAATGCAGCAGTGCTTCATTACACTAAATTACAGCAATCCGTTCCTGCTGAATTACGGAGTTTCTTGATTGATGCAGGCGCCGAATATAACGGTTACGCGGCTGATATCACGAGAACGTATGCAGCAAAAGGCAAGGATGAATTTGCTGAATTAGTCTCAGATGTTAATAAAGAGCAGCTTTCTCTTATCGATACAATTAAAGCGGGCGTTCGTTACACTGATTACCATGTGGATATGCATCATCGTATAGCAAAAATCCTTGCAAAACATGATATTGTTAATGGTATTAGTGAAGAATCAATGGTTGAGAATGGTTTAACTACACCATTTTTACCTCATGGTTTAGGGCATCCATTAGGTCTGCAAGTCCATGATGCAGCTGGATTTATGCAAGACGACAATGGGACACATCTTGCCGCGCCAAAAATGTATCCTTTCTTGCGTTGTACTCGTGTTCTAGAACCCAAAATGGTGTTAACTATCGAGCCAGGTCTTTACTTCATTGAATCTCTGCTTTCATCGTGGAGAACGGGTGAGTTTAGTCAGCATTTTAATTGGGATAGAATTGAGTTCTTTAAGCCATACGGTGGTATTCGTATTGAAGACAATATCGTGATCCATGCTAACCGCATCGAAAATATGACTCGAGACCTGCATTTACGTTAATGAAACCTTATTTAATACCGGCAGAAACGATTTCTTTTACAGAAGAAATTAAAAAAAGCCGATTTATTACTTACTTAGCTCATACCGAGGGTATTGAAGCGGCGAAAGATTACATTCAATCGATTAAAGCACAATACCCCGATGCTCGGCACCATTGCTGGGCATTCGTTGCTGGCCGTCCTGACGATTCTCAACAATTGGGTTTTTCCGATGATGGGGAACCTACAGGGACGGCGGGTAAACCTATTATGGCGCAGCTCTTAGGTAGTCAGTTAGGGGAAATCACTTGTGTGGTTGTGCGTTATTTTGGTGGGATAAAATTAGGTACTGGTGGGTTAGTTAAAGCTTATGGTAATGGCGCACAACAAGCGCTGAAAATATTATCGACACAAACCAAAGTCCCGCAAAAAGTGTTTAATTTAGTGTGTGATTATTCGCTAATTAATGCAATAGAACAGCTGCTTGCTCAGGTCAATGGCGTGATCTTGCACAGTGATTATAATGAAGTTGTTGCTTTGCAAATTACAATTCCTGCTACCCTTGAGCAGGAGGTCAATGATAAATTACGCGATATAAGCCGTGGTGCCTTAACGCTCACGCCAGAATCGGAATAGTCAACCGCTTTAGCAAGGAACCTGCCGAATGCATTTTCGTGCAATAACCCGTATTGTCGGGCTGCTTGTCATCATTTTTTCTTTTACCATGGTTATTCCCGGTATTGTCGCGTTAATTTATCGCGATGGTGCGGGGCGAGCCTTCAGCCAGACCTTCGTTACGGCGTTATTAATTGGTCTATTTTTATGGTTACCTACGCGTAATAGCAAACATGAATTAAAAGCGAAAGAAGGCTTTCTTATTGTTGTCTTGTTTTGGACCGTATTGGGCAGTGTGGGAGCATTACCGTTTATTTTCTCTGAAAGACCAAACCTTTCCGTGACGGATGCCTTTTTTGAGTCCTTTTCTGGCTTAACGACGACTGGAGCAACAACATTAACAGGACTCGATTCTTTACCTAAAGCAATTTTATTTTACCGACAAATGTTGCAGTGGCTTGGGGGGATGGGGATCATCGTGCTTGCAGTTGCTATTCTTCCACTATTAGGTGTTGGGGGAATGCAGCTTTATCGTGCAGAAATGCCAGGGCCATTGAAAGACAATAAAATGCGTCCTCGAATTGCGGAAACAGCAAAAACACTCTGGCTTATCTATGTATTATTGACGATAGCCTGTGCAATTGCGTTATGGATAGCTGGGATGGATGTGTTTGATGCGATTTCCCATAGCTTTTCAACAATTGCTATTGGTGGGTTTTCTACCCACGATGCCAGCGTCGGTTACTTTAATAGCCCCGCAATTAATACCATTATTGGTGTTTTCCTTATTATCTCAGGGTGTAACTTTGGTTTGCACTTTGCAGTTTTAACTGGGCGAAGCCTTGGTATTTATTGGCGCGATCCTGAATTTAAGATGTTTATCAGCTTCCAATTTGTTCTCGTGGTGGTGTGTACTGCGGTATTGATGTACCACTCAGTCTACGGCGGTTTGGGTCAAACACTTGATCAGGCTTTTTTCCAAGTTGTATCAATGGCTACAACGGCAGGCTTCACTACAGATAGCTTCTCTGGTTGGCCGCTATTTTTGCCAATGCTTTTATTGTGTGCAGCATTTGTTGGTGGATGTGCAGGCTCAACAGGGGGCGGCTTAAAAGTTATCCGTATCTTATTATTGTTTTTACAAGGTTCCCGCGAACTCAAACGGCTGGTACACCCAAATGCAGTCTATACCATCAAGCTTGGTCAAAGAGCACTTCCTGAACGTATAATAGAGGCTGTTTGGGGCTTTTTTTCTGCGTATGCATTGGTTTTTGTTGTCAGCCTCTTATTACTTATCGCAACAGGTGTCGATGAATTTTCAGCGTTTTCTGCGATTGCGACTACATTGAATAACTTAGGACCTGGGTTAGGCACAGTAGCGGATAATTTCACAAGTATGAATCCAGCGGGTAAATGGATTTTGGTCGTTACCATGTTATTTGGTCGTTTAGAAGTGTTTACCTTATTAGTGTTATTGACTCCAACGTTTTGGCGTGAGTAATACAGTACAATATTGCTATATATAGAAATGATAAAAATCTAGGAACGATAATGAGTTATTTACTTCTACATTCCAGTACGGATGGGCAGACGAAAAAAATTGTTTTAAAAATAGCAGAGCAATTGCGTAGCTTAGGGCGAGAGTGTGATATTCGCGATTTGAATACAGAGCAAAATTTTAATTTATCTGCTTATGAAAAGGTACTGGTAGGTGCTTCTATCCGTTATGGGCATTTTAATAAAAAACTTCAGCGTTTCGTGACTTCTCATCAAAGCCAGTTGAATTCAATGAAGACCGCTTTCTTTGCAGTGAACCTGACAGCAAGGAAAGAAGGCAAGAATACCGTAGAGACAAATGCTTATACACGTAAGTTTCTGGAGGCTTGTCCTTGGAAGCCAGCATTGAAGTCTGTTTTTGCGGGGGCGTTGTTTTACCCGCGCTATAAATGGTTCGACAAAGTGATGATCCGTCTCATTATGAAAATGACTGATGGACCAACAGACCCTAATACTGAAATTGAGTACACCAATTGGGAGAAGGTTTCCTACTTTGCGATTGAGTTTGATAATCTATAGTGTGATTTATCAACAAATCATGTTTTTTTTATACGAATTGTTTAATTATTCGGCTGTCAGTAAGAAATATCAAAAAAACACTTGCGAGATTTTTTCGTCTCCCTATAATGCGCATCCGTTGTCACGACAAACCGCTTCGGCGAAAAGGGGAAACCCAGTGATAACGGAGGTGAAGAAAGAAAAAGTTGAAAATAAACACTTGACTTTCTAAAAGAAAAACGTAATATACGTCACCTCGCAGCAACGACCCAGAAG
>NZ_JAGSPI010000013.1 GCF_020381325.1 Providencia vermicola
AGATGTGTATAAGAGACAGTTTAAGGTGTTTCAATGTATGCATTTTTTAAAATGCAAAAAAAATGCATCAGATTTAGAATATCTGATGCATTTTGTTGTTTTTTGATGATTACTAGCAGTGATTAGATTGTACAAATAAACATTGGCGAGTAATTTTCTTCAAAAATATAATTTTTATCGTTCAAACGTTTTACTCTAGTGAAGTAAATTTGGTTAAGCTGCGGGAGGCCTCGGATATAAATGTCATTGCCAGCTTGGTCACTCGGGTCAATGTAAATATTTTTTATCCGAGAAAAAAAATGACTGCCTTGTTGTTTGTACTCAATAAGCAGTTTACGGGAGATAATGTACTTTTTATGATTAAAGCTGATTTCGCCCGTCATGATAAAAGAGTGTTGATGATCATTATCCGCACTTGGAATAACACTTAGTAAGTAATAGCCATTTAAACTAGAACGATCGTCTGAAATATCAATTTTTAAGGTTGCACGGCAGTCAGGTACAATAGGTGTATTAACGTGAATATATGTATATAAGCTAATTAGAATCAAAATGATGGCAGTAAAAAATAAAAAAACAAATCGTACAGGTTTGTTATTTGACATAGAAATTCTCACAACTTATCGTAGCACCATCTTTTGCAGTTTTAGGGCAGTATGATAAAAATAGATAGTCATCATCGAAATTTTTATTTTGAGTGATAATTCCCACATTATAGTAAAAAACGGTAGCTGGTTTTTTACAATCAATACTCAAACTTTTTAGCCTATCTTTTAGTACAGAAAAGCTCATTGAGCGAGTATCTGCTTTATGGTAACTATTTATATAACGAATTGAGCACTGATCAATTTGACCGACTTCTGGGTATTCAGTACGGCTAGCAAAAAAGTAGCTTTTAAACAAATAAAGCAAACAAAAGATAATAACGGCAATCAATGTTATTTCTAGGTAGCGATTATTTAAAATATACGCTTTTTTAACGGGTGTTTTGGCATTTATTTCGTTTTCTTCATCTATTTCTAAAGAAGACTCAGTCGATGGAGATAAAAGGGAGGGGATTTCTGCAATAGTTTCTTCAGGTTGCTCCTCGCTTATTTCAATGGTTAAATCAGCTGAAAATTTTATTCCTACTTTTGGAATAGTTGAAATAATCTCTTCATCAAAAAAAGATGATAAATGGCGGCGTAAAACAGAAATACTGCTATTTAAATTATTGTCAGAAACAACTTGGTTATGTTCTTCCCATACACGGCGTAATAAAGTTTCTCTATCTAAAACTTCGCCATTATTTTGTGTTAATACTAAAAGTAAACGATTTAACGTTGTCGTTAGCTTAATTGCGTCGTCAACGTGACTCGTATACAACAGCCCCTGATAGCTGTCATAGGTAACATGCTGATTAATTAAATATTTCATTTTAGGATGGGTTTTTATTTATAGTGGAATACAACTGTATGGTGTCAGTTTATACCCGTAATTCGGGATATGTCAATTAAACTGCATTGGAGTAATTTATTATATTATTTAAAGTGGAAAATTCGAAATAAATATCCAAGAAGGTTAAGTGAAGTTTAATTGAGGTAATGGCAATTTTATTATGTTTTTAAAAATAAAAAAGCCCCATTAGGGGCTTTCATGTATTTGATTATTCATTAAGCTGTTGGCTCAAGGATTTGATGCATAACAGGGTGGAATTTCCGTTTAAAGTAAACTAACCCATGCCCTGTATCATTCACAATGATTTGCTTCATTTCAACCATGTAGACAGAGTGTGTACCAATGTCCTGAACTTGCGTGATTTCGCCTTCAAGATTGGCGAGGGCATTTTTCAGTAAAGGTTGCTGTAAAATGCCGTTATCCCACACATTCCAGCTAAAACGCTCTTCCATTGTGGAACCTTTCATTCCAGCAAAATGGCACGCTAGCTCTTCTTGGTCATGGCTCAGCACGTTTACGCACAGGCGGCCATTCTTTTGAAATACCGCATTCATTGCACTGTTGCGGTTGACACATACCATCAAAGTTGGTGGCGTATCTGTAACTGAACAGACTGCGGTTGCTGTGATCCCACAACGACCTTCAGTACCATCCGTGGTGACTATGTTCACTGCAGCACCGAGACTTGCCATCGCATCTCTGAAACGCAGGCGATGTTCATTTTCTAAAGACATATTGACCTCCTGCTACTGATTACTTCAGCAGCGAATCTAACTGATTAATATCATTGTTGTTATACAGGTGTGGACGTTTCCATCCGTGTTGATCGTAATCTGATAAGCAGCGATCAACCATATCTGTCATGGCTTTCATGTTGCCGGAACCTTGAGCATGACGCAGACATTGCAGGCGAATCTCGTCTTGGCTTCCAGCGTAGTTAATTTCATACAGTTCATGGCGCCCACCAAACTCACTACCAATTGCATCCCACATGAGTTTGAGGATCTTAATACGTTCTACGTGATCCATTCCGTTTGAACCGCGAACATATTTAGCTAAATACTTATCAATTTCTGGATTATTCATATCACGAACGCTTGATGGTAAGTAAATCAGGCCACTTGTCACGTTACTTTCAATGATATTCTTAATTTTGGTGTAAGCCATTGGTGCCATAACACGGTATGTCTGGATAGCTTGGGTATCTGGTAGGAATGCCCCGCCTTCCCATGCTTTCGCTTCTGATGTCATTGCATCAGTCAATGACCAGAACAGGTTACGCCACGCGACCACTTCACCTAAATCAGCCTGTACACCACGGAAATCAATAACACCTGTACATTCTAAACTTTTTTGTAACAATCCGGTAATGAAGTCTAATTTAACGGCTAAGCGGACACAAGCTTGTAATGGGAATAAACGTGCGAATCCACCTTGTACAGCCCAATTACGAGCGCGGTCAAAGTCACGGTAAATCAAGACGTTTTCCCATGGAATTAACACATGATCCATCACCAAGATGGCATCATTTTCATCGAAACGGCTTGATAATGGGTAATCAAATGGTGCGCCAGTTGCGCCTGCCACTAATTCATAAGAGGCGCGAGAGATTAATTTCACACCGTCGGCATCCATTGGTGCAACAAACATCAGTGCAAAGTCAGGGTTATCACCCATCACTTGTGCGGAACCAAAACCGATAAAGTTATAGTGGGTTAAGGCTGAGTTGGTCGCAACCACTTTTGCGCCGCTGACGATAATCCCTGCATCTGTTTCTTTTTCAAGTTTGATATAAACATCTTTCACTTCATCAGCAGGCTTATGGCGATCAATTGGTGGGTTAACAATCGCATGGTTGAAATACAGGCCACTTTCTTGAATGCGTTTGTACCAGTTGCGCGCGTTATCTGCAAATTGGCCGTAATATTCAGGGTTTGCGCCTAAACAGCTGGCGAATGCCGCCTTATAGTCTGGAGTGCGTCCCATCCATCCGTAGCTCTGGCGTGACCAATCTGCGATTGCATCACGTTGTTGGCGCAATTCGTCTGCACTTTTCGCGAAACGGAAGAACTTGTGCGTGTATCCACCGTTACCTGTGTCGGTGTTCCAGCAAAGCTGGTCATGAGTCGTTTTATCATGGAGCGCATCATATAACTGTCCTATAGAAGCCGCTGAATTACGAAAAGCTGGGTGAGTGGTGACATCTTTTACGCGTTCGCCATAAATATAAATTTCACGGCCATCTTGTAGGCTTTTTAGGTATTCTTGGCTATTAAAAGGGCGTTTAGCATCTGAACGAAAATCTTCTGGTTTCATGTCTACCTCGTTATCTCACAATGAGGGCTTGCATTGATAGGAGTACAAAGGTGCAAGCGAAATTATGTTAATTTTATGTTTGTTTTGTGTTTCTTAATTGAATCGCTTTCTGAGATGATTTAAAAGAGACTTTAGAAAGGTTTACTGGTACTTTTCGTTGATATGGAAAGTTTATAAAAGAAATGTGATCCTATCGATATTTTGATGTTAATGTAATCATTGTTTTTAATTAAAATAATTTAAATATCATAATATTAAAGTTTGTTCATGTATTAACAATGAATAATTTAATTTTATTTTTATGCCTATTTTTTATCCTTTAATTTCACTTTTTGTTATTCTGGATAACCTTATTTAAGTAAGTTAAAACAAAATTGATAAGAGATAAAAATGTTTTTAAAATGTAAAAGAAATTTTATTGCCGCTGAATTGTTCAATGGCAATAAAATTTTTCAAATGAAAGGGAAATGTTTGATCGCTTAATGGATATTTTGTTCGCGCCAAGTGCTCGGTGAGGAGCCGACGAGCCGGTTAAAAAAGCGAGCGAAGTAGGCGGGGTCTTTAAACCCGAGTTGGTAGGCAATTTCAGAGACCGGGCTGTCCGAAAAAACAAGTAAACGCTTCGCTTCACGTAGAATACGGTCGAAAATGAGTCGTTTTGGTGGCCTATTCGCAAATCGGCGGCACATGTCTTTGAGGCGTGATTCTGTTACGCCAAGCTTTTTGGCATATTCAGGTACGGCAAGGTGTTCATGATAATGTAAGTCAATTAATTGGTTAAACCGTTGGAACAGACGATGCTCTCCTCGAACGCCACTAGTCGGGTGGTCATCTAATGGGATAGACCTTAATAGAAAAGTAAAAAGTGCTTGCGCCAATGAAGATAAAGCCTGATGTTTCCCTACATTGTTATTTGCTGATTCGCGCGCCATCAATGCCCAGTAATGATTGAAGGTATCAATATCATCGAGTTTATCGGCAACCGATAAGCAAATAGCAGGAATATCCACTAAATCGGGATGTGCAGGATAAAGAGACTCAAGCAGTGGCGTGATAAGGTCTTGTCGTACAGTCAGTACATGCCCATCAGTGTCTTCTTGGGTAAAAAAAGCATGAGCGACAGAAGGGGGGGTTAATATAAACAACGGTGCTTGGACAGAATAGCGTAATTCGTCAAGCTGCAAGGTAATGTGGCCAGTGACCAAATAATGCAACTGAAAGAAACCATCATGGCGATGCGCCTGCATATCACGACCAAAAAAGGCAGCCATATTGCCGAAGGTTTGGTAGTGGACGTCATCGGTACCTTGGGTTTCGTCATAATCAGTACTAATATCTATATTCGTAATTAAAGTTGAGTTACCCTTCATTCTTCGGCTCGCAGCGTTGTTGGCTTCACAAGCCAACCCTAGTCACATACTTATGTATGCTCCTAGGGATTAACTTGCTTGCCGCTTAGCTGCAAACCAAATTATTTTGGGTAACACCCTTTAATAATTATTTGCAGCATAAATTATCAAAACATTCAAAACATTCAAAACATTCGAATCGTTAAAATATTAAGGCGTTGCTCTTGGGCGTGAGTTTTTCATTGGAATAGCAATGACTAGCAATGCACCAACCACCAGCAAACCTGCCACAAAATAGAGACCCGAGTTAAAGCTACCTGTTTGGTCTTTCAGCCAACCGATAAGGAGTGGGCTGACCGCAGAGCCTATATTACCTGTTGCGTTGATAACAGCAATGCCGATTGCACGAGCACGTAAACTGATGGATTGGTCTGGGGTTGTCCAGAATACGGCCATGGCAGTAAATGACCCGGTTGATGCCATGATAATACCAATCAATTGGATGATTGGATGGCTAGTCATAGCCGCGAGAACCCATCCGGCTGCCGCAAATAAATACGGTAAGGCAGTATGCATTTTCCGCTCTTGTAGTCGGTCAGAGCGACGGCTCCAATAGATCATCCCTAAGATTGTACAGAACTGTGGAATGGCAGTTAACAGCCCAATCATGGCATTACTACTGCCTTGGTTGAAGCTTTGCATAATCTGCGGCGTCCAGATATTGATGGCACTTAACGTATTGGTTAAACAAAAATAAGCAACGGTGTACATCAAGATTACTGGGGTAAAAATTTCTTTCCACAAACTGGTATTTTGCAGGGCGCTATGGCTTTTCGAACCATGTGGCTGCACGAGTTCCAGCTGGTCTTTATCCATCATTTCTTGCAGTGTGTCTTTGTCTTCTTGCGTCAGCCATTTGGCTTTTTTCGGTGAATCATCAAGGTAGAACCAAACTAACACGCCTAAAATCACGGAAGGGAAGCCTTCAAGCAGGAATAACCATTGCCAGCCTTTTAAGTCTAAAATGCCATCCATCCCTAAAATATAACCAGAAGCTAAGGAGCCGAACGCCATGGTGACAGGCATCGCAATCATAAATAAGGCATTGGCACGAGCGCGGAAATAGGCTGGAAACCAGTAAGTTAGGTATACCAGAATCCCTGGTAAGAAGCCCGCTTCAGCGATACCCACTAACATTCGCAGAACATACAAACTTGTTGGCCCTGTGGCAAACATGGTTGCTGTTGAAGCAATCCCCCAAAGTACCATGATGGTGGCTATCCAGCGACGCGCCCCAACAATCCCTAGCATGATGTTACTTGGAATACCAAAAATCACGTAAGTGGCATAGAACAAGGTAGCGGCTAAACCGAACATAGTTGAGGTCAGGCCGATGTCTTTCCCCATGGTTAGGCCCGCAAAGCCGATATTAATACGGTCTAAGAATGAGAAAACGAATAAAACAAATAAAAATACGATAAGGCGCTTAAATAATTTATTAATGACCCGCTGCTGCGGCTCAGTTAAATTTTTATGTTGTTCAGCAGGGTTAGTGCTTGCAAGTTGTTGATTACTCATTGTAGGGCCCTCAATTCTTTCTTCTGAAAATTATTATAGGTACAAGGGACGATGAGGCAGTCATGGTGGTGTCTGCCCTTTATTGCGATTTTAATAGTTCACTCGTTTAGATAAGCCGTTTGTCTGTAGGGTAAAAAGTTATCTAAATAAGCAGGTTTAGTTAGTAAACACTCGGCGTACTGGATGTCACTTCCGAGACTGTTTTGCCAAATTTTGCAGCAAGGGCTTCGGCGGTACGTGCTAGCAGCGTAGTATCAACGCCGACAGCGACAAACAGTGCACCGAGTTTCAGATAATGTTCAGCAACATCTGGTGCTGCCATTAAAATCCCCGGGGCGAGACCCGCAGCACGAATTTGTACAATCGCTTTTTCTATCACGGCTTTGACTTCAGGGTGGTTAGGATTTCCCGAAAAGCCCATATCTGCACTAAGATCAGCTGGGCCGATAAACACACCATCGACGCCTTCTACTTTTAAGATCTCTGGCAGGTTATTCATTGCTTCGCGGGTTTCGACCTGCACGATCACGCACATTTCATCGTTGGCACGAGTGAGGTAATCAGGGACTCGATTCCAGCGAGAGGCTCGCGCTAATGCACTGCCAACACCGCGGATCCCGGCTGGTGGGTAGCGTGTTGAGCGTACCGCTTGCTTCGCTTGTTCGGCGTTTTGTACCATTGGCAGCAACAAAGTTTGTGCGCCAATATCTAACAGTTGTTTGATGATTACCGGATCATTCCACGGTGGGCGCACAACGGGTTGCGATGGATAAGGGGCGATCGCTTGCAATTGCGATAATGTTGTCTGCACATTATTCGGTGCATGCTCACCATCGATCAGTAGCCAGTCAAAGCCAGCACCAGCTAACAACTCGGCACTATACGGGCTGCATAAACCCAACCATAGACCAATTTGAGGTTGGCCACTTTTTAGCGCTTTTTTGAATTTATTTTCTAAGATGTCCATCATAATTTCCTTATACAAAACGGCAGCTTATAGAGCCCATATTGCCGTAATCGACGTGGAACACATCGCCTTTACGTGCGGGAACCGGGCGGGTAAATGAACCGCCAAGAATGATTTGACCCGGTTCGAGTTGGACATTATGGGGGGCTAATTTATTGGCTAACCATGCAACACCATTAGCAGGGTGGTTAAGAACTGCGGCAGCAACGCCAGACTCTTCAATGACCCCATTACGATAAAGCAGGGCGCTGATCCAACGCATATCTAAATCGCGAGGTTTAATTGGGCGGCCACCTAAAATGACTGCTGCGTTTGCGGCGTTATCTGAAATAGTATCGAACACTTTACGTGGGCGATTGGTCTGTGGATCGATGTTATGACAGCGTGCATCAATCAGCTCAAGTGCGGGGATCACATAGTCAGTGGCGTTATAAACATCAAAAATAGTACAGTTTGGCCCACGCAGTGGTTTTGCTAAAACGAACGCGAGTTCAACTTCAATGCGCGGTACGATAAAGCGGTCAGTTGGGATGTCACAGCCGTCATCAAAAAACATATCATCAAGTAGCGCACCGTAATCTGGCTCATCAATTTGCGAGCTCGCCTGCATCGCTTTTGATGTCAGCCCAATTTTATGGCCTTTAAGCACACGCCCTTCAGCGATTTTTAAGCCAACCCATTCTTTTTGAACGGCATAAGCATCGTCGATCGTCATTTCAGGGTGATCTAAAGAAATCTGGCGGATCTGCTCACGGCTTTTCTCTGCTTGATTTAGACGCTGCGCTATTTGTAAGATTATATCTTTCTGTAACATCTTATTTTCCTTTTGTACCTCAGCTCGTCATACTTCGAGTGAGAACTGCGTTAACTGCCTTGTTCTCACTCGAATTATTTAGAGCTAACAATTTGGATTTAAAATTATCCGTTCAAGTTATACTTCGAGCTTAGGTTTTATCTGCGATTTTTTGAAAAATAGTCTGCTAATTAACTAGTTAGAAAGCCCACCAAAGCAGAGGTATTTCACTTCCAGATAATCTTCAATGCCGTAGCGCGAACCTTCACGCCCCAGTCCAGACTGCTTAATGCCACCAAATGGGGCCACTTCATTCGAAATAATGCCTTCGTTGATACCCACCATGCCGCTTTCTAATGCTTCAGCAACGCGGTAGATACGGCCGATATCCCGTGAATAGAAATAAGATGCCAAGCCAAATTCAGTGTCATTGGCAAGGGCGATAGCCTCTTCTTCATCACGGAATTTAAATAAAGGTGCTAATGGGCCAAAGGTTTCTTCTTTGGCCACTTTCATGGATTTTGTCACGCCAGTGATAACAGTTGGTTCAAAGAATAAACCGCCTAAACTTGCTGCTTTACCGCCAGCAATCACTGTTGCACCGTGTGAAACGGCATCAGCAATGTGCTCGGTAACTTTGTCGATAGCCGCTTGGTTAATTAATGGGCCTTGTTGGGAGTCGGCTTGTGTTGCAGGGCCAATTTTTAAGGCATTAACGGCTTTGGCTAAGCGAGCCGCAAACTCATCATAGACACCCTCTTGCACTAAAATGCGATTTGCACATACGCAAGTTTGACCGCTATTACGGAATTTCGCGGCTAAAGCCCCTTGAACCGCTGAATCTAAGTCCGCATCATCAAACACGATAAACGGTGCGTTACCGCCAAGTTCTAATGACATTTTTTTCACGGTGTTGGCACACTGTTCCATCAATAATTTACCAACACGGGTTGAGCCAGTGAATGTCAGCTTGCGTACGATTGGGCTTGATGTCATCACGCCACCAATGGCTTGTGCGTCAGTGCCCGGAACAATATTAAACACCCCAGCAGGGATGCCAGCTTCTTCACCAAGAACCGCTAATGCAAGGGCAGACAGTGGTGTTTCAGCCGCAGGTTTCAGCACCATAGTACAGCCTGCCGCAAGGGCTGGGCCCACTTTGCGCGTGATCATCGCATTCGGGAAGTTCCACGGTGTGATAGCCGCGACAACGCCCACGGGTTGTTTGATAGTTACAAGGCGGCGACCCGGTAAAGGTGACGGAATACTTTCACCGTAAACACGCTTACCTTCTTCAGCAAACCACTCAATAAAGCTAGCACCATAAGCAATTTCACCCATCGATTCTGTCATCGATTTGCCTTGCTCTGCGCTTAGCAGTTGCGCTAACTCTTTTTGGTTATCCATCATTAAACGGAACCATTTATTTAAGATTTGGCTACGCTCTTTGGCCGTTTTTGCTCGCCAAGCTGGCAAGGCTTTTTCGGCCGCTTCGATAGCGCGTTGGGTTTCTACTGCGCCCACATTGCTAACGTTTGCAATCACTGTGTTATCCGCAGGATTAGTCACTTCAAACACGCTTTTGTCTTGGGCATCAACCCATTGACCGTTGATATAAGCCTGTTGGCGGAATAATGTAGAATTGGTGTTTATGCTCATTTTTCGTTTTTCTCCGAAGACACAGATTGGATTTGTGGGCGGATGTTTTTAGCCGATAAACGCTGGCTTGCAAAACTTAATCCGGCACAAATCGCCATTACAAGTGCCATAGCAAAAGGGGATTCATCTTGTAAGACAGAAACTGCAACACTGGCGAGCGCTGCTAATGCAAATTGAATTGAAATCGCAAGTGCGCTTGCACTGCCAGCAATTTTGCCGCGATGTTGCAGTAACAGTGACAAACTGTTGGTGCCGATAGCGTTGACCATCGATAGGAACAGCACCACAAGAATAACAATTATGAGGAGATTTTGTTGGTAAAAAAGTAGCAGAAGCAGACCAAATGCTAATTGAAAGCCACTTTGCATGGTGAGTATGCGCGTTAAACTGTAAATTTTTAGCAGTTTCACGTTTAGCAATAACATCACAATCATCCCCAAAATATTGCAGCCGAACAACAAGCCATAATGCTGTTCAGATACCCCAAAATAGTTGATGTACACAAACGGTGAACCACTGATAAAGGCAAACATTCCTGCAAAAGAGAAGGCCATGGTGCCGATAATACTCAGTGCTTCTCGGTCTGTGAGCACCTGCATGTAGTTTTTAAACGCTACACAAAGTAAATTCTCTGACGTGCGCTGGTGGACTAACGTTTCGGGCAACAGAAGGAAAATCGTACTCACCGAAACTAGACCTACTAACGCCAACAGATAAAAAATTGCCTGCCACTGAAAATGAATCAATAAAAAACCGCCCAGTAGGGGCGCTAGCAAAGGCGCAATCATGGTGACTAAGGTCATCAATGACAGCACTTTGGGTAATTCATTTGCAGGGTAAACATCCCGCGCGATTGCCCTTGCCATGACAATTGCAGCACCGCTACCAAATGCTTGTAATGCTCTGAAAATAATCAAGGTATTGGCATTAGTCGCTTGAGCGCATAACAAGCTTGCCACGGTAAAAATAGCCAGCCCGCTTAACAACATTTTTCGGCGACCCAGTAGATCACTGAGTGGGCCGTAAAACAGCATACCCACACAGAAACCCGCAAAGAATGCACCAAGGGTATACTGCATTTGCCCTTGTGTTGCCTGTAGAGCAGTCCCCATTTGAGGCAGGGCAGGAAGGTACATATCGATAGACAATGGCCCAAATGCCACCAATGATCCTAATAATGGGATCAGCCAGTGTGGGATGTGTTTATCGAAACTTTTGACCATCGTGCCCTCGCTTTTTTTCGCTCAACGATTACGCTTTGAATAAGGCGTGAACGTTGTTTTGTTTGTAGTTCAATACTGGGTCAAGCTCTTCCATGGTAAATGACAGCGCTAATAGGCGGTTTGCCGTTAAGTCTGCAAAATGCGCCTTGATTAGGTCGAAAAGCATTTCCCCTGTTTTTTGCCTGTCTTCGAGGGAACGACCTGCACCAATTTTTAGCGTCATATGCACGAAAGCATAGTCATGTTTACCATCCGCCATTTGCCATGTATCTAACCAAATTGCACGGCTACGAATGCCGCCTAATGGAAAAATGCCTGTACCCGCAAGGGCTTCATTCACTTTGGCAAATAATTCGGGAAGCTTGGCCTCTTCACGGATATTTTCGGTACATTCTGCATAAAAATGTGGCATAACAATTCCTTACGCAGTTTCAGTTTGCTTGTCAGTGATATAGCTTGGTAGTGGGAACACCGCATTGAGCTGCCCTGTACCTGAGCTGGCGAATAAATCGGTTAAGATTTCTACGTTCTCTGAATATTTGTCCCAACCTAACATGCCAAGTAACATAACTGTGTCATGCATATGACCTTCGCCGTAGCAGTAGTCCGCATATTCAGGCAGCATTTTGCAGAACTCTTGAAAACGGCCTTCACGCCATAATTTGACGACACGCTTGTCCATTTGCTCATCAAATTCACGAGTGTAGCTATTCATGCCATCTTCCGCTTTTTGGTCATCGATAAAGCGGTGTGATAACGAGCCACTGGCTAATACAGCCACCGTACCATCGTATTTTTCAATGGCAGTGAGGACGGCTTCGCCTAACTTGCGGCTATCTTCAAAGCTATGTGACGTACAAAATGCAGAGATTGAAATGACTTTGAAGTGGCGATCGCTATTCATATAGCGCATTGGAACTAAGGTTGCATATTCGAGAGTTAAGCTTGGAATTTCATGCGCTTGAGCACGAACACCGAGCTTACGCGCCTCTTCACCAATCATCTGACCTAAGGCAGAGTTACCATCATATTCATATTCCATATCGCGAATGAAATGTGGAAGTTCATTACTGGTATAAATACCTTTGAAATGATCGGCACAGTTGATGTGATACGCGCTGTTGACTAACCAGTGAGTGTCAAAAACAATAATGGTATCCACGCCTAATTCACGGCAGCGACGGCTAATTTCTTTATGGCCATCGATAGCGGCTTGGCGGCACCCATGGTTTTTACCTGGTAGTTCAGATAGGTACATGGATGGGACGTGTGTGATCTTCGCAGCTAGTGCCAGTTTACCCATTTTATCCTCTCTTACCCGTTATATTTTGAGCTGTAGCGGTGTTGGCTGCACAAAACCACCCTAATCACATACTTATGTATGCTCATAGGGATGATTTCGCTTGCCGCCTAGCTACAACTCAAACTATTTAGGGTAAGGAACGAGTTTACCCATAATTTGTTGTAGCTATTATTTGTTGTGAATCATTTACAGTTCAAATTTTTATAGGTATCTAATTGATAATAAAAATGACTTAATAAGTTATACACCCCAACGTGGGATATTGTGGTCTCCGTAGGAGATACACACGTTCTTCATTTCAGCAAAGACTTCGAAGCTGTATTCGCCACCTTCACGGCCAACACCAGAGGCTTTTACACCGCCGAATGGTTGGCGCAGGTCACGGACGTTTTGGGTGTTAACAAACACCATACCTGCCTCGATGCTGCGAGATAAACGCAGAATTTTGCTGACATCTTGTGTCCAAATATACGAAGCCAGGCCATATTCCACATCGTTCGCCATACGTAGGCCATCTTCTTCAGTCTTGAATGGGATCAAACAAGCGACAGGCCCGAAGATCTCTTCTTGCGCAACGCGCATACGGTTATCCACATCAGCTAGCACGGTTGGGCGCAAGAAATGACCATTTTTCAGGTGATCTGGTAGATCGGTTGGTTTATCAGGGCCACCCGCTAACAGAGTTGCACCTTCTTCCATGCCGATGCGGATATAGCCAGACACTTTGTTCCAGTGCTGTTGGCTGATCAATGCACCGACTTGTGTTTTCGGATCGTTCGGGTCACCGACGATCAGGCGGTTTGCGCGTTCAGCAAAACGTTTTACAAACTCAGGGTAAATGCTTTCTTGAATGAAAATACGTGAGCCTGCGGTGCAACGTTCACCATTAATAGAGAAAATAGTAAACAGTGCCGCATCCATTGCGCGCTCAATATCCGCATCTTCAAAAATCAGAACTGGAGATTTACCCCCTAATTCCATTGAATATTTTTTCAGCCCTGCGTTTTGCATAATGGCACGGCCTGTTGCTGTACCACCAGTGAATGAGACTGCACGCACATCGTGATGTTTCACCAGTGCATCACCTGCCGTTGCACCATAACCTTGTACTACGTTCAGAACGCCTGCAGGAATTCCTGCTTCAAGCGCTAACTCGCCTAAACGGTTTGCAGATAGCGGAGACAGTTCAGACATTTTCAGCACGGCAGTGTTACCCAGTGCTAAACAGGGTGCCGTTTTCCATGTTGCTGTCATAAACGGCACGTTCCACGGAGAGATTAATCCACACACACCGACGGGTTGTATCAGGGTGTAGTTCATCATTTTGTCATCAACGGGATAGGTGCGGCCGTTCATTTGTTGACAAATTTCAGCAAAGAATTCAAAGTTGTGTGAAGCGCGTGGGATCAACACATTTTTGGTTTGGTGAATTGGTAAACCCGTATCTTTGGTTTCCATTTCTGCAATTTGCGGTACGTTTTCGTCGATCAACTCACCCAAGCGGCGCATTAAGCGAGCACGCTCTTTCATTGGCGTGTTAGCCCATTTTGGAAACGCGTCTTTCGCGGCGGCAACGGCTTGGTTGATTTCGTCTTGACCGCCAGAGGCGACTTCAGCGAGTACTTCACCCGTAGCTGGGTTCGTCGTTTGGAAATACTCTTTGCTGGCAACGTTCTTACCGTTGATCCAATGATTAATCTTAGTCATTACACTCGTTCCTCATAGTCTTTTTCGCTGATAATGGTGTTAACCAGTCGGCCAACGCCTTCAACTTCAACAATGACTTCGTCACCTGGAACCACATCTGACAGCCCTTTCGGCGTGCCCGTGGCGATCATGTCGCCTGGTTGCAGTGTCATAAAGTCACTGAGGTAAGCAATTAAAAATGGAATATCGAAAATTAAATCAGCCGTGGTGCCTTTTTGGCGTAATTCCCCATTCACATAGGTATAAAGCGCAAGGTTATGTGGGTCTTTCACTGCGTCTTTATCGACAATCCAAGGGCCGATAGGAGTCAATGTATCGCGGCTCTTAACACGCAGATTGGGGCGATAGTAATTTTCCAAATAGTCGCGGATCGCATAGTCATTACACACGGTATAACCTGCGACATAATCCATTGCATCTTCTCTTGAAACTTTGTGAGCCGTTTTGCCAATCACTACCACTAACTCTGACTCATAATGCATATATTCAACATTGTCTGGGCGTACAGAAACTTGGCGGTGGCCTGTTAAGCTACTTTCTGCTTTTAAGAAAATTAATGGCTCTTCAGGCGGCTTAAATTCTAACTCTGCGGCGTGGTCAGCATAGTTCAAACCAAGGGCGAACAGGGTACCTTGCGCAGGGGGTAACCAAGTTACATCTGCAGAATCACCTGCGACAACGTCCCCGTTTGGTAATGTGATGGCTTCGTTATCGCCAACAGTGACGGCATATTCTGTCCCTTTAAAAAGGATTTTTGCGCGTTTAGTGATAGTCGACATTATTTTCCTCCTGCCGCGACAACCGTATTTTTCAGACTCGGGAAGCCTTCTGCTTGAACAACCACTTCATCACCTGGTTTGATAGTGATGCGTTGTTGTGGGGTTCCCATCAGGATCACATCGCCTTGTTTTAAGGTGGCGAAATCACTGAGAGCAGCAACTAGCTCACTGGCATCACGGATTAAATCTTTTGTTGACCAACGGTCGACTTCTTTGCCATTCACTTGAGTGATGATATCAACAGGGGCATTTAGCGACGTTTTCACCATCTCACCAATTGGGCAGAAAGTATCACGGCATTTTGCTTTGATAGCAGGGCGGTAGAAGGTGTCTTCCGGCAGGCTCACTTCATTCGCGAGAGCAAATCCAGCAATAAACTTCATTGCATCCGCTTTGCTGACTTTGCGTGCATCTTGGCCAATCACCAGTGCAAGGGTTGCTCCACTTTGCACTTCTTCGCCCGCAGGGTGCAAAATTTGCTCGCCAGAATTGATGCGCGTATTGCGCGGCTTAATAAACCACACTGGGGTTTTGGGTGGGGTTTTATAAGGGGCTTGCTGGAATGCCTCGAGCCAATGGCTAAGTTGGCTTTGATGATTGAGGGCAACGGCAAATACTGTGCCTTTCATTGACAACTCCTTAATGAAAAGAATTCAACTTTCGAGTAATTATTAACATATTAATAAAGTATAATTTTGAAATTAGCAATACCTTTATAAAAATGTTAATTTTAATTGTGATCGCATTAACAAAATGCAGTGACCACTATGTAAGTGATTGTTATTAAATATTTTATTATTTTTTCAAATTTTTTTTAATTACAATTATTTAACTTGAATGATAATTAAAAAATTATTTACTCATTAATATTTTAGGGTTTTTCTTTGAGATTGTTATTTGAGCGTGCTACTCTTTAACAGAGGTGAGTGAGGTGTATTGAAATCAGGGTGAAAATAGTGTGTTTTTATTAACAACAAGCCCAAAAGCGTAACTTCAAAGCACCTAAATAGGGATTAAATAACATTAATTTAGTGATGAGTTTTAAGCTTATGCATGAATCATTGACAATTGCATTACTGCAAGCGAGAGAAACCGCAATGGGGTTCTTTCGACCCATTTTAAAGTCGTATAATTTGACTGAACAGCAATGGCGTATCATTCGCGTTTTAGCTGATAACCGTTCAATTGATTTTCATGAGTTATCGGTTCAAACCTGTATTCTCCGTCCAAGCCTGACGGGGATCTTAACCCGCATGGAGCGCGAAGGTTTAATTTTCCGTTTAAAGCCACTGAATGACCAACGCAAACTCTACGTTTCGCTAACGCCAACAGGGCAAGAGCTGTACGATAAAGCTCGTCAGGAAGTCGAAGAAGGTTATCAAAAAATCGAACTGGCATTTTCTCCAGAAAAAATGCAACAACTGACCGCATTGTTGGATGAGCTCATCGCTTTAGAGAGCCCAGATTATAGTAATATCGCTACTGATAAGAGAAAGAGCGCCTAATTTTCGTCATATTTCGAGCTCTAGCTGTGTTGGCCTCTTTCGGCTATTTGGGTCACATACTGATGTATGCTCCCCAAACTATCCTCAATTGCCGCCTTGCTAGAGTTCGAACTATTTAGAAAATTAATTTGTCGTCGTCATATTTCGAGCTCTAGCTGTGTTGGCCTCTTTCGGCTATTTGGGTCACATACTGATGTATGCTCCCCAAACTATCCTCAATTGCCGCCTTGCTAGAGTTCGAACTATTTAGAAAATTAATTTGTCGTCGTCATATTTCGAGCTCTAGCTGTGTTGGCCTCTTTCGGCTATTTGGGTCACATACTAATGTATGCTCCCCAAACTATCCTCAATTGCCGCCTTGCTAGAGTTCGAACTATTTAGAAAATGAGTTTGTATCTAGAGAATTAATTTGTCGTCGTCATATTTCGAGCTCTAGCTGTGTTGACCTCTTTCGGCTATTTGGGTCACATACTGGTGTATGCTCCCCAAACTATCCTCAATTGCCGCCTAGCGGCAACATGAATGGTTTAGAAAATAACAGTAAGCTAGAAAATGACTCGGATTTTCAATGATGACCCGCAGAGCTCAAGCTATCGCTAAGTCATTTCTTACTAAATCATATCGAATTGATTCCAATCTAATAATATGCATATTTCCCTGTGAAATCATTGACCCTGGGATTTTGTTCACCGCTGCTAAGTAAATTCGAAATCCCTGCCTGCTTCATACCTTGTTTGCAATTGTGAGATTGTATATAGATCTATCTGCTACAGATCCTTTAATGAAAATGACCTCAATTAAAATCAATCTATTGATTGCTAATAAACTGAATAAAGTTGATAGCGGTTGGGTTGCTAATAATGTTTCTTCCTCAAGTTTTCAGTCATTAAATAGTACTGGCACTTGGAGTGCAATGATGTGGGACTCAGGTAATAAAGTTGGTCATTGGGTTGTTGTTAAAGGCGTAGACAATGTAGGTAACGTAATAGTCAATGATCCATTTAAAGGAACCTGGTACACAATGAAAGTTAACGAATTTAAGGATGCATGGAATGGACATAGTGTCTACAAACCATAATATATTTTTATTATCAATAGATTATGATGATAAAACGAAAATTATTAACTATGGTTTTAGTTTCAATAATGAAGCTAAATTTTTCATGGCAAGTATACTTGAGACTAAAGGAATAAAAGGTATAAGTTATACCGATGAACTCGATAAGTTAATAATGTCCATAATGCCATATCAACCTAAAATATCTAAAATTTTAAGTGAAATAACTTGGGATTACATCGAAGGTGGAAATATATCTCTGCCAGTTAATTTAATTTAAAATATGGTTCTACGCTAGAATCCTAGAACAATTTAAACTTAAATGGGAACTGTTGCATAATTCATTATTAAAATTTTGTAACAGTTCCCTATTATCTATTGTGGCCAGTATAATTATTGCGGGTTCACTTGAAGGGTTTGATATTGCGTTATATGGCAAAGTCACTGACCCAGCCAAAGTGACCTTACCAAAACTCAGTGACGGGAATTGGACTCAAGTCGCGCAACGAGTAGCAGGGCAAAGTGCTATCAGCTCAACCATCGGAACCGCTATTCAAGGCGGGAGTTTCAGTGAAAACTTTAAAACAGCCTTACTCAGTAATGTAGCAGGGCAAATTCAAGCTGAAGGCGCTAATTTGATAGGGGATAAGTTTCAGTATTTATATGTGGATAAGCAGGGAAATATTCTAGGACATACAGGGAAAGCGCTAAGTCATGCGGGGTTGGCTGCGCTAAGTGCAGAAATTAGTGGTGGTAATGTAAAAGGTGCCGCAGTTGGCGCATTAGCCGCTGAATTGGCAGCGGTATCTCTTGATAACAAAAACACAAATAATTTAGAGGCTAATACACAGAAAATTAAAGTTCTAGGGGCTATTACAGGGGCTATTGTAACTGGAGAATCGAATGGCGCGCACAGCGCTGCAGGTGCTGCTGAGAATGTCTTTCTTTATAACCATTATTTGCATAATTTCAATGGTGCAGCTGGTGATAAGTACTTTGGTGGTGCATTTTCGTTGGAAAAAGCACTTGCAAGTGATAGCAGTTTGACTGATCAGGAAAAGCAAAAAATAAGATCCCAATATTTAAAAGGGAATGGTAAAGAAGATCCTGTAAAGGCTATTTTAGAAATTTTGCCAGTATCTGATACCATGATGGCACTAATGCAAGCTAAAGATACCAAAGATTATGCAGCTGCATTATTGACATCATTACCAGCAGAACGTGCATTTGTCGTTTTGGGAAAATTAGCCAAAGTCACGAAAGTTAATAATGTTTTCTTTTCTAAAATACCGATTAAAACCCCCGAAGGTATAAGTATCAATGTTGATCTACCAATACATTTAGCGACGATGGATAAGTTTACTCAAAGAGCGGGAGTTTCCGGTGCCCATAATGCAGATGCCTTTTATGGTGAGGTTAGAGAAAAAGGTTTACAGATTGCCAGTGAAACGGCAACAGGTGTGAAAGGTATTACTCAAATTGAATATAAGATACCAACAAAAGATGCAGCAGGAAAATTAACTGGTAATTATAAAGGTAATGGTGCGATACCATTTAAAAAAACAGTCTATGATCCGAAAGTTTATACAGACCAAAAAATATTAGATTTAGGGCAACAGGCTGCAGCAAATGGATATAAGGATGCTTATAGTAAAGGGATTGCAATCTTATAACGCTGAAGCAGGTGGGGTTACCTTTAGAGTTTATTTGGACCCAAAAACTAAAGGTGTTAGTAACTTTCATCCTCAATAGGAATA
Organism: Providencia vermicola; assembly: GCF_020381325.1. Lineage (GTDB taxonomy): Bacteria > Pseudomonadota > Gammaproteobacteria > Enterobacterales > Enterobacteriaceae > Providencia > Providencia vermicola. The sequence goes on from NZ_JAGSPI010000013.1 coordinate 19,431, forward strand.
ATTTATATGAATGAGTCTTTTGATGAATTAAATAATTTATTGTTTGGGTTGCCTTATAATTATGAGGATAAAAACAATTGTGATCATCAAGATTGGGTCATCAAAACTTATTTTGATCGAATGTATAATGATCACTGTTTCTTAGCTGTTATAGACTACATGGTTCAAAAGATAGGCTATAGTACTGATGGTGCATATTGTCATTTTGCTTGTGAGTATGATGGATTTTTAGATAATATGATTTTTAATGAGGGTGTGTTTTTTGCAATAGGCTATCCTCCCGAAAAAGAAGATGAAATAGTCGTTAGCGAAGAAACTTGCTTCCACTATGTCAAATTAGCTTGTGAAGAATATTTAAAAGTTCATCCTGAAGATTTAGCTAGCGTAAGTAATTTACTATCAAAAATGCAAATGTAATAAAATAGAATTCTGTCGTATCAATTAATAGATAATTGAATGAATATGGGCGGCTATGATTTAGCCGCCAGTGTATTTTCATCTACATATTTCGAGATAATAATTCGATGATGAACTACTTACCCAGCAAGTGTAAGAAGTGAATATGTTTTTCATATTGGTCGAGAATATCGTGGATGATCTGCTCTTTTGCCCAGCCCATCACATCGTAGTCTTGCCCACCTTCTTTTAAGTGAATTTCGGCGCGGTAATAACGTTGTTCTTCACTCTTTTCGTCATCACTTTCTGTGCCCATACCTGCTAAGGCAAAAGATGGCTGAATATAATAACGGAGGCGAACTTCGTAGAAAAAGTTCATATCGTCGCCTAAATCCACTTCAAAACCGATTCGGTCATCTTTGTCTGTATGAATATGGCAAACTGTGCCTTGCTTCGCTAATTCCTCAGAAACCATCTCCATTGACGGCTTAACGGACTCCTCCATAAAGCGCTTCACATGGGCACGCTTAGGGAAGTAGACAATATTACGTAAGCGGCGTTGCCATGGGATTGGGTTACGGCTTGCCGTAGGTGCAATGGTGGCTAATTGTTGGCTATCCCGTTTATAGGCATCCACTCGCAGCGCTTTAAATAACCCATAAATAGAGGCAAGCAAGACCATTGCAAACGGCAAGGCACTGGCAATGGTTAACGTTTGCAGCGCTTGTAAGCCACCCGCCAGTAACATGGTAATAGCCACGACGCCCATTAATCCAGCCCAGAAAATACGTTGCCAAATTGGGGTATTAGAGTCACCGCCAGAAGCCAATGTATCGACCACCATCGCCCCTGAGTCCGCCGAGGTGACAAAGAACACCACCACCATCAACATGGCAAAAAATGACAGTACTGAAGAGAATGGGAAATAATTTAGGAACTCAAACAGAGCAAGGGAGACATCCGATTGCACGGTTTCGGCAAGCTTTACTGCCCCTTGATTTTTGATAAGATCAATGGCGGTATTACCGAAGAACGTCATCCACATCAATGTGAATCCAGCAGGCACGAATAGCACGCCCATAACAAACTCACGGATAGTACGGCCACGGGAAATTCGGGCGATAAACATCCCCACAAACGGTGACCATGATAACCACCAACCCCAATACAGTAACGTCCAGCCACCTAACCAATCGCTTGATTTAGGTTCATAAGCGTACAAATTAAAGGTTTTGGTCACAATCTCAGAAAGATAACCGCCCGTATTTTCTACAAACGATTTTAATAACAGAACAGTCGGCCCCAGTATCACAATCAGCAGTAGCAGCAAGAACGCAAGGCCTAGATTGAGTTCTGATAAAATGCGAATGCCTTTATCCAACCCAGATACCACAGAAAGCGTTGCCAGTGCGGTAAAGGTGACAATTAACCCAACTTGTACCATCTCATTTACTGGCAAGCCAAATAAGTGATTTAAGCCTGCATTGACCTGTAATACACCAAAGCCTAATGAAGTGGCGACACCAAACACCGTACCAACAACGGCAAAGATATCAACGGCATGACCAATAGGGCCATAGATACGTTCACCGATAATAGGGTACAGAGCAGAGCGTAAGGTCAATGGTAACCCGTGGCGATAGCTAAAAAACGCTAAAATTAAGGCCACAATGGCGTAAATTGCCCAAGCGTGTAACCCCCAGTGGAAGAAGGTCAAACGCATAGCTTCTTTTGCGGCTTCAATAGTTTGTGGCTCACCGACTGGCGGGTTGAGGTAATGCATCACGGGTTCAGCGACTCCGAAGAACATCAAACCAATCCCCATGCCTGCGGAGAACAGCATGGCAAACCACGATACGTAACTAAAATTTGGCTGCGCGTGGTCTGGCCCCAGTTTTATTTGCCCATAACGGGAGAGTCCCAGATAAGTCACACTCAGTAGAATGATGGCTACAGCAAGGATGTAGAACCAACTGGCGTTGTTAAACAAGTTTTGTTGAAGATGACTTAGATGAGATTCTGCGACTTTTGGCATCAACGCGGCAAAACCAACAATAACCAAAATAATAATGGCAGAGCTATAAAACACAGGGGGACTAATTTTAGAACGAACTTTTTTAGAATCAGTATCAATTTGACTCATAACAACCTTCTTTTGTTTTATTTTATTTTTGGCATACCAAGAGTGAGAACGGTATGCAACGACCTGTCCTTCTTAATGAAACAATGGATAATTGCGAAAATATTCCCTAAGGGAACGTAATAGAAAGAACAATAAAAACGCGTTATACGTGGTGTTGTTAGCAGTGAAAACTGCCGAAAAAAATCATAAGTGTCGAGTCTTTGCCACCTTGGTAAGTTAAAAAATAGGCGGTTATACTGCCATGATATGGGTGAATGATCAACAATAGGGGGAAATAAGATTGGTTAAGGGGATGGGATATCATGTTAATTATCAAATTATTAATTATTAAGAATGATAAATTTACATGTTTTACCAATAAGTTAAGGAAGATAGGTGAAAGTCACTATGAACTTGCTGTAAAGTTCGGATTAGTTGATGAGAAAAGCGTATTATCTCAATTGGCTATCCTTACTCCCACGCCGATTGTAACCACTAAATGTGGCTTGTTTTTTGTCTAGTTCAGATTGGCATTTTAGACAGAGTTTCACGCCTAATACAGCTAAACGGCGCGCTTCAGGAATGGGTTCTCCACATTCCTCACAAAATTCGGCACTTTCACCTGAAGGCAACTGGCCACGTGCTTTCGCAATCGCGTCATCGAGCGTGGCATCAATCTGTTCCTGTACTGCATCTTCATTTGCCCAGCCGTTAGCCATAGCACACCTCTAGTTGGTTAATAATTGACCCAATATTAATATAGAGGCGAGAAAATCAATTTCAAGGGCAGAGTTAACGGTTTAAAGATAAGCCCATAAAAATATGATCCATGCCCTCTTCATCGTACATTTCCCCTTCGGTTTGATAACCTAAGCTTTGGTAGAATGAGATAGCAGTGTGTTGGGCAGAGAGGCCGATTTTTTGATACTGGTTTGCAGTGCCATATTGCTGGACAAACTTCATCATTTCACGACCTAAGCCTTTACCACGGTGCACTTTTTGCACCGCAACACGACCTACTTTGATCAACCCATTATCTAACAATACACAACGCAAAACTGCTGCAGGCTGCTGATTTAAATATAAAACCACATGCAGTGCTGCATCATCATACTCATCAATATCGATTTCAGCAGGGAATCCCTGTTCTTGGGTAAAGACTTGCTGGCGTAGGTCAAAGGCATCTGCGACTAATGCAGGGTTTGCATGGCCAAGGCTGTGTTTGATTTCCATGGTGAGTCCTAGTGTTGACGTCATAAAATGAAAGAAGGTTTACTATATAACGAGATAGCCGTCGGAACAGGTAGGTTTTGGTGCTCTTTAGTATGGGAATAGATAAAACAGGCAAATGCAGGCGAAAAAACCTGCATTTGGAGGCGTGATTCAGTGCGATTACAGCGTTTTACACTCGCATTTTTTTAAACATTACTTGTTCTCTGTTTTGGCATCATTTTCAGCTTTGATGGATTCTGTTTTCTCTTTCACATCAGTTGCAATTTCATCCGCTTTATTAATAGCATCAGTTTTAACTTCTTGGCTAAGATCAGAAGCATTTTGTTTCAGCTCCTCAGCTTTATTTTTTGTCTCTTCAGCAAGTTCATTGGCTTTTTGTTCACCATCAGCTTTGAGTTGCTGAGCTTTTTCTTCAGCCTGCTTAACAGTATCGCTGGGTTTAGATGAATCATCACAGCCTGTTATGACAGTAAATAGACCGACAAAAAATAATGAAGCGATGATTTTCTTATTCATAAATATGTCCTTAGAATCAAATGAGTTTAAAACCATTTTTCAGCATTGATATTTATGCTTATGTTTTAATATAGCTGGTTTTGAGATTTTTATAAAATCAATAGGTGAATTTTTGAAATATTAAAAGGATAATTGGTTGTTTGATATCATTAATGACAACCTTGTGCGGAATGTACGTGGTTTTTAATGACTCGTGAAGTCATTACATCTAAAGGTGCGTAAACAGGCTAAACTGATTGCACAAGCACAAGAAGTAAAAATGTTTTGAATTAGATAAATATAAAGGTAGCAATATGACGTACTATTATTCGTTTATCATTTTAAAGTTCATTATTGGTTTCGCTATCGTTATTACCCATATGAATTTGTCTGGAAAAACACAGCTCTCTCAAATGACACCAATTGATTTTATTGGTAATTTTGTCTTAGGGGGAATTATCGGAGGGGTGATCTACAGTGATACAATACCACTGTATCAATATATAACGATCTTAATAATCGGTGTTTTATTTATTAGCTCTTTGAATTTATTAACGAAGAAAGTGAATTTTTTCCGTAATGTCGCGATTGGCAACCCAATACCAATTATTAAAAAGGGGCAATTCATTATGGAAAATATATTAAAGAAAAAAAATAAAATAGATATCATCAATATCTCATCGCGCATTCATGCCCAAGGTATTCATTCATTTCAGGAAATTTACTATGCACAAATTGAGCCTGACGGGCAGCTAACCATCATTTGTGATGAAAAAAATATGCCTTCGGTGATTTTAATGAAAGATGGTGTGATAAGAGCCAGTGAGTTGGAATCGATAGAAAGGGATGAAGCTTGGTTAAAACAACAGATTGAATCTCAAGGTATTGAATCGCTCGATGATATTTTTTTAGCGGAGTTCTGGCGTGGTGAAGTCAGTTTTATTTTGCAAGATGGCAAAATAAACCGCGAAGGTACACATGAACTAAAAAGCATTGCTTAAGATAGGCAAGTAGATGAAATGCAATGCACTTCACCTACTTGTGATGACATTATTTCTTCAAATCATCATAAAGCATGATTGAGGATTTATTATCAGGGTCGCCGATGTAACGAGGCTGAGGCTTAAACTCTGTGCTAAACAGGCTCTTTTCTGGTTCATAACCTGTGTAGTTAAAGCCGGCTAAGTCAGACCATGCATAGATGAAATCCATCGTGCTGAATGGGCGGGTTGTTTTATCATTTAAATCAAATTGATGGGTACTTAACCATTCAGGTGATTGCCAAACAAGGAATGGCACATTGTAGATAACCTTACTTGGTTTACCTTCACTACGGCCTAACATTTCATGTGGTGGCGTATCATAGACGTCTTCTCCGTGGTCAGAGAAAAAGACTAAGAAGCCATTTTCTTTAGAAGAATCAAAATCTTTAATTAAGGTCGATACCACATAATCATTATAATGCTGTGCATTATCATAGGCATTGTAGTCGTTGACTTGGTCATCTTTTAGGTTCGCAGGCACAAGGCTATCTCTTTGTGTAAACACCGCTTTATCTTCTGGGTAGCGGAATTCATAACGCATATGTGTGCCTAGCAGGTGTACAACGATAAATTTCTTTTCCGCAGGGTCAGCAAGTGCTTCTTTAAAAGGGGAGAATACCACGTCATCATAGATACGTGAACTCTGAGCCATATCATTATTGAGGTAATACTGCTTATCCGTTTGGCGAGAGAAGGCCGTCAGTAAGGTATTTCGCTCAGTCATGGTTTGCTGATTGGTGATCCAGAACGTCTTAAAGCCCGCTTGCTTCATCATATTCATGATAGAAGGGCGAGAGTTAAACAGTTCAGGCTCTGTCTGGGTGGCAAACGTCAGAATTTGTTGTAGCGCTTCAATGGTATATGGACGTGGCGTTACCACATCATTAAATACCGATAAGTTAGCAGGGTAGTCTTTTGCAAGTTCTGCTAATTCTGGCGTCGTTGGGCGCTGATAACCATACAAACTCATTCTATCGCGGCTGGTGGACTCACCAATCACTAAGACGAAAGTTCGTGGTGTGTTGCCATTAGCATCCACAAAGTTCGCAAGTGGTGGAATTTTGCTGTTATCGCGGATCAGTTCCTCCATATTGGCTAACTGATTTTTATAGAGGAAGTAACCACTAACAAACTGCCATGGTGCTGCGTAAGCCAGTTTACTATTTACATAAGAAGCGACATTCGCTAGGGGTCTATCTTGTTTGATGCCTTTGTTGTAATACGGCACACCAAACAAAATGATCAATATTAGCAAGGAAATAACAACGTTACCCTTTTTGGGGATATAAACGGGTTTTAGGCGTGACCATAAGAAAATAGCCACTAAGGTGTAGGCAAGAATGACGCCGACAACTTTAAAACTAAAGTATTGTTTGAGGAATTCCCCAGCTTCATTGGTATTGGTTTCAAACATCACAAACATAACGCTCTGTGAGATTTGGTGGCCATAAACCACAAAGTAAGCCAGGGCAACCACAGAAGATAGCCACAAGATAACCCCAATTACGCCTGCAATAAGCTTAATTTTCCGAGGGAAAAGTAGCGCGGGGATTAGCCATAAAGAGCTATACAGCAGTGAATCCCTTAACCCGATACTGTTACTTTGGCCTGTGACGACCACATAAAGCTGTAATAACGATGAGAAATACCAAAAGTAGATTAATAGCCAGAACAGTGATAACCAGCTAAATCTCTCTGTGCGTGTAGTGTTAAGCATAGTGTTTTTAAACTCTTATTTTCTTTAATCGCTAAGTAATATTGAAAAATAATTGAGAAATCGGTGTTTAGATTTACAGGTCAAACTTAAGTTCAAAATAGTTTGGCCTTGATCATCAATGTTTAAGTATTCTTTAATGTTTTGTTTTTACAGCAAAATGGAAGTGAGATTAACCCATTTTAGCCCATCACCGAATGAGGTGACTTTCAATTATAGACGATGTTTTATCATTCATAATCTAAATGCCCCGATAACGAATGACGATTTGTTATTGGGCAAACGGAATTGATATTATCTTTTGTTATATTTATGGTATATAAAAAGTTTTAATGCTTTGCTGAAAAAGGATGAAAGTCAGTCATGTTAGATAACGCGTTTGTGGCTTTTTTGAAATCATCCTTAACGATCAGGATAGTACTTTCTATTTTGATTATTATTGATGGCTCGATGATTTTAAAACCTGTTTTAAGTGCTTATACGGACTACATTGACTGGCGTGAAAATGGTTTTACCGAGTGGTTGAAATCATTAGGGTTTATGAAATTATTGGATATTCCTCGTTTTTTACTTGGCATTTCACTCATTTTCCTTTCCTTCTTTATGTTAAATGGCGCACGTATCGCGTGGATTTTTTCTCTATTTTTATTAGGGATCATTTCATTTGTTGATTTACGATTAGCACAAGAAAATATTCACCAAGGTTATTTTTCTTTGGCTTTATTTGTTGCATTGGGGTTATTTTGGAAGCTTTACCATCATCACAGCTTAACCAGTGCGGGGTTTGTGGCAATTACCTGTATTATTTCATTATTGTTATACTCCATTTTCGGTACTCTCTATATTGGTAATGAGTTCCTACCTGTCGTGAAAGATGGTACAACGGCCTTCTATTTCGCGCTGGTGTGCATGACGACAGTTGGGTTTGGCGACATTGTGCCCGTAACGTTAGATGCGCGGGTATTTACCGTGACTGTCATTATTCTAGGTATTACCATTTTCACCACTTCAGTCGTGTATGTTGTTGGCGTATTGGCAAAAGGCACAAAAGAAATTGTGCGTAAGAGGTTTTCATATATGAAAAATCATTATGTGGTGATTGGTAGTACGCCAATGGCGGTCAATGTGTACCAAGGATTAAAAAAACGCGAGCTACCTGTAGCCGTTATTTGTCAAGAGAATCACCGCAGCCATTACCCTGAAAAAGATAATATTGTCACAGGTGATCCAACCAGTTCTGAGTTACTTGCTGCTGCCAATGTCAAACATGCAAAGTGTGTGTTGATCATGACTGACAGTGACTCACTTAGTACATTTGCTTTGTTAGGTGTAAGGGAGTTAGCGGGCAGCGATAGCACAGTAAAAACTGTTGTATTGATCAATCAAGAAAGCAATATGGATAAAATCCGTTTGCTTAAACCCGACATGTTATTTTCTCTATCCACTTTAGGCTCTGAAGTTTTGATGCAAGTGCTTTGCGGTGAAGCAATATCGAGTGACTCCATCAGTGATATGCTGTTGAACAAAATTGCCAAATCTTAGAATAAAAAACAGGAAATCAACGGCATGCTAAGTGCACAACAAGTCAGTTGCCACCGTCAAAATCGCATTTTATTTCAACAGCTCGATTTTACCGTTCAACCGAGTGAAATTTTGCAGGTTGAAGGGCCTAATGGCGCGGGAAAAACCACGCTTTTACGAATGATGGCTGGGCTACTTAAGCCTGATGAGGGCGAGGTATGTTGGCAAAATCAACCGATTGACAAACTAAAAGAAGAATTTACTCGCCATTTGCTGTATTTAGGCCACAAACCTGCTGTTAAATCGTTACTCACGCCGTATGAAAACCTCAAATTTTATCATCAAATGCACCATAAAGGGCCTGAAGGGGATAGCATATGGCAGGCTTTAGAGGAAGTTTCGTTGATTGGCTTTGAAGATATTCCTGTGAATCAGCTTTCTGCGGGGCAGCAGCGCCGTGTGAACTTAGCACGCTTGTGGTTAAGTGAAGCACCATTGTGGATCCTAGACGAGCCTTTTACCGCAATTGATGTGGCAGGGGTTGAACGGTTAACGAAGCGTTTTCATCAACATGCGAATCTTGGGGGGATTATTTTGTTTACCTCTCATCAGGCGATGTCAGGGCAATTTGGCTCATTAAAACTGACAGGCGGGGCTGAATAATGTTTTGGTTATTAATTAAACGAGAATTGAAAATTGCCTTTCGCAGTTTTTCTGAATTAGTTAACCCACTGTGGTTTTTCTTGATTGTCATTACGCTTTTTCCGCTGAGTATCGGGCCAGAGCCACAGCTATTATCACGTATTTCTGTAGGGGTTTTTTGGGTTGCTGCAATTTTATCGTCTTTACTTTCTTTAGAGCGTTTATTTAAAGATGATTACCTTGATGGCTCCCTTGAGCAGTTATTGTTGGCGCCTCATCCCTTGTTTATCACTGTTTTTGCAAAAGTGATTGCACACTGGTTAGTGACGGGGTTACCGCTGATTTTATTGTCACCCATCGCTGCATTGATGTTGTCATTTAATAGCGATACCCTAATGGTATTAGCGGGAACATTACTACTGGGAACGCCTGTTTTAAGCTTTATTGGCGCGATAGGTGCAGCATTGACGGTGTCATTAAAAAAAGGCGGCGTGTTAGTTAGTTTGCTGGTATTGCCTTTATATATTCCCGTGTTGATTTATGCGACAGGTACCATGGAAGCGCACAGTTTCAAAATGCCATTAGATGGCTATTTTGCCATTCTCGCTGCATTATTTGCTGCAAGTATTACTTTCTCCCCTTTAGCGATTGCAGCAGCGTTGAAAATCAATATTAGCAATAGCTAAAAATCACATCATTTATCTTTAAATAAGGGTGAATTATTGCCCTTATTGGCCTTTCTTAGTTATTTTCACTTGTTAAGCTTTAGTTCACAATAAAATCTAAATTAATAAGATAATTTTACTCATTTTTTGGGTGAATATTAGTTATCTTTTGTTTTTTTAGCGTAATAGCATAGTGAAAATAATTTTTATGCCAAGCTAATAAGGTTTAGTAGTGAACTTAACGTCATTTTAAAAAGCGAGTTTTTCTATTGTTTTTTTAATGAAAAACTTTTTTACATTTTAATAATTCATTTAAATCAATTCATTAAATAAAACACTGCATGGTGTAATAAAAATGCAGTGGCTAGTCCGATTGTAATTTAAGTTAAGTTGTGTAAAGTTGCGTATATTGACTTAACTCAAATCATAGTGATTAATAAAAATAATGTTTTTAAAGCGTAATTTTATCTATGGATCAATTTTATTTACCTTTTGTTTCCCTACCGTCGCAAAAGCCTCATTATTGAAGCCTGATAATACAGATAACTTATTTAATCGGCAGACACAGCAGCAGCAAGCGCAACAGCAACAGTTTGAAGCGAAGGCACCTGATGTCAGCTTGCTTACACCTATTGCAAAAACACAATTGCAATTCCCTGAAGAAACCCCCTGTTTTGTGATTGGACAAGTTGAAATCACAGGGCAAGAAGGGTTACCTCATTGGGTTCCTGTACAACGTTTAGCCAATCAGGCGGTTGGGCATTGTATTGGTATTGATGGCATCAATCTTTTAATTACCGATGTACAGAATCGTTTGATCAGTCATGGCTGGATCACTTCACGAGTGTTGGTACCTGAACAAGATTTATCTACGGGCACACTTAAATTGGTTGTGCTACCTGGTAAGGTACAAAAAGTTCTCTTTACTGATAACTCATCCAAATACAGCACGTTATATACCGCGATGCCTGCGCATTCAGGAAATTTATTAGATTTGCGTGATATTGAGCAAGGCCTCGAAAATTTACAACGCTTACCAACAGTACAAGCCTCAATGGAAATGATCCCTGGGGATGGGCCTGGTGAAACGCAAATTGTGATTAATCGGCAACAATCACGCTATTGGCATGCGAGCGCATGGGCCGATAACACAGGGTCAAAAAGTACGGGTAAAAACCAAGCAGGTATCATGCTTGCCTTGGATAATCCTACCTCTCTGAGCGATCTTTTCTACATTACTGCAACCCGTGACTTGAGCTTTTCAAGTAGCAAGGATACGACCAACTACAGTGCTCACTATTCTGTTCCTTTTGGTTATTGGCAATTTGCGACCACGGCGAGTGATTATGAATATACACAAACAATTGCTGGTATGAATGACGATATTCAATATCGTGGAAAAAGTAAGAGCTTAAACTTGCAGCTCAGTAATGTGTTATATCGTGATGCAATGGCAAAAACGACGGCAACGTACGATGTTAATTTACGTGAAACACGTAACTTTGTTCGTGATACTGAAATTGAAAACCAAAAGCGACGTACTACCTCTTGGAAACTGGGGCTCAACCATCGCCAATATATCGGGCAGTCAACGATTACTGCTGGCGCAAGCTATCAACATGGAACGCGTTGGTTTGGTGCGATGCCTGCTTTTGAAGAAACTAACGATCCCAATTCAAGGGAATATGCCACCGCACTGGCAAAAGTGATGCAATTTTCAGCCTCCGCAAGTATTCCTTTTCGTGTTTCAGACCAGCAACTGCGTTTTGAAACTCAATATTTACGCCAAATTAGTGACAGACAGCTAACTCCTCAAGATCAATTCAGTATCGGTAACCGCTGGACGGTTCGCGGCTTTGATGGGGAACGAACTCTCAGTGCAGACCAAGGGTGGACGCTAAGAAATACCCTTTCATGGGTAACACCGATCCCGAACCAAGAGCTCTATCTTGGGGCTGACTATGGGGAAATTGGCGGGCACGGTACATACCGTAATCTTGGCAATCACCTAGCGGGGGGCGCGATTGGTCTGAGGGGCGCAATTAGTGCGGCTAACCTCAGCTACGACCTCTCTATTGGTACGCCATTCTCTAAACCTGACGGATTTAAAACGGATCCAGCGACGTTTGCATTTTCTGTTAATTGGAATTATTAAGGTATTTTAGGATGAATAAGTTATTTTACCGCTTAATTTTTAATGCAGCGCGCCAAATGGTGATGGTCGTTGCGGACATTACTCGCAGTCATCAAGCAGGGCCTGCGTGCCAAACAGAAAATCGCGTTGAAAAAACAGCAAATAGCCGAATTCGTTGGTCAATTAGACCCATTGTTACCAGTCTTTGGTTGACGTTAGGTATGGTGAGCATTAGCGCCTTTGCATCGAACATTAAAGCGGATGGTAGTGCGCCTGGCAATCAGCAACCGACGATTGTGAATACCCAAAATGGGTTACCTCAAGTGAATATTCAAGCGCCTAATCGTGATGGCGTTTCACGTAACCAATACAGCCAATTTGATGTTGATAACAAAGGGGCAATCCTGAATAACAGCCGCCACGACGTCAACACTCAACTGGGGGGAATGATCCAAGGTAATGAGTGGTTGGCAAAGGGTGAGGCGAAAATCATCTTAAATGAGGTCAATAGCCGCGATCCGAGTCAATTAAACGGTTTTATCGAAGTTGCAGGGAAAAAGGCCGATGTGATCATCGCTAATCCAGCAGGGATCACCTGTAATGGTTGTGGGTTTATCAATGCAGACAAAGCTTTGCTATCGGCAGGCAAAACTTTGATTGAAAATGGCAAAATCAAAGGGTTTGAAGTCGATAAAGGCAGTATCAATATTGTCGGTAAGGGGTATAACGGTAATGGCACCAACTATACGGCGTTAATCGCCCGTTCAGTCAATATTAATGCCAAATTGCACGCTAAAGACTTAGCTATTACCACAGGGAAAAATACGGTTGCAGCGGATGGGAAAACCATTCTCAAAACGGATAATTCCACAACAGATGATAAACCTGAATTTGCTTTAGATGTTGCTGCATTGGGGGGGATGTACGCCAATACCATCAAAATGCGTGGAACAGAAAATGGCGTGGGTGTACGAAATGCAGGGCATATTGGGGCAGAAGCTGGGGATATCACTTTGTCAGCGAATGGTAAAGTGGGGAACTCGGGGGTGATCACGGCAAGTCAAAACATTGCCATTGACAGCCAACAATCAATTCATAACCAAGGTACTGTTTTAGCTCAGCAAAATGTGAAGCTCAATGCAAAACAGGCAATTACCAATACCGATAAAGGCCAAATGGTTGCTGGACGTGATGCGGCCTTAAATGCCGCACAAATCAACAGTGATAAAACAGCCTTGCTCGCTGCCGGGGTCGACAGCAAAGGAAAATTAACCACGGCGGGCTCTTTAACGGTTAAAGGTGATAAAAACGTTACACTTCAAGGTGATATTGTCGCTAAAGAATCGTTAACAGCGACAGGGAGTGAACTCGACCTTTCGTTCTCAAATACCCAAGCCCAAAACATCACACTGACATCGACAATAAAAGATATTCGCACCAAAGAAGCGCATTTACAGGCAACGGATAAAGCCACATTAACGGCAAAAACAGGGATTGATAACCAAAAAGGGGAGATTGTTGCCAAAGACTTGTTGTTAGTTGCCCCTGAATTTATCCATAACCAACAAGGTAAATTGGTCCAAACAGGCAATTCGAAAAACGCATTACAGACCCAACTGCTTGATAACCAAAGTGGGGAAATTAACCTTGCGGGTGATACCGCAATCACCACACAGCAGTTGAATAACCAGTCTGGGCAGCTATTAAGCCGTGATGGCAAAGTGGATATTCAAAGCCAAAATGTGAACAACCAGCAAGGCACAATTTTAGCCTCTGGCAAACAAGGGCTATCCATCAAAACAGACAAGTTAGATGGACAAAAAGGGGAAATACTGACCAGTGGCGCCCTAAGCTTAGCTGGAAAATCCATGAATTTGGATAATGGGACAACTCAAGCTGAGCAAATCACCTTAAAAGCCAATGCGCTCTCTCATCGCCAAGGAAATCTACTACAAACAGGCGATAAAGCCATGACTGTGGACGTTGCGACGACCTTGGATAACCATGGGGGAAGTGTGTCATCTAAAGGTGACCTACGTATACAGACGGATAACCTTGATAATAGTGATGGTAAATTATTCACCAGTACTAACAAGCAGTTAGAGATCACAGCAACCACAAAATTGAATAATACGCAGGGTGTGATTCAAACTGACAAATATTTGGCTATTAAAGCCAATCAGCTGGTGAATACACAAGGGAAAATCAGCAGTTTATCGGGGGCTGCATTACTGACCGCAAACCAGTTGGATGGAAATAAAGGAACGATTTTTGCGCAAAAAGCCTTACGCGTTGAAAGTAAGGATATCAATTTAAATCAAGGGTTTACACAAGCCAATCACATTGCCATTTTAGCTAATAATTTTTCTCATCAAGGGGCAACGTTACTGCAAGTAGGGGAAGGGAAAACGGAACTACGTATTCAAAATCATTTGGATAATCAGCGTGGGGAAATTTCCAGCAATGGGCAAATTGAGATTTCAGCCAATGCGTTGAATAACCAAGACGGTAAAATTATTGCAGCGAAATTAGGGCAATTATCCCTAAATATTCAACAAGCATTGAATAATACTCAAGGCACATTATTAGGTAATCAAGGTATTAAACTTGCAGCAAATCGTTTGATTAACCAATCAGGTCAACTCATTGCGAGCTTTGGAGATAACCAGCTAACACTTAAGCAGTTAGAGGGCGAGAAAGGCGAAATACTTTCGAAAGGCAAACTGACTTTAACGGGAGATAATCTCAACCTTAATGACGCGATTACTCAAGCGGATAATATTCAGATAGACGGAAAAAACCTTTCTCATCAACGCGGGAAAATGCTGCAAACAGGCAGTGAAAAAGGCCAAATCAAGCTGACTCAAACCCTTGATAACCAAGCGGGTAATATCAGCAGCCAAGGTTCATTACATCTGGATATTAATAGGCTGAATAATCAACAAGGTACTGTCGTTGCCGCGAAAGTGGGGGCATTGTTTATTCATGCAAAAGACAGCGTAGATAACACAACAGGAACGCTGTTTGCTGAACATGATTTCACATTGAACGCCCTGCAACTCACTAATGCGGATGGCAAGGTGATTAGCAAGCAAGGAGACATGTTCATTGTTGCTGAAAATGTACAAGGCCAGCGCGGGGAAATCGTTACGGACGGGGAACTTGTCCTACATGGGCAAGATATTGACCTTAGTGCAGGAAATACACAAGCCAATCATATCCAACTGACAGCGAAAAACCTAAACCATCAGCAAGGGACAATGACTCAACTTGGAGAGCAACAAGGTTCACTTCTCGTTTCTCAACACCTAAATAACCAAGCGGGTAACATCAGTGGTAATGGCTCTTGGCAGATAACGGCAAATACGTTAGGAAACCAACAAGGCAAAATATTCAGCGCAAGAATGGGGGCGTTAAACCTACAAATTCAACAGGTACTGGATAATACAAGCGGCACCTTAACAGGACGCCAAGGGATATTTGTTGATGCTCAAGCGCTGATTAACCGCACAGGTAAAGTGATTGCTAGCATGGGGGATATTACCTTAAACAGCCAATCTCTTGATGGTGATAAAGGCGAGCTACTAGCTGCAAATACCTTGAATATTCAAGGTGAAAAGCTGTCATTAAACCAAGGGATTACTCAGGCAGATCAGGTTTTTCTCACGGCAAATACCCTTGAGCACCAAAATGGCAAATTATTACAAACAGGTGATAAAGCAGGGAAAATCACGCTGCAAGGGCGGTTAAACAACCAAGCAGGTGAAATTGGCAGTAATGGCAATTTTGCGATCGCAGCGGATTCCCTTGATAACCAAGATGGCCAGATTTTAACAGCAAATAATGGTCACTTATCTATTGATGTAAAAAATGAGTTAGTTAACCAAAATGGTGCTTTGGTCGGTGAAAATGGCCTGAAAATCACAGCGAGTGAATTGAATAACCAGCAGGGTAAGGTTGTCGCCCGCCATGGGAATAGCACCTTAGATATTGTGGGTCATATCAATAACCAAGCGGGACTCATTGCGGCAGAGCAAGTATTGCAGATGCGTAACCAAGCACTGCAAAACCAGCAAGGGTACATTCAGGCCAATAGCATCAATATCAATACCCAAAACCAGTTATTTGATAACACACAAGGGGTATTGTTAGCGCAACAAAAACTCACATTAAACAGCGGTAAAATTGAAAACCAGCAAGGCACCATTCAGTCAGGCAGTGACATGCTGATTGATACCCATGGTGAGCAATTACACAATACACAAAGTGATGATAATAAAGGTATTTATGCCCAGGGCGGGCTAGCGTTAACCACAGGGGAGCTCGATAACGAAAAAGGCCGTATTGTGGCAAAAGGCGAGTTAGCGCTTAATAGCCAAGCGTTAATTAACCAGCAAGGTTTGATTGGCAGTCAATCTGCTATCTCGATGAAAACTCAACAGTTGGATAACTCTGAAGGTACGATTAAGGGGCAATCTATCGACCTTGATACCCAAGGCCAACGTTTAACCAACACCGCAAAAACAGATGAGCAAGGGATTTTTGCTAGTCAAAAACTCGCATTAACGGTTGGCGAGCTGATTAACCAACAAGGTCATATTCAAGCGGGTGATATCAAGATAGACACACAGAAAAACCGTGTCGATAACTCCCAAGGGGAAATTTTAGCTAGCCATGTGTTAAGCCTGAACAGTGGGGAGTTTGATAACCAGCAAGGGCGGGTTCAAGCCGGCTTGCTGCTAGCCTTAGATACTCATGGGCAGCTTCTTAACAATAATAACACTCAAAAAAGTGGTGGGTTGCTAAGCGGTGGAGGCCTCACTCTCAACAGTGGCAAATTAACGAACCAGCAAGGGCAAATCCAAAGTGCTGGGAAAAGTGTATTAACCACTCAGGCCTTGGATAATCAGCAAGGACGAATTTATTCAGGTGACTTATTGGGTATCAATACTCAGAAAAACGATGTATTGAATCAAGGCGGTGTGTTGGCGAGTGAAGGAAAACTCACCCTAACAGCCAATGATCTGAAGAATCAACAAGGGTTCGTGCAAGGTAAAGAAGGCTTAAATGTTGATGTTAATCATATCGATAACCAAAAAGGCACACTCTTAAGCCAATCTTCAGCGAAAATTACGGCCTCTTCCCTGAATAACCGTGAAGGAACATTGCAATCACAGGGAAATAGCCACCTGACGATTATGCAAGGTCTTGATAACCAACAAGGGCAAATTTTATCAGGGGCAGATTTACAGGTTGCTAGCCAATACCTGAATAACACCAAAGGCACTCTTCAAGGGTTAAATAACGTTGAATTGGTTTTAGCACAACAGCTTGATAACCAACAAGGCTGGATTAAAGCTAATAGTAACCTGAATATCACCGCAAAGGATATTGATAACCAAAATACAGCCCAAGCAGGCCAAGGTATTGAAGGGCAAAATGTCACGCTAAAAGCGACAGAATTGAATAACCAACGTGGCGCAGTACGTGCAGGGCAAGCTATTCAGGCAAATATCGCTCAATCCTTAAATAATAACCAAGGCATGGTATCCGCAGGGTCAGATTTGACCATTACGGATAATGTGAAAGGAAAAGCCTTAACGCTGACAAACCAGCAAGGGGTCATCGTTAGCAATGGTTCTGCGAGTGTATCAGCGAACACATTAACAGGCGAAGGGAAACTTATTGCCCAAAAAGCACTGACATTCGTTATTAATCAAGCATTTGAAAATCATGGGCGTATTCAGGCGGGCGAACGCTTAACCGCTAATTTTGCCCAAGGTTTCACAAATTATGGGCTAATATCTAGCCTTGGTGAGCTTGCTTTAAGCACGACAGCTGTCATTAATCAGCTATCTGGGGAAATTAGTGGGCAAAATACGCGAATCAAGGCCAGTGGCAACATCCTCAATACTGGGCTAATTGATGGTACCTTGACCCACATAGTTGCAAAAAATCTAGATAACGTAGGCACTGGGCGTATTTATGGCGATTTCTTATCAATAGCAGCCAATGCCTTATTGAATGATAAACAAGGGGATAAATCGGCAGTTATTGCAGGGCGTAAAGAGGTTAATCTCGCAGTTTCTGAGCTGGTAAACCGCGACCACGCTTTAATTTACAGTGACGGCGATTTATCCATCGGCAATGTGCTCAATGACAAGCTACAAGCCACAGGCCATGCTAAAAGTGTGAAAAACCACAGTGCAAATATTGAAGCGGATGGCAATCTTACTCTCAAAACTTCTCTACTTGAAAACAAAGATATTCACTTAGAGCTGACTGAAAAACCAGTTGAAGTTAGCCGCGAGCACTTTGATTGGTATGATAACGGTAATGGTAAGCGCTATAAAATTCAGCCACGTAATGGTAACCAAACCCGTTATGCGATTAATGACGATGGCACGCTCAATAAGGAAGTGGGTATTCACTATGAAAAATCCAATCGCTGGCGGATGTTTGAGTATGATAATTGGACTAAATATTTTTATGAATACGATTATGACCGTGTTGTGTATGAAACGCAGGTGATTAAACGCGATACGGCATTAATCACTAGTGGTAAACACTTAACGATTGATGGGCAACAACTGAATAATGAAAATTCACGTATCGTGGCCGGCCAAAACCTGATTTTAACGGGTTATGGCTTAAATAACGAAGAGGCGCAAGGTATCCGTCGTATTGTTGAAGATGGCGACACTATTTATCGTTATAAAGGCGGTAAGAAATGGAAAACGCGCACCAGTACATCAAAATACCAAGGTATTAATAGTGAAGAAGATTTACCGCTGCATTTATTGGAAGTAAAAGAGCAAGCGGGGGGAATTAATAAAACTCACTTGGATGGCGTGAAAGTCAACCTGCTCGATGGTGCTGCGGATACCGTGTCTGAGTCGACGATAACGGATAACCAAGGGGCTTTGCTGGCGGAAGCCGCATTAAAAGACAGTCAAAATACGCCTCTTGAGCTTACAGCAGGCCAACAGGCTGAAGTAACGCAATTACCTTCGGTTTCGGCGAAAGCTGATGTGAACGATGATAAAACTGTTGGCGCGACAGCGCAGACTGGTGATGCCAATGTGGGGAATGGTGCTGATATTCAAGGCCAAACCGATGCAGGAAAAGGGCAAAATATCACGGCAGAAAAAGCGCCCCAAGGTAAAGACAACCTCGATACCGTGATCAGAACCGTTGGGCCAAACACCCAATTGCCAGATAACAGCTTGTTTAACGTAATACCAGGCACAGATAGCCAGTTCTTAATTGAAACGGACTCTCGCTTCACTAATTACAAAAAGTGGTTATCCAGCATTGATATTGTCACTAATGAGCAGCTACATAAGCGCTTAGGTGATGGCTATTATGAGCAACGCTTAGTTCGCGAACAATTGATTGAAACTACAGGGCAGCGCTTATTAGGCAACTACAATAGTGATGAAGAACAATACCGTGCGCTGCTGACGAATGGTGTTGCGTTTGGTAATCAATTTAACCTGACTCCGGGTATTGCATTATCACCAGAACAAATGGCGAACTTAACAACCGATATTGTATGGATGGTAAATAAAGAAGTCACCTTGCCAGATGGGCGTGTTGAGATGGTAAGTGTGCCGCAGGTGTATGTTCGTGCACGCCAAGGCGATCTAAACGGTAATGGTGCACTACTTGCAGGGCGCAATGTGTCTGCCAATATTACGGGTGATTTGCTAAATAGTGGTGAAATTAACAGCCGCGAATTAACAGATTTACGTGCAGAAAATATTGAAAATAGCGGGCGTATTCAAGGGAAGGATGTTCAGCTCAATGCATTGAAAGATATAAAAAATGTGGGCGGTGAAATCCGTGGTTTAGATAGCGTGTCACTCTCAGCGGGGCGCGATATTCTCAGCGAAACCGCGCAGCGTGGAGATGGACAATCACAATGGCTCGACCGCCCTGCAAGCATTTATGTCACGGGAGATAACGGTCAGCTTACCTTAAAAGCCGTGCAAGATATCAACCTGATCGCTACAGATGTTGGCAATTTAGGCGTTGATGGTAAAACCTCCATTATTGCGGGTCGGGATATTAGTTTAGAAACGCGCGATGTTAGCTCAGCGTTTGATTACACACATAATTCAAGCAATTACTATCGTGGCGCTAATAGCACAGAAGTGGGCACGCAAATCCAAACTAAAGGGGATTTAACCTTATCTGCAGGGCAAGATTTGTCTGCTCGTGCAGCGAATGTCACCAGCGGTGGCGAATTAGCCGTGAATGTGGGGCGTGATATTAACCTGACCTCTGGCGTGGAAAGCAGTGACTATGCTAAGCACACCAAACACACGGACAAAGGTTTTCTATCGAGCACAACAAAAGAAACCCATGATGAAGTCAACGAGCGTACAGCGATCAGCAGTACATTAAGTGGCGATAGCATCAAAGTGACCGCAGGTAATGACGTGAATATTCAGGGCAGCAATGTTCTGGGAACTAACGATGTTACCGTCAATGCTGGTAATCAGCTGAATGTCACCACGTCTGATGAGGCGTTACATGAAACGCACATGTCGAAGACGAAGAAATCAGGGCTGATGAGTACAGGTGGCTTGGGCTTAACTGTCGGGTCAACGTCTCAAAAAGTCACGACTGATAGTGACAGTAACTTGAAAAAAGGCAGCGTAATCGGTAGCTCCGCAGGTGATGTGACACTGGAGGCTGGTGGTTCAGCGAACATCCATGGCAGTGATGTGATCGCTGCGAAAGATATTAATATCACAGGCAGTGATGTGAATATTACGGCCGCTGAAAATAGCCGTACAGATATCACCACCGTCGAAACCAAATCCAGTGGTCTCACGGTATCATTAGGTGGTACTGCTGGTAGCATGTTAGATGGTATGGCGCAAACAGCAAAATCGGCGAAACACGAAGACGATGGCCAGTTAGCCGCCCTCAAAGGTATGAAAGCTGGCCTGCAAGGTGTTCAAGCAGAACAAGCCGGTGAGTTGGCTGGGCTGAAAAAAGGCGGTAGTGTAACAGATGCCTTTGGTGTGAATGTGTCTTATGGCAGTAGTTCATCAAAATCCACGACGAAAACGCAGCAAAATACGGCATCTGGTAGTAGCTTGAGCGCTGGGGATAATATTAACCTTACAGCCACGGGCAAAAAAGAGGGTAGTCAAGGCAACTTGGCAGTACAAGGCAGCCAGTTAACCGCAGATAAAAATATCACTTTAACGGCAAAAAATGATATTGATCTCACCAGCGCTAGCAATACGCAAACGGTGGATGGCAAGAACTCAAGCTCAGGTAGTTCCATTGGTGCGGGTATCAGCTCAGGCGGTTGGAACGTCAATGCCAGCGTCAATAAAGGCAGCGGTTTCGAAAAAGGCAATAGTGAGTTTTACACTGATACACAAGTGGATGCAGGTAAACAACTGGCCTTGAACAGCGGCAAAGATACCACATTAACGGGTGCGCAGGTTAGTGGCGAAACGGTGAAAGCCAATGTTGGCGGCGATCTAACCTTATCAAGCCAGCAAACCACCGACAAATACGACTCGAAGCAAAAAGGCGGTAGCCTGTCGGGCAGCATTGGCACAGGGTTGAATACCACGGCATCGGTGAATGTGAATAAAACCGAAATGCACAGTGATTATCAATCGGTGGATAAACAAACGGGTATCCATGCAGGCAAAGGCGGTTTTGATATCACGGTGGGCAATCATACGCAACTTGATGGTGCGGTGATTGGCAGCACGGCAGAGGCCGATAAAAACAAACTCGACACGGGCACATTGGGCTTTGGGGATATCAAAAACAAAGCCGAGTACAAAGTGGATAGCCAAAGTGGTGGGTTTAGCACGGGTGGCTCGCCATTTGAAGACCAGTTAGCGGGTAATGCGGCAGGCTCGTTATTGACCAATGTGAATAACAAAGGGAAAGACAGCAATACCACGCATGCAGCGGTGTCGGAGGGTGAAATTGTTATCCGCGATAAGGATAATCAGAAACAGGATGTTAACGAATTAAGCCGTGATGTGGAGAATGCCCACGAGAAGCTCAATACGATTTTTGACAAAGAGAAAGAGCAAAAACGGATAGAGAAAACGCAGCTAGTCGGCGAGTTAGGCAAGCAGATTACGGATATCGCGGTAACGGATGCGACCATAAAAGCGACGAAGGATGTAGATAGAGAGCACCCAGAGTTGAGTGGCAAGGAAAGAGAAGAGGCTATTCAAGCTCAAGTTAACAAATCTGAATGGGGCGTGGGGGGCGATAAACGTCGCATAGTGGAGTCGGGCACAGCGTTAATCCAAGGCTTGGTGAATGGGGATGTAAATAAAGCGGTGGCGAATGCGAGTGCACCGTATATCGCGAACTATATAGGTCAACACATCGAAGATGATAAAGCGAAAGTCGCTGCACACGGTATTGCGAATGTTGCATTAGCACTGGCAAAAGGAGAAAATGCAGGGGCGCAATCGTTAGGTGCGATGACGGCAGAAGCGGTGGGAATGCTGTCGCAAGAGCTGTATAAGAAAGATGTCAGTCAGCTAACGGAAGATGAAAAATCGACGGTGAGTGCGTTTGCGAGTCTGGCCGCGGGTATAGCGGGAGGGCTAGTTGGCGGGGATACGTCGAGTGCAGCAAATGCAGCCGAAGCAGGGAAGACCACGGTTGAGAATAACTTCTTAAGTCCAGAGGATCTATCCAAAAGAGACAAGGCACTCGAAGATCAAAAGGTAGGTAAAAACCTCAAAGAAGCCTCTCAAAATATTATCTATCTGACAGATAAAGATAATTATACTGACAAGTTACTCTATCAATATGGTCAAGGTACTTTAGATAAAGCAGGTGAAGCCGCATTGACTGAATACCTTAATGCATATGCTACACAGTTGCAGTTAAGAGGTGTGAGTGAAGCGGATGCACTCAAGGCTGTAGAGCAGATATTGAAATATCCGAGCAGTGCGACACCTGATTTATCAGCGGAATACAATAAAGCATTAGGGCAACTCAGCACGGAAGAAAGACATGCATGGCAAGCGATGATTGGCACAGATGCATTATTGGCAGGGCCGGGGCGAGCGAGTCAATTAATGAGACTGGCTTTGATTTCGGGGGGCTCATACCAGGCTGGAACAGGGATTGGTCAAATTACAGACGGGAAAATAGCTGACGGCTTAATCAATGTTGGTCTTGGTGGATTGGCGGTATCAGGTGGTTATCTAGGAAATAAAGTTACTACAGGTAAGCCGAACGGTGGAATTGTATCTCCTGAAAGTAATGTATGGCAAACAGATGCAATCGGCAATGTCATAACTAAATCTGATGGTTCATTGACTGGACATGTCACAAAAGTCACTCCACAAATGACAAAGGAAAATATTCGATCGCTTAATCGTGAAAATGAGAGCGCACAAATATTATCTAAATCAGGTTTTCATGTAGAACAAAATCCGATCGTTTCAGGAAATAAAGATCCAGACTATCGTATAAATGGTGAAATATTTGATAATTATGCTCCTAAGTCGGGTAGTGTTCGAAATATATGGTCAGAGGTAAAAGGAAAAATCGATAAGGGACAAACTAATAATGTTGTTATTAATATGTCGGATACAAAAGTCTCGGTTCCTGAATTACAGCAACAACTTACTAAGTGGCCAATAATGGGATTGGACAAAGTTATTATCATTGATAAAACTGGAAATGCTATTCGAGTTAAGTGAGGGGAATATGTCTATAGATTTAAGATGTTATACAACATTGTCTGTTACTGAATTACAGCAAAAACTGGATGTGTTTGTAGCTAAACACCCAGAGATATTTCCTAAACATTATATTTTATATAGAGCAAAAGAATTAGGTCCATTTGATAAAGAAATTTCAAATGAATTTGGTTTAGATCCCGAATCTTATTTTTATATTAGTGTATCGAATAAGCTACTTGAAATATGCACTAATGAGATTGCTAGTTTAGTTAAAGGTGAATTAGGTAAAAATAACGTAATTGTTTTACATAATGGTGAAGATCTAATTTAAAATAGATCCCAGCCCGTACTGGGATCTATTTATACCTCACTCCTCAGCCAACCGGATAATCAACTGTCCGGCTTGGCGAGTGAGGGGTGTAGTGCGTACCCACCTCAAACCCTAACTCCTTCAGCCATTTACCGCTAATGGTCAGTTGTGGGCTGGGGTTAGGTTTACCGTTGTTCGGTAAGTAACCCACTGAATATCGTCTGTTTTTGACCATTTCTTTTTTAATCACCCATCCAAATATTCCAAGCCTATCGTGTTATTTTCCTTTCTTTTTTTGTTCAAAAACACCTAACAAACCACCGACAAATACGACTCGAAGCAAAAAGGCGGTAGCCTGTCGGGCAGTATTGGCACAGGGTTGAATACCACGGCATCGGTGAATGTGAATAAAACCGAGATGCACAGTGATTATCAATCGGTGGATAAACAAACGGGTATCCATGCAGGCAAAGGCGGTTTTGATATCACGGTGGGCAATCATACGCAACTTGATGGTGCGGTGATTGGCAGCACGGCAGAGGCCGATAAAAACAAACTCGACACGGGCACATTGGGCTTTGGGGATATCAAAAACAAAGCTGAGTACAAAGTGGATAGCCAAAGTGGCGGGTTTAGCACGGGAGGCTCGCCATTTGAAGACCAGTTAGCGGGTAATGCGGCAGGCTCGTTATTGACCAATGTGAATAACAAAGGGAAAGAGAGCAATACTACGCATGCAGCGGTGTCGGGGGGTGAAATTGTTATCCGCGATAAGGATAATCAGAAACAGGATGTTAACGAATTAAGCCGTGATGTGGAGAATGCCCACGAGAAGCTCAATACGATTTTTGACAAAGAGAAAGAGCAAAAACGGATAGAGAAAACGCAGCTAGTCGGCGAGTTAGGCAAGCAGATTACGGATATCGCGGTAACGGATGCGACCATAAAAGCGACGAAGGAGGCGAACGAGAGCAAGAACATCCCGACACAGCAAGAGCGTGATGCAGCGAAAAAAGCGCTTGAAGTACAAGGGAAAGTGGTCAGCGATGAGGCAATTGATAACTATATTCACGAGCAAGTTATTCAGGCGAAAGTGAATGAGTCAGGTTGGGGCGTGGGAGGCGATAAACGTCGCATAGTGGAGTCGGGCACAGCGTTAATCCAAGGCTTAGTGAATGGGGATGTAAATAAAGCGGTGGCGAATGCGAGTGCGCCATATATCGCGAATCAAATAGCGCAACACATTCCATCCGAAAATAAAGAGGGTCGCATAGCGGCACACGGTATTGCGAATGTTGCATTAGCACTGGCAAAAGGTGAAAATGCAGGTGCGCAATCGTTAGGTGCGATGACGGCAGAAGCGGTGGGAATGCTGTCGCAAGAGCTGTATAAGAAAGATGTCAGTCAGCTAACGGAAGATGAAAAATCGACGGTGAGTGCGTTTGCGAGTCTGGCCGCGGGTATAGCGGGAGGGCTAGTTGGCGGGGATACGTCGAGTGCGGCAAATGCAGGCGAAGCAGGGAAGACTACGGTTGAGAATAACTATTTGAGCTTTGATGAAAAGCAAAGAGAGAAAACCCTCGAAAATAAATTAAAGCAAGGCAATATTACGCCTGCTGAGCAATCAGAGCTAAATGCGCTTAAAGAAAAAAGTGATGAGCGCAATGAATCATTAATTACCGCTTGCCAAGGTGGTATGTCAGAAGCCTGTATAAGTGATAAAAAACAGGCGATGAGTGCAGAAAAAACCTATCAATTAGAAGGTGAGTATCAAGCATTTTATGATGCATTAAAAGACCATCCAGATGAAAAAAGACAATTTGATGCTCTTGTAGACGAATATTCTCGCGAAGTTAGCGCCTTGATGTACAAAGGATATACTCTTGAACAAGCGATGGATAAAATTCAGACTGATAGTCGGATGGCTGCAACATATCAGAAAGCAATGGATGAGATGCCAGGCTGGGCGAAAGGCTGGATGGAAATTGAGAAAGCCGTTGCAATGGTTTATGGAGCTAAAGCGGCAAATAATACGTTAATACCATGGGAAAAAGGTTACTACAATAAACCTCAGCAAGGTGGAACATTAAATGTTGGTGCAGGTAAAAAGCCGATTGAAAATGCATATAACATTTCACACCCAGATTATCCTCGAGGATTAGGTGTTCATGCTGGTAATGCTAATGATTTATCAAATGTTGCGACTGGTTCCCAAAAAGTAATTGTCATGGAAAACCCATATGGATTTAAGTCGTTCAATAATGAGGTATTGAGAGTATTGGATAAAAATGGAACCATGGTAATTACCGGCTCTTGGAACAATCCTGCAATAAAAAATATTGAAAAAGAAGCCAAGAAAAATGGATTTAAATTAGTAGAAGTGAAAGTAATTTCAAGAGAAGGTTTCAAAAATTCAAATGGTAAGCCTATAAATAACCCAACAGTTAAAGAATATAAATTTGAAAGAGAGTAACCGGGTGAAATATGAAATATAATATAGACATAACTCGTAGTTATCCGAAAATGATTTGCTTAGATAACAATATAGATCTGAAATCATATTTTTCGATTTCAGATCTTATTGGTAATTCAATTTCGTCATCAATATCAATGAGTAACATAATAGTTAATATTGATGACAAAGAATGGTATAACCCTGTAATCACTAAAAATAGTGATGGTATTGTAGCAAAAGCTTTAAAAAGTATAGAAAATGAAGAATTAGATATACTTACTTTAATGTTGAAAAAAGCAACACTAAATATAAGTGGTATAAAAAGTACATATATTCAGGTTAAATCAGGAGCAAGAGACTATTATCATTCAGAGGATAATGAGTTTTCTATAGGTGATAAATGTATATGGCTTGTTGGTTATAGTTCTGATTATGTAAATTCGATGGTCAATATAATGCTGATTTTTAATGGTACAGTAACAATTGAATTTGATGAAACAGACATATTAATTGAATCAATTAACTATAAATATTTTATTGATCCTGTAAGTGTGAATATATTTAACAATGCACTTGATTTGTTTGTAGAAACAAAAAAAAGATGGGTGGATAAGAATAATTTTAATGGGATAAAGTCTAGTTTATTAAATTTTGATGGGTTTATTAGTTATTTTGATGATACAGAGTATGGGAGTATTGCAATTAAAAATTATACTCCTGAAAATTGAATAATGTCAGAGGGATAATAATTAGTTTGTTTTAGCAAAAAGCTTATACTTTTGTTATTTCCCTCAACTACCCTGTTCGGTGTGCGAGTATAAGCTGGCTGATAATAGCAAATCTCAAATCATTCAAGCAATTACTTATAAATGTCAGTTGTGGGCTGGGGTTGGGTTCCCCTCGGTTCGGTAAGTAACCCACTGAATATCGTCTGTTTTTAAGCACTTCTTTTTTAATCACCCATCCAAATATTCCAAGCCTATCGTGTTATTTTCCTTTCTTTTTTGTTTAAAAACACCTAACAAACTACCGACAAATACGACTCGAAGCAAAAAGGCGGTAGCCTGTCGGGCAGCATTGGCACAGGGTTGAATACCACGGCATCGGTGAATGTGAATAAAACCGAGATGCACAGTGATTATCAATCGGTGGATAAGAAAACGGGTAAAATATCAGTTGAAAAATCAATGCTAAGAATTAAGCAGCGTTACGATAAGTTACTATAAACATCATTTATTTTGACCTGCCTGGTCTGCCATTAATAATGATATAGAATTATGATTATCTAAAAAATTCACCGCTAGCATATAACCAGAAAATAGATTTCTCAGCGTAGGCTGCTATAGTTTATGTGAAGAATATTATCCTTTAGCACAATACGAGAGGGGCACTCATGAGCTTTTTCCAAGAGATTTTAACTAAGGTTTTTAAACCTGCCGATGCCAAAATAGAAAATAGTGC
This sequence comes from Providencia vermicola, assembly GCF_020381325.1. Taxonomy (GTDB): domain Bacteria; phylum Pseudomonadota; class Gammaproteobacteria; order Enterobacterales; family Enterobacteriaceae; genus Providencia; species Providencia vermicola. The sequence goes on from NZ_JAGSPI010000013.1 coordinate 47,321, forward strand.
AGACCCTGTTGCTGCGATGACCGAAGCGATTAGAGCCAATATTAATATCAGTAATGATGCTATTTCAGATAATAAAATTGATGCTATGGCTGTACTAGAAGGCTTAGCAAAAAACTATCCGCAAAAACTTAATTGGAAAGTGTCGATTGTTGATTTATTAACATTATTAGGTTTGGATAATAGCTTAACTGCACGGAAAAATCTTGCTGTGGAGCTAGGCTACCAAGGCGATACAAGTGATACTGCAACCATGAATGTGTGGTTAATTAAAGAAGTGATTAAGCAATTAGAGCAAGCGGGTGGTAATGTGAGTGAGCTTGTGAATCAACTCAAAAAATAAGTCTCAGTGGTGCCGTAGCGTTTTGACTACGGCACGCTTAAAGGCACAATTAAATAAAAATAGTACAGCCTTTATTTCTTAGCGCTTTAATCACTTTTGGTTCCTCAGTAAAGCTATTCCACCGTAAATCGAGTTTAATGAGGTTAGTTAAATTTATTAAACTGTCGGGTAATGTTTTAAGTTTATTGGCACGTAAATCCAAGTATTGGATGGATGCCATTTCACCTATCGACTCAGGAAGGTGAGTTAACTGATTAAATCTTAAATTTAAAGTATGCAATTTCTTAAGCGTAGATATTGCAGGGGAAATAGCGTGAATTTTATTTTGATTCAGATCCAGAATACGAAGAGAAGATAGGCCCGAAATATTATCCGTAAGTTCTGAAATACAGTTATTCATCAAGTGTATTTCATGCACATTGGATAATTGAGAAAGTGAGTTGGAAAAACTCTCTATTTGGTTATTATACAGCCGCAGTTCCTTAAGATTTTTTAACTGAGAAAACCAAGAGGGTACCTGCGTTAACAAGTTATCCGTTGCATTGAAATACACGAGATTGTTTAATTGAGATAATGAATTTGGCAAAGAACGAATGCCATTATCGCTTAAATAAAGGAATTGTAATTGATGCAGGTTACCTATTTCATCGGACACTTCAACAATATGGTTATGCCCTAAATCTAACATTTTGAGCCGCGTTAACTTTGTTATTTCTGCGGGGATCGATTGAATTTGATTACAAGAAAGATTAAGTACTTTTAGGTTTTCACAGTGAGTTATTCTATAGGGAAATGCACTGAGATTATTGTTATAGGCGCTTACCAAGCGGTAATCAAAAGGCGCTAGAATAAGCGTATCAATCTCTTCTCGACAGCTTGAATCCAGATTGAGTTCAAACTCAGAGTTGGAATGTTGGTGTAGCATCGCCTTCCTCACTTTAATAGAACGTATTATGTGCAGTTTATCTGTAAAAAATAGAATAATGAACAACATAATAAGATTGCATTGAATGGCCTTTTAAGTGGTTAATCATGCTGCTACCTATGATACAGTTTAAGCAATTAATGGGATTCCAATACTAACCTAGGCGGTTTAGATGTCTAATATTTTATTGTTAGATAGCGAAAATTTCTCACGCACCTTGTATAACCCGCAAGAGCAAGACTCACCCGTTGTTATTGTCTATTTTTCAGCGTCATGGTGTATTCCTTGCAAAAAGATGAAGCCTGTTTTTGAACAATTGGCGAATCATTTTGAAAAAAGTGCAGTTAAATTCGGTATGGTTGACATCGCTCAGTCCCCCATATTAGCACCTAAATATGGAATTAAATCTGTCCCAACAATCGCTATTTTTAAAGAGTCTCGATTGATAAAAGTGATTGCGGGGGAGATTTCTCTAACTCAAGCCATAGCAACGTTAAACCAAATATTTTGTGTTAATTAGGCGTTCGGTTTAAAGTATCTTTTCCCTCTTTATAACAATAATAAGCTCATCGTTATGCTGCTATTGATTCTTGAAGGTTTACTGATTGGATGTTTGCTTGGGTTAACAGGGGCAGGCGGTGGTATTTTAGCGGTTCCTGCGTTGATGGCAAGCCAAAATTGGACGGTAGCGCTTGCTGCACCTGTTGGACTTCTAGCAATAACATTAGCTGCTTTTATTGGTGTTATTCAAGGGCTTATTAATAAAACAATACGATATAAAGCCGCCATATGGATAGCGATAGTCAGTATTCCTTTTGCTAAATATGGTATTTTTTTTGCTCAAATAATTACGCCTGTTTGGCTGACGTTAGCCTTTAGTTTAGTGATGCTTTATGTTGCATATCGTACTTTTTTTACTCAGCTGACTGAATTAAATGATGCGCCGTGCCAAATTAGCCAAGAGACGGGGAAGTTTATTTGGAATATAAAAACAGCGTCGATATTAGGTGGTATCGGAATTATTGCAGGGCTTTTAACAGGATTACTAGGTGTTGGTGGTGGTTTTGTGATTGTTCCTGCGTTACGAAAAGTATCAAATTTAAATATAAAAAGTATTATTGCAACATCATTAATGGTGATTTTTTGTATCGGTAGCGTGAGTATTTTAATCAATATTTTAAATGGATTTCAATACCCTAGGGAAATTAGTTTGATATTTGTCACATCCTGTGTCATTGGTTTACTAATAGGGAGAGTCATCATAAATTATATTCCAATAAAATTAGTTAAAAATATATTTGCAAGCCTAATTATTATTGTTTCTTTTAGCTTAATCTATTCAGTCTTAGATGAGTTAAATATTTTATGAACTTGTGCTTTAAAGGTAAATGTTAATAAATTAGATTATTCAACTAGCAATTAGACTGTTTTTATATTCTATCGTGTATAACACGATTTTCATATTGACGGATTATTGTATTATTAGTGAATAAAACGATTTATCTTCATCTTCAATACGGTATAATGAACAATCGCATTTCATCCTCTCTGATAATAGCTTAAAAGGATTTTGATTATATCAATCAGGGGGGCACTAAAGGTTGACTAATATAATTATGACAAAACAAGATAGCTCAACAACAATAATTGATATAGCTAAACGTGCAAATGTTACTGATATTACCGTTTCACGTGCATTTAATCATCCCGAAATGGTAAAGAAAGAAACAAGGGATAAAATATTAGCAATTGCTCAAGAACTCAACTATGTTCCCAATCTTTTTGCACGAAATCTGAAAAATAAAAATAGCCGCATAATTGGTGTGGTTACTGACAGTACATTTAACCCTTTCTATGTTGTTCTCATTCAAACCGTTTCTCGTTTAGCAAAAGAGAAAGGGTATCAAGTGATGATTTTTGATTCAGATAGTGATGAAAAAGCAGAGAAAACGGCAATTGAAACACTCGTTAGCTATAAAGCGAGTGGCATTTTACTATCGCCAGTGCGTGATGATAAAGACTACCAGCCTAGTTATCTTTCATTAATCGACCAACATAATGTTCCGTTAGTATTTGTCGACCGTGCGATTTATGGCTATGAGAAAAAATATTCTGGGTTATTTTTGAAGAACTTTGAAATTGGTGCATTGACGGGAAAATTCCTTAATGAACAAAATAGCGAAAATACATTAATTATTTCTGGCCCTAAAAATTCAGAAATCAGTTTGTCCCGTTTGTCTGGAATATATGCAAGCTTTCCAAATAGAAAAAACCTTAATGTCTTATATAGTAGTTATATGTTTAATAAAAAAGATGAAGCGTATTTAAGACAAAAAGTTCAAGAACTTTATACTCCAGGCATGTATATTGTTGGGCTAAATGGAATTATTACTGCGGGAATGTATAAAATCATTGCAGAATTAGGGTTATCTTGCCGTTATTTTTCCGTCGATTTACCGCCTTATGCAGATACCTATCATTTATCTATTTCTGGCGTTCATCATGATTCCGTTTACCTTGGGGAATTAACCACAGAGTTATTATTTACAGAAATAGAACGTGATACAAATAAAGGCCATGAGACGAAACAAATTTTTGTTGATGGTAAGCTTGTTATTTATTAATAATAAAAAATGCCTCGTTAAGGGGCTATTTTATCCGATTATCTCCCCTTCATAATACTTTGACTATTTTATATTTCACTTTGATTTGTAATTAAAAAAATCGGTTAATTGACAGTCACAATCTACAGGCAATTAACCGATAAGGTTGAATTATGAAAAATTTAGCGCTTCATTGAGCTAATAAATGTTGCACCCCAGATAATTAAGCCTTTCACAATGTATTGAACATAAGGGGAAATACCTAATAAATTCAATCCATTATTTAATACGCCGAGGATCATGGCTCCAATTAATGTACCGATGATCATGCCACGTCCACCCGCAATAGAAGCGCCACCTAAGACCACTGCGGCAATCGCATCTAGTTCAAAACCGACACCTGCATTAGGTTGCCCACTCATGACGCGAGATGTAAAAATTAGCCCCGCAAATGCAGCAGTAAAACCACTTATCACATATACCAACATTTTGTAGCGTTCAACGCGAATACCACTTAAGCGAGCGGCTTCTTCATTACCGCCAATAGCATAAATATAACGACCAAATGAGACGTGGTTTAAGACGACGTAAAAAATAAGATAAAGGCCAAGCATTAATAAAATTGGCACTTGAATGCCCATTAACTCTTCACGGCCCCAGAAGGCAAATTCTTTGGGTAATCCTGATATTGGATAGCCACCGGTATAAATTAACGCTAAGCCTTTCGCAATAATCATCGCGCCTAATGTGACGATAATTGGCGGCATTTTACCATAAGCGGCTAAAATTCCATTAATAAAACCAAATGCAATCCCTGATAATAAGCCCAGAGCAATGGCTGCATATGGGTCCATACCATAATATTTCATTAGGCCAGCCATCAAGGTGCCCGATAAAGCCATAACAGCACCAACAGATAAATCAATTCCGCCAGTTAAAATGGCAAACGTCATACCAATAGCAATAATGGCATTAATTGAAACTTGTCGTGCAATGGTAGAAAGGTTATTTACCGTTAAAAAATGCTCATTAAAAATGGACATGCAGGTAAATAAAAGAATTAAACCAACAAGTGGTAAGAATGCAGGTATTTTTGTTAATTTAGAAAAACTAAATTTAGTTTTAGTTAGTGGAATTGCACTTTGATTAGACATAGTCATTATCCTATATAATATTGCCAGCTGCATGTACCATAATCTGAGTCGAGTTAATTTCTTCTCCACTTAACTCAGCGGCAATTTCACCATCACGAAAGACCAAAACTCTATCACTTACACCAATAACTTCGGGTAATTCAGAGGAGATCATAATAATGGAGATCCCTTTTTCAGTGAGTGAGCGCATTAGCTGATAAATTTCTGATTTTGCCCCAACATCAATACCTCGAGTAGGCTCATCGAAAATAAGAATTTTGGCTTGTTTATTTAGCCAGCGAGCAATAACAACTTTTTGCTGATTACCACCACTTAATGTGGAAACCGCAGTGTGAGGCTCTGGTGTTTTAACTTTTACTTGAGAAATTAAATCAATAGATAAAGTGAGTTCTTTTTTATTTTGGATTAAAAACAATTTTTGCGCATGGTTATTTAACCAAATATTTTCATTGACTGAGAAAGGTAAAACTAAACCTTGGGTTTTACGACTTTCAGGTAATAAGCCGATACCTAATTGCAGTGCCGCCGCCGCAGATTTAATTTTGACTTCTTGACCTTCTAAAATGACTTTTTTCTTATAGGCTTTATCTGCGCCAATCATGGCTAGGATTGTTTCGGTTCTTCCTGAACCAACAAGGCCCGCTAACCCTAAGATTTCACCTTTTTTCAATTGAAGATGGTTAACAGGGCTATTTGGGAAACGTTGAATTTCAGCATCAAGAATAATTTCCTGTTGGGAGAATTCGCGCTTATGTGGATAAATATTTTCCACTTCCCGGCCAACCATCATTTCAATAATGACATCTAAGTCTGTTTCATCGACTTTACGTGACCCAATATATTGCCCGTCACGTAACACGCTGATGGTATCGCATATTTCATAAATCTCTTCTAAGTGATGAGAAATAAAAAACATGCCAACACCTTTAGCTTTTAGATCGCGCATAACATCGAACAAATGATTCGCTTCATTAGGTGTTAATGTTGCGGTCGGCTCATCTAATACCAAAATTTTAGCATCTAAAGAAAGTGCTTTGGCAATTTCAACAAATTGTTGCTCTGCAATACTTAAATGGCTAATGGGTTCATCAATATCAATATTAACACCAAGCTCTGTGAGTAAAGCTTGAGATTTTTGGCGCATAAGTTTTCTATCTAATAAACCAAATTTATTTTTTAGTTCACGATTTAAAAAGATATTTTCAAACGCATTTAAATAAGGAATTAGAGAGAATTCTTGGAAAATAATACCTACACCAGCTTTGATAGCATCTCTGTAGTTATGAAAAATATGTTCTTTGCCTTCTATCAAAATTTTTCCACTATCAGGCTTATGTATTCCACATAAAACTTTCATTAGCGTAGATTTACCTGCGCCATTTTCACCTAATAACGCGTGAACCTCACCCTTTTCAAGGGAGAGATTAATATTATCCAACGCCTTAACTCCAGGGAAAGTTTTGCTGACATCTTGTAATGCTAATAATTGCATCATATTGCTTCCCTATATTTCTTAACCGCTTAAAAATGGGTAACAAAGTCATCTGGAATAAAGTGATTCCAATATGCATTTAATTATTAATTGTTATGAGAAGGTATTGCACCTAATACATAAGGTACAGGTGCAATACAATTAATGAGTCAATATTCGATTACCAGTGGAAATCTTTTGCATTTGTTTTGTCGATTAATTTAACATCAATCGGGACTTCTTTTGGTACGTTAGCACCCCAATATTTTGCCAAACCCATTGCTAAGCCGATACGAACTTGGTCACGTGGGAACTGTGCAGAAGTTGCGATAAACGGTGAGTTGCCTTTCGCAATTTCAGCAACGGCTTCAGGCGAACCATCAACACTGACAAGTTTTACATCACGGCCTGAAGATTCGATAGCCGCTAATGCACCAAGTGAGCCCACATCGTTAACGCTGAAAATACCATTCAAAGTTGGGTTAGCTTGCAGCATGTTTTCTGTGACATTCATCGCAGTATCACGCTCTTGCTTACCATTCAGCTTGGTAACAATTTTAATATTTGGATATTCTTTCATTGCAGCTTCAAAGCCACGAACACGCTCGAGGATTGGCACAACTGGAATACCATCTAAAATGGCGACTTCACCTTTTCCACCCAGCGCTTCACCTAAGCGTTTACCTGCCATTAATCCGGCATCGTAGTTTTTAGAACCGACGAAAGAGTCAATTGGGCCATTAGCTTGTGCGTCGATAGCGATAACCACAACACCTGCTTTTTTCGCTGCCAGTACTGCCGTTTCTGCACCAACACTATCCGCTGGGTTGATTAACAGGATATCGATTTTTTTCTGTAACATATCTTCGATATCACTGGTTTGTTTCGATACATCATGCGCCGCATCGGAAATATACAGCTGAGCACCCATATCGCCAGTTGCGCTCTCCAGAGCTTCTTTCATTGTGACGAAATATTCGTTGTTTAATTCTTGAAACGACATGCCAACTGAAACAGGTTTTGCCGTAGCGTTGAACGCCATACCTAATGTCAGGACACTTGCTGCTACAGCTAACTTTTTGAATTTACTCAACATAAGATGTTCTCCTAAAGAGCGTTTAATTATATGTAGGGTCTTACTCGTCTAGTGTTTATTTAAATTATTAATTATTACAAACAGTTAGTGCATGTCTATGGCTTGATGACGACTTTAATTGAGTCGGCAGATTTCGCCATGACAAAGGCTTCTTCCCAATCATCGATGGAGTAGAAGTGGGTAACGATATCATCAGCATTAACTAAGCCACGGCTAAAGAGATCGATAGCAACCTCATAGCTATATGGGCCTAAGTGCGCACCGCGGATATCAAGTTCTTTACGGTCACCAATAATTGACCAGTCAACCGTGGTTTCTTTACCAAACACGCTAAATTCAACGAAACGGCCAAGTTTACGGATCATTTCTAAACCTTGAGTTACGCCAACAGGGGCACCCGTCGCTTCGATATAAACGTCGCAGCCGTAACCTTCAGTCATCTCTTTGACTAACTTGATGGCATCTTCTTTTAGTGGGTTGATCACCACGTCAGCACCAAATTTTTTCGCTAATTCAAGGCGTTCGTCGATAGCATCGATCACGACTAATTTTTTTGGTGTTTTGAGTTTTGCAACTTGGATCATACACAGACCAAGCGGGCCAGCACCTGCAATGACGACGACGTCATTTAAATCGATATCACCACGGCGAACGGTGTGGATGGCACAGGCCATAGGTTCAATTAATGCGGCGTCTTTATCTGAAAGTTCATCTGGAATTTTGTGAATGATAGCGCGCTCAGAAAAACGCATATATTCAGCCATCCCACCATCGGCAACTTCTTTTTGGAAACCGTAGATATCATGGGTTTCACACATCCAATATTTACCTGATTTACAGAAACGGCATTCCCAGCAGGGGACGATTTGTTCTGCGAGGATACGATCACCCACTTTTAATTTGTATTTTTCAGCAGATCCTTCACCCAATTCTGCGACTCTGCCATAGAATTCGTGACCAGGTATGACAGGGGCTTTGATCCATGGGTCATCACCCCAGAACATTTGTGCACCATCATTGGCTTTGCAGTCACCCGCACAGATCCCACAGCCATCGACTTTAATGACAACTTCTCGAAAGCCAGCTGTAGGTCTTCTAATATTTTCAAAGCGATAGTCATGGGGACCATGACAAACAACGGCTTTCATTTTCTCAGGTAGGTTACTCATGTTCTAAAACCTCTTTCTAGTTGTTAGCCCTAATGTTGACGTCAACATTAAGCGTTTTTTTATCTCTAAATTGCTTTAATTTTTACGCTTAACGATAAATTTGGATACGAATGTAAGAAAAATGGTTCTTTAATGTTATAGATAAAATAATTTATTTTTAATATGACGACGTCGTCATTTTTGAAGGTGCAGGGAAGAAAAACTAAGATTTGTGATTTAACTCTTAATTTTTTATTGCTTTCAGAGCACCGTCAAAGGGGTGGAAAACGTCATTCATAGGTATCTAACACGATGAAAAATAACTAATAAAATAAAATTCATTCCTCGTGCTAGGCTTATTAAGAAATGAATATGAAGCCGAGTATAATTATTTTAACTGTTTTCAGAAGTGGATAATTCATGCAAAAACATTTCAGCTCACATTTTTATATGAAAGTTAATTTAATTTTCATTAAATAAAGTGATTTGAAGGTGAAGGTCAATCGATATTTTATTTGTTAAAAAATATTTTATGATTAGACCTGAAAGCAATAAGTGCTGAAAATTAAATTTTTATCAAGATTGAGTATGAATAAATAAGATTTGAAAGAAAAAAGGCTCTATTCTGTATTGTATTTAATAAATTCAACTAAGAATAAAGCCAAAAAGTACCAATTAATAACTTCATTTTGTAAGGAAATAGGTGTTTTTATTTATAGTAAGGAGTGAGGGATTAGCCCCTCACTCCTTAAGTTAAACAATCATCGGTGCGATAATAAACCCAAAGGCAACCCCTGCAATAATTCCACCTAACCCTGGTAACATGAAGGGATGGTTAAGAATATATTTTCCGACACGAGTTGAACCTGTGGAGTCAAATTCGATTGCCGCTAATGACGTTGGGTAAGTGGGTAAAACAAACACGCCAGTGACAGCAACGAACGACGCTAAAATAGCCCATGTTGGTACATCCAAAGCAATCGCCAGTGGAATGATTAGTGGTGTTGTTGCCCCTTGAGAGTAGAGCAATGCACAGGTAAAAAACAGCACGACAGCTAACAATATAGGGTAGGCAGATAATACATCCCCTGCGATAGCTTTGATTTGATCCATGTGGGCATCAACAAAAGTGGTGCCTAATGTCACAATTCCCAGTATGACAGCAAGGGAGCTCATCCCTGAACGGAACGTTGGTGCTAAAACGATAGAGTTTGGTGATGTTTTACAGAAAATAACCATCAAGCAGGCTGCACTAAGCATACAGATGATGATGATATCACGGGTACCCATCGGTTTGCCGATATCAAAACCTGGGCGTAATTGAGGGAAAGCTGCCAATATCACAATCGCAACGGTTGCAATAAGAAAAACGACAACTGAAAATTTCTCACGGGTAGTACTTTCGCCTTTTTTCTCTTCGTATTTATGGACTAACCCTTTTTGTAAGCGGTCTAAATAAACTTCATCATCTTCCAATTCACAACCTTGGCGTGATGCAATAAATGCAGCAACCATTGCAGCCACAAAGGATGCAGTTAAACACACCGACATAACAACAATAAATGTAACGCCATTACCTTCCATAATGGTTAACATTGCCGCCATTGCGGCACTTATCGGAGAACCTGAAATGGCTATTTGTGAAGCAACAACGGAGCCTGCCAGTGTACGAGAAGGGCGTATACCAGAGTCTTTCGCTATTTCAGCAATGACGGGAAGCATTGAAAATACGATAAATCCCGTACCAGCCATAATGGTCATCACCCAAGTGGTGATTGGCGCAATAATATTTAGGTACTTCGGATTTTTACGCATAAATGTGCTGGCAAGGCGCACTAAATAGTCCATCCCACCTGCTGCTTGTAATGCAGATGCTGCGACAACAACTGTCATAATAATTAAAATAACATCAACAGGGGGAGAACCTATTGGCAAACCAAATCCAATGGTTAATACTGCCAACCCCAATCCTCCGCATAAGCCAATACCAATTCCGCCCATACGTATACCGAAGAAAATAGCACCTAGTACAACAATGATCTCTAGCCAAACCATAATCGTCTCCAATAGACAATATATTGTCATTAGTAATAAAATTTCTTAAATTGATTGTTTTTAATAATGGTTAAATAGTTACTTTAAATTTTGGCTTATTATTAAATGTGATTTTCCAACTCTATTTTCATACCAATGAATACTAGCCCTAACTAAAGAACCTGTTGAATCTATATACTTATCAGGGTATTTTTTAACTTCATTGGCTAAAATAACAGGAACTTCAGTGCAACCTAAAATAATGACTTCGGCTCCCCGTGAAAATAATAATTCAGCTTGCGACTTCATGATCTCTTCTGCTGCATCTTTATTTCCAGACTTTAATAAATAAATGCTTTTCATGACTAATTTCTGGCTTTCTTCATCAGGTGTGATGCAGTTTAATTTTTTTTGTTCAATACTTTTTTGGTAAAGACCCATATACATGGTTGCATTCGTCGCTAATAGGCCGATATTTTTCTTCTCAGTTAAGATAACTTCTTGCATCGTGGTTTCAACAATACTTAGCATATCCACATGGCAAGTGTTTTTTAATTCATCAAACCAAAAATGCGCAGTATTACAGGGGATTACAATGCATTCAGCACCTGCATCTTCGAGTTTTCTTAAATAATCTGTCATCAAAGGAAGCGGTGAGACCCCATGATTTAACAATGCTTCTGTACGATCTGGAATATCAGGAATGGATGAAATAATTAATGGAATATGGTCTTGGTCTTTATTAGCAATAGTATATGTTACAAATTTATTAAATAAATCGACGGTTGCTGCTGGACCCATTCCACCTAATACACCAATTAAACCTTTCATTATTACGCTCCTGCGATTTTATCTTTTTTTGATTTAAGATAAATTAAACGCGATATTACTTAATTTATTTAACATGAAATACATTATTTAATTAATTATTAACCATTGGTTCTAATTAATCGGTGTCTGATTTTTAGCAAGGTTTTTTAGGGAAGAGAAATGCAAGTAAGTATGGTTTAATGCAAGATACGCATTAAGATTTTAATGTTAACTCGAAGGAGCTCAATGAAATGAAAGGCAAAGCCCGAATATAATTGGCTTTAACAGTGAAGATTAAATTAATAAAAAATAAAATTTGATTTTTATTAATGTTTGAAACGTTAACCTTATGCATAATACAAATAACAGATCTACAATTTATGCATGATAATTTAACTAGCGATTAACTAAATATAGTAATAAGAATATCATTATATATTTTATACGCGTCATCCTTCAAGCTGCATGGGTGTTGACTGCATTCAGATAGCCGAATCACATACTTTTGTATGCTCATCGGTCTATCTTCACTTGTCGCCTACATGCAACTCGAATGATTTAGCGTATATAGGTTAGTCGCTTTTTCAAGCTGCATGGGTGTTGACTGCATTCAGATAGCCGAATCACATACTTTTGTATGCTCATCGGTCTATCTTCACTTGTCGCCTACATGCAACTCGAATGATTTAGCGTATATATTTTAACAGCAAGTCTGCTTAAGGCTTAATAACATGAAAAATATAGAAACAAAGTGGCTGTACGATTTTTTAACCTTGGAATCTTGTCGGCATTTTTCCCATGCTGCTGAGCAGCGAAACATTTCTCAACCCGCTTTTAGTCGGCGTATTAAAGCGTTAGAGGAGGCGATCGGTGTCGAATTGTTTGATAGAACCACATCCCCCTTGCAATTGTCCGAAGAAGGCAAAGTTTTCCACTCTCAAGCCCGTAGCTTGTTGCAGCAATTAGAGTGTAATTTGAATGAACTATCTGGGCATAATATTTTAAGTTTACCTAATATTAAAATTGCGGCGGCACATTCTTTATCATTAACACTGCTCCCCAAACTTGTTCACGCATTGTCTGGTTTCGGGGAAGAATTTGTTTATCATGTTGAAGCCATTGACGTGGTACAGGTGGTGAATGCACTAAGAGAAGGGAAAAGTGATTTTATCATCTCATTTTATGATGAGGATTTAATGCAATCTCCATTTTCCAGCTTGAATGTTTTTGAGTCTGAGCTTTACCCTATCTGTGCCGCAGATGAATTTGGTAAACCGTTATTCGATATTTACCAACCCCAAGTTCCCTTGTTGAATTATACGAATGCTTCTTATATGGGGCGGTTAGTTAATCGTAGGTTAAGTGAGTTCGGTGCAATTAGTTCAAAAACGTTGTTTATGTCTTCCATGAGTGAATTATTGAAAAATATGGCATTGGATGGTCATGGCATCGCATGGCTGCCGATTTACTCTGTGGTCAATGAGCTGAAAGAAAAGAAATTGGTTTGTCTTGATACCCCTGAATTGACGATTCCAATTCAAGCTTACATTTACCGTATGGACACTCGTTTAAATAAAACCGCAGAGGATTTTTGGCGTATTTTGAAGAAAAATATTCCAGAAGATTTAAAGCATTTGTAAAACTTAATAGAAATCCTATAACGAGAAAACCCGCTATAGTCGCGGGTTTTGTACCATATAATCATTGAACATTAGTGATCTAAAGAAACAGAATGAACATAAGATAGCTGTTTTAACGAGCAATAAAATTCAGGCAATGTGGTTTTTTGGCGAACCACCAGTTTTAAATTGACTTCTACTCGCTCTTTTTTTATGTCACGTATTGTTAGGTTTTCAATAATGTCTTTATGTTGTTTTAAATACTCAATGAGTAAGGGGACGCCATCTTCATGGGTAAACAACATTCGAACTTTAATCTTACCTAATTTTTGATTTTTCATCTGAAACAATGCCACTTGTGGGCTCAGTTGAATCGCCAAGAAAAAAAGAACGGTGACAATTAATGCGTGCCAATAAAAGCCAGAGCCACACGCAATTCCAACGCCAGCTGAAGCCCAAACAATCGCTGCGGTTGTCAGTCCTGAAATAGCATCATCACGACGATGTAAAATAACACCCGCGCCTAAAAAGCCCACTCCGCTGATTATTTGCGCCGCTAATCTCATTGGGTCACTGCGAATATTATCTGAAATATTGGCGTAATATTCGGCAGACTGAATAGAAACAATGGTTAATAAACAGCTAGCAACAGCAATAATGACACAGGTTTTAAAGCCGACAGGTTTTCCCTTTGATTCACGTTCTAAGCCAATAAAGCCGCCTAAAATAAAGGCGGCGAGTAATTTAGCAATACTTGATAGTGACAAAGGGCCAATGGTGTCGACAAACTGCATAAGAGCATCCATGGCTTACCTCTGTATATTTCGAATTACGGTGCTACAGCGCCCTCTGGTGCTTTTTTATCGTCGTTATTTTTCTTTTTAGAAACATCATCTTTAAAGAAGAAGATAAAAAACACACAAACAACAGCAGCGACGATAGCCGGGTAATGCCAGAAGGTTTCCCATTGTGGTAAGGATTCGCTACCTTTTTCCGTGACTGTTGAGTTAAATATTTGTCCGCAAATCGTGGAGGCAAATAATAAACCGAAGCCGTTTGAAACAATAAAGCGTAACCCTTGAGCTTGTGCGCGGATTTCTGGTTTTGCTTTACGGTCGACATAAATATCGCCAGCGGTAAAGAAGAAGTCCCAACATAATCCCTGAAGCATCAACCCAAAGACAATAAAATATAAACTGGTATCGACCGCAGCATAGGCAAATAATGTTGAGCGAATAATCCAGCTAACTGCACCTAATAATAAAGTGATTTTAAAACCGAACTTCATCAAGAAGAACGATAGGAAGAACATAAACAGCACTTCACAGGCAATACCAATTTGCATAATAGAAGCGGCATTATCAAACCCAAGCGTTTTAATAAACACAGGGATATAGGCGGAATAAGCTGTTTTTGGGATCATTAATACAAAGATGCTAAACATTAAAATAGCGAAATAGCGGTCTTTAAATAATGACAATGCGTCTAAGCATAAAATATCTCGTGTAGAGAATGGTTTACCTTTAGCTTTTGGTGGCGTATTTGGCAGTGTAAAACAGTAAAAGCCTAATACGACTGCAACCGCAGATGCGATATACCATGTCATGGTACTGCCAGAGAAGCCCATTTCCCCTAAAATAAATCCGATAGCCATAAAACCAAACGTACCGAATACACGAATGATAGGGAAATATTTCACACCATTAATATGGGAGAAGCTGATGCTATTAGAAAGTGCGGTTGTTGGGTAAAACAGCAGACCAATAATAAAGATCAAAAATAGGGTCATGCCACTGTTTTGTGCTTCAATAAATTGAGGAACACATAAAATGACGGCGGCATTAATTAAGTGAAGGATCCCCATCACTTTTTGTGAAGCAAAGAAACGGTCAGCAACCATACCAATAAATAACGGTGAAATAATGGTCGCGACACCTAATAACGCATAAGCATTACCAATAATATGTGCCATACCATAGGTACTTAATACCAGCCCCATCGTCATATTCCATGCACCTTGCATGAAATATTGCACAAACATCATGATCAGCAAGCGGGAAGTGATTTTCATATCCATTTTTATTTCCCTCTTAATGTGTTTCTAACGTTAATCCGTCATATGCGACACGGATATTATAAGGAGCACAAACCGCCACTAATTCTTCATGCAGTAATTTACCGCTGTGTGAAATATGAGAAACAGCAATTTGAGTATTAGAATGCAAACAACCTTGTTGTTGCAGCCTTTCTTGTGCTGCAAAGACGGTTTCTAGGCTCATATGGTTATCGGTATGGTTATTGCCATTTAGGCCATAAGTGCATTCGAATACAACAATATCTAGCGGTTTGTTTTCAAGCCATTGCCAAGTCAGCTCTGGGAACCAGCCTGAATCGTGGCCATAGAAAATCGCTTTGCCATCTTTTTCAATATGATAGACATAACAGAGCTCCCATTTCGCATGGTTTGCTAGTAATGGGGTAATTTTATATCCATTTCTTTCAACGGTGACAAAAGGGATTAAACAATGAAAAGCGAAACGCTCTTTGCTGTATCCCGGTAGCACTTCAAGGCAGCCATTGATTGCACGATCGTTGCCAAATATGTGAAGTGGATGGTGAATTTCAAAGCCATAACCTTCCATTCGGCTGAACAGATCGCCCACATTAAAATGATCAGGGTGAGTGTGAGTGAATAGCAGGCTTTCAAAATGGGTTGCATCCATTCCATCACGCATCAGTTGATAACTAAATGTGGGAGATACGTCGATCAACATGAGGTCATCCACAATAGCCGAGGAGTGAGTTCTGATATCTTTACCACCAAGTTGCCTTGCTTTTTGGCAGTGCTCACAACGGCAAAAAGGGTTTGGTATACCCTCTGAAGCCGCAGTGCCTAAAAAATGAATTTTCATGATAATTTCCTTTATCTTATTGTTTTATTTTGGGTTATTAAATCCCTGGTGCTGGTGTTAAATCGATAAAACTATTATTTGAACGTTCCAATGATAATTTGGTGGGGTTAGTTTGCCAATGATAGATATTCAGATCAGTGATCTCATTCAAATTAAAATAATTATCTATTTGATTAATAGTGGTATTTTTTATTTTTTGCTTTATACGTATCGAATGTTAATACTTTCCATTATTTGATTGTTTTATCTGCATATTTATTTTGGAACGTTCAAATTAATTATCGGTAGTCGTGATAAATAATTCAGGTATGCTATTGCGAGAAGCAACGTAAGGTGAAAAGACAAATGGCAACAATTAAAGATATTGCAAAATTGGCGGGTGTTTCTCATGGAACGGTTTCTAACGTTTTGAATAAACGTGGAAATGTGAGTGTAGAGAAAATTGAGGCTGTCTATAAAGCAGCAAAGCAAATGGGGTACCAGCTCAATACACAAGCGCAATTGTTGAGAACCAATAAAAGCCACAAAATCGCGATACTATTACCTCAGTTAGTGTCCGATAAATACGCAATCTTTTTTAATTCATTTAGGCAATCAATCTCTTTGTATCCCGAGATAACCTATGATCTATTTTTGACGGATGATCTTGAAACAACAGAGTTAGATGCATTACAAAAAATTGCAGCGGGTGGATATAAACAGGTGGTTGCTGTGAGCTGCTTGCAAGACGCGAACACTTATTTTGATACATTAAAATTACCTGCTTCTCAGATTGTGTTTATTTACCGCCAACCAGCTAATGCTCACCATTTTTTCACGTTAGATTTTTCTCAAGCTGCAGAGGCGATTTGCCAACAAATTGCGACCAGCCGCAGTCAACTGGTGGGGATTTTCAGCGATGAACATGGTGAATTAGAACATTCAACGTTTGTGAGTGAGTTACAAAAAAGCCTCAAGCAGTGTGCACCAAATAAAAAATATATTGTGATCCGAGCATCGAATGATGAATCCTATAAAGCGGCATTTGATTTTTTCACCTTAGACCAAACACCAGACTTGTTTGTTGCTGAAGATATTGAAAAAGCAAGTTTTTTAACTCAAGCCAGTTTTTTTGGTAGCAATAGCGATTGCCCTGCTATTTTTGCCTTAAGTGGTAATATTCCCCCAATATTAAAAGGGCTACATTGTTTTCCGATGAATTATGCGCAGCTAGGGTTAGAGGTTGTTGATGAGCTAATGAAAGAGGATGAACTGGAAAGTGAGAACATGGGAGCAAACACTGTTTATGTGCGCAACCAAAGTGGCAACCTCTATACTGCAACACCAGCACTTAGTACAGTTAATAAAGATGAGCCGAGTTTGAACCTCCTTATTTTGCCAAGTCCTTCGACAAATGCACTCAAAAAGCTCTTACCCCACTTTTATCGCCAAACGGGCATTAAGGTTAATTTAGCCATACATCCTTATGACGAAGTCTACCAAATATTGGGACAGCTCCATTTACATCCTTATTATGATTTATTGCGGATTGATATGGCCTGTTTTCCTTGGTTTGCAGAGCGCATATTACAGCCGCTAGATAACGTCGGGAACGGCTTAACGGATTTATTGAGCAGCTTTTCCAGACCAACCCAACAAAAATTTAGTTTAGTCGGGGACACTGCTTATGCCATGCCATTTGATGCTAGTGCCCAGTTGTTGTTTTATCGAAAAGACTTGTTTGAAGATCCGATCCTAAAGCGCATGTATTACGAAAAAACAGGCAATGAATTGGCTGTGCCGACAAGTTTTCACGAATACGACCAAGTCACGCAGTTTTTTACAGAGCAGCATGAAAAAGGGCAATTTTCTCGCCCAATTGGTGCATCAACAACATTGGGAAGTGCTGGCTTAATAGCAAGTGAATATTTGCTGCGCTACTATGCAGAAGGTGGGCGGTTAATTGAGGGGGATGGTATTCCTCGATTAGAAATGCCTTTGGCAGGCAAAGTGTTAAGCGATTATCTACACCAAGTTTCTGTCACTGAAAATATCCATGAAAAGTGGTGGAGCGAATCCGTTAGGCAATTTGAGCAAGGTGAACTTGCTATGTTAATTGCTTATATGAATCTGTTTAATGATGTGGCTCATAGCGATATTTTTCCAAAAATTGGTTATGCCTCTGTGCCTGGTGGGCTTCCACAACTCGGGGGAGGTGCACTCGGCGTATCTCGTTATAGTCAAAAATCACATTATGCGGAGCAATTTTATCGTTGGCTCTATTCACCTATCGTGATGGATCATCTTATTTTATTGGGTGGGAATAGTAACCATCAAGATTTCAGCCATAACCAAGAAATCTGCCATCGCTACCCTTGGATGCCTCTGGCTTATCAAGAAATTAACCGTGGGATCCGCGAATCTTCCATTCCAAACGGTAAGTTATTTAATTTGCGCCAAGCTGAAGTGATTATTGGTCAAGGGATTACTAATGTGGTGAATAAGATCATGACAATAGAAGAAACCATTGAATACATTAATCAGCGTTTATTAGTGGATACCCAAGGGGAACGATAGGGTGGTTTCTTTAAATAGTGGTATCTAGATCTGGAATCGACTTTTAATCATAATTGATTATATTCGAAGCTTTTTAACGTTATATTTTATTTGTTCCCTCTGAGTGGCCACCAGTTTATGGTGGCTTGCCAGCACGTTCGCAGCCTCAACTGTAAGCTTAATACACAGCAAAACGTTCTCAGTGCTTTTATCTGCCTAGGTTGATATCACTTACGATGGATCAATAAACAACAGTGTCGTTTTTCCCGCACTTATTCATATGGTATTTGTATTAAAAAAACTCACCCTGTTAATAATCGACCTTACAGGGTGAGAATCTCCTTTATCACGGAGAGAATGGTCAACATGTTGACCCGAGAGTTGATGAAATATTGACTAAATAATACATCCAATGAGAATGGAGACTTATTTCACTCCATTTAAATCAAGAGGGAGCCCTATTTTTGAAAGACTTTGTTACCAGCAAACCATGTTTGTTCAATTTTCCAGTTTCTAATATCTTGTGGTAAAGGCTCACTCACTGTGCCATCGATGATGGCAAAATCAGCCCATTTTCCTACACTGATACTTCCGATTTGATTTCCCCAACCTGCAATATCAGCAGGGGCTTGTGTGTATGCATAGAGCGCTTCATCAAATGAAAGTGCGTTTTCCCCATGCCACGTTTTTCCATCACGTTCACGTAATACCGCATCTCCAATTTGTAATAGAGGAATTTCAACGGCAGTTGGCCAATCACTACCGAGTACCAATTTTGCTCCACTGCTCAAGAGTGTTTGCCAAGCGTAGCTTCGTTCAAGGCGAGGTTCACCGAGTCGAGAGGGAATATAACTGCCTTGAATAGCGTGGTTAGGTTGCATAGAAGCAACGATATTGTATTGTGAGAATTTAGGGACAGTTTGGGTCTCGACCACTTCAATGTGTTCAATACGATCTGGCAAGGTAGTTTGTCGAGGTGAAAGGCTAAATGCCTTCATGACCATGTCTACACTTTTATCACCAATCGCATGCACTGCGACTGGGAAATTTTGCGCATGGGCAAGCTTAACCAGTTTATTGAGCTTATCTTGGCTATGAATTGGGGTTCCATGGAGAGAGGTATGATCGGAATAGGCTTCATTCAGTGCGGCGGTATAGGTTGACAACACTCCATCAGCAAAATATTTGATATATCCTAAACGGAATTGGGGGCCTTGTTGCCATATTTTTTCTTGTTTTTTTGATAATGAGTTCATCTTATCACGCTGGTTGGCATAGCGTTGAAACACTTCTGGTGTGGCTTGTGAGTCAGAACTATCGGCCATTAAACCAAACCACACTCGCATTGAAAAGGGTTCCGTGGCGAGAAGCTCTTGATAGGCCTTAATGTCCTCGGACCACATATCATGCACAGAGGTAACACCTAAGCTATTAAAATACTGGATGATATTCCTCAATGCCGCCGTTTTGGAGGGTTCAGCTTTTTTATAAATAGCTGATTGTGTCACGAGCTCCATCGCATTTTCTTTTAAAATTCCTGTCGGTTCTCCCGTTTTAGCGTCTTTAACAATGACTCCCCCAGTGGGTGACTCGGTTTGCGCTGTAATATTCAGTAATTTCATTGCCGCGGTATTAATCCACATGGAATGAAAATCGCTGTCTAATAATGCGATGGGGCGGTCAGGTACAACTGCATCAAGTTCGTGTCGTGTAGGTAAATCTTGCTGTTCAGTTAACGTTACATCCCAACGTCCGCCTACAATCCATGCGCCATCTGGAAGCTCTTTATCTTTTTTGGCAATAATCTCTAACCACTGAGCGCGGTCGGCAATATTAAATAAATCGACACCAAATGCTAAATCTGTTCCCCCTAAAAAGTGGGTATGTGCATCTGTTAAGCCTGGGATAACGGTATGACCTTTCGCATCAATCACTTTCGTTTTTTCATTTTGTAACTTTTTAACATAAAACTCACTGCCAACGGCGATAAATTTACCGTCTTGTATGGCAAATGATTGAGCGCGAGGTTTTGATGGATCGACAGTACGAACATCTGCATTTAGCACAATAATATCTGCAATGGGCAGCGTTGATTGTGCATATGAAAAGAGGGCGGTTGTCGACATCGCAATAGCAAGGCTAAGACGAGTTAATTTATTTGAGAATGGCATTATTCATCCTATTGTTAATGCGAATAAAAAAGTGTCATGGCTGCCAGAACATATTTCTAGTTCTCTATGTATGAGAAAACCCGAAAAATATGTGTCTGCTTGCCATTGTTCGGCATTATAGGGAAATAGGGCCAACGTGAAAAAATAGGTAGTATCGAAAAAAACGATTGTAATTTTTTACTCTATCGAAATTGGTTGATCACCCAATTAGCGGCAGGGCCTAGCTCGGTGTTTCTCGACCAAATTAAATCTAGGGGGACTGTTTTAGGGTATCCAGGAAGCGATAGGCGCGTTAGCTGCTTTTGTGCATATAAATCAACAAGCTCATGGGGGAGTTCTACCCAACCAAATTGCTGTATCGCCATTTCCATTAACATTAAATATTGGGGAGCAGACCATATTTTAGAATGAAAAGGTTTTTGATCTCCATGAATATGATTTAGATATAATTGCCTATACGGCATTAAGTCTTTATAGGATAAGTTTTTCACCGATGCTAAAGGATGGCTGTGAGCAACGTATAAACTTAAATGTGAGGTCAGTGCTAATTTAGAGACAGTAATATCGGCAGGGTATTTATCCATAGACAGAATAATACCTAAATGTGCCCTTTTATCTTGTAATAATTTCACCGCATCAATATTTTCTGCAACGATACATTCGAGTTCCACATCAGGAAACGCTTTGGAAAATTCAGCCATAAGGTGTGCTTGGGGGGTAATGTAATGGTCAGAAAACACGATAGTTAGGCAATGCTCTATATTTTCAGCTAATCGGCACGTTAGAGCATAAAGGTTTTCATTTGCTGAAATAATATCAAGTGCATGGTTGTACACTTTTCTGCCCGCTTCGGTGAGTGTCGGTTTTCGAAATTGCCTATCAAATAGTGTCAGACCCAAATCAATTTCTAAATTCGCAATGGCCGTACTAATGGTGGATTGACTCTTTCCCAACTTGCGGGCGGCTAATGTGAATGAGCGTTGAGAGACTATCTCGATAAACGCCCAGAGAGCTTCGGGGGAGTATGATTTAAGCATACGCGCTCCTATTTTTGTGTGAATGTTTTACGTATTGAAACCAGGAGGATGTTACATTGGATACTGCGCGCAGAGCTAGACGTCATCGTTGTTGTTATTCATGGCGCGGTGCTCCTTTTATTCTTATGCGCATTGATATCGCCTTGTGTGAAGTTTGATGAATAGGCATTCACACGGTGTATTTGTGTTTAACTTTGTATAATGTCGATATATTTTATCTCATGCCATGAATCTCCTGACAAGGCGATATCTGATCTGTGGTGTTGGGAAAATATCATACATTCCTGTAATAGAATGGATTTTCATCAGTATTGGCTCGTATTAGTGATTATACCGATTCTTAATTAAAAGAATGATTTCAGACCTTACTGTGCTTAGCAACGTCATGATGAGAGGAGCTGGCTTCGGTATTTGCTTTGGTCATACAGCTTAATGCTATCGGTAACTGTCTAGCTTCATCACGCTTTAAACGTGCTTAGGAGAAAGAGATATTAAGGTATAAGCTAATGCTATGGTTTTCTCATTCCCTCAAGGACGATAACGTAATCGCCTGCATCAATAAATGCAGGCCTGAACCATCGGGTAATTTATAAGACTTCTCATCGGATTTAGCTTCCGCAACTTTCGTATCATCTAGAGCCATATCAAGCTTCCTGAAGAGTAAAGCGGGTACGTAAGTTTTTTGGGATCAGCCTGTATCAGCACAATGAAGTGATGTGGGTAGAGTCGCGTAGAATTCAGTGCAGTTCAAATTTGGGAGAGTGTTGACTTTAGCGGGCGCTACAAACAAAAGCAGACGAACGGATTGAATAGATTATATAAAGCAAAAAACCAGCCGTAGGCTGGTTTCTTTAAATAGTGGTGCCCGGACTCGGAATCGAACCAAGGACACGGGGATTTTCAATCCCCTGCTCTACCGACTGAGCTATCCGGGCAACGGAACGTATTAAACCTGATTCCATCAGTTGAGTCAAGGCGCATTATAAAAACTTTCGACCGTATGCGCTTTTTTTCAACACCTTAGCTACTTTTTAAACGAAATTCCCTAAAAACATTCTGGGTAATGAAGAACACCCGCTGTTTAACGGGTGATTTTCATCTGTTCGTCAATGTTAGCGCAGATATTTTTTCTGTGCTTTGTTCACTTTAATGAGGTAATTACGTGACTCAGCAGCTGGGTGCTTAGTGGACAACGTTTCATACACTTCACCGGGTTCTAAATTGTTAATACGCTGAGCTGCTTGCTTTTTATCACTATGGAACACTCGCAGAACACTGCCTGCGCCGCCATTGTATGCGGTAATAACAGCATAACGGCGAGAGGTTTGATTGCGAATATCGCCTAAATAGCTGTTTTGCAAGATAGCCAAATAGGCCGTCCCCGTATCAATGTTCTTTTCTGGGTCGAACAAATAGCTGCGACTTGGCACACCTGATTTCCCTTGTGAGCGGAAAACGTCTTTACCTGCTGTGTTTGGCATTATCTGCATCAAACCAAGAGCATCTGAGCGGCTTACGGCATAAGGGTTAAAGCTCGATTCAATTTGCATAATTGCAAGGATCAATGACTCATCAACGCCATATTTTGCTGAGGATTTTTTAATATACGGCAAATATTTGTGGGCGCGTTTGTCTAGGTGGTTAGGCACTAATTGCATCGTGACTGACCAAACGATATTCATGCCAGATTGGCGGCGCTGTATTTTGTTTTCTATCAGATAATCTGCAAACTTTGTTGCTCGCCACTCCCAACGAATCGCTTCCCCTGTGTTATCTAACACCTGACCAAATAAAAATGGTTCTTTACTGTAGGGGATATCGTTAATATCAGAATAGAGGTCGATGGAGTTAGGGTCATCGCCCATCAATAAGGTGGTGACAATCGCTTTTTTGAGGTGTTGCGATGGCTCTACAGCGGAAATGGTTTCAACTGTAATCGTCCCTGCATCGAAATTAATATGGCTACGTGTACGGTATTCGTCCGTATATTTCACATAATCTTTTGGCCCGGCAATGAGGACTTCCTTAATGCCCCAAATATTTTCGATATTATGGGCAAATTGGCCCATTAAAATATCAAATCCATTGGTGTCTTTGACATAATCAGGGTTGAAGTCCGTTTTTTGGTTGCTGGAACACGAAACAAGTAGCGGGATCAATAAACTCAGCGCAAATAGTTTTTTCATACGATTCACAGTATTGGTGCAAAAGTCTACCTACAGAGTAGGTAGACAGACAGATTATTTTTCAGGTGTGTAGCCGTCAATGTGAATATCATGGCCTTCAAATAAGAACTTGACCATTTCTTGTTCTAACATCTTACGATCGTCTGGGTTCATTGTATTGAGTTTCTTTTCATTAATTAGCATAGTTTGCTTCGTCATCCACTGGCTCCATGCTTCTTTAGAAATCTCATTAAAAATACGTTTCCCTAACTCACCTGGGTAAAGTTGAAAATCTTGCCCATCTGCGTCACGTTGTAAGAATGTACAAAAAATCGTTCTACTCATTAAAATTTCCTCAAATATCAGGTAGTAAGGCGAGCTGTTTTAATAAACTTTCAACTGGGGCTGCAAGGCCGATCGTTGCGCCTAGGTGTAAGTTATACCAGAGTCCTTTGCCTTCATCCATGGCAGAATTAAATGCCTGAATCTTAACTTTTACAGGGATAATATCTAAATGGAAATGGCTAAAAGTGTGGCGAAAGGCAATTAGCTGCTCAGGAGCATCATAAGAAAAGCCTGATTCGGCTAACCATGCTGTTAATTGTTCTGAAGACTCAAATTGTGGGAAGGCAAATAACCCTCCCCAAATACCGGAAGGGGGACGCTGCTCTAACCAGACATTGTCTTCATGCTGCATAATTAAAAACCAAGCGGTTTTTTCAGGGATTTTTTGTTTCGGTTTTTTCCCTGGGTAGTTTTGCCATGAATGGTTGGCATAGGCAACACAGCCAAAGTTAAGTGGGCAAAGCTCGCATTTTGGTTTGCTGCGGGTGCAAACCATCGCGCCTAAATCCATCATTGCTTGGTTAAAATATTCTACGCCATCATTGGGCGTGACATCGGTGCTAATTTCCCACAGGCGGTTTTCTACCTCTTTTTTCCCGGGCCAGCCATCAACGGCATAAGCACGAGCCAGCACCCGTTTTACGTTGCCGTCTAAAATAGGGTAATGTTGTTGTTGGGACAGAGATAAAATTGCGCCAGCCGTAGAGCGACCAACCCCCGGCAAAGCCAAAACTTCATCAAAAGTGGTTGGGAATTTACCGCCATACTGATCAGCAACGACTTTTGCTGCCTTGTGCAAATTGCGCGCACGGGCATAATAGCCAAGGCCTGTCCATAAATGTAAAACCTCATCTAACGGCGCATTGGCAAGGGCGGTAATATCCTCAAAACGAGAAATAAATTTCTCAAAATAGGGGATAACGGTACTGACTTGGGTTTGTTGCAGCATCACTTCAGACAGCCATACGTGGTAAGAGGATTTTTCCTGCTGCCATGGCAATGTTTTGCGCCCATATTTGTGATACCAGTCGAGCACTGCATAAGAAAATTGTTGAGCTTCCATTGAACACTTTATTTTTTTATCGATTTTTTAATAATGCTAAGGATTGCAACATAGACGCAGTAGGCTGTAAACCGCTTATTGTGTGGTTTAGTGTAAAGTTAGCTAATTATCAACTGCATCCTTGTTGAAGTTTTGCTAAACTCCTACTCTTACCCTGCAATTACTGTTAGGTCATTAATCTAATGGATTGAATTAGCAAGGGTAATTTAAACATAATTGCTATTTACTAGCCTTATAGAACTTGATCGTTGGCACATTAACTTAATTGGGCAACTATTTTTTAGAACCTTTATTATGATCAATAATGTTATCTCCCCCGAATATAATGAAGAAGGGCGGGTTATGCGCCGTGTCCGTAGTTTTGTCCGCCGTCAAGGGCGTCTGACAAAACGTCAGGAAGACGCATTAGAAAAAGAATGGGCTGAAATGGGGATTGATTTTATCAATGAACCCTTTGATTTCGCCAAAGTATTTAGTAACTCAAACCCAGTGACGCTGGAAATTGGGTTTGGTATGGGCGCCTCATTGGTGGCCATGGCATCGCAAAATCCACAGCAAAACTTTTTAGGCATTGAAGTTCATGCGCCAGGTGTGGGCGCATGCTTAGCATCGGCAAAAGAAGAAAACGTCAGTAATGTCCGTGTGATGTGCCATGATGCGATAGAAGTCTTGGATTGCATGGTGCCCAATGGCAGCCTTGCGATGGTTCAGTTATTTTTCCCTGACCCATGGCATAAAGCAAAACACAATAAACGCCGCATTGTTCAAGTGCCATTTGCTGAAAAAATTCGCAGCAAATTAGCGGTTGGTGGTGTTTTCCATATGGCGACCGACTGGGAGCCGTATGCAGAACATATGCTTGATGTCATGAAGAGCGTCGAAGGGTATAAAAATTTATCACCAACAGGTGATTATGTTCCTCGTCCAGAATCAAGACCAGAAACAAAATTTGAAAAGCGCGGCCAGCGGTTAGGGCACGGTGTATGGGATTTAATGTTTGAGAGGACCAAATAATGGCTAAACAACCACGTAGTCGTCGTTTACGTAAAAAAATGCGTTTGGATGAATTCCAAGAGTTAGGTTTTACGGTTAAATGGAGTTTTAAAGAAGGTACACCGATCGAAGAAGTTGACACTATCGTTGACCAACTGATTGCTGAAGCTATTGAACCAAACGGTTTAGCATTCGAAGCAAGCGGCTACTTGAGCTGGGAAGGGATTGTTTGCCTACAGCAAATTGGTAAATGTACCGAAGAACACCGTCAAATCGTTGAAAATTGGTTAAAAGCAAAAGGGATGAACGACGTTGTTGTTTCTGAACTGTTTGATGTTTGGTGGGAATAATCACTTTTTGGTTGATTAAATCACACTAAATAAATAGGCTGAGTTTCTCAGTGTTTGAAGAGGCATCCAAGTTTTGGGTGCCTTTATTTTCTGGAGTAAAAGTTTTGAGCGCTATGTTTTCTAACCAGCTACTTAACGACATTCTAGACCAAGTTCGGCCGCTAATAGGCCAAGGTTGTGTTGCCAACTATATTCCTGCACTAGGCTGTGTGCCTTCTCATCATCTCGGCATTGCCGTTTCCACCATTGACGGTGAGGTTTTCACTGCAGGGGATGCTTATCAACGTTTTTCCATTCAATCTATTTCAAAAGTGTTGAGCCTGACATTGGCGATGACGCGCTACGAAGAAAATGAAATTTGGAGCCGTGTTGGCAAAGAGCCATCGGGGCTACCGTTTAACTCATTAATTCAAATTGAAATGGAAAAAGGTATTCCACGAAACCCATTTATTAATGCAGGTGCGATTGTGATTGCAGATATGTTGCAGTCGCGTTTAAGTGCGCCAAAACAACGTATGCTAGAGTTTGTTCGAAAATTATCGTGCGAGCCTGATATTACCTACGATACAACCGTTGCTCGCTCTGAAATGGAACATGCAAGCCGTAATGCAGCAATCGGCTATTTGATGAAATCATTTGGTAATTTTGAAAATGATGTTTTAACGGTGCTCGAAACTTATTTTCATTATTGCTCTCTAAGTATGAACTGTGTTGAATTAGCGAGATGTTTCTCCTATTTAACATTGCAAGGAATGTCATCTTGCTCCATAGACCCTATTATTACCCCATTACAATCAAGGCAAATTAATGCATTGATGATGACATGTGGGATGTATGATGGCTCTGGTGAATTTGCATTTCGTATTGGAATGCCAGGGAAATCAGGTGTTGGCGGCGGTATTGTTTGTGTTGTTCCTAACCAATTTACTGTGGCGGTATGGTCACCTGAACTCGATGCAGCAGGGAACTCTTTGGTGGGGTGCGCTGCTTTAGAGCTATTATCGAAACGAATTGGGCGTTCTGTTTTCTAATTAATTCAGCGCCTTCTAGGAGATGTTATGTTACGCCGTACATTAATTGCATTTTCACTGTTAGCGAGTGCAGCGAGCCAAGCTGCGGATTATAACTGCTCAGTGACACCGAATGATGATATTTTCATGACGCCAGAAAGTGTGCAAGTGATTGGCCGCAGTGGCGATTTAGTGATTACACCTAATGGTGAGATCACGTTAAATGGCAAAAATATTGCGGCGACTGAGGCTCAAAAACAGCAAGCGATCCGCTATCAATCGGCAATTCGTAATGATTTACCTTGGATAAAACAAGAGTCTGAGAAAAAACTGGCAACGTCACGTGAAACGGTAGATAAAGTCGTAGTGAAGGTCATTGGCAGCGACAGTAATGTACGTAAACGTTTGACCAAGCTAGAAAAAGACCTGAATAGCCAAATTAACCAAATTATTGAAACCCGCCCGAATGGCTATGCTTTTCATCATGAAGCGATGAAAAATGCGCAAGCAAAAGGCAAGCAGTTGGTGAATGAAAGCTTGGGCGGTATTTTACAAGATAGCATCAACGAAATGGGGCGCAAACAGCTGTTATCAGGTGGTGATGCTAACCAAGCGCTACAAGGTATGCTGGGTAATCTAGGTGGTTTGCAGCAAGAGCTTGAAACGGAATGGAAAAAACAAGAGAAAAGCTTCCAGTTGTTTGGCGTTCAAGTGTGTTCAAAAGTCACTGGCATTGAGCAACAACGGGTTTCTTTATTGAATTCCTTAAAAGCCAAATAATCCCTTTATTTAAATACCTTAAAAACAGCCATGTATTTAATGTGTGGCTGTTTTTTTATTTATAATGGTTATTATGTGGATTTATAAATGTGATTTCAATTCCATTAATGGGAATGAAAATGAAATTGATTCTTATTTGATTGACATATAGGCCTCTCTCTTTACAATGCGAGTTTGGCTCAATGACATAACTGGGATCGTTTAAATGAAAAAGTTCATTCCTGCTTTACTTGTTTCTGTATTGTCACTCTCTGCTCCTTTAGCGCTTGGTGCTGAATCTGCGGCTTTCACTCCAAATGCTGTCACTGCGCAAGGCGTCGAAAAAGTGACTATTAAGCATTTATCGGGTGAAACAGAAGTTGTTAAAAAACCTAAAAAAGTGGTTTTATTTGACTTCGGTGTATATGACTCAATGCAAAAACTGGGTTTAGGCGATAACGTGGTGGCTTTACCGACGGCAAATGCGCCTGCTTATGTGAAAGGCAATATTCCAGCATCGATGGAAAATGCAGGTGGCATGAAACAGCCTGATTTGGCTAAAATTGAGCAATTAAAACCTGATTTAATCGTGATCACGGGGCGTCAGGGGAAATCATACGAAGCCTTATCCAAAATTGCACCGACCATTAATTTAGGTTCTGACAGCAAACATTATATTGAATCAGTAAAAGCAAACTTAGCCGTACTTGGTGATTTATACGGTAATCAAAAAGCTGTTGATGAACAGCTCGTTCAGTTAGACAAAACCATTGCAGATGCTCAGAAAAAAGCGGCTGATTCTAAGAAAAAAGTCTTAGTACTGATGCACAACGACGGTAAATTAATCCCAAATAACCAAGCCGTTGTTTATGACGTGGTAAAAGCACAGCGTGCAGAATTGCAGATTGATGAAAATGCAGATAAATCAAAACGTCGTGTTGTGGATACCAAAACTATTGCGCAAGCAAATCCTGATGTCATCTTAATTGTTGACCGCAGTGAAGCTATCGGTGCTGGGAAATTAGAAAAAACGGTCTTTGAAGACAGCAATATTCAAGAAACCAAAGCGTACAAAGACGGTAAAATCACTTACCTGCAGTCTGACCTGTGGTACTTATCAGGTGGTGGTTTTGTCAGCTTAACCGAGCAAGTTAACGCGGTCGTTAATGCACTTTAATGAATATCTGCCGTTGTCCTAGTGATAGCGGCAATATGAAATACCCTTATTGTTATTTTTGTCGATCTCATTTTTATCTCTAATAAAAAGCCCGCGGAGTGTTATCTCTCGCGGGCTTTCATTAGTTCACTGATTTGGTTATTATTCCTCGCCTAAAAATAGCTCCAGCAGCGAGTTTAAGAATAATTTTCCATGTTCTGTAATTTGCCATTCATCATCCGTTTCAGTGATATACCCTTTGGTTAATGCTTCATTAAGAGCAGGCCTTACTGTTGATTCGGGCAAACCTGTGTATTGGGTAAACTCTTGACGGGGCATGGCCTCAAGTAACCGAAAGCGGTTCATGAAATATTCAAATGGTTTATCTTCGGCTTCTACATCATAAGACTGCTGGAGATACCGACCTTCCATATAACCTCGAGGATGTTTAGTTTTTACCGTACGTAAAATCCGCCCATCCTCAAAGGTAATTTTGCCATGAGCACCACAGCCAATACCGAGATAATCACCAAAGCGCCAGTAATTGAGGTTGTGCTCACACTGATAACCCGGTTTTGCATAGGCAGAGGTTTCATACTGTACATAACCCGCTGCGCTGAGTAGCTTGTGGCCTTCGGTATAAATGTCCCATAGGGTATCGTCATCAGGCAGCGTTGGTGGCCTTGAACCAAATTGTGTATTGGGCTCGATAGTCAGCTGATACCAAGACAAATGTGGCGGTGCAAGTTCAATCGCTTGTTTTAAATCTGACAAGCCTTCATCGCGCGTTTGTGCGGGTAAGCCATGCATTAAATCGAGATTGAAGCTGCGTAAGTTGAGGTGAGTGGCCAGTTTTGCTGCACGTTTCGCCTCATCAGGGCCATGAATACGGCCTAAAGTGATCAGCTTATCGTTCCCGAAGCTTTGTACGCCGATTGAAATGCGGTTGATCCCCGCGGCCTGGTAGCCTGCAAACCGGTCTGCTTCTACGGTTCCAGGGTTGGCTTCCATGGTGACTTCTGCGTTTGGGTCTAATTGAACTCGTGCGCGAACACCATCCATCAATGCTTGCATGGCTTCAGCCGTCAGCAAGCTCGGTGTTCCTCCCCCAATAAAAATCGTTTTTACAGGGCGATCAGCAATTAATTTGGCATCAATATCTAAGTCCGCTAATAAGTGCTCAACATACTCTTTTTGTGGGATCTCTCCTTTTAGAGTATGCGAATTGAAATCACAATATGGGCACTTTTGCACACACCAAGGAATATGGATATACAAGCTCAGTGGTGGCAACTTATGCATTCTTCAGAGCATCCAGCATCATTGCTAAGGCTTTACCACGATGGGAAACGGCTTGTTTTTCTGCTTTGCTTAACTCTGCGGAGGTACAGCCAAGCTCAGGTACGTAAAAGATAGGGTCGTACCCAAAACCGCCTTGGCCTTTGCATTCGCGGGTGATAATACCGTGCCAACGGCCATGGAATACTAATGGCGTAGGGTCTTCGGCATGGCGCAAATACACGAGCACACAGTTAAATTGCGCCTGACGTTGGTCGTCAGGCACATTTTTCATTGCATCCAATAGTTTAACGAGGTTTTGCTCGTCAGTTGCTTCTTCACCAGCGTAGCGGGCAGAATAGATCCCTGGCGCGCCACCAAGGGCATCAACCGAAATTCCTGAGTCGTCAGCAATAGCGGGTAAACCCGTTTGTGCCGCTGCGTGCCGAGCTTTCAGGATGGCATTTTCAATAAAGGTTAAACCTGTTTCTTCAGCAGATTCAACACCCAATGAAGTTTGTGCAACGATATCCATACCGAAATCGCGAAGTAAGTCGGCTAATTCATTTACTTTACCCGGATTCCCGGTTGCTAAAACAACTTTTTGCATCGTTTAAAACTCGTTTTTACATAATACCAATGGAATACATCATTGCGGTCAATGATGGGTCAATCATCAGAGAAATATCCACACGCAAATAATTCAGGGCGATTAAGATAAACATCACAATCATTGCTGAGAAATCTAACCCGCCCATTGCTGGGATAATACGGCGAATTGGCGCCATTAGCGGTTCAGTTAATTGGTATAATAAATAATCAACAGGGTTACGGCCTTGGCTCACCCAGCTGAGAATGGCACGGATCAATATCATCCAGAAGATCAATTTACCTGCATACGTTAGTAATAAAATGATCCCCATTGGGAGAATCGTTACGCCTAAGATAGGCAGTAAGTTAGTTGCCCACATGCCAAAAATAATTGCGGCAATGGCTAAAACAAAAGCAACAACAACAGACGCCGTATCAATTGAACCAATCGCTGGGATCACACGGCGTAGCGGCGCGACAATCGGCTGGGTGGCTTTGACCACAAACTTGGAAAATGGGTTATAGAAATCCGCACGAACACACTGCATCCAAACGCGGAGCAATAACACAAAAATATATAGCTGGATCAGGGTGGTAACGACAAATACTAAAGTCTGCATGGCAAGTTCCGCGATTAATTAAAAAAGTTTTTCCATTTCTTCTGCTCTATTGATAGCGCTTTGCATCGCGTTAGCAACAGTTTGCGGAAGGTTTTCGTTGTAAAATTGTTCTAAAGCCATCGCGGTGGTACCGCCTTTAGAAGTGACTTGTTCACGTAAGGTTGAAAATGCGGTGTCGTGCTGAGATTTCGCGAGTTCAACGGAGCCTTCAATGGCATTGAGCACTAATTCACGTGCTTGTTCTGCATCATAACCGAGTTGCTCTGCTTTTTGTTGCATCGCTTCCATAAACAGGAAGAAATAAGCAGGGGAGCTACCTGTAATTGCAATAATATTATTGATTTCTTGCTCTTTTTGGCACCAAATCGTTGAGCCGACACTTTGCATTAATTCCTGCGCAAATTGTTTGTCTTGCTCAGTCACTTTGGTTTGCGCAAATAACCCACTTACGCCTTTACCAACTAAGGATGGGGTATTTGGCATAATGCGCACTAAATTCAGTTGATGTGCAAAGTAATCGTTATAGCGCTCTGCTGGGATGCCTGCGGCAATGGTTAACACCAGTTTGTTATCAAAATCAGTGGCATTTTGCAGGGGTTCACAGACTTCTTTCATCATTTGTGGTTTTACTGCTAATACAATGACATCGGCCTGTTTAACGGCAGCAAGGTTATCATCACTGCTAATAATGCCATATTGTGCGGCAATTTTATCGCGGCGCACTGGGGTTGGAGAACAAACGGTGATCATTGATGCTGGGTAACCATTGCTAACAAGCCCCGCGATGATTGCGTGAGCCATATTTCCAGCACCGATGAAAGCAATTTTACGGTGTTGCATTCTGTTCTCCTTATTATTGAGGATATTGGCGCGCGCCAAAAATCGCGGTTCCTATGCGAACTAGGGTTGAACCACAGTGAATAGCGGCGCGCATATCGTCAGTCATTCCCATCGATAGGGTATCGACTGTTGGGTAAGTCGCTTGTAACTGTTTAAATGCGTTGTCCATTTGACGAAAGGCTTCACATTGATGGTCATAGTCTGATTCAGGGGCAGGGATCGTCATCAAACCTCGTAATACAAGGTTTGGCATAGTTGCAACTTCAGCAGCAAGCTTAGCAACCTCATCTAATGTTATGCCCGATTTGCTGTTCTCATCGCTAATATTAATTTGGATGAGTACGTTTAGTGGCGTTTTATTGCTAGGGCGCTGGTCATTCAGACGCTGAGCAATTTTAGCTCTATCGAGCGTGTGGAACCAATCAAAGTGTTCAGCGACTAAACGACTTTTATTGGATTGTAATGGGCCGATAAAATGCCAAATAAGGTCAGTTCTATCCGCGAAATATTGGATTTTTTCAACGCCTTCTTGGACGTAATTTTCACCAAATTGGCGCTGGCCTGCTTCGATGGCTTCTAAAATAGCCTCACAAGGCTTGGTTTTACTGACAGCCAGCAGCGTAATGTCTTGGGGTGAACGATGACATTCTTCGGCAGCAGTTTGAATACGTGCGGTAACATCCGAGATATTATTTTGAATGGTCATGTATTTATTCATTATGGTTTAATTCAAAACTATTTTATTCACAGAGTGCATGAATAGTGACTGTTGACCATAGTGTAAAGCAATTCGCGTTAGAACGGCACCTTTGCATGAGATTTCCGTGAAAAATAACCTCAAAACTGTGCAAAATTAACTATGTTGCTCAAACCAGCTTTCAAGGATCACCACTGCGGAAGCCGAATCCACTTTTCCTTTGCTTAATGCGCGGTAGCCACCTTGCTCAAATAAGCCTGCTTTTGCTTCGACCGTGGAAAGTCGTTCATCATGCAATTCGACTTTAACACCAAAACGGCCATGAATACGATTGGCAAAATTACGCGCTTGGCTGGTGACCAGCTGTTCGGTGCCATCCATATTAAGGGGGAGGCCGACAATAACCAACTGAGGAAGCCATTCTTTAAGTAACTTTTCGATTTGTTGCCAATCAGGGCGACCATCACTGGCTTTAAGTGATGTTAATGGGCGTGCTGTACCTGTGATCTCTTGCCCAATAGCAACACCAATACTTTTTGTTCCGAAATCAAAGGCTAATAGCGTTCTTCCTGACATTATGCATGCCCCGCTTGCATGGAAATCGTATGAATATTGACACCGATTAAATTGGCAGCCGCAACCCAGCGTTCGTTAATTGGCGTATCAAAAATGAGTTTAGGGGATGCTTCAACTGTCAACCAGCTATTTTCCATGATTTCTCGCTCTAGTTGGCCTGGCTCCCAACTGGAATAACCTAAGGCAACTAAAGAGTTTTCTGGAGAGTGATCGCTACCAAGAGTTTCTAAAATATCTTTTGATGTAGTGACCATCACTTCATCATTAAGATGCAAGCTAGATAAAAAGCCGCTAATTGGTGTATGTAAGATAAAACCATGTTCTTCTGCAACAGGCCCACCAGCAATCACGGGGCGTTGTAGGTTACGTTTATTGACTTTATCGGATACCGTAATTTCAAGTTTTCTTAGCATGGTATCAACTGAAAAGTCATCAATGGGTTTATTAATGACTAAACCCATTGCGCCTTTTTCGTTGTGCTCACACACATACACTACAGATTGCTCAAAATAAGGATCTGTGAGGGATGGCATGGCAATAAGAAAATGGTTTTGTAGATTCAAACTTAAACTCCATTCATTTTTATTGAATTCGTTGGCTAAAAAGGCAGAAATCGCCTTTTTAGCCCGTTTTATTGCTTATTTTTTCAAGCGACGCTCAATGGCATCCATCAACATACCTGTGATAGAAATATCAAAAGCCGCTTCGATTTCACGAGCACAAGTTGGGCTAGTGACATTAATTTCAGTCAGGCGATCACCAATAATGTCTAACCCAACGAACACTAGGCCTTTTTCTTTCAGTGTTGGCGCAACGGCACGTGCAATTGCCCAATCACTCTCTGTTAAAGGACGCGCTTCGCCACGGCCACCTGCGGCCAAATTACCACGGGTTTCACCTTGCGCTGGAATACGCGCTAAACAGTACGGCACTGGCTCACCATCAACCACTAACACACGCTTATCACCCTCTTTAATTGCAGGTAAAAAGTTTTGTGCCATACAATAGCGGGAGCTATGTTCTGTCAGTGTTTCGATGATCACGCCTACATTAGGGTCATCTTGTTTTAAACGGAAAATCGATGCACCGCCCATGCCATCAAGGGGTTTGAAGATCACATCCCCATGTTTTTGATGGAATTCTCGTAACTTTTGCGGGCTGCGAGTCACTAGTGTGTCTGGCGTTAATTCAGGGAACCAAGCGGTGAATAATTTTTCATTACAGTCACGTAGGCTTTGCGGCTTATTCACAATCAATGAACCCGCTTGTTCTGCGCGTTCTAAAATATAGGTTGCGTAAATGAACTCAGTATCGAATGGCGGATCTTTGCGCATCAAAATCGCATCAAGGGAACCGAGGGCGATATCTTGCTCACCATGGAATTCGTACCATTTCGCAGGGTTTTCTTCGACGGTAACAATTTTAGTCTGTGCGCGAGCTTCACCTTGGTGCAAATAGAGGTCATTCATTTCCATATAATGGATTTCATAACCACGACGCTGAGCTTCCAACATCATTGCAAAACTGGTGTCTTTCTTGATTTTGATGGATGAAATAGGATCCATCACTATACCGAGCTTGATCATTTTTTCTCCTTAACCCAGATCACCTAAGCGCACTTGCAGTGCAGTGATAGCGGTTAGCGCAGTCGTTTCTGTTCTAAGTACTCTAGGGCCTAACAGTATATCGGTAAATTGATAATTGGCTGTCATGGCGATTTCATCCGCTGAAAGCCCGCCTTCTGGGCCAATCAACAGTCTTACTTTTTTCAATTGAGTCGGCAGAGTATTGATGCTTTCTGTCGCTCTTGGGTGAAGATTTACTTTGAAAGCACCGTCATCTTCCGAACACCAAGTTTCCAGGCTTTGTACGGGGCGAATTTCAGGGATACGGTTTCGGCCACATTGTTCACATGCCGCAATCGCAATTTTTTGCCATTGCTGTAATTTTTTTTCGAGTCGCTCGGGGTCTAAACGCACACCACAACGCTCTGAAATTAAAGGGGTAATGGTATTAACACCCAATTCAACAGATTTTTGGATGGTGAATTCCATTTTTTCCCCGCGTGACATGACTTGGCCTAAATGGAGATCGAGGGGGGACTCCCTATCATCAAGATTGCCACTTTCAATGTAGACCAAAACATGCTTTTTCGACGCTTCCGTAATTTCAGCACTAAAAGTTTGGTTGCTACCATCAAACAGCTCAAGCTTCTGACCAGGAGCCATACGGAGGACTCTGCCTACATGGTTTGCGGCATCATCACCAAGAGAAATGGTTGTATTGGTTTGTATTGGCTCAGGGTGATAAATGCGTGGAATGCGCATGGTGTTTCCTTAGTACAGACTCGATTAATAAACAGGATAGCTTTGGTGAATATGGGGATTGAATCGCAAAACTCAAGCTTTGTTGTCTAGTTTATAACGAAAAAAAACGTATTTATAGTACGTCTGTGCCATCGTTGTTAGATTAGACGCGATTGATAAATAAATAGAAAAAACTTGAGCTCGAATAAACTGATTGTATTGAACGGAATTAAAGTGTTTAGGTTGGTTATTTTTCTGCGTATATTTGTTTTTTCTCCATAATGGAATAAGGAGTTAATATGCTCAACTTATGGTGCGCAGTTTTAGAAAAATTCGTTTTTATCTTTAATGAAACAATGAAT
Source organism: Providencia vermicola (assembly GCF_020381325.1). GTDB lineage: Bacteria > Pseudomonadota > Gammaproteobacteria > Enterobacterales > Enterobacteriaceae > Providencia > Providencia vermicola. The sequence goes on from NZ_JAGSPI010000013.1 coordinate 84,287, forward strand.
CTTTTATTTAAATTGAAAACAGAGTGGAGCTGTTTTTATATTAAATTTAATAATATTATGGTTAATAAGGAAGTTTATTTTATTTTAATGCTTTTAGTGTTATCTGTAATAATGACCTTTAAGCTATTGAAATCTATTCCTGAAAAATATTTTAAATTACCTTCTATTGAGGTTAATTATTTTTCATTGGTTTTTATTTATTCAGTATTGAGTCTTATCATTTTTTATTCATTGAGTCATTGGCTTGTCATCATATTTTTATTCGTGTTTTTAAACTTCACTATATTGCTGTTTATTATTGATTATAAAACAGGGTATTTACCGAATATATTAACTTACCCATTTTTAGGGGCTGGGTTGTTGTATCAAATGAGTTCTCCAAACGGTAATGTGATTTCGGCTATCTATGCCATTATTGTAGCTTATTTGACCATTATGTTTATCACAACGCTGGTGGAAAAAATTAAAAAACAGCCGCAAATGGGAAGGGGGGATTTTAAATTGATTGCTGCGTGTGCATCATGGCTTGGTGTGCTGAATTTACCGCATTTTTTAGGTCTAGCAGCAGTGCTAGGGCTTTTTCACTACAGTGCGAGTTATTGGCTATTACCTAAGTTCCATGGCGTTGGCGGAAAATCGTATTTGAAAAGTGGAAAAGGTATGAATGTGGGGGATCCGGCTATTCCTTTTGGGCCAGCGATTTTGGTTAGTGCGAGTATTTGGCTGTATTTATCACTTATTCAATGATAATAAATGAATAACACAGCCAAATGATTTGCTCGTTTGGTTATTTAGCAGCATTAACCATGGTATCTAAGAATTGTTGCCATTTATCTGGAGCGCCAAGGTAGTTTTGTAGTGGGACTCGTAGCCACTGGCCTTGTTGCTGAATCAGCAATGTAGGGAAGCCTGATGCACCTGATTGCGCTAATAGTGTTTTACTGTTTTGAATGTGGGTCTTAGTTTCACTTAGCTCACTCTGTGCGTAGCCGGTCGTATATTGAGCGACATCCAACCCAATGCTCTGTGCTAAATCTAACAGGACAGCGCTATCATTAATGTGGCGACCTGAAATATAGTGGGCTTTTTGAATCGCTTTTAGCATTTCTAAGCCTTTACCTTGTTTTGTTGCTGCCAATATCGCTGTTTGCGGTATTTCTGAGTCCATAATGAAATTAGGCTCATGCAACATTTTGAGGTATTCATCACCAAAAACTTGCCCTGTCATTGACGCTATACGTTTATCAGATTGGATAATGTGTTGGCGGAAATTATCATCTAAATGTAGTCGGGAGCTGCCCGCAAGCATGCCACCACCATGCATTTCGATACGAATGTTTGGGTGTTTTGCAGCAACTTCAATTAATGGTGCAGCAGCATAACACCAGCCACAATAAGGGTCATAAATATAGTGTAGGGTAATATTGCTCATAATAATGTCTCGTTGAATTATTTTTAAGATACTCAAGGTGGTAGCATAAACTATCCCCCGAGATCATTTTGTTTTTAATGTGTATCCACAAGTTACAAGAAGTACCAAAACAAATGAAATAGGGGGGAGTTTATTGGCTTATTGAGGCCACTGCATTTCGCCTTTAATCACTTTGGCACTGAGCTCTAGGCTCGATTTTTCATCTAAATTAGGGTATTGCGTTTCTACTTTTTTAATCAGTTCATCCGCGTTTTTGCTTGCTTTTGTCGCAGTTTCAAAGTCACTTAAATATTGCTGAGTAAATGTAACGGTGCCAATATCAAACTTAGAATTGCCAGTAAAATGCCCTGGTACAACGGTTTCGGGTTTAAGTGCTTTAATACTTTCTAAAGCTTGTTGCCAGTTTTGGCGCGAAGCTTCAGTTTGGGTATCTGCCACCCAAACATGGAGGTTATCGTAAACTAATACGCCACCCACGACCGCTTTTAAAGAGGGTACCCATAGATAAGTTCTGTCTGGTGAAGCACTATCGAGGCCTTTGATCACTAACTTTTCACCATCAACGGTAAAGCTATTTCCTTTAATGACTTCAGGAACAATAACATGGCTAGGTGCTTCATTTTTTAACTCACCGCCCCAATAGGCAAGTTTGCCATCTTTAGTTGCATTAATGGCGTTGACGGTTTCGGCAGTTGCAACCACTTTGGCTTCAGGGAAAGCTTTTGTCAGCGTCTCTAAACCAAAATAAAAATCAGGGTCGGAATGGCTAATATAAATGGTGGTTAATTTCTTATTCAGCTTTTGGATTTTATCAACTAATTTTTGTGCGTCGTTGTTTTGAAATTGAGCATCAATTAAAACCACTTCAGTTGGGCCGCTAATAATCTCAGACGAAACAGGGAAAACACTGTTATGGCCTGGGTTATACACATCTAATGTTAGCTTTTCAGCCTGTGCCATATGCATAGTTGTTGCGAATAATGTCGTTGCTGCTAATAAGGTAAGTTTCATTTTTATATCCTAAAATTAAGTGATGCAGGTAAATGTTGTTTGGCTTGGTGTGTATATTAGATTGTAATAATGATGGGAAAAACAGCATAATTAGGCTTTGTTTGTTGCATAAATCGATCGAATTGGTGGGCTATGGATAGATTAAAAGCGGTAGAAGTGTTTATCACTATTGTGGAGAGTGGCAGCCTAAGCGGTGCGGCAGATAAGCTAGATATGTCTCGTGCGATGGTAACTCGCTATTTATCTGAGATGGAACAATGGGCGGGTGTTCGGTTATTAAACCGTACAACAAGGCGGCTTAGCTTAACTTCTGCGGGGGAAGGGGTTTACCAACAATCGTTACAGCTAAATGCGATTTCACAAACTGTTCCTGTGCAGCAAGAGCATGATAACCAAGCATTATCAGGTTTGGTACGTATTAGCTGCTCACAATCTATAGCCCAAAGTGCGCTTTCCATTGCAATGACCGAGTTTATGCAACAGTACCCCAATATGGCGATTGATATGCAAATATCGAATAAATCAGTGAATCTTATTGAGGAAAGAATTGATTTAGCGATCCGTATTACTAATCAGCTAGAGCCAAGCCTGATTGCGAAGCCACTTTCAACCTGTTATTCCGTGATCTGTGCATCTCCCCGTTTTTTGGAAGGAAAAAAGCACCCTACAAAACCCGAAGATTTAGCGTTACTGGATTGTCTAACTTATAACTTTTTTGGGCGCAGTTTATGGGCGTTTGAAAAAGATGGCGAACAGCACACGGTATTAGTGGATGGAAGGTTGAGTGCTAATGAATCTGTTTTTATCGCCGAAGCGACCTTAAATGGGGCTGGGGTTTCTATGCAGCCTTATTATTCAGTTGCAAAGTACTTGGATTCAGGCGAATTAATCCAATTATTACCTGATTACACACCAATGCCATTAGGTATTTACGCTGTGTATACCAGTCGACAAAAAATGCCAACCTCACTACGTGCAGTGATCGATTATCTTGCTAACTGGTTTACTACCTCACCCCATTGGTTATCACTGATGCAGCAAGGCCAGCGCTAAATGTTGTTCAATCTGGTTAAATTGTTTCTTTAAATGTTGTGTAAAAATATCAGTGAGTTGCGATGATGGGCGGTGAATAGGCCTAATTAAGCTCACCGTAAACGGAATTGAAAAACTTAAAGGGCGCAGCGCTAGTTTACCCGAAGATTGCTGGTGAAAATCCAACGCTGTTAGTGGGTTAACAATGGAAATCCCAATGCCTTTTAGTGCCATCGCACAAATAGAAGAAGCCGAATGTGTTTCCATCACCATTTTTCGGTCAATTTGTTGCTCCGCAAAGGTTGAGTCAATTAATTGGCGGTAGCTGTCAGTTAAAGACAAACTGATAAAGCGTTGATGCTGAAAATCACTGGGGGTTAAGACCTTTTTTTGAGTGAGAGGATGCCCTGCAGGTAACACACACACTTCATTTAAACTTCCAAGCGTTTGTTGCTCAGTACCTGGCGGCATTTGCAAATGTTCTGTTAAACCAAAATCATAGCGCTGGGCAGAGAGCCATTCTTCGAGCACAGGAGATTCCTGCGGGATTACGGTGATACTGACATCAGGGTAGCTTTCCATGAAAGAGTGGCAGACTGACGGTAAAAGGGATTGAGCAAAAGCGGGTAAGCAGGTGACAGAAATTTGGGCATGTTCAAAACGGCGTATTGTTTCTGCTGAGTTTTTGATGCGCTCTAATCCATAGTAAGAGCGTTCAACTTCTTCTAAAAATCGCAGCCCTTGCGCGGTGGGTTGCAAGCGCCCTTTGACGCGATCAAAAAGCTTAAATTGTAGTAAATGCTCGAGGCGTGCCAGTTCACGGCTGATGGTAGGCTGTGAAGTATTCAGCAATGCAGCGGCTTCTGTCAAGTTAGGGGCGGTCATTACTGCACGAAATATCTCAATGTGTCGCCACGAAATGGCCTGCATTTTTCACCTCAAAACCAAAGCTATATCAAATATGAATAGACTTTAGCAAAATGGATATTTTTTTTCCCATCTTTTCTCTGAATAATAGACTTTAATATAATAAAAACTTTCAAACGAGAAACATAATGACTTCATTCGCAACCACTTCAAGCCAGTATTTAACCCCTGAACATTTACGCACGCTACCTGCACAATACGGTACCCCTGTTTGGGTATATGACAGTGCTGTCATTATTGAGCGTATTAAGCAATTACAAGTCTTTGATACGGTGCGCTTTGCTCAAAAAGCCAGTTCAAATATTCATATTTTACGCCTTATGAGAGAGCAGGGTGTTAAAGTGGATTCAGTTTCTTTAGGGGAAATCGAACGTGCGCTGGTGGCAGGGTTCAAGCCAGGGCGTGAAAATTCAGAAATCGTGTTTACTGCGGACGTGCTTGATAGAGCTACACTGGCTAAAGTGACGGAGCTGGATATACCAGTCAATGCGGGGTCAATTGATATGTTAGACCAAATTGGTCAGCAAAAAGCAGGGCACCCAGTTTGGCTTCGTATCAACCCTGGTTTTGGTCATGGTCATAGCCAAAAAACCAATACGGGCGGTGAAAACAGTAAACACGGTATTTGGCATGAAGATTTGCCAGCTGCACTCGAGAAAATTCGTCATTACAATTTATCGTTAGTCGGTATTCATATGCACATTGGCTCCGGCGTTGATTATCAACACCTTGCAGATGTATGTGATTCGATGGTGGCACTGGTTACGACTGCTGGCGTAGATCTTCATGCTATTTCAGCGGGTGGTGGGTTATCGACACCTTACCGTGAAGGCGATGAATTAATCGATGTGCAGCATTATTATAGTTTATGGGATAACGCGCGCCAGCGCATAGCACAGCATCTAGGACACGCGATTGAACTTGAAATCGAACCAGGCCGCTATTTAGTGGCTGAATCGGGCGTTTTGCTGGCGGAAGTACGTGCTGTGAAAGATATGGGCAGCCGTCATTATGTCCTAGTCGACAGTGGTTTTAATGATTTAATGCGCCCTGCGATGTATGGCAGTTATCATCATATTTCTGTTTTACCTGCAGACGGAAGTGCTGCGGATGAGTCACAGCTAAAAGACACTATCATTGCAGGCCCTTTATGTGAATCTGGAGATGTGTTCACTCAGCTTGAAGGCGGGCTTGTGGTGACTCGCGCATTACCTGAGGTCAATGTGGGGGATTATTTGGTTTTCCACGACACAGGCGCCTATGGCGCATCTATGTCTTCAAACTATAATAGCCGACCATTATTACCAGAGGTAATGTTTGTTGAGGGGAAACCGCAATTAATTCGCCGTCGTCAGACAATAGAAGAATTATTAGCGTTAGAGCTATCACTTTAAAAATTGTCAATGTGATGAAAAAGCCAGCGATTAAGTCGCTGGTTTTTTTTATTTTAAAGAAAGTAAAAACTACTCTTTTGGGTGATTTACAATATTTTTTTGCATGTGAATATAAGGATTTCTACCACTGATTAATTGATATTTTTGGAATAATTTAAATATGAGGCTAATACTCTTTTTTTCTTTATTTTTATTATCTGGTTGTCTTTTGAAATCACCTAAAGACGATATTTTAAAACCTTCGTATAGGATGTTGAACTTTGGCTACGATAGTAAATATTTATCATATGATTCAGGTTATAATGTTCTAATTCCTCCTCCTAAAAATGAAAAGGACTTTTATTTATTAAAAGATAAGGCAACGTCAGGTGACTCAGAGAGCAATTTATTAATGTTTAAATTGTTCTATAAAGATTCAAATTGTAATTACTTTTCTTTTGAAACTATAAATCCTAATTTTATTTGTGCAAAGGCTGTTGATTATTTAATTGATTCAGTCAATAGCAATCCTAATAATAATCTAGCCTTGTATGAAATGAGTAAGCTGTATTACAACGGCATTGTTTTAGAAAAAAATGATAACAAGGCAATGGGTATTCTAGACAGAATAATAAAAAAAGGGGGAAGAAACGCGGTATTGGTTTGTGATTATTTAGTTGAAATAACACTTTTTGATGATGATAGAAATATCAAAGACCTCGATAAAGCACGCTATTATGCCAATATTGGCGCAGAAAATGGCAGTGAAAAATGTCAAAAGTATCGTGATGATATCGACAGTTATATAAATAATAAATGAAAGAGTAGGGGGGCATGGAAAGTGAAACATATACGCCAGTGCATTATTTACGAGTTGGTTAATAAAAGATAAAGACGGTACTAAAATGAGATATATATTTATTTTTCTAATTTTTACTCTAATTGGATGTCAGTCAAATCTACATTCCGAAAGGTTTTTACAGAATAACGATGTTAGAACTCCCTCTTATAGAATGCTAGCATTTTTTATCGAGAGTATAAAATTTAAACAAGAAAAAAAACTTTTCCAAACGATGCTACCAATCCAAAGCGTAAAAAATTTTTATGAACTTCAATATAAAGCCAATAAAGGTGATGCAAAAAGCCATTATCTTTTGTTTTTATTATATTTTGATGATTCAGCCTGTTCTAAAAATAGTTTGGTTAATTTAAAACGGGTTGCTGATGAAAATTGCAAGATTGCGTTAGAACATTTAAATGAAACAGTGAATATTGATCCTAATTTTCAGCTAGGCTTGTATAAACTCGCTTATTTTAACCAGTATGGTATTGGTGTGGATGTTAATTTTAATCAGTCAATAGCGTATTGGGAAAGGTTAAAGGAAACACAAGGTTATTATCGAGAATTAGCATTGACGTCAGCAGCAAATATCTATTTTTATGAGTTTAATGAAATAGGTAAGGCAAAGGAATATTTAACCATTTGTGCAAAAGAAGGTGGGGCTAGGTGCCAATTTGAATTAAATGGTTGGGATAACAAAATGAAGTTACGTCCTTATATATTGGATGCAAAAAATAGAGAGCGCGGGCTAGAAAATAGTGAATAGTCAGTATTATTCCTTCAAGTTAAGTCTTCGGTGTAGTTTAACCCATTAATAGTAATAACAAAAAACTCAAGGAGTATGATGCTCCTTGAGTTTCATTGCTTATTTATAAACTAAGCGGCTTTCTTTTTCTTGCTAACGTCTTCGTTTGACGGTTCATCAGGAGACTTTTTTGACGGAAGCACTCCTAAGTCATCAAATTCAAACTCATCGACATTAATCGTACGTAACCGGCTCGCTTCTGCTTTACGTAGGATATCGGCTTCTTCCTGCGTGATGACATTTTCAGGCAGCATTTGATCTGCCAGTTTGTCTAAACGGGTGAAGCTCAGTTTACGTTCTTTCAGGCGGCAGATACGCTCGAAAATAGGCTCAGCAGCGATGATGTCATATAAAGCCTGATTTACTAACCCATGAGGGTTATTTTCTGTTGGCGTTAAGTATTGACCACGGCCTAATCTGTCACGAGTTTCTGATGGTTCCATCAACAGCTGTGCCAATTTATGATCAAGTTTGTCTGATGGCATGGACATCGCACGGCCTGTAGGGAACAAGGTCACTCGCATAATTGTTGCCACCATTTTGTTCGGGAAGTTTTTCAGCAGATCATCAATCGCTTTTTCAGACTGATATAAACAATCTTCAACAGCCCATTTTACCAGTGGTAAATCTGCTTTTTGGCGACCTTCATCTTCATAGCGTTTTAAGGTGGCTGATGCAAGATACAGGTTGCTGAGGATATCCCCTAAGCGAGCTGAAATACGTTCGCGACGTTTTAAGCTGCCACCTAACACACCCATTGCGACATCGGATAACAACGCTAAGTTAGCACTATGGCGATTTAACATCTGATAATAGCGGCGTGTTTCATCTTTGGTTGGTGCATGACTACCACGACCGTTAGTTAAACCTAACCAGAAGCTGCGGAATTGGTTACTAATGACATGACCAATGTGACCAAATACGGCTTTATCAAATTTGTGTAGGTTGTTATCTTGCGCTGCCGCCATTTCCTCTAAGACGAATGGATGGCAACGAATTGCACCTTGACCAAAGATAATCATACTGCGAGTAAGGATGTTCGCCCCTTCAACAGTAATTGCAATCGGTGCACCTTGATAAGCCCGTGCAACAAAGTTGGAGTCCCCTAAGCAGATACCTTTACCGCCTGTGATATCCATCGCATCAATAATGGCGCGCTGACCGCGGTGGGTACAGTGGTACTTAACGATAGCCGAAAGTACTGCGGGTTTTTCGCCTAACATAATACCAGAGGTAATTAATGTGGCTGCTGCATCCATCAAGTAAGTATTACCGGCGATGCGTGCTAAGGGTTCTTCGATACCTTCCATTTTGCCAATCGGTAATTTGAATTGGCGGCGAATATAAGAATAGGCACCTGTTGCAATAGCAATACTTTTTAAGCTCCCTGTTGAGTTAGATGGCAAGGTGATACCACGCCCAACAGATAGACATTCCACTAACATTCTCCAGCCTTGTCCCGCCATTTTTGGCCCGCCGATGATATAATCGATAGGAACAAAAATGTCTTTTCCGCGAGTCGGGCCATTCATAAATGGAATATTGAGTGGGAAGTGACGGTGACCAATTTCAACGCCCGGCGTGTTGGTTGGAATTAATGCACAGGTGATGCCGAGGTTTTTCTCACCGCCTAATAGTTTGTCTGGATCTGACAATTTAAACGCAAGGCCAAGTACAGTGGCGATAGGCGCTAAGGTAATATAGCGTTTATTCCATGATAAACGCATACCTAATACTTGTTCACCCTGCCATTCCCCCATACAGACAACACCAGAATCGGGAATCGCACCTGCATCGGAGCCTGCTTCAGGGCTAGTTAAGGCAAAACACGGAATTTCTTCACCCGTTGCTAAGCCTGGTAGGTAGCGTTGTTTTTGCTCATCAGTACCATAATGCTGTAATAATTCACCTGGGCCTAATGAGTTTGGTACACCCACCGTAATGGCTAAAATACCTGATACACCTGCAAGTTTTTGTAATACTTGGGATTGCGCGTAAGCTGAAAACTCAAGACCACCATATTCTTTTTTGATGATCATGGCGAAAAAGCGGTGATCGCGAAGATATTGCCAAACTTCAGGCGTTAAGTCAGCAAGCTCATGGCTAACTTCAAAATCATTTACCATGCCACACACAGTTTCTACTGGGCCATCAATAAACGCTTGTTCTTCTGCCGTTAACTGTGGTTTTGGATAATTATGCAGTTTGTTCCAATCAGGCGCACCACGGAAAAGGTCGCCTTCCCACCATGTTGTTCCTGCGTCAATAGCCTCTTTTTCGGTTCTCGACATTGGCGGCATGACTTTTTGGAACATTTTCATTGCACGTGCTGAGAAAAAGGATTGGCGTACAGGAGAAAAAACAAATGGGAATAAGACTAGAGCGACTGGCAGCAACATCCAATAACTCCAAATATTTAACATGCCCATGACGACAGTATAGGCTAATAGCAGTACTGTACTGAGTACAAGAGAGGTTCTGTGATAACTAAGTACGCCAATTAAGGCGAGAAATAACACAATGCTAAGAAGGATCATAGTGGATCTCCTGTCGACTTGTAAGAGGTCTGACCTGTTTGATAACTTAATCTATACCTAGCAATAAAGAATTAGCAATATATTTACATCTTAATTACAACTTAGTTCACAAAAAAATCAAATAATGGGGGGGATAGTTGAAATTAAAATTATTACCATTAAAGAAAATAAGGTTATTAAGCATAACAAAACGTTATTTTTGTCGACGAGCTCAAGACAGCACAATCAAAAGTAGAAACAAAAAGCCCCCTGTGCAACAATCTGAGTATTAAAGCTTAATGACTGATATCCATCTGAATTTGTGTCCTAGTGCGAACGATTTACTGTAAATCATTTTGGATGTAAGTTGGCTATATTCTCAATAACGTATTCTTAATTAAGGGGAAACCTCATGTACCAAGATTTGATCCGCAGTGAATTAACTGAAGCGGCTGAGACGTTATCAAATTTCCTAAGTGACGAAGCGAATATCGAAGCCATTCAACAAGCGGCTGTGTTATTAGCGGACTCTTTTAAAGCAGGCGGCAAAGTCTTATCTTGTGGCAATGGTGGATCTCACTGCGATGCGATGCATTTTGCTGAAGAATTGACCGGCCGTTATCGTGAAAACCGTCCAGGTTATCCAGCTATTGCGATCTCAGATGTGAGCCATTTATCCTGTGTGAGTAATGACTTCGGCTATGAGTTTGTTTTCTCTCGTTTTATTGAAGCTGTTGGCATGAAAGGTGATGTGTTGCTGGGAATTTCAACGTCAGGTAACTCAGGAAATATTATCAAAGCGATTGCCGCTGCACGTGAAAAAGGTATGAAAGTCATCACATTAACAGGAAAAGATGGTGGCAAAATGGCAGGCACGGCAGATATTGAAATTCGTGTACCTCATTTTGGTTATGCGGATCGTATTCAAGAGATTCATATCAAAGTTATCCATATCCTTATTCAATTAATTGAAAAAGAGATGGTGAAGTAACGATTTAGCCGTTGTAGGAGCTTTTAAATGTGCGAGTTGCTTGGCATGAGTGCCAATGTTCCAACAGATATTACCTTTAGTTTGAGTGGGTTAATTTCTCGTGGTGGCCAAACTGGACCACACAAAGATGGCTGGGGAATCACGTTTTACGAAGGTCTCGGGTGTCGCACATTTAAAGATCCACAACCGAGCTTTACATCCCCCGTTGCGCGTTTTGTGCAGGAATACCCCATCAAGTCTGAAAGTATTGTGGCGCATATCCGCCAAGCTAATCGAGGGGATGTATCGTTAGTGAACACTCACCCTTTCACCAGAGAGCTATGGGGACGTAATTGGACTTATGCTCATAATGGACAACTTAAGGGATATCGTTCCCTTAACACAGGGCGTTATTGGCCGATTGGGGAAACAGACAGTGAATGGGCATTTTGTTGGATTTTGCAACAACTGAGTGAAAAATATCCACGAAAACCATCAAACTGGAAAAGCGTCTTTCGTTTTATTGCAACTTTAGCTGATCAATTGCGTAGCAAAGGTGTCTTCAATATGTTGTTGTCTGATGGGCAATATTTGATGGCGTTTAGCTCAACGAAATTACATTGGATCACGCGTAAAGCGCCGTTTGGCATGGCTAAGTTGCTCGATCAAGATATTGAAATTGATTTTGCACAGTGCACAACACCAACAGATATCGTCTCTGTGATTGCAACTCAACCTTTGACAGGCAATGAAGACTGGCAAAGGATTGAGCCAGGTAATTTTGTGTTATTCCACCTTGGTCAGCGCATACTGTGATTTCATCCCTAACAACTTTGTTGGGGTATCAGGTAGGCCCATGACTGCATATTTTCCTGAATTTACAGAGACCTGTGCGAGTCTTCCTGTTTGGTTGAAATACTCATAGGCAGGCTGCAGTTGCTTCCAAAACGTGTAATGGCTTGAATTTCGGTAGCGCAGCATATTTTCTTTCGTCATTTTAAACGGATAGATATTCACGTTAATCGTCGATTGGCCGTTTAGCAATGCGGTTTCTACCGTTTGGTAAATTTCGCCCATGTATTTATCAGTCATCGCATAACAACCTACCGACACGCAGCTGCCGTGGATCATCAGGTAACTTCCGCTATACCCTTGGGCTTTATCAAACTCATTAGGGAAACCAATATTGATAGATCGGTAATACCGACTATTAGGGTTGAGCTGCTCTGCCGTAATTTGATAGAAACCTTCAGGGCTTTTAAGATCACCCTCTATTTTCTTTGGCCCTAACCCACCAGAAAACTTACAAATTGGATAGGTTTTCGACAAGGTATATTTGCCTGACGGTGCTTTTTGGTATAGTTCAAGCACACCTTCTTGTTTAAATATTTGTATAAATATCGATGAGTCAAGATTCGCTCGTGATTCATTCTTTAGCAAAAATGAAGCGTTATCTGCCTGAGCAACCAATGTATACATGAGTACAAATGGAGATATGGCACAAAGTAATTTACTTTTTTTCATGCTTAAGCCAAATATTGAAGGTGATGTTGATTAAAAATAACACATGTTTTACACATTTTAGACGAGCTGTTTAAAAATTAATATAGGTTGTTAATAGTTTTTAAATGAATCTTTATTGATTAAATAATAAACAGTCATCGATAAACATGAGCTTATTGCTCGGCAATATCGAATTGTTAATGGAAAAAATTAAATAATAATGCAATTTGCTTGAACTATGTCACTTCTCTAGACGGACAGCGTGAGCTGAAACTGATAAAATTACGACTGGCAGAAGACAAGAATTTAGTAACAATTTTGTGAGAATACTCGCTCAAGTCACGAAGGTGACTTGAGTAGTTTTTATGACTGAGTCGCTATCATTCATTGCTGAATCGTTAGCTTAGGGTTTAACTGATAAACTTGTGCAGATCTTATGATTAAAATTAAAAAAGGCCTCAACCTTCCCATCGCAGGTGAGCCAGCCCAAGTGATAGAAGACGGCCCGAAAATTCAACACGTAGCATTGCTAGGTGAGGAATATGTCGGAATGCGTCCTTCGATGCTGGTTAAAGAAGGTGAGCGTGTAATAAAAGGGCAGGTTCTTTTTGAAGATAAAAAGAACCCAGGGGTCGTATTTACGAGTCCTGCCTGCGGAAAAATTGTTGCTATTCATCGTGGTGAGCGTCGTGTACTTCAATCTGTAGTCATCGAAATTGAGGGTGATGAACAAGTCACTTTTGCTGCATATACCCGTGATGAACTACCTGCATTAACTCGTGAGCAAGTCGAAGATAACCTAATTAAATCAGGTATGTGGACCTCTTTAAGAACGCGTCCATTTAGCCGTTCTCCACAACCAGGTTCTTCACCTATTGCTATTTTTGTGACTGCAATGGATACCAGCCCATTAGCTGCTGATCCTGTTGGTATTATTCGCGAAAATGAGCAAGCATTTAATGATGGCTTATTGGTTCTTAGCCACTTAACGGAAGGTAAAATCCATGTATGCCATGGAGAGGGAGATTTACCAAAGGTTAACAGCCAATCACAAATTGCTTATACCCAGTTTGGTGGGCCACACCCTGCGGGGTTAGCTGGTACTCACATTCACTTCTTGGAGCCCGTTAGCATCAAGAAAAAAGTGTGGAGCTTGAATTATCAAGATGTTATCGCTATTGGGAAGCTATTTGTTACGGGTCACTTATACACTGACCGTGTGGTTTCCCTTGCAGGGCCACAAGTTGAAAAGCCGCGCTTAGTCCGCACCCGCCTTGGGGCTGATTTATATGAATTGACCCAAGGACAACTCAAAGCAGGTGAAAACCGTATTATTTCGGGTTCTGTGCTTTGGGGGGTTACCTGTGATGAAACCCATCACTATCTTGGTCGTTTTCATAACCAAGTTTCTGTTCTCGCAGAAGGCCGTGAAAAAGAATTATTTGGATGGATTATGCCAGGGGTAAATAAATTCACTATTACCCGTACAACGATTGGGCATTTTTTGAAAAATAAACGCTTTAACTTCACGACGACGATGAATGGTGGTGAGCGTTCAATGGTACCAATTGGTAACTACGAACGTGTGATGCCGCTGGACATCATGATTACGCACTTGTTGCGCGATCTCCTTGCGGGGGATACCGATACATCACAAGAACTAGGCTGTTTAGAGCTGGATGAAGAAGATTTGGGGTTATGTACCTACGTCTGCCCAGCGAAGTATGAATACGGTCCGGTGCTACGTGATGTGTTGTCCAAGATAGAGCTAGAAGGGTAATTCCATGGGTCTGAAACATTTATTTGAAAAATATGAGCACCATTTTGAGCCCGGTGGAAAGTTAGCGAAATACTATGCACTGTATGAAGCAGTTTCGACTGTTTTCTACACGCCGGGTACAGTCACTAAAGGTCGTTCTCATGTCCGAGATACTATCGATCTTAAACGTATGATGATCTTGGTGTGGCTCGCCGTTTTTCCAGCGATGTTCTGGGGGATGTATAATGTGGGAAATCAAGCGATCCCTGCATTACATCAACTATATAGTGGTGTTGAATTACAGCAAATTATTGCGAGTGATTGGCATTACAGCTTAGCGCAGTTCTTAGGCGCATCATTGTCGATGGACGCAGGATGGGGAAGTAAAATGCTGCTAGGTGCAGTGTATTTTCTTCCTATTTATGCCGTTGTTTTCTTGGTTGGCGGGTTCTGGGAAGTTTTATTTGCCATGATCCGTGGACATGAAATCAACGAAGGTTTTTTCATCACATCCATCTTATTTGCATTGATCGTTCCGCCTACAATCCCACTTTGGCAGGCTGCACTAGGGATTACCTTTGGTGTGGTTGTTGCGAAGGAAATCTTTGGGGGAACAGGGCGTAACTTCTTAAACCCTGCATTAGCGGGTCGTGCATTCTTATTCTTTGCTTACCCTGCACAAATTTCGGGCGATTTAGTTTGGACTGCGGCAGATGGTTTTTCAGGTGCAACGCCATTGTCCCAATGGGCAACGGGCGGTGAGCACGCACTGATGAATACCGTGAGTGGCGAACCTATTACATGGATGCAAGCGTTTTTAGGTAACATGCCTGGCTCTATCGGTGAAGTATCGACACTGATGCTGTTTATCGGTGGCGCGCTGATTATGTTCTTTCGCATCGCATCATGGCGTATTGTGGCTGGCGTGATGCTGGGCATGATCGCGATGTCTTATGTGTTTAATCTTATCGGTTCAGACACTAACCCATTATTTGCGATGCCATGGTGGTGGCATATGGTGTTAGGCGGTTTTGCATTCGGTATGATTTTTATGGCGACAGACCCTGTATCCGCGTCATTTACAGATAAAGGTAAATGGGCTTACGGTATTCTGATCGGCGTAATGTGTGTTCTTATCAGGGTGGTTAACCCAGCTTACCCAGAAGGGATGATGCTGGCTATCCTGTTCGCCAATCTGTTTGCTCCTCTGTTTGACTATCTGGTCGTTCAGGCAAATATTAAGCGGAGAAAAGCTCGTGGCTAATGAAAAAACAATTAATAACGATGGCGTTGGCAGAACATTTCTTGTTGTGTTTATTCTATGCCTCGTGTGTTCAATTATTGTTGCTGGGGCCGCGGTTGGGTTAAAACCACAGCAACAGGAACAAATCCAATTAGATACTCAACGTAATATTTTGAGTGTCGCGGGGCTTTCAACGCCGAAAATGAGCGCAGAAGACGTGCAGAAAGTGTATGGCGAGCGTATCGAACCGAAGCTTTTAAACTTCAAAACGAATGAGTTATCTGATAGCACAGGGCATTTTGTGCTAAATGATGAACTGCGTAGTGATGAAACGAGTATTGCACTTTCACCGCAGGAAGATATTGCGAAAATTCGTCGTCGTGCGAATAGTGCTGAAATCTACTTGGTAAAAGATGGTTCAGGCAAAGTCTCGCAAATTATTTTACCTGTTTACGGTTCAGGCTTGTGGTCAGTGATGTACGCTTTTATTGCGGTTGATGTTGATGGCGTGACATCTCGAGGTATCACTTACTACGCACATGGTGAAACACCAGGGCTGGGTGGGGAAGTGGATAACCCGCAGTGGAAAGCGCAATGGCCAGGCAAAAAACTGTTTAATGAACAAGGTATCCCAGCAATTAAAATTGTGCGTAGTGGTGCAACCGATAGCCCTTATGGTATCGATGGCCTTTCGGGGGCGACTCTGACATCAAATGGTATCCAGCACATGTTTGATTTCTGGTTAGGTGACAACGGCTTTGGTCCGTTCCTGAAAAAAGTACGTGAAGGAGCGCTGAATAATGGCTGATTCAAAAGAAGTAAAACGCGTCCTACTCGGGCCGCTATTCGATAATAACCCAATCGCCTTACAGGTGTTGGGGGTGTGTTCTGCATTAGCCGTCACGACCAAACTAGAAACAGCGTTGGTGATGACCATTGCGGTGACACTGGTTACTGCATTTTCCAACTTTTTTATCTCATTGATTCGAAACTACATCCCAAGCAGTGTACGTATTATTGTGCAAATGGCCATCATTGCTTCACTGGTTATTGTGGTGGACCAAATACTGCGTGCTTATGCCTATGAGATATCAAAACAGCTTTCAGTATTCGTTGGCTTAATTATTACCAACTGTATCGTCATGGGGCGTGCAGAGGCTTATGCCATGAAAGCACCTCCGATTGAAAGCTTTATGGATGGTATTGGTAATGGCCTTGGCTACGGTGTCATTCTTGTTTTAGTTGGTTTCCTGCGTGAGCTTTTTGGTTCGGGCAAACTGTTTGGTATCACCGTATTTGAATCACTGCAAAACGGTGGTTGGTACATGCCAAATGGTTTGTTCTTATTAGCACCAAGCGCTTTCTTTATTATCGGTATGCTGATTTGGGGGTTACGTACCCTGAAACCCGCTCAAGTAGAGAAGGATTAATCAAATGGAACATTATATAAGCCTATTTGTTAAATCCATTTTTATTGAGAATATGGCGTTAGCCTTCTTCTTGGGGATGTGTACATTCCTTGCGGTATCGAAGAATGTGAAAACCGCGTTTGGGTTAGGGATTGCCGTTACGGTCGTTCTTGGAATTTCTGTTCCTGCCAATAACTTGGTGTACAACCTTGTGTTGCGTGATGGTGCGATAGCCGAAGGAGTGGATTTATCCTTCCTAAATTTTATTACCTTTATTGGGGTGATAGCGGCGCTGGTTCAGATCCTCGAAATGATTTTGGACCGCTATTTTCCATCGCTGTATAACGCATTAGGTATCTTCTTGCCATTGATTACCGTTAACTGTGCAATTTTTGGTGGCGTTTCTTTCATGGCTCAGCGTGATTATAACTTTAGTGAATCCATTGTTTATGGGTTTGGTTCAGGAATCGGCTGGATGCTTGCTATCGTATTGATGGCCGCTATCCGTGAGAAGATGAAATACTCTGATATCCCAGCAGGTCTAAAAGGGTTAGGTATCACCTTTGTGACGACCGGTTTGATGGCATTGGGCTTTATGTCCTTCTCCGGTGTGCAGCTATAAAGGCGAGAAGAATTCATGGAAATTATTATTTTAGGTGTAGTGATGTTTACCCTGATTGTCTTGGTGCTGACAGGTTTAA
The DNA here is from genome assembly GCF_020381325.1 of Providencia vermicola. Lineage (GTDB taxonomy): Bacteria > Pseudomonadota > Gammaproteobacteria > Enterobacterales > Enterobacteriaceae > Providencia > Providencia vermicola. Next base: position 101,809 of record NZ_JAGSPI010000013.1, read on the forward strand.
TCCTGTTTGCAAAATCCAAGTTGGTCAATACAGGGAACATCAAAGTTGAAGTTAATGGCGACCCTGATAAAAGCTTTGAAGCCCCTGCGGGTGACAAATTATTAGGCATGTTATCTAGCCAAGGTATTTTTGTTTCTTCTGCATGTGGTGGTGGTGGCTCATGTGGTCAGTGCCGTGTGAAAATAAAAGAGGGCGGTGGTGATATTTTACCTACTGAACTTTCGCACATAAACAAACGTGAAGCCAAAGATGGCTGTCGTTTAGCCTGCCAAGTTAACGTGAAGCAAGACCTTAAAATTGAGCTTCCAGAAGAAATTTTTGGTGTGAAAAAATGGGAGTGCGAAGTTATCTCTAATGATAATAAAGCGACTTTCATTAAAGAATTAAAACTGAAAATTCCAGAAGGTGAAGTCGTCCCTTTCCGTGCGGGTGGTTATATTCAAATTGAATGCCCGGAGCATATTGTAAAATATGAAGATTTTGATGTTCCAGAGGAATATCGAGAAGATTGGGATAAATTTAATTTGTTCCGTTATGTCTCTGAGGTTAAAGAGCCAACGGTGCGTGCATATTCAATGGCTAACTACCCTGAAGAGCACGGTATTATTATGCTGAACGTACGTATTGCAACACCTCCACCACGTAATCCTGACGTTCCACCTGGGATCATGTCATCTTATATTTGGTCATTGAAAGCAGGTGATAAAGTAACAATTTCAGGTCCATTCGGTGAGTTTTTTGCGAAAGAAACGGACGCTGAAATGGTCTTTATTGGTGGTGGTGCCGGTATGGCACCAATGCGCTCCCATATTTTCGACCAATTACGCCGTTTGGATTCAAAACGTAAAATCAGTTTCTGGTATGGTGCGCGTTCTGTTCGTGAAATGTTCTATACAGAAGACTTTGATGAGCTGGCGGCCGAACATGAAAACTTTACGTGGAATGTAGCACTTTCAGATCCATTACCAGAAGATAACTGGAATGGCTATACAGGCTTTATTCATAATGTTCTGTATGAGAATTATTTGAAAGACCATCCTGCACCGGAAGATTGTGAGTTCTATATGTGTGGACCACCAATGATGAATGCTGCAGTGATCAAAATGCTGAAAGATTTGGGCGTTGAAGATGAAAATATCTTACTGGATGATTTCGGTGGTTAACTAATTTTATTGGCTTTATCGTACTTACCAAGTAAAGTACGGACAGTAATCAAATAAAGAGGGAAAATACTTCCCTCTTTATTATTTATATTAATGCCGTTAGTTGCTAATTATTTTATTGGTTATTAATAGGTTGAGAGTTATTTCGACTTGAACATTCTCTGCATGGGTGACGATGTAAAGTGTGTTAATAGTCTGAGCGAATCTAACAATACGCGCTCACGATTGACGCGGAGAAAATTATGCTGAACAAAAAAATTTATACCTCAGTCTTGTTGTTTGTTGCTGCACTGTTCTTGACTGCTTGTGGTGGCCCAGAGCAACAAAATATGCAAGGGCAAACAATGGGGACATATTATACTGTAAAATATGTCACGGATTCTTCAGAACAAAAACCTGAAGCGATTCAAGCTGAAGTTGATAAGCGTTTGGAGGAAGTTAACGACCAGATGTCAACCTATCGTCCAGATTCCGAATTAAGTCGTTTTAACCAATTCAAAGAAGTGAATACCCCTTTTCCTGTATCAGCGGCGACAGCAAAAGTGGTAAGTAAGGCTATTGAAATTAATAAACTGACGGATGGTTCTTTGGATGTGACTGTTGGGCCATTAGTGAATTTATGGGGCTTTGGGCCAGAAGGTCGTGTGACGAAAGCACCTTCTGATGAAGAACTCGCCAAACGCCGTGCATGGGTTGGGATTGAAAAACTTTCAGTACAAGATAACAACCTGATTAAAACCATTCCAGAGCTATATGTTGACTTGTCTTCTATTGCTAAGGGATATGGTGTTGATGTTGTTGCTGAATATTTAGAGTCACAGGGTATCAATAACTATATGGTCGATATCGGTGGCGAAGTGCGCACGAAAGGTAAAAATGGCAAAGACGCGCCATGGCGTATTGCCATTGAAAAACCATCAACGGATGGTTTGAGCCAAACAGCACAAGAAATTATTGAACCAGGTGACCGTTCAATTGCAACATCAGGGGATTACCGTAACTATTTTGAGCAAGATGGTGTGCGTTTTTCTCATACTATTGATCCAAAAACAGGACGTCCAATTACCCATAACTTGGTCTCTATCACCGTAATTGCTGAAAATTGCATGAGTGCTGATGGCCTATCTACGGGGTTAAATGTATTAGGGCCAGAAACGGGTTTTGCGCTTGCTGAAAAAATGAATGTGCCTGTTTTTATGATAGTTAAGACAGATAAAGGATTTGAAGAGCGCTATACTAAGGCATTCGAACCATTTTTAACGAAGAAACAGTAGTTTTGGGAGGCTAAAGGTATGCTAAATATTTTTATTGCAACTTTTGCACTGTTTTTATTAGCCTTTTTGGGCATGTCATTGGGCTACATTATTAAGCGTAAGAGTATCCAAGGTAGCTGCGGTGGTTTAAGTAGCATTGGCGTCGAAAAAGTGTGTGATTGCCCTGAACCTTGTGATGCGCGTAAAAAACGTATGGCGCGCGATGAAGCTCGCCAAAAAATTCTAGATAAGAATAGAATAATATAATTGATAACTTATTAATAAAACCTTGGTATTATTTGAAACCAAGGTTTTATTATAAAATCTCTCTGGATTTTCAAACTATTCTATTTTCAATAATAATTATTATTATTCAATAATTAAATTAACTAAGCTTAATTAGCATGCGTATTTAAAAATAGATAGTGTTGTAACGTAATTTGGGTAGTTTGAAATAGAGGGATTTTAATTATATAGATAAGTTAAATACTAAATTTTAGTCATTTTTTTAAAGCATGAGTTATATTTTGGATAGTTAATTTTTGTCTCTTTACTATTTACATCAAAACTAATGAGGATTTTAGCAAGTTCGGCTTTCTTTGCGTTACATTCTAAAAAACTGCCACTACTCCATGTTTGCCCGCTTTGGGTAATGATTGTCGTCTTCCAAAAACTTTTTCCACTAGTGTCATAATTGATAGTGAAGACATCATTCCTAGTTTTTTGCTTTGGTATATTATATGTAACAAAAGCCTGATTTAGTGTGTTTTTTTCATCATGATAGATAATCTCAATTTTTTTTAAATCCTCATTCCATTTATTTTCAATCGATATAGTACCAGATGATTTAGACATATTACCCCCTTTCATTTGCATTTTTATTGAATATCACATAATTCTAGGGGGAAGGAATTAATATTGAACGTTATTCATTAATAAAATAGCTAGATAATATCCAAAAACAAGCGGCTTAGCTTAATTAATAATACGTAATGTTAAATCGCTTGTTTTTAATTAAAACTATCAATTAAAAGCTTTTGGTGAATCCACCATTACCGCATCAGCACCAATCTCTTTCGCTAACTGGTAATCGCTTTGGTTATTGACACCAAAGACTATGATGTAGGCATCACCGTCGCGTTTAAGACAGTCTATTGCCGCTTTATCCCATGAGAGTGTTGCTGGGGAACGAGCTTCACCTAAGGTATATTTTTCAACAACTTCAACTTTACGATGTAATTCAAAACCATACCAACGAGTAGCTGGTTTATTCGTGCTATTGCTTGATTTTGCGTCTGAAATTGAGCATTGATGGTTCATAACGCTATTTGCCAAAATAGTCCGAGTTTCATCGCGGCTTTCAAATATATAAATTTTCGGTGATAACTGTTTAAGTGCGGTTAAGAATTCAGTATTCGTAGAGTAAAAACGCACTTGATTAAATGCTTTTGTTTTTTCCAGCAATGCTAAAACCGCTTTGGCTTGAATATTTGGGTTAGCGTCTGGGGATTTTAAGTCAATATAAAAAGGAATATCTGGATACTTTTTTAAAACCGTCTCGAGTGTGCTAATCGTAGTGGTTGCAGCAGGTAATTGTTGGTTATTTTTTTGATTGAATTGGTATGCGGCATTGATATGGCTAAGTTGTTCCGCGGAATAGGCAGAAATAAAGCCTTTTTTATCTGTTAGAGAATCAAGGTCACTTGGACGATATAAAACAAGTTGATTATCTTGGCTAAGTTGCACGGTTAGCCAAATCGCATTGACTTTATTTTTTTTCGCTAACTCAATGGCATAAAGTGTATTTTCGGGGGCGTCTGCTGTACCTGCGCGATGGGCAACAATTTGCGGTGAGGCCATGAGAGTGGTGAGAGCAAATGCGTTTTGAGTGATTAAAAGTAGCAAGCCAATGAAGGCGAACGGGTTAAATTTTAATGCTGATATTATTGCCATATGTAGTATCCATAAAATAATTTTTACGAGTTATGAGGAAAATAAGCCAGTCCGTTGTATTACTTTTTTATCAAGCTGTAATCTATTAGGGCTCTTTTTAAGACTAACTTTATTTATTTTTTGCTCGTTGAGTGTGACATCTTTATATGACAATAAAATGAATTCGTTTTTGTTAACAGCGGGTTAGAGGGCATTAAAATGATATTGCTATTAAGTTTCCTCTTAATTGCATGGTGAATAAAAGTACTGTATATTTAATCAGTTGATTGGTTTTTTGTGAGTGTACCCATGCGTAAAATTATTCATATTGATATGGACTGCTTTTATGCGGCGATAGAAATGCGCGATGATCCAAGCCTACGCAATGTGCCTATTGCCGTTGGGGGAAGTGCGGATCGTCGGGGGGTTATCAGCACAGCCAACTATGAAGCGCGCCGTTACGGCGTACACAGCGCGATGTCGACCGCAATTGCATTAAGGCTTTGCCCACATTTAAAAGTCGTTCCAGGGCGTATGGCGCTGTATAAAGAAACCTCTATTCATATTCGTAAGATTTTTGCGCGCTATACTGATTTAATCGAACCTCTTTCCCTTGATGAAGCTTATTTGGATGTGACGGATTGTACTCAGCTACATGGCTCTGCCACATTGATTGCAGAGGCTATTCGTCAGCAAATTTCTGATGAGTTACAGCTCACCGCTTCTGCAGGAATTGCGCCTATTAAGTTTTTAGCGAAAATCGCCTCAGATATGAATAAACCGAATGGTCAGTTTGTGATCACGCCACAAAATATGGATCAATTCGTTCTTACGTTACCGTTAAAGAAGATCCCAGGGGTGGGGAAAGTGACCGCTCAAAAATTGGCGGATATGGGGCTGAATACCTGTGCTGATGTGCAACAATATGATGTAGTTACATTAATCAAGAGTATGGGGAAATTTGGACAGGTGCTTTGGGAACGTTGTCATGCTATTGATGAGCGCCCTGTAAATCCAGATAGACTGAGAAAATCTGTCGGTGTTGAACGCACGTTAGCAAAAGATATTCATCAGTGGAGTGATTGCCTTTCTCTGTTAGATAAACTTTATGATGAGTTGCAGCTACGTTTAGCAAAAGTAAAACCCGATTTGCGTATTGCTCGCCAAGGGGTGAAATTTAAATTTGATGACTTTCAGCAAACAACGCAAGAACATGTTTATCCTATTCTTAACAAACAAGACCTTGTCCAATTAGCACAACAAGTTTGGGAAAATCGTCGGTTAAAAAGGGGGGTTAGGTTGGTGGGGGTACATGTGATGCTGCAAAGCCCACAATTAGAACGGCAGCTATTGCTTGAACTTTAAAAAATGCCCACCACAAGGATGAGCATTCTATTCAATCTCTGCAAATTAGCCTTTAACTGGGATGGCTTTTAACACCGCAGTTAACAGTTTCCAATACTCGCCAACACTGGCGATATGAACGCGTTCGTCTGGTGAGTGAGCACCACGAATGGTAGGCCCAATGGATACCATGTCCATGTCTGGGTAAGGTTTTTTGAATAAACCACACTCAAGACCTGCATGGATCACCATTACATTTGGGATTTTACCAAATAATTTGTTATAGGTTTCGCTCACTAAATGCATCACTGCAGAGTCAGCATCTGGCTGCCAACCTGGGTAGCTACCTTCTGCGCGGTATTGTGCTTTCGCTAATTTACTGATAGAAGTTAGCATGTTAACGACGTAGTTTTTACCGCTATCAATCAGTGAACGGACGAGGAATATAATCTCTGCTTTGTCTTCCGTCATGCGTACCACACCTTCATTCAGTGAGGTTTCAACAACACCTTTTGCGACATCACTCATACGGATAACGCCATTTGGCGCAGCATTTAAGAAAAACACAAAGCGTTGTTGGCAGTCATCAGACAGCGCTTTTAAGTCGCTTTGTGTTTCATCTAACAACAGCACTAAGTTAGGTTCAACAACCGCTAACTCATTTTTCAGAATGCTTTCGTAACGTGTTCTTAATGCAGTCAGTTCAGCAACTTTATCTGCTGGAACAGAAATAATGGCGTGCGCTTCACGTGGGATAGCATTACGCACTGTACCGCCTTTAAACTCTAATAGTTTTAGGCTGAGATCTTCTGCGTGGCCAGCAAGGAAACGTGCTAACAGTTTGTTTGCATTGCCTAAACCTAAATGAACATCACCACCCGAGTGACCACCTTTTAAACCTTTTAAGGTCAAGGTAAAGGTTTGGTAACCCTGTGGTAATGCTTCGCGAGTTAGGTCAAAAGTGGTTGTGAAGTCAACACCACCAGCGCAACCCATGTAGATTTCGCCTTCTTCTTCGGAGTCTGTATTGATTAAAATATCAGCTTGTAACCAACCGGCTTTTAGGCCAAATGCACCTTCCATTCCCGCTTCTTCGGTCATGGTTAACAGTACTTCCATTGGGCCGTGTTCAACGCTGTCATCAGCTAAAACTGCCAGTGCAGAAGCTAAACCAATGCCGTTATCTGCGCCTAATGTTGTCCCTTCAGCGGTTACCCACTCACCGTTTACATACGGGCGGATTGGGTCAACTTTAAAGTCATGTACAGTATCGTTATTTTTTTGCGGCACCATGTCTAAGTGCGCTTGCAGAACGACAGCTTTGCGGTTCTCGTAGCCCGCAGTAGCAGGTTTACGGATCAGAATATTCCCTACGTCATCACGCTCAACGTGGAAGCCTTTTTGTTTTGACCAATCAACGATATGTGCTGCTAAGGCTTCTTCGTGGTACGAAGGATGTGGAATGGAGCAGATGGTAGCGAAGATGTCCCACAGTGGTTGGGGGGATAGTTTGGATAATTCAGACACGTTTATCTCCTATGATTTTCCCGTTATATTTCAAGCTATAGCGTTGTTGGCTACATTCACAAACCTGCGTCACATACTCATGTATGCTCCTCGGATTTGTTCATTTGCCGCCTAGCTATAACTTGAACTATTTAGGGAAAATATCCGTTATATTTCAAGCTATAGCGTTGTTGGCTACATTCACAAACCTGCGTCACATACTCGTGTATGCTCCTCGGATTTGTTCATTTGCCGCCTAGCTATAACTTGAACTATTTAGGGAAAATATCCGTTATATTTCAAGCTATAGCGTTGTTGGCTACACTCACAAACCTGCGTCACATACTCGTGTATGCTCTAGGTTGCTTTAGGGCAAATTCCCTGAATCATCTAGACAGCAGCCGATTGACAGTCAACGCGAGTTTCAGCTTCAATTTTTAAAAGGAACATTGCTGTAATTATGACCTAACAGCCTGAAGTTTCGAATTAAAGGCCGCCTCTTTTATAAAATCAGGATAACACTTTCTTTTGAATAATGGACAGTGTAAATGATAATAATTAATGGCGAATGATGCTTTTTACTGGTTTTTAGCGCGCCGAATCACTATAATCTCGCGCAACCTTTTTTCCGCAAGACACATTTCAGATTTACTCAGCAGTCGGGACCCGAATTTTATGAGCGAAAAATATGTCGTAACGTGGGATATGTTGCAAATACATGCCCGTAAACTCGCACAACGTTTATTACCAGTAGAACAATGGACCGGTATTATCGCGGTTAGCCGTGGTGGACTTGTTCCAGGTGCACTTCTTGCACGTGAACTGGGTATTCGTCACGTTGATACCGTTTGTATCTCTAGCTATGATCATGATAACCAACGTGAATTAAAAGTTATCAAGCGCGCCGAAGGCGACGGTGAAGGCTTTATCGTTATTGATGATTTAGTCGATACAGGCGGCACAGCCCAAGCAATCCGTGATATGTATCCAAAAGCTCACTTCGTGACCATTTTTGCAAAACCTGCGGGGCGTCCATTAGTTGATGACTATGTGGTTGATATTCCACAAGATACATGGATTGAACAGCCTTGGGATATGGGCGTTGTCTTTGTGAAACCTTTGTGTGAGCAAGATAAATAAATCTGTTTGTCACTTAGCGTTAGGTAAAAATATTGTAATAATAAAGTCTTATGGATTTTATTGATGACGAGAACACATTAATACCTAAAGTTTTTGATATAAACACGATATAATTTGGGGAGTGCATTATATGCATTCCCCTTATTTTTGGGTTCCATTCAGCGACGGTATACAGGTAATTGGGATGACTCAGCAAAATTTATCCGAAAAACTCTTTAAGCCTAAAATCAGACAGATTGAAACATCGACCCTGGTTTCTTATTCCGCCCAAACGCTGCCTCAAATCAAAGAGCACAGTGTGCTGAGTGGTTCTCACCATGCGGGCTGGTATCGCATGATTAATCGCTTGATGTGGATTTGGCGCGGAATTGATGCATTAGAAATTGAAGAAGTACTTAGCCGTATTGCGATTTCTAATGCACAGCGTAGTAATGAGCGTCAACTAGATACCGTCATCGGTAATCGTTCAGGTAATTGGTGTTTTGAATGGTCTCAACAAGCGATGCATTGGCAACAAAAAGCCTTAGAGTTCGAACAAGGTATTGATGCAGGTAATGCATGGCTGCGTTCAGCAAATTTATATAGTATTGCAGCCTATCCGTTTATCAAAGGTGATGAGCTGGCGGATCAAGCGATTCTACTGGCTAACAAAGCCTATGATAGCGCCGCAAAGTTCTCCGAATATCGTTTAAAGAAAATTCCTTTTAAAGTGGATGGTGGTAAAGAAGTTTGCGGTTTTTTGCATATCCCATCTCATGGGCAAGGCCCTTATCCAACGGTGATGATTTGCGGGACGTTAGATAGCTTACAAATTGATTTCTGTCGCTATTTTCGTGATTATCTTGAACCATTAGGGATAGCGATGTTAACACTGGATATGCCATCTATTGGTTATTCGGTCAAATACAAGTTAACCCAAGAAACTAGCACATTACATGAGCAAATTGTTCGCCAAATCGATGATATAGCATGGATTGACCATACGCGCTTTGGCATCGTAGGAATGCGCTTTGGTGCGAACATAGCATTAAGGTTAGCTTATATGTGTCCAGAGAAAATTAAAGCGGTCGCTGTGATAGGTCCAATTGTGCACAGTTTATTGCACGAAGAGAAATATCAACGAGATATTCCTAGGATGGTTTTGGATGTGTTCGCCAGTCGTCTGGGGATTTACCAAGTCGATGGGTCTGCGTTGCGTCATGAGCTTAGTTGTTATTCTCTTAAAAATCAGGGGCTTTTGGGTAGGAGAAGCAAAGTTCCTATGTTGGCGGTCAGTTTAAAGGATGATATTTATAGCCCGAAAGCGGAAGCGGATCTAATTAAACGCTCTTCTATGGATGCGGACGCTATTATGTTGCCAAGTCATCCCGTATTCGCCAACTTTGAGAAGGCGCTAAGTGAAACAACGTATTGGTTGAAAACAAAAATACTTTAAAATAATTTAATAACTTGCTTATTTTTTCCCATTTGTTAAAAAGGGATCTTCCCAAGAAGGAGATCCTTAACATGGCTTTACCGACTGATTACACAAATGGAAAATATTTAAAGAAATTTGCAGCGATAGGTCCGTATTTAAGAGAAAAACAATGCTTAAATGGTTGTTACATATTTGATAGCTTGGTTGTGTGTGTGAATGCCAACATAGCACCTGAAAAACGTGAATTTTGGGGGTGGTGGTTAAAGTTAATTGCAACTGATGCGGGTTTTGAATTTACTTATCATTTAGGGCTGTACAATGGGCATGGCAGTTGGCAGGTTAAAGCATTAAAAGACAATGCAACCACGGAAGCTGTCGAAAAGAATTTAGTCTCTTTTCACCAAAACCTCACTAAGCAATTATCTGACCTTGAATTAAGCCTCTTTCCTTCACCGCTAATGTCAGAATTAAAATTGGAATTAAGCGCATAAATTTGTTTTAAACCAACTTTTGTTGAATTTTGCGTTATGCCTGTTGGCATAACGCGCTTCTCCTGATAAAAATGATACCTACTTTTGTTTTATTAATCCTAATGGCAGAAAAATGATGAAAAATAGCCAGACGCTGGTCGTTAAGTTAGGCACCAGTGTACTTACAGGGGGCTCGCGTCGTTTAAATCAAGCTCATATTGTTGAGTTGGTCAGACAATGCGCGCAGCAATATGAAAAAGGGCACCGTATTATTATCGTGACATCTGGGGCAATTGCCGCAGGTCGTGAGCACTTAAATTACCCCGAACTGCCAGCGACCATTGCATCTAAACAGCTGCTCGCGGCGGTTGGTCAAAGTCGTCTTATCCAATTATGGGAAAGGTTATTTTCTATTTATGGCATCCATATCGGGCAAATGTTGCTAACTCGTGCGGATTTAGAAGACAGAGAACGTTTTTTAAATGCGAGGGACACCTTACAAGCGTTGCTTGATAATGGCATCATTCCTGTCATCAATGAAAATGATGCGGTTGCAACTGCGGAAATAAAAGTGGGGGATAATGATAACTTATCGGCACTCGCTGCAATTCTTGGTGATGCAGATAAATTGTTATTATTGACAGATATTGAGGGGCTGTATGACGCGGATCCTCGTAGTAACCCAGATGCAAAATTGATCCCTGAAGTGTATGGTATTAATGATGAACTCAGGGAAATGGCGGGTGGTAGCGTAAGTGGCTTAGGAACGGGTGGAATGGCCACTAAGTTGCAAGCTGCGGATGTTGCAGGCCGTGCGGGTATTGATGTGGTTATTGCGGCGGGCAATAAGCCTGATGTCATTAATGCAGTCATTGAAAATATTCCAGTGGGAACCCGTTTTTACGGGCAGAAAAACCCTATGGAAAACCGTAAACGCTGGATTTTTGGTGCACCAGCGGCAGGTGATGTGTACATCGATGATGGTGCTCAACTGGCGATTATGGAAAAAGGCAGCTCATTATTGCCAAAAGGTATTAAGAAAATCGAGGGGGATTTCTCTCGTGGCGCTGTGATCCGCATCCGCAATATGGCAGGGAAAGACCTTGCTCATGGTGTCACTCATTATAACAGTGATGCACTTAGAATGATTGCAGGTCAACATTCTCAAGATATAAACAAGATACTTGGCTATGAACACGGCTCTGTGGCTGTTCATCGCGATGATATGATAGTGAGTTAATTATGTTAGAAACAATGGGTAAAGCAGCAAGGGCTGCATCATGGCAATTAGCTCAGCTAAGCACCAAACAAAAAAATGCAGCATTACTGCAAATTGCGGATTTATTAGAGCAAGAAAGTGCAATAATTTTAGCTGCAAACGAAAAAGACATGGAACAAGCAAGAGCGAGTGGCATGAGCGAAGCGCTGCAAGACCGCTTGTTATTAACGCCTGAGCGTTTAAAAAATATCGCTGATGATGTCCGAAAAGTATGCCAACTTGCAGACCCAGTAGGGCAAGTGATTGATGGTAGCAAGCTAGATAGTGGTTTAAATTTGCAGCGTCGTCGTGTTCCATTGGGTGTGGTTGGCGTTATTTACGAAGCGCGTCCTAATGTCACTGTCGATGTGGCTTCTTTGTGCCTAAAAACAGGCAATGCGGCGATTATGCGTGGTGGGAAAGAAACCCATAATACAAATCTGGCAGTTGTCAGCGTGATCCAAAAAGCCCTAAAAAATAGTGGGTTGCCAGCAGAAGCGGTGCAAGCGATTAACAACCCAGATCGAGAACTCGTGGCACAATTACTGAAATTGGATCGTTACGTCGACATGCTAATTCCTCGCGGTGGTGCAGGGTTACATAAGTTATGCCGCGAGCAATCAACGATCCCTGTGATCACAGGCGGAATTGGTGTGTGCCATACTTTTGTTGATGAGTCTGTCAATTTTGATAAAGCCATTAATGTCATCATTAATGCAAAAGTACAGCGCCCAAGTGCCTGTAATTCACTTGAAACATTACTCGTTCACAAAAATATTGCCGCTGAATTCTTGCCATTACTCAGTGAGAAAATGGCAGAACAACAAGTCACTTTACATGCTAGCGTACAGGCGATGCCATTCTTACAACAAGGCCCAGCAAAAGTGGTTGATGTTAAACCTGAAAACTTAGTTGATGAGTGGCTGTCGCTGGACTTAAATGTGGACATTGTTACCGATGTGGATGCGGCTATCGACCACATTCGCCATTATGGTACCGCACACTCAGATGCTATTTTGACAGAATCGATCAGCCAAGCAGATTATTTTGTACAGTGTGTTGATTCAGCGGCAGTTTACGTGAATGCGAGCACACGCTTTACGGACGGTGGGCAGTTTGGTTTAGGCGCTGAAGTTGCAGTAAGTACGCAAAAATTACATTCACGGGGCCCTATGGGGTTGGATGCATTAACAACCTACAAATGGATTGGTTATGGCGACTTTTTAAATCGCCCATAGAAGTTAATATAGAAAATGAGAAAGCCACACAAGTGAAGTGTGGCTTTCTTTTTTATGGTTTGCCATGTTTGGCAACATTTATAAGCAAATGAATGGCTAAATTTTATTAGTATTCATGATGATGGGATGGAAATTAATGTTTTACATTATCGGTCCAAGAGGTTCAGGGAAAACAACAATTGGGAAATTATTTGCCGAATCTAAAGGCTACCAATTTGTTGATACAGACAAGTTAATACTTGAAAAAGCAGGTAAAAGTATTGCAGAAATTGTTGAGCAACATGGTTGGGATTATTTTCGACAGCTAGAAAGTGAAATCTTAAAATCAATTGCACAAGATGATGCGATTATTTCTACAGGGGGAGGGATAATCCTTTCTGACGAAAACCAAAAAGTGATGCGAGACAATGGGACGGTGATCTATCTAAATGCCAAGCCTGAAATTTTGGCTAAACGCCTTGCCGCAGAGCCCCAAGCAGATCAACGGCCAAGCCTAACAGGTAAATCTTTAGTAGAAGAAATTGAAGAGGTTATGCAGCAACGAGAGCCCATTTACCGCGCGACTGCTCATTATATTATTGATGCGACCCAACCTATTGACGAAATTATCGCGCAACTCAATGATTTATCTTAAACTCATTATAGACAGCGGCTTTCCATATTGGGTGTTTTCGGATTATGCCCCTAGTGGAGAGCATATTGCTCAGTAAGATAAGTGTTATTACGGCATAACAATATTTTGGTAGCATACAAAAATATAATCATAATATAGGGATTCATTATGTTGGTGAAAATAATCAAAGCCATCCTTACCTTTTTATTTCGTGTTGAAGTTATTGGTGATGCGAAAGAGTTTGATCAAGATAAATGCTTGATTACACCCAACCACGTCTCTTTTTTAGATGGTGTTTTGATCGCGCTTTTTCTCCCTGTAAAACCTGTATTTGCCGTTTACTCAACCTTTGCAACACCTAAAATGGTGAAGCGCCTTAAGCCTTATGCTGATATTGTCCCTCTTGACCCTGCCAATCCATTGGGTATTCGCCACCTCGTTAAAGAGGTAGAAAAAGGGCGCCCGATCGTTATCTTCCCTGAAGGGCGAATTTCGGTGCATGGCTCTTTAATGAAAATTTATGAGGGTGCGGCGTTTGTTGCCGCTAAATCTGCAGCAAAAGTTGTCCCTATTCGTATTGAAGGAGCAGAGCGTAGCCACTTTGGGCGCTTAAAAGGAATTATTCCGTTAAAATGGTTCCCAAAAATTACCTTGCATATTTTGCCTGCGCAAACTATTCCGATGCCAGAAGCGCCAAAATCGGTTGAGCGCCGTGCACTCGCGGGCGAACATCTGTATCAAATCATGAAGTCTGCACGTATGGCTTGTTTGCCACAAGTGACGCTGGTTGAAGAGTTTATCGGCAGTGTTCAACGTTTTGGTCGCCGCACACCTTGTATTGAAGATATTGCATTTAAAGAAGACTCGTACCAAACATTGCTGAAGAAAACACTAGGGGTAGGGCGTATTATTGAGCGTTATACCCATGAAAATGAGCGTGTTGGTCTTTTGCTACCGAATGCAACAGTGACGGCAGCCGCAATTTTTGGGGCATTGATGAGAGGCCGTGTCCCTGCGATGTTAAATTACACTGCGGGTAGTCATGGGATTAGTAATGCACTTAAAGCTTCAGCAGCTAAAGTGGTGTTCACTTCGCGACAATTTCTCGAAAAAGGGAATCTCACCCATATTCCAGAGCAAGTTCCTGAAGCAAATTGGATTTACCTTGAAGATTTAAAAGACACGGTGACTTGGCAGGATAAGCTATGGATTGTTAAGCACTTATTCAATCCGCGTAAAGCCATTATTCCGCGAAAAGCATCGGATGAAGCCATTGTGTTATTTACCTCTGGTTCTGAGGGGACACCAAAAGGTGTGGTGCATAGCCATGCTAGTTTGATGGCAAACGTTGAGCAAATTAAAACCATCGCTGACTTTACGCCGCGGGATCGTTTTATGTCATCCTTGCCATTGTTCCACGCATTTGGTTTAACCGTTGGTTTATTTATTCCTCTATTTTCGGGGAGTCGCGTTTTCCTGTACCCAAGCCCATTACATTACCGCATTATTCCTGAACTTGTGTATGACAAAAACTGTACAGTTTTGTTCGGTACATCAACATTCCTAGGGAATTATGCCCGTTTTGCTCACCAATATGATTTTGCTCGTTTACGTTATGTCGTTGCAGGCGCTGAAAAGCTTTCAGATAAAACGAAGAAAATTTGGTTTGAAAAATTCGGTATTCGTATCCTTGAAGGTTATGGCGTGACCGAATGTGCACCAATTGTCTCTATCAACGTTCCAATGGCGGCAAAAGAAGGCACGGTAGGGCAAATTTTACCTGAAATGGAAGCGCGTATTATCCCCATCTCTGGTATCGAAAATGGCGGTAAACTGCAACTTAAAGGCCCTAATATCATGAAAGGGTACTTACGTGTTGAAGCGCCAGGCGTGCTTGAAACACCAAGGGCTGAAAACGCACAGGGCGAGGTAGAAGAAGGCTGGTACGATACAGGGGATATTGTTGAGTTGGACAATAAAAACTTCTGCACTATCAAAGGCCGAGTGAAACGTTTTGCAAAACTGGCAGGGGAAATGGTTTCCCTTGAAAGTATTGAACAGATGGTTGCCGCTTTGTCACCAAATGCAAATCATGGCGTAGTGACAAAACCAGATAGCAGCAAAGGTGAGGCATTAGTTTTGTTTACTACCGATAAAGAGTTAGATAGAAGCGCGTTATCAGCAGCGGCGAAAAGTAGAGGATTAACTGAGCTTGCGGTTCCCCGTGATATTCGTTTTGTGAAAGAGTTACCTGTGCTAGGTAGCGGAAAAACGGATTTTGTCACACTGAAACAAATGGCCTTAAAGGATGCCTAATATGCAAGAAAGTACCTCGAATTTACCGTTGATGAGCCGAGGAATGAAGGCCGTTTTAGCGTCTCAGTTTCTCTCTGCATTTGCGGATAACGCACTGTTATTTGCGATATTAGCGCAACTCAAAGCTGAATTTTATCCAGAATGGAGTCACCCTATTTTACAAATGGTGTTTGTATTTACTTACATCGTTTTAGCTCCATTTGTTGGGCAAATTGCCGATAGATTCTCTAAAGGGCGTGTGATGTTGTTCTCCAATATTTTTAAATTTATTGGGGCGCTAGGGATTTGCTTTGGATTAAATCCGTTCCTTTGTTATGGATTAGTGGGGATTGGTGCAGCATCTTATTCACCCGCTAAATACGGTATCTTAGGCGAATTAACAGGGGGAGATAACCTTGTTAAAGCCAATGGTGTGATGGAAGCTTCGACAATTGCGGCAATCTTAGTGGGTTCTGTTGTTGGGGGAATGCTTTCCGATATCAATCTCTTATTAGCGTTAGGGACATGTGCGATTTTATATGCCCTGGCGGTTATTGCTAACGTCTTTATTCCACATCTTGTGGCTGCAAGGCCAGGAAAGGGCTGGGATCTCAAATTACTGGTCACAGATTTTTTTCAAGCATGCCGTATTTTATGGGCAAATCAGGAAAGCCGTTTTTCGCTAGTTGGAACCAGTCTGTTCTGGGGTGCAGGGGTCACATTACGTTTTTTGTTAGTTGCTTGGGTACCTGTCGCTTTAGGTTTACAAGATAACACAACGCCAACTATCTTAAATGCGATGGTTGCTGTGGGGATTGTTGCAGGAGCCGGGCTTGCGGCTAAATTTATTACCTTGAAAACAGTTTACCGCTGTATTCCTGCAGGGGTTATTATCGGTGTGATGGTGGTATTACTTTCCTTGCAAACTAATATTATTCCATCCTACTTTATTTTGATTATTTTAGGGGTATTTGGTGGGTTATTTGTTGTGCCCCTAAATGCTTTACTACAAGATAAAGGAAAGGAAACCGTTGGCGCAGGAAATGCCATTGCAGTACAGAACTTAGGCGAAAACAGCGCGATGCTGATTATGTTAGGCTTATATTCATTGGCAATTAAGGGCGGCTTATCTGTGGTGAATGCAGGTATTGGTTTTGGTGCCGTATTTACGATTGCGATTGCAGGCTTATGGATCTGGGATCGCGCTCGTAAAAAATGATGTAAAAGGCGGATTACATAATGGTAGATGAGACGCGACTCGAAACATTAAGTATTCAGATTGGGCAAAAACTGAAAGCACAAGGTAAAACAGTCACTACCGCAGAGTCTTGCACAGGGGGGTGGATTGCAAAGGTGCTGACCGATATTGCTGGAAGTTCAGATTACTTCCAGCGTGGCTTTGTCACTTATAGTAACGAAGCTAAACATCAAATGATTGGTGTGACTGACGCATCTTTGCAACAATTTGGTGCTGTTAGCCAGCAAGTGGTAGAAGAAATGGCATCAGGAGCACTGGAAGAAGCAACAGCCGATGTTGCGATTTCAGTCAGTGGTATTGCAGGCCCTGGTGGCGGTAGTATAGACAAACCCGTTGGAACTGTATGGTTTGGTTTTGCCCAAAAACAGGTAGATGGTACAGTGTTGGTTATCGCTAGGCATCGCGTGTTTCAAGGTGATAGAAATCAAGTGCGTTTACAATCAACAGGTTATGCGCTAGAAACACTTTTGAGTCTGTTAAATTAAAAATTTTCTTGATACTGTATGATTATACAGTATAATTAGTTCCAACAAATCGAATTCAATCGTTTTATTCGCAGTGGCAAGGCCATTGCACTTAGGGAGTAAACATGGCTATTGATGAAAACAAACAAAAAGCACTGGCTGCGGCACTGGGTCAAATTGAAAAGCAATTTGGTAAAGGTTCCATTATGCGTCTTGGTGAAGACCGCTCAATGGATGTTGAAACCATTTCAACGGGTTCTTTATCTCTTGACGTTGCATTAGGTGCTGGTGGCCTGCCATTAGGTCGTATTGTTGAAATCTACGGTCCAGAATCTTCGGGTAAAACCACCCTAACCTTACAAGTCATCGCTGCTGCACAACGCAGTGGTAAAACCTGTGCATTTATCGATGCCGAGCATGCACTTGACCCTATCTACGCGAAGAAACTCGGCGTTGATATCGATAACTTACTGTGTTCTCAGCCAGACACCGGCGAACAAGCGCTCGAAATCTGTGATGCACTGACTCGCTCAGGTGCTGTTGACGTTATTATCGTTGACTCCGTTGCTGCATTAACCCCTAAAGCGGAAATAGAAGGTGAGATTGGTGATTCTCACATGGGGCTTGCAGCACGTATGATGAGCCAAGCAATGCGTAAATTAGCGGGTAACTTAAAAACCTCAAATACGCTTCTGATCTTCATCAACCAAATTCGTATGAAAATTGGTGTGATGTTCGGCAACCCAGAAACAACAACGGGTGGTAATGCACTGAAATTCTACGCATCTGTTCGTTTAGATATCCGTCGCATTGGCGCGGTGAAAAATGGTGAAGAAATTGTCGGTAGTGAAACTCGCGTTAAAGTGGTGAAAAATAAAGTTGCTGCGCCATTTAAACAAGCGGAATTTCAAATTCTTTATGGTGAAGGGATTAATACCTTTGGTGAATTAATTGACCTGGGTGTTAAACACAAGCTAATTGAAAAAGCGGGTGCTTGGTATAGCTATAACGGCGATAAAATTGGCCAAGGTAAAGCTAACTCAACGACTTATTTAAAAGAGCATCCTGAAGTTGCGCAAGAAATTGACACAAAACTGCGAGAAATGTTGCTCAATCATACTGGTGAGTTTAGCAGTGCTGCAACAGACTTTATCAGTGATTCTGATGAAGAAGAAACACCAGAAGAATTTTAATTATTAGCTAGTGACTTGATTAATCATTAGATTATAGGCGCCGCTCTTATTGAGTAGCGCCTTTTTTATTTTTTCCAATCGTAATAATAGTTTATTCAACAGTTTTTCTGTGGAAAAATACGCTGACCAGAGGTATAAACATACTTTCAGAAAATATCTAGACGCTTTACAATGAAAGCCACGAATGGATGTAGCTATAATTTTACTTCTATGCAAAGAGACTTTATCTTATCAGTCACTTTTTAATCGGAGAGTTGATTAGAGGTGATGTTACACTCCATCTCAACAATTCATAATTCTGTTTCCAGCTTGATATCGGGATAAATATGAGTAAAAGCACCGCTGAGATCCGCCAAGCGTTTCTCGACTTTTTTCATACAAAAGGTCATCAGGTGGTCACCAGCAGTTCGCTAGTGCCTAACAATGACCCGACACTATTGTTCACAAACGCAGGGATGAACCAGTTCAAAGATGTATTTCTTGGCCTGGATAAAAGAGCATATTCCCGAGCGACAACTGCACAGCGCTGTGTGCGTGCAGGTGGTAAACATAACGACTTAGAAAACGTAGGTTATACAGCTCGTCACCATACATTCTTTGAAATGCTAGGTAACTTCAGCTTTGGTGACTACTTTAAGCACGATGCAATTCGCTTTGCTTGGGAATTACTGACAAGTGAAGAATGGTTTAACCTGCCAAAAGAAAGATTGTGGGTCACTGTTTATGCAACAGATGATGAAGCCTATGATATTTGGAATAAAGAAATTGGTGTTCCAGTAGAGCGCATTATCCGTATCGGTGATAACAAAGGCGCACCTTATGCCTCAGATAACTTCTGGCAGATGGGTGATACAGGTCCTTGCGGCCCTTGTACTGAAATTTTCTATGATCATGGCGATCATATCTGGGGTGGCCCTCCAGGCAGTCCAGAAGAAGACGGTGACCGATATATTGAAATCTGGAACCTTGTCTTCATGCAGTTTAACCGTCAATCAGATGGCACCATGGAACCACTGCCGAAACCTTCTGTCGATACAGGAATGGGCTTAGAGCGTATCTCTGCGGTATTGCAACACGTCAATTCAAACTATGACATTGATATTTTCCGTGAATTAATTGCAGCAGCAGCGAAAGCGACAGGTGCTACCGATCTGGAAAATAAATCACTGCGTGTTATCGCTGACCATATTCGTTCTTGTGCTTTCCTTGTTAGTGATGGTGTTATTCCATCAAACGAAGGCCGTGGCTATGTTCTGCGTCGTATTATTCGTCGTGCGGTTCGTCATGGTTACATGCTTGGTGCTAAAGAAACGTTTTTCTACAAATTAGTTGCTCCATTGATCAAAGTGATGGGCTCGGCTGCTGAAGAACTTCAACGTCAACAAGCCATGGTTGAAAAAGTTCTGAAGACAGAAGAAGAGCAATTTGCACGTACTTTAGAGCGTGGCTTGCAATTATTAGATGAAGAACTGGCATCTTTAAAAGGGGATACCCTTGATGGTGAGGCTGCATTCCGCCTCTATGATACTTACGGTTTCCCAATCGACTTAACCGCTGATGTGTGCCGCGAGCGCAATATCAAAGTGGATGAAGACGGTTTTGAGCGTGCGATGGAAGACCAGCGTCGTCGTGCAAGAGAATCGAGTGGTTTTGGCGCTGACTATAACTCATTAATCAAAGTTGATAAGCACAGCGAATTCTCAGGTTACCAATATGATGAGCAACAAGCGACCATCACTGCATTATATAAAGATGGTCAGCCTGTTGATAGCTTAAATGTCGGTGAAGAAGGCTTAGTTATTCTTGATAAAACCGCATTTTATGCCGAATCAGGTGGTCAGGTTGGGGACATTGGTTTCTTAAATAATGACAATGCTCGCTTCAATGTGACAGACACACAAAAATATGGTCAAGCTATTGGGCATATCGGTAAAGTCGAATCAGGCTCATTAGTTGTTAACCATCGTATTACCGCTGTGGTCGATAGCGCAAGACGCAATGCGATTCGTTTGAATCACTCTGCAACGCACTTATTACATGCTGCGTTACGTCAAGTTCTTGGCGAACACGTATCTCAAAAAGGTTCACTTGTTAATGACAAGTACCTGCGTTTTGACTTCTCACATTTTGAAGCTATGACCCAAGCGCAACTTCGCCAAGTTGAAGACATTGTAAATGCTCAAATTCGCCAAAATTCAGAAATTGAAACTGAGTTGATGGATTTAGAGGGGGCGAAAGCGAAAGGGGCTATGGCATTATTCGGTGAAAAATACGAAGAACGTGTTCGCGTATTGAGCATGGGCGATTTTTCTATTGAATTGTGCGGTGGTACACACGCAAAACGTACAGGTGATATTGGCCTGTTCCGTATTCTGAGTGAATCAGGAACAGCAGCGGGTGTTCGTCGTATTGAAGCAACAACAGGTGTAATGGCGATTGAAAGTGTTCACCATCAATCAGAGCAGCTTTCGGCAATCGCTCACCTATTAAAAGGTGATATTAATAGCCTCGTTGAGAAAGTGAAATCTGCGTTAGACAAATCTCGTCAGCTAGAAAAAGAGATTTTGCAACTAAAAGATCAACAAGCTTCTCAAGAAAGTGCTTCACTAAGTAGCAAAGCAAAAGATGTGAAAGGCATCAAATTGTTAGTGAACCAATTAAGCGATACTGATCCTAAGCTATTGAGAACCATGGTTGATGATCTGAAAAATCAGTTGAAATCAGCGATTATCGTGCTTTCAACAACAAGTGGTGATAAAGTCAGTATGATCGTTGGTGTGACTAATGATTTGACTGCTAAAATTAAAGCAGGTGACTTGATCTCTTATGTTGCACAACAAGTAGGTGGTAAAGGTGGTGGGCGGCCTGACATGGCACAGGCAGGCGGTACTGACGTAAGTGCATTACCTGCTGCAATGGCTAGTGTTGAAGAGTGGGTCGAATCACGACTGTAAGTACTTACCAAAAGTTGCCTTGTAGAAATATAAGGCAACTTTAAATCTGTTGCGGCATTGTTAATGTATTGCTTGTAGTGCTATATTTTGCTTGTAAATAATTAGAATGATTGCCTTGATGGCATCAATGCTTTAGGTGCATGTCATTACTTTACGTTTTCACGGTGTGTGATGGACAATAGCGGGGGATACCTAGAGACCCGACTCTTTTAATATTTCAAGGAGCAAAGAATGCTTATTCTGACTCGTCGAGTTGGTGAAACACTCATGATAGGCGATGAGGTAACAGTTACTGTATTGGGTGTTAAAGGCAACCAAGTTCGTATTGGTGTTAATGCCCCAAAAGAAGTTTCTGTTCACCGTGAAGAAATTTATCAACGGATCCAGGCCGAAAAGACTCAACCAGATAATCAATAATAATGAATAAGCGTCCAATGATTGATCACACAGCAAGAATGGGCGCTTGTCTTACTGCGTTTTAATAATTTTTACGTTCTCAAACTTCGTTTCATTTGCTTCACTCACTTATTTCGTTGAGCGTGATGATGCATTGTCAGCAAACACCTTTTCATCTTTGTTTATAATTGCGCCGTATCATGGTGGCGAGCAAATAATTTTTTGGTTCAAAAGTAATTTTATCCCTCTCATTTTTATTCATAAAGTAAGTTATTTAAGGGCTGAAAAAGTTCTTTTTCGGTGTTAAACTAAGCATCTTGCTTGTGAAATGTGCAAACAGACTGCGGAATGCAAAAAGTTTGGAAAAATTGTTTGACTTCTAAGTCTAGGAAAGTAATATGTGCGCCACACAGAGACGAGATGTTTGAAAAAACAAATCATGTGTAACTAAAATATGGTGAGGTGGCCGAGAGGCTGAAGGCGCTCCCCTGCTAAGGGAGTATGCGGTCAAAAGCTGCATCGAGGGTTCGAATCCCTCCCTCACCGCCATTTTAGATTATGCATCCGTAGCTCAGCTGGATAGAGTACTCGGCTACGAACCGAGCGGTCGGAGGTTCGAATCCTCCCGGATGCACCATATTAACCCTACAGGGAAGCCTAGTTGGGTTCTATTTTGGTTCTACTTAGTGAGTAATCAAAATAGCGCAGTAACGAAGAAATTGATTTACAGAAGTAGATGTTGATAAGAAGTTTGAGAGAGAAGCACGTCTTGCAGTAACTATGCATCCGTAGCTCAGCTGGATAGAGTACTCGGCTACGAACCGAGCGGTCGGAGGTTCGAATCCTCCCGGATGCACCATCTCTTAGCTAATTAGTTAGCGTATCAATAATCCATTTAGTGTATACATTCTCAGTTATTGAATTAATCGATATTTATCGACAGAATTTTGCATCCGTAGCTCAGCTGGATAGAGTACTCGGCTACGAACCGAGCGGTCGGAGGTTCGAATCCTCCCGGATGCACCATAACAAGAAAGACTCCTCAATTTGAGGAGTTTTTTTTTGCCTGAAAAGTCAATTAAATAACATTTCCGATGCATCTTTTGTTTTAATCCCTCCTAAACCACACATCTAGACAGCGACAATTTATGTGATTTAAGCTAAAGTAATTGCCTTAATAAAATAAATTAACATCACAGGCGGGAGGTCGATTTGATCCCGGACGTATCGAAAGCGCTCTCATGGTTAGAGGCGCACCCAGAAACACTAAATGGTATTCAACGTGGTATTGAGCGCGAAACATTGCGTGTGACGCCTACAGGCTCAATTGCAGAAACGTTGCACCCTGAAGGGCTGGGACAAGCTTTAACACATAAATGGATCACGACAGATTTTGCGGAGTCCTTACTCGAATTTATTACTCCCGTAGATAAAAGTATCAGCCATAACTTGGCTTTTCTCAGGGATTTACACCGTTATACTGCACGTCACCTTCAAGATGAAAGAATGTGGCCACTCAGTATGCCGTGCTTTATCGAAAGTGAAGATAAAATCACTCTTGCTCAATATGGTACTTCTAACGTCGGGCGTTTTAAAACCTTATACCGTGAAGGCCTTAAAAATCGTTATGGCGCATTGATGCAGACGATAGCAGGGGTGCATTATAACTTTTCTTTGCCAACTGAATTTTGGCAGGCATGGGCGGGTGTTGATGATCCTGACAGCGAAAGTGGTAAAGAAAAAATTTCTGATGGCTATTTACGCTTGATCAGAAACTACTATCGCTTTGGTTGGGTGATCCCATATTTATTCGGTGCATCTCCTGCCATTTGTGGCTCTTTCTTAAAAGACAGAGATACCACGCTCACATTCGATAAAACAGAATGTGGAACTTACTATTTACCTTATGCGACGTCTTTGCGCATGAGCGATTTGGGTTATACCAATAAATCACAGAGTGATTTGAATATCACATTCAATAAGCTAGGTGAATATGTTGAAAACCTGAAAAAAGCCATTCATAAGCCTTCCGCTGAGTTTGAAAAGCTAGGTGTGAAAAAAGATGGTAAATACGTTCAGCTTAACTCTAACGTGTTGCAAATTGAAAATGAGCTCTATGCCCCAATAAGACCTAAACGCGTTCCTAAAGGCTCAGAGTCCCCTTCTGATGCATTATTGCGTGGTGGTATTGAGTACATTGAAGTACGTTCTTTGGACATCAACCCATTTAGTGCGATTGGGGTGAATGAAACCCAAGCGCGATTTGTTGATCTATTCTTAATATGGTGCGTGCTCGCTGATGCGCCAGAAATGAATGCGCAAGAACTTGATTGTTGTCGTCAAAACTGGAACCGTGTGATCCTCGAAGGGCGCAAGCCTGGTCAAGTGATTGGTTTTGGTTGTGGCAGCGAAGTGAAACCGTTAGTGGAAGTTGGCCAGCAATTATTTAATGATTTAATTCGTGTCGCTGAAGTGCTCGACACTTGCTGTGATGCGAAATATCAAGATGTTTGCCATCAGTTTGTTGCGATGTTTGAAGACCCAACCCTGACATACTCTGCGTTAGTTATGGATGAGATGTTAGAAAAAGGCATCGGTGGTTATGGGTTAGAATTAGCTGAAAAATATTTTGAACAGCTAATCAATGAGCCGTATGAAGTGATCACAGAAGAACAGTTTGAACAAGCAAGGTTAGCATCTATTGAGAAACAAGCGACGATGGAGCGGAGCGAAACTGAACTCTTTGAAGACTATCTACGTATTCATGCAGGACGCTAAAAGAAAGTGGCCACTCAAGGTGGCCAAATAAAAATCTCTTAGAGAATTAGGGATGATAACAATTGCGCGTCTTTCACTAATTCAGACTTCGCATTTTCAAAATAGTTTCATTTATTTTCAAAATAAATTTTTTAATTTTTGAGGAGGTCACGAAATGCCATTATTAGATAGCTTTACTGTCGATCATACTCGCATGGCAGCCCCCGCTGTTCGTGTGGCAAAAACGATGAAAACGCCAAGTGGTGACACCATCACTGTTTTTGATTTGCGTTTTACCGTGCCAAATGAAGAGGCTATGACGGAAAAAGGGACTCACACATTAGAACACTTGTTTGCAGGTTTTATGCGTGACCACCTTAACGGCAACGGCGTCGAAATTATCGATATCTCCCCGATGGGCTGCCGTACAGGTTTTTATATGAGCTTGATTGGCCAACCTGCTGAGCAGCGTGTTGCTGATGCATGGAAAGCCGCAATGGAAGATGTTTTAAACGTCAAAGACCAAAATAAAATCCCTGAGTTAAACGTATATCAGTGTGGTACCTATAAAATGCATTCACTGGAAGAAGCTCAGCAAATCGCACGTAATGTGTTGTCATCAAATATTGGTATCAATAAAAATGACGATTTAGCATTACCTGCAGATAAGCTGGAACAGCTTCACGTTTAATCTCTAGGTGTGCTCTTATGAAAAAAGCGCCTTAAACATGTTGGCGCTTTATTTTTGGCGAAAAGTTTATAAGTCGGGGACTTGCGAGCTAAAAGTGAGCGGTGTGATCCTCACTTGCTTGATGGTGTTTTCATTCATCGCTAACACTTCAATCATGTAATGACCCACTACGATTTGCTCTTCAAGCTGTGGAATATCGCCAATGACCTCTAATACCATGCCGTTAACCGTCCTAGGGCCGTCTACAGGCAAATTCCAATCAAAAGCCTTATTTAGGTCACGGATATTAGCAGTACCGTCCACCAGGATGCTACCATCACTTTGAGGTAGAACCTCTTCTGCTAAAGACGGTGACATCGATGTGGTAAAATCACCAACAATTTCTTCTAATATATCCTCTACCGTGATAAGCCCTTGAATTTCGCCATACTCATCCACAATAATCCCTAACTTTTCTTTTTTGTGTTGGAAATTAATGAGCTGAACATTTAGTGGTGTACTATTTGGGATGAAATAAATGTTATCTGCGGCTTTTATCAGGTTTTGTTTATTGAACTCTCGTTTTTCCATCATCAATCGATAAGCTTCTCGGACACGCAAAATCCCTATTGAATCATCGAGAGAATCGCGATAAAGCACAATTCGACCGTGGGGGGAATGTGTAAGTTGTCTGATGATTGATTTCCAATCATCATTAACGTCAATGCCTACAATTTCATTTCTTGGCAGCATGATGTCACCCACCGTCACTTTGTCTAAATCCAGTATTGAAATCAGCATATCTTGATTGCGGCGGCTAATTTTATGCTTTGATTCATTGACAATAGTACGCAGCTCTTCTTTGTTTACCGCATCTGTGCGAGCCGTTAAGGAGCGAATGCCTAAACAACGCAAAAGTAGTGCAGAAATAGTATTAAAGGTCCATACCACAGGCATCATAATGATTTGCAAAGGCTTGAGAAAGTAGCTGCTGGGAAAGGCGATTCTTTCCGGATAGAGCGCGGCTAATGTTTTTGGCATCACTTCTGCAAAAATAAGGATCACAAACGTTAAGATCCCCGTTGCCATCGCGACACCCGCGTTACCATATAAGCGAATACCAATGATGGTGGCTAAGGCTGAGGCGACGATATTAATTAAGTTATTGCCAATCAGGACAAGGCTGAGCAGTTTGTCGGGGTGTTTTAGCAGTTTTTCGACACGAATTGCCGAACGATTACCTTGTTTTGCCAAGTGTTTTAAGCGATAGCGATTTAATGTCATCATCCCAGTCTCCGAGGCAGAGAAGTAGGCTGACATAAAAATTAAAACAATCAGTATGATGATTAGCGTACTGGTAGACACATCATCCAAAACAAGGTTCCTTATTGCAATATGGAAAGGTTAGAAAAACTCAAGGTACCATAAACTGTTGGAGTAGACGGTTACCAAAAAAAGCCATCGTTAAAATGATTGAGCCAGCAACATGGAAGAATAAAACGCGTTTTCCGCGCCAGCCGCCGTGGAAATGGCCCCAAAGCAAAGTAATGTAGACAAACCAAGCAATCACTGATAACACAGATTTATGGATATTTTCTTTATCAAAGATATTATCCATATAAATAAACCCTGTGCATAAAGTCAGAGTCAGTAAAATGACACCCACTTGGGTGATGTGAAACATTTTACGCTCTACCACCATCATTGGCGGCATATCAGGGCTAAATTTTAAGGTTTTATTTTTGAGTTGGTGATCAATTAACGCAACTTGAAATGCATACAAGGCAGCAATAAGTAGCGTGGCATAGCTTAATAAGGCTAAGCCAATATGTACAAATAGAGGCACGCTGGCTTCTAGGTGAGTAATAAACTCACCAGGCATAATGGTAGAAAGCATTAAATTAATGATAGCGAAACTGTACACTATCGGGGTTAGATACCACGCTTTTCCCCAATAGGCGACAACCGTCATAATTAAGCACATCAGTAAACTCACCGCTGAACCAAGGTTTAATAGGGTGAGATTCTGCCCTTCGGCCTCACTAAAAATGAGTAATTTTAGTGTGATGGCGTGCGTTACTAATGCAATAATCGCAAGTAGCATCGCCAAACGGCGATAAAGGGGTTGTTTGCGCACTTGACCTGGGACGATCAGCAGTAGGCTAATCATGTATGTACAAACTGCTATGACTGCAAATACTGGCATAGTATAGTGTCGATATTCATTTTTAGTGGAAAGTTATTTTATAGTATAACGTGTACGGGAGCAGGCTCCAACTATTGGCCGCGCCAATAGCGGTATATTCACGATAGATAGCATTTCATGTACCTATAGGATTGTACAGATAACAATGAAACTAACGCTATCATAGCTTGTATAATCTGTTTCAAACAGAGGGCAGCGAAAAAATAGCGGGTGTGGTACAATCGGGGAAATATTTTTTATCGTGCTTTTTCCTTCATTTGATTGAAGGTTTGCTACTTATAATTCAACTTGTTGACACTAAAACACTTGAAATTAGGTGTACTAGCAACCAGATCAGGCTAAACATCGGCCCATCAACAGAATTGAGCTAAGACATATGTTTGATAATTTAAGCGACAGACTCTCGCGCACGTTGCGCAATATCAGCGGACGTGGACGTCTCACTGATGACAATATTAAAGATACATTACGTGAAGTTCGCATGGCATTGCTGGAAGCCGACGTAGCGTTACCAGTTGTCCGTGAATTTATCCAGAAAGTCAAAGAAAGTGCCGTTGGTCAAGATGTAAATAAAAGCTTAACTCCAGGCCAAGAGTTCATCAAAATTGTTCAAAATGAACTGACTCGAGCGATGGGGGAAGAAAACCATCAACTCAACTTGTCGGCTCAGCCGCCTGCGGTTGTCTTAATGGCGGGTTTACAAGGTGCGGGTAAAACAACCAGCGTTGCGAAACTAGGTAAACATTTAAAAGAAAAGCAAAAGAAAAAAGTTTTAGTGGTCTCTGCTGACGTCTACCGCCCAGCGGCGATCAAACAGCTTGAAACTTTAGCTGAATCTGTTGGTATTGATTTTTTCCCATCAGATGTGCAAGAAAAGCCCGCAGCTATTGTGCAAAAAGCGTTAAAGCACGCTCAACTTCAATTCTATGATGTATTATTAGTGGATACCGCAGGTCGCTTACACGTTGATGAAGCGATGATGGAAGAAATCCAAGAAGTCCATCGTATTATTAAACCTGTGGAAACCTTGTTCGTCGTCGATGCGATGACGGGGCAGGATGCAGCGAACACCGCAAAAGCGTTTAACGAAGCCTTACCACTGACAGGGGTTGTATTAACCAAAGTTGATGGTGATGCGCGTGGTGGTGCAGCGTTGTCGATTCGTGCAATCACAGGTAAGCCAATTAAATTCTTAGGGGTTGGTGAAAAAACGGATGCCTTAGAACCGTTCCATCCAGAACGTGTTGCATCCCGTATCCTTGGAATGGGGGATGTGATTTCTCTGATTGAAGAGATTGAGCACAAAGTTGACCGTGATGAAGCAGAAAAATTAGCGAAAAAACTAAAAACGGGTGATGGTTTTGATTTAAATGACTTTTTAAGTCAATTAAAACAAATGCGTAATATGGGCGGCATGGCGAGCATGATGAGCAAAATGCCGGGAATGTCCCAGTTACCAGATGCTGTTAAATCCCAAATGGATGATAAAATCACGGTTCGTATGGAAGCGATGATTAACTCCATGACGCGCAAAGAGCGCGAAAAACCAGAAATTATTAAAGGTTCTCGTAAACGCCGTATTGCGGCAGGTTCGGGAACGACCGTGCAAGAAGTTAACCGCCTTTTAAAACAATTTGATGATATGCAACGCATGATGAAGAAAATGAAAAAAGGTGGCTTAGCCAAGATGATGCGCGGCATGAAGGGTATGATGCCTCCGGGTTTTCCGGGGCGTTAAACAATAAAGCCTCAAACAAAACGCACTTTTGATTGATTTTTGCGTCAAAGTAAGTAAACTTTTCGGGCTTTTTATATGACAGCCGGACTCTATCCCTCGATGGAGTCTGGTTGTTTTGTTAACTAATGAGGATGTTATGGTAACAATTCGTTTATCTCGTGGCGGCGCTAAAAAACGTCCGTTCTACCAAATCGTTGTAACCGATAGCCGCAATGCGCGTGACGGTCGTTTCATTGAGCGTATCGGTTTCTTCAACCCGATCGCTTCAGGTCAAGCAGAAGAACTGCGTTTAGACTTGGACCGTGTTGAGCATTGGGTTGGCTTAGGCGCAACTATTTCTGACCGTGTTGCACAACTGGTCAAACAAGCTAAGAAAGCAGCTTAATCTGTCGCGGTGGTAACAATGAGCAAGCAAACTAAACTACAGCCACCTGAAAACCCAATTGTATTGGGGAAATTAGGTGCGGCATACGGTATTCGTGGTTGGCTCAAAGTTTTTTCGTCCACCGAACATGCTGAAAGTATTTTTGAGTATCAGCCTTGGTTTATCCAACGTTCAGGTCAATGGCAACACATTGAAATTGAAGATTGGAAACATCATAACAAGGATATCATCGTCAAGCTGAATGGGGTCGATGACCGTGATGCAGCTGCGCTTTTGACTAACTTTGAAATTGCGGTTGATTCAACCCAACTACCTGAGTTAGAAAACGAATACTACTGGAAAGACCTGATGGGCTGCCATGTAGTGACGTTACAAGGCTATGACCTTGGTACCATCACTGACATGATGGAGACTGGTTCGAATGATGTACTGGTCATTAAGGCGAATTTAAAAGATGCATTTGGCATCAAGGAGCGGTTGGTTCCGTTTCTTGATGGGCAGGTTATCAAGAAAGTCGATCTCGATGCTAAACTCATTGAAGTGGATTGGGATCCTGGTTTTTAAATCTCCGGTTGAACGGTTTTGATAAGTGGGACGATATCATGTGGATTGGTGTAATTAGCCTGTTTCCCGAAATGTTCCGCGCAATAACCGAGTACGGGGTAACTGGTCGGGCAGTGAAAAATGGCCTACTCACATTTGAGTGCTGGAATCCGCGTGATTTTACTCACGACCGGCACAAAACTGTTGATGACCGCCCCTACGGAGGTGGTCCAGGCATGCTGATGATGGTGCAACCGCTTAAGGATGCAATCAACGCAGCAAGAACTGAGGCTGGTGAGGGTGCAAAGGTTATTTATCTTTCACCACAAGGGCGCAAACTAAGTCAAGACGGTGTTTGCGAGCTGGCAACCAATGAGAAATTAATACTTGTTTGTGGCCGCTATGAAGGCATTGATGAGCGTATCATTCAAACCGAAGTTGACGAAGAATGGTCAATCGGCGATTACGTTCTCAGTGGTGGGGAACTCCCTGCGATGGTGTTGATAGACTCAGTATCTCGGTTTATACCAGGGGTGCTTGGTCATCAAGCTTCAGCTCAAGAAGATTCTTTTGCTGATGGCTTGCTAGATTGTCCTCACTATACCCGCCCTGAAGTGTTAGATGGCATGCAAGTCCCAGATGTATTACTTTCGGGGAATCACGCTAAAATAGATAGCTGGCGCATGAAACAATCACTTGGCCGTACCTGGCTTAGAAGACCTGAGCTTCTGGAAAGCCTAGCTCTGACTGACGAGCAGAGGATGTTGCTGACTGAGTTCCAGCGTGAATATCAGTCTGAGCAACAAATGAATCCAGACAATTAATTGTCTAAACATATCAGTTTACCTAGGGTAAGAGAGTTATTATGAGCAACATTATTAAACAAATTGAACAAGAGCAAATGAAGCAGGACGTACCTTCATTCCGTCAGGGTGACACCGTGGAAGTTAAGGTATGGGTCGTAGAAGGCTCTAAAAAACGTCTGCAGGCATTCGAGGGCGTGGTTATCGCTATTCGTAACCGCGGTCTGCACTCTGCATTCACTGTTCGTAAAATTTCTAACGGCGAAGGTGTTGAGCGTGTCTTCCAAACTCACTCACCAGTCGTAGATAGCATTGCTGTTAAACGCCGTGGTGCTGTTCGCAGAGCTAAACTGTACTACCTGCGTGAGCGTTCTGGTAAGGCAGCTCGTATCAAAGAGCGTCTGAACGCCAAGTAATACGCTTTCGCTACATCCGAAAGTTGAAGAGGCCCGCATTAGCGGGCCTTTTTTATATTCGTCATATTTCAAGTTCTCGCGGTGTTGGCTACGTTCATTCGCACTAGTCACATACTCATGTATGCTCCTAGCGACTCATTCTCTTGCTGCCTAGCGAGAACTCGAACTATTTAGAATAAATAGAGTTAGTAAGTCACACTTCAAGCCGCATCTGTATTAGCTGCACTTATTCGAATTAGTCACATACTTATGTATGCTCCCTGCGATGTCCTCACTTTGCCGCCTTGCTACAACTCGAACTATTTAGAATATAGTTGAGAAGTTAATTTCTCAGTGTGTAAATTAATTTTTACGAAAAAGCTATGTTTTAACTCTATATTGAGTTCTGAAATGTTGGGTTTATGTTAATTTGCTTTATTGTCAGTATGTTGTATTGGTGTAATTTATTGTTTACGATGGTGGAAATATTTTACATAAATGGATTGAATTGTTTACGATGCATGGTATGTTATTACCCATGCACTCAAACACAATATGTAAACAATAAACCAAGCAAATATAAGCTAATTAAGTAGGTAAAAAATGATCATGCAAAAAGATGTACTCAACAATGTGAATATTCAAGACGAACAGGTATTAATCACCCCTGAGAGTCTGAAAGAGAAATATCCGCTGAGTCACAGCAACCTGCATGCCATTGCGACATCGCGTCAAGTTATTGCGGATATTATCCATCAACGTGATCCTCGCTTACTCGTGGTATGTGGTCCTTGCTCAATCCATGATGTGGATGCTGCGATTGAATATGGTGAACGCCTACAAAAATTAGCCGAAGAGTTAAGTGATAGCTTATATATTGTGATGCGTGTGTATTTTGAAAAACCACGGACGACTGTGGGTTGGAAAGGCTTAATAAGTGATCCATTTATGGATGGTTCATTCCAAATGGAAAAAGGCCTTCATATTGCTCGCGACTTACTGACTAACTTAGTCAATATGGGGCTGCCACTGGCGACTGAAGCATTAGACCCAAATAACCCACAATATTTAGGGGATTTATTCAGCTGGTCTGCGATTGGTGCAAGAACTACTGAATCACAAACCCACCGTGAAATGGCATCAGGACTTTCAATGCCTGTAGGGTTTAAAAATGGGACTGATGGTAGTTTATCTACAGCAATCAATGCATTGAAAGCGGCTGCAATGCCACATCGTTTCATGGGAATTAATCAATCGGGCCAAGTTTGCTTATTACACACCAAAGGCAACAGCAATGGTCATGTGATTTTACGCGGTGGTAAAACACCCAACTATAGCGCAGAAGATATTGCGGCATGTGAAGCTGAAATGCGTAAAGCGGGGCTGGAACCATCACTAATGGTGGATTGCAGTCATGGTAACTCAAATAAAGATTACCGCCGTCAGCCACTGGTAGTTGATTCAATTATCGAACAAATTGTTAATGGTAATGAGTCAATTACAGGTATTATGCTGGAAAGCCATATTAATGAAGGCAACCAAACCTCTGAACAGCCACGCGATGCGATGAAGTACGGCGTTTCTGTGACAGATGCCTGCATTAACTGGCAGACAACAGAGACTGTATTGCGTAACTTACATCAGGCGCTATTGCCTGTGCTTGAACAACGCACGCAGAAATTGAGCAAAGTGAGCTGATCAAGGTATTAGTATGTCTGTTGAGTTATCCCATTTACGGGACCAAATTGATGCGGTTGATAAATCCTTATTGGATTTATTAGCCAAAAGGTTGCAACTTGTGGCGGAAGTTGGCGAAGTCAAAAGCTTACATGGGTTGCCAATTTATGTCCCTGAGCGTGAGTCGAGCATGCTAGCGGCTCGGCGCGCCGAAGCAGAACGTATGGGGATCCCACCTGACCTGATTGAGGATATTTTACGGCGGATCATGCGTGAGTCTTACGCACGTGAAAATGACAAAGGTTTCAAGACACTCAACCCGAATGCAGGCCCAATTGTTATCGTGGGTGGCGATGGGAAGATGGGGAGGTTATTCCATCGTCTTCTGACCCTGTCAGGTTACCAAGTAAAAACGTTGAATCAAAATGATTGGCCGCAGGCAGAATCGATTATTGCGGGTGCCAGTGTGGTGATGGTCAGTGTGCCTATCCACTTAACCGTTCAGGTGATTAACCAACTGCCAAAATTGGATAAAGGCACTATTTTGATGGATATTGCGTCTATCAAACAACAACCATTAGAGGCCATGCTAGCGGCACATGAAGGGCCAGTTTTAGGGCTTCATCCGATGTTTGGCCCCGATATCGGCAGTGTAGCAAAACAAGTTTTTGCGTATTGTCATGGCCGTGGTGCTGAGTCTTATCAATGGTTTCTTGAACAGCTATTAGTTTGGGGGGCGCGTTTGAAAGAAATCTCAGCGCAAGAGCATGATAAAAACATGAGTTTTATCCAAGCATTACGCCACTTTACGACTTTCACTTATGGGCAAAATTTGGCGAAAGAGGATATCGATTTACAGCAGCTTCTTGAGTTGTCATCCCCCATCTACCGTTTAGAACTTGCGATGGTGGGGCGGTTATTTGCTCAAGACCCCCAGTTGTATGCAGATATCATCATGTCTTCGGATAAAAACGTAGAATTAATTCGTCGTTATCATCAGCTTTTAGGGCAGTCTATTGAACTGCTTGAAAAGAAAGATAAAGCAGAATTTATTCGCCAGTTTAATCAAGTTAGTGAGTGGTTCGGCGAAGATGCCCACCATTTTATGAAAGAAAGCCAGTCATTGTTGCAACGCGCCAACGATAACCGCAAGTAATCATCCCCGCCTTCTATTGTGTTGTTTGCAGTAGAGGGCTTTTTTACTGTTAATTTTTTGTTATTTCAGGTAATCTTTCTTTTTCGACCCTCTAAATTCGATATTTTATTTTGAATAAGCAATTTTACTTATTTCTTGTGCTTTCTATTGAAAAATCTCCTTTCTAATCTAAAACAGATATCTTCCCCTATTTAAGGGTAAATTAATCGATTTATAAAATTGATATTTAATTATCGATCGATTTATATGGTAAAGATATGACGTATTTTACCGATAACACTACTCATTCAACGATGGCTAGCGTGGTAAACATATGTCTTTTAAAAATCTCAAAATTAGTATGAAGTTAACGATAGCATTTGGGGGATTTGTTACGCTTATTATCCTGAGCTCACTCTTTTCATTGGCCAATATGAACAGAGCCAATGACGGAATGAAACAAGTTCTGTATGAAAGTTACCCCATTGCCTCAACAGCAGGGCAGATGATGGATAACTTTTATTCCTTTATTGGTATTCAAGAATTGATTTTACTTGATGACCGAGGGAGTGATAAGCGACGTGAAGAGTTAGCCAAAATTACATTGAAAATTAATGAATTAATGGATAGCTTAGAAAAAAATGTCACGGATGATCGTTCTAAAGAAGTCCTTTCTGAATTACGAATTATTCGCCAACAATTTCATTCATCAATTGCTCGTATCAATACATTCCTTTCTGAAAATAATCGTCAAGCGGCTATTGATGAAATGATGGTAAAAACGTCTAGCATTCAGCGTGATTATCGAGACCACATTCAAACGCTAATGGCTATCCAAGATTTAGAAATGCAGGATATTGGGCGTACAGTCAATGCCAATTATGAAAGCAATAAAATTTTACTGGCGATTCTTTCAGTGATCAGCATTGCTGCAGGTTGTGCAATGGGGTGGTTTATTACCATTATGATAACCCGCCCACTCGAAAATGCGGTTGGTTTAGCGCAGTCTATTGCGAGTGGTGATTTAACGAAAGACGTTAAAGTAGATTCGAAAGATGAAACAGGTATTTTATTAAACGCATTGAATAACATGAAAGGGCAGTTAGTTGAAATTGTCCAAGAGGTGCAAAAAGGCTCTGAAAGTATTTCTGCAGCGGCAGGGCAAATTGTGGCAGGTAACCAGAACTTAGCCGCCCGTACGGAAGAGCAAGCCGCATCTGTTGAAGAGACAGCAAGTTCTATGGAACAAATTACCTCAACGGTAAAAAACACCACTGAACATACTCATGAAGCCAGTATGCTAGCGGAACAAGCGGCGGTTGTTGTGCAGAATAATGGTCAAATGATGAATCAGCTAACGAATAAAATGCGAGCTATTAATACCTCATCATTACAAATGACTGATATTATTAACTTAATTGATTCCATTGCATTCCAAACCAATATTCTGGCATTAAATGCTTCGGTTGAAGCGGCGAGAGCAGGCGAACATGGTCGTGGTTTTGCGGTCGTTGCGGGAGAGGTACGTTTATTGGCACAAAAAAGTGCGGCATCAGCCAATGATATCAAAGGGCTGATTGAGAACTCTTCATCGCAAACCAAAGAAGGTATGGAGCTCGTAGAGAAAGCGACTGAACAAATTCATGGCATGATTGATAGTGTGAAAGAAATGAATACGCTATTACAAGAAATTGGCCAAGCAAGCCAAGAAGAAAGCGATGGCATTTCACAAATTAACAGCGCTGTAGGGCAATTAGATTTAACCACGCAACAAAATGCCAGCTTAGTGGAGGAGTCCGTTGTGGCGGCAGACTCATTAAATGAACAAGCATTCCACCTAAAAAAACTTGTGAATTACTTCCGCGTTAATTCTAACTACCAGTCAGAAACGACGGTATAATTTTGATTAAAGGCTGCTTTTCTATTTAAGCAGCCTTTTTACGTTTATTATGGTGCTACTTTTTCAGGTTCAACGGGAACAATATTTTCAGATGGGTAACAGCCTAACACTTTTATTGAGCGTGTAATTGCTGAAAGCTCTTTGAGTGCTTGTTGCAGGTTATCTGAACGTAAGTTCGCATGAACATCCACATAAAACATCTCCTCCCAAGGTTTGCCATTAATTGGGCGAGACTCTAATTTACTCATAATTATCTTATTATTTTTTAAGATAATTAGCGCATCAACCAATGCACCAGCTTGCTGACCCGTGGTGATTAATAACGTGGTTTTAGCAGGAACTTGTTCAGTGACTTCAATAGATTGTGGTGCAACGACAATAAAGCGGGTCATATTGATTTGCTGGTTTGCTAAATTGTGTTCAACAACATGTAAGTTATACAGTGCGCCACCTGCTTCACTGCCCAGTGCTGCAACATTAGGGGAATCTTGTTCCG
Organism: Providencia vermicola; assembly: GCF_020381325.1. GTDB lineage: Bacteria > Pseudomonadota > Gammaproteobacteria > Enterobacterales > Enterobacteriaceae > Providencia > Providencia vermicola. Next base: position 138,408 of record NZ_JAGSPI010000013.1, read on the forward strand.
CCACCATTTGCATCGCAGTTGATGTACTGTCGCAATATTTTATTTTCCACTGTGGAAACTGGGCTAAATATTGGCTGCACTGCTGGAAAGGTTGAGGGTGACTGTAAACCGTATCAATGAGGCTTAAATCGGTATTACCTGTGGTGAGTAAACAGTGGTTAATGGGTAAACGAATTTCCCCCACAATAGAGAGTGATGTATTTTGCAGTAAATCGTAAACATCATTAATGGCGCCAGAACTGGTATTTTCAATTGGTAAAATACCATACTCTGCTTGCCCACTTTCGACTAATGAAAATATATCTTGGAATTTATTACAGCTACATTCGACGAGTTGATCAAAATGGCGGGCCGAATATTGGCGAGCTGCGATATGTGAGTAAGAACCTTTGGGGCCTAAAAAGGCAAAACGGGCAGTGTCACTCGGCGTTAAATTTAAGTGCTTTTGTAAAATTGCTTGTTGGGTTAACACCGAGTCTTCGATGATCATCTGAAATAAGCGAGTAATATAAAAGCCGTCAAGGCCCAGTGGTTTACCTTTATTAATGAGAACATCCAAAAGTTGACGTTCGCGGTCTTTATCACGAATAGGGCGATTGTCATCAATTTTTGTTTCTGCAACTTCTGCTGCAAACCCACGGCGTTTTGCCAAAAGGTTTAGGAGCTCACTATCTAACTGGCTTATTTTTTCTCGTACTTTCAGTAAATTAGTGCTGTTTTCCATCCTGCCCACCCTGTAATGTCGTGATATAAAAAAAGCCCCCTATTTGGGGGCTTTCTAATTTTGTCTTCTTTTCTTTCTCGAACGACAAAAGCCCCTAATTAGGAGTTGCTAAAGAAGAAAAAGAAAACAAAATTACGTTTCATGTGAATACCTTTAAATAAACTTGATTCAAATAAACCCGATACGCCATAAGAAGTCAATAAAAAAGAATCATAAACATAAAAAACGCGCCTATTGCAGGCGCGTTTTACAAAGTTTCAAGATAAGTTGATAGATAATATAAAATTATAACGTAACGAGGTTCGCTTCTTTTACACTATTGTTGGCTCTTCTTGATTCTCCTTTATGTTGCACTTTATTGAGTTGTCTTTCGAGTTTGTTGATCAGTTCATTTATTGCAACGTACATATCTTCATGTTTGGCGCTAGCAACTAATTTACCTGTCGCTGTTTTGATATTTGCATCAACCATGAAACCTTGTGGCTCTTTTGATAAAACAATATGCGTATTTATCAGGGAAACTTGCCACTTATCCAATTTTGTTAGACGGCTGTCAATGTGTTCACGAATAGCTGGGGTAATATCCATTTGTTTGCTAGTTATGTTCACTATCATAGTGTTACCTCTCATTGTTTCCGTCTTTGATGAATTCAGAATACGCGTTATCAGCAATAAAAAATTGATATAGATCACATCTGATTCAGGGGATATACATCACACATCCGAAGTGTGATTTTGTATGAAAAAGGGGAGGAAAAGCATTGCCAAAATGAATGGATTAGTGGAAACTGATTAAGTTGGCTATCGATACGGTTAATAGTCGGATCTTTTTTTGGGTTAAAATTTAACTAATCTAAAAGATTGATTAATACAAATAAAAAAGTAAGAGAATACGGTAACGATTGGAAGCCAATCAGACAAACAAAAACAGCAGCCGAGGCTGCTGTTTTAGATCAAACTCGAGATTATTGTGGGTTTGCAACAATAATACTTTCGGCTTTATTTGCTTCTTGGTTTAAACCCATTTGTTTATACGCAATTTCCATGTATGGCAAGGCATTACGTGTTGCTTCAGTGTCTGGGTAATCTTTCAGCATTTGTTCTGTGCGATTAACAACCGCGACATAAGCACCTCGTTTGTTGTAATATTCAACCACAGAAAGGTCGAATTTTGCCAAACGTTCTTTTAAGTAGACTAAGCGCTTGCTAGCATCGTTTGCATACATACTGTTAGGATAGTAACGAACTAGCTGGCTTAAGTCTTTAAAGGCGACGCGAGCGTGCTGAGGGTCTCTATCTGAACGGTCGATACCGAATAAGCCTTGCAGTAAACTATCGTCTAAGGCCATAGCGGTTAAACCGCGCATGTAAAGGACATAGTCAATATTTGGATGAGTCGGGTTTAAACGCATGAAACGGTCAATTGCCGCTATCGCCATAGGCAGTTCAGCTGATTTATAATAGGCGTAAATCAGGTCTAATTGAACTTGCTGGGCGTATGGGCCAAACGGATAACGGTTATCAAGGGCTTCAAACTGTTTGATGGCAGCTTTAAAGTTACCGTCCTGTAGTTTTTGCTGACCCGTTGCATAGATTTCAGCTGGGGAGCTATCAGGGCTGACTTCAGGGTTGCTGGAGCACCCAGCTAAAACCAGGCTCAACGTGGCTGCAGCCACCAGATTTTTCATACGTATCATCACGTGTAGGTTATCCTCTGAGTGTTTCGAGGGAGTCTATCCATAAGGCTCCCGGCAAAATTCGAGTTACAATAGCATATATTTTAAATGAAACGGCAGCGCCGTCAAAATACAAACACCAAAAAGTAGATTAATTTATGGCTCAACAAGTACAACTTAGTGCAATTATCGCTGAATCACAGCTCGGTCAACGTTTAGATCAGGCTTTGGCCGAATTGTTCCCTGATTATTCACGTTCACGCATAAAAGAGTGGATTTTAGATGATAGAGTGCAGGTTAATGGCAAAGTTATCAATAAGCCAAAGGAAAAAGTTTTAGGTAGTGAACAAATTTTAATCGATGCCCTTATTGAAGAAGATAATCGTTGGGAACCTCAGGATATTCCACTTAACATTATTTATGAAGATGAAGATATCCTAATTATTAATAAACCGCGTGGATTAGTTGTACACCCAGGGGCTGGAAACCCAGACGGAACAATCCTAAATGCTTTATTATACCGTTACCCAGAAATTGTTGATGTTCCAAGAGCAGGGATTGTTCACCGTCTTGATAAAGACACCACTGGGCTCATGGTGGTCGCAAAAACCGTTCCAGCACAAACCCATCTAGTCGAGTCTTTACAGTTAAGAGAAATTACGCGTGAGTATGAAGCGGTGGCGGTGGGTCGTATGACTGCTGGTGGTATGGTTGAAGAGCCGATTTCTCGCCACCCAACGAAAAGAACTCACATGGCGGTTCACCCAATGGGTAAACCAGCAGTCACACATTACCGCATCATGGAGCATTTCAGAGCACACACGCGTCTACGTTTACGTTTAGAAACGGGTAGAACGCACCAAATCCGTGTTCACATGGCACATATTAACCATCCATTAATTGGCGATCAATTATACGGTGGCCGTCCTCGCCCATTAAAAGGTGCCACGGAAGAGTTTTTAGAAGTGATGCGTAATTTCGATAGACAAGCACTGCATGCAACAATGCTGCGCTTATATCACCCAATTTCAGGTATTCAAATGGAGTGGCATGCACCGCTACCTGATGATATGGTTAAGCTTATTGAAGCCTTAAAGGCAGATACTGAACTTCATAAAGACAATATGGATTGGTAATGAGCACACTGATTTTCCCTGACTGGCCGCAGCCTAAAAGCGTATCAAGTTGTAGCACAACCCGTGCGGGTGGTGTGAGCCTGCCACCTTTTGACAGTTTGAATCTTGGCGACCATGTAGACGATCGCCCTGAAGACGTCAGTGAAAATCGCCAGCGCCTTGTTGAACTTGCTCAATTACCACAACAACCTGTGTGGCTTGAGCAGGTCCATGGTACGCATGTTCTTCATCTTAATGGTAGTAAAATCAAAAACAAACAAGCAGATGCAGTCTATAGCAATCAAGTGGGGCAAGTTTGTGCCATTATGACGGCGGATTGCTTGCCTGTTTTATTTTGTAATCAAGCGGGAACAGAGGTTGCAGCGGCTCACGCAGGGTGGCGGGGGTTATGCAATGGCGTGCTTGAAAATACGATTCGCCAATTTATTAGTCCTGCTAATGAAATGATGGTGTGGCTCGGCCCTGCAATTGGTGCTAAAAAATTTGAAGTGGGTGCCGAAGTTAAACAGGCATTTATTAATCAATCGTCTGATTTAGCTTCCGCTTTTAGACCTCATAATGGTAAATATCTTGCTGACATCTATTTATTAGCCCGTAAAAAGCTCAATGCGATAGGGATTAATGCCATTTATGGTGGCGATTTTTGCACGGTAAGTGATGAAAACAGATTTTTTTCCTACCGACGTGAGGGAAAAACGGGAAGAATGGCTTCTTTGATATGGGTAAATAACTAGTGTTTAGCGTTTTACTCTAAATTAACAGATATAACAAAAATTATTCAATGCAAAACTTGAATATTTAAAAATAGACCTCATCTAGTATCCAGTAGCAAATTTAATCTCATTTATCGGAGGTGTTATGCGTCTGGATCGTTTAACTAATAAATTCCAGCAAGCTCTCGCTGACGCCCAATCTTTAGCCCTTGGGCGTGAAAACCAGTTTATCGAACCTATTCATCTATTATGTGCCTTATTTAATCAAGAAGGTGGCACAGTCCGTCCTTTGCTGACGACACTTGGCGTTAACGCGGTGCAATTTAAGCAAAAGATTGAAGATGCATTAGGGCGTTTGCCTCAAGTACAAGGTGTGGCAGGAGACGTTCAACCATCAAGTGACTTAATGCGTCACTTGAACCTATGTGATCAATTGGCACAAAAGCACGGAGATGATTTTATCTCCTCTGAATTATTTCTTATCGCCGCTTTAGAAGCCAATACAACATTAGCAGATATGCTCAAAGCAGCAGGTGTTAATAAAGATAATTTAAAAAAGGCAATAGAACAGATGCGTGGTGGAGAAAAAGTGAATGATCAAAGCGCTGAAGACCAGCGCCAAGCCTTAAAAAAATATACTGTCGATTTAACTGAACGTGCAGAACAAGGCAAATTAGACCCAGTGATTGGCCGCGACGAAGAAATTCGCCGTACTATTCAAGTATTACAACGTCGTACAAAAAACAACCCAGTGCTGATCGGTGAACCAGGTGTAGGTAAAACCGCCATTGTTGAAGGGCTGGCACAACGTATTGTGAATGGTGAAATACCTGAAGGCCTGAAAAACAAACGCGTTTTATCCCTTGATATGGGGGCCTTGATTGCAGGGGCTAAATATCGAGGTGAATTTGAAGAGCGTTTAAAAGCTGTTTTGAATGACCTCGCAAAACAAGAAGGCAACGTTATTCTCTTTATTGACGAACTGCATACCATGGTTGGTGCAGGTAAAGCGGATGGCGCAATGGATGCGGGGAATATGTTGAAACCTGCACTTGCCCGTGGGGAATTACACTGTGTTGGTGCTACGACGTTAGATGAGTACCGTCAATACATTGAAAAAGACCCTGCGTTAGAACGTCGTTTCCAAAAAGTGTATGTCGCAGAGCCTTCAGTAGAAGACACGATTGCAATTTTGCGTGGTTTGAAAGAGCGTTATGAACTTCATCACCATGTACAAATTACTGACCCTGCGATCGTCGCAGCAGCAACGTTATCGCATCGTTATATTACCGATCGTATGTTGCCGGACAAAGCTATCGACTTAATTGATGAAGCGGGTGCAAGCCTGCGTATGCAAATGGATTCAAAACCTGAATCCTTAGATAGATTAGAACGCCGTATTATTCAGCTGAAACTTGAACAGCAAGCACTGAAAAAAGAATCGGATGAGGCGAGTAAAAAACGTCTTGAAATGTTAGAAGAAGAACTGACAGAGAAAGAACGTGAATATTCTGCATTAGAAGAAGAGTGGAAAGCGGAAAAAGCCTCGTTAACGGGCACTCAGCATATTAAAGCAGAACTGGAAAATACGCGTATCGAAATGGAAAAAGCGCGCCGTATGGGTGATTTAGCAAAAATGTCTGAATTACAGTATGGTCGTATTCCTGAATTAGAAAAACAACTTGAAGCCGCAACTAAAGCGGAAGGTAAAAGCATGAAGCTTTTACGTAACAAGGTGACTGACGTTGAAATCGCTGAAATTCTAGCGCGCTGGACTGGTATCCCTGTTTCAAGAATGCTGGAAAGCGAAAGAGAGAAACTGTTACGTATGGAACAGCAACTCCATCAACGTGTGATTGGTCAAGACGAGGCGGTAGTGGCGGTATCGAATGCGATACGTCGTAGCCGTGCAGGGTTGTCTGATCCTAATCGACCAATTGGTTCCTTTATGTTCTTAGGGCCAACAGGGGTCGGTAAAACCGAGTTATGTAAAGCATTGGCGAATTTTATGTTCGACAGTGACGACGCAATGGTGCGTATCGACATGTCTGAATTTATGGAAAAACATGCGGTATCACGTTTAGTGGGGGCACCTCCAGGGTATGTTGGGTATGAAGAAGGTGGGTATCTCACAGAAGCTATCAGACGTCGTCCATATTCTGTTATTTTGTTAGATGAAGTTGAAAAAGCACACCCTGATGTCTTTAACATCTTATTGCAAGTGTTGGATGATGGGCGTTTAACGGATGGTCAAGGCCGTACCGTAGACTTCCGTAATACGGTAATCATCATGACATCTAACTTGGGTTCTGACTTAATTCAAGAAAGATTTGGCATGATTGGTTACTCAGAGATGAAAGATATGGTGATGGAAGTGGTATCTCACAGCTTCAGGCCTGAGTTCATTAACCGTATTGATGAAGTGGTGGTTTTCCACCCACTAGGCAAAGAGCAAATTACGAATATTGCAAATATTCAGTTGGCTCGTTTATATAAACGTCTTGAAGAGCACGGTTATGAAGTTACCGCGACACCAGCAGCACTTGAGAAAATTGGTGAAGCAGGTTTTGATCCAATCTTTGGTGCAAGGCCGTTGAAACGTGCAATTCAGCAGGAAATTGAGAATCCGCTAGCACAAGAAATCTTGTCTGGTCGGTTACTTCCAGGAAAACCTGTTGTTTTAGATGTTGAAAACAACGAAATCGTAGCAAAACAGTTATCAATGAAGGAAGTTTAGTTCGTTGATTCAGTAGTAAAACTCAAAGGCGGCATTCTATATGCCGCCTTTTTCTTATCAATTTGGTGAAAAAAACGTTTTTTTTGGTCTGAAACTGGGCGTAAAGTGCAAAAGATAATCAGTTGGAAATTATTTTCAAAAAAACACTTGCCAGATTTTTCTGACTCCCTATAATGCGCATCCACTGACCGGGAACAAGACAACGCAAAGCGCGGTGAACACTGAAACGGCAGCGAGAGATTCTGAAAAGAAAAAGCAAAAAATT
>NZ_JAGSPI010000014.1 GCF_020381325.1 Providencia vermicola
ACTTCGTCGGCAGCGTCAGATGTGTATAAGAGACAGGATGTGTATAAGAGACAGACATTATCTCATGTAGAGGTAATATACTAATATAGTATTAATATATTAAAGGAAAAGGTAAGCTTAATATAAATACTATAAAACTTTTTTATTATCTCAATTAACGTATTTATAATGTGGATTTATTGAAAGATACCAATACTACCAAATATATATGACAGTATTGATACCAATAAAATAGCCCTATAAGTTCTCTAGCCGCGCATATGATGCCACTAACCACTTAATACCTTGACCTTGAAACGCAATTTGTAAGCGACAGTGTTCCCCGCTTCCCTCAAGGTTAATAATCGTGCCCTCACCAAATTTTGGATGCATCACTCGCTGCCCTAACGCATAACCAGAATCATTTTGGCTAATAGGTGTACCAAGCCGCTGATGGCTCACAGGGCGGGAAACCGTTGCTCTTAAGCGCACTTCCTCAACACACTCAGTCGGTAGCTCGCCAATAAAACGAGACGGGCGATGGTAAACTTCCTTGCCATATAATCGACGGCTTTCCGCATAGGTAATTGTCAATTTCACCATAGCGCGGGTGATCCCCACATAAGCAAGGCGGCGCTCTTCTTCTAAGCGCCCACTTTCATCCATCGACATTTGGCTTGGGAACATACCCTCTTCCACCCCCACCATAAACACTACTGGAAACTCAAGCCCTTTTGCTGAATGCAGTGTCATCAATTGCACCGCATCTTGGTTAGCATCTGCTTGGCCTTCGCCCGACTCCAGTGCAGCATGAGATAAGAAAGCCTGTAATGGCATGAGATCTTGGTCTTCTTCTTGATAACTGAAGTCACGAGTCGCATTGACAAGCTCTTCCAAGTTTTCAATTCTAGCCTGTGCTTTTTCACCTTTTTCTTGTTCATACATTGCACGTAGGCCTGAGTCATTAATCACTCTATCTGCCTGAACATGCAATGGCATTTCTTGGGTTTCTTTCGCTAGCGCATCAATAAGCTCTAAAAAGCGCTCGATAGAAGCCGCTGCGCGACCACCAAGGACTTGCTCACGAAGTAAGTACTCACAACTTTCCCATAGTGTTAGCTTCTGATCCCGCGCAGTCTGTCGAACGGTATCCAGCGTACGCTCGCCAATCCCACGCGTAGGCGTATTCACAACACGCTCGAACGAAGCATCATCATTACGATTCGCAATCAACCTCAAATAGGAAAGCGCATCTTTAATTTCTTGGCGCTCGAAGAAGCGCTGGCCACCATAAATACGATATGGCATCGCACTTTGAATTAAGGCTTCTTCAAGTACACGAGATTGGGCATTGCTGCGGTATAACATAGCGCAATCTTGCAAAGCACCGCCATTTTCTTGCCATTGTTTAATACGCCCAACCACATAACGAGCTTCATCTAATTCATTAAATGCACAATAAAGAGAAATCGGTTCGCCGTCTCCGCCTTCAGTCCATAAATTTTTCCCTAAACGGTCGCTATTATTGGCAATTAACGTATTTGCGGCTTTTAGAATATTGTTGGTTGAACGGTAGTTTTGTTCAAGACGGATAGTTTCTGCACCTGGAAAATCATTGAGGAAGCGCTGAATATTTTCAACTTGCGCACCACGCCAGCCATAAATTGATTGGTCATCATCCCCAACGATCATGACTTTGCCCGTTTCACCCGCCAGCACACGGATCCACGCATATTGAATGCTATTTGTATCTTGGAATTCGTCCACTAAAATATTGGTGAAACGTTCACGATAATGTTGCAGTACATGGGGTTTATTCAGCCATAACTCGTGAGCACGTAGCAACAATTCAGCAAAATCCACCAGCCCTGCGCGGTCACACGCTTCTTGATAAGCCTGGTAGACTTTTAACCATGTTGCCTCAACAGGGTTACCATAACTTTCAATATGTTGCGGACGAAGGCCTTCATCTTTTTTGCCATTGATGTACCACATGCCTTGGCGAGGAGGCCATTGCTTTTCGTCAAGGTTCATCGCTTTAAGCAAGCGACGAATTAACCGGTACTGGTCATCGCTATCTAAAATTTGAAAATCTTGCGGTAAATTAGCATCCATATAATGTTGGCGTAATAAACGGTGCGCTAAACCATGGAATGTTCCAATCCACATACCGCCTTCACTGCTTCCAATCAATTGATTGATTCGATGACGCATTTCAGCCGCGGCTTTGTTGGTAAATGTCACCGCCATAATTGAAAATGGTGAAGCATTTTCAACAGACATCAACCATGCAATTCGGTGCACCAATACGCGCGTTTTCCCACTCCCTGCTCCCGCAAGAACAAGTAAATTGGTACGCGGGGCTGCAACCGCTTCGCGCTGTTTGTCGTTTAGACCTTCAAGCAGATAAGAGACGTCCATAGTTACCATCAAAGCAAAACAGTGGCAAACACCACTGTGTTTTTATACATGAAAAATGATTATACCAATGATAAGAGAGATTCCAACTGGGAAATTTCAACGTGCGGCAATAAACGAACGTCTTTTTCTTCCATCAGTGTTTTTTGACTTGGGTTTATCCAGCAAGCTTGCATGCCACTATTAATCGCCCCCTCAACATCTGTGAGTAAATTATCCCCCACATGTAAAATAAATTGTGGTTCGATATCTAAGCGCTGTGCCGCTAACCGGTACATATCACAAAAAGGCTTGGAACGCCCATCGGGACCCGCTTTTAAAACAAACTGAAAATACTCACCCAGACCACACGCTTCTGGCTGTGCATTGCCGTTAGTAATAGCAACAAGTGGGACTTTCTTCGCTAGCTGAAGCAATGTTCTGTGTGTTGATTCAGGGATATCTATTTGATTACGCCAATAGGTAAAGTGCGCCATAATATCATCCGCACCTTTTTCGGCATTTTCCCGCGAATAACCATAATGGCAAAACATCATTTTCGATGAAAGCCAGCGCCAACGTGAAATATCGTGGAAAATTTCAGGTTCTTGCTCTTCCACTAAACGACGAAAAGCATATAAATCATCGTTACTAAAATGATTGAATTGCGGGTCGTATTCACGTACAAAACGTAAAACTTCTTCTTCCGTTTTATCAATAACAGGGTGGTTATCGTAAAGCGTGTCATCCAAATCAAACGTAATCGCTTTAATTGGCGATAGCGGACGGTAAAAATGCATTAAGGTTTCTCCCTCTTTGCTCTCGGATGAGCCACATCATAAACGTTTGCTAAGTGCTGGAAGTCTAAGTGCGTATAGATTTGTGTTGTTGATAAATTCGCATGACCTAAAAGTTCCTGCACTCCACGTAAATTACCACTTGATTCAAGAATATGTGTTGCAAAAGAGTGGCGTAATTTGTGCGGGTTAATGTGGCTATTAACCCCTTGCTTGATGCCCCATTGCTCAAACCGTTTTTGAACATTTCGATTTGAAATTCGCTTGCCACTTTGGGTTGAAATAAATACAGCATCGTCTTCAGGTTCGTACAATTCACGCATTTCTAACCAGCGCTGTAACCAACTTACGGCCGTTTTTCCCAGTGGAATTTTGCGTTCTTTACTGCCCTTACCCATCACCCAGACTTCACCCGTTGTTAAATCAAGATGACGGAGATTTAACCCGACCAATTCCGACAAACGCAACCCTGCACCATACATCACTTCGAGCATGGTTCTGTCTCGAACAACCAGTGGGTCACCACTATCCATATTGAGAAGCTGGGAAACCTCATCCACATCCATGTTCTTCGGTAGGCGTTTTTTTGCCTTCGGCGCTTGAATCGCCTTTGCTGGGTTTGCTGGCAGCTCACCTTGATGAACCATCCAATCACAAAAACTTCTTAAGGCAGAAAGCCGTAGCGCCATGCTCGCTGCTTGAAGGCCAGCTTTTCGACTTTTTGCTGCAATGTTGCGAACTAACGTAGTATCGAGTTTCTGCCACTCATCAATTTTCAACGAAACCAACATTTCAACAATGACACTAAGCTGACGTCGATAGTTTGTTATCGTTACAGGGCTTAATCTACGCTCAACGCGCAGGTAACGTAAAAAGGCTTCAATTTGGATCATCAGCCCTTCTGGCTGAACACCTACAGGCGCTCTATCCATTGGCATAATAACCTCGGAAGAATTTGCGCGACTTTTTCTAACATAACGGTACCCATACCATGCTGATAATGTTCACGGTTACGACTAGTAAAAATGACCATTCCCGATTCACCATGCTGGCCAAATAGTGAAATCGCAACAGAGCGGACATTTAACGCATCAGGTAATAACAACTGAATTTCAGGGCCATTTAAGCGACCAAGGTAATTGCGTCGTTCACCAAACCGTTGAATTCTCACAGGTTCAAAAACGCGACGGGAAATGACTAATTGATGCGCATCGAGGGGGGCTGACAAGCGCCAGCTATCACTAAATAAACGAACCGAAGCACCTGATAAGCCGAGCTTTTTTGCCCAACGATTTAGCGCTTGTAGCATTTCTTGTAAACTTTTTGATGATGACATTTCAATCACCAGTAGTAATAACTCATCAAAAAGCTCCACATTTTCATGTGCTTGTTCAACCATAAAACGGATATCTTGCTCAAGCTGTTTAATTTTGATCCGTTGACGGCTCATCACTAACTCAGGCAAGGAAACCGCTCCGTTCACTACGTGGGGCACATTTATTTGCTCAACAAGCGTTGGATGGCGCAGAAAAAAATAAGGATTTTCCTTTAAATACTGCATCACACTATGTTCATCCATTTGATGAATTTGTTCGGATGCTTTTTCAGTTTTATCCATACTATCCTCTTAGCCCTTTCAAGATTAGACGTGGATCACTCCATCATAAACATGTGCCGCAGGGCCCGTCATATACAAAGGCGTTCCAGGTCCATCCCAAGAAATAGCAAGGGACCCCCCTGGTAAATCAACTCTGACTCGCTTAGCCAATAAACCTTGAGAAATCCCAACAGCAACGGCGGCACACGCACCACTACCACACGCTTGAGTTTCCCCTGCACCACGTTCATACACACGCAAACGGATATGTTCTGCGCTAACTATTTCCATAAAACCAATATTAGCACGCTCAGGAAAACGCTCATGACTTTCAAGTGCAGGTCCTAAAATTTCGACCTCAGCAGTATGGATGCTTTCCACTTGAATAACGCAATGCGGGTTACCCATGGAAACTACACCGCATAATACTGTACGTTCTTGAGCGCGGATAATATAGGTTTTTTCTTCTTTAACAGCGCGAAATGGGACTCTTTGCGGCTCGAAATCAGGCTCACCCATATTAACGCTAACATCATCATTTTCATTAATGGTTAATGTCATACGTCCAGATTGGGTGCTAACTTTAATTTTTTGCTTATTAGTTAAACCCTTAAGGCGAACAAAACGTGCAAAACAACGCGCCCCATTACCGCATTGTGAGACTTCACTACCATCGGCATTAAAAATACGATAATGGAAGTCGAGATCGGGATCATAAGGCGCTTCGACCAACAAAAGCTGATCAAAGCCAACTCCTGTATGCCTGTCGGCTAAGCGACAAATCATTTCTGGGGAGAAGTACACATTTTGGGTTACTCCATCAACCACCATAAAGTCATTGCCTAAGCCATGCATTTTAGAGAATTGCATTTCACGCTCCATAGCGACAACTTACTGCTGACTAGTGGCTTGGGCAGGCTCTTTTGCCGAGCTGCTTGGAGCGCTAGGTTGCACATCAGACGCTTGCGTAGGTGCAGCATTGTCTTCTGGTGGGAAATAAAGTGGGCCTTTTAAGCCACAGCCAGAAAGGGTAAATAAAACAACAAGTGCGCTCAGCCCAATTAAACTTTTTTTCATTCTTTTTCGCCTGTAATACTCACTTTTAACATCTGATATTTTTACACAATAGCAGGAGTGAACCCGCAAATCACGTCCGTTTATCAAGCATGTTGACATTATATACTTTAGGTTAAATTTAATCTGAAAATTTTAAGGGCTTCCCTCACTGCTCGTTCCCCCCTATAATTTCAATTAACAATAATAACTTCAATTAAATAATTGTGAGCAAACAGGAACTTAACCGTGAATGATAGTGAATTTCACCAGCTAGCGGAAACGCTGCTTAGCGCAATTGAAGAGCATTTAGATAATTATGACGGCGATGCCGATATTGATTGTGAGATTAATGGCGGCGTGATGACCTTGAGCTTCGAAGATGGCAGCAAGATCATTATTAATAAGCAGGAAGCCTTTCACCAGATGTGGTTAGCGACCAAACAAGGTGGGTATCACTATGATTACCAAGATGGCAATTGGGTTTGTGACCGTTCAGGTCATGAGTTTAAAGCAAAATTAGCCGAGGCTATCGCATTTCAAAGCCAAGAGCCATTTTCTTTCTAAGAAACGGTAACCGGTTAGTTATTAAGAACCAATCCACCTTAATAATAGTGCGCTTGTTGCTGCCCTAATAGCGTTGAGCGCATATCATGCCCAGTTTCATCACTGTCGTCTTCTGTACCAAACGGCCACGTCGCACCAGAGAACGCTACCACTTGGTTTTTACCTTCTTGATTAATAATTTGGTAAAATTGAGGTAGATTAAAATTAATGAAATTTGCACCATAGGTGAAACGGTCATGGGAAGAGGAGTAAAACTTACTCACATCACGCACTAAGTCTTCTTTTGACCCCTCGCAATGGGAATAGATTTCAACACGGTTTGCTTCATCTAAAACATAAATATTAAAGCCCGTATTGTCTGGTGTGTTTTCAAAGAAAAACTGCACAATACCTTCACTTGCATAACCATCAACGACTGCAGGTAAATGATTATCACTTTTTGCTTGCAGTTTTACTGGCCAACCATGCAATTTATTATGCGAAATCGCACCATAGAATTCGACTGCATTTTCAAGTTTTTGTACAGAAACGTTTAGGCGCTCAAAAAACAGCCCCCATGTTTGACCCGCAATACGCAACGCTTTGAAGCGTCCTGGATCATTGCGATTACTGGATAAACGCAACTCAATACACTCAGAAACTAACTGTTGTACACGAGTACGAATCAGACCACGCAAGTGCTCACTATAACAAAAAACTTCAACAGCTTCAGGCGGTGCCGCATCTTGGTGCATCTTACCTAAGATGGTTTTTAACGCTTCTAACATGCACTGCTCACCACTGAAATGCAGGGTTCTCACCTCATTCCATGAATTGCGGTACAACAAGTCAATACTGCCGATAAGGCATTGTTGTGTCTCACCAAAACTAAAAATATCAAGTTTTCTGAAATCCACGTGTACCACTTGTTCAGAATAAACCTGCGTTGGGTCTTTTTCTAAGTTAACGATAATGGCAAGGTGGCGAATTTCACATGGGCTATACAACGCTTTTGGTGTGGGTGCAGGCAAACGGATCGGGAAGTGGCTGGAAACGTCATGCATTAACTCAAGCAGTTTTCGCTCATCACACTGAGACTGCCCATTGTGCATATACACTTGCGTATTTTCAGTGAGTAACCCGTTGAAATACGCCCACGCCACCAACTTATTCAAGTAGCGGTTATATTCAAGAGGCTGATGACCAATAATCGCGTCAATATTTGGAGCTTGGTTATACAAATACCAACCACTGCGATTTGCGCGCCCTGCAGGTACGTAAATAAAAGTTAAGTGAGATTCACTTAAATCAGGTGAAATTTGTGGATTCACCAATGTTACTTTACCTGGTAAGGCTTCAAAAGCCGCATATAACTTACGTGTTAATACCCCAATATCCTGTGGGCTTGCACTAACACTTAAATTATTTCGACGAGCAAAACGAATAAGATTTCGATAGCTTTGCATCATCGTATCGAGTAACTCATTGTGCGCTTCACGAACCCGTTCAATCTTCCATTGATTACGCGAATCGAGTAATGCTAAACGTTCCGCACTCCATCCCCATGACTCAACGAGTTGAGATAACACATCACGGCGCCAACCAGAGCAGGCATTGCCATCATCTTCAGAGAGTTTTTCACAGACTTTGAGGTAAAAACAGCGGCGGATCAAATCAAGGCGGGTAGAATCATTGATTTCAGTGAGATAACGCGTAACACGGTCTAACATCAAACAGTATGAATCTAAACCGTAGCTAACAATTTCACCTGCATGTAAATGGCGTTTAAATTCCATTGCCAGCAATTTACCATGCGGATAGTCCCAAGAATAAGACTCAAGCAAAATGCTTTTCAGGACAGCTTTATATGGGGAATCGACACTTTTATATAGCTGCCACAAGCTGGCACCAAAGTATTCGGCAGCGGATAGCTCGCCTAATCCCCCTAAATCTAACCACTCGTTGGGCGTCAACACACCTTGTGCATATAACCCAATAACGTATTCATCGTAATGTTGCTCTTCTTCGACAGGCACCATCGTCCATAGCAAACGTTTTCCCGCCATGCGCACTGCTGTGCGATAAAATTCATCTAATAACAGGATATGTTGCGTTGAACCACAGTTTTCCCCACCAATATGCCCACTTGCATGGTGACGAAAACGGTTTTCATCAATTAAAAAGATAGTGACATCAATGCCTAAAGAAGCCGCCCACTGCTCAATTAACGTACATTTTTTTTGCAAAAAACGTTTTTCTTCGTGATCGAGCCATGATGGATGACAAACCCACACATCAATATCAGAACAGTGGCTCTGCCCAACAGAAGATGTGCTGCCCATCGAATAAATTCCAGTGATCGGTAATTCACCATTTGCACTTGAATCAATAGGTAAGAAGCGTTCAAATTGCCCTAACCATTTCATTTGTTCTGTATCTGGGGAGAAAAAACACACACCATGGGGCACACTACCTTCGATAAAACCAGGCATCATTGGATGATGATAATGAAACAAGACTGGCAGCAAACTATAAACCTGAGAAAAAGTCTCGCTCATAGACGCCGTCGCGCGCTCTAACCGTAATTGGTTTATCGCATCAAGTCTTTGCTTTAAGGTTTCAATATAGAGATACAAAGGTTACGCCTGACTGTAATGAATGTAATACAAATCTGGAAATTTCCCAGCACCCAACAGATAGAGATAGATTTAAAAAAGTTTTCAAATGAATTGTCGGAAACGTGATCAATTTAACACCTTGGAGCAAAAGGGTAAAGTAGATCACATAATTTTATACGCTTATTTTTGATACAAAATGCTTTTCAACATATTGTATAAAAAGACTTTTTATTTTTTAACTCGCTAGAATATCCCTTGTTTTTCAATGGAATAATATCACTCACGTGAATTGTTTAATAAAGCAACAATTCAAAACGATATTAAGTACAATACGCACAGAGCCTGTGCTTGCACGCTTCAACACAAATTTATATAACTTTTCCTCCTGCCAACGCAATAAATAGCACGATAAGCTAAAGAAATGATCGAATAACTATCTTAAGTCATCATCTTTTGAACCACTTTCCTGCATCATGATTACAAATCTAAATCTGTTACAAATAATCTGAATGGCGATTTTGTGCCCAACTGGAAAAAAAATCCTTAACATGTTAAAACTAATGCCAATTGTATGGTTAATACACGGCAATTTTCGCCAGAGAAAACAGCAAAATGACATCAACAAATATCGTGCGTATTGCTACGCGTAAAAGCCCTCTCGCCTTATGGCAAGCGCACTTTGTCAAAGACAAATTAGAGCAGCTTCACCCAGGCTTACAGGTTGAACTTGTCCCAATGGTCACCAAGGGTGACATCATTCTTGATACCCCGCTGGCAAAAGTCGGTGGGAAAGGGTTATTTGTTAAAGAACTAGAGCTTGCCCTATTAGAAGGACGTGCTGATATTGCCGTTCATTCAATGAAAGACGTGCCCGTTGAATTTCCTGAAGGGCTTGGTTTAGTCACTATTTGTGAACGCGAAGACCCTCGCGATGCTTTTGTGTCTAACCAATATGACAATATTGACGCTTTGCCGAAAGGCAGTATCGTTGGCACATCAAGCTTACGCCGCCAATGCCAGCTCAGAGAGCTTCGCCCTGATTTAACCATTCGTGATTTACGCGGTAATGTGGGCACGCGGTTGTCAAAACTTGATAACGGTGAATACGATGCCATTATCCTCGCCGTTGCTGGTTTGAAACGCTTAGGGCTTGAAGAGCGTATTCGTACTGCGCTCGAACCTGAACAATGTTTGCCAGCGGTTGGGCAAGGTGCTGTTGGCATTGAATGTCGCTTAGATGATGTGCTAACCCGTGAATTACTTGCGGTACTCAACGATGATGATACTTCTATTTGTGTACTTGCAGAGCGTGCGATGAATATGCGATTAGAAGGTGGATGCCAAGTGCCTATCGGTAGCTATGCAATTTGGCAGGATGATAAGATTTGGTTACGTGCCCTTGTCGGTGCGCCAGATGGTAGTGTCATTATTCGCGGTGAACGCCTTATCGCGCCACAAGAAGCTAGCCAAGCAGGTATTTCATTAGCTGAAGAGCTGTTAGCACAAGGCGCGAGAGAAATTTTGGCTGAAGTCTATAAAGGAAATCCACCTGCATGAGAGTCCTTGTCACACGCCCTGAGCCCGCTGGTTCAGAGCTGATAACGGCAATTACCTCAATAGGCGGGCAAGCTTATGCGGCTCCTTTAATTTGTATTGGGCCAGGAGCTGAACTCAATACCTTAACGACCCAGCTAGATGCCTTAGAAACGAACGACCTGGTCTTTCTTTTGTCCAAAAATGCAGTCGAGTACGCAAATTTAACACTTGAACAAATAGGACGTAGCTGGTCTGATAAGTTATCTTACTATGGAATAGGTCGTTCTACTGGGCAGTATTTTCAGCACACGACTGGGCAAATAGCGCGTTGGGCTGAACATGGGGAAACCAGCGAAGTACTTCTAACGCTTCCTGAACTCCAATTTTTAGAGGGTAAACGCGCCCTTTTATTGCGGGGAAATGGTGGGCGAGAGCTTCTCGCATCCACATTACGCTCACGTGGTGCCCTCGTTGATTATTGCGAGTGTTACACAAGGTTGCCAGTGCATTACGACAAAACACAATTCAATCAGAAATGGGTGCAAACCGATATTACTGATGTCGTGATCACCAGCGGGCAAATGTTAGCCTTACTTGAAGAATTAATCACCGATGAATATCGGGTATGGTGGTTTTCCCGCCGCCTGCTTGTTGTCAGTGAACGGATTGCAGATCTCGCCCGCCAAAGTGGATGGCAGAAGGTCTGTGTAGCGAATAGCGCAGATAATAATGCTTTAATTGAAGCATTAATCTCAACCGATATGGGATGCTAATTTATGACGGAACACGATAAAACAACCGAGACGGTGACGCCAGTAACAGATGAAAAATCAACAGTTCATCGCGGAACTAAGCCTTCTTCGGAACAAAAACGTTCTGGTCTCGTAGGCGGGATTATTGCGATTGCGGTTATCATCGCCATTGGTGGTGGTCTCTATTATTTCACTCAGCAAAGCAATGCAAAATTAGTCAATGAAAACAATGAACTAAAACAGCAGCTAAGTGATTTAATTGACCAGCAAAACTCAGATAGGCAACGTGTGGATGCCTTGATTGCCGCAAATAAAGATATCAAAAATCATGCAGTTGAATACGAAGACAGGCTAAATCGCCGTATGCAGGAGCTGCAAGCCCATGTTACGGCGCTTTCGAGTACAGATGTCAAAAGCTGGTTAATCGCCCAAGCGGATTTCATGGTAAAAATGGCTGGCCGTAAATTGTGGAATGATCATGACCCTGTTACTGCAGCTGTTTTACTAAAAAGCGCGGACTCCAGCTTAGCGGAAATGAACGACCCAAGCCTGCTTGATATTCGTAAATCCATCAATAATGACATGGCAAAACTGGCTGCGATTAACCAAATTGACTATGACGGCATTATCTTAAAATTAAACCAGCTCAGTAATGAAGTTGATAACTTACGTCTCGCAGATTTAAACAGCGGTGATGCAACAGACGATAATAACAGTGATGTGAGTGATGATATTTCCGATTGGAAACAAAACTTGTCGCGTAGTTGGAAAAGCTTTACCAGTGACTTTATTACGGTCCGAGCACGTGACGGTTCAGAAGCACCATTATTAGCGCCAAACCAAGATATTTATTTACGTGAAAATATCCGTTCTCAGCTTTTAATTGCCGCTCAAGCGGTTCCTCGTTACCAAGAAGAAACGTACAAGCAGTCATTAGAACAAGCTTCTACATGGGTAAGGGCTTACTTTGATACTGAGGCTCCAGCGACGAAAGCGTTTTTATCCACCATTGATGAGCTCATCAATCAACCTATTGATGTTGACATGCCAGAGGCACTCGAAAGCCAAGAAAAGCTGGAAAAACTGATGCAAACACGCGTTCGCAGCTTGCTTTCACAGTCTGAAACGAGCCCATCTACTGATGGCGCAGTTGATGCAGCTGCTGAAGCGGTAAAAGAAACCACAAAAGCCGCGGAAGATGCTGTACCTGCTACGGATGCACAAACGTCGGATACAGAGCACCCTTTTGAATCCGCAGAGCCTGCGGGCAATAGGGGGTAATGATGATTAAAGTATTAATCCTCTTTCTGGTCCTGATTGCAGGTGTGATCTTAGGCCCTCTCTTGGCGGGTCACCAAGGGTATGTCTTTATTCGTACAGATAATTATGACATCACTACCAGCGTCACGAGTTTAGTTTTAGGCTTCATCTTGCTGCAATTTGTACTGCTATTCCTTGGCTGGTGTTATCGCCGTTTTATGAGCACCACTTCACGCACGAAAGGATGGGTAAGCGGTCGTAAATACCATAAAGCCCACACTCAAACTCAAAAAGCATTGCTGAAATTAGCTGAAGGTGATTTTGAGCAAGTTGAAAAGCTGATGAGTAAGCACGCTAATTTCTCTCAGCAGCCAGTGATTAACTATTTGATGGCCGCTGAAGCTGCGCAGCAACGTGGTGATGAGTTCCGCACTCACCAGTATTTAGACCGCGCGGCTGAAGCTGCTGGTAGTGACCAACTCCCTGTCGATATTTGCCGTGTGCGTATTCAGCTTGCTGAAGGTGAAGTCCACGCTGCCCGTAATGGTATCGATAAACTGATTGATAAAGCCCCAAGGCATCCCGAAGTTCTACGCCTTGCCGAACAAGCTTACTTACGTTCAGGCGCTTACCAAGCATTGATCGAATTACTTCCCGTGATGGCAAAAGTTCAGTTTCATAATGAAGACGAGCTTGATGCATTAAAACTAAAAGCTTACAAAGGGTTAATGAACCAATGTATGGCTGAAGGTGGAAGTGATGGCCTTAAAAATTGGTGGAAATCACAACCTCGCCGTGTCCGCCACGAAACCGCACTTCAAGCCTTCTTGGCTGAACACTTGATTGAGTGTGGTGATACCAAAAGCGCAGAGAAAATGATTATTGATGGCTTAAAGCAACAATATGATGAGCGCTTACTCTTGTTAATACCAAAAGTTAACAGCGATCACCCTGAAGCTATTGAGAAAACGTTACTGCATCTGCAAAAGCAAAATGGTGCTACACCTTTATTAAACAGCACATTAGGTGTTTTATCATTACATAATGCCCAATGGGAAAAAGCAGAATCCTACTTCAAAGCAGCTTTAGCACAACGCTTTGATGTTCAAGATGCTTCATGGCTCGCCGATACCTACGATAAGCTACATAAACCAAACGAAGCCGCTAAGATCCGCCAAGAGGCCCTAACGCATTCCTTGAAACAAGAACGCACTTAGTTATTCCTCAAAATAAAAACGCCACTTCAGTGTGTGGCGTTTTTATTTCGCCCCGCTTTATGACTCCATTAATATCTAAAAAAGACAAAGAAAGTATTATCGTCGGTATACCGCGTGAAGAAATGCATATCACTAAAAAAACACAATCAATTCATTGCAAACAAAACAAGCTCAGCTATGTCATAAAACAAATACATAGTGTATAAAACACTATATGCATTTTTGCCTTGAATGAATTTAGGAAATATATATGAATGTAGTTAAAGCTATTTGGCGCTGGATTATTGCGACACCAAACCGTTTGCAAATCTTTTTTGACCTACTTCTGTTAGTTTTATCACCTTTTGTTTTTATTATGATCATTGGTTTTAATACTGAAGATCTCAGTAAAGATATTTTCATCATTACGTTTATTATTCTTTGTTATACCTACATCACTCGCTGGCTCAGCAAATGGTTTAGCAAAGGTAAAAACTAGTCTTCCTATTTGATTTCAGCCTCTTATTCCTATAAATAAGGGGCCTGCTATAAAAAATGCAAAAAAAAACACCTGCACTAGGCAGGTGTAAAATACAATCAGGTCTACAGACGGATGGTGCCTCACTCAACGTTTCGCCCGTTCGTTGATGGTAAGAGGATGAGCTCTTGATCATCTAAGTTGGACAATAGGCACCGATAATCGGCTTTGCGTCATCTCTGGGTTTATGAAGCATTGCTATCATAAGAAGTGAGATGAGCATCTACATATTTAATAATGCAGGATGCGTGCCAACTTTTTCTATCATCCTATTTTTTCCCTGCCATTCCTAACATTTCTGTATATCTTAGTTTTACTGAGTATTTTGAACCCAGAAAATTTGCACGAGCCCTTCACTTCACTTTTTTAATCTTTAGCATGAATGAAAGCGTATTTCTTTGTCTCAATATAGAGACACCTTAATCCACTTATAAATTTAGTCTTATAAATCAACAGGTAAAATGTCTCTTTTTGGCGACATGGAAGTATAGGTTTGTATAAAAATTACGACACTTATTTTTTCATATAAAAAACAATGCGTTAAAAATTATGGTGTGATATAGCGAATCAATGACGAATATGCGCTCAAAAGGAACAGAAAAGAAGGGGTTTAAAAGATGGCGAGTAAACTCGTCCAATAATGAGTATGAAAAAATCAACATCGCGTTAAAAAGCAAAAACCCCGCTATTAAGCGGGGTTCTTTAAATTGGTCGGCGAGAGAGGATTCGAACCTCCGACCCACTGGTCCCAAACCAGTTGCGCTACCAAGCTGCGCTACTCGCCGAAATGTACTGCTTCACATCAATTTTTTTCGTGGTGCGAAAGGGGGGACTTGAACCCCCACGTCCATAGGACACTAACACCTGAAGCTAGCGCGTCTACCAATTCCGCCACCCTCGCAATGTCACAAAAAAAATGGGGTGGCTAATGGGACTCGAACCCACGACAACTGGAATCACAATCCAGGGCTCTACCAACTGAGCTATAGCCACCATAACTTCACTTTTTTCAAAGCGTTGCTATCATACTACATACAACGTCATTTTGCCAACCGTAGCGACGTGCTAAAACTGGTGCGCCCGACAGGATTCGAACCTGAGACCTCTGCCTCCGGAGGGCAGCGCTCTATCCAGCTGAGCTACGGGCGCTTAACGCCGTTGCGGGAGAGGATAGTACGGATTTATCTACCCGCTGTCTAGTCCTTTTTGAAATAAAAATATCGATTGCTTGCCTTTTATCCATTTCGCCGAGAAAGAGAGCATTTTTGCCCTCTTTTTTGCTCGACACGCATAAAATCACCGAGAAAATATCTTGCCTAAGCTTTTTTACTGCGACCGTTTAACGCCTGAATTAAAAAATAAAGCAGGGAAACTGCCCCTAAAAAGAGTGCACCGACAATTAATGACATCCGCGTATCTGGGTTTATCGCCATGCCCACCAATACACAGGCCAAAAAGAGTAACGTCGCATAGTTAACCCATGGAAATAAAATTGATTTAAACGGGTGTCCCACTAATTTTTCTTTATTTTGCTGGCGAAAACGAATTTGACTGGTAAGCAAGACCAACCATGGAACCATCCCAGGCAGAACGCTTGCACTGTACACGTACACAAACACTTTTTCTGGATTTGGGATAATATAATTTAAGCTAGAGCCCGCAACGAGGCACAATATTGTAAAACCAACACAACGTGCAGGAACACCGTTTTTCGTAAGTTTCAGTAGCCCGCTGGGAAGCTGCTTATTTTGCGCTAGTGCGTACAACATACGGCCACCACTGTACATCCCACTATTACACCCAGACAGCGCCGCGGTGAGTACCACAAAGTTGATCACCGCTGCCGCAGAGACAATCCCCACTTTCGCAAACGTTAAGACAAATGGACTTCCTTGCTGCCCGACTTCAGTCCACGGAAATAAGGTAACAACAATAAAAATCGCGCCAACATAAAAAATCAGAATGCGCCATAAAATGTTATTGATCGCTTTTTTCAGCGTGACTTGCGGGTTTTTCGCTTCGCCTGCGGTGATCCCTACTAATTCAACACCTTGATAAGAAGCCACAACGATACACAACGCAAATAAAAATCCTTTCCAGCCCCCAGCAAAGAAGCCGCCATGTTCCGTCAGGTTAGCCAGCCCTATCGGCTCGAAATTATTCCCAAGGCCAAAAAAGATTAACCCTAAACCAATCAGGATCATCACCACGATGGTGGTGACTTTGATCATCGCAAACCAAAACTCTAACTCGCCATACAAACGAACGGCGGCAAGGTTAGCTAGTGCAACCAAAACCACAGCAACAATGGCAAATACCCACTGAGGCACATCTGGGAACCAATATTCGGCGTAAACACCGATGGCGGTAATTTCTGAGATCCCGACAGCCACCCACATAAACCAGTAACCCCATGCAGTGAGGCACCCCCAAAATGGGCTCAAATACTTATAACCAAAAGAAGCAAACGACCCAGTGACCGGCTCCAGAAACAGCATCTCCCCCATGGAACGCATGATGAAGAAAACAAAAATACCTGCAATGATGTATGCAAGCAGTACAGAAGGCCCTGCCCATTTTAGCGTACTGGCAGAGCCCATAAATAGCCCAACGCCAATTGTTCCACCTAGCGCAATAAGCTCAATATGCCGAGCTTCTAACCCGCGCTGAAGTCCCTGTTGTGGATTCCCCATAAATACCCCTGTCATCAATTATTATCGTTAAACCACAGCGTGAATTGGAACGAAATTAGTCATAATTACTGTAATTTATTAAAAACAGCCGACTCGTCGACTGAAAAGCATGTCATAGACCCAAATTAGAGAGAAAAACCATGATCTACATTTATTTTTGATGAATTATAGAAATATTTGAGGAAAGAGACCAGCGAATACGCCACTGAGTGATTTTGCAATCAGCAAGGAAAGATAAACAACATAATAAAAAAACAAAAATAAAGCGGGAAAAACCCCGCTTTATCAATACGTTATTCCTGAGTAATAAACTTACAGCTTACCACCGTAATAGTAGCCTAAAAACTTCAGTAATTTAAACTGGCGAGTAATACGTGAAGGTTGTGATAATAGGCGATATAGCCATTCTAAGCCTAAATTTTGCCACATTTTCGGAGCACGCTTCACATGACCTGTAAAAACATCGTAAGTCCCACCAACACCCATATACAGTGCGTCTGGATGAATAACACGACAATCACGCATAAAGAGTTCTTGCTTTGGTGACCCCATCGCGACTGTGACAATTTTAGCGCCACTCGCATGAATGCGTTCAAACAAAGCACTGCGGTCTTCGGCAGTAAAATAACCATTTTGCGAACCAACAATGTTCACATTCCACTGAGCACGTAGTTTACTTTCGGTTTGTTCGAGGATTTCTGGCTTACCACCGACTAAAAATACGGGCGTACCTTCGCGCCCAGCTCTTTCCATCAGTCCTTCCCACAAATCTGCACCTGCAACACGGGAAACCTGAGCTTCTGGGTATTTACGGCGAATGGCACGCACAATGCTGATCCCGTCTGCGTACAGATATTCGGCTTGGCCTAATAAGGTATTTAACGCGGTGTCTTTCTCCGCAATCATCACTTTTTCCGCATTAATCGCGACCAAAGTACCCGCTTTGGTTTCACCATTCGCAAACAAATAATCCAAAAAGTGGGCCATATCTTTGAAGCCCCAAATATTATGTCCACGAATCGAATACTGAGGAACAGATGAAGATTGAGTTGATGACGGTTCCATGATGCTTCCTTAACGACTTTCACGTTGTTGGCTTCTTAAGAAAGAAGCTGTTTTTGTGCGGATAAGCCCCGCACTTTCAAATAACCAATACAAGAGTTTTGCTAGAATCAGGCATAACCCAAAAATTAAGCAGAAAAAAACCACCCGTGAGACAAAAGAATCGACGCCTTCACGCGCTAATACGATAATGTTAAAAATCGCACCGAAGCAAAATGCCTGCATAATTGCGGCTTTATAGCGGTTTGGCTCTTGCAAACTCATGCCATAAATCCAGTCAAACCACTTAATGATCAACCCCACCGCGATTGCTCCGAGCGGAATAAAAATCACCCCACCCATCACCACTAATGAACCAATCAAAGTCGGTGAAATGGCTAACCCTGAATGGTTATTCAGCACTTCCCAAGTGAAGTAGTTCGCCGAGTTTAATACGGTATCTGGCCGCTCTGGCCATACCCACGATGGGATAAACACATAAAAATCACGAATAATCGGTGCAAGCCCTTGGAAATCCATCTCATCATAATGGCTGAGTAATAAAGCGAGGTTTTCCCATGGCGAGAACGTATCTCGAGTCAGGTACAAGAAGGTGTAATACGCTTCAGAGCCGCTCACATCCAAGCCATAGCGTTTTAATGCCAGCCAGAACATCCCAACAATACTGGCGACACCTGCCGCACCCAGCATCCACAGAGTGATCCACCCCCTGACAATACCGATAAATAAAAATAGTGCGAAAGCGATAATGATATTCGCCCTTGTCCCACCCACAATAACATAGGTTAAAAAACCAAAGGCTACAGTGCTAACAAGGAAGAAAATCCAGCGTTTTTGTGTTGGCCGCAGGAAATATACAATCAACATTGCAGGAATAAAGAAGTAGAAAAACCGCTTCAATGCGACCCCTGAAACTTGGCTGGAGAAAATTTGGCTGTAGGATTTTAACTTAAATAGTAAAAAACCATTCTGCATAAAGAAGATGCCGACTGTTACTACCGCAATAGCGATTAATAACATGCACGTGAGATTGGTTTCGACTTTGTTCATACTAAACAGCGCACGCCGTGAAGTCCCCACTTTGCGCGATAGCCGCGTTTTATAAGCCACGTAATAAATGGCATAAAAACTGGTCGCCGCAAGCTGCGCATACAAAAGATAATCGGCTGTCACAACCGCCACATCAAACTGAAACACTAAAGCGCAGGTTAGCGGAAAACCAAAATAAAATGTCAATAAATACAACATTGAAAAGAAAATGTTGAAGTTAAAGCGAACACGTAAAAACTCTTTATAGAGCAAAGTGCCAATAAAGATGATTGATATCAGGTAGACCAACGCTAAGCCACCTAATTCCATTAGCGTCATGCTCGCCCCTCCGCGATACTGAGAATGGTTTTCCACCCCTCAGTAAAGTTTGGCGCAAAAAATTCGATATTAGCTTTATCCAACAAAGCCATTTGACGCTGCGCTTCATCCACCAGCGAGGTCGTCAATTCATCACCATAAAAAAATACAGGCACGTTTTGTGCCGTTAAATCCTGCCAAAACGTATTTTGGCGGCTGATCACAAATGGGATGCCAAATTGAATTAATAAACAAACCGTTCCAACACCTTGCTGGCGATTAAAAATGAAATAGCCGAGATCGCAGGTCTTCAACACGTTAAGATAATCACTGAATTCCATACGCTCTTTGAGGATTTCTACCTGACCTGCTGAAAATTGGCTATTTGCCGCGTCTTCTACTTGTTGAATATAAACGTGGTTGTTCGCAGGATACCCCATTGGGATAATCACGCGAGCCTTATCACCAAACTGCTGTTTAATCGCTCCTAAAGCCTCTACATGACGATTAGAACGGTCGCCTGAGTTACCGAGTAGGATCGTCAATTGCTCGCCTTCACGTGGCTTACGCTCGTTTATCGTTAAAGCAGGATCCATGCGTGTTGGGAAATACAGCACCGAAGCTGGTACTTTAGGGTTTGACTGGTGGAAATAACATAAATCGCCACGCGTCGCACAAACATGCCCAACTTTTTTTTGTGCTAAACGGCGTAAAACGTAAAAAAGCTTAAATTTCAGCGAATTGGATTCTTCGTACAGGTCTGCACCCCAGATATGCCACCAAAATTGGTGAGGTTTGATTTGGCCAAATAGCAGAGCCAACCAAATCGGTGCATTAAATTGCCCATGGAAGAAGAAACGGGTGCGGCGATCTGCTTTCGCCCGCGTGATCACACTATTTGCAATGGCTTTTTTACTCTCAAAAACATCAATTTCGAGCTGCGGATAAGCGTCAGCAATCCTCGCATCATCGCTTACGACCATAAAATGCAGTTTTTGTGACGGCGCCATTTCCTGGCTAATTACGTTATTAAAAAACGTCAAAACCGTCTGATTATGGTGTGGGAGGTTCGATCCCAGTACATGTATTAAGGTTGTCATGCTCGCCTACGGTAAATCAAAAATACGCAACAACATAAAATAAAGTATACGATATAAGTGGCCATATAGGCCTGTGTCGCACCAACTGCGCCATGCTCAGGAATAAGCCAGTGAGCAAAACCCATCAGCAACACAAATTGACTCACTTCTGTCAGAACATAAAAACGCAATGCGGCTTTGGCTATTACCAAATAACCAAACACATATGCGCCAACTTTCAGGACATCCCCCACCAGCTGCCAAGCAAAAAGGTCTCGCATTCCTGTAA
This sequence comes from Providencia vermicola, assembly GCF_020381325.1. Classification (GTDB taxonomy): domain Bacteria; phylum Pseudomonadota; class Gammaproteobacteria; order Enterobacterales; family Enterobacteriaceae; genus Providencia; species Providencia vermicola. The sequence goes on from NZ_JAGSPI010000014.1 coordinate 20,740, forward strand.
ACTTCTCAGAAAATAGCAGCCAAATGGCAAAATCACGCAGGAGCCATACCATAAAACTGGCAACCGCCACAGCGGGTAAGACAAATTTTAATGCTTTGATAATTTCAGATGAAATTTCGCTTTTATGCTGTAAACGGGAAAGTGTTGGCAGCAAATACACTGAAAATGATGCGGTAATAAACTGCAAGTAAGCATCTGAAATGGTGCTAACCCCCGCCCATAACCCAACATCATCCCAACTATAACGCTCCGCCAATAGATTTCGCATCATGATATAAGCAACAGGTAACGTCACTGACGTCAATAACGCCATAATAGTGAATTTACCTAAATGCGTTGCAATAGCTTTGTCCCACGCGGGTTTAAGCATTGACAGTGCAAATTGTTTACGGCGGATAATCATCAAGCCTGCGGGCAGGACAACTAAGGCTGGAACAAGGGCTAAGCCAGCAAGCGCACCTTCATATCCCCCCAAGGTATAGCACAAATAATAGGCAACAACACCCACTAAGCTCCCTAAAATGATAGCTTGAGCGTTACCCGATGCGTCTCGATAACCTTTTAGGATGGCTAAAAAGTAGTTTGCGTAGGCTATCCCCATCTGAATAAATGCCACGGCATAAATCACAGAGGCATAATCAGGGCTATCAAATAATACCTGACTAATAGCACCACTGAATAATAAAAAAACAATGGCTAATAACGTTGAAAAGCCGAGGATTAGCGTTGATGATGTCCCTAAAACAGCACGAAGCTTGGCGGGGTCTTGATGGTGCTCTGCCACATACTTTGTGACACCATTGAAAATCCCCGCACCAGACAATACACCCAGAACGGTGATCAATTGGCGGAAGTTCCCCGCCAACCCAACACCGCTCGGGCCAAATGCAATCGCCAGTAATTTAACGATAAGCAGGCCTGCCCCAATTTTAATCAGGGTAGACCCAGCAGTCCAAACAGAAGCTCTAGCTAACGACATTAGGCAAAGAACGCCTTAATCTGTTCGATAACGGTTTGTTGTTCTGCATCCGTCATGTTGTAGAACATCGGCAAACGCACCAGTCGGTCACTTTCTTTCGTGGTGTATTTGTCTTCACCATGGAAACGACCAAACTCGAGCCCCGCAGGACTTGTGTGTAGTGCAACGTAGTGGAACACGGTTAAAATGCCGTGGGATTTCATAAACTCATTAAATTCAGTACGTTCTTCCACATCCTTCAGTTTGATGTAGAACATATGGGCGTTGTGCTCTAAACCTTCAGGCACAGTCGCTAATACTAAACGGCCTGCATCCGCCAGCGGTTGTAACGCTTCGTAGTAACGTTTCCATAGCAATAAACGGCGTTCGTTGATTTTGTCTGCTTCTTCCAATTGAGCCCACAGGTAAGCCGCTTGTAAATCAGACAACAGGTAGCTTGAACCGATATCACGCCACGTGTATTTATCCACTTGCCCACGGAAGAATTGGCTACGGTTTGTCCCTTTTTCACGGATCACTTCAGCACGGCTGATTAAGTCTTTATCGTTGATTAACGTCGCGCCACCTTCCCCACCGGAAGAGTAGTTTTTGGTTTCATGAAAACTGTAACAACCAATGTGGCCAATTGTCCCTAAAGCCTTGCCTTTATAGGTTGACATCACACCTTGTGCCGCATCTTCAATGACGAATAGGTCATGTTTTTTGGCAATATCCATGATGGTGTCCATTTCACAGGCAACCCCTGCGTAGTGAACAGGTACAATCGCACGCGTACGCTCAGTAATCGCCGCTTCGATTTTCGTTTCGTCAATGTTCATGGTATCTGGGCGGATATCAACGAATACAATTTTCGCGCCGCGCAGAACAAATGCGTTTGAGGTTGATACAAAGGTAAAGCTTGGCATGATCACTTCATCGCCAGGCTTAATATCAATCAGGATTGCCGCCATTTCTAATGACGCGGTACAAGATGGTGTTAACTGCACTTTTGGGCAATTAAAACGTTTTTCCATCCACTCTTCACAACGCTTTGTGAAACCACCATCACCACACAGTTTGCCACTTTCCATGGCTTGTCTCATATACTCTAATTCAGTGCCTACAACGGGTGGTTTATTAAATGGAATCATGTTGTCCCCTGTATAACCAATAGGCGGTACTGGCAATCGCCGCACCGCTACGTGAATAAAGATTTAATGCCGCAACATTGCTGATTTGGGTGGCAACATTTAACTGTCTTTTTTGGTGTTGCACACACCAGTCGAATGCCGCAGACATTAACTTGCGACCTATTCCTCGCCCTTGCGCCTCAGGCACTTTCGCTAAAAGCCCGATGCGTGCAGTATCATCATCAATATGGCGCAAACTCACAAAACCTAAAATGCGGTCAGAGGCGTCTTTGACTAATAAGCAAGTATGGTCAAACGTACCAAGCACGGCTTTTTCTATCCACAACGCGTAAAACCGCCCGCTGTCCCCTTCACGATACCAAGGCGCGCGAAAACGGCTATTACTAAAGACAGAGGCAGCTGCTTGTTGCAGTAAAGGGACGTCATCCACTTGCGCCGCAACGATGCTATCTGCCACCGTTAACCCCGCCTTTAGATAAGCATTTTCTGTGCCAATAGTGAGGGCAAAATCAATTTCACCTTCGACAAATGCAAACCCCATACTGGTTAAGTCATCAATCAATAACGTTTCAGATGCTGCCACCTTGGCTTGGATGATATCGTACGCATCCATTTGATAAGCAAGGACAGTTTCGAGGTTCTCCCCCGAGAAATTTAATTTTGCGGTTGAGCGATGAAAGAAGTCGCTCTCCCACTGCAAACCATCAATACTGGCGTGGACGGACACGGAGTAAATCCTCTAAATATTGCCCATAACCCGTTTTCTTCAGTTGCTGCGCGGAAGCTGCGACTTGTTCGTCGGTTAGCCAACCATTACGCCATGCGATTTCTTCTAAGCAGGCAACTTTAAAACCTTGTCGTTTTTCAACGGTTTGTACAAATGTACCTGCCTCAATCAAGCTGTCGTGGGTGCCCGTATCCAACCAAGCAAAACCACGGCCAAGCAGTTCAACATTTAACTGCCCGCGCTCTAAATACATTTGATTGATAGATGTAATTTCCAATTCACCGCGTTCAGATGGTTTGACTTGCTTAGCAAATTCAACCACTTGAGAATCGTAGAAATATAACCCTGTTACCGCCCAGTTTGATTTCGGTTTTGTCGGTTTTTCTTCGATAGATAACGCTTTAAAATTATCATCAAATTCCACCACGCCAAAACGCTCTGGGTCCATGACTTGGTAGCCGAATACCGTTGCCCCATGCGGGCGCTCTGCGACTGATTTCAGTTTTGGGCTAAACGAATGGCCAAAGAAAATGTTATCCCCTAAGACTAAACAACAGCTATCACCATTGATAAATTCTTCACCAATAATAAAGGCTTGTGCTAATCCATCTGGTGATGGCTGCTCTGCATAACTCAGTTCAATACCAAACTCATGTCCATCCCCCAATAGGCGCTTGAACATCGGTAAATCATCAGGAGTCGAAATAATTAAAATGTCGCGAATACCCGCTAACATCAAGACTGAAAGCGGGTAATAAATCATTGGCTTATCATAGATAGGCAATAATTGTTTAGAAATACCACGGGTAATTGGGTGCAAACGCGTTCCCGATCCCCCTGCTAAAATAATACCTTTCATGGTTTCACCTAATTGCCAAGGCCTAAGCGTTCACCTGCGTAGGAGCCATCTTGTACACGACGCCACCACGTTTCGTTATTCAAATACCACAACACTGTTTTGCGAATACCAGACTCGAAAGTTTCTTCAGGTTTCCAGCCCAATTCACGCTCAATTTTTGCTGCATCAATAGCATAGCGCATGTCGTGACCAGGTCTGTCTTTCACATAGGTAATTAAATCACGATAATGTGCTACACCTTGTGGTTTTTGCGGATGCAACTCTTCAAGCAGCTCACAAATGGTTTCAACAACTTCAATATTACGGCGTTCGTTATGCCCACCGATATTGTAAGTTGTGCCTGGCTGCGCCGTTGTTGCCACTAAATGTAACGCGCGTGCATGATCTTCCACAAACAGCCAATCACGAATTTGCTCACCTTTGCCATATACTGGCAGTGGTTTGCCCGCTAAGGCGTTTAAAATAATTAAGGGGATCAATTTCTCTGGGAAATGATACGGCCCATAATTATTTGAGCAGTTGGTGATCATCGTTGGCAAACCATAAGTTCTTTGCCATGCACGCACCAAATGGTCGCTGGATGCTTTAGAGGCAGAATATGGACTGCTTGGTGCATAAGGTGTTGTTTCTGTAAAGAAACCTTCAGGGCCATCCAAATCGCCGTATACTTCGTCTGTCGAGATGTGGTGGAAACGGAATGCCGCTTTTTTCCCTTCATCTAACGCAGACCAATAATGACGCGCGGCTTCTAACAGTGTGTAAGTCCCCACAATGTTGGTTTCAATAAAAGCGGCAGGGCCGTCAATAGAGCGATCCACGTGGCTTTCCGCCGCCAGATGCATAACGGCATCGGGTTGATATTGAGCAAAAACGCGGTCAAGTGCTTGTCGGTCGCAGATATTCACTTGCTCAAACGCATAGCGTTCACTGCTCGCGACAGGCGCAAGGGATTCAAGGTTGCCTGCATAAGTCAGGCAGTCAATAACAATCGCACTGTCGTTCGTATTCTCAATAATATGACGCACCACTGCGGAGCCAATAAACCCCGCACCTCCAGTGATTAGAATGCGTTTCAACGCCAGACTCCTTTTGTATCCACAACCCATTTTTGTGGGATTGCTGAACCTTGAATGCCTTTAAAAACATTGTGGTCAACTAACATTAGGATCACATCCGCTTCATTCACTGCTTTTTCAATTGAAACTAATTCAGAAATGCCTTTCAGCGATGTTGGTAATTCTTCAATATGTGGCTCAACCGCATAAGTTTTACCTGGGTTCCAGTTCGCCACCATTTTAGTGATATGCATTGCTGGGCTTTCACGTAAATCATCAATATTCGGTTTAAACGAAAGACCAAAACAGGCAATCGTCACTTCGCTAGCTTTTTTGCCTGTTTCCACTAGGCAATCCGCAACAGCCGCTTTCACTTGATCAACGACCCAAATTGGCTTGCCATCATTCACTAAACGTGCAGTGTGGATTAAACGTGATTGTTTCGGGTTTTGAGCAACAATGAACCATGGGTCAACAGCAATACAGTGGCCACCAACACCAGGGCCTGGTTGTAAAATATTCACGCGCGGGTGGCGATTTGCTAGGCTGATCAGCTCCCACACATTGATATCTTGCTCTGCACAAATTAATGATAATTCGTTCGCAAAGGCGATATTAACATCACGGAAGCTGTTTTCCGTTAATTTGCACATTTCTGCGGTTCTTGAATTGGTGATCACGCATTCCCCTTCAAGGAAAATGTTGTATAACTCACTCGCTCGCAGTGAAGATTTCGGTGTCATACCGCCCACAACACGGTCATTTTTAATTAATTCGACCATCACTTGCCCTGGCAATACACGCTCTGGGCAGTAAGCAACATCAATATCCGCTTCTTCACCCGCTTGATGTGGGAACGTTAAATCTGGGCGTGCTTCCGCCATCCACTGTGCCATTTGCTCCGTTGTACCTACTGGAGAGGTAGACTCAAGGATCACTAAATCGCCTTTTTTCAGCACAGGCGCAATCGACTCTGCCGCAGAACGGACATAAGCTAAATCGGGTTCGTGGTCACCTTTAAATGGCGTCGGTACAGCAATTAAATAAGCATCGGCAGGCTGTGGCTTTGTAAAAGCTTTTAAATGACCTTCTTCAACGGCTTTTTTCACCACGATATCGAGTTCAGGTTCCACGATGTGGATTTTCCCTTGATTAATGGTATCCACCGCATGTTGGTTAACATCCACACCGACAACCTGTTTTTTACGTGATGCGAAGGCTGCTGCTGTTGGTAAACCAATATAACCAAGGCCAATAACAGAAATAGTTTCAAAACTCATAATTTCACCTGATTACTTTTTAATGCTGTAAGAATACGCTGACAAGCATGACCATCCCCATACGGGTTATGTGCGCGGCTCATTTCATGATATTCCGCATCATCTGTCAGTAACCGATTAACTTCGTTAACAATTTTTTGTGTATCTGTTCCCACAAGGCGAACTGTCCCTGCGTCAACGGCTTCAGGTCGCTCAGTGGTATCTCTCATGACTAAAACGGGTTTGCCGAGAGAAGGCGCCTCTTCTTGAATTCCCCCTGAATCAGTCAAAATCAAGTAGGCATGATTCATTAAGTAGACAAATGGAAGATACTCTTGGGGGCTAATTAAAATAATATTATCAATATCATGCAAAATACGTTTTACAGGCTCACTCACATTTGGATTCAGATGTACAGGATAAACAACTTGTACATCTGGGTGAGCCTGAGCGATGTCAGCCAATGCGTGGCAAATACGCTCAAAACCGCCACCAAAACTTTCTCGACGGTGGCCTGTCACTAAAATCATTTTCTTATTAGGGTCAATAAATGGGTAGTTTGCACCCAATTTTTCCATCATGTGCTGGTCGCTCATGACTTTATCTCGCACCCATAACAGCGCATCAATCACGCTATTGCCAGTCACAAAAATGTGGCTATCAGGGATCGATTCTTTTAATAAATTTTGGCGTGAGTTTTCTGTTGGGGCGAAGTGATACATTGCTAAGTGCCCCGCAATTTTGCGGTTAGCTTCTTCAGGCCATGGAGAATAAAGATTCCCCGTACGTAGCCCTGCCTCAACATGCCCAACAGGAATACGATGGTAAAACGCAGCAAGGCTCGTAGCCATGGTAGTTGCAGTGTCGCCATGAACAAGAACAACATCAGGCTGGAAATCGGCAAATACACCTTTCAGCCCTTCAAGAATACGACAGGTAATATCCGTTAAGTCTTGCCCTGGTTTCATAATGTTGAGATCGTAATCGGGTGTAATCTCAAATAATTTCAGTACTTGATCAAGCATTTCTCGATGTTGTGCAGTGACACAAACTTTTGCTTCAAAATCAGCATCGTTCGCCAGTGCATGAACTAACGGCGCCATCTTGATGGCTTCTGGTCGAGTGCCGAATACAGTCAATACTTTCACGATGACTCTCTTATATTTATCTTTTGCAGTGTGCTGCTTATTTAATCTTAATGACTTTATCAAGCCACTGATAAATGTGTCAGTGGCTTATCCCAAAATCAAGATGGACGGCGGCGAGAAAGTACCACTCCGGCACCCACTAATAACCCTATAGCGCCCCATAGAACCATCATAAAGGCTCGACGTGGGCTATCACGTTTGACAGGATCTTCAGGCGTACGCAAATAACGGTAAGCTTGAAAATTATCTTGGAGAGTAGGCCCAACGCTTAATGTTGATAACATTGCGATGTTCTGGTCATAATCTGAGTCATGATCTGGGCCCGTTGCTTTTAATGTTTCAATTTGTGCCTGTAATAATGGGGCACCTAACATAAACATTTTAGAATCAGGGATTTCATCGACTGGTGTTGCACTTTGATTACGCACAATACCTTGTTTTTCAGCAACTTTTAGTGCTTGTTCCAACGCGTTTAATCGTCTTTCATAAGCGGCGGTTGCCACCATGTCTTCACGCTTAACCAACGCTTTCATTGATTGCATTTTAGTTGCCCAAGTGCCTTTAATTTCATCATTCAGATTCGCGGTTGCACGTTGATTCGCAAATTGCGTGTATTGGCGTAACAACTGGTTTGCGTCTGTTGATGTTTCAGCCACTAATTTAATGCTATCCGTTAGATTTTTCACTTCATCAGCGGGTGTAAACTCAATATCATTAATGAGTTCATCCAATAAGGCAGCATCCGCTTTTGGATCATTTTCTAACCGTTGCTTGTAATAATCTGTGCTCAACCAAAATTGGCGGCGGGTATCGTAAGAACCGAGTTGCTTAGTAAACTCTTGATAAGCTTCTTTTGCAATTGTCGGCAATTGCCCTTCTTGCCCAGTACTATTAATACGGGAATCGAGGTTGCGCAGAAACTGTTGCTGAGAATAATAACTTCCCAAATTATTTACGGTTGGTAAGTCCGTAATCGCTGTCGCACTCCATTTGGGCTGCATAAAATAGGATGCTCCCAATGCAATTGCCGCAAAAATCACGGCAAATGCAACGATCCAAACTTTGCCTTGCCACAAGGAGCGACATAAACCACGGATATCCAACTCTGGCTCTATTGGTGTTTGATGCTGACTCGGTTGTGTTTCTGAGTTATTCACTGCACAGAACCTCTATTTTCGTTTTTTCGTTACCGTACTGCACCCCTGCGCGCTTTACGTCGAACTCGTTTAATAAAACGGGCGACTTTCCAAGCTCGTTTGATGCAATAACCATACATCATAAATACAAGCAAAAATAATGCCAACATTACCCATTCTGGTACAAATGATAAGCGTTCGCCGATAATACCAATGCAAGCTAAAAATGCGGCTGACAACGTAATCAGAACAAAAGCCCCTTTCGGTGTAAAACCTGAGCGCATAATCAAATGATGAATGTGCTGGCGGTCTGGAGAAAACGGACTCATCCCTTTACGGATTCGACGATACATAATTGCAACCATATCCATCAGAGGGATAGCGATAATCCACAGTGCCGTAACTGGGTTAATTGGGTGAACCTCTTCCTGTGTTGAAGCCACCAAAATCCAAATAATCGTAAACCCAATTAAAGTGCTTCCCGCATCCCCCATAAAGACTTTAAACCGACGGCCTAATACACCTAAATTTAAAAGGATATAAGGAAGAATAGCTGCAATAAAAGCAAAACACCAAAATGCTAATGCATAGTTACCATTTTGATACAATAAGAAACCTAGTGCTCCAAAGGAAACTGAAGAAAGCCCACCAAGTAACCCATCAATGCCATCCACCATATTAAAGGCATTTATCGCCGCCCATACTGCAAATAAAGTGACAATATAACCAAACGGACCCAGTACTAATTCCCACGGGCCAAAAGCATGACCCAATGATTCCAGTTTAAGCCCCGCAGCCGTCATCATAACGACCGCAACAATCGCCTGAACCCCTGCTCTTAACTTCACGCTAATATCAAATCGGTCATCTAATGCACCGATAAAAACCAATAACCCCGCACTTGCAATGTATAACCACTTATGAGGGATATATTCCTCTGTGATATAAAATGCAAAACAGATCCCAAAGAAAACGGATATTCCCCCAACAAGAGGAATAAGTCCTACGTGTTTCTTTCTGAAGTTAGGTTTATCAACTAACCCGATTTTTATCGCAACGATACGGGCGAAGAAAATAAAAACTAACGAAAACAAGAAGACGTAGAAGAGGTTGGTTACAAAGTGTATGGTGTCCACTGTTTGACTCTCTTAATATTTTTTATTTAACTATCAATACTAAACTTTTATTGGCGAATGCCGATAAAAATGCAATCGCTACTGCATTATCATCTTAGTAATAAAATCTACTATAAGACGAATCTATATTCATAAAGAGATAACTGTAACATTATTAAAAAACACACTTTATTCGTGTTGCTCATTCAATAATGGAATCTGACACATTTTATACTTAATAGCTGCAAGATGCATGCCATAAAAGCAATACACTGAAATGGAGTTAATCAATTGGTTACTTCTACAGCGCCTCATATTTTTAATATAAATCAAAAAATTAATTTCAATTGAAATCATAAACCAGATAAATAAAGTTAAATTATTCCAATAATACTTATTGTAAATAATCAATTACTCACATATTAAATAGAAACTAGTCCACCAAACTCACATTGGTAGTAAATGTGAAATAAAATATCTACCAGCTTTCAGAATCAACATTGTTGTAAGAACACTAATATTTATATCGGTGTTCATTCCAATCTGTCATACGGATACCTAGAAACAAAAAAGGTGCCATGTAGGCACCTTTCGTTGAAGCTAAAAATCAAAACAACTAAGCTCTCTTCATAAAATCAAAGAACTCTTCGTTAGTTTTTGCCATTGCGAGCTTACTAATGAGGAATTCCATCGCATCAATCTCACCCATTGGATGAATAATTTTACGTAGGATCCACATTTTTTGCAGTTCGTCTTGTGAAGTAAGTAATTCTTCTTTACGCGTACCAGAACGGTTGTAATCAATCGCTGGGAATACACGTTTTTCCGCAATTTTACGAGAAAGATGCAGTTCCATATTACCTGTACCTTTAAACTCCTCGTAAATAACTTCATCCATTTTCGAACCTGTATCAACCAGTGCAGTTGCAATGATTGTCAGGCTTCCGCCTTCTTCGACATTACGGGCAGCGCCGAAGAAACGTTTAGGGCGATGTAAGGCGTTTGCGTCCACACCACCTGTTAAAACTTTACCAGATGAAGGAACCACGGTGTTATACGCACGAGCAAGACGTGTAATGGAGTCGAGTAAGATAATGACGTCTTTTTTATGTTCAACCAGACGTTTTGCTTTCTCGATAACCATTTCAGCCACTTGAACGTGACGCGCAGCTGGCTCATCAAAAGTAGAAGCGATAACTTCACCTTTAACTAAGCGCTGCATTTCTGTTACTTCTTCAGGGCGCTCATCGATCAACAGAACCATTAGAACGCAATCTGGATAATTGTGAGCAATGTTAGCGGCAATATTTTGCAGCAACATCGTTTTACCTGCTTTTGGCGGAGCAACAATCAGCCCACGTTGACCACGGCCAATTGGTGCAGCTAAGTCCAAAACTCGCGCCGTTAAATCTTCTGTTGAACCGTTACCACGCTCCATGCGCAGACGATTGTTTGCATGTAATGGGGTTAAGTTTTCGAAAAGGATTTTACTACGTGCGTTTTCAGGTTTGTCGAAGTTAACTTCATTGACTTTCAGGAGGGCAAAATAACGTTCACCTTCTTTAGGTGGTCGAATTTTTCCTGAAATGGTGTCACCTGTGCGTAGGTTAAAACGGCGGATTTGACTAGGAGAAACATAGATATCATCAGGACCTGCGAGGTAAGAACTGTCTGCGGAACGGAGGAAACCAAATCCATCCTGCAATATTTCCAGTACGCCATCGCCGAAAATATCTTCACCACTTTTCGCATGCTGCTTCAAAATGGAAAAAATAATATCCTGCTTTCTCATACGGGCTAAGTTCTCTAGCCCCATATTTTCGCCTAACGTAATCAATTCTGATACTGGCGTATTCTTTAATTCGGTAAGATTCATAATGGTGGGTTCTTTAACTCGGGGTAATTCTCGAACTATGAACGTTAATTGACGGCAACTTATTTATTAAGTGCCAGTTTAACTTAACTGCCCTGTTGGTAGCCATAAAGCCAACAACAATGCATAAAAATTTGTGCTAGCTACTGCTAAATCTGTTTTAACATATGACCATAGCTCATCTGAACGATGTTTGGCATATTATTAGAAACACATACAACATTAGCAATAGTTTTTTGTACATTTAGGACAACATCTATCCCAAGATCGCAAATTTAGGTTCAGTTTCGCATTTAAAAACACATTCCCTGCACACTAAATTTTTCCCGATACGTTTTTACATCCGAAGATCTAACTACGTCTTATGTCATACTACTGCTTATGCGCTATCTTTAAGGTATATGAAAAATTCATGTGAAACAACAATATTGAATCTAGCGGGTGCTTAACTCAATGTCTATGTTCTCAGTTTTCATATTTAAAATCATTGTGCCATTAGTTTTGATCATCAAAAATCATTAAAATACTGAACTAACTAGCTTGATATATAAGATAAGAGCAATGGAATACAGAGTAATTCATACGGGTGCTACACGAGGAATAGTGATAACTTATCATGCTTAGATGAGGACGTCTAGCGACTCTCTTGATAAAATAGATACGCCGCTAAACGTTTTAGATCACATATAACGATAACTTACAGATTTTCGTCTAGAAATTCTTTCAGTTGCGTTTTAGATAATGCACCAACTTTTGTCGCTGCTACACTACCATTTTTGAATAATAATAATGTCGGGATACCACGAATTCCGTATTTTGGAGCGGTAGCCGGATTATCATCAATATTCAGTTTTGCGATAGTCAATTTGCCTGTATATTCTTCAGCAACTTCATCAAGAATAGGCGCGATCATTTTACAAGGACCACACCATGCTGCCCAGAAATCGACGAGAACAGGTGAATTTGATTTCAGAACTGCAGTTTCAAAGCTTGCATCAGTTATATGTATAATTTTGTCGCTCATGTTGTACTCCAAAGAATCATCTTTTTGCAGACTTAGTGTAACATTATTGGCAGCAGTATGCTTTATTTCAAAAGATACACTTTCGTAAACCAACCGTTAACTGATATTCTAACATACTATGAGTAAAGCACACTTGACAGAAAAGAAGTTTTCCGACTTCGCATTGCACCCTAAAGTCATTGAAGCTCTGAACAAGAAAGGCTTCAATTATTGCACGCCTATACAGGCGTCAACATTGCCTTTCACTGTCGAAGGCAAAGACGTTGCGGGACAAGCGCAAACAGGTACAGGTAAAACGTTAGCATTCTTAACGTCAACGTTTCATTATCTATTAACTCACCCTGCCATTGAAGGGAAAAAAGCGAATCAGCCACGTGCACTCATGATGGCACCGACTCGTGAACTCGCTGTTCAGATTTACTCTGATGCCAAAGAGTTGGCAGAATATACGGGTCTGAAAATGGGGCTCGCTTATGGGGGAGATGGCTACGATGAACAGCTAAAAGTGTTACAAAACGGTGTCGATATCCTCATAGGAACGACTGGCCGTCTTATTGACTATGCGAAACAAGGCCATGTAGATTTAGCAGCCATTCAAGTCGTTGTGCTTGATGAAGCTGACCGCATGTACGACCTTGGTTTTATTAAAGATATTCGTTGGTTATTCCGTCGTATGCCAGAGGCCGCTGACAGACTAAACCTGTTATTTTCTGCCACACTGTCTTATCGTGTGAGAGAACTCGCCTTTGAGCAAATGAATAACCCTGAATACGTTGAAGTTGAGCCTTTACAAAAAACGGGCCATCGCATTAAAGAAGAGCTTTTTTATCCTTCAAATGAAGAAAAAATGCGTTTACTTCAGACTCTTCTCGAAGAAGAGTGGCCTGAGCGTTGCATCATTTTCGCCAATACTAAGCACCGTTGTGATGATATTTGGGCACATTTAGCAGCCGATGGCCACCGTGTTGGCTTATTGACTGGCGATGTGGCGCAGAAAAAACGTTTACGTATTTTAGAACAATTCACACAGGGTAGTTTAGATATTTTAGTGGCGACGGACGTCGCGGCACGTGGATTACACATTCCATCAGTGACCCACGTCTTTAACTACGATTTACCTGACGACTGTGAAGATTACGTTCACCGTATAGGCCGCACTGGCCGTGCAGGGGAAAGTGGTAATTCAATTAGCCTAGCTTGTGAAGAATATGCACTTAACTTGCCTGCAATCGAAGAATACATTCAACATTCGATTCCAGTGAGTAAATATAACAGCGATGCATTATTGAGTGACTTACCCGCACCTAAACGTCGTCATCGCCCACGCCCTGGAGGCCAGCGCCGCAATTCAAATGCACCGCGCCGCCACAATGGTCCGCGTAATAACCATAAACGTCCAGGCTGAGTAAAAACGCTATGCTGAAATCTTCTTCTCTTTATGCTGCTATCGATTTAGGTTCTAACAGTTTTCACATGCTTGTCGTACGTGAAACCGCTGGCAGCATACAGGTTATTTCTAGGGTTAAACGAAAAGTCCGTCTTGCTGCTGGGTTAGATAAAAACAATCACCTTTCTGAACAAGCGATGGAACGTGGTTGGCAATGTCTACGACTTTTTTCGGAACATCTGCAAGATATTCCGACAACACAAATTCGTGTGGTCGCGACTGCAACACTACGCTTAGCGAAAAATGCCGATATTTTCATCGAAAAAGCCAGCAATATCCTAGGAAATCCCGTTAAAGTCATTCAAGGGGAAGAAGAAGCCCGCTTAATTTATCAAGGCGTTGCACATACGACAGGCGGCCCCGACCAACGCTTGGTGGTGGATATTGGAGGGGGAAGCACTGAACTTGTAACAGGAACTGGCGCAAAAGCACAGCAGCTCTATAGCCTTGAGATGGGCTGTGTGACATGGCTTGAGCGCTATTTCAGTGATAGAAGCTTAACAGAAGACAATTTTTCAGCCGCACAAGCAGCAGCAAGAAAGGTTATCGAACCCGTTGCCGATACCTTAAAAGCTCACGGCTGGAAAATCTGTGTTGGCGCATCAGGTACTGTGCAAGCAATCCAAGAAATTATGATTGCACAAGGCATGGATGAACTTATTACATTGCCTAAATTGCAGCAGCTAAAACGTAAAGCCATTCAATGCCAAAAACTTGAAGAGCTTGAAATTGAAGGTTTAACCTTCGAGCGTGCTTTAGTATTTCCAAGCGGCTTATCCATTTTAATTGCCATTTTTGAAGCGCTAGATATTGATAATATGACGCTTGCAGGCGGTGCTCTACGGGAAGGACTCGTTTATGGCATGTTAGAATTGCCGATTGAGCAAGATATTCGTGCTCGCACTGTACGCAATATCCAGCGTCGTTTCCAAGTGGATATCGAACAAGCTAGCCGCGTTCGTCAGTTAGCCGAATATTTTTATCTGCAAGTGGCGAAAGATTGGCAACTCGATACCCGCTGTCGTGATTTATTATCAAGCGCATGTGCGTTGCATGAAATTGGCCTAAGTGTTGATTTTCGCAAAGGCTCTGAACATGCCAGCTATTTGATCACTCACTTGGATTTACCTGGCTATACCCCTGCACAAAAACGGCTATTGGCGGCTTTATTAAAAAATCAGCAAGGCCCCGTCGATTTAGCGCCGCTTAGCCAACAAAATGCACTACCGATGCAACAAGCCTACTTTTTGTGCCGTTTACTTCGGTTAGCCATTATTTTTGCAAGCCGTCGACGCGATGACACATTGCCTGCTTTAAGATTGAATGCAAATGCAGATAGACTCACGATTGTGTTGCCATATCGCTGGTTATCTGAACATCCGCTGCGAGCAGAAAACCTGCAACAGGAAGTGCAATGGCAAGGTTATGTAAATTGGATGCTAGAATTGGAAGAACGTAACAGTTCAAATTGTTAATTATTTCCACACTAGAGTCACTCTAGTGTGGAACCTCAATAAATGGTTATGACTCGCTTTTCTTATTTAGCCCTAAACGCGCTTTGATATCAGCTAATGCAGATTGTCCCTTTTGCATACGCTCTTCGGCACTCACTACTTTTCGCTGTTGCTCCCATTCAAGATCATCTTGCGGTAATTCAAGTAGGAAACGACTAAGCTCAGGTCGAATTAATTCACCATATTGACGGCGCTCACGGCAATGAGTGAAAAACAACTCTCTTTGTGCTCTAGTGATCCCCACATACGCTAAGCGACGCTCTTCATCAATATTGTTTTCGTCAATACTGCTTTGATGCGGTAATAACCCTTCTTCCATACCGACTAAAAAAACATAAGGAAATTCAAGGCCTTTAGATGCATGCAATGTCATTAACTGAACTTGATCTGATTCTTCATCATCTTCGCCACGCTCCATCATATCCCGTAATGTAAAACGCGTGACCACTTGGCCAAGCGTCATCGGGTCGTTCAGTTCATCCCCCTCAACCATTTCACTCATCCATGTAAATAATTGGTTGACGTTTTTCATACGCATTTCAGCAGCTTTAGTGCTAGTTGATGTTTCATACAACCAACTTTCGTAATCCATTTCACGCAGTAAATCACGCACCGCAATCAGCGGCTCCCGCTCTGACGTTCGAACAATACTGTCCATCCACTGGGTAAACCGTTGTAATGCCTCTAATCCTTTTCCTTTTAGGGTTTGCTCTAACCCTAAATCAAAACTGGCTTGGTATAAGCTTTTTCCCCGTTGATTCGCCCATTCCCCTAGCTTTTGAATCGTTTTTGGGCCAATTTCCCGACGTGGGGTATTCACAATACGCAAAAAAGCACTGTCATCTTCAGGGTTAGTCAGAACTCGTAAATAAGCCAGTAAGTCTTTAATCTCAGGACGTGAGAAAAATGAAGTACCGCCAGAGATACGATATGGAATACGGTTTTGCATCAACATTTTTTCAAAAATACGCGACTGGTGATTACCTCGATATAAAATCGCATAATCTTTGTATTCTGTTTTGTTGATAAAGTGATGGGCAATAAGCTCACCAATCACCCGCTCCGCTTCATGATCTTCATTGTTTGCCGTTAAAACTTTTAGCGGCGCACCGTAGCCCAACTCTGAGAAAAGTTTCTTTTCAAATACATGAGGGTTATTTGCAATTAAGATATTCGCCGCTTTTAATATTCGGCCTGAAGAGCGGTAATTTTGCTCAAGCTTAATCACGTTCAACTTAGGAAAATCTTGGCTCAGTAGCACCAAGTTTTGCGGCCTTGCGCCACGCCATGAATAAATAGATTGGTCATCATCCCCAACCACCGTAAAACGAGCGCGTTGTCCCACCAGCAACTTAACAAGTTGGTATTGACTGGTATTGGTATCTTGATATTCATCCACCAGCAAATAACGAATTTTTTGCTGCCATCGCTCTCGCACTTCTTCATTTTGATATAACAGAAGCGTTGGCTTACTGATTAAATCATCAAAATCCAATACGTTGCAGCTTTTTAGGTGTAATTCATAACGGCGGTAACACTCCGCAAAATGATGTTCTTTTTCCGTTCGTGCTTGCCCAACAACTTGTTGTGGTGAGATCAGATCGTTTTTCCAGTTTGAGATCGAAGAGATCAACTGCTGTAGCAGATCTTTGTCTTCTTCAAGTAAATCAAACGTTAGTTCTTTAAGTAATGCCATTTGGTCTTGGTCATCAAACAGCGAAAAATTGGCTTTAATACCCAATGCTTTATATTCACGCTTAATAATTTCCAAACCTAATGTATGGAAGGTTGAAATGATAAGCCCACGTGCCTCTTTTTTACCTAATGTTTGTGCCACGCGCTCTTTCATTTCCCGCGCGGCTTTGTTGGTAAAAGTGACAGCCGCAATTTGCCGTGGTTGATAACCACACTGGCGGATCAAGTGTGCAATTTTGTTGGTAATAACACGTGTTTTACCTGATCCAGCCCCTGCCAATACAAGGCAAGGGCCATCGACAAATTCAACTGCCTGTTGCTGGCTTGGGTTTAATCGCATGGCTTCTCTACATCACTTAGTTATTCAAAATGGAACTCGCTACCGATTGTAGCAGAAACCCAGCCAACTCTTGAGCAACGATCCTTTCTATTTATAAAAAACAAAAAACCACATCATTCATCAGAGCGATGTGGTTATATCAATAATGCATTTTTCTAAACTATCCGCGTTAGAGGAAGGCGGCAAAAGAGGTTATCCCTGAGGGTAACCGAATGCAGCCAACGCACCTATCACGCGAAGAGTGACGAAAAATTAACTTCCAACTGAAATCTTCTTCATATCCGTCATATAACCCCGTAACGTCTTACCGATTTTCTCGATAGGATGATTACGGATTGCTTCATTGATATCACGTAACTGCGCGTTATCTGTGCCATTATCAGCAACTGGCTTCGCTAAATCGCCCGCTTGTAATTTGGTCATAAAATCTTTCAGCATCGGTACAACCGCAAATGAGAACAGGTAGTTACCATATTCCGCCGTGTCTGAAATAACCACGTTCATTTCATATAAACGCTTACGTGCGATGGTGTTCGCAATCAGTGGCAGTTCATGCAGAGACTCGTAGTATGCTGATTCTTCTAAGATACCCGCTTCTAACATCGTATCGAACGCCAGCTCAACACCCGCTTTAACCATTGCAACTAACAGAACGCCATGGTCAAAATATTCTTGTTCTGCAATTTTGTCTGCATATTCAGGGTAATTTTCGAATGCTGTTTTGCCTGTCTCTTCACGCCATGTCAGCAAGTTTTTATCGTCATTTGCCCAGTCAGCCATCATTGTTGATGAGAACTCACCTGAAATGATGTCATCCATGTGTTTTTGGAACAGTGGTGCCATGATGGTTTTCAGTTGCTCAGATAACGCATATGCACGGACCTTTGCAGAGTTAGATAAACGATCCATCATCAGCGTGATACCACCTTGTTTCAGCGCTTCTGTAATAGTTTCCCAACCAAATTGAATCAATTTACCTGCATAACCTGGTTCAACACCGTCTGCAACCATCTTGTCGTAGCTCAGTAATGCGCCCGCTTGCAACATACCACACAGGATTGTCTGCTCACCCATCAGGTCAGACTTAACTTCAGCAACGAATGACGATTCCAGAACACCTGCACGATGACCACCTGTCGCAGCAGCCCATGCTTTAGCAATCGCCATTCCCTCGCCTTTCGGGTCATTTTCTGGGTGAACAGCAATCAGAGTTGGAACACCGAAACCACGTTTGTATTCTTCACGAACTTCCGTACCTGGGCATTTTGGTGCAACCATCACAACAGTAATGTCTTTACGGATTTCTTCACCCACTTCAACAATATTGAAACCGTGTGAGTAACCCAGAGCTGCACCTTGTTTCATCATAGGCTGAACAGCACGAACAACGGTAGAGTGTTGTTTGTCTGGCGTTAAGTTAACAACTAAGTCTGCCGTTGGGATCAATTCTTCATATGTGCCAACTTTAAAACCATTTTCAGTTGCTTTGCGCCATGAAGCACGTTTTTCACTGATCGCTTCTGCACGTAATGCATAAGCGATATCTAAACCAGAGTCACGCATGTTCAGGCCTTGGTTCAGACCTTGTGCACCACAACCGACGATGACGATTTTTTTCCCTTTCAGATAGCCAGCTTCGTCCGCAAATTCTTCACGTTTCATAAAGCGGCACTTGCCTAACTGAGCTAACTGCTCACGCAAATTCAATGTGTTAAAATAATTCGCCATTGTCATACTCCATTGTTCTGTTGTGTTCATTATGTCAGGTCATTAATTTGCCTGTCGCTTATTTTTAAGCGTTTATGGATTTACTATATGCGATGTTTCGCATTGCTTAAATTGATATATTAACAATACAATGTTGCAATATTCGCAACACGATTAATTACTTTATCAGAGGGCAGAATGGATATTCGTGATCTGAAACTTTTTTTGCATTTAGCGCAGAGCTGCCACTTTGGCCGCACCTCTAAAGCCATGCATGTCAGCCCTTCAACGCTATCTCGTCAAATCCAGCGCCTAGAAGAACAACTGGGTCACCCATTATTTGTTCGTGATAATCGTTCGGTCAAACTCACACAAGCGGGGGAGCACCTAAAACAATTTGCCCAGCAAACTTTGTTGCAATATCAGCAACTGCAGCATGCTCTTAACCAACAAAGCCCGTCTCTCAGTGGTGAGTTGCATCTTTTTTGTTCAGTCACTGCAGCATACAGTCATTTACCACAAGTTTTAGATAAATTCCGTGCTTTGCACCCATTAGTCGAAATAAAGCTCACCACTGGCGATGCCGCGGATGCGGTAGAAAAAGTGGAAACACACGAGGCAGACCTTGGTATTGCAGGCAAACCTGAGCGTTTACCTGACAATGTGCGCTTCACAAAAATTGGTGAAATCCCATTGGTGCTCATTGCGCCATCACTGCCTTGTGCTGTACGTTCGATGGTGAATGAAGCAGAACCTGATTGGTCAACGGTACCGTTTATCCTGCCAGAACATGGCCCATCACGAAAACGTATCGAATTATGGTTTCGCCGCCATCACATCAATAACCCAGTGATTTACGCCACGGTGTCTGGCCATGAAGCGATTGTATCGATGGTAGCCCTTGGTTGTGGTATCGCCTTGATCCCAAGTGTCGTCGTGGATAATAGCCCTGAACCTGTCCGTAGCCGTATCTCACAGCTCGACAATATTTCAATGGTGGAACCCTTCGAACTCGGCGTTTGCCTATTAAGCAAACGCCTAAGTGAGCCACTAATTAAAGCATTTTGGGAGCTACTCCCAGACAACTCAATCTAAGGTTTTTTGACTATCTTGTGGCGCTAGGAAAAAACGAAAAGAAGGATTGCCCGTCTCATCGTGGTACTCATATCCTAGTGCATCAAGGTGCCTATCAAAGCGCACTTCTGGCCCCGCAAGTTCAAATGCCGCCAGCACTCGTCCATAATCCGTGCCATGGCTACGGTAATGAAAAAGCGTAATATTCCAGTGGGTTCCAAGCGTTTCTAAAAATCGCAGTAACGCTCCTGGAGACTCTGGAAATTCAAAGCTATACAGTCTTTCATCTAACGGTTTAGATGGTCGACCGCCAATCATGTAACGTACATGAAGCTTCGCCATTTCATCATCAGATAAATCATCAACATCATAGCCATTGCTTCTGAGTTCTTGGATAATTTCTGCGCGTTCACCATCACGACCACTTAAGCGCACCCCAACGAAAATACAGGCGCAGTCAGGGTCTGCATCCGTATAACGGTAATTAAACTCCGTGATTGCTCGGTGGCCTAATAGCTGGCAAAAGCGTAAGAAACTGCCTTTTTGCTCAGGGATCGTCACCGCCAACAGCGCTTCGCGTTGTTCACCAATCTCACAGCGCTCAGAGACATAACGCAGCCCGTGGAAATTCATGTTCGCACCAGACAAAATATGCGCTAAACGCTCACCTTTGATGTTATGTTGTTGGACATATTTTTTCAGCCCTGCCAGCGCTAAAGCGCCTGATGGTTCTGCAATTGCGCGAACATCTTCAAAAATATCTTTCAATGCTGCACAGATAGAGTCGCTATCCACCGTGATGACATCATCGACATATTGTTGGCACAATCTAAACGTTTCATCACCGATACGTTTAACTGCAACACCTTCCGCAAATAACCCGACACGAGGTAAATCAACGGGGTGACCCGCTTCTAACGCCGCTTTCAAACACGCTGCATCTTCCGCTTCGACACCAATGATTTTAATTTCAGGCATTAACTGTTTGATGATAACCGCCACACCCGCGATTAAACCGCCCCCGCCAACAGGAATGAAAATACGGTCGAGATGCACATCTTGCTGTAATAATTCCAGCGCAATCGTGGCTTGCCCAGCAATTACTGATGGGTGATCAAAAGGTGGGACAAAGGTATACCCCTCTTCTGCCGCCATCGCGATCGCTTTCGCTTTCGCTTCATCAAAGTTTGCACCGTGTAAAATGGCTTCACCACCAAAGCTACGAACTGCATCCACTTTGATATCCGCGGTTGCCACTGGCATAACAATTTTGGCTTTAACACCCACACGGCTTGCCGACAGGGCGACACCTTGAGCATGATTCCCCGCGGATGCCGTCACAACGCCTTTGGCTTTTTGCTCTTCCGTTAACGTGGCAATCATGGCGTAAGCCCCACGTAACTTAAAGCTGTGTACAGGCTGCCTGTCCTCACGTTTAACTAAAATCGTATTGCCTAAACGTGCAGATAATTTATCCATTTGCTGAAGCGGCGTAACTTGAGCCGCTTCATAGACTGGCGCACTGAGCGCCGCCTTTAAATAATCAGCACTTGTCGGTGCTGCGGGTAATGGTTTTGCCGCTGCCACATCAGCCCCCTAATTTTGACTTATCGCGCACAGCGCCTTTGTCTGCACTGGTTGCTAAGGAAGCGTAGGCACGCAGTGCAAAAGACACTTCACGCTGACGGTCACGTGGTGTAAAGGCCTTATCACCACGGGCTAATTCCGCTTCACGGCGCTGGTTAAGCTCACTCTCACTAACATCCAACACCATCGTTCTTTTTGGAATATTGATATCAATAATATCGCCATCTTGAACCAGCGCTAATAAGCCGCCACTGGCTGCTTCTGGCGAAATATGGCCAATAGAAAGACCTGAACTTCCACCCGAGAAACGGCCATCAGTGATAAGCGCGCAGCTTTTACCCAAGCCCATTGATTTCAGGTAGGACGTTGGGTACAACATTTCCTGCATGCCTGGCCCACCTTTTGGCCCTTCATAGCGGATCACTACCACATCACCTTCAACGATTTTACCGCCTAAGATGGATTCAACTGCATCATCTTGACTTTCAAATACTTTTGCAGGGCCACGGAACGTTAAGCTACCCTCATCAACCCCAGCTGTTTTAACGATACAGCCATCTTCCGCAATATTTCCAGACAGTACGGCCAGGCCACCATCCAAGCTATATGCATTCTCAATGTTACGAATACAGCCATTTTCACGGTCGGTGTCCAACGAAGGCCAACGGCAATTTTGTGAGAATGCTTTAGTAGTACGAATACCCGCAGGGCCTGCGGAAAACATAGACTTAACACTTTCGTCTTTCGTCAACATGACGTCATACTGCGCCAATGTTTCTTGGAAAGTCAGCCCTAAAATATTAGTGACATTTTCTTGCAGCAAGCCTGCGCGACTCAGCTCCCCTAAAATACCAATAACCCCACCAGCACGGTGAACATCTTCCATATGGTATTTTTGTGTGCTTGGTGCCACTTTGCATAAGTGCGGAACTTGACGAGACAAACGGTCAATATCTTCCATCGTAAAGTCAACATCGGCCTCTTGTGCTGCGGCCAGCAAGTGAAGAACGGTATTCGTCGAGCCACCCATCGCAATATCAAGGGTCATGGCATTTTCAAACGCCGCTTTATTGGCAATATTACGAGGTAACGCACTTTCATCATCTTTTTCGTAATAGCGTTTCGTTAGCTCGACAATACGTTTACCTGCGTTGATAAATAAGGTCTCACGGTCAGCGTGAGTCGCTAATAACGAGCCATTACCTGGCTGAGATAACCCTAATGCTTCAGTTAAACAGTTCATGGAGTTAGCCGTAAACATACCAGAGCATGAACCACAGGTTGGGCAAGCAGAACGTTCGATTTGTTCGCTATCAGCATCACTTACATTTGGATTAGCCCCCTGAATCATCGCATCGACTAAATCCAATTTAATAATTTGGTCTGAAAGCTTGGTTTTCCCTGCTTCCATCGGACCACCAGAAACAAAAATAACTGGGATATTAAGACGTAATGACGCCATTAACATACCTGGGGTAATTTTATCGCAGTTAGAAATACACACCATAGCGTCCGCACAGTGCGCATTAACCATATATTCGACAGAATCAGCAATTAACTCACGGGAAGGTAAGGAATACAGCATTCCGCCATGCCCCATGGCAATCCCATCATCAACCGCAATTGTATTAAACTCTTTCGCTACGCCGCCTGCGTTTTCAATTTGCTCTGCAACCAGTTTGCCAAGATCGCGTAAATGTACGTGACCAGGCACAAACTGAGTGAATGAGTTAACAACTGCAATAATGGGTTTTCCAAAATCAGCATCGGTCATTCCAGTTGCACGCCACAATGCGCGTGCCCCCGCCATATTACGACCATGTGTTGTTGTTGCTGAACGGTACTTAGGCATATCTTTAACTCCCGTGTTTAAAAACAGGCGGGGAACGTCCGCCTGTAACATCTATTTCAATTTAGTTATTAAGGGTTTACTGGATCTAACCAGCCCCATTTGTCTTCCGTTGTACCATTAAATAAGCCGAAGAATGCTTGTTGAATTTGTTTAGTCACTGGGCCACAACGACCAATACCTACTTGGATACCATCGACGCTGCGTACAGGGGTAATTTCTGCTGCAGTCCCTGTCATAAAGACTTCATCCGCAAGGTAGAGAGATTCACGTGATAGTGTTTGCTCACGGACTTCAATACCCATATCTTTTGCTAAGGTTAAGATCGCATCACGAGTAATGCCTGGTAATGCAGATGATGTGAACGGAGGCGTATATAAAATTCCATCTTTCACTTCAAAGATATTTTCCCCAGCACCTTCAGAGAGATACCCATGAACGTCTAAAGCAATACCTTCTTGATAACCATGACGACGTGCTTCGCTACCCACTAATAAAGATGATAAATAGTTACCACCCGCTTTTGCGCCAGTAGGAATGGTATTCGGTGCAACGCGATTCCACGAAGAAACCATCGCATCAATCCCCTGATCTAGGGCTTCTTCACCTAAATAAGCCCCCCACGGGAAGGCAGCTAAGATGACGTCAGTGTTATAACCATCTGGTGGGTTAACCCCCATACCAACATCACCAATAAAAACTAATGGCCGGATATACGCACTGACTAAGTTGTTTTTGCGTAAAGTCGCACGACACGCTTCCATTAACTCTTCTACGCTATAGCTGACAGGCATACGGTAAATTTTTGCAGAATCGTGCAAACGTTGCATGTGCTCACGGTGGCGGAAAACGACAGGCCCTTTGTGAGAATCATAGCAACGGACGCCTTCAAACACTGATGTACCATAATGCAGAGCATGAGACATAACATGAACCTTTGCATCAGCCCATGGCGTCATTTCACCGTTAAACCAAATAAAGTCAGCTTTCTTAGTCATTTTAATCTTCCTTACATTGCACTTTGTGTGCGTAATAGTCGTGATTCTTGTTGTAGCACTTCAACTTCTGTAATGTCGGAAAGCTTCGTTAACTGAGCGCAAAGCTGGGTTAACGGCCTCTGACTACTTACAGTCAGTTCAATATTAACATTATCGCCATCGGATGATTGTCCCATATTCATGGCATTTATCTTAAATCCACGATGGCGAGTGACCCTTAATATACGCTCTAAAACCTCAGGACGGAAACGGGCCAATATCGAGAGTTGATGTTGCATCATAATGGTTTCTCCATCATTTTTTCATTACTCGCCCCTGGTGGAACCAGTGGCCAGACGTTTTCTAATTCATTAATTGATACCTGTAATAGATAGGCACCTTCGCTATTCAATAATTCATCTAATGCTGCATTTACTTGTGATTTATCCGTAATACGCTGCCCCTTAATGCCA
This sequence comes from Providencia vermicola, assembly GCF_020381325.1. Lineage (GTDB taxonomy): Bacteria > Pseudomonadota > Gammaproteobacteria > Enterobacterales > Enterobacteriaceae > Providencia > Providencia vermicola. The sequence goes on from NZ_JAGSPI010000014.1 coordinate 45,708, forward strand.
AACGCACTGGCTAAAGCAACAAAATCGGGGTTATCTGTTAATATCGTTTCGCTGTAACGTTGTTCAAAGAACAACTCTTGCCATTGGCGAACCATGCCTAAGCGTTGGTTATCCAATAACAGAATTTTGACGGGTAATTGTTTGCGTTTGATGGTGCCTAATTCTTGAACATTCATCATGAACGAGCCGTCCCCAGACACGCAAACAACAGTATCTTCAGGTCGCGCTACTTGTGCGCCAATAGCCGCGGGAATACCGAAACCCATCGTGCCCAAACCGCTTGATGTTAAGAAGTTTTCAGGGGCATCCACCGTAATATGCTGTGCTGACCACATTTGATGTTGCCCTACATCCGTTGTAACAACCGTGTTTGGTTTCATTTTATCGGACAATTGTTTCAATAAGAGTGGTGCATAAATAGGTTCACCTGGGTGGTCATAACGCCAACCAAATTCTGTTTTCAGTTGCTGAACCTCGGCTTGCCATGGTGCAATGGCTTTTTTCAGCATTAACTTTGGCAATAACACTTTTGCATCACCGTGTAAGGCTACATGGGTTTGGCGCAATTTATCCAATTCAACGTGGTCGATATCGATATGAATGACTTTGGCATTTGGTGCAAAGGTATTTAATTTCCCAGTGACACGATCATCAAAACGTGCTCCGACGGCGATAAGCAAATCACAGCGTTGAACAGAAATATTAGCGGCTTTCGTGCCATGCATGCCTAACATTCCCAAGTAATTTTCATCTGCTGGGTCTACCGCGCCTAATCCTTTTAATGTTGAAACAGAGGGTAAGCCAGTGTAGGCGATAAATTCCCTTAACTCCGCAACCGCACCCGACATCCCTACACCACCACCGATGTATAACATGGGTTTTTCTGATTGTTCCAACAATGTTCTCGCTTGCTGTATCTCAACCTCAGGGGACGACATTTCTTGCTCTACTGGCATTAAGAACGGTGATAGCTCTGCGTGTTGTAGCTGAATATCTTTCGGAATATCAATCAGTACAGGTCCAGGACGCCCACTATTTGCGATTGCGAAAGCTTCAGCAAGAATGCGAGGCAAATCTTCTATCGATTCAACTAAAAAGCTATGTTTTGTACAAGCTAGAGATAAACCTAAAACATCAATTTCCTGAAAAGCATCCGTCCCAATAAATTCAGAAGCCACTTGACCCGTAATGGCGACAACGGGAACGGAATCTAACAAAGCATCCGCTAATCCTGTTATGACGTTTGTTGCACCAGGGCCTGATGTCGCGATACAAACTCCCGTTTTACCCGTTGAGCGTGCATATCCGATTGCCGCAATAACCGCACCTTGTTCATGTCTACACAGTAAATGTTCTACCCCCCCATCATACAATGCATCATAAACTGGCATGATTGCTCCCCCAGGATAGCCAAAAACCGTATCAACCCCCTGAGTTCGCAACGCTTGAACTAACCATTGTGCTCCGTTCATGCTTTTCTCCTGTCTGCCTACTTTTTATCTATTTGTATTTATTATGTTTTGTATGTTTTTTTTGGATTAACAAAATTTGTGTCAAAAAAAACCCCGCGCCTTTCGGTGCGGGGTTCTCGTAAGATCTGGCTGTTATTTTAGCCTTCGTCGTCCAAGTGCAGCCCCGCACGGTGGGATAATAATCACCACCACGCTAATAATAATTAGGCTAACTGCTTGGATAAATGCGTTCATGAGTTTTACTTTTTTAACTTTATTTGTTGTCCTTATTAAAGAGGTATCATTTTAAAATCATTTTGACAACTTTTATTTAGGTTATTTATTATCAAAATATTTATCTTCAACAAATTCATGCAATTAAGCAAAAAACAAAATAATATGCTATAAAAATGATAAGAAAGCAGTAATTACCCATGAATTAGATAGCATAATCAGCGGCATCCCCCATGACCTTTTAATGAAAATGGTTCGATCTCACGTCACCTAATTGATTATTTTTTCTTTAGCGTATCCAATGCTTTATCAAAATACAAAATGACAAAATAAACATCAAGGCTAGATATACCAACACTCCAAAGCGCTCCCCAAAAAAATGAAACAGCTAAGTCACTAAACAAATAAATTATCGAGCGGCTTCGCAAATAGTATTTTTATGCATTAAATGTCAGCTAGTTTTAACAGAATATTACTCTGTTATTTATATCGGAGGTTTTATGGCACTAGCGATTGTTTACACTAGAGCTTCGATAGGCATGGAAGCACCACTTGTCACTGTTGAAGCACATATTAGTAATGGACTTCCAGGGCTAACATTAGTCGGTTTACCCGAAACAGCAGTCAAAGAATCTAGGGATAGAGTCAGGAGCGCGCTACTCAATAGTGGGTTTGAATATCCCGCAAAAAAAATAACGGTAAATTTAGCACCCGCTGATTTACCAAAAGAAAGTGGTCGCTACGACCTTGCTATCGCAATTGCGATACTCGCCTCATCAGGCCAGATCCCACATGATGCGTTAAAAAAACATGAGTTTTTAGGTGAACTGGCACTTTCTGGCGATATTCGTTACGTCAACAGTGCTATTCCTGCAGCACAAGCCGCATTAAAACAACAACGCATATTAATCATTTCAACTAAAAATCGGCATCAATTAAATTTATTACCCAATAACAGCGTTCAGTTTGTAAGTTCACTGCTAGAACTCTGCCATTATTTTAATGAAAACAATGAGCTTGAGTTTAACTGCCAGATAAATCAACCATCCCCATCAGCTAAAAATGAAGATAATATCAACGATATTATTGGCCAAGAACAGGGGAAGCGAGCACTCGAAATTTGTGCTGCAGGAGGGCATCATTTACTCCTTTTAGGGCCTCCTGGAACAGGTAAAACAATGTTAGCTAGCCGGCTCATTACACTATTACCCGCTCTTACGCCTCAGGAAGCACTAGAAGTCGCTTCGCTACATAGTTTAAGTCATGCTACTCAAAGTGCTATAGATTGGCCAATAAGGCCATTTAGAGCTCCTCATCATAGTGCATCAGTGGCAGCGCTAATCGGTGGTGGCTCACTACCTAAACCAGGGGAAATATCACTCGCTCATCATGGTATTTTATTTTTAGATGAATTACCCGAGTTTAGCCGCGCTGTCTTAGATTCATTAAGAGAACCTCTTGAATCAAAAGAAATTAGTATCTCTAGGGCAAAAGCAAAAGTCTGTTACCCTGCCAATTTTCAACTTATTGCCGCACTAAATCCAAGTCCAACAGGGCACTATCAAGGTGCAATGAGCCGTTCCTCACCAATATCTATTCTACGTTACCTTTCCCGCATATCAGGCCCATTCTTGGACCGATTTGACCTTTCCATTGAAATTCCTTTGTTGCCTATAGGTTCACTCAGCGCCCCAAACCCTCAAGGAGAAACTAGCGAGCAAATACAACAGCGCGTCATTGACGCAAGAAATAAACAGTTAGCACGAGCAGGCAAAATCAATTCTTTACTAACATCAAGAGAAGTTACACAGTTTTGCGCTCTCAACTCCAAAGATGCTTTATTCTTAGAACATGCACTAAACAAATTAGGTCTTTCTATCCGGGCTTGGCATAAGATTTTAAAGGTTTCTCGAACTATTGCAGATCTCAAAGAGTGCTCAAATATTGAACGAGTGCATTTATTAGAAGCTCTTGGATACAGAGCAATGGATAAGTTATTGCTTCATTTGCAAAAACAAGTAAGCTGAGGAGAGGAGAAATAAGATATGATCCACCGTACAAAATAAAGGGACCGAAGTCCCTTATCTTATACGATGGTGTTATTAGTCATCTGTATCAGTATAGTCTTCCGATGGATCTATCTGTGGTTTACCGCCAGATAGCGTGTGGAAGCGTTTTGGACGATTAATACGACTAGAGTATTTTACCCAAACTTTTTCTTCTGGAGTAACTGGCTCACGCTCACCGCGGCAAACAGCAACGAAGAGTTTTTCCTCGTCAGTTTGTGCAGCTCGTTTACCGGTATCAAGCTCGTTAAAAGCTTGACCTAGGCGTTCAAGCAACTGAGCTTCTTTAATGGTGAAATCACCATGACGAGAAAAGCCACGTGGGTAATGCTTATTATCAAAAAAACGATTAGTCGTGATGAAGCTATCTGCCATCTGACACACTCCTAACTTATTGCAGTCAAACTCTATATGGCGCGGAGTATTAGACAGCATTGACAATCTGTAAAACAAAACATTTAAATCATCACGACAAAAATAATTGGAGATGTATGTGGACAGCGAGTTATTGAGAACTTTTTTAGAGGTTAGCAAGACTAGGCACTTTGGCAGAGCCGCGGAATCACTCTACTTAACGCAATCTGCTGTCAGCTTTCGTATCCGACAGTTAGAGACTCAACTCGGCACCAGTTTATTCACTCGTCATAGAAATAATATTCGATTAACTGCCGCTGGTGAGCGATTAGTGCCGTATGCTGAATCGTTGATGAACACCTGGTTACAAGCCAAAAAAGAAATTTCCCATGCATCACAGCATACAGAGCTTTCAGTCGGTGCTACCGCTTCTCTGTGGGAAGGCTACCTCACCGACTGGGTGGAAGCGCTTTATACTCAGCATGATGAATTACGATTAGAAGCGCGAGTGTCGACCCGACAGTCTCTCGTAAAACAACTACACTCAAGAGAATTAGATTTACTCATTGCCACTGAGCCGCCAAAAATGGATGAGTTCGAAAGTACGATTATTGGAACTATCGAGCTGCAACTAATGGCTTCACAAAAAAATATTGCTTTGACAAACTATAATTACATAAAACTAGAGTGGGGGGCTGATTTTCATCCAAAAAATGAATCTGCACTAACTCAAGATGATACACCAGTGATGATCACGACATCCGCTCATATTACCCGTCAATTACTTCCTGTATCACTTTCAGCGGCATTTTTACCCGCACATTGGATACATCAATATCCTGCACTGAAAACGCTGTCAGAATCCCCTATAAGTAAGCCACTCTATGCAGTATGGTTACAAAAAAATGATCAACAGGCTCTTATTAATCAATTGATTAAAACACCAATAAAAAATGCGCCGTTGCACGAAACTAATTAAGCAAAATGAATTATTTGCTCATTCTGTTTCTCGATGATGGTATTAAATACCCTAAAACATATTCTATCTGCTTAAGGTGAACTCAAAAGCTATTAAAATAGAGCCTAAGATAGGTTTTTATTGATAAATAAGGGCCTACCAACTCCAATCGCACCCTTACCCTTAATTTAATTTTCTGAATCCTTTTAGCAAAATACATAAGCGCGGATTTCTTTATTCTGATATCGCCCTTTTCCTTGGTATTCAAATATAACAGACCAGAGAGATAAGTAATAATTTAGTGCCATACTAATACGATGGAATAATTTGATTATATATCAATCATTAAGAAGTGATAATCAATAGCATTTTTGTTAGAATTTGAAGAAAGCAAGAGTGGTAATAATAGATAAGGTGCAATAATGAAAAGATGTTCGTAAAATTTAGATAAAGAAAAACCCGATTAATATAACCGGGTTATCAATAGATACTTCTTTTATTATTACTTAATTGGTAACTGGCAGGGGCGGAGAGACTCGAACTCCCAACACCCGGTTTTGGAGACCGGTGCTCTACCAATTGAACTACGCCCCTAAATTAAGTGGCGGAACGGACGGGACTCGAACCCGCGACCCCCTGCGTGACAGGCAGGTATTCTAACCAACTGAACTACCGCTCCACTTATTCTTTCGCCTTTCGGCTGCTTATCATGCTTACACAATAAG
>NZ_JAGSPI010000015.1 GCF_020381325.1 Providencia vermicola
CACCATCTCTACTTCTCACGTAGAGTACGATACTCCAACTCGCCACTACGCACACGTAGACTGCCCAGGACACGCCGACTATGTTAAAAACATGATCACAGGTGCTGCACAGATGGACGGTGCAATCTTGGTTGTTGCTGCGACTGATGGCCCAATGCCACAAACTCGTGAGCACATCCTGTTAGGTCGTCAGGTTGGTGTTCCTTACATCATCGTATTCCTGAACAAATGTGACATGGTTGATGATGAAGAACTGTTAGAATTAGTTGAAATGGAAGTTCGTGAGTTACTGTCTCAGTACGACTTCCCAGGCGACGACACTCCAGTTGTTCGCGGTTCAGCACTGAAAGCGCTGGAAGGCAACCCAGAGTGGGAAGCGAAAATTGTTGAATTAGCCGGTTACTTGGATTCTTACATCCCAGAACCAGAGCGTGCAATTGACCGTCCGTTCCTGCTGCCAATTGAAGACGTATTCTCAATCTCAGGTCGTGGTACAGTAGTAACAGGCCGTGTTGAGCGTGGTATCATCAAAGTTGGTGAAGAAGTTGAAATCGTTGGTATCAAAGATACGGTTAAAACAACTTGTACTGGCGTTGAAATGTTCCGTAAATTACTGGACGAAGGCCGTGCGGGTGAGAACGTTGGTGTTCTGCTGCGTGGTACAAAACGTGAAGAAATCGAACGTGGTCAAGTACTTGCTAAACCAGGTTCAATCAAGCCACACACTAAATTTGAATCAGAAGTTTATATTCTGAGCAAAGATGAAGGTGGTCGTCACACTCCATTCTTCAAAGGTTACCGTCCACAGTTCTACTTCCGTACAACTGACGTAACAGGTACTATCGAACTGCCAGAAGGCGTAGAGATGGTAATGCCAGGTGATAACATCAACATGATCGTTACCCTGATCCACCCAATCGCGATGGACGACGGTTTACGTTTCGCAATCCGTGAAGGTGGCCGTACTGTAGGTGCGGGTGTTGTTGCAAAAATTATTGCATAATACCGCTCTTTCTGAATAAGAAAGAACTACTTAGTAAAAAGGGCGTCTTATAGACGTCCTTTTTATACGTTGCAAAATTAAGAACCTATCTCATCAATCATTTCTAAATAATTATTGGTGAGATAGGCTCTGAAACAACGAATTAATAATTGCGTTGGTTCCTTTGCGCAGTTATATGAGATTTATTAAGGTTTTGCTCCGAAGATATGGTATATTTTACCGCTGCCACAAAAAGAACCTGATTTTTCTATTGGTGTGGCTGAAAATTTACTGAGCATGCTGAAAATCCTGCAAAATGGATAGCACTTGTGAAATGGAAAGTACTGACGAACGAATAGTACTTGCGAAATAGAATGTGGCTGCAATGGGTTGTATTTGCAGAACGAATAGCGCTAATTACCTCCATTAACAAGGCTAATTGTTTTAACTCGCGGGTGATGTTATTGATATCCCTATCAAATTTTGCAGGCTTAGTTTGTAGTAATTGAGGGATATGTTGGCATATTCTATTGGTTTGGCTTGATTGTTTCTGTAAGCAAACAGGCTTTGTACATACTTCATGGTAACAGGTTGAATTATGAGTGCGAATAGCGAAGCTCAAGGAAGTGGACGCAGTGCAGACATTTTCAAATGGGTGATTGTCTGTGCCCTATTAATAATTGCAATTGTTGGCAACTATTACTTCCGTCAATATAATCTCGCGCTGCGTGCTTTTGCAGTTGTGGCTGTGGTCGCTATTGCAGGTGCTGTCGCTTTATGGACAACAAAAGGTAAAGCAACACTGGCGTTTGCACGCGAAGCTCGTGTCGAGATGAGAAAAGTCATTTGGCCAACTCGCCAGGAAACATTACAAACTACTTTAATTGTTGCCGCAGTAACGGCTGTAATGTCATTAATACTGTGGGGATTAGATGGTATCCTGGTGCGTTTAGTTTCATTTATTACAAGCCTGAGGTTATTCTAAATGTCCGATTCACCTAAAAAGCGCTGGTATGTCATTCAGGCATTCTCTGGTTTTGAAGGTCGCGTAGCACAATCTTTACGTGAACATATCAAATTACATGCTATGGAAGATTCTTTTGGCGAAGTTATGGTTCCAACAGAAGAAGTTGTTGAAATCCGTAGCGGTCAGCGCCGTAAGAGTGAACGTAAATTCTTCCCAGGCTATGTCTTAGTCCAAATGGTCATGAATGATGACTCTTGGCACTTAGTACGTAGTGTACCTCGTGTAATGGGGTTCATTGGTGGGACTTCAGACCGTCCAGCACCAATTAGCGATAAAGAAGTTGATGCTATCATGAACCGCTTACAACAAGTTGGTGATAAACCACGTCCGAAAACACTGTTTGAACCAGGTGAAATGGTTCGTGTTAGCGAAGGTCCATTTGCTGACTTTAACGGTGTTGTTGAAGAAATCGACTATGAAAAGAGCCGCTTAAAAGTCTCTGTTTCTATTTTCGGTCGTGCAACTCCTGTCGAATTGGATTTTGGCCAAGTCGAAAAAGCCTAATCTAAACGACAAAACTGACTTGCAAAAGGCGTGAAATTTGACTACAATTTCGCGCCTTTTGTTTTTATGCTTTGCCAGTTTCGCTTCTTAATTGAGCCTATATTAGGCAGGGCATGTTTAATGTAACGGGGAGCCTTACGAACGTTAAGGCGTTATCACCCATCTAGAGGAAATATCATGGCTAAGAAAGTTCAAGCCTACGTTAAGCTGCAAGTTGCGGCTGGTATGGCGAACCCAAGTCCACCAGTTGGTCCAGCTCTGGGTCAACAAGGTGTTAACATCATGGAATTCTGTAAAGCGTTCAACGCAAAAACAGACAGCCTGGAAAAAGGTTTACCAATTCCTGTTGTTATTACTGTTTACGCAGACCGTTCTTTCACTTTCGTTACCAAAACTCCACCTGCAGCAGTTCTGCTGAAAAAAGCAGCTGGCGTTAAGTCTGGTTCAGGCAAGCCTAACAAAGACAAAGTTGGTAAAGTGACCTCTGCTCAGATTCGCGAAATCGCTGAAACTAAAGCTGCGGACATGACTGGTGCTGACGTTGACGCAATGATGCGTTCAATCGAAGGTACTGCTCGTTCCATGGGCCTGGTTGTGGAGGACTAAGACAATGGCTAAACTGACTAAGCGCATGCGCAATATCCGTGAAAAAGTTGATGCTACTAAACAGTATGACATCGCTGAAGCCGTTGCACTGCTGAAAGAATTAGCGACAGCTAAATTCGTTGAAAGCGTTGACGTTGCTGTTAACCTGGGCATCGATGCTCGTAAATCTGACCAGAACGTTCGCGGTGCAACTGTACTGCCACACGGTACTGGCCGTTCAGTTCGCGTTGCTGTGTTCGCACAAGGCGCAAACGCTGAAGCTGCTAAAGCTGCTGGCGCTGAACTGGTTGGTATGGAAGATCTGGCTGATAAAATCAAAGCTGGCGAAATGGACTTTGACGTTGTTATTGCTTCTCCAGATGCAATGCGCGTTGTTGGCCAATTAGGTCAAGTTTTAGGCCCACGTGGTCTGATGCCAAACCCGAAAGTAGGTACTGTAACACCTAACGTTGCTGAAGCGGTTAATAACGCTAAAGCAGGTCAGGTTCGTTACCGTAATGACAAAAACGGAATCATCCACACCACTATCGGTAAAGTTGATTTCGACGCTGACAAACTGAAAGAAAACTTAGAAGCACTGCTGATCGCGCTGAAAAAAGCAAAACCAGCTTCTGCTAAAGGTGTTTTCATCAAGAAAGTTAGCCTGTCTACCACTATGGGTGCAGGTGTTGCTGTTGACCAAGCTGGTCTGTCAGCGACAGTTTAATTGCTATAGCTTCGGCTAATGAGTAATTAAGCTTTACCTTTGCGTCGATTTTGTATAAAATTTGACGCCTTGAGTTTGTTGGGTATAGAAATGTATCCAACAAACCACAAATTTCGGTATGGAGTCTGGCCTTTCCAGACCCCGTCCAAGACCGCAGGTGTGCTATTTATAGTCACTTAATTTACCTGCGTAGACGGTGACAGAGATACCTAGAATTTTATTCTGGATTCTATTCTGCTCACCGTGTTTTAGCGCTCAAATACATGTTGTATCTGAGTGATGTGAGTCCCGGGGGTTTTCCCGGTTAATCCAGGAGCAAGAAGCTAATGGCACTAAATCTTCAAGACAAACAAGCGATTGTTGCTGAAGTCAGCGAAGTAGCCAAAGGCGCGCTTTCTGCAGTTGTTGCTGATTCACGCGGCGTAACTGTAGCAAAAATGACTGAACTGCGTAAAGCAGGTCGCGAAGCTGGCGTTTATATCCGTGTTGTTCGTAACACACTGATTCGCCGTGCTGTTGAAGGTACTTCTTATGATGTACTGAAAGACGCGTTTGTTGGTCCAACCTTAATTGCTTTCTCTAACGAACACCCGGGCGCTGGCGCTCGTCTGTTCAAAGAGTTCGCGAAAGCGAATCCAGCATTTGAGATTAAAGCTGCGGCCTTTGAAGGTGAGTTAATCCAAGCGAAAGATATCGATCGTCTGGCAACTCTCCCAACTTACGATGAAGCAATCGCACGCCTGATGGCAACCATGAAAGAAGCCGCTGCCGGCAAATTGGTTCGTACTCTGGCTGCTCTGCGCGATCAGAAAGAAGCTGCATAAGCCCTTTCCTTCGTTGCTTTTTAACGTATAAACTATTTCTGAATTTTAGGAACACTTGTTATGTCTATCACTAAAGACCAAATCCTTGATGCAGTTGCAGAAATGTCTGTAATGGACGTTGTTGAACTGATTACTATGATGGAAGAAAAATTCGGCGTTTCTGCTGCTGCAGCTGTTGCTGTTGCTCCAGGTGCTGCTGCTGAAGCTGCTGAAGAAAAAACTGAATTCGACGTTGTTCTGTCTGCTATCGGCGGTAACAAAGTTGCAGTTATCAAAGCAGTTCGTGGCGCAACTGGTCTTGGCCTGAAAGAAGCTAAAGACATGGTAGAATCAGCTCCAGCGACCATCAAAGAAGGCGCAAGCAAAGACGAAGCTGAAACTCTGAAGAAAGCTCTTGAAGAAGCAGGCGCTTCTGTTGAACTTAAATAAGTTCAATTTCAAGAACGCAGCTTAATTTAATTAGGCTGACGGCTGGTGATTTTTTAATCACCAGCCTTTTTGCGCTGTAAAGCGTGATGGGTGTTAACAGCTTTTCACGCAGTTTTAATGTTAACAACAACCCTCCAATACTTCTTTCTATTGACGACTTAATATACTGTGTTCTTCGCTACGACCCGCTCGGGTAGCTCGGTAGCTAAAGCGCGCAATGAAATGATTTAAGAGTAATAGCAATGAGTATTAAGGAAAGTATTCATTTTCCATTTCTTATATAAAACGCGTTGCGGTTAAGACTCTTACTTTAAGAGCTAACCACTTGGGTCACTGATCAACGAGCTGAGGAAACCTATGGTTTACTCCTATACCGAGAAAAAACGTATTCGTAAGGACTTTGGTAAACGTCCACAAGTTTTGGACATACCTTACCTCCTTTCTATCCAACTTGACTCGTTCCAGAAGTTTATCGAGCAAGATCCAGATGGCCAGAATGGGCTGGAAGCAGCTTTCCGTTCTGTGTTTCCAATTCAGAGCTACAGCGGTAATGCTGAACTGCAATATGTCAGCTATCGTTTAGGCGAGCCTGTTTTTGATGTTAAAGAATGTCAAATTCGCGGTGTGACTTATTCTGCTCCTCTACGTGTTAAATTACGCCTGATCGTTTATGAGCGTGAAGCACCAGAAGGCACCGTTAAAGATATCAAAGAACAAGAAGTCTACATGGGTGAAATTCCACTCATGACTGAAAACGGAACTTTCGTTATCAACGGTACAGAGCGTGTTATCGTATCTCAGTTACACCGTAGTCCAGGTGTGTTCTTCGATAGCGATAAAGGTAAAACACACTCTTCAGGTAAAGTGCTCTATAACGCACGTATTATCCCTTACCGTGGTTCATGGCTTGATTTCGAATTTGACCCGAAAGATAACCTGTTTGTACGTATTGACCGTCGCCGTAAATTACCTGCGACCATTATTCTGCGTGCAATGGATTACAACACCGAAGAAATTTTAAACCTGTTCTTCGAGAAAACTGTATTCCAAATCCGCGATAACAAACTGATGATGACGCTGGTTCCTGAGCGTCTGCGTGGTGAGACTGCTTCTTTTGATATCGAAGCGAACGGTAAAGTCTATGTTGAAAAAGGCCGCCGTATCACTGCACGTCATATTCGTCAGTTAGAAAAAGAAGAAGTTAGCAATATCGAAGTACCTGTTGAATATATCGCAGGTAAAGTTGTTGCAAAAGACTACATCGATGAAAGTACTGGTGAGCTGATTTGTGCAGCAAACATGGAACTTTCTTTAGACATGTTGGCACGTCTGAGCCAGTCTGGTCATAAAACAATCGAAACATTGTTTACCAATGACTTAGACCATGGTGCTTACATTTCTGAAACCGTTCGTGTCGACCCAACTAACGACCGTCTGAGTGCATTGGTAGAAATCTACCGCATGATGCGTCCTGGTGAGCCGCCGACCCGTGAAGCGGCAGAAAACCTGTTCGAGAACCTGTTCTTCTCTGAAGACCGTTACGACTTGTCTGCTGTAGGTCGTATGAAGTTCAACCGTTCACTGAACCGCGATGAAATCGAAGGTTCTGGTATCCTGAGTGAAGAAGACATCATCGAGGTGATGCGCAAACTCATCGATATCCGTAACGGTAAAGGCGAAGTCGATGACATCGACCACTTAGGTAACCGTCGTATTCGTTCCGTTGGTGAGATGGCAGAGAACCAATTCCGTGTTGGTCTGGTTCGTGTTGAGCGTGCAGTGAAAGAGCGTCTTTCTCTGGGTGACCTTGATGCATTAATGCCACAGGATATGATTAACGCTAAACCTATTTCAGCCGCAGTTAAAGAGTTCTTTGGTTCCAGCCAGCTGTCACAATTTATGGACCAGAACAACCCACTGTCTGAAATTACGCACAAACGTCGTATCTCTGCATTAGGCCCAGGCGGTCTGACTCGTGAACGTGCGGGCTTCGAAGTACGTGACGTACACCCAACTCACTACGGTCGTGTATGTCCAATCGAAACGCCTGAAGGTCCAAACATCGGTCTGATCAACTCATTATCTGTTTATGCACAGACCAATGAGTACGGTTTCTTAGAAACACCATACCGTTTAGTTCGTGATGGCTTAGTCACTGATGAGATTCACTATCTGTCTGCAATTGAAGAAGGTAACTTCATCATTGCTCAGGCAAACACCGTATTAGGTGAAGATGGTAGCTTTATCGAAGAGTTAGTCACTTGTCGTAACAAAGGTGAATCAAGCTTATTCAGCCGTGAACAGGTTGAATATATGGACGTTTCGACTCAACAGGTTGTTTCTGTTGGTGCGTCACTGATCCCATTCCTTGAACACGATGACGCCAACCGTGCATTGATGGGTGCGAACATGCAACGTCAAGCGGTTCCAACTTTACGTGCTGACAAACCATTAGTTGGTACAGGTATGGAACGTGCAGTAGCGGTTGACTCGGGTGTAACGGCTGTTGCAAGACGTGGTGGTTCAGTTCAGTACGTTGATGCGTCTCGTATCGTTATCAAAGTTAACGAAGATGAGATGTACCCAGGCGAAGCTGGAATTGATATTTATAACCTGACTAAATATACCCGTTCTAACCAGAACACCTGTATTAGCCAGATGCCTTGTGTATCTTTAGGTGAGCCAGTTGAACGTGGTGATGTGCTAGCAGATGGTCCTTCAACAGACCTCGGCGAATTAGCACTAGGTCAAAACATGCGCGTGGCCTTCATGCCATGGAATGGTTATAACTTCGAAGACTCCATCTTAGTTTCTGAGCGTGTTGTTCAAGAAGACCGTTTCACGACTATTCACATTCAGGAACTGTCTTGTGTGTCTCGTGACACCAAATTAGGGCCTGAAGAAATCACTGCAGATATTCCAAACGTCGGTGAAGCTGCACTTTCTAAACTGGATGAGTCCGGTATCGTTTATATCGGTGCGGAAGTGAAAGGCGGCGACATTCTGGTTGGTAAAGTAACACCGAAAGGTGAAACTCAGTTAACCCCAGAAGAGAAACTACTGCGTGCTATCTTTGGTGAAAAAGCGTCAGACGTTAAAGACTCTTCTTTACGTGTTCCTAACGGTGTTTCTGGTACGGTTATCGACGTACAAGTATTTACCCGTGATGGTGTAGAGAAAGACAAACGTGCATTAGAGATCGAAGAAACTCAGTTACGTGATGCGAAGAAAGACTTAACAGAAGAGCTGCGTATTTTCGAAGCTGGCCTGTTTGCGCGTATCCGTTCTGTACTGGTTAACGGCGGAATTGAAGCTGAAAAACTGGACAAGCTGCCTCGCGATCGTTGGTTAGAGTTATCTTTAGCTGATGAAGAGAAGCAAAACCAGTTAGAGCAATTAGCTGAACAGTATGACGAACTGAAATCTGAGTTCGAGAAAAAACTCGATGCTAAACGTCGTAAAATTACCCAAGGTGATGATCTGGCACCTGGCGTACTGAAAATTGTTAAGGTTTATCTGGCTGTTAAACGTCAGATCCAACCGGGTGATAAAATGGCGGGTCGCCATGGTAACAAAGGTGTTATCTCAAAAATCAACCCAGTTGAAGACATGCCTTACGATGAAAACGGTAACCCAGTTGATATCGTTCTGAACCCACTGGGCGTACCATCACGTATGAACATCGGTCAGATTTTGGAAACCCACTTGGGGATGGCAGCAAAAGGTATTGGTGAGAAAATCAATGCTATGCTTAAACAGCATGAAGAAGTTGCCAAACTGCGTGAGTTTATCCAAAAAGCGTACGATTTAGGTGATGATCCACGCCAGAAAGTTGACTTGAACACTTTCTCTGACGAAGAAGTGATGCGTTTGGCTGAGAACCTGAAAAAAGGTATGCCAATTGCGACACCAGTGTTTGATGGTGCGAAAGAGAAAGAAATCAAAGAACTGCTGAAACTGGGTGGTCTGCCAACTTCAGGTCAGATTACATTATTCGATGGTCGTACTGGCGAGCGTTTCGAGCGTCAAGTTACTGTCGGTTACATGTACATGCTGAAACTGAACCACTTGGTTGACGATAAGATGCACGCCCGTTCAACAGGTTCTTACAGCTTGGTTACTCAGCAACCGCTGGGTGGTAAAGCGCAGTTCGGTGGTCAGCGTTTCGGGGAGATGGAAGTGTGGGCACTGGAAGCATACGGTGCAGCCTATACTCTTCAAGAAATGCTTACAGTTAAATCGGATGACGTTAACGGCCGTACGAAGATGTATAAAAACATCGTCGATGGCAGCCATCAGATGGAACCTGGTATGCCGGAATCTTTCAACGTATTGCTGAAAGAAATCCGCTCACTGGGTATCAACATCGAGCTGGAAGACGAGTAATTCGTTTTGTGCCGGAGGGTTCGCCTTCCGGCCTATGTAAGCACTGGGATTTGGGGAGAGTGTCTTTGAATACTCACCTGACAGGTCTAACTCCGACAGGAGCATTTTGTGAAAGACTTAATAAAGTTTCTGAAAGCGCAAACCAAGACCGAAGAGTTTGATGCTATCAAGATTGCTCTGGCATCACCTGATATGATCCGTTCATGGTCATTCGGTGAAGTGAAAAAGCCAGAAACGATTAACTACCGTACGTTCAAACCTGAGCGTGATGGTCTTTTCTGTGCACGTATTTTCGGGCCAGTGAAAGACTACGAATGTCTGTGCGGTAAGTACAAACGTTTAAAACACCGCGGTGTGATTTGTGAGAAGTGTGGCGTTGAAGTTACACAGACCAAAGTCCGTCGTGAGCGCATGGGTCACATTGAACTTGCTTCTCCGACTGCACATATTTGGTTCTTAAAATCACTGCCATCCCGTATCGGTTTGCTGCTCGATATGCCACTGCGTGATATCGAACGCGTTCTGTACTTTGAATCATATGTAGTTGTTGAAGGCGGTATGACCAGCCTTGAACGTGCACAGATTCTGACAGAAGAGCAATACTTAGATGCGCTGGAAGAATTCGGTGACGAATTTGATGCGAAAATGGGTGCGGAAGCTATCCAAGGTCTGCTGAAAAACCTCGATCTTGAGAACGAGTGTGAAACGTTGCGTGAAGAGTTAAACGAAACTAACTCTGAAACTAAGCGTAAAAAGCTGACCAAACGTATCAAACTGCTGGAAGCGTTCATTCAATCTGGTAACAAACCAGAGTGGATGATCTTAAACGTACTGCCAGTATTACCACCGGATCTGCGTCCATTAGTTCCACTGGATGGTGGCCGTTTCGCAACATCAGATCTGAACGATCTGTATCGTCGCGTGATCAACCGTAATAACCGTCTGAAACGTCTTCTGGATCTGGCTGCGCCAGACATCATCGTACGTAACGAAAAACGTATGTTGCAAGAAGCGGTTGATGCGCTGTTAGATAACGGTCGTCGTGGTCGTGCTATCACAGGTTCTAACAAACGTCCTCTGAAATCTTTGGCTGATATGATCAAAGGTAAACAAGGTCGTTTCCGTCAGAACTTACTTGGTAAGCGTGTTGACTACTCAGGTCGTTCTGTTATCACCGTAGGTCCATACCTGCGTCTGCATCAGTGCGGTCTGCCGAAGAAAATGGCTCTTGAGTTATTCAAACCATTTATCTATGGCAAATTAGAATTACGTGGTCTGGCAACAACCATCAAAGCTGCGAAGAAAATGGTTGAGCGCGAAGAAGCGGTTGTTTGGGATATCTTGGATGAAGTTATCCGCGAACACCCAGTCATGCTGAACCGTGCACCAACACTTCACCGTCTGGGTATCCAAGCGTTCGAACCTATTTTGATCGAAGGTAAAGCTATCCAATTGCACCCACTCGTTTGTGCGGCATACAACGCCGACTTCGATGGAGACCAAATGGCGGTACACGTTCCTCTGACTCTGGAAGCTCAGTTAGAAGCACGTGCGTTGATGATGTCAACCAACAACATCCTGTCACCTGCAAGTGGTGAGCCTATCATCGTTCCTTCACAGGACGTTGTATTGGGTCTCTACTACATGACTCGTGATTGCGTAAACGCGAAAGGCGAGGGCATGGTATTAGCCGGTCCTAAAGAAGCTGAGCGTGTTTACCGTTCTGGTCATGCTTCACTGCATGCCCGCGTTAAAGTCCGTATCACTGAAGAAGTGAAAGATTCGGAAGGTAACATCACTATCAACACGGGGTTAGTGGATACCACGGTTGGTCGTGCAATTTTATGGATGATCGTACCAAAAGGTCTACCTTATGCGCTGGTTAACCAAGCGTTAGGTAAGAAAGCGATCTCTAAAATGCTGAACACCTGTTACCGTGTTCTGGGCTTGAAGCCTACCGTTATTTTTGCTGACCAAATCATGTATACCGGATTTGCCTATGCGGCACGTTCAGGTGCATCAGTTGGTATCGACGATATGGTTATTCCAGAGAAAAAAGCTGGGATCATCGCCGAAGCAGAAGCAGAAGTGGCAGAAATTCAGGAACAGTTCCAGTCTGGTCTGGTGACAGCAGGTGAACGTTACAACAAAGTTATCGATATCTGGGCAGCGGCAAACGAACGTGTTGCTAAAGCGATGATGGAAAACTTGTCGACTGAATCCGTTATCAACCGTGATGGCGTCGAAGAACAACAAGTTTCTTTCAACAGTATCTTTATGATGGCCGACTCTGGTGCTCGTGGTTCCGCCGCTCAGATCCGTCAGTTAGCGGGTATGCGTGGTCTGATGGCTAAGCCAGATGGCTCCATCATCGAAACACCAATCACGGCAAACTTCCGTGAAGGTCTGAACGTTCTCCAGTACTTTATTTCGACGCACGGTGCGCGTAAAGGTCTTGCCGATACCGCATTGAAAACAGCGAACTCTGGTTATCTGACTCGTCGTTTAGTTGACGTTGCACAGGACTTGGTTGTGACTGAAGACGACTGTGGAACTCACGAAGGTATCCTGATGACTCCGGTTATCGAGGGTGGCGACGTTAAAGAACCACTGCGTGAGCGTGTACTGGGTCGTGTGACTGCTGAAGATATCCTGATCCCAGGTACAGCGGACATTCTGGTTCCACGTAACACCCTACTTCATGAAAAACTGTGTGACCTGTTAGAAGCTAACTCTGTCGACAGCGTGAAAGTACGTTCTGTTGTAAGTTGTGAAACAGACTTTGGTGTGTGTGCGCACTGTTATGGTCGTGACCTTGCTCGTGGTCATATCATTAACAAAGGTGAAGCTATCGGTGTTATCGCGGCACAGTCAATCGGTGAGCCAGGTACACAGTTAACGATGCGTACGTTCCACATTGGTGGTGCGGCATCTCGTGCGGCAGCTGAATCTAGCATCCAAGTCCGTAACACAGGTACCCTGAAACTGGTTAACGCGAAATTCGTTACGAACTCAGAAGGCAAACTGGTTATTACTTCACGTAATACTGAACTGCGTCTGATTGACGAATTCGGTCGTACGAAAGAAAGCTACAAAGTACCTTACGGTGCGCACCTGTCTAAAGGTGATGGCGCTGCGGTAACGGGTGGCGAGACTGTTGCGAACTGGGATCCACATACCATGCCAGTCGTCAGTGAAGTTTCTGGTTTCATCAGCTTCTCTGACATGCTTGATGGTCAAACAATGACGCGTCAGACTGATGAGTTAACAGGTCTGTCTTCAATCGTTGTTCTGGATACTGCGGAACGTACCAGTGGTGGTAAAGACCTGCGTCCTGCTCTGCGTGTTATTGACGCAAATGGTAACGATGTTCTTATCCCTAACACGGACATGCCAACTCAGTACTTCTTACCGGGTAAAGCAATTGTTCAGTTAGACGATGGCGTTGCTATCAATGCGGGTGATACTTTAGCGCGTATTCCACAAGAATCTGTGGGTACTAAAGATATCACGGGTGGTCTGCCACGCGTAGCTGACTTGTTCGAAGCACGTCGTCCGAAAGAGCCTGCAATCTTGGCTGAAATCAGCGGTATTATCTCGTTTGGTAAAGAAACCAAAGGTAAACGTCGTCTGGTTATCACCCCATTAGATGGTAGCGATCCGTACGAAGAGATGATCCCTAAATGGCGTCAGCTCAACGTGTTCGAAGGTGAGATCGTTGAACGCGGTGACGTTGTTTCTGATGGTCCAGAATCTCCACATGATATTCTGCGTCTGCGTGGTGTCCATGCTGTTACGCGTTATATCACGAATGAGGTTCAGGAAGTTTACCGCTTACAAGGCGTTAAGATAAACGATAAACACATCGAAGTTATCGTTCGTCAGATGCTGCGTAAAGTCACCATCGCGGATGCAGGAAGTTCTGAATTCCTAGAAGGTGAACAAGTCGAGTACTCACGTGTTAAAGTTTCTAACCGTAAACTGGAAGTGGAAGGCAAAATTCCAGCCAATTACGCACGCGACCTGTTGGGTATCACTAAAGCATCTCTGGCAACAGAGTCCTTTATCTCAGCAGCATCGTTCCAAGAAACAACACGCGTACTGACAGAAGCTGCCGTTGCGGGTAAACGTGATGAACTGCGTGGTCTGAAAGAAAACGTTATTGTTGGACGTCTGATCCCAGCAGGTACTGGTTTTGCATATCACCAAGACCGTATCCGTCGCCGTCATCTGAACGACGTTGTGGAAGCGCCACAAGTTAGCGCAGATGAAGCAACAGCGAACTTAGCTGAACTGTTAAATGCAGGTTTCACGAGTGACAACCAGAATTAATTTCTGATTTCCAAGTGTTTCTTGATAAAAACTGGTGTCGTAAGGCACCAGTTTTTTTATGCCTAACAGATGATAAAAAAGCTTATTTGTTACTAAGCAATGATATTGGGACGGCGACTCTTCGACTTTCTTGTTTATCCTCCCAGCTTTCCATATCAAACATCCATAAATGATCGACTGTCATTTCATAAAAGCGTGAATGGCCATTACCACGTAATGCATCCAAATTTACTTTAGTGGAAGAGGGTGATATTTCATCAAAAGGTGATTGGAGATAAAATTCTTCAAGGGTTTCTTCACATTCCACATCCGTGAGCTCTCGTGCTTTCCCTGTAAATTGCATTCCATCTAGGCCTAGTTTTAGCATTTCAGGTAATGAGTGATTAAATAATGAGCCACTGACCTTTTCATTTTGTTGGATATTCTTAGAGTGTTTTGCTTTTCGAGACGAAAACCAAATAAAGCGTAGTGGGTTTAATTTGACGCAATGTTCGACAGTCGATGCCCAAGGTAATTGATCATTACCTTGTGTAGCCAGTGTTAAAAAACGGGTATTTTGCAGTAGTAATAAACTGCGTGTTTTTAAATTCATATAGGGTCCTTTAATCAAAATTGTAGGTTTATTAGAAATAACTATGCGGTTTTCGATGCTGTTATAAGTAGGGCGTGAGGACATTGTAGGTAGTCCAAATATAGCTCTGTAGTTTCAGAATGGTCGGCAATTATGTTTCCATATTGAAGATAGCTGAATCCAGCCTGTAAAATAGTATTACCTAACGTGTTATAGGAATAATAATAAGCTTGTATTGTTTCATTATAAGGAGGGATACAAATATTAAAATGAATGGCACTTTCATCCTTTCTTGGTTGTTTTTCAATTAACCGAAAGCCATACGTGTAATAATATTCGCTATTTCCAGAAAAATCAGGGTTAATTGTTAATATAGTTAAGCGGCCATTTGGTTTCAATACACGGTAAATTGACTGCACAATAGAGTGTATATCGTTCACATGCTGGCAATAAGGAAAAACATAAATGGCAAGAGCTAAATCAAAATATTCAAAATAATTATCAAGATTAGAGGTGTAAGTAATATTTGAATTACTCAGTTTTGCATTTTTTCTTGCCAAATTGAGCATGTTGGGTGAAATATCAAACCCAACTATATTTTTTGCTCCTTCTGTCTCTAACCAGTGCGATATAAACCCTGCACCACATCCATAATCTAAAATAGCCAGTGTTTCTAACTTATCTAAATATGGTTTTATCGTAGGAATATCGATATGCATACGAAAGGGCCACTGAAAGGCATGACTGTATATTTCAGTTAGTTGATCAAATTTTTTCATTTTACTTTAAATTATTTATTAAGTTGAATTAATCGTTTGTTTTTATATTTATCATGGTTTTTTAATTAGATGTTTTTATTGGTTATTTATTTTTTCTCGCATGGCCTTTGAAAAAATTTGAAGCAATATAACGCTGGTAAATTTATATATAAATATTGAGTTTTATTAGATGTTGTTAATTTTTATAGGATGATGATAAATAAAAAATAGTGATAATAAATGACCTCGATATCAATTAGGGGAAATAATAAGGTGATTAATTATTTTTTATTTTAAATTTAAAAGGAATATTAAATGGATAAAGATGTCATAAATAATCAGAGTGATAATGAAAAAATGAACTTGTCTACCCAACAAGGGAATTTATCGAATAATTTTGCCGCTATTAATACTTCCCAGATTGTCACTGGAAGAGGTTCTATTGCATTGGATTTAGTCGTTATTATTGATACCAGTGGTTCAATGTCAGATGAGTCAAATGACCTGAGTCAGCAAATTGATGCTGCTATCGAAAAAGCAGCTGCGAATTGTCCTTCTCAGTTAAGAGCCACTTTTTTAGGTATCCAAGGGACATGGGATAACACAAAATTTGACCAATCAGTGAGTGACTATTTAACAGCCTTAGGCGTTAGTCAAAATAGTTTACAGGCAAGGCAGCCTTTTAAAGAAGCGGATGGTATTGACCATGCAGGTAATAAAGAAGATTTGTGTCGCGCGGTGATTGATGTCAGTAACTATTTTGATTGGCGTGATAACGCACGTAGAGCGATTTTTGTCTTGGGGGATGAAGGCTTAGAAGGTGGCGGAGGGACGTTAACGAGTGCGGCGGTATTGAAAAATAACGAGGCTATTGCCGTTGCACAAAATGCCAATGTAAAAGTATATACTTATCAAGGCACACCAAATGATGATCCATCCAATATTGACCGTTTCCCAACCTTGAGTGACCGAGACAAAGTCACGAAAGAGTATGAGCGCTTAGCAGCACAAACGGGGGGACGTGCGTATATTTATACTACTGGAATAGCGAATTTTTCATTGGTTCTGCAAGAGATTTTATGTGATAGCCTAATGCCTCCGACTCGCCCAGAGACAGAGAAGTCTAGCTGTGCAACGGTTTGTGAACAGCTCCCTTTGATTATAGCGACAGTTAATACATTGGCTGAAATTATCAATAAAACGATAGATGCTTGTTGTCCAGAAGGATCCGATAAGTACCATGATGTGGTTAAGGCTTGCCAATGTGATCATTGATTTTTAAGCAAAAAAAGAGGGAGTCTCTCCCTCTTTTTTATTTTGTAGCTCGTAGTCATACAGACTAATAGAAGATACCAATGATTGCACAGTGTGCAACAAAACCGACCATCAGCGGTACTGCCGTTCGTTTCACCACATCGAAAGGCTGTAGTTTTGCTCCACTGGATACGGCAATGATCACACCTGCTACTGGGGACATACCACGACCCATATGGGAAGCTTGTTGCATCGGTAGGATCATCGAGATCGGATTCACGCCCATGCTGTGTGCGATTTGCGGAATTAACTCCACAAACGCTAAGAATGGCGCATTCCCTGAGCCCATGATAATTGCGGCAGCAAGTGTCACTAGGGCAAAGACGATCGCCATAGCAAATGGCGGTAAGCCGACTGATTCCGCACCTAAAATCAGTTGGTCAATTGCACCACTGACTTTGATACCGTGAGCAAATACCCCAGCTGCAACGAGTAAGCCAACAACGTTACTAAAAGCATGCCCCATTCCGTTAAGGAACGTTTGAAAGCCATTACATACCAATTTAAAATTACGTACTCTTAGGGTTTCAATCACCATACAAATTGCCATCGCAATCAATACAATGGTCACTACATCTAAGTGAATACCTGCAAAGAATAGATTGGATGTACCGACTGCCATCACGATGGGTAGCATAGGAAGAAATGCATAGTATCCTGGAACGGATTTTTTGCTTTCAGTCTTTTCATTGGATTGAACGGCTTTACCGATTTCAGGTACAAAGCCTTGTTTACGGTCACAATGACGTTGCCAGAAAATATGGGTAATACCGACCACCAGCACAGTGGCTAATGCCGCAGGGCCTTGGTAGTAAAGGACATATTCAACGACAGACATATCAACGGCTTTTGCACCACGAATTGCATCGATGGCGGTTGGTGTGTATGCAACACCGAGAGAGGTTGCAATAACCCCAGCCGCGGACGCAGGTGATAAACCCAAACCAATCATTATCGGGAACATGGTTCCCATTAGTAATACAGCAAGGCCAGTTGCTGACGGAATTGCCAGTTGTAGGATACTTGCCAATAAGAAAGAGAAAAACAGCAACACATATGGCGAACGCATGTTTTTCAGTGGCTTAGTAGCAACACGAACAACGGCTTCATTTGCACCGATATGGTCCATATACTGTGCAAAGCCCATCAAAGCCATGATCATCAAACCAAGATCTGCCGCACGACTACTGAAAAGGTCGCGCATCACTTCAAATGGGTCGAGCCAGGTTATCCCTGTTGTTGCGACGTTTTTAGGCAGGATTGGCCCCCAACCCAGCGCCATGGTGAAGATCATCAGTGCTAAACCCGCGATGAGTAACACAGGTTCTGCTTTGTAGCCCTTCAAAATAAACCGCGCAACCAAAACAACGATAATCAGAACCGTTAGAATTGGGATCATGCTTTTGCTCCTGGTTTGAAGCGTTCAGCCGTAATCTGGACCACTTGTTTCAGAACATCGCTTGCTGCATACAGGGACTTCACTGGAAGATATTCATAGATTGAATGGAAGTTATGAGCACCAGTGAAAATATTCGGGCAAGGCAAGCCATTTTGCGACAATGCGGCACCATCATAACCCCCACGCATTGGAATAACTTTCGGTGTAATGCCGCAAGCTTGGTAAGCATCAACAGCAATATCAATTGGATAGCTGTTATCACCTTGCAGGCTGTTATACACATTCGAATAGCGATCGGCTAATTTGCAAACGACGCTTTCTTTGCCCCACAGGTCTTCACAGTTTTCAGCCAGTTTTTTCAAGAAAGCCATACGTGCACGGTAGCCTTCTTCAGTAAAATCGCGAACGTCCATTTTTAACACGGTACGCGCGCTGTTTCCTGACATTTGTTTAACCCAGTAGTAGCCTTCACGCCCTTCGGTATATTCGGGTGCTTCACCCCCTGGTAACATGGCAATAAATTTTTGTGCCATCAATAATGAGTTGATTAATTTACCTTTTGCTGACATTGGATGGGCAGATTTACCTGTAAAGATAATTTCTGCATCCCCTGCGTTCCAGTTTTCATACACTAACTCACCAATCCCGCAGCAGTCGAGGGTATAGGCAAAATCTGCACCAAACTCTTTAACATCAAACACTTTTGCACCGCGCAGGCCTTGTTCTTCATCAGGTACAAAACCAACTTTGATGGTTCCGTGTTTTACGTCAGGGTTTTGTTTGAAGTACTGCAGCATATCCATAATAGATGCGATAGCTGCTTTATCATCAGCACCTAATAAGCTGGTTCCATCGGTGACAATGATGTCATCGCCAATATAATTGACTAGCTCAGGGAAGTCGCTCTTACGTAAGTAAATATTCAGTTCTTTGTTCATACACAAGTCTTCGCCGGTATAAGGCAGAATTTGTGCTTTAGTATCATTAGTTTGTTCTGCACTTGTGTCTAAGTGCCCAAAAAATGCGACAGTTGGGACGTCGTAATCAAGGTTAGAGGGCAGTGTGGCGGTGACAATGGCGGTATCACGTAGTTTGATATCTTCAACGCCGAGAGCTTCTAGCTCCTGAACAAGTTGCTTGGCTAATACGCGTTGCCCTTCAGAGGATGGCATGATCCCCGCAGCGCCTTTTTCCCGATCAGTGGTGGTATTCACTTTGGTGTAAGAAATAAAACGGTCAACAATATTCATTATTCTCATGCTCCAACATCATTTTGAATGTTTTATACTTTAGTTATCGCTGTGTTTGTAATCTCATTTCACAGTATTATTCTTTTATCATAAATATAGATAACTCGAATATCAGACCAGTTGGTTTTTTTTATAAATGTTAGGGAGAATATAAAATCAGTAATTAATACTGGCTTTATTTGCATAATGAATTAAAATGCGCAACTTTATACCCACCTTATTTTGTATGTTAATTTATTGATATTAAAGAGTGATAAACTCCGCTCTTATGTTTTTTTATTTAACATTTCACATTATTCTTACTTATCCAAAATCTATCTTCGAATAAACTGAGATAAATAAACTAACTTAATTTTAAATATTATTACTGAATTTTTATTTTAATTTTCTAAAATTTAAATAGTTCTTTAGGAAGTTATAAATGAATGGTTAAAGTGATATTTTAGTATTTAAAACTAAAGTAGAAATAATGATATTCAATTACTTGTGCGGTGACTGCTAGGGTAATTAATTGTTAGATATATCTACGTAGTTTAGCTAATGTGTAAGACTGGAGGGTAAATTTATTATTAATATTTATGAATAGATAAAATAGATTAAATAATAGTAATAAACCATAAAACCAAATATGTCGTCTTTTAAAACCATTATTTAAATGGAATCTAAGGTATTTTTTTGACATGATGCAAATAGGTGCCTCGCGAGTTGACTTAACCAAATAGAAAGAAAGCTGAAGTGGGCTCTCCTAAACTATTTTTCATAAAGTTAGGCAAGGAATAAACATGAGTTCAATTAACATTAAAAAAAATAATATTATTTCTGGCTTTCAATGGTTCTTTTTTATCTTCTGTAATACCGTGGTGATCCCACCAACCCTACAATCTGCGTTCCATTTATCAGACCAAATCACTTTTACCATTACCCAATATTCATTTTTATTAACCGCGCTAGCCTGTTTGTTGCAAGCTTTCTTAGGTCACAAACGGTCGGTTATGGAAGGGCCTACAGGGCTATGGTGGGCGACGATTTTAACCGTCACATTATCTGAATCAA
The DNA here is from genome assembly GCF_020381325.1 of Providencia vermicola. Taxonomy (GTDB): domain Bacteria; phylum Pseudomonadota; class Gammaproteobacteria; order Enterobacterales; family Enterobacteriaceae; genus Providencia; species Providencia vermicola. Next base: position 20,142 of record NZ_JAGSPI010000015.1, read on the forward strand.
TGCAAGGAACCGCCCTTGGTACTATTGGTTGGAGCCTCGCTATAGGAATTTTTCTCTCGGGAATTATCACCATTTTAATTGGCTTAAGCGGGCTTGGCGGTTGGCTAGCCAGTTTATTTAAGCCTGGTGTATTAGTGGTATTTATGTTTTTGCTAGGGGCTCAATTGGTGACCATCTTTTTAAAGGGAATGCTGGGTCTTCCATTTGGTGTTGGCGGAGCAGAGGTGGCGGTCAATTACCCAGTCTTCTTTCTTGCCCTTGCTGTGCTTGCGTTAGTGATTGGGATTATTATTTATTTACCTGCGAGTATCAGTAAATACGCATTGTTGATTGGTACAATCACTGGTTGGGCGGTGTACAGCATGTTGTTTGGTAGTAACACATTACCAGTATCGCCTGCTTCGTGGCTGCTTTTTCCACTTGGTAAATCGGACGAAATTAGCGTGAGTATTATTTTAACCGCTATCTTTGCAGGTATTCTGAATACCTCAAATACCTTTGGAGCGATGCGAGGAACTGATGTTTTCTACCCCAATTCACAGCCGACCAAATCACTGTACCGACGTAGTTTTATGATGTCAGGTTTTGTGACGGTACTTGCTGCACCTCTGGGCATCGTGCCTTTCTCGCCATTTGTGTCCTCTATTGGTCTGATTACTCAAACAAAAGACAGCTCTCGAATTTCCTTTAGCATTGGTAGTATTATTTTTCTTTGTGTAGGGGGAATTGCTGTACTCACGCAATTTTTCCGTTCGTTGCCCCTCGCGATTGGTAGCGCGGTGATGTTAGCCACATATTTGCCGTTATTGTTTTCGTCATTTTCATTTCTGACGGATATGAAACTGAATGCGCGTAATATTTACCGATTAGCACTGCCGATTTTTGTGGGGATCTTTTTAATGTCAGCGCCATCAGCGGTACTCGATTCGTTACCCACAATGTTCAGTTCACTATTAGGTAATGGGCTTTTAATGGGGATTATTTTTGCACTCATTCTGGAAAACACCATTAAGTGGGACAAAATTTCTTAGGTAAGTGGTATTGCAAAAAGTATCTTTAAAGGTGCTTTTACTAGTGCTTTTGTGGGTGTGAAATTTTAGTTTGGAGATAAAGCATGACTTATCAAATTTTGAGTGATACTGCTGCAAGTATCACTGATTTGAAAAAAAATCCAATGGGTATTATTGCTGAAGGTGAAGGCAACCCTGTTGCTATTCTTAATCGAAATGAACCGGCTTTTTATTGTGTTCCGCCTGACTTATTCGCGTGGTTTATGGAACTAGCAGAAGATGCAGAACTCAATAAGATTGCAGATGAGCGTGTACAATCACTCGATACTGTTAGTGTAGATCTCGATGACCTATAAACTCGAATTTGATAAACGTGCATTAAAGGAATGACAGAAATTAGCGCCTCCGATTAAGAATCAATTTTAAAAAAATTAGCGGAACGTCTTGAAAATCCTTTTGTGCTATCAGCTCAGCTGAGTGGTAAACACAATCGTTATAAAATAAAGCGACGCTCATTAGGCTACCGCTTGGTTTATGAAGTGATCAAGGACAAAATTATTTTACTGGTTATTGCTATCGGTAAAAGAGAAGGGAATGTGGTTTACTTTTCTTCTAATGAACGTTGACACGAGAAATTCTAAGGCATAGTCAATTAAAGGGCTAACATCGCGTTAGCCCTTTAAGTTTAACGACCCAAATAGCCATCCCAATCTTTCCAAACGGGTTGTAACCCTGCTTGTACGAGGGCGTTTGCCACCTGTGCCGCACTGCGGTTATCGTTAGGCGAAAACTGTTCTAACTCTTCTTTGGTATCTGCATAACCCCCTGGTTGGGTTTTAGAGCCTGCGCTGACATTATTAATCGCGAGTGGCACCACATGGTCGCGAAAATACGGTGACTCACGAGTAGACAGTGAAAGCTCAACATTGGGGGCTAGTAACCGAAAGGCACAAATGAGTTGAACCAATTCAGCTTCATTCATCAGTGATGCAGGCTCAACGCCACCCGCACAAGGTCGCAAACGCGGAAATGAAATGGAATAGCGGCTCTGCCAATAATATTGCTGCAAATACAGTAAATGCTCAGCCACCATGTAGCAATCGGTGCGCCAACTATTAGATAAACCAATTAATGCCCCAAGACCAATTTTATCCACACCGGCTTCACCAAGGCGTTCAGGGGTGGCTAAACGCCAGTGGAAATCTTGTTTTTTGCCCTTGAGGTGATGCAACTGGTAGGTTGGCTCATGGTATGTTTCTTGATACACCATCACGCCATCTAAGCCCAATGTTTTCAATTCCTTATATTCGTCAGTGCTTAATGGCTGCACTTCCATCATCAACGAACTGAAATAAGGGCGAATGATAGGCAAAGTATGGCGGAAATAATCCATCCCCACTTTACTTTGGTGTTCCCCTGTGACCAACAATAAGCTATCAAACCCAATTTTGCGGAGAGTTTCGCACTCATTGACTATCTCAGCATCATTGAGTGTTTTACGCTTGATTTTGTTACTCATCGAAAAACCACAGTAAGTACAGTCATTTGCGCAGAGATTGGATAAATAAAGAGGGACGTAAAACCCAACCGCATGACCAAAACGTTGGCGGGTGAGTCTTTGTGCTTTTTGCGCCATTGCCTCGACATAAGGGCGTCCAGCAGGGGAGAGCAGCGCCATAAAATCATCGAGGGTGAGGATATCACTCGCTAAAGCGTGTTCTACATCGTGAGCGGTTTTGCTGTTGATTCGCTGTGTTATGTCGTCCCAATCCAATGTACTTAAGCGCTCTTGGAAACGGGGGATCATGATAGTGCCCCCAAAAAGCTGGTGAGTGGGCTGGAAGCTTGGGCTTGTTGCTTCGGTGCCGCTAACCCACTTTGATAAGCCAGTTCAGCAGCCTCGACGGCAAGTTTAAAGGCTTTCGCCATTAAAATGGGTTGCTTGGCAACGGCAATCGCGGTATTCACCAACACCGCATCAGCTCCCATTTCGATAGCCTCTGCAGCGTGGCTCGGCGCGCCAATCCCCGCATCGACAATAACAGGCACGGTGGCTTGCTCGATAATAATCCGCAGCATCTCTTTAGTGGCTAAGCCTTTATTGGTACCGATAGGCGCACCTAATGGCATGACTGCTGCGCAGCCCACTTCTTCAAGACGGCGGCACAGTACAGGGTCTGCACTGCAATAAGGTAATACCACAAACCCTTCTTTGACAAGCTGCTCTGCGGCGAGCAGGGTTTCGATAGGGTCGGGTAATAAATAGCGCATATCAGGGTGAATTTCGAGTTTGACCCAGTTGGTGCCAAGTGCCTCTCGAGCAAGACGGGCAGCAAATACCGCTTCTTGGGCGTTTTTTGCCCCCGATGTATTGGGTAAAAGCTTTACGCCAAGCTCTTGAAGAGGTTGTAAAATACCATCATCCTGCCCACGCAAATTAATTCGTTTCATGGCCATGGTGACTAATTGGCTACCTGAGGCTTGAATGGCATCTTGCATTAGCCTGGCATTGGCAAACTTTCCTGTTCCCGTAAATAGGCGTGATTGAAAGGTAAAATCGGCGATTTTTAACATTGTTAGCCCCCAGCGATAGCTTGAAATAACAAGATATTGTCTTGGTCATTAATGAGATGAGAATCCCACTGACTCTTTGGAATGATCACTTGGTTGATAGCCAGCGCGGTGCCAGCTGTGGAGCGGCCTAGCGTCTCAAATAACTGGTTGACAGTCAGCGGGGCATCAAGCGCCATAGTTTGGTCATTAATTAGGATATGCATGTTTCTTCCCGACAAACTGGACATTGCAGCGAAGGTGTTAACTGCAAGGTGTTCCACTGTTGTTGTTTTCCATCGAATAAGCGTAGTTTTCCGCTTAAAGATGAAGGCAACCCGACAAGTAATTTAAGGGATTCAAGTGCTTGCAGCGTACCGATAACACCAACGACAGGCCCTAATACTCCCGCTGTGCGGCAGTTTCGCTCGGGTTCATCTTGATCGGGGTAAAGGCAGGCGTAACATCCTGAACTAAACGGCGGTTCGAGCACCATCAGCTGTCCACCAAAGCCCACGGCGCTACCACTAACGAGTGGCGTGTTGGTCATGACACAGGCGGCATTGACGGCATGGCGAGTTGCCATGTTATCGCAGCAATCAAGCACTAAATCGACCTGCTTGGCGAGTGGGATTAATGCCTCAACATCTAATTTTTGCACAATGGCTCGCGTTTTCACGAGCGGGTTGAGTTGATGAAGTCTCTTTGCGGCTAATCGGGCTTTTGGTTGTTCAATATCATCAGTATTGTAGAGCACTTGTCTTTGTAAATTAGAGACATGCAGGTTATCGTGGTCAGCGAGCCATAATTCGCCAACGCCTGCACCAGCTAAATAGAGGGATGCGGGAGAGCCTAACCCACCTAAACCGACAATCAGCACTTTGCTATTTTTCAGTTTTTGTTGCCCTTCAGGGCTAATGTCTTCAAGTAATAGCTGGCGGCTGTAACGCATGAATTCTTGGTCACTTAACATGATTAAATTCCTCGAATTATCAACCGTGTGTCTATTTCACTAAATACACGGCTAATTATTTGATTGTGAATTAATTAACAAGCGCGATGACGCTCAATTAAATTCAGTAACGTCTCAGTAGCAGCTCGCCAATCATCGGCTTTGGTAATCGCACTGACCAGTGCCACACTACCAACACCTGTTGCTAAAACAGCAGGTACGCGCTCAATGGAAATTCCACCAATGGCGACGGTTGGGTAATCAGGTGTAGCCTCAACCATTGCCTTTAGCGTTTCCAATCCTTGAGGAGATGATGGCATCTCTTTGGTTTGTGTGGGGAAAATATGCCCCATGGCAATGTAAGAGGGTCGCACAGATTTGGCGATGGCTAACTCATGTTCATCGTGGGTTGAAATGCCTAACCGAAGCCCTGCTTGGTGGATTGCCAGTAAGTCAGTGGTTTCCAGATCCTCTTGACCAAGGTGTACGCCGTAGGCGCCAAACTCCACGGCTAAGCGCCAGTAGTCGTTGATAAATAACCGTGCGTTATATTTTTTACCCAAAGTGATAGCTTTTTGAATATCATCACGCACGTCAGCATCCGCTTTGTCCTTGATGCGTAATTGAAGGGTGGAAACACCTGCACTAAGCAGGCGTTCAATCCATTCAACGGAATCGACGACAGGGTAAAGGCCGAGGTATTGCTCGGTTTCGGGAAATGGCGATGTTGGCGTAATAATAGGATTAGGCGATTTTTTCATTATCAGCAACCTCTGCACTCACAATTTCTGCGCCATGGTATAGCTCGCTGCCGTGGGCGCGGAAAGCTTCGGACATTTGTTCCATACCCGCTTCTTTTTCGTTTGCTTCTTTTTGGGCTGCGTAATCACGCACTTCTTGGGAGATTTTCATCGAACAGAATTTCGGCCCACACATTGAGCAGAAATGGGCAATTTTCCCCGAAGCTTGTGGCAAGGTTTCATCGTGATATTTACGTGCGGTTTCTGGGTCTAATGCCAAGTTAAATTGGTCTTCCCAACGGAATTCGAAACGTGCTTTTGACATTGCATTGTCGCGAATTTGTGCGCCTGGGTGGCCTTTGGCAAGGTCAGCGGCGTGCGCTGCAATTTTATAGGTGATAAGCCCTTGTTTAACATCGTCTTTGTTCGGTAAACCCAAATGCTCTTTTGGTGTGACATAGCAGAGCATTGCACAACCAAACCAACCGATCATGGCGGCACCAATACCTGAGGTAAAGTGGTCATAACCTGGTGCAATATCGGTTGTGAGCGGCCCTAAGGTATAGAACGGGGCTTCGTGGCAATGCTCCAGTTCTTCCGTCATGTTGCGGCGGATCATTTGCATTGGGACGTGGCCGGGGCCTTCAATCATCACTTGGACATCATATTCCCACGCAATCTTGGTTAACTCGCCAAGGGTATGAAGTTCGGCAAATTGGGCTTCGTCATTTGCATCTTGGATGGAACCAGGACGCAAGCCATCACCTAATGACAAGGAAACGTCGTAAGCGGCACAAATTTCACAGATTTCACGGAAGTTTTCGTACAGGAAGTTTTCTTGGTGATGAGATAAACACCATTTTGCCATGATAGAGCCACCGCGCGAGACAATACCTGTCAGGCGTTTCGCGGTCATTGGTACGTAACGCAGCAAGACTCCAGCATGGATAGTAAAGTAGTCAACGCCTTGTTCTGCTTGTTCTAATAACGTATCGCGGAACATTTCCCACGTCAGGTTTTCCGCTACTCCATTGACTTTTTCAAGGGCTTGGTAGATAGGGACTGTGCCGATGGGGACTGGGCTATTACGTAAAATCCATTCACGGGTTTCATGAATGTAACGGCCTGTGGACAAATCCATTACGGTATCTGCGCCCCAGCGCGTTGACCAAATCAGTTTTTCCACTTCTTCTTCGATGGATGAAGTGACTGATGAGTTACCAATATTGGCGTTCACTTTCACCAAGAAGTTACGGCCAATAATCATCGGCTCAGATTCAGGGTGATTGATATTGGCAGGGATAATGGCGCGACCCGCGGCGACTTCTTGGCGAACAAACTCTGGCGTGATATTTTCGGGCAAATTAGCCCCAAAGCCTTGCCCTGGATGTTGTTGCAGCAAAACCTCACCACGAATACGTTCACGGCCCATATTTTCGCGGATGGCGATAAACTCCATTTCTGGGGTGATGATGCCTTTACGGGCGTAGTGAAGCTGGGTGACGCATTTGTTGGTTTGTGCTTTTAATGGGTGTGGGCGGTTGTTAAAGCGTAAGTGGTCGAGACCTGCATCAGCGAGACGCTGTTGTGTGAAGTCAGAACTTAAGTTTTCGACTTCGGTGGTGTCTGAACGTTCGCTTATCCACGGAGCACGAATTTTTTTCAGGCCTTTGTGAACGTTGAGTTCTGATGCTGGGTCGCCGTAAGGGCCTGAGGTGTCGTAGATAGGAACGGGCTCGTTATCTTCAAATTGCGGGTTATCTTTGTCGCCACCTATGAGGGTTTGCGAAAGCTGGATTTCTCGCATCGGGACTTGAATATCGTCTCTTGAACCTTGGAGATAAATGCGTTCAGAATTTGGAAATGAAACGCCAGAAACGGTGTTGATAAAGTTTTCAGCGGCGTCACGTTGGGCCTTACGCGTGCGAGCAGGTGCTGCTTGTGGGGATAAATCAGCGGTCGGTATAACATTATTTGTAATATTGGACATAGCAATTTCCTGACATTGTCACGGCTATGATGCAAAACGCACCAAGCGGGTTTATCGAAAGAAAGTTGCTTGTCAGGAGTTCGGAGGAGTAATAAAAAGACGTTGCGTTTAAATTTTCACCAAAAGGAAAATGGCAAAAATGGCGCTGAGTGATTACTCTTGTTCCCTTCGCGGGTATTAACCCGATCAGGTTCCGCGGATCCCGAATTAACGGTCTCAGCCTGATGCTATGCATACTAGGCACTCCGACAAGAATTAATTAGTATAGAGAGCTTCCTGTGATTCTCAAGCTTTTTCCTCGTCATTCTTCGCGCGATAGGTGCGTTGGCCGCACTAAGCTACCCTAGTCACATACTTGTGTATGCTCCTAGGGATATCTTAGTTTGCCGCCTTCCTCTAGCACGAATAATTTAGAGGAACCTTTGAAAGGAAAGTTAGTTAAAACCTTAAAAATTAAAAATTAAAATCAAGGTTCGGATAACAATAAGGTTTATAAATTCCACTGATATTGAGGCCAATTATTTTCATTGGCGGCTTGAAGAAGTCGAGGGTCGCCGTTAACGATAAAGGTTTCATCGGCGAATTGGCACATCGGGAGGTCGTTGGCAGAGTCGGTGTAGAAATACACATATGCATCGGTGATTGGCTGGTGGCGGATCCATTCTAATAGGCGTTTAACCTTACCTTCCTTAAAGGTTGGAATACCATCAATTTCGGTCGTATAGCAGCCATTTTGCTGCTTAATATCAATGCCCATGGCGACATCGGCATTGAGTTGAGCTGCGATCTTTTTGACAATAAATGAAACGGTTGCAGAGATCACAATAATCGGGATCCCCTTGGCGCGGTAGCGGGCGATCGTTTGACTCGCTTCAGGGTAGATCTTTGGTAAAACCACGCTTTGTACGAAATCATCCAGCCAGATATCCACTTGTTCCGTTTTGATATTGGCGAGGTTTTGCAGGTTAAAACGCAGGTAAGTCGGCATATCCAAAGTGCCTGCATTATACTGCGCCATCATGGCTTTATCGGCTTCCACAAACTGTGGGTCACTGATGATTTGCTTATCCCACAGGTATTGTGTCCACAATACGCTGCTATCCCCTTGAATCAACGTATCATCTAAGTCAAAAATGGCTAATTGGTTTTGCATTATATTCCTATCGTATGATTAGCTAAATGCGCGAATTTCATTTTTATTAAACATTAACTCAAGGCGGGAGCCAGGTTCAAATAAACGTTCAGAAGAGCGATTGAGTAGGTCAACAGTCATATCTCCTACAGGGGTATTCACGCTATAACGAATAATATTGCCAAGTAACTGATGATCTAAAATTACGGCATCCACAGGGTGAGAAATATGTGTACCGTATTGGCGACCCGCTTCTTTCACATAAATAGATTCAGGGCGGATGGCGAGTGTACCCTGTAAATTTAACCCTAACATGGTATTGGCTTTGTGAGCATCCACCAAATTGTAGTGACCCATAAAACGAGCAACAAACTCGTTCGCTGGCTGGGTATAAATATTCTCTGCCGTATCACTTTGTACGATCTGCCCTTTATTCATCAAAAAGATCCTATCAGACATGATCATCGCTTCGTCTTGGTCATGGGTGACAAAAATCGTCGTTAGCCCAAGTTCCCGCTGAATATGACGAATTTGTTGGCGCAAATGCTTACGAATGCGCGCATCAAGGGCGGATAACGGCTCGTCGAGTAATAAAATTTGCGGTTTCATTACGAGCGCCCTTGCTAGGGCCACGCGTTGACGCTGACCGCCTGACAATTGGTGAGGAAATTGCTGCTCTTTACCTTGTAATTCAACTAGTTCAATTACTTCTGCAACGGCTTTGGTTCTTTCGTTACTATCAATTTTACGTATTTTTAAGCCGAACGCGATATTGTCTGCGACGGTCATGTTGGGGAATAGCGCATAGCTTTGAAACACCATGCCCACACCACGTTGTTGGGCAGGTTGGTGGGTAATATTTTTGCGGTTAATATAAAGTTCACCATTATTAGGTTGCTCAAGGCCTGCAATACAGCGTAATAAAGTTGATTTCCCGCAACCACTTGGCCCTAATAGGGTGATAAATTCGCCTTTTTCAATGGTAAATTGAATATCAGTGAAGACCTGATTTGACCCGAAAGATTTTGTTAAGTTTTCAGCAATAACATAGCTCATCATTCATCTCCTGAACGATTTAAACGCATTGCTAACCACGTCAGCAATAACGTAAATAAGAAGTAAGACATCACTAGTGCAGAAGTGAAGTGCCCACTGGTTTGGCGCATATTGAATAAGTAAATTTGCAGGGTCTCATAACGTGTTCCCACTAAAATATTGGCAAACACAAACTCACCCATCAAAAATGAAAATGAAATTAATAATGAAACCAACATGCCTTTGCGAATATTTGGCAGCACAATCATCATGAAAGCGTTGAAGGTATTTGCCCCTAGCAAATGTGCCGCATCCATCAGATCATGTAAGTTAATCCCTTGAAAACTATTGGCGAGGGCGCGGTACATAAATGGCAGTGTGATGGTGAAATAGGTGCCAATTAAGATCCATGGCGTGCCCACTAACATAAATGGTTCATCCGCAAAAATTTGCAATAAACCGACGGACGATACTACGGGGGGGATTGCAAAAGGGAGGATAATCAATAAATCCATCAGCCCTTTTAGCTTGGGAAAGCGATAAAACACGGCAAATGTCATCGGTAAAATGACCAAGGTGCTGATTAACAGCGTGCCAAAACAGATAATCAAGGAGCGTCCAAATGCCATTAAAAACCGTGGGTCTTGCCATAATTGCAGATACCATTTTATAGATAATGCATCGGGTAACACGGTTGCGCCCCAAGAACTGGCAATGGAATACACAAACGTAGCAATAATAGGCAGCGCTAATAAGCTGGCAACACTGATTAACACTAACTTATGAAACCATAATCCAGAGTTCTTATTGGTTATGATAGGGCTAATCACATTGTTATTTTGCATGGTAGCTCCGTTTGATTAACCAATGATGGATACCAGTGATAAACCCTAAGATAGCGATAAGCAGGACAGATAACGCCGCCGCCATATTTGGCTCGAGGAATAAATCACCAGACACTAAACTGGCAATACGTATGGTCACAAGGTTGTAGTTACCGCTGGTTAACGCATAGGTACTGGCGTACGCGCCCATCGCATTGGCAATTAAGATAATAAAAGTGCCAAGTAAAGCTGGGGAAAGCACTGGAATAGCCACTTTCAACCAGTAGGTCAATTTGCTGGCCCCCATGGTTTTTGCCGCATCTTCCCACTCAGGTTTGAGGGCATCAAAGGCAGGGTAGAGCAACAATACACCGAGTGGAATTTGAAAATAGACATAAAGCAGCATTAACCCGCTGGCGCTGTAGATATTAAAATCTTCGATAATTCCCCACGCTTTGAGCTGCAAAGTGATTGCGCCATTAAAGCCCAAAATAATGATAAACGCGAAGGCCAGCGGAACGCCGCTAAAGTTACTTGCCATGGTGGTGAATGAAATCATCATTCGGCGCACCTTGCCTTGCATCTTGTAGATAGAAAAGGCAGTAATGCTTGCGATAAGCAAACCGATTAGGCTACAAATCAACGATAACCATAAGGTATTTTCGAAGGCTTGCAGGTAAAAATCATTGGTAAATATGTCGAGGTAATTACCTAAGGACCAGGCTTCTTCATAGATAAAACTGTTGATAAACACCCAAATCATCGGGGCGAATTGAAATAGGCCAAACAATACAAAAAAGGGCAACAAGAGTAATGCTGCGCGCCAATGAAAACGGGCAAAGGTTTTTTTTAACATGGCCATTTTCCCCTGCTGTGGTTGGGCTTGCTCGTAGGGCGCAGTCAGGTCAGCCATCATGCATCTCCTTGTAATAATGCATCACACACAGGCTTGTCGAGCGGATCGATACCCAATAAACGGCAGACTGTGCCACAAATATCGGTTTGCTGAATATCACAAGGTTGATGAGCAAACTTTGAACCGATAACAAACAGCGGAACCAAACACTCTTCAGGAAGTGTGCCGCCATGGCTACGGTCATTGTTCATGCCATGATCGCTTGTGACAAGAATTTGATAGCCTTGCTCAATCCATGTTGGGATGTAATTCGACAAAATAATATCGGCATGGCGAGCTGCATTGCGGTATTGCGGTGAATCAAATCCGAACTTGTGCCCTGTATCATCGATATTCATTGGGTGAATCAATAAAAAGTCAGGGTTAAATTGGCTACGCAAATATTCAGCATCCAGCAAGAGATGGTCATCGGGGTAGCTGTCTATTTGATAAAAGCAGCCGTGCTGAATAGTGAGCAATTCATCGTGCGTAAAACGGTCGCGAGTCGCCACGAAGGGTGCGCGGTTATATAGCTCGCTTACCCAATAATAAGCGGCAGCTGCTGTGGTTTTACCCGCAAGACGTGCAAGAGAGAAAATGCTGTCAAAGTGGGATAAACGTACAATCTCATTGTTGACGATCCCGCTTTTCACTGGTGGTATACCCGTTAAAATGCATTCATACAACGGGCGAGACATGGAAGGGAGTTCGCACTCTAATTGATAAAGTGTTGCGCTATCGGCTTTGATAAGTCCATTGAGATAGCCCATACACTGATGGGCTACTGAATAACTTAAACCGTCTAGGACAACAAGTATGACTTTTTCAGACATCAGACTTTTATTCCTAAATTCAACAAATTCAATTATTGCTGGTGGATCAGAACTTGTTGTTGCCACATTTTTGGTAAATTACGCGATGATTTTTCCCAGCCGTCAGCATCTTTAATTGGCTGAACATTTTTATACTGTTCTTCTGGTAGTAATTTTGCTTTAACATCATCAGGTAATGTCAGATATTGGGCGCGAATTGGACGAGCATAGCCTTCTGCCAGGTTCAACTGACCTTTATCACTGAAAATAAATTCACGTGCTAACTTGGCTGCATTTGGGTTTTTTGCAAATTTATTGATGATAGTGGTGTAGCCAGAGATCACTGAACCATCGGATGGAATGACAACAGTAAAACGATCGCGGTTGATCTGATCGCGATAATTCAAGGCGTTAAAGTCCCATAAGATCCCAACTTCCACTTCACCTTTTTCAATATTTGCAACGGTAGGGTCATTTACAGAGAGGCGCTTTTGCTTTGCTAACTCAGCAAATAACTCAATGGCAGGTTTAAGGTTATTTTCATCACCACCGCGGGCAAATGCAGCGGCTAAAACGGCATTATTGGCTTGTGCTGCAATACCAACATCACCTACGGTGACTTTGTATTTGCCTTTTAACAAGTCATCCCAACTTTTTGGTGCATCTTTAACTAAGTCATTATTAATCATAAAGGCAATTGAACCGGTATAGGCTAATGCCCAGTGGCCGTCTTTATCTTTTGCCCAATCAGGAATTTGTGACCATGTGGTGGGTTTATAAGGCTGGGTGACCCCTTTTTGTACCGCTACAGGGCCAAACGATGCGCCGACATCGCCAATATCTGCTGTTGCGTTATTTTTTTCGGCGGCAAATTTGGCAATTTCTTGTGCAGAACTCATGTCCGTATCTTGGTGTTTTAAGCCATATTGCGTGGCTAAATCTTGCCAAGTTCCTTTCCAGTTTGCCCAAGAATCAGGCATCCCAACGCTGTAAACTTGCCCTTCTTTTTTCGCTGCATTGATTAACTCTGTTAAATTAGCATCAGCAGCAAATGTCATACTGGATGCGGTCAGTGATAGTAAAATCGCAGGAACGATAGCTTTCATTGTTTTCTCACTTTTGAGGAACGGTGAACCAGATTGGTTACTGAGCATCCTAATTTTAATAAGTGACAGTGAGTTGACCGTTTTATGACAGTTTTTAGACATTTTAAGGGATGAATTGTCTAAAAAGTGTCAAAATTGACAGAGATAGGAAATGAAACAAACGTTTGAATGACATTGTGTCAAAGAAGTGTATTGTGTGATTCGAAACTGATTTTTTATCGACACCCTTTTTATCAACAACAAAAAGCCAATAAAGATAGATAAAATGAATAAATTAACGTTAGTAGGAACAGAAAGTGGCTGGTGGTTCGTCTGTTTCGCTGGTCGATTGTGGTTACCAAAAGGGGATATTCCACGCGGCAGTGCTAAAGACTATTCATTAGAAGGTAAAAACGCGACGCCAATCGGTGAATGGCAAGGGGAAATTGTCTGGCTGATCGCAGAAAAAATGCCATCAGATATGGCGTCTCCGCGGGTTGTTGCTGCGCAAGATGAAGGCTTATTCCGCCTGGCAGGGCGCGGCGTACAATTGGCTGAATTCTATCGTTCCCACCGCTATTGTGGTTACTGTGGTACGGCAATGCGCCACAGTGCAACAGAATGGGCGTGTTTATGTGATCATTGCCATGAGCGTTATTACCCGCAAATTGCCCCTTGTATTATCGTAGGGATCCGTCGTGATGACCATATTCTCTTGGCGCAGCACCGTCGTCATTCCCAAAACCCATTATTTACCGTATTAGCAGGTTTTGTTGAGGTGGGTGAAACATTAGAAGAAGCCGTTATGCGCGAAGTCATGGAAGAAAGCCAGATAAAAGTGAAAAATATTCGCTATGTCTCTTCACAGCCATGGCCTTTCCCTCATTCCTTAATGATGGGCTTCCTTGCAGATTATGAGAGTGGTGATATTCAGGTTGATCCAAATGAGTTAGTTAGTGCAAATTGGTATCATTACAATGACTTACCGCTTATCCCTCCTGGGGATACTATCGCAAGGCGCTTAATTGAGGACACAGTAGCGCTATGTCGTCAAAGTGAGTACGAATCGGACAAATAGCAGTGCGCTGATATTGTTGCCTTTTACATGTTACAATAGCCATCTTTGCTTATAGCCATTTGCGGCGGCCACTAATAATAATGGAGTAAATAATGACTGAGTTAAAAAATGACCGCTATCTACGTGCTCTGCTACGTCAGCCTGTAGATGTGACCCCGGTATGGATGATGCGTCAAGCGGGGCGTTATTTGCCTGAATACAAAGCAACGCGTGCCGAGGCTGGTGATTTTATTGCGCTGTGCAAAAATACTGAGCTTGCGTGTGAAGTGACATTGCAGCCATTACGCCGTTTTCCATTAGATGCCGCAATTTTATTCTCTGATATCCTAACTATCCCTGATGCCATGGGGCTTGGGCTGTATTTTGAAACAGGTGAAGGCCCACGTTTTCAAAAACCGATTACCTGTGCAGCGGATGTGAAAAACATCCCAATTCCTGACCCTGAAATGGAGTTGGGATATGTGATGGATGCTGTTCGCGCCATTCGTAAAGCCCTTGAAGGGAATGTTCCACTGATTGGTTTCTCAGGAAGCCCATGGACATTAGCCACTTACATGGTGGAAGGTGGCAGCAGTAAAGCCTTCACTAAAATCAAAAAAATGATGTATGAAGACCCGAATACACTGCATTTATTACTGGATAAACTGGCAGATAGCGTCATCTTATACTTAAATGCGCAAATTCGTGCGGGCGCACAATCCATCATGATTTTTGATACATGGGGTGGTGTATTAACTAAACGTGATTATTTACAGTTCTCTCTGAATTATATGCATAAGATCATTGATGGATTAATTCGTGAAAACGATGGCCGTCGTGTGCCAGTTACCTTGTTCACCAAAGGTGGCGGGCAGTGGTTAGAAGAAATGGCTGCAACTGGTTGTGATGCATTAGGCCTTGATTGGACAACAGAAATTGCTGATGCGCGCCGCCGTGTTGGCGATAAAGTTGCGCTGCAAGGCAATATGGATCCGTCTATGTTGTATGCGCCACCTGCACGTATTGAAGACGAAGTGCAAAATATTCTGTCTGGTTTTGGCCACGGCGAAGGGCATGTTTTCAACTTAGGTCACGGCATCCATCAGGATGTGCCACCTGAGCATGCAGGCGCATTTGTTGATGCGGTTCACCGTTTCTCTCGCCAATATCATCAGTAGTCATCATTTCTTGATGTTCTTGATTTGTGGTGTATTTATAGAACCTTGTAAGTACACCATTATCATCTATGATTAAGAATAATTAAGTATCGAAGCATTGGATGCGCTATGGTTTTAGATACTCAACAGCTACGAAAAGAACAAACTAGCCAAGCCTCAAAAATCATTTTGCAGGATGAGTTTCCATCATTGAAACTGATTGGTGGGGCGGATGTGGGCTTTGAACAACAAGGCTCAATTACCCGTGCAGTGATCGTTGTGCTGTCTTGGCCGCAGTTAGAACTCGTTGAGTATCAAATAGCACGAATCCCGACTCAGTTGCCTTATATACCTGGGTTACTTTCTTTTCGTGAAGTGCCTGGTTTAATGGCTGCGTGGGAAAAAATACAGCACAAGCCTGAATTAGTCCTTGTGGATGGGCAAGGTATTGCTCACCCAAGGCGCTTTGGTGTAGCTTGCCATTTTGGTTTGCAGGCCAATGTTGCAACGATAGGCGTTGCAAAAAGTCGTTTATGTGGTGATGCTGCCGAATTAGGTGACTCTCCCGAAAGTGTTCAGCCATTAATGGCAGGGGAAAATCAACTCGGTTGGGTATTGCGGAGCAAAAAACGCTGCAAACCATTATATGTTTCGCCGGGGTATAAAGTCGGTTTTTCGTCTTCCTTATCGTGGGTTAAGCAGTGTCTAAAGGGTTATAGGTTGCCTGAACCAACACGTTTTGCTGACGGAATTGCATCAAATCGAACGTTTTTTAAGCGAATGAATGAGAAAATCAGCTAATTATCAGCAAAATATGTGGCATTGACAGATTTTCAGGTAAACTGCGAAGTATTAAGATTGATGAGTCAGAAATTATGTTAAGAAATCCCATTCATTTGAGGTTGGAAAAATTAGAAAGCTGGCAACATACAACTTTCATGGCAAGTTTATGTGAAAGAATGTATCCCAACTTTCAGATGTTTTGTCAGCAAACTGAATTTGCCGATGCAAAAGTTTATCGTTCCATCCTTGATTTAGTTTGGGAAACTTTGGTCATTAAAGATAGCAAAGTCAATTTCGACAGTCAGTTAGAGAAATTAGAAGAAATTATCCCATCAGCAGATGATTTCGATATGTATGGTGTGTATCCAGCTATTGATGCCTGTATTGCATTAGGTGAAATCATTCACTCAAAATTGAGTGGAGAAACCCTTGAGCACGCAATATTGGTTAGCGAAGCCTCCATTCGTACGGTTGCCATGCTCGAAATGACTCAAGCAGGGCGGGAAATGACAGATGAAGAACTTAAAGAAATTCCTGCAATTGAAGAAGAGTGGGATATCCAGTGGGACATTTTCCGTTTACTGGCAGCTTGTGAAGAGCGCGACTTAGAGTTAATTAAAGGATTAAAATCTGACCTTCGCGAAGCGGGGGTGAGCAATATAGGTATTACTTTTGGCTAATTTTTGCGTTTTCGTTATCGAAAACGTGACTTAGCGCAGTAATGCTGAGTACTAAGACTTCACATTTGCCCCTACTCTGGTCTACATTTAGGGGCGAGAAGAAGTGGCTATCGGGGGCGTGTATCAGGGGCTGTCAATTTGGCATATCCGACGCACTCGATGCTTTGCAAACGATAAACACACTGTGTAAGGATAATTTATGAATAAGACTGAATTAGTTGATGCTATCGCAGAATCAGCAGACCTGACCAAAGTTCAGGCAAAAGCAGCTTTAGAATCTACTCTGAATGCTATTTCTGAAACGCTGAAAAAAGGCGAGCAAGTACAACTGGTCGGTTTCGGTACTTTTAAAGTTAGCCACCGCGCTGCTCGTACTGGTCGTAACCCACAAACTAAAGCAGAAATTCAAATTCCTGCGACAACTGTGCCAGCTTTCTCTGCCGGTAAAGCACTGAAAGAAGCTGTAAAATAAGTACATTGTACAGTCGAATTATCAGAGGGGGTAAAAAACTACCCCTTTTGTTTATTCAAAAAGGGTTGCTGGTATTGGGAACTCTCTCAATGCTAAGCGCCTGTTCCTCGAATGCACCAAAACTCCCAGAGTTTAGTGCAAGCGGTTTTATTGCCGATGATGGCGTCATTCGTATGTGGCGGCTGAACGATGCAAAAAGCCAACCGATTGTTCTGATGGTGGTTTATAGCCCCTATAAAGGCACAGATACGTCCGTTAATTTCTTCGAATACCGTTCTGGTAATCTCTGGCAAATTCGTAGCCAAATTTTGAACCAAAAAGGCGGCGATATTACGGAACAGTTACGCTTCGATAAAAATAATGATGTTATTTTTATGCAGCGTGCTCAGGATGGTACTAAAACACCTCTTTCTACCGATGAAATCACGCGCTGGCGCTTTGAAGCCGCTCGGGTACTTGAGACCAACACCGCGCTTATCGTGGGTGGGGTTAAACTTTATCAAGGGCGTTGGCAGCAAGGTAAGGTGACGACTTGTGAAGGTGATGTGAGAGACGTGACTTTTGAACCATATGCTGAAAACTGGTTACAAAGCCGTGCAAAAGTGTGGCATTCTCAGCTGAATTTGGCGTGGTTAGAATCCTCAGAGGGGAATCAACTTTTGATGGTGGCGGATACGGATTTTTGCCGCTGGCAACCTTCTAAAGATTCACTCTAATTTCACCGCTCGTCGTCTTTCAAATCCTAGCGTTGTTGGCTTCGGTGACTTAACCCAGTCACATAGTTATCTATGCCCCTGGGCATAAGTAACCTTGCCGACTAGCTATGCTTCGAAATACTTAGAGCCATTGTCTGTGTGAATGTTCAAAGGCAAAAACAAGTTCAAAAAATAGAAAATAAAAAACTGATAAAAGTTTCCTCTTATCAGTTTAGGGAATGGTTTAGTGCTTTGTATTACTTAATACGTGCGATGGCGCGGTAGCCGATATCGTTGCGATAGAAGCTATCATTCCAGTGAATGTTTTTAGCGGCTTCATACGCTTTTGTTTGGGCTTTCTCGATATCATCACCCAGTGCCGTTACGCATAATACACGGCCACCGGCGGTAACCACTTCGTCATCTTTCATGCGGGTACCTGCATGGAACACTTTGCTATCAGCGGCTTCAATGGTTGGTAATCCAGAAATAGCATCACCATTTCGGTAATCCCCAGGGTAACCCCCTGCAGCAATGACAACCCCTAAAGCAGGGCGCTCATCCCACAGCGAATCTTTACCAGCCAGTTCCCCTTTTGCTCCTGCTAAGCACAGTGCAACTAAGTCTGATTGTAAACGCATCATGATAGGTTGTGTTTCAGGATCGCCAAAGCGGCAGTTAAATTCGATAACTTTTGGATTACCCGATTTATCAATCATTAATCCAGCGTATAAGAAGCCTTGGTAACGGTTACCTTCTTGATCCATACCTTTAACGGTTGGGTAAATAACGTGTTCCATAACACGCTGATGGACTTCATCAGTGACAACAGGAGCAGGAGAGTAAGCCCCCATACCACCTGTATTGAGGCCTGTATCACCATCACCAACGCGTTTATGGTCTTGGCTCGTTGCCATTGGGATGACATTCTCCCCATCGACCATCACGATAAAGCTGGCTTCTTCACCATCAAGAAACTCTTCAATCACAATACGGTGTCCTGCATCGCCAAAGGCATTGCCTGCTAACATATCTTGCACAGCGTCTTTTGCTTCTTGCAGTGTCATCGCGACAATAACACCTTTGCCCGCCGCTAAGCCATCAGCTTTAATCACGATAGGTGCGCCGACTTTATCTAAATACGCTAACGCGGGTTCCACTTCTGTGAAATTTTCATAGGCCGCAGTCGGAATATGATGGCGAGCTAAAAAGTCCTTAGTAAATGCTTTTGAACCTTCAAGTTGTGCTGCCCCTTTTGTTGGGCCAAAAATTGTTAAGCCAGCCGCTTTAAATGCATCAACAACGCCAATCACTAAAGGGGCTTCAGGGCCGACAATCGTTAAATCGATTTGTTTTTCTTTGGCGAACTGCAGCAGGCCATCAATATCAGTAGCAGAAATATTCACATTTTCGATAGCAGGCTCAAGCGCTGTTCCTGCGTTACCTGGTGCAACATAAACTTTCTTTGCTAAAGGCGATTGCGCCGCTTTCCACGCTAATGCGTGTTCACGACCACCACCGCCAATAATTAATATATTCATGAATAATCTCCTAATAATTAGTGACGGAAATGGCGCATATTAGTGAAAATCATCGCAATACCATGTTCATTTGCCGCAGCAATGACTTCTTCATCACGAATTGAGCCACCTGGCTGAATAACACAAGTCACACCAACGGCAGCCGCCGCATCGATACCATCGCGGAATGGGAAGAAAGCATCTGAGGCCATCGCACAGCCTGCAACTTCTAAACCTTCGTCGGCCGCTTTGATCCCCGCAATTTTAGCTGAGTACACACGGCTCATTTGGCCTGCACCAATCCCGATGGTCATGTCATTTTTAGAATAAACAATCGCATTTGACTTAACGAATTTCGCGACTTTCCAGCAGAATAGGGCATCTTTTAGTTCACGTTCAGTAGGTTGGCGTGTCGTAACAACGCGTAGTTCTTCTTTTTCTACCATGCCTAAATCACGGTCTTGGACTAATAAACCACCGTTGACGCGTTTGAAATCTAAGCCTGCAACGGGTTTATTCCATTCGCCACAAACAAGTACGCGAACATTTTGTTTGGTTTCAAGAATCGGTAATGCATCACTTGCTACTGAAGGTGCAATAATGACTTCAACAAATTGACGTTCAATAATAGCTTGTGCAGTTGTTTTATCTAACTGACGGTTAAACGCGATGATACCGCCAAACGCAGAGGTTGGGTCAGTTTTGAATGCATTATCATAAGCTGTATGAATATCTTTGCCGATAGCGACACCACAAGGGTTAGCGTGTTTTACAATCACACAGGCAGGTTCGTCGAATGACTTCACACATTCTAGAGCGGCATCGGTATCGGCGATATTATTATAAGAAAGCGCTTTGCCTTGAATTTGCTGTGCGGTTGCAATCGATGCTTCTTTTGGATTTTCTTCTATATAGAAAGCGGCATCTTGGTGGCTGTTTTCGCCATAACGCATATCTTGTTTTTTGATAAAGTTTAAATTCAAGGTGCGAGGGAAACGACCAGAAGGCTGCGTGGTATCACCATAATAAGGGGCAACTAACTCGCCAAAGTAGTTCGCTATCATGCTGTCGTAAGCGGCGGTGTGTTCAAACGCTTTTATGGCCAAGTCAAAACGGGTTGCCCAATTCAGCGAATTTTGGTGGTCATCCATTTCATCAATAATAGTTTGGTAGTCATTGCTGTTGACTACGATCGCAACGTCTTTATGATTTTTAGCCGCAGAGCGCACCATGGTTGGGCCCCCGATATCGATATTCTCAACTGCATCTTCTAGTGTGCAGTTTGGTTTTGCTACAGTTTGAGCAAAAGGGTATAAATTCACAACAACCATATCAATAGGCGAAATATCATGTTCTTGCATGATTGCGTCATCAGTGCCACGACGCCCTAAAATGCCACCATGAACTTTCGGGTGCAACGTTTTTACGCGGCCATCCATCATTTCAGGGAATCCCGTGTAATCTGAAACTTCAGTTACGGTAAGGCCTGATTCTGCGAGGAGCTTCGCAGTACCGCCTGTTGATAGAAGCTCAACACCACGTTCGGAAAGCGCTTTAGCGAATTCAACAACCCCTGTTTTATCAGACACACTAAGCAGGGCACGACGAATAGGACGAAGCAGTTGCATGAGATAGATCCCTTGGATTTGAATAAATAAGGCAATACGAATATCAATGAGTGAAAAGCCATTGGCTCTTCTTATATACCTACTTATAAAAGCGGAATTTGATTGCTTCTTCAATAGCGATATATAAGTCACTAACAATTTCAGAACATAAAAACAAAATTAATGCTGAAATTTCGCGCTAATTATAACGCAAACGTTTGCGTAATGCGCGATAAATTTTAAATTATTTTCACTGTGTGGATAACTTAGTGGATAAGTCAGTATAAGTAGGGGTTTTGCTGTGGAATGCAGCAGTTGAATAAAAAAATGCAAAAAAGGGGTTGCCAGATTTTTCTGACTCCCTATAATGCGCATCCACTGACCGGGAACAAGACAACGCAAAGCGCGGTGAACACTGAAACGGCAGCGAGAGATTCTGAAAAGAAAAAG
>NZ_JAGSPI010000016.1 GCF_020381325.1 Providencia vermicola
AGATGTGTATAAGAGACAGCTATTAATCACATAGTTACTTATTAATTTAATACTCTGATTACGTGTTTTTTGTCGTTTTTAGATAGGGAAATGTTGCAGAAAAAATATTTTAATAGCTATTGGCTATTAGTTTTGTATTATTTGATAGCTTTAAACATTTTTACACGATTTTGTATCCATTTATATTATTAAGAACAAATTAGTTACGAATAATTAATTTTTGAATTATTTAATTAAGAATATAAATATATTAATAATTAGCTTTTATCTAGTTATACGCTTTATTTCACTGTTGGGAAAATTTTGGAAATGCTTATGGAATCAAATAAGTTAAGTTATTATGCTGGTTTTTTCTTGAGAAAATCGAGACGAGAAAAAAATCTAACGGGTAAGCAATTAGCAAAGTTAATGCATGTAAGTCAGCAGCAAATTTCTCGTTATGAAACAGGTAAAACACCGTTAACCTTAGATCAATTACATCAACTATTATCTCTGCTCGATAAAAGTTGGGTTGACCTTATTCTCTTTGTTCAAAATGAAAAAGAGAATGAGAATAATTTAAAAAACGAAGTAGAAGAAAAGGAAAGTTATTCATTAGGTCGATATTTAATGGATTTTGTCTCTAGCAAAGAATAATAATTATATTGCGTTAGTTAAAACTCAGTGGTCAGATTATATTTTATAAAAAACACAAGAAAGTGTTTTTTATACTATGTAATTTTCTGTTTGTTATATTTTGAATATTAATTAGAGAGAACAATATGTTTAATAAAAAAATGGCATCTGTATTATTATCTGGGATTATTGCTGCTTCTTTTGCTACTGTTGCAAATGCAGATACGCGTACTGCTCAAGCAACAGCAACATGGCAAGCAACTGCAATTAAAGACACAACAAGCATGTTAGTTGTTACTCCACTTAAAAGTTTGACTTTCAATTATGCTGAAGGACAAAAAAGCTTTAACCAGCAAAACGGTGCATTTGATATTGCTATCCAAGGCCAAGCAGATGCAACTGATTTTAAATTAACATCAAAAATTATTGCAAATACATTAGCAAGAACAACTGATGATTCTACATTAGAAGTTGGTGTTAAATGGAATGGTGCAGATTTAGACTCTACTGCTGATACAACTTTAATTGATGTCGCAAAAGGTATCACTTCGGGCTTAGATAACTTAGCAGCAAATGGTTCTTGGGATGTTTCAGATCGTTCTACAGACCGTGGTGAGTTTACTTTCGTTATTGCTAATGCGAAAGCAGCTGGTGTAGACGCAGAATTTAAAGATTTAGCTGATGGTGTTTGGGATGGTGATGTGAAAATTCAGTTTACAGCAAACTGGGAAGGTAGCTTCACTACTCCATAAGTTAGATCGTTAATTAAATAATAAATTTTATATTACGATAAAGAGAATATAAGGATGTTGATCTTTATCGTTTTCTATTTGAGCTTTTATAATGAATAAAATCACATTTACAGTTATTTTATTATCCATGTTACCGTTAAAAAATAGTTTTGCCGTTAACGTTGGTAATATTACGGAAATTATTTCTTCAGGTGAAGAAACCTTAGCAAAAGAAATTGAAAATACTGTTGATGCGGCAAGATTGGTTAACTTAAGTATTGAGAAGATAGACTCTCCACTTGAGGGTGGAAAGGTTATCCCTATTAACGATCCTAATGAAATACTGTCAACACCAGCGAACATTATACTTCCAGGCAAATCACGAGATATTTTTAAAATTATCTATCAAGGCCCGAAAGACGAACAGGAACGTTATTATAGGTTAAATTGGACAGATGATCCAATTAGTGAAAGTGGAATGACTAAAAGTACCAAATCAGCGTCTGCAACGACATCCGCAACAATAAGTACAATTTTAGTCGTAGCACCAAGGATTGAAAATTTTAAATATAATTATGATAAAAATAAAATAGCTAATTTAGGGAATAGCTCTTTTCGGGTTGTTGCATCAGGCCCTTGCTTAACCGAAAAGTTAAAATATGGCGCAGAAGGTATTTGTCGTGAGCGTTATTATCTCCTACCTAATTTAGCCGTTAACCTTCAGTTGGTTGATATAAATAATAAAAAAACAAGTATTGGTATTTGGCACAAAGGGGAGTTTATTGTTGTCAAATAATTAGGATTGGGTCTTAATTATGCGTAAAAGTGTTATCGCGTTATCAATAATGAGCTTTATTTTTTCAAGTACTCTTTCTGCTAAAGATATTAAGCGAATTAAAATTGGTGGGTATGTTATTCCTCCTGCTTTTGTTTTGGCTTTAGAGGAAGGAATGTCGGTGCCTGTATTTCTACGTTTAAAATCAGATGATGGGAAAAATCAGAGTGAAGATAAAATTGCAGATGCCATCATCATTATAGCTGAGGGGAGGATTAAACTTGCCAATATTCATTTTATCGACACAAATAAAGGCCCCAAAATACAACCTTTGCTAATTGAAAGTTTAGAACAAAAAAAAGATGTTTTCTTTAATGAGCTTAATAATATTGTCGTTGATAAAAATGCAGTGCTGCAATTGAATATTGCTTCGTTTAATTTATCTCTCGATGTTAATAAAGAAGCGATTGCCGCTAATGAAAAAGTCAGACAGTTTGCATTAGGTGATTCTTCTGTTGACACTTTTTCGACGGTTGCGAACTATGATCTCGGTATTTTTGAAAGTCAGGTAAAAAAAGGGAAAAATTCATCAAGCAGCTATTTTAACTTAGACACGTTATTTGCGATTGCAGAGCACCATATAAACGTGAATGCATCGGCATACAGTATTGGTAAATCGAACTCTGATATTGAGTTGTATCGGGCAATGTATGAGCGTGACTTTAATGGCCTACGTTTTGCCATCGGGTTAATGAGTACGTGGAACTTGCAGTCGATTGCGAGTTTAACAACCTTAAATCGCAGTAAAATATATGCGGCATCTATTGGAAATAATGCTTCAAGTGTGGTCGTCAATAAAAAATATTCCCTGACACCAATTTATGTCTTTTTAAATAGTCCAGGTGAAGTGCGAATTTATCGTGATGAAAAACTTTTAAATATCCAGAACTTCCCAATGGGAAGCTATGAAGTGGATACCAGCATTTTGCCCTTTGGTATTTATGACGTAATGATTGAAACGGTTGTTGATGGCAAGATTGTGACATCACAACGTCAAACAATTAATAAGTCATTTAGCTCAAGTGGTGCTGATTTTGACAAGTTTAGCTGGGAAGTTTATGGCGGATATATCGATTTTGATAAAAAACGTTATGTCAGAGGGAAACAAGCAGAACGCCAACCATTAGAAAAAAGTTATTTGTTGGGGGCGTCTGTTGCAAAAAATTTCCCAGTGTTGTCTGGGGTAAATTTTCAAATGTCGAACTACGGTTATGACAATTATTTAATTAATGAAAGCAGTATTAACCTTTCATTGAACCAATATGTCTCAATTTCTTGGCAAGGTATGGTGGAGAATCATGGGAGCTTTAGGAATATTGCGACAGTATCAACCAGTGTGCCAGACGGCTATGGTTCTATTTGGGCTTCGAAAGAAAAAGCGGTTATTAAAGGCGACCTGCCTATTTATGATTCAAATAGTGAATCTTATGGTGCGACGTTGAACCTTGATAAACTTGTTGACCGAGCTGGGTCATTTACTATTAGCAGTACAACAGATAAACGTATTGGCAGTGATTCAATTAACTATGAATATTCAAACACACTGTTTTCAGGACGCTATGGCACGATTGGATTAAGAACAGGTGTTCAACGTTACCATTATGATGATCAAAAAAGTCTGAATGAAAAATTTATCAGTCTTGATTTTTCATTACCTTTATCGACATGGTTAAGTACAGGTCTATCTTCAAGTAATGGCAATATAAAAGCCAATATTTACGCAAATAAACGTTTCGAAGATTCTGTTATTACCGATATCGGGGGATCCGTTTCTAAATTAGTGCGCGATAAAAATAATGGTGAATCAGATTTTTCCACCATGGGTTATGCCTCCTACGAAACGAAATATAACTCAGGGATGCTAACGGTTAATCGACCTGATAATCAAAGATTGAATGGTAACTTTACTTCTCGTGGTTCGTTAGCCTATAGCGATGGCACTGTTATGCCAAGTGGTCAACAGGGAAAATCGGGCGTCATAATTAACTCGGATATTTATGGGGCAGGGAGTATGACCGCACGAGTAAATGGGCAACGTTACCCGATTAGTGGAACAAATACGTTTATTCCGTTATCGCCTTATTCAGACTATGACATTCAATTAATGAATGATGAGAAGTCTAAAGACAGTTTTGACATTGTGTCTGGGCGAAATAAGTCTGTCACTTTATACCCTGGGAATATTGCTATCTATAAACCAGAAGTTAGGCAGTTAGTAACGGTATTTGGCCGTTTGAAATCGCCTAATGGTGAATTTATTAAATATGCGTCTATTCGTAATCATATTGGCCGTACGAAAACGGATCACAATGGTGAGTTTTCAATGGATGTTGATGTGCGATATCCCGTTATTTCTCTTTTACAAGAGGATGAGCAAACGATATGCGAAGCCGATTTAAATTTAGAAGGTGCTCGAGGCGCGTTATGGCTAGGTGATGTGACTTGCGACCCGCAGCGTACTGTCGCATTCAGGAAATGAGAATTTTATGATGATTAAACCGATTTCTTTTCTTTCCCTTGGTAGCATTATTTTCAGTATGTTATTTAGTTCAACGGCGGGTGCCGTTGCGCTGAGTAATTCCATTGTTTTTGTTGAGAATGGTGTGGATGATGAATATTTTGTCACACCGAGGTCGTTAGACCCCCGCTTTACTGGCGCAAATAAATTTTCTCGTTATTCAGCAAAAAACCAAGAAAGTTTAGGGTATATGGGCTACACCAATACTTCGATTCGAGCAAATCAGAATGTGGATATTTGGTTTGAAAACTCCCCTATTGATGGCCCATTTATCGGCAACCGTTGTATGCGTAATTATTGCAACCGAGATACAGGTTATTGGCCTGCACAATACGTTGGTCGAAATGGTGCATATAAAATTGTGCAGGACAATACATTGGGAGAAGGGGCATACGCGCGAGGTATTTTTAGCGAATCAACCTATCAATATTTTAGACAGATGGCTGTTGGGGCGGTTGAAACCTACAGTTATCGTGCATGCATGACCGACTTGGATTATGACCCAGCGAAAGGGGAAAGTTGCCAAAGTGTCGGCGGGCGAATTATTGCATCCCACGAATTTACGATCACAAAGTCCGCACATATTAAGCTCAGCTCTACAGGGGCAATGCAAGAAGTTTACATTGACAGTAATGGGAACCCAAGCTTAGGCCCAGGCGAACAATTTTGTCGAATTGGCGTTGTCGCTAATGTCAATGGCTTGATTTGCCAAGTTGTAAAACACGAGACATCAGGGGATGTTTTTGCCAATGTGATATTGAGTTTAAAAGTTAACTCAACGCTGATCCCATTTACGGTTGCGGGGGCATCAATAAAAATTGGGCCTGATGATGGCTCGAATATTTGGCGTAACTATAATTCAACATATGCCGCTAATACGTATTTTAAAAGTTCGAATCAGTATGTTTCTATCTTTTTTTCCAATACGTTTTTTAAGCAATTAGTCACCAATAATGTGGATTTTACCAATAGCCAAGACTTTTTTACCTTTTCGTTTACTAACCCTGCAGCGGCACCACAGTCAGGGTATTATGAATTTACGCCATCAAACCAGCTAGTGATAAAACCACGCGATTACAGTATCAGTATTGTGCCTGCGGATTATATTCCAAACCCGTCCAAGACAGGGAAGATTGGCCCAGAAGAGCCACCGATTGAGTTTAACTATATTGTCACGACCAGTGGACCTCGGCAGGCTGACTCTATTACCGCAAGAGTAGAAGGCCCAACGGTAAATGTGAATGGGCAAAACTTTTGTCTGTTCAGTTCAGACGATGATAAATTCCGTGTACCATTCTCGGCTTATTTATCATTTAAAAATGCTTCAGGCACAGAGGAATCTTATCGTTCAAGTTGTGATGGCACAGAAATATCGATGAATGACGCCTTATGGGCAGAAACGCCGTGGGATATCCCTAACCAAGATCTAGGCTCCTTCTATCGAACCTATTTAGATTTACGTTTTCCGATGAATGACTCTAATTCGTTGTTTACTTTGGATGGCATTGATTGGTTAGGAACGGTATCGGCCAGTGGAACCGTTGTTGTGAAAGCGATTTGGACGGGGCCAGATGTGCATCTATAAGCATGAATTTATGATGTTATTGAAAAATAGTATGAGAAGAATAAACACAAAAAAAAATTTCAGCTTTGTATTATTTTGTGTGATATTTTTATTTTTTGGTCAGGCGCATGCACTGTATTTGAGCTCAGATATTTCAGCACTTGAGCCGAATAAAAGTTTCTTTTCGAAGGCCTACATCAATGATACAAAAAAGGTGAATTTATATACATTTAGTGCCTATCAAATAGATAAACCAGATATTCAAGAACAGGGAAAGCGGATAGAAGATGGTGAAATTATTTTTACGCCATTAAAAAAAATCTTATTACCTGGCGAGCAAGAATATTTTAAAATTTTTTATCGAGGTAAAGAAGATAATCAAGAACGGTATTATAAAATTGTAATTAGTGAAACATCACTTGATGTCGAAAATGATCTCGCACAAAAACAACAATCGTTATTTTATCCAACAGTGAGTTTAGAAACTTATTTTGTTGTTAGACCCAAAAATAGTCATTTTCAATATGCTATGGATGATAATATTGGCGTATTAAGAAATACAGGGAATACTTATTTCAGGGTATTGGTTCACGAAAGCTGTGAGGTAAAAGCTGATGAACAGCCATTGGTTCTCAACCTGTTACCACAACAAGAGTTTCGCCATAATATTTTAAAGAAAAAAAGCCGTAAGTATATTGTTATATTTGATAAATACCATTCTATAGGCAACTGCGATTAGCCTGCTTAAAGTTTCATATTATATGATTAGCCAGTAATGCTTATTGTTACTGGTTTTTTTTTTATTCAGGTTACATATTGTTTTTTGATAATCGCTAACATATTTCATTTTAATGCATAGCATGCAAATTATGTGAAAATTAATTTTCATCTAATTATTGGGTTCTCATCGGAATTTAATATCGTTTACTTTTCTTTATCTGGTACTTCAGGAGAAAAATAATTATGGCATTAAATAGTGAGTTGAAAAATTATTTAGAATCGACGATTAATACTCTAAATTTATCTGAAACGCCTTATTTTAAAGCATTATGTGCAGGCGAGTTGTCTCAAGAGCAATTTGTAGAAACACAAAATGAGTTCGCGACAATGGTTTTTTTCTTTAGTCGCCCAATGGCCCAAATTATTGCAAATGTTCCTGATGCAATACCGCGTATTGCCATTGTCGAAAATCTTTGGGAAGAACATGGGCAAGGAATTAAAGAAAATGTTCATGGTAATACGATCTTAACATTAATCTCTCGTCTTGGTGGTGATACTGCCAAAATCAATATTCACCAGCCGCCATTAAATGCGCGTGTTTTTAACGAAACAATCCGTAGTGTTTCTTCGTTCTCAGATTACCGTTTTGCATCAGCGGTATATGCAGGTATTGAGCGTACATTTGTTGATGCGTCAACTCTCATTTATGAAGCAATCAAGAATCATGGCTGGCTTGAGGAGAGTCAAATTACTCATTATGGATTACATAAAGAAATTGATATTGAGCATGCTGAAGATTTTTTGAAAGTGGTTAATGAAAATTGGCTTGAACCAGAGGCTCAAGATTTAATTAAAGAGGGGATTAAATTTGGGAGTCATTTACTGACAAACGCGTATACAAGCTTCTATTACAGTTTATCGTAATCTGAGAACTATTTTCTGAAATTTTATTTTCAAATAAGGTGAGAATTATTTCACCTTATTTGTTATTCGAAGGGCGGGTTTTTACGTAAACTCAAACAAAAATATTCGGGCATTTTGAGGGGCTTTTTTGCTTAAAACTTTGTCAATTATCACTAATGTGGCAGCTAAATGTGCTAGATGCATAAATCACCTTGATCCCAGACAGTGAACTCAGGTTTAATAAGGTTAGTCACTTGCGCAAAAATGTAAGCCTTAAGGGATATTTTGCGCAATGGAATGGATTCAGCTTTGCGGCAGTTCAATTTATTAGCGATCTGCTGCCATGAACATAGCAAATATTGCGGTATGGGTAGAATTGGGTTACTTTCAATCGCGCTACATCGGTAAATTGACGTTTTTCGTTATAGCGAAATAAAAGTAGCACTATCCGTATTGCGTTGTAAAAATTGGTTTAAGTACGTTTTTATCCTACCTGGAGTATACTGATGACGACTCGTAAAACCCTTGCTAATGCTATCCGCTTTCTAAGTATGGATGCGGTTCAAAAAGCAAAATCAGGGCATCCTGGCGCGCCAATGGGCATGGCTGATATTGCTGAAGTACTGTGGCGTGACCATATGAATCATAACCCAGCAAACCCACACTGGGCGGATCGTGACCGTTTTGTGCTGTCAAACGGCCATGGTTCAATGCTGATTTATAGCTTGCTGCATCTCACTGGTTATGACTTATCTATCGAAGAGTTAAAAAACTTCCGCCAATTACACTCTAAAACACCGGGCCACCCAGAATATGGCTATACTCCAGGTGTTGAAACAACAACGGGTCCTTTAGGCCAAGGTATTGCAAACGCAGTCGGCTTTGCGATTGCAGAGCGCACATTAGCGGCGCAATTCAACCGTCCTGGCCATGATGTTGTTGATCACCACACTTATGTCTTCATGGGTGATGGTTGTATGATGGAAGGTATCTCGCACGAAGCATGTTCTTTAGCGGGTACACTGAAATTAAATAAACTGATCGCATTCTATGATGACAACGGCATCTCTATTGATGGTGAAGTTGAAGGTTGGTTTACTGATGATACCGCTGCGCGCTTTGAGTCTTATGGCTGGCATGTTATTCGTGACATCGATGGTCACGATGCATCGCAAATCAATGCTGCTGTCAATGAAGCGAAAAAAGCAGATAAACCAACGCTGATTATGTGCAAAACCATCATTGGTTTTGGTTCACCAAATAAAGCAGGTTCTGAATCTGTTCACGGTGCGCCATTAGGTGATGCTGAAATTGCAGCAACACGTGAAGCACTGGGCTGGAAATTCGGACCTTTCGAAATTCCACAAGATATCTATGACGCTTGGGATGCACGTAAAGCAGGCGAAGCGAAACAAAAAGCGTGGGATGAGAAATTTGCAGCTTATGCGGCTAACTTCCCTGAATTAGCGGCTGAATTTACCCGTCGTATGAACGGTGAATTACCTGCAAACTTTGATGCAGAAGCGAAAAAATTCGTTGAAACACTGCAACAAAACCCTGCCAACATTGCTAGCCGTAAAGCATCACAAAATGCATTGGAAGCTTTCGGTAAAGTATTACCTGAGTTTATGGGTGGTTCTGCTGACTTAGCACCAAGTAACTTAACCATGTGGTCAGGCTCTAAAGCCCTGAATGTAGACCCAGCGGGTAACTACATTCATTATGGCGTACGTGAATTTGGTATGTCTGCCATCATGAATGGTATTGCATTACACGGCGGTTTCATTCCTTACGGTGCAACCTTCCTGATGTTCGTCGAATATGCGCGTAATGCTGTGCGTATGGCTGCGCTGATGAAAGTTCGTAGCATCTTTGTTTACACTCACGACTCTATCGGTCTGGGTGAAGATGGCCCAACTCACCAACCTGTTGAGCAGCTGGCAAGCCTGCGTGTAACACCAAACGTCAGCACATGGCGTCCGTGCGACCAAGTTGAGTCTGCGGTTGCATGGAAATATGCAGTTGAGCGTAAAGATGGCCCAAGCGCACTGATTTTCTCTCGTCAGAACTTAGAGCAGCAACCTCGCACCGCTGAGCAATTAGCGAATATCGAGAAAGGGGCTTATATTCTGAAAGATTGTGCAGGTACGCCTGAGCTTATCTTCATTGCGACGGGTTCTGAAGTTGAATTAGCCGTTAAAGCTGCAGACCAACTCACCTCCGAAGGCCGCAAAGTTCGCGTTGTTTCAATGCCATCTACGGATGCATTTGATAAACAAGATGCTGCGTACCGTGAAGCTGTTTTACCTGCAAATGTTAGCGCTCGTGTGGCTATCGAAGCGGGTATTGCAGACTACTGGTTCAAATACACGGGCTTAAACGGTGCTATCATCGGTATGCATACCTTTGGTGAATCTGCGCCAGCCGAAGAACTGTACAAAGAGTTCGGCATTACTGTGGAAAAAGCAGTTGAAGCTGCGAAATCTCTTCTGAAATAAGTCAGTTAATGATGGGGTATTCATGCGCTGAATGCCCTGTATAAGCTTATTTTGCTGAACAACGCCTAGCAAATCGTTAGGCGTTGTTTTTTTGTGCACCAATCGATGATTTCCTATTGCGTTCTGTGACTTTATCCCTTAATCTAATTCCAGATTAGCTGAACCGTTTCAGTGGTGTGGGGTTCAATGAAAAAATATTTTAAAAGTGTCGGTTACAGCACACTTTTGATGTTTAACAGCTAAAATGAGCAGTAGAGTGAGTGCGAGTCAGTTATCCTTAGCAACCGTGTGATTTTGCTCATATACAAGGTGTGGAATGGCAATCAGGGTGGCAATAAATGGCTTTGGTCGAATTGGTCGAAGCGTTTTAAGAGCGTTATATGAATCGAGCCGTCGGGCAGAGATTGTCGTTGTTGCAATTAACGAACTTGCTGAACCAGAAGGCATCGCGCATTTGCTGAAGTATGATTCCAGCCATGGGCGTTTTGCGTGGGATGTGAGACTTAATGGTTCACTTTTGCAAGTCGGCGATGACAATATCCGCTTATTTCACCAAACCGATATCCGTGATTTGCCGTGGAAAGAACTCGGTATTGATATTGTCCTTGATTGCAGTGGGGCATATGGCTCCCGTGATGATGGCTTAATGCACATCGCGGCAGGCGCTAAAAAAGTGCTATTCTCTCACCCAGGTACTGATGACCTTGATGCCACTGTTGTCTATGGCGTTAACCACGAAAGCTTAACGGCTTCAGACAATATCGTGTCAAACGCATCTTGCACCACGAACTGCATTATCCCGATTATTAAATTGCTTGATGAGGCATTTACGATTGAGTCAGGAACCGTTACGACGATCCACGCATCAATGAATGACCAACCCGTTATCGATGCCTATCATAAAGATTTACGAAGAACGCGCGCTGCCAGCCAATCTATTATTCCAGTTGATACGAAATTAGCTGCGGGGATTACGCGAATTTTTCCGAAGTTCAAAGATCATTTTGAAGCCATCTCTGTCCGTGTACCGACAACCAATGTGACAGCAATTGATTTGAGTGTTACCGTACATGACGATGTCTGTGTTGAAAAAGTGAACCAACTACTGCGAAGCGCCGCACAGGGGCATTTTCGTGGTATAGTGGACTACACAGAACTACCGTTAGTCTCGATGGATTTTAATCATGATCCACACAGTGCTATTATCGATGGTACGCAAACGCGAGTTAGCGGAAAGCATTTAATAAAAACCCTCGTTTGGTGTGATAACGAATGGGGGTTTGCTAACCGGATGCTAGATACAACGCTAGCGATGGCAGCAACAGGTTTAAACTAATTGGCTACTGACAGACAGCAGGGCATGATAACCTTTTCGCCTCTGCCCAGTAGTTGATGGAAACTTTATAGAGAATCAACAAGAGGATTCACCATGTCTGTAATTAAGATGACCGATTTAGACTTAGCGGGTAAACGCGTTTTTATTCGTTCTGACTTAAACGTTCCTGTCAAAGATGGCAAAGTTACTTCTGATGCACGTATCCGTGCTTCATTACCAACAATCGAAGCTGCTCTGAAGCAAGGCGCTAAAGTCATGGTCACTTCTCACCTCGGTCGCCCGACTGAAGGCGAGTACAACGAAGAGTTTTCACTGCAACCTGTTGTTGACTATCTGGCAGATAAAATCGATTACCCTGTTCGTTTAGTCAAAGACTATTTAAATGGCATTGATATTGCCGCTGGTGAGTTAGTCGTTCTGGAAAACGTTCGCTTTAATAAAGGCGAGAAAAAAGACGACGAAACACTGTCAAAACAATATGCTGCATTATGTGATGTGTATGTGATGGATGCATTTGGTACGGCTCACCGTGCTCAAGCGTCAACTCATGGCGTGGCAAAATTCTCACCCGTTGCATGTGCAGGTCCATTGTTAAGCAATGAGTTAGAAGCATTAGGTAAAGCACTGGGTAACCCAGCGCGCCCAATGGTGGCGATTGTGGGAGGTTCTAAGGTCTCCACAAAACTGACTGTGTTAGATTCACTGTCTAAAATCGCTGACCAACTGATTGTGGGTGGCGGTATTGCAAATACCTTTATCGCAGCAGAAGGCAACAATGTGGGTCGTTCATTATATGAAGATGACTTAATTCCTGAAGCGAAAAAATTACTGGCTAATTGCCAAATTCCAGTACCGACAGATGTTCGTGTTGCCACTGAGTTCTCTGAAACCGCAGAAGCGACACTGAAATCAAGTACTGAAATCAAAGACGACGAGCAAATTCTGGACTTAGGCGATGAATCAGCGCAGCGTTTGGCTGAAATCCTGAAAAATGCCAAAACCATTCTGTGGAATGGCCCAGTTGGTGTATTTGAATTCCCTAACTTCCGTAAAGGAACTGAAATCGTTGCAAAAGCCATCGCAGACAGCGATGCATTCTCCATCGCGGGTGGTGGTGATACATTAGCGGCTATCGATTTATTCGGTATCGCAGACAAAATTTCATATATCTCTACGGGTGGCGGTGCTTTCCTTGAGTTCGTTGAAGGTAAAAAGCTCCCTGCCGTTGTGATGCTAGAAGAACGTGCTAAAGCGTAATTAATTGTTCATACACAACAGGCAGCGTAGGCTGCCTGTTTACCACAGGACCTTTTCACATGTCTAAAATTTTTGATTTTGTTAAACCGGGTGTTATCACGGGTGATGATGTACAGAAAGTTTTCGCAGTTGCCAAAGAAAATAACTTTGCATTGCCAGCGGTGAACTGTGTTGGTACGGATTCAATTAACGCCGTACTCGAAGCGGCCGCGAAAGTGCGTGCGCCTGTTATTGTTCAGTTTTCAAACGGCGGTGCAGCATTTATCGCAGGTAAAGGTTTGAAAGCAGAAGGCCAACAAGCAGCGGTTTTAGGCGCGATCTCTGGTGCTTATCATGTGCATCAAATGGCTGAACACTATGGTGTGCCAGTTATTCTGCATACTGACCATTGTGCAAAAAAATTACTGCCATGGATCGACGGCTTGTTAGATGCAGGTGAAAAGCACTATGCGAAAACAGGTAAACCACTGTTCTCTTCTCACATGATTGACCTGTCAGAAGAAACGCTGGAAGAAAACATCGAAATCTGTGCTAAATACTTAGCGCGTATGGCTAAAATCGATATGACGTTGGAAATCGAATTAGGCTGTACGGGTGGTGAAGAAGATGGTGTTGATAACACAGGTATGGACAGCTCTGAACTGTATACTCAACCAGAAGACGTTGCATACGCATACGAGAAACTTAATGCAGTAAGCCCACGTTTCACTATCGCAGCATCTTTCGGTAACGTTCACGGTGTTTATAAGCCAGGTAACGTTCAATTAACGCCAAAAATTCTGCGTAACTCACAAGACTACGTTTCAGAAAAATATAACCTGCCACACAACAGCTTAGACTTCGTATTCCACGGTGGTTCTGGCTCAAGTGCTGCTGAAATCAAAGAAGCAGTTAGCTACGGTGTTATCAAAATGAACATCGATACTGATACTCAGTGGGCAACTTGGGATGGTATTTTACAGTACTACAAAAAGAACGAAGGCTATCTGCAAGGTCAGTTAGGCAACCCAGAAGGTGCAGATAAACCTAACAAAAAATACTACGACCCGCGTGTATGGCTGCGTAAAGCACAAGATTCAATGGTTGTTCGTTTAGAACAAGCTTTCAAAGAACTGAACTGTGTTGATGTTCTGTAATTAATACAGACTTAGTTTTGAATTGAAAATCCCCCAGTAAGGTGACTTGCTGGGGGATTTTTTATGGTTTTTCACTGGCCTGTGAAAGTAATTTTAAAAATAATGCTTCACTTTGTGCTAATGGTTTACTTGATTCTGTTATCGCACAAATACGGTTTTGGAAAACAGGGGAATTAGCTACTTCAACGAGGGCATGACGTGCATTAATATGAGAGGCATAGTTTTCTGGCAAAATTCCAACATAGTGTCCAGAAGCGATAAATGCTGCAACAGCTTCTAAACCTGCTGCATCAGGGCCCTTATTAAATTCTCCAGAAGCTAGAACACTTTCAGTGAACGGATGTGGGCGATAAACCAGTGCTAAATTATACTTATTTTTAGCACTACTTTCTGAAGTATACAATTTATGCTTTTCAATAAATAAAAATTGATAGTTGAAGCGGCTATTTTCATGAAATTGGCCACGGATACCAATTTGAATTGTCCGATCACTCAAAGCTCGATTTAATTGATTATGATTGAGCACAATGAGTTCTAGCTTTACATGTGGTGCAGCTTCAGTGAATTTAGCAATAGCAGAAGAAAGATGACATTGTGGGTTGGTCAGTATATGTTCAACAACACCAATAACCAGCACGCCTGATAAGATCCCTTGTAGTTCATCGACTTCTGTTTTTATATTATCGAGTGCTTTAAGTGCAGTGTTGGCTTTTTTAATAACTAATAGCCCTGATTCTGTCAGCTTAAAGCCAGATGGCCCTCGTTCACAAAGTTGAACACTCAGTTTTTCTTCGATTTCACGTATATGCCGACTGATGGATGCTTTGGACATATTGAGTTTTTTTTCAGCAATCGAAAAACCGCCAGCTTCGGCAACAGAAATAAAAACACGTAATGATTTTAAATCTTTTTCTGTAAGTTTTTTATTATGCATATTTTTACCTATTTCGTGAATTCAATCACTTATTGCTAATTTATCTCAATTTTTAGCTAGATACAAATAGCCTAAATCTACTATTTTATTTTAATGATTAAAATTGTTTTTATTAATTTTAAAAGGTTTCATTTTATGAAACCAAGGGGTCAAAAATATCACTTTTATTATTAAAAAACATGTATATCTTAAAGTTGTAGTTGTTAATAAATTATTACTAAGGTGGCGCCAAAATAATAATTAATCCAAATATATATAAATACAAAAGGATTCTAATTTATGGTCACAGATGAAATGTTAACAATAAATTTAGATATGATTACATTTACAGCATTAGGTGCTTTATTATTAATTGTGAGCAATGTAATTATAAAGAAGTTTCCATTTTTTATGAAATATTCAATACCTAGCCCTGTTATTGGTGGGTTTTTATTTTCCATTATTATGTGGTTAGCGTATCAATTTAATATTGTAGAATTAGGCTTTGATAATACATTATATGATTTAGCTATGTATGTGTTTTTTGTCACTATCGGACTCATGACGGGTGTCAAATTATTAGTCAGTGGTGGGAAAATATTACTTATTTATATGGTTATTTGCTGGGGGCTAGCATTTGCCCAAAACGGTGTCAGCATTGGGTTATCCTACATATTAGATATAGAACCTTTGGTTGCAATGATGGCTGGGCAAGCCTCAATGCAGGGAGGGCACGGGATGGCCGCTTCATTAGCACCACTTGTTGAGTCATTTGGCTATGATCAAGCGCTTAATGTTGGGTTGGCTGCATCAACATTTGGCTTAATTGCTGGTTCGATATTAGGTGGGCCAGTTGGTAATTGGCTAATCCAAAAAAATAAATTGAAAATTGAAACAGACCATGTTGATTTAGATAATTTAGCTGAAGTTGATGCCGAGGAAGATAAAATTAGCGCACAGAAATGTATTGTCGCAGGTGCTGCTATTTTAACTATTCTTGCAATAGGGATGCCAACGGCTAAATGGATAAGTGAAATTACAGGGTTTACAATACCAGGGCATATTTTTAGTTTATTTGTAGGTGTTGTTTTTCATTCAATTAATGAAAGAAAGCCAATTATAAAAATATCAAGAAATACGGTGGCATTAATATCGACGATCGCATTAGAAATGTTTTTAGTGATGGCGATGATGAAATTGAAACTATGGGAGCTTTATGAGCTAGCTCTGCCATTAACGATCATATTAATATCTCAGGTTATTGCTACCATTCTTGTTGCTGTATTTATCGTGTATCGTGCATTGGGTAAAAATTATGATGCGGCAGTGATGTCTGCTGGTTTTATTGGTCATGGATTAGGTGCAACGCCAAATGGCTTAGTTGTTATGGATGCTATCTGTAATAAATATGGTCTATTTTCAAGGAAAGCATTCATTATTATTCCTATTGCAGGAACGGTATTAACTGACATTGTCGGTGTCCCTCTATTTGTATTTTTAGCCAATACATTTGGCGGCTAATAAAAATAAAGAATAAATTTAAAGTTTAATAAGGAAAAGTAGATGAAAAAATTAACGACAGCGCCACATGTTGGTCATAAAACATTTTTATATTCTGAACTTGCGACCGATTTAAATAATATCGAAGCTGATATTGCGATACTTGGAATGCCATTTAGCTCTGCCTATAGCGCCCATGCTTTTACAAATGATCAATCGAGAGCACCGCAGTATTTACGTGATATGAGTGACAGAATTGTTCGGCATCCAGATCATTATGACTTTGATATTGATGGCCCGCTATTGCAGGGACGTAAAGATATTAAATTCGTTGATTGCGGTGATGTTATCCCTGATTTATCTCAACCACTGGGTGAACATCATGAAAGAGCCGCTGAAGCAATCAGGCAATTATTAAGGGCGAATGCGTTGCCGATTATTTTAGGTGGTGACCACGGTATAACTACGCCGATTTTACAGGGATTTGATGAAGTTGGCCCAGTCACCTTAGTTCATATTGATGCTCATTTAGATTGGCGTGAAGAAGTTAATGGTGTAAATACAGGTTTGTCTAGTCCAATTCGTCGTGCATCGGAAATGAAACATATCGGTGAAATTTTTCAGATAGGTTTACGTGCTCAAGGGAGTGGACGTCCCGCAGATTATCAAGCAGCTAAAGATCATGGTGCTCATGTTATTCCTGCCTATGAACTGCATGAAGTAGGAATACAGGCAATTTTAGACCGTATCCCAGATAACTCAAATTACTATATCAGTATTGATGCAGATGGTATCGACCCAAGCATTATGCCAGGTGTAGATGGCCCTGCACCAGGTGGAGTAACTTACTTACAAGCGCGTAGCTTAATTCACGGTTTAGTGAAAAAAGGCCGGGTTGTGGGTATGGATATCGTTGAAATCACGCCAGCAAAAGATATCCCCTCTAAACTAACAGGCGTTACTGCTGGGCGCTTTGTGGTGAATTTAATAGGGGCATCTATTCGAGCAGGGTATTTCGATAAAAAATAACGAAGTTAAATGAATGCTGACTAACAGTAAAGTGGGGGGATTTCCCACTTTACTGATTATCTGTTGGCGTTCCCTGATGAAACCTCAGTTGCCATTGATTTACTGAATTCTTTAACCATATTGATGAACGATTGGTTTGCCTTATTTTTTCCCCTTGCTGTAATTCATAACTCATATAAGTCATCAATACTGTGTACTCACTCAATAATGTGCAGTGATAGCCTTCTGAATAAATCGTTTTTGGGGCTTCATCAATCAAAGAGGCTAAAGTATCGGGTTTATCTGTTGTGCCCCCAGAACGGCCAAATTCAAAAAAATCAAGGTGTAGGATATCTTGAAGAAAATCGATATTTTGTCGATTAGCGGAAAAATGCAGTTTTTTTTCTAACTCAATCAGGGTATTAAATAAGGTTTCCACAATTAGCGTTGCTCCAGTTGTTGTGCTAACTTTTCAGCAAGTTCCGTGAGGGTATCTGAGGCATTGCGATGAAAGTGCATCGCAATTTCTATTTCTTGAGCAGCAGGGAAACCTTCCTCTTCTGTTAAAATGCGGTGCTGTGGCAACTTAGCTCGCAGGGGCAGTAAACTGATCCCTAAGCCATCCGTAATGGCGCTTTGAATGCCAGCCAGGCTTGAACAAGTATAAGTGATGTGCCAAGGGCGTTGCTCGTTATCTAATAACTTAAACATATCATTGCGATATAAGCCATTTTCAGGGAAAACGATAAGCGGGACAGAATCATTATTGAGTAATTGACGTTGATTGCTTGTTAACCAGCATAATGGTTCAGGCCAGCAGTAATCACTTTTAAATTCCCCTTTTTTCTGTTTAACGATGATTAAGTCTAATTCCCCATGTTGATAGCGCTGATGGAGCTGGCGGCTTAAACCGCTCGTGACTTCTAAGCGCACATTGGGGTTTTCTTGCATAAAGGCGGCAAGGGTAGGGGTAACTTGCCCTGATGCCAGATCTTCAGGAAAACCAAGACGAAGCGTGTGGATCACCGCACTGCCCGTGATCTTCATAAAAAATGTGTCGTTTAATGCTAAGATTTTTTTCGCATAGCTAAGCAGGATTTCACCCGTTTCGGTCAACGTTAAGATACGGTGGCCTCGAACAAACAATGGATACCCCACTAGAGTTTCTAAGCGTTGAATTTGCTGACTCAATGTAGATTGCGTTGAATTTAAATGCTGTGAAGCCACAGTGAAATTCCCTGTTTCAGCAACGACGACAAAGGTGTTCAACAGGACTAAATTGAGCAACGGATTCATTTATTTAATACCTATCATTTGGTTATTTAATTTCTAAATAGCATACTTTTTGAGTAGATTAAATAGATGAGAAGGAGATAAATCATGAAAACAACATTGTTACGTGTTAAGTGGTTGGTTTATTTACTGGGTATTCTTTCAATTTCATTGATATTTATGGTGAAAGGAATGGCAACATCACAATCTAATACGCTGGTTAGCGCGGCTGAGCAAGGCAATTTATACCAAGTTCAAACGCTAATTGAGCAAGGAGCTAACATCGAACAACGGGATTTGCGCCAACGTACCCCATTAATGGCCGCTACTCATGAAAACCGTGTGGATGTGGCGCGCTACTTAATTGAGCACGGCGCAGATGTGAATGCGAAGGATAATATGCAAGATTCACCGTACCTCTATGCAGGGGCGCGTGGGCTGCAAGATATTTTATTATTAACCCTGAAAAATGGGGCTGATTTAAACAGTACCAACCGTTATGGCGGTACGGCGTTGATCCCTGCGTCAGAACGTGGCCATATCGACACGGTCAAAACCTTGATTGATGCGGGTGTGGACGTAAACCATATTAATCGCCTCGGGTGGACGGCATTGATTGAAGCGATTATTTTGGGGGATGGTAGCGACAAATATGCGCAGATTGTCACGCTGTTGATTGATGGCGGCGCTGATGTGAACTTGGCGGATGGCTCAGGGATTTCGCCTTTAACATTAGCAAAAAGTAAAGGTTACCGTAACTTGATTGAAATTCTTGAAAAAGCGGGAGCGAAATAATGTCGGATAGGCAATTTTTACAGCAGGCGGTTTTGCTTGCTGAAGAAAATGTACAGGCGGGCGGTCGCCCATTTGGTGCTGTTGTTGTTAGAGAAGGTCAAGTAGTGGCAACAGGGGTAAATCAAATGCTTGAATTACACGACCCCACTGCGCACGCGGAATT
This sequence comes from Providencia vermicola, assembly GCF_020381325.1. Classification (GTDB taxonomy): domain Bacteria; phylum Pseudomonadota; class Gammaproteobacteria; order Enterobacterales; family Enterobacteriaceae; genus Providencia; species Providencia vermicola. The sequence continues at coordinate 19,765 of NZ_JAGSPI010000016.1, forward strand.
AATGGCATTACGCCGAGCGGGGAAGGCATTGAACCGCGTTAAACTGGATGATTGTATTGTCTACGCCAGTGGGCAACCCTGCCCAATGTGCCTTGCAGCAATGCGCATGGCAGGGGTTTCTCGTGTGGTATATGGTTATTCAAACCAAGATGCAGAGCCCTTTGGCTTATCAACCGCGGAAATTGCTAAGGCGTTACGTGTGGCACCTGAGCAACAATTGGGTTTTAAATTTGAGCAATTAAGGCCAAATGATGCACCGCGCTCAGCGCTGTACCAAATGTGGTGGGAACAGCAAAAATAATGGGTAAAACAGGGTCGAATTCTCTCGCGTTAGTGGTCACTATTGTATTAGTTGGGCTGAATTTACGGCCCTTTATGACAGGCCCCGGCCCTGTCGTCGACAATATTATTCACACTACAGGAATGAGCTACCAAAGCATTTCGCTCCTGACGTTATTGCCCATGTTATTGATGGGGATTGGTGCATTGGTTGTCCCCGCATTAAACCAACGAATAGGCGAGCGAAGCGGAATTGCTTTGGCGATGTTATTGCTATTTTTTGGCTCTTTTTTCCGCAATTTTGCCGAAAATGGTCACATATTATTGTTTACAGCATTTTTGTGTGGTGCCGGCGCCGCTTATATTCAAGCGGTTTTTCCTGGTTTTATTAAAGCGCATTTTCCACAAAAAATGGCCATGATGACGGGGCTCTATTCTGCAACGTTAATGGCGGGCGGCGCGATAGGCGCACAGTTAACCCCTATTTTAGAAAGTGTAACAGGCCATTGGCAAAGAGCTTTGGCATGGTTAGCCCTCCCTGCGTTGATCGCGTTAATTGCTATCCTACTAAATATTCGCACGATGAATAAAACTAGCGTTGGTCACGTTTCCGTATTCGCGTTCTTTAAAAAGCCACGGGCTTGGTTATTGATGGCGGGGTTTGGGTTGATCAATGCAGGTTATGGAACAGTGGTAACGTGGTTAGCGCCTTTTTTCCAAGAACAGGGAATGAGTGCTGCACAAAGTGGCTCTTTTGTTGCCATGCTGACGGTGTTTCAGGCCTTATCAGCGCTGATGATCCCTGTACTCGCTTCTCACAATATCGATCGTCGTTTCTGGCTTATTGCGACGTTAAGTTGCCAAGCCATCGGGTTTATTGGGTTAATGCTGTTTGCCCGTGATGTGCCTTTCTTATGGATAGCATTATTAGGTGTTGGGTTAGGTGGCTGTTTTGCACTTAGCATTATTACGGCACTGGATCATATTCCCCACCCGATGAGTGCGGGAGCATTGACGGCATTAATGCAAGCGGGCGGGTTTATTATCGCGGCATTTGGCCCACTACTCGCGGCATGGTTACACCAGTTAAGCCAAAGTTTCACTTGGGTGTGGGGGATGCATGTTATTTTTGTTGTCGTGACATTGCTGCTTTATTTGCGTTTAAACCCGAAAGGATATAGCCAAATCTTCGCTTTAAAATAAAAACTCCCCTTTATTTTATTGCGAATGATAATTATTGTTATTTTGGTGTTTTTTTGCCAAGATAGCGGCATATTTGTTCATTTCACAAGAGCTATTATGTCGCAACACATCGAAAAAGCCTTCACTCAAGCACACTCAACACATGAAGAGCACTGTGTCGGGGAGTTTATTCGGGTTCGCCGAGGGGAGTTTTCCATTAACCGTGACTTAGGAATTGAGGAAGAACAGAGTGCAGGGTTAAAGATTGTGGCTATTCACCAAGGTATGATGGCATGCCATAGTAGTGCAGGGCAACGGGTTGATGTGAACTCGCCGTCACTGATTTTATCTAGCAGCGCAAACAGCTACCAGCTGAATAACCAGTTTTATAGTCAGCAGCCCATGAAATACACTATAATTGATATTTCGCCTCAATGGCTAGAGTTGCAACAACTCAAATTACCGGCATCTTGCTATCACCCCCACAAACCCCAACTATTGCGCTTGGCTATACCGCCCAATGTGTTGGCGATGACGCATCAACTCTTTAGCCAGCCGATCCACTCCGCTGTTCGCCAACTTTATTTAGGGGCAAAAGTTGCCGAAATTACGGCATTGTGTTTGCATCATTCATTATCTCATCAAGAAAGCCACTCGTTGACCACACTGCGACAGAGAGACATTGATAATTTGTATGCAGCAAAAGAGATATTGATTCAGGAAATGGAATCTCCGCCAAGTTTAGATGAGTTAGCCAAAAGATTGGGGCTAAATACCCGTAAATTAACGCAAGGGTTCCGCCAGTTATTTGGCAATAGCATTTATGGTTGGTTACAGGAATATCGGTTAGAAACTGCATTCCAATTACTGAGTTTAAATGATGCCAATATTTCAACGGTAGCCTACCAAGTTGGTTATACCCCTGCTCATTTCTCCGTCGCATTTCGTAAACGTTTTGGCATTTCCCCTAATCAATTGAAAAAATAAAATCAGTTCACCGGATAACTATAGACAAATTCCGGCGGTCGAAAGTATCCCCTGCCATTAATTGCTAAATTGATAACAATTATCATTTAACTTTTTAAGGGTAGGAAATGCTGTCCACGTCTAACATCAAATCATTCGGGATCTCCCGTCTAACGCCTTGTGCGCTACTATGTGCAACTGCAAGTTGGTCTTTGATGGCATATGCTGCGCCCACAGTGCAACCCAAGCACGACGTCATTCAAGTGACAGCATCTTCGGCTTCAGATGATGACTATATCGAACCTGGCGTCACGACATTAGGCAAAATAGCGCTTAAGCCACGAGAAGTGGCACAGTCGGTGAGTGTGATAGACAGAGAGCAAATCGAGAAACAGAATCTCCAAACCCTTAATGATGTTATGCAACGTGCAACAGGAGTGACCAGTGCACCTTATGTGAAGCTGACCACCGCTTATTATGTGCGAGGTTTCCAAATCGATTCCTTCGAAATTGATGGGGTGCCAGCTCTGTTAGGGAATATGGCAAGTTCACCTCAAGATATGGCGGTGTATGAGCGGGTTGAAATTTTACGTGGCTCAAATGGCTTATTGCACGGCATGGGAAATCCTGCGGCAACGGTCAATATGGTGCGCAAACATGCACCGAAAGAGAATATGGCAAAACTGAGCCTCAGTGCGGGCAGTTGGGATCGCTACCGTGGTGAAGTGGATGTGGGCGGCTTACTCAATGACTCAGGTTCAGTGCGCGGGCGCTTTGTAATGGCATGGGAAGATAAAGATTACTTCTATGATGTGTCTGACCAACAAACTCGTCTGATGTACGGTACGGTCGATATCGATATCACCTCAGACACATTGTTACGTATGGGGGCTCAGTTCCAAACCATTGATTCAGTAACCAATATGGCGGGTGTACCGATGGGGAAAGATGGCAGCGATTTGCACCTTCCACGTAAAACCTATTTGGATGTGGACTGGGATCGCTTCAAATGGGACACCTCACGCAGCTTTGCGGGTATTGAGCACCGAATCAATGATAACTGGCAATATAAATTAAATGCTGAATATCAACATGTTAATGCACGTCTCTTGTATGCAGGGGCATGGGGTAATATTGACCCAGCCACAGGTGATGGGGCTATGTTGATGGGGGGCGCCTATAAATTCCGCAATGAGCAAACCAGTTTAGACACCAGCTTAAATGGCAAAGTGGATGGCTGGGGCTTAAAGCATGATGTCATTGTGGGCGCGAGTTATTCCCATGCCAGCGAAAAGCAATACAGTGCCGATCTTGACCCTGCGTTAAATGTCCCTGTGAATGTGTATCGCTGGGATCCGCACAGTGTGCCGAAACCGAAAATAGGTGCCTACAGCTCTGCTGGTGCTACTAAAACTACTCAAAAAGGTCTGTATGGAATGAGCCGCATTAAGGTGATTGAGCCTGTGACGGTCATTGTTGGGGCGCGTGACAGTTGGTGGGAGGTAAAAACACCAACGGCGAATTTCACAGAAAATGGCCGCATTACTCCTTACGGTGGCGTGATTTGGGATTTTGCCCCGCAATGGTCTTGGTACAACAGCTATTCCACAGTGTACCAACCTCAAACAGGGAAAACATGGAGCGGTAAAATGCTCAAACCTGTTGAAGGCCAAACCTTAGAAACAGGGATTAAAGGTTCCTTGCTAAATGGCAGCTTAAATTTATCGGGTGCGGTTTACCAAATTGATATTAAAAATAACCCACAAATCGACCCTGAGCACCCAACGGGCGGCTTTAATAACTATTTTATCAGTGGCGGAAAAGTGCGTAGCCAAGGCTTTGAACTCGAAGGCGTTGGATATATCACGCCATTCTGGGATTTATCCGTGGGCTATACCTATACCGACACGAAATACCGTGATGATAGCCAACACAAAGGGGATTCTTACAATACCTTGACGCCTCGCCATATGTTACGTGTCTGGTCAAATTACGACCTACCTTGGGATGAACGTAAGTGGAGCTTAGGCGGTGGCATGCAGGCACAAAGTGCGTATAGCACTAGCAATGGAAACGTAACATTACGCCAAGGCGGCTACGCAATTTTCAATACGCGTCTAGGCTACCAAATTGATGAAACATGGACAGCCGCAGTGAACGTGAACAACGTGTTTGACCGTCGCTATTATTCCGGGTTGTTCTCCCCACAATGGAATAACCGCTATGGTGACCCACGTAATGTGATGTTTACTTTGAAGGCTGATTTTTAATGAAATTAGCAAGTGCCTTGTCGGTTGCTGGGACAATCATGGGTGGTGCCGTGCTATCGATGTTGATAGCACGCTTTTACCCGTCATTAGACCCACTTAACCGATTATACGCAGCTGTTTTTCTTAGTAGTTTGGTCACAATGGGGCTCTTAGTGTACAACCTGACAGCGCCGACTTGGCAGCGCGCATTATTACGCAGCTATGGCTGGTGGCCGTTACCACTGGCTTTTATGTTAGGGGGCATATTGTGATCCTTCGCCAATCACCTTCTTTAGCCCATCGTTTAGATATTCTGCACCGTAGTGCAGGGGTATTTTTCGGCATTTTTTTATTTATCATTTTATTTAGTGGTTGCTGGAGTTTAGGCAGTGATGCATTGCGCTTATGGTGGAATGATGCGCCATTATCAGGGCAAATATTACCGATAAACCAGTTGATTGCATTGCAGGTAGATGCGCAAATGATCCAATTGCCCCAAGAAAACAACCCTGTTATCACCTTTTGCCAAGGCATGGGGCAGTGTGCATCTAGCTATAGCGCCATTACAGGCAAGCTAATCGAACAAAATACCCCTGCGATGTGGTTGGTCACACTACATAAAAACCTCTTTCTTGGTTTTCCTGGGCGTATTTTCCTCAGTTTATTTGGTTTTGCATTGGCCGTTTTATTGATCACGGGGTGGTTCATTCAACGCAAGCGTATCGCTACGATGCTACGTTTACCGAGGCGAACAAGTTTACGGTTATTTTTCCATGATTTACACAGTTGGCTGGGGCTTTGGTGTTATCCATGGCTCATTCTCTTTGCGTTGACAGGGGCTCTTTCTGGATTAGGTGCCTTAGGCACGGTTTCATTGGCACAAAGAGCCGCACCTGAATCCCCTCAAATGATTATGAAAAACTTGATGGGCGGGTTTGATACAGTAGAAACGCCGACTGATGTTTCTGAAAACACGGTGGCATCGGTTATTACTGCGCTAGGAGAAACCGTACCCTCTTTTATTCCCCAAACGGTTGGATTTCAAGGTGAAAAGTGGATTATCGGCGGCGTGCGAGAAGGGCAGCTTTCCACTGCCAACTTTGAACAATACCAATTTGATAGCACCAAAAAACAGCTTGTTGGTATACGTGATTCTTCTCAGCAAAGTGGGTGGACAAGGGCCTTTATTGCCGTCCAGCCTGTGCATTATGGGCAATACCAGTGGTGGCCTCAAGGTGAAAATCTGGCCAGTATTGTGCATTTTTTGGCGGGAATCGGTGCCTTGGTATTAGTCTCGGCGGGGTTGGCTATGTGGTGCTGGCGGCGAATGGAGACCGTATTCGCGCGTTTCATTGTGGGAGGTTGTGGCGGGTTACTGCTGGCAAGTAGCGTTTTACTTGCATTGGCTCCGTGGCCGCTGTTGCTGTCATCCTATTCTTTTTTCCTGTGTTGGGCTGCCTGCTTGCTGCTGTGTTTGTTGTATAAAAATGTACGCGCTAGCTTAGCAATTATTTGTTTGTTATCAGCGAGCCTGTTATTTGCCGCATTTATTGCCTCTTCGGTTTCCCACTTAGCCCCATTTTCACGTATTGACCTCACAGTGTTATGTAGCGCAGTGGGGCTGCTTATCGGTTTTTTCGCTTGTCAGACATTGTCATGCACAGCAAAACGTGCACGGAGTTAATATGAAAGATCTTTTACAAAATAAACAGTTAGTGTTGACACTTGGCCTGCTTTACCTTGCCCAAGGGATCCCAATGGGTATTGCGATGGACGCATTGCCAACTTTTTTACGCCATGATGGCGGGGAATTGAAAGTCTTGGCATTTTTACCACTGGTGGGCTTGCCATGGGTGGTAAAATTTCTATGGGCATCATTTGTGGATAACCATTGGGGCAAAAAGCTTGGTCGCCGAAAAAGCTGGATCATTCCAATGCAAATTATTGTTACTCTGACGATGTTTGCACTGAGTACATTAGGTTTATCTGTTGAAAATGCACTCCCTTGTGTGGTGTTGTTATTTGTTGCTTCACTGGCAAGTGCGACGCAGGATATTGCAACTGACGGAATGGCCGCTGAACAAGTGAGTAGCTCAATGTTATCAAAAATCAATGCAGTGCAGATTGCAGGTGTGATGGCTGGCTTCTTTATTGGTGGTGCCGGTTTAATGATTATGAGTGAAAGCTTAGGGCAGCATATGGCATTGGGAGTTTTAGCCTGCGTGCCATTAGTGAGCTTATTTTTTATCTTGTTTTGTCCTTTAAAAAATACCGTGATATCGACAAGTTCTAATGAAAAAGCGAGTTTATTCAAAACGTTTAAACGCCGTGGAGCACTGCGCTTATTGTTATTGACCTTATTATCTGCAGTGACGGCGGTTTCAGGGTTTGGTTTGGCAAAACTGTTTTTAAACGATGCAGGATGGTCGTTGGCGCAAATTGGCAAAATGGGGATGGCTGGTGGTCTAGTTACCCTAGTATTAGGGTGCGGTGGTGGTGCATGGCTGATTAGTAAGATTGGCGTTTGGCGTGCTTTTTCGTTTGGTTTATTGTTTGCACTGATTTCCTCTTTATTGTGGATGTTGCAGTCGTTTAACGGGGTTTCCATTAGCATGGTTGCACTGTGTATTACTTTTGGCTCATTATCTGCTGGAATTACATCGGTAGCGATCATGACGGCAGGGATGCAATTTGCCTCACAATATCATCAAGCGGGAACGGATATGACAGCGGTACAGAGCACAAGGGATATCGGTGAACTTGCTAGTTCAATGATGCTAGTGGGGCTCACTGCTGCGGTTGGTTATTCAGGGGGCTTTATTTTAGGCGCATCAATTGCGTTGGTTGCACTTTTTGTGACCTTTTCACATTATCGTTATGTGCAACAATTGGCATCAGAACAAGTTTAAGCTGGTAAAATAGACGGACAGAGCAAGGTAGCCTTGCTCTGCCCTTGGGTTTTATTTTCTCTTAGAGTTTTTCTGTTTGTTTTTGATTTCATTGTTCGCTTTGTCTACCGCTTTACTAAAGTAGCTATTTAAATAGTTTTGATTGGTTAAGAAAAATAGCAAACAACTGCCAACAATCACGAGCCAAATCAGCTGGAATTTAATAGTTTCTTCAAGGCGAAACAATAACATTAATGGGATCATGACGATCATGCTGATAAAAACAGAGCAAAACAAAGAGCCTGCCACGTAGCCTGACAGTTTTTTTAGCCCCAACACATTGAGAATAATTAAGCTGACAATAGAAGCAAACAGAGTGCCAAATGTGGCAAACATGATAATAATTCCCACCTCTTGCTCTAATAACCAATCCGTAAAGCCAAGCCAAGAAAAAGGTATGCTAATCATGATGTAGACTCCTGTTGACCATATAGCAAAGGGATGTCCTTAAAGCGAAATAACATAGCAAAAATCAGGTTTGGGAATATATGAATATCCGTATTGTAGAGCGTCACGGTTTGGTTAAAGAACTCACGACGGTCAGCTATTTGGTCTTCAACGAGTTTTGCCTGTTTTTGCAATTCTAATAGTGCCGATTTACTGATGAGTTGCGGATACTTTTCTGCGATGGCAATTAATGGCTTTATTTTAGGGGCGATTTTGTTTGCAGTATCGACCTTGCTTTCTATTCTTGTACTCTCTAAATAGCGCTGTCGGCTCTGTACTAACTCACTCAATAACTGTTTTTCATGTACCATGGCTTGGTCTGCAACTTGGGTTAGCACAGGTAATAATTCCACCTGTTTTTTTAATAACACATCAATATTGGCGAATGCTTTATAACAGTTATTTTTTAAGAAAATAATGTTGTTATAGGTGTTTACCAAATAACGTAAAAAAATAAAACTAACAATCCCGATGATGAGAAAGAAAATAATTTTTTCCATATTAGTCATCACCTAACCAGGATATTTGGTCAAAATGCATCCGTAATTGACCATTTTGGTAATCCATTGGCGTGATAATAATCGTCCCAATCAGTAAAAGTGCAGCAATAACGGTGAGCGTTAAATTACGGCGCAAAGGCCGAGCTTTGTTCCAACTGACCACGAAATCCGATGGCGAAACGCCAAGTAATAAATGCGGTGCTTTGCGAATAATAACAGGTTTACCGTTTTCATCTGAATCTACAGTGCCGATTAATAAATAATTGGTTTTAGGCTCTAAAATATATTCGGTATAACGGCGATTACCATTTTCCCTATCAATGTGCGGTGATAACCCAGGGTAGACAAAATATTCAGGATCACATTCAACATTGATTGAGCCAGTGTCATCGGTCAACGTAAAGTAATGCATGCGTTTTTTACTATTTTGTAGCGTATAACTTTTTTTGCCATCTTTATCTTTTGAAATTGAATATTCAAAATAAAATGAACCGTAGCAGGTTTTATTACCTAACTCACTTTTAATTTCCGTACCTGCCGTGATCTTCCCTTCCACTTCCACTAACCCCATCGCAACGGAACGTATTTTTGAAGTTGCTAGATTTTTTTGAAATTTTAAGAAGCGTTTGGTTGGCGTATTTTCAATAAATTTAAAAACAAAGGTGAGGACAAATGCGAGAAAAAAGATACGCATATCGATAAAAAAGCCCGCCATTAAACAGGTCGCTAATAATGTTCCGACCACGACTTTAACGAACGCAGCAAATTTAGATGAGCCTTCATTTTGCATCCGTTGGTAGGATTGAATACCCGATTCAGTGATCCTAACCAAATGGCGGGAAACAAAAAAGGTAACCACCATTACAACAACGTAATACAGGATGCTCGGGTAATCCCCTTGTGTTGGGGAGATTGACACCCACATACCAAAGGCCATGCTAAGAAAGGGAATGATGCCCCAATTCAATTTTTTATTGATCGAAAAATGATTATTAAGAAGTAAAATTAATGCACCGACTGCGGCACCAAATAAAAAATACATTTTTACTTATCCAGTTCTTTAAGCAAAGACTATTTAAATTGAACGCCATGGTATTGTTTTTCGTCATCAGCAATTTCCAGTAAAGGTAATTGTGTAAAACGAAACGCATTAGCAACAATGCTGTCAGGAAACATTTGGATTGCCGTGTTGTATTCGGTTGTTGCGTCATTAAAGCCTTCGCGGCGCTGGGCAATTTTATTTTCTACATCACTTAAGGCAATTTGTAATTGGGTAAATTGTTCGCCTGAAATCAGTGTTGGGTAATTTTCAGCAATCGCAATAATGCTGCGTAAAGTACGATTCATTTCATTCGATGCAGCAATTTTTTCATTCAAATCTTTTGCATCAAAGTAGCTTTGGCGTGCATCACTTAATGAAGTAAATAAGGTTTTTTCATGTTCCATCGCTTTTTCGGTGATGGTGACAAGTTGGGGTATTTGATCCGCACGTTGTTTTAAAACCACATCAATATTGGCAAATTGGTTACTCACTTGGTTTCGAGTGCTAATGAGGCGATTATAAATAGTAATCCCCCAGCCTACTAAAAGTAATAGTGCAATGCATACCACGATAAGGGTGATTGTCATATTTGGGCCTTTTAACCAGAAAATTGTGTCTGTTTAGGATTTGAACTTAAACGTATAAGAGGGGGATAAATTAAGCAATCAGAAAAGAGATAAATTGATGGTTTGAGTCGTGATATGCAGGCTAACACCTAAAATAAAGGGGTACTAGGTGCTGTTTATCTTTAGTGGTCAATTTTTTGGATTGTTTTTTAACCTTTTTAGCGGTAAAAATCATCAACAAAGATAAACAGCCCCTAGCCATGTATATTTAAAGGGCATTAAAAGAACTTGTCTACGGTGGAGTCTATTTCATGGTAATTTTGTTCAAGGAAATAGTTTAAATCGCATTGTAGAATATTGGCGAATATACAAAGTCGACGGATCGTAAAATTTTGTACGCCACGTTCATAACGGGATATTTGTTGTTGGCTTAAGCCTGATTTTTTTCCTAAGCTATCGCCCGTTAAGCCCATTTGTAAACGACGCTTGCGCATTTTATGCCCAATATAAGAATTTGAAATGTCTGTATGGTATTTTGTCATAATATAACTCTAATCAAGTGATAATAAATTAAATTAGTATTAAACTATTGGTATGTGTTCAATAATTAATCAAGGCTTACTAATTCGATATCATCATTGGGGTAAATATAATTTTCTCCATTAAATAAAACGATCCCTAAAATAAAAACACTAATTCCAATAATAGATATCATAACGCTAAATAATGCGGATAAATTTTTATTAATATAAAATAATGATTGATCTTTTAGTGAGAATGCAGAGTCAGAAAAAGATAAAAATAATATAATCGTCCCCCAATGCAATACCGATAAAAGAAACGGGTATTCAACATTGTTATGAATAACGATGGGGAGTATGGCAATGATCAGCGCTAATGAATATCCATTGCCATTTTTTTTGTATTTAATAAAAGATTGGAAAATAACGTAAATACTCCCTGTTATAAGTAGCGACATAAAAATTAAATTAATATTGCTTCCTCTCATAATCCAAAGAAAAATTTCATTATGTGAATGTGGAACGATGTATTGTTCTGGACTTAAAAAGGGTAATGGTGTTCTACCATAACTATCCTTAGGGATTAATGAAGGATCCCAGATATCATCAGGTTGCTCCAAAAAGAGGGTAATTGAAAATCGTAACATTTGTTTTAAATGAAACTGATTAATCACCTCAGTATTGATAAACTGAGGGCATAATTTAATGAAGTAAATACCAATAAACACAGCTACAGCCATGATAAAGTAGCTAGCAATCACTCTAAGCTGATTTTTTTTATAGAAAAAACAAATGAATATGAAAATTGCCACAATAAAACTTAACCATGTCGTGACGGACTGAAGTGTTACAAGAGTTAAAGTAAATAAAAAAATTGAGCAGCCTAAGGCAATAGTTCGCATATTTTCATATTTAGCATTCGCTAAGGTAAACTGTGATAATATAAGTGTCATCATTGCAAGTAAGCATGATGCCGCAACGCTCACTGACAATATATTAATTTGTTGTGATAAACCATTTGAGCGCATATCAGTTGCGAAATAAAAAATATCGGGCTGAGTAAAAAACTGGTAACCTGTTAAGAGCGCTTGAATAGCTGAGAATGTAATATTGCAATAAATACAAAATGACTGTACCCGCCATCTATCTTTTATTTGTAGTCCAGTAATATATAATAAAACACCAATAGTAATACCTGACCAATACCAAAAAATAAGGTCACTTTTTATATCTGTCGAATAAGCAAGCCCCATGGCTAAAAAAATTAATGCAATCAAAAAACAAATTGCGGGTACAGTTATAACAATTTTATTCTTCCGATAAAAAACAGTAAATGAAATAGTCGAAATAATTATAGCAATAGCGAGCCAGCCAATGATATTTTGCGGAAGTGATTGACGTAAACTTCCCAGGCTATCAATATAAATTAGGCTGGTTAAATGCCAAATAATAAATATACCAATAAATAATGAACGAGATATCATAATCATAGTGCATTACCACTGTATTAAATAAAGGTAGCGATTAACCAAGCATTGCCTTTGTAGTCTCCAGGTTCAGCGTCTGAACCTGAAAGCTGACTTTCAATGCGAATATTTTTGACCTTATCAATAGTGGTTTCAATTTCTTTCCCACTTTGGTTGGTTTGCTCATCATAAAGCGTGACTTCAGAGTAAATTGTATTATTGCCTGATTTTAGTGGAACGCGTTTTTCTGGATCGGTGTCAGTTGCGTAATCTAATTTTAATTTCACTTTTACAGGCTGGACTCGTTCACAGGTATAGGTGACTGTGCGTGTTTCCTTACTATTAAACTCAAAGGCATCTAGGGTTTTATGATCAATATTTAAATTATCAATATTGGAATGGCAATTTGATGGATAATTAACCACAGATGTGGTGAGGTCTAATTTCACACTCGCTTTATCTGCAGGGACGTAAAGAGTTGGAGTGCCATAATCCTGGAATAAGCGGGTATAGCCCGCAATCATTGCATCAGGAATAACAATCTTGCCATCGACAGGGATTTCTTTAACATAAACCCTCACTTCAAAGGGGAAGTGTACGGTGAAGAAAGATGTGTCTAATGGCCCCATTTCTTCATTAGAGCACCCGCGCCCTGAAATATTTCGCCACCCGCTAGTAATGCCGTTGTCAGAATAAAGGGTAAAAAAGGTATTTGCATTGATTTTATAAGCTTTTAATCCCTTTAGAGAAAAGCCAGCCTCTGGCATATAAGCAAAAACACGATGATAAGCATAGCTCCAACCGAGCCCCGCACTATAATTTCCTTCTAAAAAATTGACGGTGCATCTTACTTGGCCAAAAGGTTGTGACGTTGTTTCATTAATAACAATCCCTGTACTATTTGGTGGCGCAATTAAATAATATTTATTGTTATCTGTGCCAATAGTTGGGGTTGTTGCCACAACCGAATTGTTCGAAATGAGGTTCATTTTATACCCACCGCCAGCACCTGCGTAGCGGGTAGCCTGTGCGTGTAAACTTCCTAAACACAGTGGTAACAATAAAAGTAATTGTGTACAAATTTTTAATTTTTTCATAAGGTTTCCCAATATTACAGGTAATCAACCATCACAGATAATGCGGCTGTAAATGGCCCAGCGGTAAGGTTTTCTAGGGCTTGATTAGTCACAAGTTGCGACTGAATAACGATTTTCCCTGTATCACCACTGACAGTGGGTGCGATCCTTTCCCATTTATTGAGGTTCAGCGCTGTGCTTTTATTTTCTTCTGAAAAACGAATACCTAGCCCCGTAATTGAGGTCGCCAGTACCGTTTCGTTATTGACGGTTAGGGTATTGCCTTCCCTTGGTGAAAGGTAAACCTGTAAATTTTTACGAAGCTCACATTGCTTAATCAAAATGCCAAAAGACTGCTTTTCTTCCGTTAATCTATCTAAGGCAACTTCTCTAAAATTGATAAATAGCTCTTTCTCGCCATTTTCCGCAGTTAATACACAAGGTGGCCGTACTAATTTGGCAGACAATGACAGCAAGACATCAGCTTGAGCACCAAAGGAAATAAATAGCCCCACTAAAGGGAATACAAAACGTGTCAGTTTCATTTTATTTTTCCTTATTGATAATCAAGATTGAACGTCACGGTTGAGGCAAAACTGCCTGTTTGTAAACGCGCATTAAAGGGTTTTTGTGCATACACACCAAATGAAAGAGTATTAATTGACCCTTTTCCTGATTCAGTAACAGTACTGACGTCTATTTTTGTATTCAGGTCGAGCTCTTTGCCATTGCTATCGGTAAGCGCCAGTAACACATTGGATTCACCTGTTGTTTTTAGGTAGTTAATGCCATTATGCGTTTCGGTATTTTGGGTATTTAAGGTGATTTTGATGGTTTTATTTAACGCCATCGCTGAACAGTCTACGATATCAAGTTGAAAGGGCTGTACTTCGGAACGGCCCAATGTTTCGAGAGATGAAAAGCGCAACCCAGACAGGTAGATTTTTTTCTGGGCATCATCATCACTGAGGCGACAACCTAAAGGCACTAATACCCCTTCAAAATAAACTGTTAAGCTATTGGCAAAACTGCTATTTCCCGTTAGGAATAAAAGGCTAAATAATAATATTGAGTACTTAGTCATAATTTATTTCCAGACGTTGTGCTGGGTTATTGGCAGGGATAGATAACAAAAATGTGTTATTGCGCAAGGGTTGTGCTAACACATACTTTTCTGCACCCAACTTCAAAGTAAAAGGCACCCAAGCGTGTCGTTTTGCTAACTGATTACAATGGGAAAAATTCATTTCTAATTGATAGGCCTGTGCCAATAACGTATTTTCATTCAATTTCAATGAAATTAGTGGTAGACAAGGAGCAGTGACAATACGTGCGTTGACATAGACTGTGCCCGTAGTGACTGGTGCAGTGGACTGCGCAAAAATAGGTGCCGCAAAAGCCCATAGCGCTAAGTAACGTAATTTCATAGTTCTGCTCCTTTCTATTTTGATGCATTATTCAGTCACGCTGCACTGCGATGCTTGGCACTTGAATGCCAATGATGGCTTTCCGCCATAATCATTAATATATGTCAGGTAAGGTGTTGAAAATTTGGCTGATTTAATAATTTGATTCGATTTTGGTGGCACCATGACAGCCTCAAAATCACTCTCTTCAGATTGTTTTTGGCTGTTTCCAATGCCTATAACGGTTAAATAAAAAGGCGTTGGATTATTTAATGTATAGCCTGTTGCTGCAGGCGTTAGCGTGACGTGTTTTGCCCAATCTGTTTTACTTTGCGCCACAATACTTTCAGGGCGATAAAATAGTTTTACGCGGCTTTGTAACGCAATTTGCAACACGCCAGCTTCTGATGATTTAGGCGGGATCTCGCGCAGGTTGTAGTAAAACAGAGATTCTCTGTCTTGGGGTAATTTCGCTACGTCAGGCGCTGTACTTAAGCGAACCAAGCTGGTGGACTTTGGCTCCATACGCTGAATAGGGGGCGTGGCAATAATAGGGCCTGTTTCGAGTTTTTGTTCTAAGGTATTTTCTAACCATGACTGTGCTAAGTAAGGCAATTCAGGGTTATCATTGCGGATCGTAATATTAATAGATGGCTGATTCCCATCGAAAATAATACGAGTACGATCAAGCGTGACAGCGGCTTGAGCGGCGCTCAAGACAACAGCCGTAAGCATGAATGCGGTGGTTAAACGTAAAAAGTGGCGGTTCAATTTCATTTCAATTCTCTTATTAACGACAAATGATAGTAGGGTAAACGTCCTGAGGGCTAATCACGTCAGGAACCTGTGCACTGCACTGAAGTTTGTTTCCCCAATAGATATTTAATAATTCCTTGGCGCGGATACCGACAATCCACGTAATGCCTTGCTCGCCGACAATGCCTAGCTCAATATTGCTGCTATTGCGCACGCTGGCTCCAAATGGTGGATAGCTGTTATCGGTAAGTTTTAAACGTGCAAAAGTTTTTTCACCTTGAATAACGTTCAGGCTACGGTAACCAATAGCACCACGAGTTAATGTGGCATCAGCAACGGTCTCTAACGCTTCAATATCCTTTGGTAATTTGCTGGTATTAATCGATGCGCTAGTTTTTCGATAACTGCTCACATTTGGTAATACAGCAAGGCCGAAGTGGTTAGTTTTGTATACCCCACCACTGAGTGGTACGTTAGCAGCGCCTGGGGTTTCTACTACGAGGCGTGTGCCCCCATAGGCCGCTTGGTGCATAGCAATCCCTTCTTTAATTAAGGTGATACCACCATTAATTGATCCCCCTACGCTGTGGTATTCATTCGGCACATAGCTGGCATTCCCTGAAATCGAGGCATAAGGAAGGTTTTGGCTTAAATACCCGCTAAAGCTAGTTTGATCATCTTGATGGCTTCCAGTTTGGTAACCCACATTCAGGTTATAGCTACGTTGTTCGCTATATCCGCTGTAGCCAACATTGTGGGTTGAGCTGTGCTTGCCATTTTGATCTCGCGTGTATCCTTCAGAAAAACTAAAACTACTGCCTTGAGATAATGGGATCGTAAAATATAGGCTTATCGCATCATCTTGATAGCCTGCTCTTTTTGAACGGGTTGCAGATGCAGTGAGGTTAATATTTTTCAACCCAATTGCCGCCCAATTTAACAAGGTGCTCAGATATAAACTGTACTGTTCTTCGGTTTCACTATTCCAATAGGTGTTGTATTGGTAGTTGCCACCCAACGAGAAATCATCAAAATATTTATTGATATTTACTTGGTAGCTTTCTTTTTGCGCTTGAGCTTCATTGCCTGTACGGCGTTCATCCAAGGTTTGTTGCAATGAACGGTAAGTTTCATCAGAGAAACGGTACCCTGCGAACGTAATATCGGTTCTGGCTTCGTCAAACGATTTTGAATAACTGAGGCGGTAGCTTCGTCCCGTCAATGTTTTATTAATTAGCTGAGCATGTGATTGAGTGGCATCAAACGAAAGGCTGCCGAATGCAAATAAGTCACGCCCAAAACCTGCTGAATATGCTTGGTAATTTTTCGATAAAACCGACCCACCATAAATAGACCACAGGTTATTTAATCCATAGGACAACTCACCTGATGCGGTTAAATCGCCTTCAAGCTCCCGGCCATTAAAGCGTGGTTTTCCTGCGGCAAATTTATAACGAATTTGCCCTGGTCGCGTTAAATAAGGTAACGCGGCCGTGGTAATACTAAACTGTTGTTCTTCACCGTTTTCTTCACGCACGGTGACATCAAGGGTTCCGCGAATGGAGCTATCAAGTGTTTGAATACGAAACGGTCCCGCAGGTACGGTAGTTTCTAACACGATACGATTATGACTTTTGACAATAACGGTGGCATTAGTCTGGGCAATACCAATAATTTCAGGGGCATAACCTGTTAACTTTGGCGGCATCATATTTTCATCGGTTTCAAGAGAAATACCGGTGTACTGCCAAGAGTCAAAAATAGCAGAGTAAAAGTAGTTTTCACCTAGCGTTAAAACAGAAGCTATTGATTTAATTGAACGGTATGCGAATAAGCGGCTAAACGAAGCATCGCTATATTGGTTCTCAAAGCTCCCCGTGGATTTACGGTAATTGGCTTGGTAATCACCCCGTAAGCGCCATGCACCAAGATTAAGGCCTGTTGTTCCATTGGCTGAAATATATGACTCTCGAGAGCCTGAGTTTCTACGCGTTAAAGAACCCGTGAGGTTGTAATCCAATAAAAAGCCATTAACACCTTCCTCCCAACGGGAAGGAGGAACCCAACTTGGATCCGTGTATTCTAAATAGCTTTGTGGAATTAAAATGGAGAGCGTTAATGTGGATAAATCAACATTCAGCGTTGCTCCCTCAAGTGCGGACAAATCCAAGCATTTTCCATTATCACGATATTGAACTAATTTGATAGCATCAGGCGTTAACCCTAAACGATCTAGAATATTGAAGGGAACACAAACGGTATTAAATAAGTTATTTTCTTGAGATTGCGGTGCGATCACAGTGATATCTTGCGCACTTCCCATACTCTCATTATTGACTTTGAGTGTTAAATGGTAAGTGCCAGGCATAATAAATCCTGCCTGAGAAAACTGGCTAAAATCAATATTCTGTGTGTCTTCAGTATCTAACATATCAGTATTAAATTCGACAGCATAGGCTATTGAAGATATCAAAGATAAAAAAGACGTCACAATAATGTAAGAATAAATATTAAGTCTAACCATGATTTTTTCGTCAAATTAATTATGAGTTTATTTTATTAATCGTAAGTAACGTTGAATTTAATGGTGGTAAAGTAATCCCCAGGTGTAATTTCATTATTACTTGTGCCTAATTCTGTTTCATATTTCAAATAGCTTTCTTTACTTTTATGGTCAAAATAAATGTAGTTATTAGATATAGAATAAAGTTTATTTGGCATTAATAAGTTGTCATTACTATCGTAAATATATAGAACAACACCAGGCTTAGGACCTGAAAGCTTTATTGCATTGCTATATATATCTTGTGGGGCAAAGAAGCGAATTCTAATACCTTTGTGGTTGTTATTATCATATTCACTAATGCAGTTATTCAATTTTATATGAAACGGTTTTCGTGTTATCTTTCTATTTTCTATTTCATTAATATTGTAATTGGAAATATAGTCATAGTTGATATATTGATATTGACTGTCTGTTTCAATAGAACAAGGAGCTGCAACAATATAACCTTGCATTATTGCTTCACCACGAAGTCCGTCCTGTACATGCCCTAAATTAGAATCTGTTGCATAAGAATTGATCGAACTCAATAACAAAGTAGTCCATAGATAAATATGTTTTTTCATAATGAACCTTTTTATAGGGAGGAATAATATCCTCCCTTAAAAAATTACTCGTATGTGATTTTAAAATCAGCAATAGAGCTAAATTCACCTTCAGTGACTGGTGTTGCACCATCAACGCGTTTAGCTAATGCAGTAAATTCTAAAACGTTCTCACCTTGTTTATTACGAATTTGATTCATCACAGATTTAGCTTCATCAAATTTAAAATCTTTAATCTGAACACCGATGTTTGTTGCAGAACCTGTCGTTCCTAAGAACTCTTTGTTAGTACCAACATAGTTTTTACCACCAAAGGTAATTTTGATATCTTTAACGGCGACCCAGTTGTCATCTTTGTCTTTGCTGAATTCATCGAAATTACAGTCTTTGATTTTAATCGCGATATCTTTTTCAGCTGCATTACCTGCTTCCAAAGAGGCACGAGAAAGTTGACCAAAAGGGACTTCTTGTTTAGTGCTTTCAGATTCAATATTACATGGCGCATTAACAACTTGGCCGCTGAAACGTAATTCACCTGTGTTACCACTTGCTAATACAGCGGTAGACAGTGTTGACGCAGCAAATAAAACAGCAACAGATAATTTATTTAATTTCATACTAAAATCCTTAAGAGAAAAATTAACAATTTCCATAATTAGGCTTCTTAATTAGCGGGCATTATAGAAATTGATTTACTAGCCCATCATTGGGATATAACTGGTTTATATAAAAGAATAACTGGGCCTTTTATAAACCTGTTTCCATTTGTTCCATTTGTACCTTCATATCAGGTCAAGAAATGATATTTGAATGTCAGTCTATTCGACGAGAGCTATATTACCCTCGCCAAGCGTATTGCGAAATAAAATTCTTAAATTTTAATATAATATGAATATTTGTTCTTTTTTGTTGTTGTTTTTAATGTATTTTAATGTTTTTATGCTTAATTAATATTGAAGTAAATAATTAATTTTTGTGATTTTAAGGTGTTTTAAGGCTGTCTCTTATACACATCT
>NZ_JAGSPI010000017.1 GCF_020381325.1 Providencia vermicola
GTTCAATCAAGCCACACACTAAATTTGAATCAGAAGTTTATATTCTGAGCAAAGATGAAGGTGGTCGTCACACTCCATTCTTCAAAGGTTACCGTCCACAGTTCTACTTCCGTACAACTGACGTAACAGGTACTATCGAACTGCCAGAAGGCGTAGAGATGGTAATGCCAGGTGATAACATCAACATGATCGTTACCCTGATCCACCCAATCGCGATGGACGACGGTTTACGTTTCGCAATTCGTGAAGGTGGCCGTACTGTAGGTGCGGGTGTTGTTGCAAAAATTATTGCATAATACATAGCATCACAAAATTTTAGGAAAGGGCACCTTAATTGGTGCCTTTTTTATATCTGCTGGTATTCCTTTTCCAATGTTTTAACTTCTCCATAGAAATTATTTCTCTTAGCAAAATTAATTATTAGAGATTAATTCGTTATGCTTATTGCAGAATTGCAACTTATGAGTCGAAATGAGAACTATTTTTAAATTAGATGTAGATGCCTGTGTAAATAACCTGTAATGGTAATTGAAATGCGAATCATTTTTATTTAAGATGTGCGTATATAATTTACACAGGCTAAAAAATATGTACGTTTGTCTCTGTGAAGCCATTACAGATAAGCAAATCAGAAATGCGGTAAGGAAATACCAAGTCAGCTCATTAAAAGGGTTGCGACAAGTATTGCCTGTCGGTCGTGAATGTGGAAAGTGTATTCGGCAAACTAGAGAGATTTTACAACAAGAGCTTATCCAGCTAGAAGAGATTTGTGCTATTGAAGTTGCGTAATCGCTTACCCTTCAAATTACCTTCCAATTAGTTTTATTGCCTTTTACATAAATGCTTGTGTAAAAATTACTCTGCTAATCAATTTCAGTACTACACTTAAAAGACTGGAAGCGATGGAGGGTACAAATGAAAGGCGATAAAAAAATGATAGCCCACCTTAATAAATTGTTGGGCAATGAGCTAGTCGCAATTAACCAATATTTTTTACATGCACGTATGTTTAAAAATTGGGGACTGACACGTCTCAATGAGATGGAATATCATGAATCAATCGATGAAATGAAACATGCCGATAAATACATAGAGCGTATTCTTTTCCTTGAAGGTATTCCTAATTTACAAGACTTAGGTAAGTTAAACATCGGTGAAGATGTGGAAGAAATGCTTAAGTCAGATTTACAGCTTGAACTTGATGGTGCAAAAAACTTAAAAGAGGCAATTAAGTACGCAGATTCTATCCATGATTACGTCAGCCGAGATCTGATGATTGAAATCTTAGCGGATGAAGAAAATCATATTGATTGGATAGAAACACAGTTAGATTTAATTGTTCGCTTAGGTATTCAAAATTATCTACAAGCTCAAGTGATTGAAGAGTAGTGACTTTAGATTTCAACCTTCTGTGATATTTTTGATAAACGCTTAACTTCTGAATCCATCAGAGTTGGGCGTTTTTTTGTTATGACCACAAGAAAATTCGCACATATTTTCCCCGATTGCTTGCGTTTCGCAATAATTTACGTATAATGCGCGGGCTTACTGATGAGTAAGCCCTAATTTATTAGGACTGAAATATCAGTATTGAGCCAACGATTTGTTGCTCATTTAGACAATACTCCCGATATGGGGGTTACACTAAGACGATTACACTCCCCCATCAATCGAAATGGGTGTGAGGAGTAATCATTTACGTTTATAAAATAGTTGGAGCTCTGGTCTCATGCAGAACCAAAGAATCCGTATCCGCCTTAAAGCTTTTGATCATCGTTTAATCGATCAATCAACTGCGGAAATCGTAGAGACTGCTAAGCGCACTGGTGCGCAGGTACGTGGTCCTATCCCGCTGCCGACACGTAAAGAGCGTTTTACCGTTCTGATTTCTCCGCACGTTAATAAAGATGCGCGTGATCAGTACGAAATTCGCACTCACAAACGTCTGGTTGACATCGTTGAGCCAACCGAGAAGACCGTTGATGCTCTGATGCGTCTGGACCTGGCTGCCGGCGTTGACGTGCAGATCAGCCTGGGTTAATCAGGTCGTCGAACGATTGAGAGGTTGAAACAATGATTGGTTTAGTCGGTAAGAAAGTGGGAATGACACGTATCTTCACTGAAGATGGTGTTTCTATCCCTGTAACTGTTATCGAAATTGAAAATAACCGCGTTACTCAGGTTAAAACTGCAGAAACTGACGGTTACAATGCAATTCAGGTTACTACTGGTAGCAAAAAAGCTAACCGTGTAACTAAACCTGAAGCAGGTCATTTCGCTAAAGCTGGCGTTGAAGCTGGCCGTATTCTGCGCGAATTCCGTACTGAAGAAGGTGCTGAATTTACTGCAGGTCAAAGCATTAGCGTTGAAATTTTCGCTGACGTTAAAAAAGTCGACGTTACTGGTACATCTAAAGGTAAAGGTTTTGCTGGCACAGTTAAACGCTGGAATTTCCGTACTCAAGATGCTACTCACGGTAACTCCTTGTCACACCGTGTTCCGGGTTCTATCGGTCAGAACCAGACTCCGGGCAAAGTGTTCAAAGGCAAGAAAATGGCAGGCCAACTGGGTAATGAACGTGTAACTGTTCAAAGCTTAGATGTAGTACGTGTTGACGCTGAGCGCAACCTGCTGCTGGTCAAAGGTGCTGTTCCAGGAGCAACTGGTAGCAACCTGATCGTAAAACCGGCTGTCAAGGCTTAACGTCGAGGAGATAGGAATGGAATTGGTAATGAAAGACGCGCAAAGCGCGCTGACTGTTTCCGAAACTACCTTCGGGCGTGATTTCAATGAAGCGCTTGTTCACCAAGTAGTTGTTGCGTATGCAGCTGGTGCTCGTCAAGGTACTCGTGCTCAGAAAACTCGTGCTGAAGTTTCTGGTTCAGGTAAAAAACCATGGCGTCAAAAAGGCACAGGCCGTGCACGTTCTGGTTCAATCAAGAGCCCAATCTGGCGCTCTGGTGGTGTTAGCTTCGCAGCTAAACCACAGGACCACAGTCAAAAAGTTAATAAAAAGATGTACCGTGGTGCTTTAAAAAGCATCCTCTCTGAGTTGGTACGTCAAGATCGTCTGATCGTTGTCGAACAGTTCTCTGTTGAAGCACCTAAAACTAAGTTGCTGGCACAGAAATTGAAAGATATGGCTCTGCAAGATGTTCTGATCATCACTGCTGAATTAGATGAAAATCTGTTCTTAGCAGCACGTAACCTGTACAAGGTTGACGTTCGTGATGCAGCAGGTATCGACCCAGTTAGCCTGATTGCTTTCGACAAAGTGGTTATGACTGCTGATGCTGTGAAGCAAGTTGAGGAGATGCTGGCATGATCCGTGAAGAACGTCTGCTGAAAGTACTGCGCGCGCCGCATGTATCTGAAAAAGCTTCTACAGCGATGGAAAAAAGCAATACCATCGTTCTCAAAGTTGCAAAAGATGCAACTAAAGCAGAAATCAAAGCTGCTGTACAGAAACTGTTTGAAGTTGAAGTTGAAGGTGTTAACACTTTGCTGGTTAAAGGCAAAACTAAACGCCACGGTCAGCGTACTGGTCGTCGTAGCGACTGGAAAAAAGCTTACGTTACGCTGAAAGAAGGCCAGAATCTGGACTTCATTAGCGGCGCAGAGTAAGTCGGAGGAGTAAAGAACAATGGCAGTTGTTAAATGTAAACCTACGTCTCCGGGCCGTCGCCACGTAGTTAAAGTGGTTAACCCTGAGCTGCATAAGGGTAAACCTTATGCTCCGCTGTTAGAAAAAAACAGCAAATCCGGTGGTCGTAACAACAATGGCCGTATCACTACCCGTCACATCGGTGGTGGCCATAAGCAGCATTATCGTTTAGTTGACTTTAAACGCAACAAAGATGGTATCCCTGCTGTTGTTGAGCGTTTGGAATATGATCCAAACCGTTCTGCGAACATCGCACTGGTTCTATATAAAGACGGTGAACGTCGTTATATTCTTGCACCAAAAGGCCTGAAAGCTGGTGACCAGATTCAATCTGGTGTTGATTCAGCAATCAAAGCTGGTAATGCAATGCCAATGCGCAACATCCCTGTTGGTTCTACAGTTCACAACATTGAACTGAAACCAGGTAAAGGTGGTCAGTTAGCGCGTTCAGCAGGTACTTACGCTCAAATCGTTGCTCGTGATGGTGCTTATGTAACATTACGTCTGCGTTCTGGTGAAATGCGTAAAGTATTAGCAGATTGCCGTGCAACCTTAGGTGAAGTTGGTAACGCTGAACATATGTTACGTGTTCTCGGTAAAGCTGGTGCTAGCCGCTGGCGTGGTATTCGTCCTACCGTTCGCGGTACTGCGATGAACCCAGTAGACCATCCACATGGTGGTGGTGAAGGCCGTAACTTTGGTAAACACCCAGTAACACCATGGGGCGTTCAGACCAAAGGTAAGAAAACTCGTAGCAACAAGCGTACTGATCAATTCATCGTACGTCATCGTTCTAAAAAATAATTAGAGGATAAGCCATGCCACGTTCTCTCAAGAAAGGTCCTTTCATTGACCTGCACTTGCTGAAGAAGGTAGAGAAAGCGGTGGAAAGCGGAGACAAGAAGCCTCTCAAGACTTGGTCCCGTCGTTCAACGATCTTTCCTAATATGATCGGATTGACCATCGCTGTCCATAATGGTCGTCAGCATGTTCCAGTTTTCGTAACCGACGAAATGGTTGGTCACAAACTGGGTGAATTCGCACCGACTCGCACTTATCGCGGCCATGCGGCAGATAAGAAAGCTAAGAAACGTTAAGGATAGGAGGAAGAGATGGAAACTTTAGCTATACATCGCCACGCTCGTTCTTCTGCCCAGAAGGTTCGCTTAGTCGCCGACCTGATTCGCGGTAAGAAAGTGTCGCAAGCTCTGGAAATTCTGACCTATACCAACAAGAAAGCTGCTGGTTTAGTGAAGAAAGTACTTGAATCTGCAATTGCTAACGCAGAGCAAAACGATGGCGCTGACATTGATGACCTGAAAGTTGCGAAAATTTTCGTAGACGATGGTCCAACTATGAAACGCATCATGCCGCGTGCGAAAGGCCGTGCAGATCGTATTCTTAAGCGCACCAGCCACATTACTGTGGTTGTGTCCGATCGCTGAGACTCTGGAGACTAGCAATGGGTCAGAAAGTACATCCTAATGGTATTCGCCTGGGTATTGTCAAACCTTGGAACTCTACTTGGTATGCGAATACTAATGAATTCGCTGACAACCTAGACAGCGATTTTAAAGTACGTCAGTACTTGAATAAAGAACTGGCAAAAGCGTCAATCTCTCGTATCGTTATCGAACGTCCTGCGAAAAGCATCCGTGTGACTATTCACACTGCTCGCCCAGGTATCGTTATCGGTAAGAAAGGTGAAGACGTTGAAAAACTGCGTAAAACAGTAGCGGATATCGCTGGTGTTCCTGCGCAAATCAATATCGCCGAAGTTCGTAAACCAGAACTAGACGCAAAATTAGTTGCTGACAGCATCTCTTCACAGCTGGAACGTCGTGTTATGTTCCGTCGTGCTATGAAGCGTGCAGTACAGAACGCAATGCGTCTGGGCGCTAAAGGTATTAAAGTTGAAGTCAGTGGCCGTTTAGGCGGTGCTGAAATCGCTCGTACCGAGTGGTATCGTGAAGGCCGTGTGCCACTGCACACATTACGTGCTGATATCGATTACAACACTTCAGAAGCGCACACCACATATGGTGTTCTCGGCGTTAAGGTATGGATCTTCAAAGGTGAGATTCTGGGTGGTATGGCTGCTGTTGAACAAGCTGAGAAACCGGCTGCTCAACCTAAAAAGCAGCAGCGTAAAGGCCGCAAGTAAGGAGAGTCGCTGATGTTACAACCAAAGCGTACAAAATTCCGTAAGGTGCACAAGGGCCGCAACCGTGGTCTAGCGCAAGGTACGGATGTTAGCTTCGGCACTTTCGGTCTTAAAGCTGTTGGCCGTGGTCGTCTGACTGCACGTCAGATCGAAGCGGCACGTCGTGCTATGACCCGTGCTATTAAGCGTCAAGGTAAAATCTGGATCCGTGTGTTCCCAGACAAACCAATCACTGAGAAACCACTCGAAGTTCGTATGGGTAAAGGTAAAGGTAACGTAGAATATTGGGTTGCCTTAATCCAGCCTGGAAAAGTCCTGTACGAAATGGACGGTGTGCCTGAAGAGCTGGCTCGTGAGGCATTCTCTCTGGCAGCAGCGAAACTGCCTATCAAAACCACCTTTGTAACTAAGACGGTGATGTAATGAAAGCACAAGAGCTGCGCGTAAAAAGCGTTGAAGAGCTGAATGCTGAACTGCTGAATCTGCTGCGTGAACAATTTAATTTACGTATGCAAGCTGCAAGCGGTCAGCTGCAACAGTCTCATCTGTTGAAACAAGTGCGTCGCGATATCGCACGTGTGAAGACTTTACTGACTGAGAAGGCAGGTGCGTAATGAGCGATAAAATCCGTACTCTGCAAGGTCGTGTAGTTAGCGATAAAATGGAGAAATCTATTGTTGTTGCTATCGAGCGTATGGTGAAACACCCTCTGTATGGTAAATTCATCCGTCGTACGACTAAATTGCACGTACATGACGAGAACAATGAGTGTGGAATTGGTGACGTGGTAGAAATCCGCGAAACTCGTCCACTGTCTAAGACTAAGTCTTGGGCCTTAGTTCGCGTTGTAGAAAAAGCTGTTCTGTAATAGAATAGATTTTTCGTGATGAATAAACGGCTCTTTTTGACTGAGCCGTTTATTTTTTTCTGTCCATCGCGTTGATGTGGTGTTATAATGCCGCGCCCTCGTAGTATGGGTATATTTGAACGGCCTCTTCATAATGAGGTGGCTCAGTAGTAGTTGACATTTAGCGGAGCACTAAAATGATCCAAGAACAGACTATGCTGAACGTGGCCGACAACTCCGGTGCACGTCGCGTAATGTGTATCAAGGTTCTAGGTGGCTCGCACCGTCGCTATGCACATGTAGGCGACATCATTAAAATTACTGTTAAAGAAGCAATTCCACGCGGTAAAGTTAAAAAGGGTGATGTCCTGAAAGCGGTAGTGGTGCGCACCAAGAAGGGTGTACGTCGCCCTGACGGTTCTGTCATTCGCTTCGATGGTAATGCTTGTGTGTTATTAAACAATAACAGCGAGCAAGTAATCGGTACGCGTATTTTTGGGCCGGTAACTCGTGAACTTCGTAATGAGAAGTTTATGAAAATTATCTCTCTGGCACCTGAAGTACTCTAAGGAGCGAACTATGGCAGCGAAAATCCGTCGTGATGACGAAGTTATCGTGCTAACTGGTAAAGATAAAGGTAAGCGCGGTAAAGTAAAACAGGTTCTTTCTTCTGGTAAAGTTATCGTTGAAGGTATCAATCTGGTTAAAAAACATCAGAAGCCAGTTCCGGCTCTGAATCAACCAGGTGGCATCGTTGAAAAAGAAACGGCTATTCAAGTTTCTAACGTTGCAATCTTTAACGCGGCAACTGGTAAGGCAGACCGTGTAGGCTTTAGATTCGAAGACGGCAAAAAAGTCCGTTTCTTCAAATCTAACAGTGAAACTATCAAGTAATTTTTGGAGTATACGATGGCGAAACTGCATGATTACTATAAAGACGAAGTTGTTAATAAACTCATGACTGAGTTTAGTTACTCTTCTGTCATGCAAGTCCCTCGGGTCGAGAAGATCACCCTGAATATGGGTGTTGGTGAAGCGATTGCTGATAAAAAACTGCTGGATAACGCAGCAGCTGATTTAACAGCTATCTCTGGTCAAAAACCATTGATCACCAAAGCACGCAAATCTGTTGCAGGCTTCAAAATCCGTCAGGGCTATCCAATCGGCTGTAAAGTAACCCTGCGTGGCGAACGCATGTGGGAGTTCCTTGAGCGTCTGATTTCTATTGCTGTACCACGTATTCGTGACTTCCGTGGCTTGTCCGCTAAGTCTTTCGATGGTCGCGGTAACTACAGCATGGGTGTTCGTGAACAAATCATCTTCCCTGAAATCGATTACGATAAAGTGGATCGCGTACGTGGTTTAGATATTACTATCACCACTACTGCGAAATCAGATGACGAAGGTCGCGCACTGTTAGCAGCGTTCAACTTCCCGTTCCGCAAGTAAGGCAGGGTACTCATGGCTAAGAAATCTATGAAAGCGCGTGATGTTAAACGTGCTAAATTAGCTGAGAAGTTCTTCGCAAAACGCGTTGAATTGAAAGCTATCATCTCTGATGTTAAAGCATCTGATGAAGATCGCTGGGACGCTGTTCTCAAGCTGCAAACACTGCCACGTGATTCAAGTCCTTCTCGTCAGCGTAACCGCTGCCGTCAAACAGGGCGTCCGCACGGTTTCCTGCGGAAGTTTGGTCTGAGCCGTATTAAAGTCCGTGAAGCCGCAATGCGCGGTGAAATCCCGGGCCTTAAAAAGGCAAGTTGGTAATTCCATTTGAATCACGGGAGTAAAGACAGATGAGCATGCAAGATCCCATCGCGGATATGCTGACCCGTATCCGTAACGGTCAGGCCGCGAACAAAGTTGCGGTCACCATGCCTTCCTCCAAGCTGAAAGTGGCGATTGCCAAAGTGCTGAAGGAAGAAGGTTATATTGAAGATTTTAAAATTGAAGGCGACATCAAGCCAGAACTGGAACTGACTTTACGTTATTTCCAAGGTAAGGCTGTTGTAGAAAGCATTCAGCGTGTAAGCCGCCCAAGTCTGCGCATCTATAAGAAAAAAGATGAGCTGCCACAAGTTATGGCTGGCCTAGGTATCGCTGTTGTTTCTACCTCTAAAGGTGTCATGACTGATCGTGCAGCTCGCCAAGCTGGTCTTGGTGGCGAGATTCTCTGCTACGTAGCTTAATTCGGGAGGAAAGAATGTCTCGTGTGGCAAAAGCACCCGTCGTCATTCCTGCCGGCGTAGAGGTAAAACTCAACGGTCAGGTTATTTCGATTAAGGGTAAAAACGGCGAGCTTACTCGTACTATCCATAATGCAGTTGAAGTTAAACATGAAGATGGCCATTTAACTTTCGGACCACGTGATGGTTTTGAAGATGCATGGGCACAAGCGGGTACTACTCGTTCACTGTGCAATGCAATGGTTGTTGGTGTTACCGATGGCTTCACTAAAAAGCTTCAACTGGTTGGTGTTGGTTACCGTGCAGCAATCAAAGGCAATGCTGTTAGCTTGTCTTTAGGTTTCTCGCATCCGGTTGAACACGCACTGCCAGCAGGCATTACTGCTGAATGCCCAACACAAACTGAAATCGTACTGAAAGGTGCGGATAAGCAAGTGATTGGTCAAGTTGCAGCAGAACTGCGTGCTTACCGTCGTCCTGAGCCTTACAAAGGTAAAGGTGTTCGTTACGCCGATGAAATCGTGCGTACCAAAGAGGCTAAGAAGAAGTAAGGTAACACTATGGATAAGAAAGCAGCTCGTATCCGTCGTGCGACCCGCGCACGCCGTAAGATCCAAGAATTGGGTGCGACTCGCCTGGTGGTACATCGTACTCCACGCCATATTTATGCGCAGGTTATCGCACCAAACGGTTCTGAAACATTGGTTGCAGCTTCTACTACAGAAAAAGCTATCAATGAACAAGTTAAGTTTACTGGAAACAAAGACGCAGCAGCAGCAGTTGGTAAATTAGTTGCTGAACGCGCACTGGAAAAAGGCATCACTGTTGTTGCTTTTGACCGTTCTGGTTTCCAATATCATGGTAGAGTCCAGGCACTGGCAGATGCTGCCCGTGAAGCTGGCCTTCAGTTCTAAGGTAGAGGTGTAAGATGTCTCACATCGAAAAACAAGCTGGCGAACTGCAGGAAAAGCTGATCGCGGTAAACCGCGTAGCAAAAACCGTTAAAGGTGGCCGTATTTTCAGCTTTACCGCACTGACTGTAGTTGGTGATGGTAACGGTCGCGTTGGTTTTGGCTACGGCAAAGCGCGCGAAGTTCCGGCAGCAATCCAGAAAGCGATGGAAAAAGCCCGTCGCAGTATGAAAACCGTTGCTCTTAACAACGGCACATTATTCCACCCAGTGAAAGGTACACACACCGGTTCTCGCGTGTTTATGCAGCCTGCTCACGAAGGTACTGGTATTATTGCCGGTGGTGCAATGCGTGCAGTGTTAGAAGTAGCTGGAGTTCGCAACGTACTGGCTAAAACCTACGGTTCCACAAACCCAATCAACGTGGTTCGTGCAACACTGGATGCTTTAGACAGCATGAAGTCTCCAGAAATGGTCGCAGCTAAGCGTGGAAAATCCGTCGAAGAAATTCTGGGGTAATCAGCCATGGCTAAGACTATTAAAATTACACAAGTTCGCAGTTCAATCGGTCGTCTGCCTAAACATAAGGCAACACTGGTCGGTTTAGGTCTGCGTCGCATTGGTCATACAGTAGAGCGTGAGGATACTCCTGCCGTTCGTGGTATGGTCAACTTGGTTTCCTACATGGTTAAAGTTGAGGAGTAAGAGATGCGTTTAAATACTCTGTCTCCGGCTGAAGGTGCCAAGCACGCGCCTAAACGCGTAGGTCGTGGTATCGGTTCTGGTCTGGGTAAAACTGGCGGACGTGGTCACAAAGGTCAGAAGTCTCGTTCTGGCGGTGGCGTACGTCGTGGTTTCGAAGGTGGCCAGATGCCTTTATACCGTCGTTTGCCGAAATTCGGCTTTACTTCACGCAAAGCAATGATCACTGCAGAGATTCGTCTGTCTGATTTTGCAGCTGTTGAAGGCGATGTTATTGATCTGAACGCACTGAAAGCCGCGAACGTTGTTGGCATCCAGATTGAATTTGCGAAAGTTATTCTGTCTGGCGAAGTGAACCGTGCAGTTACTGTACGTGGCCTTCGTGTTACTAAAGGTGCTCGCGCTGCAATCGAAGCTGCCGGCGGTAAAATTGAGGAATAAGTGACAGATGGCTAAACAACCAGGATTAGATTTTCAAAGTGCCAAAGGTGGAGCTGGCGAACTTAAACGCAGACTTTTGTTTGTAATTGGTGCGCTAATTGTATTCCGAATTGGTTCTTTTATTCCAATCCCTGGTATTGATGCCACTGTGCTTGCCAAATTGCTCGAACAGCAACAAGGCACCATCATTGAAATGTTTAACATGTTCTCTGGTGGTGCTCTTAGCCGTGCTTCTATCTTTGCTTTGGGTATCATGCCGTATATTTCGGCATCGATCATTGTCCAATTATTATCAGTGGTTAATCCACGATTAGCAGAGATTAAGAAGGAAGGAGAAGCAGGTCGTCGGAAGATAAGCCAATATACTCGTTGGGGTACTCTGGTATTAGCAATATTCCAATCTATTGGTATTGCAATGGGTCTACCGAATATGCCAGGGATGCAAGGATTAGTGATTGATCCAGGCCTTCCGTTCTACTTTACGGCAGTTGTTAGCTTAGTCACAGGAACAATGTTCCTGATGTGGTTAGGCGAACAGATAACTGAAAGAGGTATCGGTAACGGTATTTCAATCATTATCTTCGCTGGTATCGTTGCGGGATTACCGCCGGCCATTGGCCATACCATCGAGCAAGCTCGGCAAGGCGATCTGCACTTCCTCCTGTTGCTGTTGGTTGCGGTGTTAGTATTCGCGGTAACTTTCTTTGTTGTGTTTATGGAACGTGGTCAACGTCGTATTGTCGTTAATTACGCTAAACGTCAGCAAGGGCGCCGTGTTTATGCAGCACAAAGTACACATTTACCGTTAAAAGTGAATATGGCGGGTGTAATTCCTGCAATTTTTGCTTCCAGTATCATACTATTCCCGGGTACAATAGCATCTTGGTTTGGTGATGGAACTGGCTGGGACTGGCTGACTACAATTTCTATGTACTTACAGCCTGGTCAACCGTTGTATGTGTTGCTTTATGCTTCTGCGATCATCTTCTTCTGTTTCTTCTATACGGCGTTGGTCTTCAACCCGAGAGAAACAGCAGATAACCTGAAGAAGTCCGGTGCATTTGTACCAGGAATTCGTCCGGGAGAGCAAACGGCCAAGTACATTGATAAGGTAATGACTCGCCTGACATTAGTTGGTGCGTTATACATTACCTTTATCTGCCTAATCCCGGAGTTCATGCGTGACGCAATGAAAGTACCTTTCTACTTTGGTGGTACTTCCCTCTTAATTGTGGTTGTTGTTATCATGGACTTTATGGCTCAAGTGCAAACTCTGATGATGTCAAGTCAGTATGAGTCTGCATTGAAGAAAGCAAACCTTAAAGGTAAATAATCACTTAGTGTGGTTATGGTTTGCTAGAAGTTACGGAGAGTAAAAATGAAAGTTCGTGCTTCCGTCAAGAAATTATGCCGTAACTGTAAAGTTATCCGTCGCCATGGTAGCGTTCGTGTAATTTGCAGTGTTGAACCAAGACATAAACAACGTCAAGGTTAAGAAAAAGCATTTTTTTCTTGCAAAGTTGGGTTGAGCTGGCTAAATTAGCCAGCCAATCTTTTTTATCTAAGATACATTATTGTTTGAGTATCCTGAAAACGGGCTTTTCAGCACAGTAATGTATATTTTAACTTAGGAGTGCATAGTGGCCCGTATAGCAGGCATTAACATTCCTGATCATAAACATACCGTAATCGCTTTAACATCGATTTTCGGAATCGGCAAAACTCGTTCACAGGCTATCTGTGAAGCAACTGGTATTGCTGAAAATGTTAAGATCAGTGAGCTGTCTGAAGAACAAATCGACAAGCTGCGTGACGAAGTTGCCAAGTATGTGGTAGAAGGTGACCTACGTCGTGAAATTACCCTGAGCATCAAGCGTCTGATGGACCTTGGATGTTACCGTGGTTTACGTCATCGTCGTGGTCTTCCTGTGCGCGGACAGCGTACTAAGACTAACGCTCGTACCCGCAAGGGTCCGCGTAAGCCGATCAAGAAATAAGTCGGGGTATTGAATAATGGCAAAGGCACCAGTTCGTGCACGTAAGCGTGTAAGAAAACAAGTCTCAGACGGTGTGGCTCATATCCATGCTTCTTTCAACAACACAATCGTTACAATTACTGACCGTCAGGGTAACGCATTAGGTTGGGCAACTGCCGGTGGTTCCGGTTTCCGTGGTTCTCGCAAATCCACTCCGTTCGCAGCTCAGGTTGCGGCAGAGCGTTGCGCAGAAGCTGTGAAAGAATACGGAATCAAAAACCTGGAAGTTATGGTTAAGGGACCGGGTCCGGGTCGCGAATCAACAATTCGTGCTCTGAACGCCGCTGGTTTCCGCATCACTAATATTACTGATGTGACTCCTATCCCTCATAACGGTTGTCGCCCACCGAAAAAACGTCGCGTTTAATACGTTTCGTTTTTTTTAGGACTGTTGGAGAAAGAAAATGGCTAGATATTTGGGTCCTAAGCTCAAGCTGAGCCGTCGCGAAGGAACAGACCTCTTTCTGAAGTCTGGTGTTCGCGCGATTGACACCAAGTGTAAATTAGAACAGGCACCAGGCCAGCACGGAGCGCGTAAACCGCGTCTGTCTGACTACGGTGTTCAGTTACGTGAAAAACAAAAAGTTCGTCGTATCTACGGTGTTCTGGAACGTCAATTCCGTAACTATTACAAAGAAGCAACACGTCTAAAAGGCAACACAGGTGAAAACCTGCTGACTCTGCTGGAAGGTCGTCTTGATAACGTCGTTTATCGTATGGGCTTTGGCGCAACTCGCGCAGAAGCACGTCAAATGGTTAGCCATAAAGCTATCATGGTAAATGGTCGTGTTGTTAATATCGCTTCTTATCAGGTTTCCCCGAATGACGTTATCAGCGTTCGTGAGAAAGCTAAAAAACAGTCTCGTATTAAGGCTGCTTTAGAGCTGGCTGAACAGCGTGAGAAGCCAACTTGGCTGGAAGTTGATGCTGCTAAAATGGAAGGTGTGTTCAAACGTATTCCTGAACGTACTGACTTGTCTGCGGACATTAACGAACACCTGATCGTCGAGCTTTACTCCAAGTAAAGCTTAGCACCAAAGAGAGGACACAATGCAGGGTTCTGTGACAGAGTTTCTAAAACCGCGCCTGGTAGATATCGAGCAAGTGAGTTCGACGCACGCTAAGGTGACCCTTGAGCCTTTAGAGCGTGGCTTTGGCCATACTCTAGGTAACGCACTGCGCCGTATTCTGCTTTCGTCTATGCCGGGTTGTGCGGTGACAGAGGTTGAGATTGATGGTGTACTGCATGAGTACAGCACCAAAGAAGGTGTACAGGAAGATATCCTGGAGATTCTCCTCAACCTGAAAGGGCTGGCGGTAAAAGTTCAGGGGAAAGATGAAGTTATTTTAACCTTGAATAAATCTGGCATTGGCCCTGTGACTGCAGCCGATATCATCCATGATGGTGATGTCGAAATCGTCAAGCCACAGCATATCATCTGCCACCTCACTGACGAAAACGCATCTATTAATATGCGTATTAAAGTTCAGCGTGGTCGTGGTTATGTGCCGGCTTCTGCCCGAGTTCATTCGGAAGAAGATGAGCGCCCAATTGGTCGTTTGTTAGTCGATGCTTGCTACAGCCCTGTAGAGCGTATTGCCTACAATGTTGAAGCAGCTCGTGTTGAGCAACGTACTGACTTGGATAAGTTAGTTATCGAAATGGAAACTAATGGTACAATCGATCCTGAAGAGGCGATTCGCCGTGCAGCGACCATTCTGGCTGAACAGCTTGAAGCTTTTGTTGATTTACGTGATGTACGTCAACCAGAAGTTAAAGAAGAGAAACCAGAATTCGATCCTATCTTATTGCGCCCAGTTGACGATCTGGAATTGACTGTCCGCTCTGCTAACTGCCTTAAAGCAGAAGCTATCCACTACATCGGTGATCTGGTACAGCGTACAGAAGTTGAGTTGCTTAAAACGCCTAACCTTGGTAAGAAATCTCTTACTGAAATTAAGGACGTCTTGGCATCTCGTGGTCTTTCTCTGGGCATGCGCTTAGAAAATTGGCCACCAGCAAGTATTGCTGATGATTAAGATCACAGGTTAAGGTTTTACTGAGAAGGATAAGGTCATGCGCCATCGTAAGAGTGGTCGTCAATTGAACCGCAACAGCAGCCACCGCCAAGCTATGTTCCGTAACATGGCTGGTTCTTTAGTTCGTCATGAGATCATCAAGACGACTCTGCCTAAAGCGAAAGAACTGCGTCGCGTCGTTGAGCCGCTGATTACTCTTGCCAAGACCGACAGCGTAGCTAATCGTCGTCTGGCATTCGCACGTACTCGTGATAACGAGATCGTTGCAAAATTATTTAATGAACTGGGACCTCGTTTCGCAGCTCGTGCTGGTGGTTACACTCGTATTCTTAAGTGTGGCTTCCGTACAGGCGACAACGCTCCGATGGCTTACATCGAGCTTGTTGACCGTGCTGTTGAGTCTCAAGAAGCAGCTGCAGAGTAATCTACAGTAGCTTTCAAGAAAACCGGGTATATTTGCCCGGTTTTTTTGTACCTGCTATTCTTACCCTTCGAATGATTTTTTCTTCCCTTGAATTTTCTATTATCAATCCTTATTTACAGGTAAAGCATTATGAGCATGTATAAGATAGGTGAGATTGCCAAGTTAGCTGATGTAACTCCAGATACAGTTCGTTTCTATGAGAAACAAGGGTTAATGGGGCACAAAGTACGTACCGAAGGTGGTTATCGTTTATTTACAGAACAAGATCTCCAGAGATTACGTTTTATCCGTTATGCAAAGCAGTTAGGTTTTACTTTAGAAGCAATATCAGAGCTATTATCTATTCGTGTTGATCCAGAACACCATACTTGTCAGGAGTCTAAACATATTGTCGATATCAGATTACTGGAAGTTGAAAAAAAGATTCAAGAGCTTATTATCATGCGTGATTCACTGAAGATGTTGAGTTCTGCATGCTGTGGTGAGGAACATGCGACAACATACTGTTCTATTATGGAGATTCTAGAGCGTGGTGCATCTAAGGTTTATTAAGGTTATTAATTGAAACTAATGAAGGTATTATATTATGAGTAAATATCAGCACAAACGTGGTGAGATAAAAGATAATGCAATTGAAGCATTACTTCATGACCCATTATTTCGCCAACGAGTAGAAAAAAAT
This sequence comes from Providencia vermicola, assembly GCF_020381325.1. GTDB lineage: Bacteria > Pseudomonadota > Gammaproteobacteria > Enterobacterales > Enterobacteriaceae > Providencia > Providencia vermicola. Next base: position 16,097 of record NZ_JAGSPI010000017.1, read on the forward strand.
AAAAAAGGGAAAGGAAGTTATACAAGAAAAGGAAAAAATAATAAGGCAAATAACTGGGAGGCCAGTGGTAATAGGTTTATTTACTTATTACCACTGGCTTTTTAGTTATTTTTTATTCTGCTCTTTTAATAAATCGCGAATTTCTGATAATAAAACTTCTTCAGTAGAGGGTGGCGTTGGTTCAGCTGGTGCAGCTTCTTTTTCACGACGAACTTTATTCATTACTTTAATTGCCATGAAGATCGCAAAAGCAACAATAACAAAGTCAAATACAGTTTGTATAAACATCCCATAATTAAGTACAACAGCTGGCAAATCACCTTGTGCCTCTTTTAGAACAACACTGAATGATTTAAAGTCTACCCCACCAATGAGTAGGCCTAATGGGGGCATGATGACATCGGCAACTAATGAAGAAACAATCTTACCAAATGCAGCACCAATAATAATACCGACAGCCATATCTACTACATTGCCTTTCATGGCAAATTCGCGAAAATCTTTTAAAAAACTCATCGACGACCCCTTAATAAATAACTCAATTGAAACAAAGTGTGTGTTAGGTTAATAAATTATAGTCGCTAGATTTATTAAGCTGCAAATATTTACGTTCTTTTTTATTCTTTTATAAAAAGAACGGGCTTGGTTGGAATAATTTCTCCACGTCAGGAACGTATTTTTTATCTGTAATAAACATAATGACGTGGTCACCTTGTTCAATAATATGATAATCACTAGCTATAATAACTTCCTCTTCTCGAACTATTGCGCCAATAATTGTTCCTGGAGGAAGTTTAATTTCAGATATTTTTTTACCGACCACTTTTGAGGTATTTTCATCACCGTGTGCAATAGCTTCAATGGCCTCGGCGACACCTCTTCTTAAAGAAGAAACGCTAACAATATCGGCTTTTCTTACATGGCTTAATAGAGCAGAGATCGTGGCTTGCTGAGGAGAGACGGCAATATCAATCACTCCCCCCTGAACAAGCTCAACGTAGGCTGAACGCTGGATAAGCACCATTGCTTTCTTGGCCCCCATTTTTTTCGCTAACATTGCAGACATAATATTAGCTTCATCATCATTTGTGAGGGCGATAAACACATCCATTTGCTCAATATGTTCTTCAGTGAGTAGCTCTTGGTCAGATGCATCACCATAAAATACGATGGTATCATGTAGTAGTTGCGCTAATTCAGTCGCGCGTTGCTGGTTTCGCTCGATAAGCTTAACGCTATAATCTTTTTCTAAACGCCGAGCTAGACCCGCGCCAACATTTCCTCCACCCACAATCATTAAGCGTTTATAGGGTTTTTCCAGCCTTTGTAGCTCACTCATTACTGCGCGAATATGTTGTGTTGAAGCGACAAAGAAGACTTCATCACCTGCTTCAATAACCGTTGAGCCTTGAGGACGAATAGGGCGATCTTGCCGAAATATCGCAACAACGCGTGTATCGATATGTGGCATATGTTCACGTAAGCTAGATAAAGCATTCCCTACCAGTGAACCACCATAGTAAGCTTTTACAGCAACAATACTGACTTTCCCTTCCGCAAAATTAACAACCTGAAGAGCACCAGGATATTGAATCAGTTTATAGATATAGTCGATAACCAATTGCTCAGGTGATATCAGGTAGTCAATAGGGATCTGCTCTGGAAGAAAAAGCTTATCTGCCTCACGGATATATTCGGTGGCTCTGATCCGTGCAATTTTATTCGGCGTATTAAATAGGCTATATGCAATTTGGCAAGCAATCATATTTGTTTCGTCAGAGTTAGTGACCGCGACTAACATATCAGCATCTTCAGCTCCTGCGTCACGAAGTACGCGTGGATGGGAGCCATGACCATTGACAACACGTAGATCGAATTGATCTTGCAGCTGGCGCAGACGATCGCCATCGGTATCAACGACTGTAATATCATTGTTCTCATCAACTAAATTTTCAGCAAGTGTGCCACCGACTTGCCCAGCGCCTAGAATAATGATTTTCATTGCATATTCCTATATTAGGTAACTCATGACTTATTATTGTGCTTGTTTTATTATACGTGCATAAAAGAAGCCATCACCACCTTCGGCACTTGGCAATATTTGCAGTCCTGCCTCTGTTCCATCATTTAGATGTGCATCGGAATGTTTAGTAAGGAACCGTTGTATTTGCTGACAGTTTTCTTCAGGCATGACAGAACAGGTCGCATACAATAAAGTACCACCTGTTTTTAGATAAGGCCAAACAGCCTCTAAGATTTTAGCCTGTAATTCTGCCAGTTCATTGATATCGGAGTCACGACGTAGCCATTTTATGTCAGGGTGACGACGGATAACCCCAGTTGCCGAACAAGGTGCATCAAGTAAAATCCGATCAAATTGCTGCCCATCAGCCCATTTTTCGGGCTGTGTACCGTCTCCTTGCACGACAGTAGCGTGTTGCTTAAGACGAATTAAATTCTCTTTTACTCGTTTTAGACGGGTTTCATCAATATCAACTGCAAGTACATTAGCTTTTGGTGCGAGCTCTAAAATATGTGTTGTTTTGCCACCTGGTGCCGCACATAAATCTAAAATATTGTCACCATTTTGTGGTTCAAGTCGTTCTGCACAGCCTTGAGCAGAAACATCTTGTACTGTTGACCAACCCTCATCGAAGCCTGGTAATTTTGTAACTGCGGTAGGTTCCTCTAAGCGGATAGCACTAGGATGAGTTGGGTGCAAGTGCGCCGCTATTCCTGCTTGTTCTAACAGACTAAGATATTGCTCAGCTGTATGATGTTGGGAGTTGGTTCTTAGCCACATAGGCGGGCGCTGATTATTTGCTTCAACAATAGTTTGCCAATCATTAGGATAAGCAATTTGTAAACGCTTGAGTAACCAACTTGGGTGAAGGTATTGGCTATTGTTATTCGCGATCCGTTCTTCTAATTGAACCTGTTGGCGTTGAAAAGAACGTAATACACCATTGATTAAGCCTTTTAGTTGAGGTCGTTTGAGTGCGACGGCACCATTTACGGTTTCAGCTAATGCTGCATGGGCTGGTATACGAGTGTAGAGTAGCTGATAGATACCAACCATAATTAGATAGTGCAAGGTTCTCTGTTTACCCGTGAGCGGTTTTTCCATTAATTGGCTAATAAACCATTCAAGCTTAGGTAAATAACGTAGAACACCAAAGCAAATCTCTTGTAATAATGCTCTATCTTTATCGTTGATATTACGCTGTAAATCAGGCAAAACAGTACTTAATGATTGCCCATTATCGATAACTTGGTTAATTGCAGTCGCAGCGAGACTACGCAAATTGTATGTGTTTTTCATAAGTGAAGATGGGTCTTTTAGTTACTAAAATAAAACTGCCTGATATTTCAGGCAGTTTACAGATTCGTTAATCGAGAATTTGCTCTGGGGTAAACCATTCACGGCGGGAGTTTAGTATGTCCTGCGCACTCATGGCTTTTTTGCCAGGTGGTTGTAATTGGATGATATTTAATGCGCCATTCCCCGTGGCAATGCATATCCCATTTTTATCCGCACGAATGATTGTTCCAGGTTGCTTACCCTGTAAATCTTCAATCACTTCAGCTTGCCAAACCTTAATTAGTTGTTCCTGAACCATAAAATAGCTCATCGGCCATGGGTTAAATGCACGGATACAACGTTCAATATGAGTCGCATCTTGTTGCCAATCAATACGAGCTTCTTCTTTAGAGAGTTTTTCTGCGTAATTGGCAAGAGCATCATTTTGCTTTTCTGGTGTACATTGGCCCGTAGATAACATATTAACCGTATGAATTAAAGCTTCTGGCCCAGTGATAGCCAGTTTTTCATATAGGGTTGCACTGGTATCGTTCGGTGTGATGGGGCAAACGGCTTTGTACAGCATGTCGCCAGTATCTAATCCTGCATCCATCTGCATAATTGTCACCCCTGTTTCAGCGTCCCCAGCCCAAATTGAACGCTGAATTGGTGCTGCTCCACGCCAACGAGGCAATAAGGAACCATGTACATTCAAACAGCCTAAGCGAGGAATGTCTAAAACAGCTTGAGGTAAAATCAAACCATATGCGACAACGATCATGAGATCTGCGTTTTTGTCTTTGAGCCACTGTTGATTTTCAGCGTCTCTTAGAGATACGGGTTGAAAAACAGGGATGTCATGTTCCTGCGCTAAAACTTTTACAGGGCTCGGCGTTAGTTTTTTGCCTCTACCTGCCGGTTTATCATGGCGAGTAAGAACGCCAACGATTTGGTGCTGGGTTTCAAGAAGAGCAGCTAAATGTTTTGCTGCAAAATCAGGCGTTCCTGCAAAGATAATTTTCAATGGTTCTGACACGTTAATTTCCCTGTTTTTATTCACTAAACTAGCTATTTTTTGCCTCTTTTGCTCTAAGCCTATCGAGCTTTTCAACTTTCTGGCGAATACGTTGGCGCTTTAATGGCGATAAGTAATCAACAAACAGCTTACCAACAAGGTGATCCATTTCATGTTGGATACAAATAGCCAATAAACCGTCAGCTTCGAGTTCAAAAAGCTCGCCATTATAATCTAATGCACGGATTTTGACTTGCTCTGCTCGAGGAACAAAACCTTGCTGCTCAGGAATAGAAAGACATCCTTCTTCGATACCCGTTTCACCTGATTTATCTAATAATTCAGGATTGATAATCACTAAACGTTGGTCACGTGTTTCAGACACATCAATAACAATGATCCGCTGGTGGATATCTACTTGCGTAGCAGCGAGCCCAATACCTTCTTCCTCGTACATGGTATCGAACATATCATCTACAATGCGTTGAATTTGTGCATCAACTTTTTCGACTGGCTTAGCAATTGTGCGTAAGCGCTCGTCTGGATAATGTAATACGTTTAAGACTGACATAAATTTTTCGAGCGGTTTCCAAAAAGTGAATGGGAATTAATGCTTATTCTAGACATTTCTCGGGCATATTGACAGTATTGGTTATGATTTGTTCACTGAGGAACATATCTACTAATCAGTCAGGATGACGAAATGAACCTCCAAGAAATATGGTTAAGAATGTCTCTGGTAAGTCGGTTATTACCCATTCATGCAGTAGGCATTATTAATGAGCTTAAACAACTTAGTAAAATCAGTAATAGGGCTTTGCAACACTGTGGCTTAAACGAAATACAGAGGCTGCAATTCCTTAATGTGCCAAAGCACCGATTGGAAAAAGTACAACAATGGTTAATGGATAAAAGTAATCAAATGATTACTTTTATAGACCCTCTTTATCCTTTTTTATTAAAACAGATCCATCACCCGCCACTTTTGCTTTTTGTGGTTGGAAGAAAAGAAATACTTGCAACGCAACAAATCGCTTTAGTTGGAAGTCGGCAAGCGAGTGAGTATGGTAGAAAGTGGTCGATAGAGTTTGTTAAGGATTTTGTTCAATATGGGGCGGCGATTACCAGTGGACTTGCGTTAGGCATTGATGGGATAAGCCATAAGGCTGCACTTGATAACAATGGCGTGACTATTGCCGTTTTGGGTAGTGGCTTGGAAAATATTTATCCGAAACAACATGACGCACTTGCTGAACAAATAAAAGAAAATGGGGCTCTTGTATCGGAATACTGGCCAGACACTCCACCATTACCCAAACAGTTTCCAAGACGAAATCGAATTATTAGCGGGTTAAGTAAAATGGTAGTCGTCATAGAAGCGGGTATGAAAAGTGGCTCCTTAATTACAGCGCGTTATGCTATTGAGCAAAATCGTGACCTTTTTACGCTTCCTGCGCCTCTTGGCAATCCTGCATTTGGTGGTAACCTCTGGTTATTGCAACAAGGTGCTTATTTATTAGTGGATGCTGAGGATATTTTACAGCATTTAAGGGATGGGCTAAATTGGGTCCAATCTGAGCTTTCCATCGATGCTTATAAGAACAATGACACGTTTCCCAAGCTTAGTTTGGTTGAAAATAAAATTTTTGATGTGGTGGGTTTCCAAGTTACACCAGTGGATACTATCGCGACTCAAGTTCAGATGCCGATTACTCAAGTTGTTTCAATATTAACAGAAATGGAAATTAATGGTGTGATTCGCTCCTGCTCTGGTGGATATATCAGACTAAGTTAATTGATTGATTAAAAGTAAGAGAAAAAAATGTCGAAACAATTGCCTTTTGATACAGATAAGAACGAATATTGCCCAGAGTGTAATTCTTTGCTGGTGATCCGTAATAGTAGCCATGGGCCTTTTCTTGGATGCTCTAGTTATCCAGAATGTCACTATATGCGCCCATTGAGGGCAAGTATTGAAAGTCATATTATCAAGGTTTTAGATGGGCAGCTTTGTCCTCAGTGTGGGCATGACCTAGTATTGAAACAAGGTCGGTTTGGTATGTTCATTGGTTGTAGTCATTACCCTGAATGTGAGCATATTGAGCTCATAGATAAACCAGATGAAACAAAAGTTCCTTGCCCACAATGCCAAAAAGGCAATTTACTCCAAAGAAAATCCCGTTTTGGAAAAACTTTTTATGCCTGCGATAACTACCCTAACTGTCAGTTTATTCTTAATAATAAGCCTACAGTTGGCAAATGCATGTTTTGTGAATATCCATTATTGATGGAAAAAAGGGGGGGACAGGGAGTAAGATTATTTTGTGCCAGCAAACGCTGCGGTAAGCAACAAGAAGAATAATGAGTTAAAACTATGTCAAATGAATCTACACCTGCAATTGAAAGTATTATTGTTTCGTTAAAACAAGAAAAAGTGATCGCCTATCCAACTGAAGCTGTTTTTGGTTTAGGTTGTGACCCTGACAGCGAGACGGCAGTTCATCAGCTTTTAGACCTTAAACAGCGCCCTTGGGAAAAAGGATTAATTCTCATTGCTGATACTTATGAGCAATTAAAAGATTACATCGATGATGCACAATTAACGGAAGAACAAAAACAAGCGATGTTCGCAACATGGCCAGGGCCTGTGACATGGGTTATTCCAGCTAAAACAACAACACCTAAATGGTTAACAGGGCGGTTTGATACACTAGCCGTGAGAGTTACCGACCATGCACTTGTCAAAAAACTTTGTCGTCATTATGGTAAGCCATTGGTATCAACAAGTGCCAATTTAAGCGGGTTTGAGCCATGTAGAACCACTGAAGAGGTTATTGCACAGTTTAATGACAGAGTGCCTGTGCTTGATGGAAATGTTGGTGGCCGCCAGAACCCATCTGAAATCAGGGATGCCAAGACAGGCGAATTGTATCGTAAAGGATAATATTAATGAAAATGTTTGCAGTCTTTGGAAATCCGATTCAGCACAGTAAATCACCGTTTATACATAAGATGTTTGCAGAACAAACGGGGATTGCGCTTGAGTATGAAAAAATTTTAGCACCGATAGAAAACTTTGAAGAAAGTTTGGGCGTTTTTTTTTCACAAGGTGGAAAAGGGGCAAACATCACATTGCCATTTAAGGAGCGGGCTTTTTTAGTTGTTTCTGAGTTGACTGAGCGTGCTCAAATTTGTGGTGCGGTCAATACGGTGATGAAGCTTGATGATAACCGACTGCTTGGTGATAACACAGATGGGATGGGGTTACTGTTAGACTTACAACGTTTAGAATTTGTGCAGTCAAATAGTCGAGTACTCATCATCGGTGCTGGTGGAGCAACACGAGGTGCGTTATTACCTCTTTTAGAGTTTGGTTGTGATATCACACTGACAAATAGAACTCTTTCTAAAGTAGAAACGTTAGTGAATGAGTTCTCCTCATTAGGCAAGATTCGAGGAAAGGCGCTTGAACAGGTTTGCTCAGCAGATTTTGATCTGGTTATAAATGCGACGTCATCAGGCGTTAGTGGAGAGATCCCTGCGATTAATCCAATTGTTTTTACAAAGAAAGTTGCTTGTTATGACATGTTTTATCAAGCGACATTAACACCTTTCCTTGAGTTTGCGCGTCAACATCAGGTGACAAAAATTGCTGATGGGCTTGGGATGTTAGTTGGGCAAGCCGCATTTTCGTTCAAATTATGGCATGGTGTTCAACCAGAAATTACACCTGTTTTATCTGCTTTATATAAGGAATTAAAAGGTGAATCAATTGATCCAGTTCCCCGATAGGGAAGAATGGGATGAATCATCTGAGGTGGTACGTTTCCCCGTGTTAATTAGCGGCCTACTTGCGGAATGCACTATTTCACAAGCTCTTTTACTTCAACGATATGGTGAACAAGAAACGGCATTAGTACTTTTTCAACAAAATCGATGGGATATAGAAGAAGAGTTTGAAGCCTTGATCGCACAAGGCTTCGATGATGAAAATGGAATTTACGTATTATCAGAAGATAAATAGTTATTTTTCCATTCAACATAATTATTGGCGGAATAACGTAAATGCGCGAGTTCAGCATCAGTCAGTTTCCTGATGGCTTTTGCTGGGCTGCCCGTATACAAATAGCCAGATTCCAAACGCTTACCTTGGGTAACTAGACTGTTCGCACCAATCACGACATCATCTTCTATGATAGCCCCATCAATTATGATTGAGCCCATTCCGACTAATACTCGATTACCAATAGTGCAACCATGAAGCATAACTTTGTGTCCAACAGTGACATCTTCACCAATGATTAGTGGATTTCCCTCTGGATTGCTGGCGGATTTGTGTGTCACATGTAATACGGAGCCATCTTGAATATTCGTACGAGCGCCAATAGCAATATAGTTAACATCTCCACGTAAAACGGAAAGAGGCCAAATACTGACATCCTTAGCTAATCGTACATCGCCAATAACCACTGAAGATGGATCGATAAAAACTCGTGGTTCAAGTGAAGGATAGATGCCCAAGTAAGATCGTAAAGGTTTATTCATATCAATAGCCATAAAAATGAAAAAGAGAGAATGATAAGTAACTTGTTAACTTATTATGAGTTAATGTACTAAATAAGTAAGCCAAAGTAAGAATTATAGGTACAGAACTGCTCTTTTTATAACCATTGTGAGGCTAAAAAAGGCAAGGTGGTGATTTTATCCTCAAACAGTGTTTTTTTTTAAAAAAAAGGTTGTGTAATTCTGCTACCTCCCTATAATGCGCATCCGTTGTCACGATAAACCGCTTCGGCGAAAAGGGGAAACCCAGTGATAACGGAGGTGAAGAAAGAAAAAGTTGAAAATAAACACTTGACTTTCTAAAAGAAAAACGTAAT
>NZ_JAGSPI010000018.1 GCF_020381325.1 Providencia vermicola
CGTGTGCGTAGTGGCGAGTTGGAGTATCGTACTCTACGTGAGAAGTAGAGATGGTGATACCACGCGCTTTTTCTTCAGGTGCGTTATCGATTTGGTCGAATGCACGAGCAGAACCGCCGTAAGTTTTAGCCAGAACAGTAGTGATAGCTGCTGTCAGAGTAGTTTTACCGTGGTCAACGTGGCCGATAGTACCAACGTTAACGTGCGGTTTTGAACGTTCAAATTTTTCTTTAGACATTAGATTGTCCCTCTAAGACACGGAATCGGTGGTTAAACCACATCAACCAAGCAAGAAATTATTTCGCTTGTTTTTTTCAGGAGACAAATCAGGGAGATAATTGAGAACATAAGGGAAGTGGTGCTGATAGGCAGATTCGAACTGCCGACCTCACCCTTACCAAGGGTGTGCTCTACCAACTGAGCCATATCAGCACATCTTGGAGCGGGCAGCGGGAATCGAACCCGCATCATCAGCTTGGAAGGCTGAGGTAATAGCCATTATACGATGCCCGCAATGAACTCGGCTACCTGAGTTATCAGCTGTTAAACTGTTCCTTGAAGTTTCTATAAAGAAATCTTCTTGGAGATGGTGGTGGGAGAAGGATTCGAACCTTCGAAGTCTGTGACGGCAGATTTACAGTCTGCTCCCTTTGGCCGCTTGGGTATCCCACCTATCCAAATTTTTAATGGTGCCGGCACCAAGAGTCGAACTCGGGACCTACTGATTACAAGTCAGTTGCTCTACCAACTGAGCTATGCCGGCATCAAGTGCTGCGCATTCTAGGAAGAGTGAGCGCATGTTGCAACAAAAAAATTTAATTTTTTGTTCGTTTGCTTACATTTTGTTCGCTTTTTGTGTTTTTGTTGATTTTTTAACTGCTTTGAGATTAAAACATCAACAACAGCTGTTAACTATAATCCATTATTATTTAGTCCGTAAAGCCCGATAATCGAATCAAAACATTTTAAATGTTATTATTTAGCCCCTATCACAGTTTTAGGGCTCTGATTAATCGGTTATTTTTCAAGCGATCACACTTATTTTTTTTGTGTAATTCAAAAAAAATTCACAAATATTATAAAAAAACCTACGCCTCCCCCCCATCACTCGCTATGATGCTAGCAAATTTTTTGGATACGGGTGTTTAGGCAACCTGTCCAACCTGCACAAAATAGGCAGATGTTGGTTTATGAAAAAGAACGAAAATTTTATTACTACGCCATATTTAGAATTTGATAGAGAACATTGGGCAACACTCCGTGATTCCGTCCCTTTGACATTAACATCCAGTGAGCTTCTCGAGTTAAAAGGGATTAACGAAGAGCTTTCAATGGAAGATGTTATTGAAATTTATCTACCTTTATCGCGCTTATTGAATTTTTATATTAGTTCTAACTTACGTCGTCAGGCTGTCCTAGAGCAGTTTTTAGGAACTAATGAAGCAAAAGTGCCTTATATCATCGGTATCGCTGGTAGCGTTGCTGTAGGTAAAAGTACAACAGCACGTTTATTACAAGCACTATTAACTCGCTGGCCTGAGCACCGTAAAGTTGATTTAATTACGACTGATGGCTTTCTTCATCCGAACCAAGTATTAAAAGATCGGAATATTATGAAGAAAAAAGGTTTTCCACAGTCTTATGACATGCGAAAACTAGTTAACTTTGTTTCTCAAATTAAATCAGGCGCGCGAAATGTCCGTGCCCCAGTCTATTCCCATCTAACCTACGACATTGTGCCTGACCAAGAGCAAGTTATTGATCAGCCTGATATTTTAATTTTGGAAGGGCTCAATGTATTACAAAGTGATATGGACTACCCACAAGATCCACACCATGTATTTGTCTCTGACTTTGTTGATTTCTCAATTTATGTTGATGCAGCTCCTGCTTTATTAAAACAATGGTACATCGGTCGTTTTCTTAAGTTTAGGCAAGGCGCATTCTCCGACCCAGATTCATACTTTCATAGTTATTCTAAATTAAGTGAAGAAGAAGCGGTAAATATTGCAGGTTCTATTTGGGATGAAATTAATGGGCTAAATCTCGAAGAGAATATTTTACCTACCAAAGAGCGGGCAAGCTTAATAATGACAAAAGGTGAAAACCATTCAATTCAAAATGTCAGACTAAGAAAATAAAATCTATATTGGCCGAAATTTTTCGGCCAATTATATATTACTCGTTTGGCCGCAATGATATTTCGCCGCCAATATAAGGAATTATATCGCCATTATCTTTTTGTAATAACAATGCACCTTGCTCATTAATTCCACGCTCTACTCCAGAAATAATATCATTACCAATCAGCAGCTTAACCTTTCTATTTAAAAAGTTATCAAGTTTAAACCATCTATCCAAAAACGGTTTTAATCCTTCTTTTTCAAATAGAATCAATGAGTCTTTTAATGCTTGGATAATATTAGCCGATAATTCATTTCGTTCTATATCTTCAACTTCATCTCTCAAAGATGCCCACTCTTGCGTTATTGTATTCGTATTTTCGACATTCGTTTTATTCATACCAATATTAATGCCAATACCAATAATAATATGAGCCGCGTCACCTGTTTTACCCGTTAATTCAACTAAAATACCGGCAAGTTTTTTATCATTCATATACAGATCATTTGGCCATTTTACCTTTACTTTTTCTTTACTTATTTTATTTAAAGTTTCCGCAATCACTATTCCAACAACAAGGCTCAAACCAACCGCAGCCGCAGGGCCTTGATCTAACTTCCAATACATAGATAAATACAAGTTGCAGCCAAAGGGAGAAATCCATTGGCGGCCTCTTCGGCCTCGACCTGCACTCTGGTACTCTGCAAGGCAAGTATCTCCCGATGTTAAACTTGGAATACGTTCAAGCATATACTGATTCGTAGAATCAATAACAGGTTCTACAATGATATTGACGCCATTAACGTATTGTTTGATGCTGTCTTTATTCAGTAAATTTATTTGGTAAGGCAGCTTATACCCCTTACTGGTCACCGTTTCAATGTTCAAACCCCATGAACGTAATGTTTTAATATGTTTATTAATCGCAGCTCGGCTCATGCCAAGCTTGTCGCCGAGTTGTTCGCCCGAGTGTATTTGAGCATCCGATAAAATATCTATCAGCTGTAAAGGGATTGATGTCTCTTTCATTGAATATAATCCATTGCGTTAACCTCACCTTGACGACCAATAAACCGAACTTCTGGTTCTAAAATGATATCAAAACGCTTTGCAACGCTTTGGCTAACGTATTTCGCTAGGTTAACAACATCACTCCCTGTCGCTTCATGTTTATTTATTAAAACAAGCGCCTGCTGAGTGTGAACTGCCGCTCCCCCTATTTCATGCCCTTTCAAACCACACTGGTCAATAAGCCAACCAGCTGCTAATTTCACGCTACCATCGGCTTGGATATATTGAGGGCAATTTGGGTTTTCTTGCTTAATTTTTGCTGCTTTTTCAGCTGAAATCACAGGATTTTTAAAGAAACTGCCAGCATTGCCAGTCACTGTAGGGTCAGGCAATTTACTTCTGCGAGTCTGGCACACTGCATCAAAGACTTGCTTAGGTGTTACTGTTTCGGGATTAAACTGTGTTAAGTCACCATAGGTAAGTTTAGGCTGCCATTTTTTTGCGAATTTCAGCCCAACGCTAACAATTACATAACCCTGTTGGTACTCATGTTTAAAAATACTATCACGGTAACCAAATTGGCACTCACTCGCTGCAATACGTGTTTCTTGATTTGTCTCGAGTGACAGAATGTCCACATAATTACATATATCTTTCAGTTCAACACCATAAGCACCGATATTTTGAATTGGCGCGGATCCCGCACATCCAGGGATTAAAGCAAGATTCTCCGCACCGTGGATGCCTTTTTGTAGTAATTTTTCCAATAATAGATGCCAATTTTCACCTGCCTGAACATGCACATACCAATAATCATCAGACTCTGTAATTTCAATACCTTTTAGCTGATTAATGATAACGACACCATCAAAGTCCTCTACAAATAAAACATTACTCCCCCCACCAAGCAGCAATACGGGTAAATTATCATTTTTCGCTTTCAGCCATTGTTGATGGAGTGATTGTTTATTCTCTGCTATAAAAACTGATAATGCTTTTGCATCAATACCAAAGCTGTTGAATGGTTTGAGTTCAGAAGTTGGATTCATTACTACCTTCAGGAAAAATATAACAATAATGAAGTAAGTCTATCAGCCAGACTTAATCGTGGGTAGCAAGAATAATAAAATAAGATAATTTCGGGGTCATTAAGGAATAATTTACTGACTTTTCGTAAGCGTCAGAAAGCAAAAAGCCACCCATTGGGTGGCTTTTTATATTTAAAACCTAGCAGTTCCCTACTCTCACATGGGGAGACCCCACACTACCATCGGCGCTACGGCGTTTCACTACTGAGTTCGGCATGGGGTCAGGTGGGACCACCGCGCTATTGCCGCTAGGTAAATTCTTTTTAAATGCCGATTATATGGTGCTGATACCCAGATTCGAACTGGGGACCTCACCCTTACCAAGGGTGTGCTCTACCAACTGAGCCATATCAGCAATATGGTGCGGTCAGTTAGTACTGACACAACCTTAAAATTTAATGTCTGGCAGTTCCCTACTCTCACATGGGGAGACCCCACACTACCATCGGCGCTACGGCGTTTCACTGCTGAGTTCGGCATGGGGTCAGGTGGGACCACCGCGCTATTGCCGCCAGACAA